>MKSU01000016.1:213177-341123 GCA_001897375.1 Sphingomonas sp. 67-36 | reverse complement strand
AATAATGTGAAGGACGTGGCGAAATGCTCAGCAGCTTTGCGGGCCTTCGCCACGTTCCTGCGCATTATCGCGACCTCGCGATAAGCCATCATCCACAATCATCTCGATGCCGCGATGCAGGCTGCCAACATCACCGGCTCGACGGGGACGCTGAACCGGCAGGCGAGGTCAGCCGCGCGGAGCGCCTTCGAGAGCGCCAAGCAGCGCTTCTTCGGTCATCTCCTGACCAGCATGAAGACGCCGACGCTGATCCGTTCGATCGAGCAGGACCTGGCCAACGGCCACTCGGCGGTGATCCAGATCGTCTCGACCGGCGAGGCATTGATGGAACGCCGACTGGCCGATATCCCCACGGAGGAATGGAACGACGTGCGCGTCGACATCACGCCGCGCGAATATGTTCTCGACTACCTCGCCCATTCCTTCCCGGTGCAGCTCTACGAGCCGTTCTCCGACAGCGAGGGCAATCTGTCGTCGCGGCCGGTCTACCGAGATGGCCAGGCGGTCGAAAGCCGGGAAGCCGTGGCCCGGCGCGATGAACTGATCGAGCGGCTCGCATCGCTTGAGCCTGTGCCCGGCGCCCTTGATCAGATCGTCCAGCGCTTCGGCACCGACGTGGTCGCCGAGGTCACCGGTCGGTCGCGCCGCGTGGTGCGCAAGGGTGAGCGCCTTACAGTCGAGAAACGGGCAGGATCGGCCAATCTCGCCGAGGCGGCCGCCTTCATGGATGACCAGAAGCGCATCCTCGTCTTCTCGGATGCCGGCGGCACGGGGCGCAGCTATCACGCGGACCTTGGCGCGCAGAATCAACGCCTGCGTGTCCATTATCTGCTGGAGCCTGGGTGGAAGGCTGACGCGGCGATCCAGGGGCTCGGTCGTACCAACCGCACCAACCAGGCGCAGCCGCCGCTCTTCCGGCCGATCGCCAGCGATGTGAAGGCCGAGAAGCGCTTCCTCTCGACGATCGCGCGCCGGCTCGACACGCTCGGCGCCATCACGCGCGGGCAGCGCCAGACCGGAGGCCAAGGCCTATTCCGGCCTGAAGACAATCTCGAAAGCCCCTATGCCCGCGATGCCTTGCGTCAGCTCTATCTGCTGCTCGTTCGTGGCAAGGTCGAGGGCTGCTCGCTCCACCGCTTCGAGTCCGCCACCGGGCTCAAGCTCACGGACGACAACGGCATTAAGGACGAGCTGCCGCCGATCACCACCTTCCTCAACCGCCTGCTGGCCCTGACCATCGACCTGCAGGGCGTGCTGTTCACGGCGTTCGAGCAGCTCCTGACCGCCAAGGTCGAGGGCGCGATCCGCAGCGGTGTCTACGACATCGGGCTTGAGACGCTGCAGGCCCAGAGCTTCGTCGTCACCGACGCGGAAGTGATTCACACCCATCCGAGCAGTGGCGCGGAAACGCGGCTGCTCACGATCACCCGCCGGGAGCGCAATCGTCCGACGAGCTTGGCCGATGCGCTCGATCATCTCTCCGATCCACGGACACGGCTGCTGGTCAACGGCCGCTCGGGACGCGCCGCCGTGCAAATTCCCGCATCGTCGATGATGCTCGATGATGGCGAGATCGAGCGCCGTGTCTGCCTGATCCGGCCGATGGAGCAGAACTATGCGCCGCTGCGCATGATGGAGGAGAGTCATTGGGAGGAAGTCGATCGCGCCGCTTTCGCCGCAGCGTGGTGGGCAGAGCTGAACGACGTGCCGGAGTTCTCCGACAGCACGATCCATATCGTCGCCGGCCTGCTGCTGCCGATCTGGAAGCGCCTACCGAACGAGTCGACCCGCGTCTACCGGCTCCAGACCGATGACGGCGAGCGCATCATCGGCCGGCGCGTGTCGCCCGCCTGGGCGGTGAACGCAGTCACCAAGGGCGCTTCGTCGCTGACTCCGGAGCAGGCCTTCACCGCGCTGATGGATGGCATCGCGATCCTCGATCTCGCTGGTGGCCTCCAGCTTAGGCGCGCCCGCGTGATGAACGCCCAACGACTGGAACTGACCGGCTTCACCGAGGCGATGCGCGACCGGCTGCGGGCATATGGGCTGTTCAGCGAGATCATCTCCTGGAAGCTGCGCTTCTTCGTCCCGGTTGACGGCACCGGGCCAGCTATCCTCGCCAAGCTGCTAGACACCTTCCCGGTCGCGCGCATCTCCGAGCGGGAGGCCGCGTGATGGCACGTTTGGACGCTTCCGATCTTGCGCATCGTCTTGGCCGGCAGGCCGAGGCGGTGTGCCGACACTATCTTTCCAGCGGCCGCCTCGAAGGCAACTACTGGCTGGTCGGCGACGTGCGCAACGCGCCCGGACGCTCGATGTACGTCCGGCTCAAGGACACGCCGAAAGGTCCGGCAGGTAAATGGACCGACGCAGCGACTGGCGAGCATGGCGATCTCCTCGACGTCATCCGGGAGAGCTGCGGCCTCATAGACTTCAAGGACGTCGCCGATACGGCCCGGACCTTCCTCTCGATGCCGCCGCCCGAACCGCAATCTCGGGAGCACCAGCGGCAAAGCCCGGCACCGCATGGCTCCCCCGACGCGGCGCGCCGGCTGGTTCGCATGTCGCAGCCGATCTATGGCACGCTCGTACAGTCGTATCTGCGGGACCGCGGCATTACGGATTTACGCGGAACCCGAGACCTGCATTTCCACCCGCGCTGTTACTATCGCCCTGACGAGCATTCGCAGACCGAGACCTGGCCGGCGATGATCGCGGCCGTCACCGATGTCGATGGCAAGACCACCGGGGCGCATCGCACTTGGCTCGATCCTCGCCGCCGGGACAAGGCGCCGATCGACACGCCGAGGCGGGCAATGGGCGATCTTCTTGGCAACGCGGTGCGCTTCGGCATCGGTGGCGACGTGATGGCGGCCGGCGAAGGGATCGAAACCGTCCTGTCGCTCCGGCAGGTCCTCCCTGACATGCCGATGCTGGCGGCGCTCTCGGCGGCGCATCTCGCCGCCGTCCTGTTTCCCGACACGCTGCGGCGGATCTACATCGTCCGCGACAACGATCCGGCTGGTGACGGTGCGCGCGATACCCTGATCGAACGGGCGAACGCGGCTGGGATCGAGGCGATCGTCATTTCGCCGGAATTGGGCGACTTCAACGAGGACCTGCGTACCCTTGGCCTGGAGGCATTGCGCGTGGAAGCCCGGTTGCAGGTCGCGCCGCAGGATGTCGCGCGCTTCATGGCGTTGGCGGCATAGCCGGCAGGCGAACGGGCGTGCGGGTCACCTCCGTGCTCGGGCGGATGCATCAATCCGTCGGAGGGGACCGCGCCTCGGCCTTCGAGAGGGCGATCGGCCCACAAGCCGGACAATCGGGCAATGGCGGCGGCCGACTATTTTCCGGCGCGGCCTGAAGGCCGCTTTCCATCGCGAGGCAAAATAGCCGGTCTTAGCCATCAAGCCCTGCGCTTGCGCTCCGGGTGCCCGGCCGTCCGGCCCGTGGGCTTCGTCGCCATGAAGGCCGCGACGGCAAGCGGTCCAACCGACGGAGCATCCCATGCGCGATCACGACCACGACGAACCGCATCACGAATCCTCACCCACCGACCATGTCCTCAACGAACTCCAACTCCACGGCTACCGTCCCTTCACCGACGAGCCCGACCAGCGGCTTCTTCCCGACGGCAACCAGGTCGCGGGCGCGGTCGCCGACATCTTCGACGCCCTGATCGGCACCCTGGAGGACACTCGCCTCGAACCCGACCTCGACGATCTCCTCTGGTCGACCGTCAACGTCTTCCACCGCGCGACCGACCGGATCGGCCGGGAACTGGACGACAACGAGCAGGCACAGAAGCGAGCGCAGCGAGAACAGGACGGCAGCGAGGTGAAGTCGGTCGAACTGGAGCGCCTGATCGCCGAAGGCATGACGCTCATCGAGCGGCAGAACGCCTTCGAACTGATGCGCGACCAGGCCGCCGAGCACTACGAACGCCATGTCGGCAAGCCGTGGCTCCCGCGCAGCGGATCGAAGGTCAACCATCGCAATCTGACCTCGGCGATGATCGACAGCCGCGACTTCCTGATGGCGAAGAAGCGCGCCGACCAGGAGGTGCTTCTGCCACCCGGTCCCAAGATCGTCGTCACCGGCGGGCTCGACTATGACGATCATCGGCTGATCTGGGCCAAGCTCGACCAGGTGCATACGAAGCACCCCGACATGGTGCTGGTGCACGGCAAGTCGCCCAAAGGCGCCGAAAAGATCGCCTCCCTCTGGGCAAAGACCCGCAACGTTCCACAGATCGGCTTTGCACCCGACTGGACGAAACATGGCCGGGCCGCACCGTTCAAACGCAACGACGAGATGCTGCAGATCGTGCCTAAAGGCGTGATCCACTTCCCGGGCACCGGCATCAACGACAACCTCGCCGACAAGGCCAAGAAGCTCGGCATCCCGGTCTGGAGGTTCGGCGGCGCGTAAGCGCCGCCCCGACCTCTACCAAGAGCCGATCTCTTTCGATATCATGCATGGTGACGGGGATGGAGTTCCCCGATAACCGCCGTTCCGGGCTGATGACTCCTACCAACACAGGCAACCCGCCCGTCGATGGTAGGTGTTCGCCTTCGACTTGCTGGTTGCCGCATGCACAGGGCAACCATGAACTATCTGATTGTTTTCATCGGCGCCGGACTCGGCGGCATGGCCCGACACGCGATCAACGTCACGGCCCTTCGCACGCTCGGCTCAAGCAGTTTTCCGTTCGGAACGCTGACCATCAACGTCCTCGGCTCGTTCCTGATGGGGGTCGTCGTCGAGTATTTCGCGCTCCGCAGCGGGCTATCCCAGCATGCGCGCCTGTTTCTCACGACAGGCATCATCGGCGGGTTCACCACCTTCTCGGCGTTCTCGCTTGAGGCAGCACTTCTGATCGAACGCGGACAGCACCTTGCGGCGTTCGCCTATGTCTCAGGATCGGTAGCGCTTTCCATTGGCGCTCTGTTTCTCGCGATAGCAATTCTTCGGAACGCATTCGCGTGAACATCGACCACGACCTCGCTCTGATCGGAGCGGACCACCCCGCTTCTATGCGCTAATCCTTGGCCGGACTGGTCGCTTGGTGCCATCAACCCGTAAAGGGTCGGCTATGCGCGCATGCCGCCGCTCCGGCTGCGCCTGCGCGGTGATTGCAGCGACCAGTCCGACACTTCGGGCGCCTGTCAGCGGGGGAGGGTCCTCCGCTCGAAGACAGGAGCCGATCCGATGTCCCCGAACGAAGCCCAAGCCTTCGCCTTCAGCCTCGCCACCACCCTCATGGCAGCCATCGTCATCTTCCAGGCCGGTGACGGCACTCTTTCGGTTACGCCCGCCAGCGAATACGACGGCAGCGCTTCGGAGATTGTCCATGAAATTGATCCGTTTGCCCCCTGACCCCGCAAAATTAGCTTCGCCAGGCGGAAGTCGCTCGCGATTTCCGCTCCCGGCGTCCTTTATCTTTCGCTATAGTGCGATCGCGCCGTGGTGGTGGTGGCAGGCGCAACCGTCGAACCTACTCGAACGGAGGCCACCGTCATGATCATCCTCGGAATACTCGGATCGCTCGCAGCCATTGGCGTGCTCTGCTGGCTGCTATTCACACTGGCTATTTTCGCCCTGCCGACCTTCGTAGGTGCAACCGTGGGCATGTGGGCACACGGCAGCGGCGCAGGCGTGCTCGGCGGGATCGCCGTCGGCCTTGTCGCCGCGGCCGCGACCTTCGCCGCTGGTCAGCTCCTGATCACCTTCGTCAAACCAATGTGGCTGAAGCTTACCGTAGCGATCGTCTTCGTCGCCCCTGCCGCTGTTGCCGGCTTCCACGCCACCCACGGCATCGTGAAACACCTCATGCCATCTGAGGCATGGCAGATCACGTTCTCGGTCATCGGCGCTGTCGCTGTCGGCATCACCGCGCTTGTACGAGTTGCGGGAATGGCGGCGGCCCCGGGTCCTTCCGGCCGGGGCCTTGCACGGGCTTGATCTCCCGCATTCCCGTCAAGGGGCCAGAGCTACGGGGGTGGGCCTCTTCGTCATCTCCTGTTGCGACGATAGGTCGATGAAGCGCGGATTGGCGCTGCCCTGAAGAAACGGCCCTCATTGAAGCGCTGCCTGCGTTCGACCCGTGTCTTAGCGGCCGATAGAATACCCGGTGAGGCACTCCCCTGCGAACGGCGGCTGAAGGTCAAGATTGAGCAGTACTGGACCCTGTCGTGAGATGGACGAAGCCGGTGACATGGCGACGCGCCGGTTTGTCGATGCAGGACGGCCGCCATCTCTTCCGTTATCTGACCGTGTCTCGACCGCTCCAAACGGCCTCTTCAATGGCCTGATCTGGCCGAAGGCCGGCTAAAGCCTCGATCGCCTATGACGCAACAGCCGCGTCAAACTTTCTTCCCCTGCCGGCTGCGCCGCCATTCCTCGCGAGACAAGAAAGCCCTCCTTAGCTGTCAGGCCCCTGCGGGGTGCGCCGTCGATCGCCTCCGGCCAACCGATCGCCATCGAGGCCGCAATGGTGCGGGCTCGGAAACGGAAAACGGAGACTTACAATGGCGACCATCGGCACCTTCAAGAAGACCGGCTCGAACGAGTTCACCGGCGAAATCGTCACCCTCAGCGTCCAGGCCAAGAACGTGCGCATCGTTCCCGACCAGCGCGCTACCGGCGAGAACGCCCCCAGCCACCGGGTCTTGGTCGGCCGCGCCGAAATCGGCGCCGCCTGGTCCAAGCGCTCCAACGAGGGCCGCGACTATCTGGGCCTCAAGCTCGACGATCCGAGCTTCAACGCCCCGATCTACGCCAACCTCTTCGACGACGAGGACAGCGACACCTTCTCGCTGATCTGGTCCCGCCCCAACGGGCGCCGGGGCGACTGAAGCCTGGCGCAAGGCCCCGGCCGAAAGGCCGGGGCCTTCGGCGTCCAAAGGCGACCGAATCAGTCACCGTGAAAGCGCCTCGCGGGCAGGCGCGAGAGCACGATTCGGATGGAAATATCATTAAGAGGCGACTATTATAGTCGTAGTTCTGGCGTGCGCGTAGGTCCAAGTGGGAGGTGATCATGCATGATCACCGCCCGACAATCGCGGGCCGCACGCGCTTTGCTGGGTTGGACACAGGAGACGCTCGCGGACAAGGCCCGTGTATCCCTCACCGCACTCAAGCGATTGGAATCCGAGAGCAATCTTGGGATCTACGAAAGCACGCGCGACGAGGTGAGACGAGCCTTGGAACGAGATGGGATCGTCTTCTTGAGCTCCGACCAAGGCGTAGGGGTCATGCTTGTCGATCATAAGGTTCGTCGCTGATTATCGGCATATCGCCGCCGTGACGCGATTGTCCGGCGACACGCCTTGCATTCGTAACGGCGTCAGATCATCGTTAACAAATCCCTCCACAGTGGATATTTCGGACATCAGGGGGATGCGGTGACGACGCACGACTTCAAGGATGAAGCACCAACGGGATCGGCTCTCACGCCGTACGACCGGGCGCATATGGCCTTGTACCTGCGCCTGATCGATTCATGGCGCGACGGAGCCGACTGGAGAGAAGCCACACGCACGTTGTTCGGCCTCGATCCTGACGCTGATCCGGAGCGTTGCCGTCGCGTTCATGCGACACACCTCGCACGGGCGCGCTGGATGTCCGAGCACGGCTACCGCGAAGTCGCGAGAGAGAGCCTTGCCCGTTAGCGCCCGCGATGCCTCGGGAGCAACACCTGTTGCTTCAACCTGGACTTCCGCGCAACGCAACTCACGGTAATCATTGTCAGTCCGAACTCGATCGGAAGACGATGAGGAGCAAAGCTGTGACGCCGGATCCCTCTCAGTGGCGAGCCTCGGCAAATTATGATCACGTCGATAGACTGAGCGCGTCTGACCTTGCTTGGGAGTGGCTTCGGCGCAATGACGCCTACGACCGTGACTTCACGGCGCTCCTGCATCGCGACATCTCTCCCGAACAAGATCTTGAAGACTTCCGACTCCGTTGGGGGTTGCGATTTCCCTGTCGATCCGCTGGATCCGCCGCCGGCCGCTCCCGTGCTTTGGTCGCCTACGGACGATACCAGCACTGTTATTCTCGACACGGCGCCAGACCTTCTCTCGACGACAACAACAGCGCCGATCTTACCGCCGCCGCTTGCATCTGATTCAATCGGCGCAGATTTCAGACTGTATGACGCTGCTGTCCCATCGCTGCAGCTTATCCAGATCGGCGAGTCGGCGACGATCACCCCGTTGGTCGCGGTCATCCCGCTCGACATCAGCGGCTTCGACCGTCTGGAGTCGGTTGAACGCCTGCTCGCGACGCTTCATCACCGCGCCGTGCCACCAGACACGCGGTTGACAGCCCAGCAACGTGCCAGAGCTCGCAGAATGCTCCAAGCATTCGACGGTTTCCGCTACGGCGCCACGCAGCAGTCGATTGCGCAGGTGATCTTCGATATCGGCGATGTCAGTCGCGACGAATGGCAAGCCTCGTCGCGCCGACATGCAATCATGTCTCTGCTACGCGAAGCTAGACGCATGATCGAGGGTGGTTACCGTAAACTCCTTCGGCATCGCCGCCGCCGCGGCTAACCGGCTCAGCCCGCCATGCGATGCGCCGCAGACCGCCGGCCTCGGACGACGATCCGATCACGGTGTGGGAATTAGGCTCCCCCCAAATCTCCACGACAACTGACCGGCCTTCTTTCGCCACCGTACCCGCAGGCCGCCGCTCATCCGTAGCGGCCGCCGCGAGAGCACGGAGGTTCGATCATGGGCGAGGAAGCCGCCAATCTACCGCCACGATACCTGCGCACCGAGGAAGCAGCGCGCTTCTTGGGCCTATCGGAGCGCACCCTTGAAAAGCACCGTACGTATGGCACTGGTCCAACCTATCGCAAGCTGGGCGGCCGCGTCGTTTATTCCATAACCGACCTTCAAGCCTGGGCTGATCGCGGTCTCGTCACCTCGACCTCCGATCCGAGCGGAAACGTTCCACCCGCCAAGCCCCAGAAGGCCGCGTCGCTCGCCGTAGGCCGCACACTGCGCTGAGACGGTCGCATGTCGTCCCCTCATCAGCATCACAGCGGCGAGCGCGCGCAACTCGATCTGTTCCGGGCGCTGCCCGGCGATCTCGCGCCCCGCGACGCGCAGGATCTCATGGCCTATCCGTTTTTTTCGCTCGCCAAGTCGAAGCGCCTGGCGCCGATCGACTTCAAGGCCGGCGCGGTGAAGATTCGTGTCGAAGCCGTCGCCGAGCATGGCATGGCGACGATCTGGGACGCCGACGTCCTGATCTGGGCTGCCTCGCAGATCGTCGAGGCGCGCGACCTTGGGCTCCGCCCGTCGCGCCTGATGGCGACCACCCCCTATGAAATCCTCAACTTCATCGGCCGCGGCGTGTCGCTGCGCGACTACGACCGCCTCAAGGCAGCGCTCGACCGGCTCCAGTCGACCACCGTCGCGACCTCGATCCGCCAACCGACCGAGCGGCGAATGCATCGCTTCTCCTGGATCAACGAATGGAAGGAGCGCGCCGATCATCGCGGCCGCCCGCTCGGTCTCGAATTGATCGTGCCTGATTGGTTCTATGGCGCGGTGCTCGACGACGCCCTCGTGCTGACGATCGACCGCAATTACTTCGGCCTGACCGGCGGCCTCGAACGCTGGCTGTACCGCCTGGTGCGCAAACATGGCGGCAAGCAGGAGTTCGGCTGGAGCTTCGACTTCCCCCATCTGCACGCCAAGTCGGGCAGCCTCTCGCCGCTCAAGCATTTTGCCTACGACCTGCGGGACATCGTCAAGCGCCAGCCGCTGCCCGGTTACCGGCTGACGATCGAGCAGTGCCTCGGCGGTCCGGAAATCCTCTCCTTCGTGCCAACCGATCCGGATTCCCTCGGCATCCCGCGCCGCCGTCGCCGCGCCAAATCTCATCCTGGGGATAAGCTGTGAATCGGCTCGTGCTATCAGGGACCGGCACTATCGTGCCATCGGGGACCGGACTCTCGTGCTATCAGGGACCGGAATCGTCGATTCCTCGCGCTGAATCAGCAGCTTGCGAGCCCCGTAACTTATCTAACCTAGATTCCTACGGAATCTTTCTAACGCGACCGCGTTTTTCGGCCGCTGTGGACGAGTCCCCGATCGCCGGGAGACCGTCATGATCGTGGCGCTGCTCAACCAGAAGGGCGGCGTCGGCAAGACGACGCTCGCCCTGCATCTGGCCGGTGAATGGGCTCGCCGTGGGCAGCGTGTCACACTGGTCGACGCCGATCCGCAAGGCTCAGCGCTCGACTGGTCGCAGCAGCGCGCCCGGGAAGGGCTGGAGCGGCTGTTCGGCGTCGTGGGTCTGGCCCGCGATACGCTCCACCGAGAAGCCCCGGAGCTGGCGCGCGATGTCGACCACGTCGTCATCGACGGACCGCCGCGCGTCGCCGGCCTGATGCGCTCGGCGCTGCTTGCTGCCGATCTCGTGCTGATCCCGGTGCAGCCGTCGCCGCTCGATGGCTGGGCGTCCGCCGAAATGCTGGCGCTGCTCGGCGAGGCGCGCATCTATCGCCCGCAGCTCGCCGCGCGCTTCGTGCTGAACCGCTGCCCCGCTCGCACGATCCTGGCCCGCGAGACCGCCGAGACGCTGGCGGATCAAGACCCGCCTTTGCTCTCGACCACGATCGGCCAGCGCATCGTGTTTGCCGACGTCGTGCAAACCGGTCGGCTCGCCGCCGAGCAGGACGAGGATTGCCCTGGCGCGCGCGAGATCACCGCGCTCGCGGCGGAAGTGGCGAGGGTCGGTGCATGAGAGAGCGGTCCTCCAAGCGCAGCTTTGCGGCACGTCCTGCCGATCCCGAAGATTGGATCAAGGCGCCCGACCGCCATTCCCCCCGGTCTCACCCCATCGAGGATTTCTCGGCGCGGCTGACGATCGACGTCACCGCCGACATGCGGGGCCGCATCAAAATCGCCGCCTTCCAGCGCGGCCAGACCGTCGCCGACATGCTGCGCGCGCTGTTCGAGCGTGAATTCCCACCCCCGTCAGGAGAAGGACAATGACCGGCCTCGTCGCCGCGCCAACGCGCGTCGGCCGTGCTGCCGCCGAGCCGCCGCCCGAAGCGTTCACCCAAGTCGAACTCGTCTGGATCGAGAAGCAGACCGAACACTGGATTCGCTTCGGTCGCGAGCGGCGCGAGCAGATCCTCGACCGCCGCCGCCGCATCCTCTTCTTCCCTCCCGGCAACGTCCTCGCGCTGGTGCGCTGGGCGGCGAACGAACACGGCACCGTCGTCTCGCGCCTCGACATCCTGCGCACAGTCGAGTGCGACGCGCCGTGTCAAACGGTCCCGACGGTGACGCCTGGCGCAGAGGTCCTGCTGCACGTCGATGGCTGGCCGAAGGTTGAGCGCATGCTCCAGCTCATCGACGCCATCGAAGCGCGCGGCATCGACCCGATCGAGGTCTCGCCGGACCACTGGCGCCACGTCCACAACCGAATGACCGTAGGCGAAGCGCCACGCGCCTATGGTCCGCGCCAGCATCGCGCCTTTCTCCTGCGTCGGAGGATCGGCGCATGACCCGGCTCTCCTACGCCATCATCACGACGGCGGCCGTCTCGCTTATCGGCGTGGCTTCGATCGCTTCGTTCGCGCCGCGCCTGATCTGGAACGCGTCCGCCAGCACGCCGGTCGGCTTCTACACGATCGGCGATGTGGGCGCGGTCGACGTGACCGATCTGGTGGCCGTAGACGCGCCCGAGCCGCTCGCAACCTTCCTGTCCGATGGCGGCTACCTGCCGCGCGGCGTGCCGCTTCTGAAGCGCGTCGCCGCGGTCCCGGGTCAGCGCGTTTGCCGGACCGGGCTCGCCATCACCATCGACGGCGTGCCGATGGGCGACGCGCTCGATCGCGATCGTCGCGGTCGCCAGCTCCCGGTGTGGCAGGGCTGCCGCTCGGTCGCGGCCGGCGAACTGTTCCTGATGAACTGGCAAGTCCGCGACAGCCTCGACGGTCGCTATTTCGGCCCGCTCCCGGCCTCCGCCGTGATCGGCCGGGCCACCCCTCTCTACACCGACGAGGACGGCGATGGCCGCTTCGTCTGGCGCGCGCCGACGCGGTGACGGCGCGCCCATGACCCTGCCCACCGCAATCTGAAGGAGACGACCAATGCCCGTGATCGGTCAATTCATACGCGAAAATGACGGCTTCATCGGCCACCTGACGACGCTGTCTCTGCACCAAGACATCATCATCGTCGCGGCCGAACCGTCCGATGCGGAGAACGCGCCAGACTTCCGCGTCCATGTGCTCGACACCAACAGCAACGAGACCGGCGCGGAGATCGGCGCCGGCTGGAAGCGCACCGGCGAGAAAGCTGGCGAGTACGTATCGCTGCAACTCGACGATCCGACCTTTGAACATCCGATCCGCGCCAACCTGTTTCAGTCGGCCGACGACAAATCCGCCTGGGGCCTGCACTGGAACCGCCCGCCGAAGCGCGGCGAGCGGGACTGAGCGATGTCCGCTGCCCGCATTCAACCTGTCGTCGGGGGGAGGATCGCCCTCCGACGTACAACCTTCCTCCTCCTTTCCGGCCTGTTACTAGCGATGCCGGTAACCGGCCCCGCCAGCGCGCAACAAACGCCGGCAGAGCGGTCGTCGCAAAGCGATCCGTACGCCACCTACATCACCGAGGCCGCACAGCGCTTCGGCGTCCCTGAAACGTGGATCCGTGCAGTGATGCGCGTCGAAAGCGCGGGCGATGTGCGCGCGATATCGTCGGCCGGCGCGATGGGTTTGATGCAGGTCATGCCCGCCACTTGGGCCGAACTCCGCGTCCGGCATCGGCTCGGCGGCAATCCCTACGACCCGCGCGACAACATCCTGGCCGGCGCGGCGTATTTGCGCGAGATGCACGATCGCTACGGTTCGCCCGGCTTCCTAGCGGCCTATAACGCCGGTCCCGGTCGTTACGAGGAGTATCTCGCCGGCCGACCATTACCTGCCGAAACGCGCGCCTATGTCGCCGCGCTCGCCCCCATTGTCGGCGGCGGCGAACTCGCCGGGCCCGTCAGGGTTGCCGCGGCCGATCCGCTCGCATGGACACGGGCGCCGCTCTTCGTCGTGCAGTCGGCCAGCAGCGCGACTGCAACGCCAGTGCGTCGCGGAAGCGCGCCCGGCGACGCCGCAACGACCGATCCGGCGCTCGATCAGGGCGCGATCGCATCCCAACCCGATGGGCTTTTCGTGGCGCGCAATGCCTATGGAGGCCCTCGATGACGGCGTTCGTGCCGGATCGCACCATAGCGTGGTCTCGCGGACGGAAGGCGGTCCGGGAAGGAGGAGCAGTCAGCACAACCGCACGATGGCGAGATAAAAGCGCGCGAGGTGCGGCTTGGTGCGGTCGTGTGTTTTCAGAGACTTATTCCGCGTCCGCGCGAGGTGCGCCTGATCGGCACAGCCTGCGCTTTCGCGATTTCCGCAAGAATTTCGGCGGCTTCGCGCGATGTGCGGGGCCTCGGCCATGAGCGGCGAGGACGATTTCCGCATCCGGCCTGGTCGCATCCGCTCCACCCGGGCTCAGCAGGCGCGGCCCTTCATCGCGCAGGCCTTGGCGGCCGCGCAGCGGGCCGGCGGCAGCATCTCCCGCTCCGGCAAGATCAGCTCGGGCAACCGCTCGCGGTTCGGGCGCGGTCAGCGCGCGACCGTCCAGGCCAACCGGCTGCTCACTAGCCGATCGCGCAACACGGTGATCAAGACGCGAGTCGTCCGTCATGGCGCTCGGACCGCGCCGCTCAGCGCGCACCTCAGCTATCTCAAGCGCGAGGGCGTGACCCGCGATGGAGAGAAGGCGCGCCTGTTCGGTCCCGAGACCGAGGACGCCGACCCGAAGGCGTTCGCCGAGCGGACCCATGACGATCGTCATCATTTCCGCTTCATCGTCTCGCCCGAGGACGCCACGGAGATGTCCGACCTCAAGGCCTACGCCCGCGACCTGATGGGGCAGATGGAAAAGGATCTCGGCACGAAACTCGACTGGGTGGGCGTCGATCATTGGAACACCGACAATCCCCACGTCCACATTATCCTGCGGGGTCGGACCGACGACGGCCAGGACCTCGTCATCTCCCGCGACTACATCAAGGAAGGCATGCGCGCCCGCGCGCAGGATCGCGTCACCCAGGAGCTGGGGCCGCGCACCGACCACGAGATCCGCCGCAACCTTGAGCGGCAGGTCGGCGCAGAGCGCTGGACCAACCTAGACCGCCAGCTTTCGCGTGATGCCTATCGCACCGGTGTCGTCGACCTCGCCCCGCATCCCGACCGCCAGCCGGACGAATTCCATGCGATGAAGGTTGGCCGCTTGCGGAAGCTGGAGGCGCTCGGCCTTGCAGATCAGATCGGCCCCGGCCAATGGGTCGTCTCGGATAATGCCGAGGCGACGCTGCGCGATCTGGGCGAGCGCGGCGACATTATCAAGCGCATTCATCGCGGCCTGAGCGAGCGCGGTATCGAACGCGGGGCGGCCAGCTATGTGCTCGCCGGCGAGAGCCTCGACGATCCCGTCATCGGTCGGCTGGTCGATCGCGGCCTCGACGACGAGCTGAAGGGGACAGCCTACGCCGTGGTCGACGGCACCGACGGGCGCACCCATCACATCAAGCTTCCCGATCTCGACGCAGCCGGCGACAGCGCGCCAGGTTCGATCGTCGAGCTGCGCAAGTTCGACGACGCGCAGGGCCGTCGCCGCGTCGCGCTCGCCGTCCGCTCCGATCTCGACATCGAGCGGCAGGTTCATGCGACCGGCGCCACCTGGTTAGACCGGCAGGCGATTGCCCGAGACCCGGTCGCGCTTGGCGGCGGCGGCTTCGGCGCCGAGGTGCGTCAGGCGATGGACCGCCGGGCTGACCGTCTCATCAGCGAAGGGCTCGCCGAGCGGCAGAGCCGGGGCGTAAGTTTCTCGTCGGGACTGATCGAAGGGCTGCGCCAACGTGAGGTCGAAGCGCTCGGGCAAAAACTCGCGGCCGAGACCGGCCGGCCATTCTCGAAGGCTGGAGCGGGCGAGTATGTCGCGGGCACCTACCGCCAGCGCTTCGCGCTCGCCTCGGGCCGCTTCGCCATGATCGACGACGGCCTCGGCTTCCAGCTCGTCCCCTGGTCGCCATCCCTCGAACGCCACGTCGGCCAGCACGTATCCGGCATCTCGCGCGGCGCCGGCGGCGTCGACTGGAGCTTCGGTCGCAATCGCGGCCTCGGCATGTAGTCCAACCTAGACAAGGAGTGCCCGCCATGTCGGCGACGAAAATCCTCTGGGGCCAGATCCTCACCGTCTTCCTGATCGTGCTGATGACGACCTGGGGCGCGACGCAGTGGACCGCCTATCGTCTGGGCTTTCAGCCTCAGCTCGGCACCCCCTGGTTCGAGTTGGGGGGCTGGCCGATCTATTATCCGCCTTCCTTCTTCTGGTGGTGGTACTTCTACGACGCCTACGCCCCGCCGATCTTCGTCGAGGGCGCCTACATCGCCGCGTCGGGCGGGTTCATCTCCATCGCGGTCGCGATCGGCATGTCGGTGTGGCGCGCGCGCGAAGCAAAGAATGTCGAGACCTATGGCTCTGCTCGTTGGGCCCGGACTGACGAGGTGAAGGCCGCGGGCCTGCTCGGCCCGGATGGCGTCGTGCTCGGCAAGCATGATCGCGACTATCTTCGTCATGACGGCCCCGAGCATGTGCTGTGCTTCGCGCCGACCCGCTCCGGCAAGGGCGTCGGGCTCGTCGTGCCATCTCTGCTGACCTGGCCGGGCTCGGCAATCGTTCACGACATCAAGGGCGAGAACTGGACGCTGACCGCCGGCTACCGCGCCCGCCATGGTCGCGTGCTGCTGTTCGATCCGACCAACGCGAAGTCAGCCGCGTATAATCCGCTGCTCGAGGTGCGGCGCGGCGAGTGGGAAGTCCGCGACGTGCAGAACATCGCCGACATCCTCGTCGATCCGGAAGGCTCGCTCGAGAAGCGGAACCACTGGGAGAAGACATCGCATGCGCTCCTGGTCGGTGCGATCCTGCATGTCCTCTATGCAGAGGCTGAGAAGACCCTGGCCGGCGTCGCCGCATTCTTGTCCGATCCGAAGCGGCCGATCGAGTCGACGCTCGCGGCGATGATGAAAACCGCCCATCTCGGCGAGGCCGGCCCGCATCCCGTCATTGCCAGCGCGGCCCGCGAGCTGCTCAACAAATCCGACAACGAGCGGTCCGGCGTGCTGTCGACCGCGATGTCGTTCCTGGGCCTGTATCGTGATCCCGTCGTCGCCGAGGTCACCCGCCGCTGCGATTGGCGCATCGCCGACATGGTCGGCGGCAAGCATCCGACCACGCTCTACCTCGTCGTGCCGCCTTCCGACATCAACCGGACCAAGCCGCTCATCCGTCTCATCCTGAATCAGGTCGGGCGCCGGTTGACCGAGGACCTGCACGCCAAGGGCCAGCGCCATCGTCTGCTGCTGATGCTCGACGAGTTTCCCGCGCTCGGCCGCCTGGACTTCTTCGAGAGCGCGCTTGCCTTCATGGCAGGCTATGGCCTGAAGGCCTTCCTCATCGCGCAATCGCTGAACCAGATCGAGAAGGCCTACGGCCCGAACAACTCGATCCTCGACAACTGCCATGTGCGGGTGAGCTTCGCCACCAATGACGAGCGAACCGCCAAACGCGTTTCGGACGCGCTCGGCACTGCCACCGAGATGAAGGCGATGAAGAACTATGCCGGCCATCGTCTGTCGCCCTGGCTCGGCCACATGATGGTGTCGCGCTCGGAGACCGCACGGCAACTCCTCACGCCGGGCGAGATCATGCAGCTCCCGCCGTCGGACGAGATCGTCATGGTCGCCGGCATTCCACCGATCCGCGCCAAGAAGGCGCGCTACTACGAGGATCGCAGGTTTCAGGAACGCATCCTGACGCCGCCCGCACTCACCAAGCCGACAACCGCGAGGGCCGATGATTGGAGCACGCTGGCTTTGCCCGAACGCCCTGTGCTGAACACGCCCGTCGCCGCGGAGGATGCAGGAGATGATGATCCCACGGATTCGGAGCGGCGGCACCAGCCTGAGCTGAGCCGCACCAAGACAGTCGAGCGTAAGCCCGTCATCGAGAACGAGTTCGAGATCGATCCTCGCGATGAAGTCGAGGAGGACGCCGCTCGCCTCAGCCGCATGACCCAGACCATGCGCCAGGTCGCTCGACAGGCGTCGCTGGATCCGGGCGACGGCATCGAGCTTTAGGAGGCGCCGATGAGCAAGCCTCCGAAGAAGCAGCGTCTTTCCGTCTATCTCGATCCGGACGTCATGAAGGCGCTCGCTGTCCATGCCGCGCGGCGCGACGTGTCCCTTTCGCTGGTCGCCGAGGCCGGCATCGCGTCTTTCCTATCACCCGACGCTGCGGAGCGGCAGGAAGCGGCGACGACAAAGCGGCTCGACCAGCTCGACCGGCGTATGGCGCGCATGGAGCGCGATCTCGGCATATCGGTCGAGACGCTCGCCGTATTCATCCGCTTTTGGCTGACGTCCAATCCGCCCTTGCCCGAGCCGGCCCAGCTCGCGGCGCGCGCCAAGGCGGGGGAGCGCTATGATGCCTTCGTGACCGCGCTCGGCCGTCGACTCGCAACAGGACCGAAGCTCAGACAGGAGATTTCGGAAGACATCCCGCCCGCGCGCGACGCGGAATAATCATTGACGCGCGCGCCGCAAGTATTCGAGCGTTCCGCCGTTCTCCTGTCTTTGTACGCCACAGTACGACGACCACATGACGGTTGTTGTCAGGCCATGATTTCTGCCTCTTCTACTCATCCCCGATCCAGGGCCGCACATCGCGGACCCGCAAGAGAACGGGGACGACGTGGCGGCAACTCACCAGAAATCGGAAGCGATTCTTCGCGGTGCGCGAATGCTGCGCACAGCCCTCGGGTCTGCGATCGCCACGTTTCTGGAAGATCCCGCGATCGTCGAGGTGATGCTCAACCCCGATGGGCGGCTCTGGGTCGACCGGCTGTCGGAAGGTCTTTCCGATACGGGTGCGCGACTGTCGCCCGCCGATGGCGAGCGCATCATTCGCCTGGTCGCGCATCATGTCGGCGCCGAGGTGCATCCCGGCGCTCCACGCGTTTCGGCCGAGCTGCCCGAAACAGGAGAGCGGTTCGAAGGGCTGTTGCCCCCGGTCGTTTCCGCGCCGGCCTTCGCGATCCGCAAGCCCGCCGTCGCGGTGTTCACCCTGGACGACTATGTGGCGGCCGGGATCATGTCGGCTGGTCAGGCCGAAACCCTCCGTCAGGCCGTTGCCGACAGGCGCAACATTCTCGTCGCCGGCGGCACCTCGACCGGCAAAACCACGCTCACCAACGCTCTGCTCGCCGAGGTCTCGAAGACCTCGGATCGCGTGGTCCTGATCGAAGATACGCGCGAGCTGCAATGCGCTGCGCCCAATCTGGTGGCGATGCGGACGAAGGACGGCGTCGCCTCGCTCTCTGATCTGGTCCGCTCTTCGCTCCGCCTGCGGCCGGATCGCATTCCGATCGGCGAGGTCCGCGGCGCCGAAGCACTCGACCTGTTGAAGGCGTGGGGCACCGGGCACCCAGGCGGCGTCGGAACGATCCATGCCGGCACCGCGATCGGAGCGCTGCGGCGTCTCGAACAACTAATCCAGGAAGCCGTCGTCACCGTCCCGCGCGCGCTGATCGCCGAGACGATCGATCTGGTCGCCGTGCTCTCCGGCCGCGGCGCCTCGCGTCGCCTGGCCGAACTCGCCCGCGTCGAAGGTCTCGGCCCTGAGGGCGACTACCGCATCACCCCCGCAAGCCAGCCCTCCGCAGGAGACCCGTCATGATCAAACACGCTTTGCGTATCCGCCGGCACATCGCCTCAGCGGTGTGCATGATTTTTCTTTCGCTCGCTTTGGCACCCGCCGCCCACGCTTCGGGCTCGTCCATGCCCTGGGAGGCGCCGCTTCAAAAAATCCTCGAATCGATCGAGGGGCCGGTCGCGAAAATCATCGCCGTTATGATCATTATCATCACTGGTCTGACGCTCGCGTTCGGCGACACGTCGGGCGGCGCCCGCAAGCTGATCCAGATCGTGTTCGGCCTGTCGATCGCGTTCGCGGCGTCGAGCTTCTTCCTGTCGTTCTTCTCGTTTGGCGGCGGGGCGCTCGTCTGATGGCTGACGGCGCGGATCATGGCGGCGAGCTGCCGGGCTTCTCCGTTCCCGTACACCGGGCGCTGACCGAGCACATCCTGCTCGGCGGCGCGCCGCGTTCGCTCGCCATCCTCAACGGCACGCTGGCGGCCGCGCTCGGCCTCGGCCTTCGCCTATGGCTAGTCGGCCTCGGGCTTTGGGCTGTGGGGCATTTCGCGGCGGTCTGGGCGGCCAAACGCGATCCGCAGTTCGTCGACGTCGTGCGCAAGCATCTGCGCGTCCCCGGCCACCTGTCGGTCTGAGGGAACGACGCGATGATGAACCTTGCCGAATATCGCAATCGCAATACCCGGCTTGCCGATTTCCTGCCTTGGGTCGCCCTGGTCGGAGAAGGCGTCGTCCTCAACAAGGATGGTAGCCTGCAGCGTACTGCGCGCTTCCGCGGTCCTGACCTCGACAGCGCCGTGCCGGCCGAGCTCGTCGCAGTCGCGGGCCGGCTCAACAACGCTTTCCGACGTCTCGGCTCCGGCTGGGCCATCTTCGTCGAAGCGCAACGCCACGACGCCGCGACCTATCCCTCGAGCATGTTCGCCGACAGCGCCTCTGCGCTGGTCGACGCCGAACGCAAGGCCGACTTCGAGGAAGCAGGCGCGCACTTCGAGTCCAGCTATTTCCTCACCTTCCTCTATCTCCCGCCGGCCGAAGACGCGGCGCGTGCCGAAGCATGGCTATACGAGGGTCGCGACCATGGCGGCGTCAACGCGCGCGAAGTGCTGCGCGGTTTCGTCGATCGTACCGATCGTATCTTGAACCTGATCGACGCCTTCATGCCGGAATGCGCGTGGCTCGATGACGCCGAAACACTCACTTATCTGCATTCGACCATCTCGACGAAGCGTCATCGTGTCCGCGTCCCCGAGACGCCGATGTATCTCGACGCTCTTCTGGCCGATCAACCGCTGACCGGCGGACTCGAACCGCGCCTCGGGGAAACGGACCTGCGCATCCTCACCATCGTCGGTTTCCCGACCGCGACGACGCCCGGAATCCTCGACGAGTTAAACCGGTTGGCCTTTCCCTATCGCTGGTCGACGCGGGCCATCCTTCTCGACAAAACTGACGCGACCAAGCTGCTGACCAAGATCCGTCGGCAATGGTTCGCCAAGCGCAAGTCCATCGCCGCCATTCTCAAAGAGGCGATGACCAACGAGGCCTCGGCGCTCGTAGACACCGACGCGGCCAACAAGGCGGCCGACGCCGACATGGCGCTGCAGGAACTCGGCGCCGACTATGCTGGCCAAGCCTATGTCACCGCCACCATCACCGTTTGGGACGACGACCCGCGCATCGCCGCCGAGAAACTGCGTCTAGTCGAAAAGGTCGTTCAGGGACGTGATTTCACCGCGATGGCGGAGACCATCAACGCCGTAGACGCCTGGCTCGGCTCCTTGCCCGGCCATGTCTACGCCAATGTCCGCCAGCCTCCCATCAGCACACTCAATCTCGCCCACATGATCCCGCTGTCAGCGGTGTGGGCGGGACCGGAACGGGACGAGCACTTCGATGCACCCCCACTGCTTTACGGCAGAACCGAAGGCTCGACCCCGTTCCGGCTTTCCATCCATGTCGGCGATGTCGGCCATACGCTGGTCGTCGGCCCAACCGGTGCCGGCAAATCCGTACTGCTCGCGCTCATGGCGCTGCAATTCAGGCGCTATCCGCAGTCCCAGGTATTCGCCTTTGACTTCGGTGGTTCGATCCGGGCCGCGGCGCTCGCCATGCGCGGCGACTGGCATGATCTCGGCGGCGGCCTCACCGAAGGGGCCGAAGACAGCGTGTCACTCCAGCCGCTTGCACGGATCGACGACATTGCAGAGCGCGCATGGGCCTCGGACTGGCTGATCGCAATCCTGGCGCGCGAGAGCGTGTCCGTCACGCCCGAGGTCAAGGAACACCTGTGGTCGGCGCTGTCCTCGTTGGCGTCGGCGCCGGTCTCCGAGCGCACGTTGACCGGCCTGTCCGTCCTGCTCCAGTCCAACGACCTGAAGCAGGCGTTGCGACCCTACTGCGTCGGCGGACCCTATGGCCGCCTCCTCGACGCAGAGGCCGAGCATCTCGGCGAGGCCAACGTCCAGGCGTTCGAGACTGAAGGACTGATCGGAACCGGCGCCGCCGCCGCCGTGCTCGCCTATCTCTTTCACCGCATCGAGGACCGCCTCGACGGACGGCCGACGCTACTGATCGTCGATGAAGGCTGGCTCGCGCTCGACGATGAGGGATTCGCCGGCCAGCTCCGCGAATGGCTGAAGACGCTGCGCAAGAAGAACGCCAGCGTCATCTTCGCCACCCAGTCGCTCTCCGACATCGACGGCTCGGCGATTGCACCGGCGATCATCGAGAGCTGCCAGACCCGCATCCTTCTGCCGAACGAGCGCGCGATCGAGCCGCAGATCACCGCCATCTATCGCCGCTTCGGTCTCAATGACCGGCAGATCGAGATCCTCGCCCGCGCCATGCCGAAGCGCGACTATTACTGCCAGTCGCGACGCGGCAACCGCTTGTTCGAACTCGGACTATCCGATGTCGCGCTGGCGCTATGCGCAGTCTCATCCAAGCAGCACCAGGCGCTGATCGCCGAGGTTCACGCCCGCAGCGGCACCGACGGCTTCCTCTCCGAATGGCTGATCTCGAGCCGGCTCGCCTGGGCTGCCGATCTCGTTGCCAACCTCACCAACGTCATCCCCCAAGCCAATCAGGAGGTATTCTCATGACACGCTCATTCCGTTCGCGCTCACGCGCACTGCGTTTCGCCACGATCATCGCTGCGACACCAGTCGCAATCTCGTTCTTTATCAGCACGCCAGCGGCGGCCCAATTCGGCGGCATCGTCTACGATCCGACGAACTACGCGCAGAATGTGCTGACGGCTGCGCGGACGCTCCAGCAGGTCAACCAGCAGATCACGCAGCTTCAGAACGAAGCGACAATGCTGATCAATCAGGCCCGCAACCTTGCGAGCCTGCCATACTCGTCACTTCAGCAGCTTCAGCAATCGGTACAGCGCACGCAGCAGCTCCTGCAACAGGCGCAGGGCATCGCCCTCAACGTCCAGCAAATCGATCGCGCGTTTCAGACCACCTACGGCAATGCATCGATGTCGGCTTCCGATCAGGCGCTTGTCGCGCAGGCGCGTGAACGCTGGCAGAACACCGTCGGCGGCTTGCAGGACGCCATGCGCGTCCAGGCCGGCGTTGTCGGCAACATCGACACCAACCGTAGCGAGATGTCCGCGCTTGTCGGGCAGAGCCAAGGCGCGACCGGTGCGCTGCAGGCGACCCAGGCCGGCAACCAGCTTCTCGCCCTGCAGGCGCAGCAGCTTGCCGACCTCACCGCGGTCGTGGCCGCCAACGGCCGTGCGCAGAGTCTGTCCGAGGCCGAGCGTGCGGCCGCGGCCGAGCAGGGTCGTGAGCAACGCCGTCGCTTCCTGACGCCTGGCAGCGGCTACCAGCCGGGCAACGCCCGCATGTTCCCAAACGGCAACTGAGACCGCGGCCATGGACGGCAAGATGCTCGCCAGGATAGGCGCGGCGGTGTTCGTCGCCGTCGCGATCACCGCGACCGCGATCGAGATGACGCGGAAAGAGGAGGCGCCAGCGTCTTGGTCGTCAGGCCGCGCCGTTCAAGCGCGGGTCGATCCGCTGCGCGACGCCCTGATCCGCTGCCAGGCGCTCGGCGAAGACGGACCGCGCGATCCGGCCTGCCGCCGCGCATGGGCCGAGAACCGAAACCGCTTCCTCGCGCCCGGTGCCCGCCCGGCCGAGCGTTTGCCGGACATGCCGTCCGCGCCGCGAGAGAGCCTCACCCCTCAGCCTGAAGAGCGCAACCCTCCGATGCCGCCGCCCGCCGCGCCAACCCTCACCCCACAGCTCGACGAGGCTCGGTAACGTCATGGGCAACACCGGCGTTATCGACCATTTCCTCGAGGTCTTCACCCGCTACATCGACAGCGGTTTCGGACTGCTCAGCGGCGAGGTCGCTTTCATTGCGACCACGTTGATCGTGATCGACGTGACGCTGGCCGCGCTGTTCTGGAGCTGGGGCGCCGACGACGACATCTTGGCCAGGCTGGTCAAAAAGACGCTTTTCGTCGGTGTCTTCGCCTACATCATCGGCAACTGGAACAACCTCGCCCGCATCATCTTCGAAAGCTTCGCGGGCCTCGGCCTCAAAGCCAGCGGAACAGGCTTCACCACGGCCGATCTCTTGCGTCCGGGCAAGGTCGCACAGACGGGTCTGGACGCCGGCCGGCCGCTGCTCGATTCCATTTCCAGCTTGATGGGCTACTGGTCGTTCTTCGAGAACTTCATCCAGATCGCCTGCATGTTCCTGGCCTGGGCGCTGGTGCTTCTCGCCTTCTTCATCCTCGCCATCCAGCTCTTCGTCACGCTCATCGAGTTCAAGCTGACAACGCTCGCCGGCTTCGTGCTGATCCCGTTCGGCCTGTTCGGCAAATCGGCCTTCATGGCCGAGCGGGTGCTTGGCAACGTGATCTCGTCCGGCATCAAGGTCTTGGTGCTGGCTGTCATCATCGGCATCGGCTCGACGCTCTTCTCCGAATTCACGTCCGGTTTCGGCGGCCAGAACCCCTCGATTGATGAAGCGATGGCGATCGTGCTGGCCGCTCTGTCGCTACTCGGTCTTGGCATCTTCGGTCCCGGCATCGCCAGCGGGATCGTCTCAGGCGGTCCTCAACTCAGCGCCGGCGCCGCCGTGGGGACGGGCCTTGCCGCCGGTGGCATGGTCGCTCTCGGCGCCGGCGCCGTCGGCGCGGCCGCATCCGGCGGTGCCGCACTGGCTGGTGGCGCTGCCGCCGCCGCTCGGGGCGGCGCCGCGCTCGCGGGTGGCGCATCGACCGCATATAGCCTTGGCGCAGCCGGACAGTCCGGTGCAGCCGGCGTCGCTTCCGGGCTCGGCGGGGTCGCCCGCGCCGGCGGCAGCGCCGCCGTGTCGCCGCTGCGCCGTGCCGCGTCGCGCGCTGCCGAAAGCATGCGTTCCAGCTTGAGCGCTGGCGGCAAGGCGGCATTCGAAGCCACAGGCGGAACTTCCACCATGGGCTCGATCGGCGGTGATGCCGCCGGCGACGGAGCACCGCCCGCGAGCGCTGGCGGCGCTCCGGCCTGGGCGCAACGCATGCGGCGCTCCCAACACATCACCCACGCCGCGCAGGCCACAGCCCATGCCGTTCGCTCAGGCGACGCACATGGCGGTGGCTCGTCCGTCAACCTGTCCGAAGGCGATCGCTGATGTTCAAACGCCCCTCTACTCATTACGGCAAGGCCCCCGAGCCGGAGACGCCTTATCAGCGCGCCGCCCAGGTTTGGGACGAGCGCATCGGCGCATCACGCATCCAGGCCAAAAATTGGCGATTGATGGCGTTTGGCTCGTTGCTCCTGTCAGCCGGATTCGCCACCGCGCTCGTCGTACAGTCAGCCCGCGGCACCATCGTGCCCTGGGTGGTCCAAGTCGACCGCCTCGGCCAGGCGCAAGCGGTCGCCCCCGCTCAGGCGGACTATCGTCCGACCGATCCGCAAATCGCCTTTCACCTCGCGCGCTTCATCGAGCAGGTCCGATCGATTCCCGCGGACGCCATCATCGTCCGCCAGAACTGGCTCAGAGCCTACGACTTCACGACCGATCGCGGCGCCGCGGCCCTGAACGACTATGCGCGGTCGAACGACCCGTTCGCCAAGGTCGGCCGCCAGCAGATCGCCGTCGACGTCTCCAGTGTCATTCGCGCGTCGCCTGACAGCTTCCGCGTCGCCTGGGTCGAGCGCCGCTACGAAAACGGCCAACTCGCCGAGACCACGCGCTGGACCGCGATCCTAACCATCGTGGTGCAGATCCCCCGCAACGCCGACCGGCTCAGGGCGAACCCGCTCGGCATCTACGTCAACGCCATCAACTGGTCACGGGAGCTTGGGCAATGAAGCCGTCTTTCCGTAAAGCCGGAAACCCGGCTTCACACAGTCTCACATTTCCGGCTCTACGCAGAGTCGCAATTCCGGCGATCCTGCTGGCAACGACCGCCCTCGCTGGCTGCGCCACCACCACGCCACCGCCCGAAATCTCCTACGACAACGCAGCGCCTGCCGTGCAGACTGTCGATCCGCCTGCACCTGTCACCGTGGTCGAGCTGCCGCGCCCGCTGCCGCTGCCTGGCCAGTTGCAGCGCGTCGAGCCATCGCGGCGTCCGGCCGAGCCCGCTGATCCGACGGCGCGGGTAAACCAGGCCAACGCCGCCGCGCGCATTCAGCCGGTGCGCGACGGCTTCATCAATTCGATGCAGGTCTATCCCTTTACCCAAGGCGCGCTCTATCAGGTCTATACCGCCGTCGGTCAGATCACCGATATCGCGTTGCAGCCGGGCGAGCAGCTCGTCGGCTCCGGCCCTGTCGCCGCCGGCGACACCGTGCGCTGGATCATCGGCGATACCGAGAGCGGCGCGGGCGCGACGCGGCAGATCCATATCCTAGTGAAGCCGACCCGCGCCGAGCTGATGACCAACCTCGTCATCAACACCAACATGCGCACGTACCACATGGAGCTTCGCTCGACCGAGCGAACCTATATGGCATCGGTCTCCTGGCAGTACCCGCAGGACCAGCTCATTGCGCTACGCCGACAGAACGCCGAGGCCCAGGCGGCGCAGCCTGTGGCGAGCGGTGTTGATCTTGCCAACGTCAACTTCCGCTATGCGATCGAAGGTGATCGGGCACCCTGGCGTCCCTTGCGCGCTTTCGATGATGGTCGCCAGGTCTTCATCGAGTTTCCCCGCGGCATCGGTCAGGGCGAAATGCCGCCGCTGTTCGTCGTTGGCGCGGAGGGCGACACCTCGGAGTTGGTGAACTACCGCGTGCGCGGGCACCACATGATCGTCGACCGCCTTTTCGCCGCCGCCGAGCTGCGGTTTGGTTCCGGCGATCGGCAACGGCGCGTTCGCATCACCCGCACCGACGGGAGGCCGACCTCGTGAGCGAGAACCCTCCCCGGAATGAGGATGCGCCCGACGACGACGCGCAGCCGTTGACCGGCGAGCCGGCCAGCGCGGCGCCGATGCGGCTGCGCGCGGATCCACCCCGCGTCACCCGGCTATCGCGCAAGGTCCTGGCTGGCGTGGGCCTGGTCGCGAGCCTCGGCCTCGGCGGCGCCTTGATCTACGCGCTTCAAACCCGCGACAGCGGCCGACCCAATGAGGAACTCTACTCGACAGAGAACCGCTCGACGGCCGACGGGCTTGCGGGCTTGCCGCGCGATTACAGCGGCGTTCCTCGGCTCGGTCCGCCGCTTCCGGGCGATCTCGGCCGGCCGATGCTCAGCCCGGCGACCGGCGGACAGCCTGTTCCGGCTCCTGGCATCGCGACTCCGAATCCCGGGCTAAGTCAGGAGGAGCAGCGACGCCTTCAGGAAATCGAGACCGCCCGGACCAGCCGGCTGTTCTCCGGATCGGAGTCCCGCGCCGGTTCCCCCGCAACGACGCCGACCCTCGTGCCTCCGCCGGCGCCGAACCTCGCCAGCCTCGGGCTCGCGCCGCCGCCGGCGACCCCTTCGGCCCAAGATCGTCAGAATGCCTTCCTGAATGCGGCCGCCGATCGCAGAACGGTAGCGCCCGATCGAGTCGTCGCGCCGCCGTCGCCGAACGTTCTGCAAGCCGGCGCCGTCATCTCAGCCGCGCTCATCACCGGAATTCGTTCCGATCTGCCTGGGCAGATCACTGCACAGGTCACCGAGAACATCTACGACAGTCCCACCGGACGCATCCTCCTCGTGCCGCAGGGCACGCGCGTCGTGGGCCAGTACGACAACAGCGTCCAGTTTGGACAGAGCCGCGTGCTCTTGGTCTGGAACCGGCTGATTTTTCCGAACGGCCGCTCGATCGTGTTGGAGCGCCAACCAGGCGCAGACGCCCAAGGATTTGCCGGCCTTCAAGATGGCGTGGATTACCACTGGTGGGATCTCGCCAAGGCCGCTGGTCTGTCCACACTCCTCAACGTCGGTGCTGAACTTGCGGTCGATGATCAAGACCGGCTGCTTCGAGCCATCCGCAACGGTGGCCAGGACACGATCAACGATGCCGGTCAGCAGATCGTTCGCCGCCAGCTTAACGTCGCTCCGACGCTCACGATCCGGCCGGGCTTCCCGGTCAGGGTGATCGTGACGCGGGATCTGGTACTCGAACCATATGGAGGGTGATCATGGCGAAGCTCAAGCTTGGCGCGCTCTTGGAAGACAAGGCTGTCAAGGTGTCGCTCGAACTGCCGGCCTCGCTGCATCGCGACTTGGTGCTCTACGCTGAGGTCCTGGGGCGCGAACAGGGGCAAACCATTTCAGATCCGGTCAAGCTCATAGCGCCGATGTTGCAGCGTTTCATCGCGACCGATCGCGCGTTCGCAGCTGCCAGGAAGTCAGCTCCGGACTGACGGGGGCGACCCCGTCAGTATATTCCGTATATGACGCGAACGGCGGTGCTAACCAAAAGCAGCCACAGCGCCTCGTCCCAATGGTTGAACCCATCACGCCTCAGGAATTTCTCACCGAGCGTGATCGCAAAGACGGCGCTACAGATCGAGTAAAGCGAGAGTACGAGCGACACCATTGGGAAATAATGCGCCCGGCCGTATAGCCCAATAATAGAGGAGACGCAGAGTTTTGTAGCGAAGCGTCGAAGCGTCAGGCGCGACTCCGCGTCTAGATGCGGCATCATGAATGCTCGCTGCCATCATCGCGCCAACTATGCGTTCGCGGGTACCATCGATCACCTCGCACGTGCGCGATAGCGCGGTGCGGCCTTCAAAAAAGTATGCCTGTCTCGATCAGCGCGCGCACCTGATCGCGGCGATCGAAGTCACGACCGAAGCCAAAGCCCGCCTCGAGGTTCCCGATCCGGGTGTACGACACCTCTCCTCGCGCGAAGAATATGCCTTTCTGATAAGTCGGCGTGAAGGTCAGCGACCAGGCACTGCTTCCGGGACCATAAAGCAAGTTCGTTGGCGCACACGACGCATCCGATCCGCATCTTCCCCCGCTAGTCTTCAGATATTCAGCCCGCGCGCCGAGCGACCACTCCTTGTCGATCGCGTATTTAACGAGCAGCGCCCCGCCGTAGGTATCTGCGGAACGATTGATGCCGAGCTGATCATCGCGGCCAACGTGGCTGTATTGGAGATACGGCGTCAGCGTGAGCGGACCGCTCGTATGGGTGTAAATGAGATTGAAAATGCTGCTATTGTTCTGCGCCAAAGGCGTCGCGAAGGAGGATTTGTCATTACGCGATAGCGCACCAGCGCCGACGAAGCTCAGCGAATTCGAGGAATCAAACGCGTAGGAAAGCGTGCCCGAGAGCCAGTTCAGCTTTCCCGAAAAATAGCCGTCGTTAAGCGAGACCGCCGCACTGACGGCTCCCTTGGCGTAGTTCACTTGGACGCCGCGGCTGATGGCCGACTCCTGATTCCACAGCAAGCCGCGCTCGATATTGACGTTTTGGAAGGTGAACGTCGACTCCGCGCCGACCATCGTTGGCAGTAATCCGGCAGACACGGATAGTTCGGGCGATATCACCGCTTTCGCGTACGCCACCGGAACCGGACCAAAAAGCTGCTCCGTCGCTTCGGTTGCCTTCAGGTAAGACGTACCCAGCGAAGGGATGGAGTAAATGCCCGTCTGTACATAGAACTGTAGCGGGCCCCGGGTCGTTTGAAACTGGACTTGCGCGTTGCTGATATCGACGAAGCCGTCGCGGTTGCCGATCCCGCCGGCGTGCGTTGCATTGGTCTGCGCGACGCCAATGCCCGTCACTTGGCCCGACACCAGAACCTGACCGAACGGTCCTGCCTCAAGCGCGATGGCGTCAGGATTAGGGACGAGGGGGCCAGCAAAACTAGGTGCCGGAACCGGATCTGCATATGCCGCGCTCGCGCCGAAGAGCGTAGCGCACGCCACTCCAAGCGCCAGGGTCGAGGGCGACGTCAACCACCATTTGTGTCGCGGCGTCGACTTGCGAATAGCAGAGAAATCGGCACGTCCGGGCATATATGCATCCCCATTTGATTGGGCAGATGCAGCGAAGCACTAATTTTACGCGTATAAAGTCGGCGCTTTATCTGACGTTGGGCCGTAAGGATTGCATATATATTTGAGCAGCGTCAGCACTGTTTGACGCGGCTTAGACCGCCTGGCGGTAACGAACGGAAGCACGGGCGACTTTGACCATTATGCGGTAGCGGCTTGCCCGGCCGTCAAGCTCAGCAGCCGACGAAAGGGCGGGTTATCGTTCTCGGTCGACCAAACCGCGGAGAAGGGCAGCGCGCAACCTTCGAGCTTCCGATAGGTGATGCCGGGGAACGACGTCTCCGCGACCGATTGGCTCGCTATCGAGATGCCTCTGCCGATCGCAACCAACTGCATCAGGGTCTGTGACGACACGCGGTCACGCTGTATCCGTGGCGAATATCCAATGGAGGAGAGGTGCCGGAAAACGAACGCTTCGATGTCGCGTCCCGGCGCAGCTTCGGTCACCAGAAACTGCTTCAGCCTGATGTCACTCCACGCGATTCCGCTCTTTTTCGTGAGTGCATCATTCTCCGACAAGACGACAAACACATCCTCCGTCCACAGCCGTTTGGTGGCGAGGCTGCCAGTGTCAAGCGGCGCGGCCATGAACGCGATATCGAGATTGCCGCGCTCTAAGTCCTCGAAGAGCTGTGTATGTGTGCCTTCCACAAACTCAAGCTGCACTGCTTCATGTTGCTGACAAAAGCGAATAAGCAGCTCCCCGAGGAACCCGGTTGCGAGCGGAGATGACAGGCCGACGCGAACCGTACCGGACCTGCCGCGGCCGATCGTGCCGACATCGCCTACCGCACGATCAATCTCGTTCAGCGCGGCTTGGGCATGCTCGACAAAAATAGACCCAGCTTGCGTTAGCGAAACGCCGGACCTTTTGCGAAGAAATAAGCTGGAGCCTAACCCGTCTTCCAAGTTTCTGACCTGCCGACTGATTGTCGACTCCCGCACGCCAAGGCGTGAAGATGCCTTGCGAAAGCTTCCGAACCGGGCGGCCGTCACAACGTATCGTATGTGCCTAAGCTCTAGCTCAAAGGCCTTCACCGCCAGAAGGGCCGGGCTACGCAGCGATGTCGGTGGGGATGGAAGCTACAGCGCATCTCGGCGTTACCTGTAATTGGAACGCGTCGAGCCGAACGCGATGCTATAGGACGCTGCTTACCCCGCGTGACATAAGGATCACGTAGAGTTTCGAGGGGCGACCGCAAAGATCGCGTAAAGCGCAGCCCTCATTCGCCAGTTCCAGAACGTACTGCGCTTCACTCGCATTCATCTATTCATGGTCGGCCAAGAAACGTCGCGGGCGGTGGCTTTGACATGCTTCCTTACGCCATCCTTATACACGGGCGTAAAAACTCAGCGCCGCCTTTACGTGCAACGTCTTAAAGGCGTCCCGCAGACTGACACTAAACTGGAGCTGCAGCCAAAATGCTCAGCAACTTTCTGGCCGAGGAGCCGAGATCTGCGCGTCTACTGAGCCGCGTGCGTTCGCGCTCGCGCACGAAGAGACGATCGTTCGGCGTCGTCGCGCTGTTTGGAGAACCCTCGTGACCGCAACCCTCATGATTGTTCTGGCCGGCGCCTGCGCGGTCGGCCTCTTCATCTACCTTTTCTACGCCCTCATGAAGCCCGAGCGCTTCTGAGCGTCAACCATCCATTCTAACCGGCAGGTGGCAAATATGGGCGACCTCATCTTCGTAGCGGTAACGCTCGGATTCTTCGCAATCACAGCAGGGTTCATCGTGGCCCTCGATCGAATTTGAGGGGGCTCTGATGGGATACGATCTGAATCAATTCATCGTCGTTTTGGCGATAATGACGGGCCTCGTCTTTGTGGCTGGCCCGTGGCTCACGCGCATCTTCACCGCGCCTGGACACAATATTATCGAGCGCGGCACCTACCGGTTGCTGGGCGTCGATCCCGCCGAGGCAATGTCCTGGAAACGCTATGGCGCGGTGCTACTCCTCAGCAACGCCGCTATGATGCTGCTCGGCTACCTGATTTTGCGCATCCAGCAACTTCTGCCCGGCGATTCGCTCGGTCGCTCTTCGCAGACACCCGACCTCGCGTTCAACACCGTCGCCTCGTTCATCACCAATACCAACTGGCAGGCCTATTCTGGCGAGACGAGCCTCTCGAACCTGTCGCAGATGGCGGTCATCACCTTCCTGATGACCGTCAGCGCTGCGACCGGCGTTGCCGCCGCGGGCGGCTTCATCCGGGGCCTTAGCCGCAAGAGCGCCGGCGACATCGGCAATTATTGGGTCGACTTCACGCGCGTCACCTACCGCCTGCTGCTCCCGCTCTGCTTCGTCTTGGCGCTCATCTATGTGTGGCAGGGCATGCCGCAGACGCTGACGGCCGACACGGTGGTCACGACGCTCGAAGGCGCTCGCCAGCAGCTCATCATCGGGCCGGTGGCCAGTCTCGAGACCATCAAGCACATCGGCACCAACGGCGGTGGCTTCTTCGGCATGAATGCCGCGCATCCGTTTGAAAACCCGACACCGCTCACCAACACGCTGCATATCCTGAGCATGTTGTTGATCCCGTCGGCCCTGACCTACGTCTTCGGATCGATGATCGCCAACCGCAAGCAGGGTTGGTCGTTCTTCGCCGCCTTCTTCGTCATGTTCCTCGGCTTCCTAGCGCTGGTCTACGGCGCCGAGCATGCGGGCAATCCGATGCTCTCGCCGCTGGGAATTGATCAGGCGCAGACCGCAACGCTCGGCGGCGGCAACATGGAGGGTAAGGAACTTCGCTTCGGCATCGCCCAGACCAGCCTGTTCGTGACCACCACGACGGCGGCGACGACGGGATCGGTCGACTCGATGCACGCCTCGCTGACACCGCTTGGCGGCCTCGTCCCGATCGCCCAGATGATGCTCAACAACGTGTTCGGCGGCGATGGCGTCGGCCTCATCAATCTCGTCACCTATGCAATTCTGACCGTCTTCCTGGTCGGCATGATGATCGGGCGAACGCCCGAATTCCTCGGCAAGAAGGTCGAGGCGCGCGAGATGAAGTTCGTGATGCTGGCTGTTCTGGCCCATGCCTTCAGCATCCTCGGTTTCACGGCGCTCGCATGCGTCATGCCCTCCACCGTCGACAGTCTAGCCAATATGGGGCCCCACGGTTTCAGCGAAGTGCTCTACGCCTATACCTCGGGCACCGCCAACAACGGTTCGGCCTTCGCCGGCTTCAACGCCAACACGCCCTTCTTCAACACAACCATTGGGCTCGCGATGCTGGTCGGGCGCTACCTGACCTTGCTGCCGATGCTGGCGGTCGCGGGCGTGATGGCGGCGAAGAAGACGGTGCCGGCCGGCCCAGGGACGCTCTCGACCGCAACGCCGCTGTTCACAGGGCTTCTCGTGTTCGTGGTGCTGGTGGTCGGCGGTCTGACCTTCCTCCCCGCGCTCGCGCTCGGCCCGATCGTCGAGCATCTGCTGATGCTGTCTGGCACGACATTCTGAGGACATCGCCATGCAAAACGATCAATCGACATCCGCCGACCTCTCTGCCGCCTCCGCCTTCAAGGGCATCGCCCGGCCAGTGCTTGTTTCAGCCCTGCTGTTCATGGTCGTGACAGGTCTGGCCTATCCGCTGGCGACGACCGGCGTCGCCAATCTGCTCTTCCCGAGCCAGGCTCAGGGAAGCCTGATCGAGAGAAACGGGCAGGCCATCGGGTCTCGCCAGATCGGACAATATTTCGCCCGTCCGGAATATTTCCATAGTCGGCCAAGCGCCACGTCGGGTCCCGACCCGCAGGACTCCTCCAAGACGGTCGACCAGCCGTATAACGCTGGAGCCAGCGCCGCGAGCAACCAGGGTGTTCTCAGCAAGAAGCTCCTCACCGCGGTCGAAGAGCGCGCCATCGCCTACCGTCAGGAAAACGGACTGGCGGCCAACGCCGCCGTTCCGGTCGACGCGGTGACCGCGTCCGGCTCAGGTCTCGACCCGCATATCTCGATCGCCAACGCCAACATCCAGGCGCAGCGGGTCGCTCGCGCCCGAGGGCTGGCCGTGGACCGCGTCTTGGCGCTGATCAATGAGAATGTCGATCGACCGCAGTTCGGTCTGTTCGGCGATCCACGCGTCAATGTCCTTGCACTCAATCTCGCGCTCGACGCGGCTGCCGCGCCGGCCCGTCCGGCTGCCCAATAAAACCGAGGTGGCATCATGTCCGATCTAGAGACTCCTACGGCGCAGAGCGCCGCCGTCCTCGGCGGAAACGTCAAGCAAGTGCCGTGGGCCTCAGTGGCCGCGGAAGCCTTCAAGAAGCTGTCGCCGCGCGTTCAGATCAAGAACCCCGTGATGTTCGTCGTGTTTCTCGGCAGCATCGTCACAACTTTGCTTTTCATTCAGGCCATGACCGGCAAGGGCGAGGCGTCCGCTCCCTTCATCTTCGCGATCGCCGCATGGCTTTGGTTCACGGTCCTTTTCGCCAACGCTGCGGAGGCCATGGCGGAAGGGCGCGGCAAGGCGCAGGCCGATGCGCTGCGCGCCACCCGCCAGCGCGTTCTCGCCCGGATGCTCAAGGAGCCGCGACGTGACGCCGAATCCTGGCCTCAGGCGAGCGACGAATTGGGTGTGGGAGCATACGTGCTTGTCGAAGCCGGCGAGATCATCCCGGCCGACGGCGAAGTCCTGCAAGGCGCAGCTTCGGTGGATGAGTCCGCAATCACCGGCGAGTCCGCCCCCGTCATCCGCGAGGCAGGCGGCGACTTCGCATCCGTGACGGGCGGCACACGCGTGCTTTCGGACTGGATTGTTGTCGAGGTCACTGCCAAGCCGGGCGAGGCCTTCCTCGATCGCATGATCGCGATGGTCGAAGGCGCTAAGCGTGGCAAGACACCCAACGAGATCGCACTGACGATCCTATTGGTCGCACTCACGATCATCTTCCTGCTCGTCTGCGTCACCCTCCTGCCGTTCTCTAGCTTCAGCACGATCATCAACGGTTCGGGCACGGTGGTGACGATCACGGTGCTCATTGCGCTTCTCGTTTGCCTCATCCCGACGACGATCGGAGCACTGCTCTCAGCCGTGGGCATCGCCGGTATGAGCCGCATGATGAAGGCCAATGTGCTGGCCACCTCTGGCCGCGCGATCGAGGCGGCGGGTGATGTCGACGTCCTCCTCCTCGACAAGACCGGCACGATCACGCTCGGCAATCGCGAGGCGACGAAGTTCCATCCCGCGCCCGGCATCAAAGAGCCCGCGCTGGCCGACGCGGCGCAGCTCGCATCCCTTGCCGACGAGACGCCCGAAGGGCGCTCTATCGTGATCCTGGCCAAAAACGCTTTCGGCATCCGCGGCCGCGAGCTGCAGGGCGCGGAGACAATCGGTTTCACCGCGCAAACCCGAATGAGCGGCATCAACATCGACGGCCGGCAGATCCGGAAGGGTGCGGCCAGTGCGATCCGCGCCCATGTCGAGGCGATGGGCGGTGTCTTCCCCAAGGAAGTGACCACGACCGTCGAAGAAGTTTCTCGCCGCGGCAGCACACCGCTCGTCGTTAGCGACGGAACCAATGTCCTGGGCGTGATCGAGCTCAAGGACATCATCAAAGGCGGGATCAAGGAGCGCTTCGCCGAGCTTCGCGCGATGGGCATCAAGACCGTGATGATCACCGGCGACAACCAGTTGACGGCAGCGACCATCGCGGCCGAAGCCGGCGTCGACGATTACTTGGCTGAGGCGACGCCGGAGGACAAGCTTCGTCTTATTCGCCAGTACCAGGCTGAGGGACGGCTCGTCGCGATGACCGGCGACGGCACCAACGACGCGCCCGCGCTCGCCCAAGCCGATGTCGCCGTCGCGATGAACAGCGGCACGCAGGCGGCCAAGGAAGCCGGCAATATGGTCGATCTCGACAGCAACCCAACCAAGCTGCTGCGCGTCGTCGAAGTCGGCAAGCAGATGATCATGACGCGCGGCGCGCTCACGACCTTTAGCGTCGCAAACGACCTGGCCAAGTATTTCGCGATCATTCCCGCCGCCTTCGTCGCGACCTATCCGCCGCTGGCCGCGCTCAACGTGATGGGACTGCACAGCCCGGCCTCGGCGATTCTCTCTGCGGTCATCTTCAACGCGCTGATCATCGTCGTGCTAATCCCGCTCGCCCTACGCGGGGTGAAGTATCGCGCCGAACCGGCGGCGCGGCTTCTCGGTCGGAACCTGCTCGTCTACGGATTAGGCGGGATTATCGTGCCATTTATAGGTATAAAGCTCATCGACCTCGTGCTCACGCCGTTCTTTTAGACGAACGGCGTGCGGCACTGGCGTGAGGCAGTAGACGATGAACGATCAGCGACCTGATCCGGACGCTCTTCTGGAGGCCGTAAGAGGAAACGCAGAGCACTCCAAACGCGGACAGCTCAAGATTTTCTTCGGGGCCTGCGCTGGGGTGGGCAAGACCTTTGCGATGCTTCAAGCGGCGCGGCAGGCTCAGGCTGAGGGCGTGCGGGTCGGAATCGGCATCGTCGAGACGCACGGCCGCAAGGAAACCGAGGCGCTGATCGACGGCTTTGCCATTCTCCCGCGCAAGACGTTGCCGGGTAATGGCAGGCCGGTCACCGAGTTCGATCTCGATGGCGCCCTGGCGTCCGACTACAAGCTGCTGGTGGTCGACGAGCTTGCCCACACCAACGTCGCCGGCAGCCGCCATGCCAAGCGGTGGCAAGATGTCGAAGAGCTGCTCGACGCCGGCGTCGACGTCTACACCGCGCTCAACGTACAGCACCTCGACAGCCTCAACGACATCGTCGGCGGCATTATCGGCATTCGCGTCCGTGAAACCGTTCCCGATCGCATTTTCGATTCCGCGACCGATGTCGTGCTGGTCGACCTGCCGCCGGACGATCTTCTCGCCCGCATGAACGCCGGCAAGGTCTACTTGCCCGTGTCAATCGAGCGCGCGCGCCAGAACTTCTTCCGCCGCGGCAATCTGATCGCGCTACGCGAGCTTGCGCTCCGCCGGGTCGCCGACCGGGTCAACGCCGACGTCCGGACCTACCGCGTCTCGCACGCGATCAAGACGGTCTGGCCGACGCAGGAGCTGCTGATGGTCTGCGTCAGCGCGGACCGGTCGCAGGAGAAGCTTGTGCGCGAGGCCGGGCGCCTCGCGCAGCGGCTCCAGGCCAAATGGATCGTCGTCCACGTCGATCAGCCTTATCAAAACAACGACGCGCGATCCCGCGAGGCGCTGCTGGCCATCGCCAAGACCGCGCGATCGGCGGGCGCGGAGTTTGCCAACGTCCCTGGCCAAGACATTACCGAGGCGATCCTCGACTATGCTCGAAAGCGCAACGCCACCAAGCTCATCATCGGAAACACAGCTCGCCGACGCATATTTACGTTCAAACGTCGATTGCAGGAACGGCTTGCCCGCGCCAATCCGGAAATTGGGCTCCTGCTGCTGAGCGTTGACGAAGTCCGGGCGAACCGCCGAGTTCGCTGGATACCGGAGGAGCCGCAGACGCAGATCGCCGCGCTTGGCATCGCCACACTCGCATGCGGCGCAGCGACCTTCCTCGCCTCCCAGCTCGTAGGCTTTTTCGATCTTTCCAACGTCGTCATGCTTTTCCTGGTGACGACCGTGTTCATCGCCTTGCGACTCGGCCGCCTCGCCGGGGCGTGGGCGTCCCTGCTTTCGGTGGGCTGCTTCGACTTCTTCTTCGTCGAGCCGAAGCTCTCGTTCGCGGTCACCGACACGCAATACATATTCACTTTCGCGCTTATGTTGGTAGTCGCGGTCGTGATCAGCCAACTCGCGGCGCGGCTCCGATCGGAAGCTCGTGTAGCGCGGGCCGGAGAACGAAGGGCGTCGGCGTTGGCCAGGATCGCCCGCGACCTCTCAAGCGCGATCAAGATAGACCAAGTTGTCGCGATTTGCCGGGAAGCGCTGACACCACTGTTCGAAGCGCGGATCATCCTTCTGGTTCCCGACAAGAACGAGCGCCTGATGCCTACCGAGGACCCCGGCCTTGTCGATACATCGACCGCACAATGGGCTTTCGATCATGGACAGCAAGCGGGCCTTGGCACTCAGACCTTGAGCGCCGCCCACGCCCTGTACCTTCCCTTGAAAGCGTCGATGGCCATGCGCGGAGTGCTGGCGGTCGTGCCGGTCGGCGCACCGCTGCCCGACGATCCAGACGATCGCCGTCTGCTGGATGCCTGCTGCTCGACCATTGGTCTCACGCTCGAGCGCATCCACTTCATGGAAGTCGCACAGGAAACCTTGGTCCGGATGGAGGGTGAGAAGCTCCGCAACGCGCTGCTGTCGGCCGTATCGCACGACCTCAAGACGCCGCTGACCGCGATCCGCGGCCTGGCCGAGACGCTGGAGCATCGCAAAGAGCTTGCAGTCGAAGATCGCAGTGACCTGGCACGCTCGATCCGGGTTCAGGCAGACGAGCTCAAGCGCCTCGTCGCCAACCTGCTCGACTTGGCACGCATGCAAAGCGAGGGCGTGCGGCTCAATAAGGAATGGAATTCCTTGAGCGAGATCGTCGGCAGCGCCGTGTTACAATCGCGCGCGATCCTCGAACCTCGCAAGGTTCGCACCAATCTGCCGGCTGATCTTCCGCTCATAGAGGCCGATGCCACGCTCATCGAGCGCGTTCTGATTAATCTGTTCGACAACGCCGCCAAGTATACGCCGCGCGATAGCACGATAAACGTTCGGGCCGGTGCTACGGCGGACACCATGTATCTCATCGTTGAAGATAATGGCCCCGGGCTCCCCGTGCGAGATCCGGAAACGCTGTTCGAGCCGTTCGCGCGCGGGCAGAAGGAGTCGTCGGTCGCCGGCGTCGGATTGGGGCTCGCGCTCTGCCGCAGTATCATCACGGCTCACGGCGGAACCATCCGAGCCGAACAGCGCAAACCAAACGGAGCCGCGTTCGAGATACGACTGCCGCTTGGGACGCCGCCTGCGATCGAAAGTGAACCGATCCATGATCAAGCCGCGCATTCTGATCGTTGAAGACGAAGCCGACATTCGGCGCTTTATCCGCATGGCGCTGGAAAAAGAGGGCATGAATGTCTTCGAGACGGCGACGGCCGAGGAAGCACGGCTGAATGCGGGCAGTCGAAAGCCCGACCTGATGATCGTCGATCTCGGACTACCCGACGGCGATGGCAAGACGCTGATCCGGGAAGTGCGCGGCTGGATGTCAGCGCCCGTTCTCGTACTCTCCGCGCGCGAGCAGGAAGCCGAAAAGGTGGAGGCGCTTGACGCCGGCGCCGACGACTATCTGGTCAAGCCGTTCGGCGTGCCCGAACTCCTGGCGCGCGTGCGGGCACAACTGCGGCGCGCGGGCACCGTATCGAACGGCGGCGCAGCGTCGCCCATAGCCAAGTTCGGGTCGGTCACCATCAATCTCGCCACGCACGAAGTTGCGCGCGCGGGCATACCCGTCCATCTCACGCCCAACGAGTTTCGACTTCTGACGGCGTTGGTCCGTGGCCACGGCAAGGTGCTAACCCACCGCCAACTGCTTATGGAGGTGTGGGGTCCCGGATACTCGGAACGCGCCCATTACCTTCGCATCTACATGGCGCAGCTCAGGCAAAAGCTCGAAGAGGAGCCGTCGCAGCCCCAGCACCTCCTGACGGAATTGCAGGTCGGATACCGCTTGTCCGGCCTGGAGGCCGCCGAGACACGTCAATGCTGACGCTGAACAACTGGATCAATCCGACGATCCGCAAGGACCAGATCATGGCCGAGAAACAGAATGAAACTGTCATCGAGTTGGCCACCGACGGCCGTATCGAGAAAGCTGACGTCGAAACCGCCATGCGTCAGCTTGATACGGCGCTTGAGCGCGGCGACACCGTCCATGTCTTCGCGGAAGTCCGCAACTTCAAGGGCATGTCCTCGGAGGCGTGGCGGAGCGATCTTGGCAACGCGTTCCGCTATCTGGCACGGCTCAGGCAATTCGGACGGATCGTCATCGTCAGCGACCAGGCTTGGATCCGTAACGCCGCGCGGATCGAAAACGCCTTGCTGCCCGATGTCAGGTATCAGGCCTATACGCCCGATCGTCGGGAGCACGCCCTAGCCTGGGTTCGCGGTGACGTCGATTCCGCGCATCCTGAAAGCCTGCGGGTCTTGGAGAACGGTGATTCCGATATTTTCACCTTCGAGATCGACGGCCGTATCACCAGCGCGGATGCGCGAAATCTCGCCGAGAGGCTTTCGGCCGCGTTCAGCGGCGGGGGCGGTCGCCGCCTCCTCGGCATCGTACGTCACTACGACGGCTTCGAGCCGTCGCTGCTCGTTGATACGAGACTCCTTGAACTGAAGATCGGGCTGTTACGCCATATCGAACGATATGCGCTCGTCGGCGGGCCCGATTGGATAAGTCGCCTCACCAACCTCCTCGACCCGCTGCTCAAGATGGAAGCGCGTCATTTCGCGGCTGGCGACGAAGAGGCTGCACGGGCCTGGTTGCGCGGTCATGGCGGCTGAAGAAGAGCCCGTTCCCGCCAGCCCATCGGAGGCTGCTTCCTCGGTCTGGAGCACCGACGCGAGGAGCACCGATCCGGTATCGGACGAAGCATACTTCGCCCGCCGGGCGGCACAGGAACTGGAATTAGCGGCCAACGCTTCAGATGTAGCGGTCAAGAGACTTCATCTCGATCTCGCCGCGCGATATGCGACGCGCCGCGAGTTGGCTGCGCGCGACGTCGAGTCGAGTCATCCAATCGGTCGAACATGATTTTACCGCCGGCCGCCGAGAGCGAGATCAAGCCCCGACCAGAGGTGCTCCCCAAGCCGGCATCGACCGCAATGTCCGCGCCGCTCAGAACCACGGCGAGCCAATCAGCCGCACGTCACAAGCGCTGTAGCCGCACACAGTCGCCAGTCATGGCGATGACGACTGCAGGTCAGGCGACTAAGCGCGGGCCGCACCTCCTCATACAGAAAGAGGACTGATGCCAGTCATCGCAGCGTATCTCTACCGCCACGGTCGTCGGGTTCGCGAAGTCGACATTGGCGAACGGGTTGATTGCCCGACGGATCGCTCCGAGTTCGTTTGGATAGGCTTATCGGACCCATGCGCGGAGGACGTCATGGCGTTACAGGCCCTCTACAATCTTCACCCACTCGCGGTCGAAGACTCGCTCAAAGACGGCCAGTTGCCGAAGGTCGATATCTACGGCGATCAGTTGTTCCTGATCGCGCGCACCGCGCAACTGGACGACGGCGTCATTGCCTACGGACAGACCGCTGTGTTCCTCGGTCACAGTCACATCATCACGGTGCGGCAAGGCTCAACCCGATCACACCTTCCGCTGCGCAAGCACCTGGAAGAGTCGCCCGATCTCCTTGGCCAAGGCACGGACTATGTGTTGCACGCAGTGCTGGATTTCATCGTCGACGGGTACATTCCACTGGTCGAGTCGCTCGAGGAAGAAGTCTCGGCGATGGAGCAGCACACGCTCGACGCCTTCTTGGGTCGGACCGAGATCGCCCGAATATTCACGCTTCGGCGTCAGCTCACTCGCTTTGGACACATCCTGATACCCATGGAGGAGGTGGCCCGTAAGTTAGCTCAGACCAACCTTCCTTGCATCGATGCCGAGGCTCGCCACTATTTCGGCGACGTGCTGGATCACGTGCGGCGGGTGGAGACGATGAACACTGGTCTCCGCGAGGTGCTGACTTCGGTTTTCGAGTTCAGCAATCTGATGGAGCAACAACGCACCGGCGCCATCACCCGCCAACTGGCGGCATGGGCAGCGATCCTGGCCGTGCCGACTGCCTTGGCTGGCATTTACGGGATGAACTTCGAGCATATGCCCGAGTTGCATTCCGTCTATGGCTACCCTGCGGTTATGTCGGTCATCGCCGTGATATGCCTCACACTCTATCGGCGCTTCCGAAAAACTGGATGGCTATAGCCCATACGAAAAATTGAAGCCAAAGATGCGGCATACCTCACGGCTGCCGCCTTTGATTAGTAGGGCGCATATATATACCATCTTTACGTCTAGCCCGAAAATCTGATCTCGAATCTTTATGATCGTGCCTTTAGTTGGATTGCCGCCATCATGGAGGGCGGCATGCCAATCGCAGCAACTGTTGCAAGGGATGCAGGGTTACGACTAGCGGGCTTGCTGGGCGTGATCATTGCCGCACTTGCGTTGAGCCGCCTCTACGCACTTGTCCATGCGCTTCCGCCGCATGAAGCCACGCCCTTTGAGATGCTTCTGGCGGCGTTGAGCTTCGTCGGCATGAGCGCGGGCAGCGCCTTGCTCGTGCTCGGTCGCCACATCTTTGATCAGATCGAGCTACCGAGACGCTCCCCGGCGACACCTCTTCACATTCCCTCCGAGGAGACCTCGGACGCAATGAGATGGACCGTGGCGCCCGCCAATCCATCATCGGTGTTTCCGCGCCCGCCGCGCGCCCGCAACCAGGTTCTGCTGCGGGGAGCACGATGAGGCACAATGATGAATCCAGAAGGCCTCCTGATGCTCCTGCTCATCATCGGCGGGTTGCTGTGGTTGAACATCTACCTCCGCGTAAAGCTGTTTCTGGCGAGCCGCCGGGACAGGCGCAAAGCAGCACAAGACCGCGGATCGGAGGAACGCTCCGCTTGAAAAACTCGCAAACATGATTGGAGCAGCCGCGATCAACCTGAGAGCAAGCGAACTTCGATCAACGTCGCGGCTTCGATTGACCGTCCGCTCGATTGCACGGAATGACCAATGTCTGGCGCGTCCGTCTTCATCATCTTCTTGGCAGTGCTCTTGATTGCAGCACGCCTGTTGCTTCGCCCGGAGCGCCGACCGCCGGTCCCCGCGAGCCAAAAAGCCGAAGGCATTCCACGTATGGATAGACCAATTGGAACACGCCCTACAACGCTTGAGCCAAGCAACAATCGCCGCTTTCTCAAGTTGTCCGCGCCTTCCGGTGGGCCTCAAAAGAGGCTCTCACATAGCCTGCGCGACGCTTGCAGTCATTTCACCGGCGGCAGCACATCGGCATCGCTTCGGATCGGACTGGACTCCTCCCTGAGCTATGGCCCGCTTCGAAACGTGCTCGCTCGGCTCCAAGAAACAGAACCAGCGATAGATGTACGTTTTGTCGAGGGTGACGACGACGATATCGCCGATCAAGTTGCGCGCGGAACAATTGACGTCGCTTTCATACAAGAGCGGGTGGATAACGCTTCCATCGTGTCCGAGCACTGCTGGAACGAGACGATAGTAGTGGCCTTGCCGGAGGGTCATCGGCTCGCCGATCACCACGCCCTTCATCGCGAAGCACTCAGATGCGAAACGTTTCTGATGGCGATCAATGAAACACGCGTCATCCGCACGGCGAACGAAATAGCGACAATACTCGAAGGCCGGCCACGGTTGATCATTCCAACCCAGGTCCATCGCGACACTCTCATGCATCTCGTAGGATTGGGGTTCGGGATCGCGCTGACACGCTCTTGCGCACTAGGCGTTTATTATCCCGGCGTCATCTACCGACCGATCAGCGCTCCGGAGCCTCACGCTGCGGTCTACGCAATTTGGCGGCCGGAGACCCTCTCGCCAGAGGCCTCAGTTCTGCTCGCCTATGCCCAGGCCGAAGGCCGTCAGGGAGCGGTGGAGTGATCGCCCCGTCAACCCATGCTGCGCGCTGCCGCCTGAGCTTCCTTCGGCTCATAAGGGCCTTTGCACCGACCCCGCCCAGGGTGCTCTAGAATGTCGCCCCTCAGCGTTCTTTCTGCGGCCGTTAAGATTATCGGCGTCTCAGGCCTGATCGGCCTGCTCGTGGCGGGTCATCATATACCAGCGGCCGCGACGCCGTTGCGCGCGGTCGCCTTGCTTTGGTTTCTTGCGCTCGGGATCATCTACGTTCTGATCCCGGGGAAACGAAGCGGGCGCTCCTTCCTTGGTCGCCGTCCATGGCGTTGAACAGCTTTCACGCTGATATCGGCGACTGGATCCTCATGCTCGCGCGCTTCGCTTTACTCGTGTCGCTAGTGGCGTTGTTCGTACGGCGACGCCAAGTCACACGAGGCATAATGGCGAAGCTCGACACGCTCGCGAAGTCTCGGCTCATCAACAAAGCCAAAGACCGATCGGTAACCGGGGCTCCAAAAGAACCTCTAGCTGGAGATCGAGGTCGACTTAAAGGATCTCAGGTCGAGAAAGACTGAAAGCGAAGGTCTTAGACGAAGCTAATCTGCCCTAACGCAATATTTGCGCGGTTTGGCCCGATCATACGCCATCCTGATGTCGGTCGAGCTACCGTTCGTTGCATTGGCCTCGCGCGGCCGTGACCGGCGAGCCTTGGAGCAATGATAGGGCACTCGCCGACCATGTGGGAAGCGGTCACGCGATTCCGGTGGATGAGGTTGTTGCGTGAGCAGGACAGCCGCTCGCGGATACATCTCCGCGCGTTTTGCGGGCAAGTCGGATTGATCCTCCTACTCTGCGCACCGACCTTTGCGCTCGATCATCGGCCGCCCTTTCTTTTCCTGTTCTTCGTGCATTTATTTTTTGCTGCATCCGCACTCGTTCTCGTTGGTGTCGCGCTGGTCACGCGACAGCCAGTTTCGCGTACAAGCCTCTGCATGTGGGATCACGTCTTCGCCATGCTGCTCCTGATGCTGATCAGTTCCGCGGCACTCAGAATGCTTGTCAGCTAAGGCTGTGCGCTCGCCGTTCTCAGCCAAGCCGGGTTCACCGGGTTACGTAACACATCGCTCTGCGCCTCGCGGGGCGATTGACGGGGCTTTGGCCGCAGCCCATGGTCGCTTGGTTATGCAAGCGCCGAAGGCTCACGTCCGATTCTGCAATCGCGGGTGCCAGCTCATGTCGGGCTGTTAGCCCCGGGTCCGGACGTTCGCGTGCTGGGTTCGGGGCAAGGGCATAGCCCGATCCGCCACGCCTCGCCAGCGTTCGCAACCCTCACACTACGAGCCTTCGTGATGACCATCGTTAACGCTGCCGCGCGCCCTCCCATTCATATGATCGACACCGAAGCCGATGCCCTGGCCGATCTCGGAATGCGTGCCCACGCCCGCCAGTCAGATGTTAGCCGCCTGTTGATGGCCGAGATCGAACGCGCCAGGATTCACACCGCCGAGGACATTCCTCCGGACGTCGTGACCATGCGTTCGACGGTCGAGTTTGTCGATCAGGCAACCGGCACCCGTCGCACCGTCGAACTTGTCTACCCTGCCGAGGCCGATATTGCTGCGAACCGGATCTCCGTAATCACTCCTGTCGGCGCCGGGCTCATCGGCTTGCGCGAAGGTGACTCAATACTCTGGCCAGATCGCGATGGACACGAACGCACGCTGAGCGTCGTAAAGGTGATCCAACCGGCACGAGACACGACAGCAAAAAGTCGCTGATTGCGAACTTACGAACCTGCCTGAAATCTCTCCGTCTTAGCCGACACTGGGGAGCTTCGCTCTAACCCAATGCGCCAGCCCTGAGGAGCGTGGCGCACCCGACACGATTCGAACGTGTGGCCTCCACCTTCGGAGGGTGGCGCTCTATCCAGCTGAGCTACGGGTGCATTATGCTTACGCGGTGCTTACGCGAAAAATCTGAGAGTTGAAAGCGCCAACCTCGGTGCTCTCAAAGCGCTGTATTTCAAGTGTTTTTCGACCTCCTTCTCACATTCGTTCCGCTTGACATCAGCCTTCGGAGGGCAGCGCTCTATCCAGCTGAGCTATGGGTGCGTGGTTCGGCGCGCCTAGCAGCAGGCGCGCGCGAACGCCAGAGGTTATCGCTTCGCGATCTTCACCGGCTGAAATTCACCCAACCCGCAACTCGCGCCGCGCATCGGCGGGCTCTGGTAGAGCACCGTGATGATGTCGGTCGAGCACAATTGGCTGAGCGAGGTCGAATAGGTGAAGCGCCGTTCGGAGCCGAGGCCCGAGCAGGATTGCGGCAGCGTGACACGGTAATAACGGTCGCCGGAGATGTGGAAATCTATCACGCGATCGTTGCGCACCAGGCTCTCGCGTAGCTGGATGATCGGCACGCAACTCTGCGGCTTGCCGTCCGGCGTGGCGGCGGGAACCTCATTGCGGTCGCGCGCGGCGCCCGGGGCGGCGATGGCGGCGATCGCGATGGCGGCTGGTAATAATATGCGCATGGTGCACCTCTCCGTCTGATCAATCCCCCGCAAAGGCATTCTTGAGCCGGGCGAAGAACCCCTGCGCTTCAGGGCATTCTTCACCCGTCTCGGTCTCGCGGAACATCTCCAGCAGCTCGCGCTGGCGCGTGGAGAGGCGCGTGGGCGTCTCCACGTCGATCTGGATGACAAGATCGCCATGGCCACGCCCTTGCAACACGGGCATCCCCGCGCCGCGTTGGCGCAATTGCTTGCCGGACTGGATGCCGACGGGAATCTTCAGCTCGTGCGTCCGCCCGTCGAGACCGGGAATGGCGAGCGTGCCGCCCAGCGCGGCGGTGGTGAAGCTGATCGGCGCGCGCGCGAACAGGGTGGTGCCCTCGCGCTCGAAGATCGCGTGCCGCTTCACATGGAGGAAGATATAGAGGTCGCCCGGCGGGGCACCGCGCGGCCCGGCTTCGCCTTCGCCAGACATGCGCACGCGGGTGCCCTCGTCGACGCCGGCAGGGATGTTGACGCTGAGCGTCCTGGTGCGCTCGACGCGACCGTCGCCGCGACAGTCGCGGCAGGGATCGTCGATCACGTGGCCGGAGCCGCTGCATACCGGACAGGCGCGTTCGACCACGAAGAAGCCCTGCTGCGCACGCACCTTGCCGTGCCCGGCGCAGGTGGAGCAGGTGTGGGCGTGGGTGCCGGGCCGCGCGCCGCTGCCGTGGCAGGAGTCGCAGGTGGCGGTGACGTCGATGGTGATCTCGGCGGACTTGCCGTGGAAGGCTTCCTCCAGCGTGATCTCCATGTCGTAGCGCAGGTCGGCGCCGCGCCGGGCCTGCGCGCGGCCGCCACGGCCGCCGCCCATGAACTCGCCGAACACGCTTTCGAAGATATCGGAGAAGCCGGCGAAGTCATGCGCCCCGCCGCCGCCGCCGTTCTGGAAGGCGGCATGGCCGAAGCGGTCATAGGCCGCGCGCTTCTGCGGATCCTTCAGGCAGTCATAGGCTTCGCTGACTGCCTTGAACTTCGCCTCGTTTTCCTTGCACCCGCCGTTCTTGTCCGGGTGGTATTTCATCGCGAGCTTGCGATAGGCCGACTTGATCGTGGTGGCGTCCGCCCCGCGCTCTACTTCCAGAAGCTCGTAATAATCTACTTCAGTCATTCCCGGCCCCCGCCGGATGCTCCGCGACCGCCGTCCGGTGACGGCGGTCGCGGATCACCACGTTCACGCCTTGTTGTCGTCCACTTCCGAGAATTCGGCGTCGACGACATCGTCGCCGCCGGCTTCCGGGCCAGCAGCCGCACCAGCGGCGGGGGAGGCTTCCGCCTGCTGCTGCTTCTCGTAGATCGCCTGACCGAGCTTCATCGCGACCTGCGCGAGCGCCTGGCTCTTCTCGTTCATCGCATCCGCGTCGCCGCTCTCGACGGCTGCCTTGGCCGCGTCGATCGCCGACTGGATCTCGCCCTTCAGGCTCTCGTCGACCTTGTCGCCATTGTCGGCAAGCTGACGCTCGGTGGTGTGGATCAGGCTTTCGGCGTTGTTCTTCGCCTCGGCCGCCGCCTTGCGCTTCTTGTCCTCTTCGGCGAACTGCTCGGCGTCGCGGACCATCTGGTCGATGTCGGCGTCGCTGAGGCCGCCCGAGGCCTGGATGCGGATCTGCTGCTCCTTGCCGGTGCCCTTGTCCTTGGCGGAGACGTTGACGATGCCGTTGGCGTCGATGTCGAACGTCACCTCGATCTGCGGCACGCCGCGCGGGGCAGGGGGGATGCCGACCAGATCGAACTGGCCGAGCAGCTTGTTGTCGGCCGCCATTTCGCGCTCGCCCTGGAAGACGCGGATCGTCACCGCCTGCTGATTGTCGTCAGCGGTGGAGTAGGTCTGCGACTTCTTGGTCGGGATCGTGGTGTTGCGATCGATCATGCGGGTGAACACGCCGCCCAGCGTCTCGATGCCCAGCGACAGCGGGGTCACGTCGAGCAGCAGCACATCCTTCACGTCGCCCTGCAGCACGCCGGCCTGGATGGCGGCGCCCATCGCGACCACCTCGTCCGGGTTGACGCCGGTGTGCGGCTCCTTCCCGAAGAAGCTCTTCACCACCTCGCGCACCTTGGGCATACGGGTCTGGCCGCCGACGAGCACGACCTCGGCGATATCGCTGGCCTTGACGCCCGCGTCAGCCAGCGCCTTGCGGCACGGCTCCAGCGTACGGTCGATCAGCGGCTCGACCAGCCGCTCCAGATCGGCGCGGGTGATCGTCTTGACGAGGTGCTTCGGCCCGTTCTGGTCGGCGGTGATGAAGGGCAGGTTGACCTCGGTGGTCTGCGCCGAGGACAGTTCGATCTTCGCCTTCTCGGCGGCTTCCTTCAGCCGCTGGAGCGCCAGCTTGTCCTTGGTGAGGTCGATGCCCTCGTCCTTCTTGAAGCCTTCGGCCAGATATTCGACGACCTTGGCGTCGAAATCCTCGCCGCCGAGGAAGGTGTCGCCGTTGGTCGACTTCACCTCGAACACGCCGTCGCCGATCTCGAGGATCGAGATGTCGAACGTGCCGCCGCCGAGGTCATAGACCGCGATCGTCTTGCCGTCCTGCTTCTCCAGGCCATAGGCCAGCGCGGCCGCCGTCGGCTCGTTGATGATGCGCAGCACCTCGAGGCCCGCGATCTGTCCGGCATCCTTGGTGGCCTGACGCTGGGCGTCGTTGAAATAGGCGGGAACGGTAATGACGGCCTGCGTCACGGTTTCGCCGAGATACGATTCGGCGGTTTCCTTCATCTTCTGGAGGATGAAGGCGGAAATCTGCGACGGGCTGTAATCCTTGCCGCCCGCCTCGACCCACGCGTCGCCGTTCGGGCCGCGCGCAATCTTGTACGGGACCAGCTCCGTGTCCTTCCTGGTCACGGGATCGTCGTAGCGGCGGCCGATCAGGCGCTTCACCGCGAAGATCGTGTTGTCCGGATTGGTAACCGCCTGCCGCTTCGCCGGCTGGCCGATCAGCCGCTCGCCGTCCTTGGCGAAGGCGACTATAGAGGGGGTGGTGCGGGCGCCTTCCGCATTCTCGATCACCTTGGGCTTGCCGCCCTCCATGACCGAAACGCACGAATTGGTGGTGCCGAGGTCGATACCGATAACTTTTGCCATGAGTGCTCTTCTAGCCCCTACATTTAACTACGCCCGCGTCCCGTGAAGCGGCGACGCGCAACGGTGTTGACCGGGCGGATATAGGTGTCGCACGCCTTGCCGCAAGAAGGTGAGACGACTAGGTTTCATTTGCTGTTTCGTTACGGGAGAAACCGGCCTTGCGCATGTTCGCCACTTTCGTCCTCGCCGCCGCCGCGCTCGGCGGGTGCGCGCAGGAAAAGCAACTGTCGGTAAGCAACGCCTGGGTGAGGCTGGCGGCGGTGCCGGGGCGGCCGGCGGCGGCCTATTTCACGATCCATGGCGGCCCGGCCGATGCGACGCTCATCAATGTTTCCGCCGACGTCGCGGTGCGCACCGAGATGCACGAGATGAAGGCGGGTGGCCCGAACGGCGCGATGACGATGGACGCTATGCAGCAGGTGAGCGTCCCCGCGCTAAAGACGGTGGTGTTCGCGCCGGGCGGCAAGCACGTGATGCTGTTCGACGTGGACCCCAGCGTGAAGCCCGGCGGGCAGATCACCGTCACCCTGACCTTCTCGGACGGCCTGCGCATCCAGCAGCAGGCCGATGTCGTCGGCGCGGGCGATCCCGCGCCCAAGGGATGAGCGGCGACGGGTGAGCGAGCGCTGCCTGACGCCGGGCGAGATCGCGCTGGCGGGCGCGATGTTCGGCGAGGCGATCGATTACGGCGCGGTGCGCATCGCGCGACGGCGCTGGGCTTTCTTCCAGCCCGCGAACGTGGTGATGGCGCCGCGCGGCACGATCCATTTCCATCCGCGCGGGGCGAGCTATCGCGACGACTTCGCCTGCGCGCCGCTCGACCTGCAGGGGCTGTTCATTCATGAGATGTGCCATGTCTGGCAGCATCAGCGCGGCGTGTTCCTGCCGCTCGCCCGGCATCCGTTCTGCCGCTATCACTACAGCTTTGTCCCCGGCTGGCCGCTCAAGCGCTACGGCATCGAGCAGCAGGCGGAGATCGTCCGCCACGCCTTCCTCATCCGCGCCGGCTGCGCCGTTCCCGGCGCTCCGGCGCTGGAGAGCTACGAGACGCTGCTGAGCGCCTTCCGCATCTAGCGCGGCTTGCGGAAGCGGAAGACGAAGCGGTCGGTCTTCCCGCGAATGGCCGGGTCGAACACGTTTTTCGTGTGATCGTCCGCCGGATTGGCGAGCAGCGGGCTCTCCGCCTCCAGCACGAAACCCGCGGAGGTGAAGTCGGCCTTCACCGTCGCCGGATCGATGCGGTGGAGCTTGTCGACCACCGCGCGCGTGTCGCCGGACGGCCCGACGTGATCGACGATGCCGACGATCCCGCCCGGCCTGGTGGCGGCATAGAGCCCTTTCACGAACGCGGCCGGATCGGTGCGCGGGATATGGTATTTGTCCGACTGCCAGTAGAGATCGTGGTAGCTCAGGTTGATGATCGTGAAATCGAACTGGTTCGGCGCCGCGCTGAACGCCTCGAAAGGATAGCGCACGAAGCGGATGTCCGGCCGGCGCGCGACCAGCGCCTGCCACTTCTTTTCCTCCTCGGGCGTCGAATAGAATTGGTTCGGCTCGAAAGCGGTCACCTTGCCTTTTGGGCCGACCGCATTGGCCATGATCTCCGCCCAATAGCCGGAGCCGGTCATGATGTCGGCGGCCTGCATCCCGCGCCTGAGGCCGAGGAAGGCAAGCGTCTCGGCCGGCTTGCGGCTCTCGTCGAGCGCGATGGATTCCGCCGGGCGGCCGGGTTTCGCAACCGCCGCCGCAAGATCCGGGGCCTGCTCCACACGCGCCAGTGCCGGCGGTGTAACCTGACAGACGACAGCGAACGCAGCCGCCCAGATGATCCCGCGCATCATCGCTCTCCCTTTACCGGTGTATTGCGATGACAATACAGTTGCGGGGATGGAATGAAAAGCGGCTTTGTCGCCGCGCCCGCCTTTCCGCCCCTTACGTGAAGGGGCGGCGGCGGATGCGTCAGAACGCGGTCGAGACCACGCCGACCACCAACGCCTGGACCGCGATCACCAGCGCGAAGCTGGCAGCGGTTTCGAACATGCGCATTATAATGGTCTCCTCGCCGGGAAGGTCCGGCGCGGGCTCATGTGTATTTTGTTTCGCTGCATTGCAACAATATGACAATGCATTCGCACTTGCACAAAATGCAATCAGACGTCGCCGAATACCCGCGCGAAGATCGTGTCGACATGCTTCAGATGATAGCCGAGATCGAAACGATCCTCGATTTCCGCCTGCGACAGCGCGGCGGTAACTTCCGGATCGGCCTTGAGCAGTTCCTCCAGCGAGAGCGTGCCGTCCGACTCCCACACCTTCATCGCGTTGCGCTGCACAAGACGATAGGCATCCTCGCGGCTGACCCCGGCCTGCGTCAGCGCCAGCAGCACGCGCTGCGAATGGACGAGGCCGCCCATCCGGTCGAGGTTCTTCTGCATCCGCTCCGGATAGACGAGCAGCTTGTCGACCACCCCGGTCAGCCGCGACAACGCGAAGTCGAGCGTGATGGTCGCATCCGGCCCGATATAGCGCTCGACCGACGAGTGGCTGATGTCGCGCTCATGCCATAGCGCGACATTCTCCAGCGCGGGGGTGACATAACCGCGCACCATGCGGGCAAGGCCGGTGAGATTCTCGGTCAGCACCGGGTTGCGCTTGTGCGGCATTGCCGACGAACCCTTCTGGCCGGGGGAGAAATATTCCTCCGCCTCCAGCACCTCGGTGCGCTGGAGATGGCGGATTTCCACCGCCAGCCGTTCGATCGACGAGGCGATCACGCCCAGGGTCGCGAAGAACATCGCGTGGCGGTCGCGCGGGATCACCTGCGTCGAGACCGGTTCGACCGAAAGGCCGAGCTTCGCCGCGACATGCGCCTCCACCGCCGGCTCGATATTGGCGAAGGTGCCGACCGCGCCGGAAATGGCGCAAGTCGCGATATCGGCCCGCGCGAAGGCGAGGCGTTCGCGGTTGCGGCTGAACTCGGCATAGGCTTCGGCGAGCTTGAGGCCGAACGTCACGGGCTCGGCGTGGATGCCGTGGCTGCGCCCGATCGTCGGTGTGAGCTTGTGTTCATAGGCGCGGCGCCTGAGCACCGCGAGCAACGCATCGAGGTCGGCGAGCAGGATATCCGCCGCGCGGGTCAATTGCACCGCGAGGCAAGTGTCCAGCACGTCCGAACTGGTCATCCCCTGGTGCATGAAGCGCGCCTCGTCGCCGACATGCTCGGCGACCCAGGTGAGGAAGGCGATCACGTCATGCTTGGTCACCGCCTCGATCGCGTCGATCGCCGGCACGTCGATCGCCGGCTTCGTATCCCACCAGCGCCACAGCGCCGCCGCCGCCTCCTTCGGCACCACGCCCAGATCGGCGAGCGCATCGGTGGCGTGCGCCTCGATCTCGAACCAGATGCGGTAGCGCGTCTCGGCGGACCAGAGCGCGGTCATCTCCGGGCGGGAATAGCGCGGGATCATGTTGCTTCCTTGGATAAGGTGAATCGTCTCGCGCGCCGCCTAGCAGCGTGGAGGTGGCGCGCCAACCGCCCGGTCTTTTTCGGCGCGGGGGTGGACAGGCGGTTGGCGGGGTCGCATCTGCGCCGTCGAACCAGCTTCCAGCAAGGTGAGGAACATGAGCCAGAACGACCGTCCCGCACGCGCCCTCTATATCGCCGGCGAATGGCGCACCGGCGGCGGTCGGGTGGAGCAGGAGGTGCTGAACCCGGCGACCGGCGCGGCGATCGGCACCGTTCCCCACGCCTCGGCGGCCGATCTGGAGGAAGCGCTGGTGGCGGCCGACCGCGGCTTCCGCGCATGGCGCGAGACGCCGGGCGAGCAGCGCGGCGCCGTCCTCGCGCGCACCGCTGCGCTGATCCGCGAGCGCGTCGACGCGCTCGCCGCGATCGCGACCGAGGAACAGGGCAAGCCGCTGGCCGAAGCGCGCGGCGAGACGCTCGGCGCGGCGGCGATCCTCGATTTCCATGCCGGGGAGGCGGTGCGCATCTACGGCCGCGTGCTGCCGCGCCCGGCCGGCACGCGCAGCCTCGTGCTGAAGCAGCCGGTCGGCCCGGTCGCGGCTTTCTGTGCGTGGAACTTCCCGCTGCTCAATGTCGTGCGCAAGCTCTCGCCGGCGATCGCCTCCGGCTGCTCGGTGATCCTGAAACCGAGCGAGGAGACGCCGGCCAGCGCCACAGCGATTCTGCAATGTTTCCAGGACGCGGGCCTGCCGGGCGATGTGGCGCAGATCGTGTTCGGCGTGCCGGACGAGGTGTCGCGCACCTTGCTGGCCTCCCCGGTGACGCGCAAGCTGAGCTTTACCGGATCGGTGCCGGTCGGCAAGCACCTGATGCGGCTGGCGGCGGACACCGTGATGAAGATGACGATGGAGCTTGGCGGCCACGCCCCCGTGCTCGTGTTCGACGATTGCGATCTGGAGAAGACGCTGGACATGATGGTCGCGCACAAGTTCCGCAACGCGGGGCAGGTGTGCGTCTCGCCGACGCGCTTCTACGTGCAGGACGGCATCTACGATCGCTTCGCCGCCGGCTTCGCGGAGCGGACGCGCAATCTGGTGGTGGGCGACGGCAGCGCGGCGGGGACGAAGATGGGGCCGCTCGCCAACCCGCGCCGCCCGTCCGCGCTGGACGAGATGATCGCCAATGCGCGCGAGGTCGGGGCCAGGGTGCTGGCTGGCGGCGAGCGCGGAGAAGGCGACGGCTTCTTCTATCGCCCGACCGTGCTGGCCGACGTGCCGCTGGAGGCGAAGGTGATGAACGAGGAGCCGTTCGGCCCGCTCGCGCTGATGCGCCGTTTCGGCACGTTGGAGGAGGCGATCGAGCAGGCCAATCGGCTGCCCTATGGCCTGGCTTCCTATTGTTTTACGGAGAACGGTCGGCGGCAGTCGGTGCTTGGTGACGCGATCGAGTCCGGCATGGTGTGCATCAACAATGTCCGCGCCTCATGGCCCGACGCGCCGTTCGGGGGAGTGAAGGATTCGGGCTTCGGCTCGGAGGATGGGCCGGAGGGGATCGAGGCGCATATGATCACCAAGTCGGTGCATATTTCCTGATCCACTGGCCGCTGGGGGAGCGAATCACCGCACCCCCAGCCCGCGCGCGATGATGCCGCGCAATATCTCCCGCGTGCCGCCGCGCAGCGAGAAGCTCGGCGCGTTCAGCATCGTATGCGCCAGCACCGCGACGAAATCGCTGGTGGAGGCGCGGTCCGGCTCGGCATCGACCAGCGCGCGGGCGATCTCCGGCATGTCCTGCTCGAAGGTCGCGCCGAGATCCTTGACAATCGCGGCGTGGACGGCGGGGTTCTCGCCCACCTCCAGCAGCGCCGCCACCCCGCGCGACAGCCGCCGCAGCACGACGAGATGCGCGGTCAGCCGCCCCAGCGCCAGCCGCGCGGCGTCGCCCGGCGCGTCGCGCAACACCGCGATCAGTTCGAGCAGCAACTGCATCGAGGACAGGAACCGCTCTGGCCCGCTGCGCTCGAAGGCGAGTTCGCTCATCACCTGATTCCACCCGTCGCCCTCCGTGCCGATCAAAGCAGAAGACGGGAGGAAGGCGTCCTCGAAATGCACCTCGTTGAAATGGTGCTGGCCGGCGAGGTCGATGATCGGGCGGATCGTCATGCCTTCGGTGGCGTGGAGATCGACCAGTAGCTGACTGGTGCCGGCCTGCCGGTCCGCCGGCGTGCCGCTCGTGCGGCAGAACAGGATCATGTAATCGGCGTGGTGTGCGCCGGTGGTCCACAATTTCGTGCCCGTCACGCGCCAGCCGCCGTCGACCGGCACGGCGCGGGTGCGCGTCGCGGCGAGGTCGGAGCCGGAATCCGGCTCGCTCATGCCGATGCAGAACACCGCCTCGCCGGCGACGATCTTCGGCAGGATCGCGGCCTTCTGCTCCTCGGTGCCGAATTTGAGCAGGTTCGGCCCGCTCTGCCGGTCCGCGATCCAGTGCGCCGCGACCGGCGCGCCGGCGGCGAGCGTCTCCTCGACCACCACATAACGCTCGAACGCGCTGCGCTCGTGCCCGCCGTAGCGTTTCGGCCAGGTCATGCCGAGCCAGCCCCTCGCGCCCATCGCGCGGCTGAAATCGCGATCGAAGCCGCTCCAGCTTTCCGCGCGCGACAACGGGGAGCGTTGCGCCAGTTGCTCCGCGAGGAAGACGCGAACCTCCTCGCGCAATGCCTCGGCGGCGGGAGAGGGCGGCGGCGAGGGGAAGCGGAAGCCGCTCATGCCGCCGTCACCATTGGCCAGAATCCGTCCTTGCCCGCCGCAAGCGCGCGGTTGCCCAGCGACATCGCCCAATGCGCCGCACCGCCGAACTCGTCGCGCCACGCCCACAGGCTGGTCGTGAACAGGTGCAGGCGATGCTCCGCAGTGAAGCCGATCGCGCCGTGGAGCTGATGCGCGATGCCGTTCGCCCGGCCGACCGCCTCGCCGATCCGCACGCGCGCGACGGCGATCGCCAAGCCAGCGTCGGCGGGATCGGCGAGGAAGGTTTCCGCCGCAAGATCCGCCGCCGCCGATGCCGCCGCGACTTCCCCGGCGAGCTTCGCCAGCTCCTGCTGGATCGCCTGGAACTTCGCCAGCGGACGGCCGAACTGGACGCGCTCGGAAACGTGGGTGACGGTCAGTTCCAGCACGCGCTCCAGCGCCCCGGCGCATTGCAGCGCGCGGACCAGCGCGCCGCGCTCGATCAGCGGGCCGGCGACCGGAATGGCGTCGTCGGGCTGCGGGAAGTGCATCGCGTCGCGCGGCAGGCCGGCGAGATCGGCGCCCCGGCGCTCGACTGTCGCGCCGCCGTCGACCCGCACGATGCCGTCAGGCGTCTCGACGACGAACGTGCGGCAATGCCGCCCCCACGCGACCCGCCCGGCGCCATCGATCGGCACCAGCGCCGCCGGCCCGTCGGCGAGCGGCAGCCCGGCTTCCGCGAGCGTGGCGTTGGCGAGCATCGTCTCGCCCAGCGGCAACGGCACGGCGTGGCGGCCGAACAGCCGGATCAGTTCCAGCGCGTCATGCGGATCGAGGCCGAAGCCGCCGACTTCCTCCGGCACCAGCGCGAGCGGCACGCCCTGTTCCTCCAGCGCCCGCCACAATTCGTCCGGCCATTCCCCGGCGCGGGCGGCGCGCATCGTCGGCTCGTCCAGCCGCGCGTCGAGCAGCCGCTCGATCGATTCGGCCAGCATCGTCGCGATCTCGCTCACGGCCTCTCCATTTCTTGCTATCGTGCCATACGGCTCTAAGTCGTTTCCCTTGCGGCGCAACAGAGGAAGTTCCGTGACGACGAAGCTGTTCCACGTAAGCGACGTGCATTTCGGGGCGGAAGACCCGGCCGCGCTCACGTGGTTCGCCGAGCGGGTGGCGGAGGAGAAGCCGGACGCCGTCATCATGACCGGCGACCTGACGATGCGCGCGCGCCCTTCGGAATTCGAGGCCGGCGGTCGGTGGCTGCGCTCGCTCGATGTGCCGGTGACGCTGGAGGTGGGGAACCACGACCTGCCATATTACTGGGATCCGGTGCGCCGCCTGTTCATGCCCTATCGCCGCTACGGCGCGGCCGAGAAGCTTATCGAGCGCCCGCTGGAGATTCCCGGCGTGTCGATCATCCCGCTCAAGACGACCGCGCGCGCGCAGCTTCGCCTCAACTGGTCGAAGGGGCGGGTGGGGCGCGACGCGCTCGACCTCGCGCTGGGGCAAATCGCCGATGCGCCCAGGGGCAATCTGATCTTCATCGCCGGTCATCATCCGCTGATCGAGGGGCCGACGACCGGATCGGGGCGCACGCGCGGCGGCGCGCGGGCGCTCGCGGCGCTGGCCGACGCAGGCGCACATGCGGTGCTTTCCGGCCATGTCCACGATCCGTTCGACATCCCGTTCGACCGCGACGGCTGGCGCGTGCGACTGATCGGGGCGGGGACGCTTTCGCGCCGCCTGCGCAAGACGCCGCCAAGCTTCAACGAGATCCGCGTCGACGGCGATCGCTTCGAGACGTTGCTGCGCACGCTCTCGCCGCGCCCCGTGACGCCGATCAGCGCGGCGACCAATGCCGGGCCGACGCACTGACGCAGGCATTGCGGTCGGGGCGGACGGCCCGTAAGGGCGCTCGCATGGAGCGGCTGGACGGCGGCTCGGCGATCCCGCCGCACCTTGCAGGGGGCATCGTCGCGCTCGGTAATTTCGACGGTTTCCACCTGGGGCATCAGGCGGTGATCGGCCGCGCCGTCGATCAGGCGCGCGCCGAGGGACGCCCGGCGCTGGTCGCGACCTTCGATCCGCATCCCGTCCGCCACTTCCAGCCGGACGCTCCGCCGTTCCGCCTGACCACGCTGGACCAGCGCGAGCGCCTGTTCGCGGCGGCCGGCGCGGACGGGATGATCGTCTTCCACTTTGACGGCGCGCTGGCCGCGCTGGAGGCGGAGGAGTTCGTCCGCGACCGGCTCGTCGGCCTGCTCGGGGTCGGCGGCGTCGTGACCGGCGAGGATTTCACCTTCGGCCACAACAAGAGCGGCAATGCGGTGACGATGGCCGCGTTCGGCGCGCGCTATGGCTTCACCGACGCGACGGTGGGGGCGGTGCTGCTCGACGGCGCGCCGGTTTCGTCCAGCCGCATCCGTGACGCGCTGCGCGAGGGCAACCCGCGCGAGGCGGCGCGGCTGCTGACGCGGCCGTGGGCGATCGAGGGCATCGTGCAGCACGGCGACAAGCTGGGGCGCGAGATCGGCTTCCCCACCGCCAATATCGACATGGGCAATTATCTCCGCCCCGCCTACGGCATCTATGCGGTGCGCGGGCGGTTGCCGGACGGGCGCGTGGTGGATGGCGCGGCGAATCTCGGCATCCGCCCCAGCTTCGACCCGCCGAAGGAATTGCTGGAGCCGCATTTCTTCGATTTCCGCGGCGATCTCTACGGCCAGCGGATCGAGGTCGAACTGATCGACTATCTCCGGCCCGAGGCGAAATTCGATACGCTGGAGGCGCTGGTGGCGCAGATGGAGGCGGATTGCGACCGGGCGCGGACGATCCTTGCCGCTTGATGTGCAACCCATGCACATGGGACATGACGTCGCCGCAATCCCGCGCTAATGCCCCGCGCACTCATGGCTGACGCATCCGACACCCCGAAGCGCGACTGGCGCGACACCGTCTTCCTTCCGAAGACCGATTTTCCCATGAAAGCCGGGCTGCCGCAGAAGGAGCCGGTGATCCTCGAACGCTGGCGGACGCTGGGCCTCTACCAGCGCCTGCGCGAGCAGCGCGCGGGCCGCGAGAAGTTCATCCTCCACGATGGCCCGCCCTATGCCAATGGCGACATGCATATCGGCCATGCACTGAACCATATCCTCAAGGACATGGTGGTCCGCACGCAGACCCTGCTCGGCAAGGACGCGCCCTATGTGCCCGGCTGGGATTGCCACGGCCTGCCGATCGAATGGAAGGTCGAGGAGGAATATCGCAAGAAGAAGCGCAACAAGGACGAGGTGCCCCCGCGCGAGTTCCGCGCCGAATGCCGCGCCTATGCCCAGCATTGGGTGGATATCCAGCGCGAGCAATTGAAGCGGCTCGGCATCAACGGCGACTGGGACAAGCCCTATCTGACGATGGACTTCGCTGCCGAGGCGACGATCGTCGCGGAGCTGATGAAGTTCGCCGAATCCGGCCAGCTCTATCGCGGCGCGAAGCCGGTGATGTGGTCCCCCGTCGAAAAGACCGCTTTGGCCGAGGCCGAGGTGGAATATGAGGACATCACCTCCACCCAGATCGACGTGGCGTTCGAGATCACGGAAGCCCCGAACGCGCCGGAACTGATCGGCGCTCATGCGGTGATCTGGACGACGACGCCGTGGACGATCCCGGTCAACCAGGCGTTGGCTTATGGGGAGGACATCCTCTACCACCATTACCGCGCGCACGACGGCCGCCGCTTCGTGGTGGCGACCGAATTGCTGGAGTCGTTCTTCGAGCGCACCGGGCTGGGTCCGATCGCCAATCAGGGGCCGGGTGGAACGGAAACGGACCTGTCCGAATATGCGCTCGGGGAGATCACCGGCTCTCAACTCGCCGGAGCCGTCGCCCGTCACCCGATGCACCATCTCGGTGGCTTCTTCGCCAAGCCGCGTCCGTTCCTTGCCGGCGATTTCGTCACCACCGACGCGGGCACCGGCCTCGTCCACATGGCGCCGGACCATGGCGAGGACGATTTCAACCTCTGCAAGGCGAACGGCATCGAGCCGGTGTTCGCGGTCGACGCCGCCGGCTTCTACCGCGAGGACTGGGCGTGGCTCGGCGGGCAGGGTAGTGTCATCAACAAGAAGTTCACCGCCAGCGACGGGCCGATCTGCACGGACCTGCGCGCGGCGGGGGCGTTGCTCGCGGCGTCGGACGATTTCGTCCATAGCTATCCGCATTCGTGGCGCTCCAAGGCGAAGGTGATCTTCCGCTGCACCCCGCAATGGTTCATCCCGGTCGACAAGAAGATCGATCGCCAGATGGCGCTTTGCGCGACCGAGGCGGAAATCCGCGCCGAGCAGGGCGATGGCGAGACGCTGCGCGAGACCGCGCTCGCCTCGATCGCCGCGACCCGTTTCGTGCCGGAGAAGGGGCGCAACCGCATCGGCGCGATGGTGGAGGGTCGGCCGGACTGGGTGATCTCCCGCCAGCGCGCCTGGGGCGTGCCGATCGCGCTGTTCGTCAACCGCAAGAGCGGGCAATATCTCTGCGATCCGGCGGTCAACGCGCGGATCGTGGAAGCCTTCCGCCGCGAGGGCGTCGATGCGTGGAGCGACGAGGCGGCGCAGGCGCTGCTCGGCCCGGACTACGACGTTGCCGATTACGAGCGCGTCACCGACATCCTCGACGTGTGGTTCGATTCGGGCTGCACCCATGCCTTCGTGCTGGAAAGCGGGCGCTGGCCGGAACTGCGCTGGCCGGCGGACCTCTATCTGGAGGGCTCGGATCAGCATCGCGGCTGGTTCCAGTCCTCGCTGCTGGAAAGCTGCGGCACGCGCGGGCGCGCGCCTTATGACGCGGTGCTGACGCACGGCTTCACGATGGACGCCAAGGGCATGAAGATGTCCAAGTCGCTCGGCAACACGGTCAATCCGCTCGACCTGATGAAGGAATATGGCGCGGATATCCTGCGGCTCTGGGCGCTGTCGGTGGACTTCACCGAGGATCACCGCATCGGCAAGGAAATCCTCGCCGGCGTGGCCGACCAGTATCGCAAGCTGCGCAACACCTTCCGCTATCTGCTCGGCGCGCTCGACGGGTTCGACGAGGCGGAGAAGCTGCCGGTTTCCGAATGGCCGGAACTGGAGCGCTACATGCTCCACCTCGTCCATGCGCTCGACGGGCAGCTTCGGCAGGCGATCAACGACTTCAACTTCAACGGCTATGTCCGCCTGCTGAGCGATTTCGCGAATGAGGACCTTTCCGCCTTCTTCTTCGATATCCGCAAGGATTCGCTCTATTGCGACGCGCCGACCGATGCGACGCGGCGCGCCTATCGCACGATGCTGGACGTATTGTTCCACGCGCTCGTCCGCTGGGCCGCGCCGGTGCTGACCTTCACGGCGGAGGAAGTGTGGCAGACGCGCTTCCCGAGCGAGGACGGATCGGTGCATTTCCTCGACTGGCCCGAGCTTCCCGCCGAACCGGGCGAGGACGTGAGCCAGCGCTGGCTCGCCGTCCGCGCGCTGCGCGAGCGTGTCACCGAGGGGATCGAGCCGCTGCGCCGCGAGAAGGTCGTCCGCTCCAGTCTGGAGGCGGAGGTGACGGTGCCGGACATGCCGCTCGATGCCGACGCGCTGGCGGAAGCGTTCATCGTGGCGAAGGTGTCGCCGGGCGATGAGGTGACGGTGACGCGCACCGATTATCACAAATGCGGCCGCTGCTGGCGGCTGCTGCCCGAAGTGGCGGAGGACGACGGGCTGTGCGGCCGCTGCATGGACGTGGTGGGGGAGGTGACGGCATGACGCGCGGCCTTCCCCGCATCGGGCTGATCGCGGCGGCGGCGCTGTTCGTCGTCGACCAGATCGTGAAGTGGTTGATTACCGGCCCGCTCGGCATCGATTATCTCGGCGCGGTGCGGGAGATATTGCCGATCTTCGACCTGCGTTTCGTGCAGAATATCGGCGTCAGCCTCGGCATGTTGCGCGCGGAGAGCGAGATGGGCCGCTGGGCGCTGGTGGCGCTGACCGGCGCGATCGCGGTGGGCGTGCTCATCTGGATGTGGCGCGAGAAGAACCGCGCCGATCAGGTGGCGCTCGGCCTCGTGCTGGGCGGCGCGATCGGCAATATCGTCGATCGCGTGCGGCTCGGCTATGTGGTCGATTTCGCGGACCTGCATTTCGGCGAATGGCGGCCGTTTTTGGTATTCAATGTCGCCGACGCGGCGATTACGATTGGTGTGCTGATCCTGCTGGTGCGGGCGCTCCTGATGCGCGACAAGCCCGGCAAGCCTGTGGAGAATCGATAATGCGTAAGATCGTCGTCGCCGGAGCGGGCATCGCCGCGCTCGCCCTGCTCGCCGGTTGCGGCAAGCGCGGCTACGATCGGGCGCGGCCCGACGAGTTCGCCGTCGCGCGCCAGCCCTCGCTGGTGATCCCGCCCGATTTCGCGCTCGTGCCCCCGACGCCGGGCGCCGCGCGCGTGCAGGCCAACAGCGCCACGCAGGCGCAGACGCTGGAGGCGCTGTTCGGCACCGCCCCGCGTGACGCCGCCGAGGCCGCGACGATCAGCCAGACGGGCGGCGCGTCGGATCCCGGCATCCGCTCGTCGGTCGGCGATCCCAAGACCAACGTGGTCGACAAGGGCCAGACGACTCGCGACATCGTGGCGGCGCCGGAAGGCGACGGCCAGGACGCGCGGGCGGCGACCCCGAAGTAAGGCGGCGCTAGAGCGGTTGTCGATCGATCCGATTGCATCGGATCACCGCTCTATTTCCTTTGTTTGCCGCGATTTTCGAGCCGGCAGGCGATTCCACCCGCCTCGAAATCGCTCTAGCCCAGCGCCGCCCGGAACCGATCCAGCCCGCGGGCGAGATCGGCGATCAGGTCTTCCACATCCTCCAGCCCGATCTGGAGCCGCACCAGCGGCCCGGCGAAATCGGGCGTGGTCGCCGTGCGGTATTTTTCGGGATCGACCGGGAGGGCGAGGCTTTCGAAGCCGCCCCACGAATAGCCGATGCCGAAATGGTCGAGGCCGTCGATCAGGGCGGCGCGTTCCTTCTCGCCGCCACCCTTGAGCGCGAAGGAGAACAGGCCGCTCGCGCCGGTGAAGTCGCGGGCGAACAGTTCGTGACCGGGACAGGAGGGAAGCGCGGGATGCAGCACCTGCGCCACCTCCGGCCGTGTCTCCAGCCAGCGGGCGATGGCGAGCGCGCTCTGTCCGTGCCGTTCGAGCCGCAGCTTCATCGTCCTGAGGCCCCGGCTGCCGAGCCACGAATCGTCGGGGCTGGCGACCTGTCCCAACTGGAAGCTGGTGTCGCGCAGCCGGGCGAACCTGCCCGCCGCCGCCGTCACCGAACCCAGCATCACGTCCGAATGACCGACGACATATTTGGTGCAGGCGAGGATGGTGTAATCCACCCCATGCCCGATCGCGCGGAAGTTGAGCGGCGTGGCCCAGGTGTTGTCGAGCAAGGTCGTCACCCCGCGCGCCTTTGCCGCCGCGACGATCGCGGGCACGTCCTGCACCTCGAAGGTGAGGCTGCCGGGGCTTTCCATGAAGATCGCCCTCGTCCGCTCCCCGATCAGCCCGGCGATGCCCGCCCCGATCAGCGGATCGTAGAAGCGTGTCGCGATCCCCATCCGCTTCAGCAGCCCGTTCGCCATCGAGCGCGTCGGGTCATAGGCCGAATCCGGCACCAGCAGTTCGTCTCCCGGCGACAGCACGGTGAGCAGCGCCGCCGCGATCGCCGCGACGCCTGACGGGTAAAGGAACGTCCCCTCCGCGCCCGGCTCAAGCTCGGTCAGCGCATCGGCGAGGCTCCATTGCGTCGGGGTGCCGCGCCGGCCGTAGAACAGCCGGTGATGCGTGTCGCGCCCGGCGGCGGCGCGCAGGTCCGCCACGTCGTCGTAGAGGATGGTCGAGGCGCGCCACACCGGCGTGTTGACCACGCCCGCCGTCCATTCCTTGCGCCGCCCGGCCGAGACGACGCGGGTGGCGTCGGCGATATCGTCGCGGCCGCCGCTCATCGGCCGGTTTCCTTGGGCGTGTCTGGTGTGCCGCCCCATTCGGCCCAGCTCCCGTCATAGACGGCGGCGTCATGGCCCAGCAGGTGTGCGGCGAAGGCGACGATCGAGGCGGTGACGCCCGAGCCGCACGTCGCCGTCACCGGACGATCGAGATCGATCCCATTGTCCGCGAACACGGCGGCGAGCGCCTCGCGCGGCAGCCACGTGCCGTCCGCCGCGAAGAAGCGACCGTAGGGAATGTTGATCGATCCGGGAATATGGCCGGGCACGACGCCGGGGCGCGGCTCCGGCTCCTCGCCGGCGAAACGAGCGGGAGAACGTGCGTCGACCACCTGTTCGGCATGGCTGGCGAGGTTGGCGCGCATCGCCTCGATATCGCGCACGCCGACGCCGCGCGCACGCGGCGTCATGTGGCGGGAGCGGGGCGTCACCGCGTCGGCGGAGAGCGGGCGGCCCTCGGTGCGCCATTTGGCGAGGCCGCCGTCGAGGATCGCGACGTCCGGCACGCCGAAGCTGCGCAGCATCATCCACGCGCGCGCGGCGGTGTGGTGGGGCGAATCGTCGTAGAGCACGATCCGCGTACCGTCGCCGAGACCGAGCGCGGCCATGCGGCTGGCGAATTTCTCCACCGGCGGCAGCATCATCGGCGCGGGGTGACCGGTGTCCGCGATCTCTGCAAGGTCGAGGAACACCGCGCCGGGGATGTGCGCCGCACGATATTCCGCCGCCGCGTCCCGCCCGTCGCCGGGCAGGAACCACGAGCAGTCCGCGATGCGAAGATCGGAAGCGCCGAGCGCGTCGGCGAGCCATTGGGTGGATACGAGCGAGTCCATGCGCCGTCTCTTACCTCCGCTGGCCGGTTTGTCGAAAGGGTTGGGTGCAGCCTATACAGCCATTGTATTTATCGGCTTTGCGGCGCGCCGATTGATCGACCGCCTTCCACCCGCTCCCCATCACCGGCGGGAGTAGCATCCCGCGCGATCAGCCACTATTCCGCGGCCCATGACACTGCATCTCGGCAAGGCCAGCACGCTCCCCGCTTCCCCGGAGGAGGCGGTGCTCGATTATGTTCCCAATCCGCGCCCCGGGCGGCTTTATGCCGTACGGTTCGCCGCGCCGGAGTTCACCTCGCTCTGCCCGGTGACGGGGCAGCCCGATTTCGCGCATCTGGTGATCGACTATCTGCCCGGCGAGACGATCGTCGAATCGAAATCGCTCAAGCTGTTCCTCGCCTCGTTCCGCAACCATGCCGCCTTCCACGAGGATTGCACCGTCGGCATCGGCGAGCGGCTGGCGATGGAGATGAAGCCGCAATGGCTGCGCATCGGCGGCTATTGGTATCCGCGCGGCGGCATTCCGATCGACGTATTCTGGCAGACCGGCGCGCCGCCGGCGGCGCTGTGGCTGCCGGATCAGGGCGTCCCGCCGTATCGCGGGCGCGGTTGATCTCGATCAGCATGATTCCGGCACGTTGCGTTGCACAAAGACTGCAACCATCTACCGTCTCACCGGTTTGACAGGATGTGCGGCGGATGCCCCGCCGGTGCCCTGAACAACAAGAGAGCGAGGTCGCGGTGGAAAGGCGCGTTCGGAATACGGTCAATCACATTGCGTTGATTGGTAATTTCCTGCCCCGCAAATGCGGACTGGCGACCTACACCACGGATACCTACGCCGCGTTGCGGGAGCGTTTCCCGGATCTCCGTGTCGACGTCTATGCGATGGACGACCACCCCGGCAGCTACGCCTATCCTCCCGCCGTCACCGGCACGATCCCCGAACAGGACCGCGCCGCTTATATCGAGGCGGCGCGGCGGATTGAGCAATCCGGGGTGCAGGCGATCTGGCTCCAGCACGAATATGGCATCTTCGGGGGCGAGGCCGGGGAGAATATCCTCGCGCTGCTCGATCGCACCACGCTGCCGCTGATCGTCACGCTGCACACCGTGCTGGAGAAGCCGGACGAGCGGCAGCGCGCGGTGATGGAGGGCTTGCTGCGCCGCGCGTCGCGCGTGATCGTGATGGCGGAGCGCGGGCGCGAGATATTGAAGCGTGTCCACGGCGCCGATCCGCGCATCATCGTGACGATCCCGCACGGCGTGCCCGATCGCGTGCTGACCGATCCCGCGCTGCTCAAGCCGCGCTTCGGCTGGGAGGGGCGCAAGGTGGTGCTCACCTTCGGCCTGCTCGCGCCCGGCAAGGGGATCGAGACGGTGATCGAGGCGATGCCGGAGGTGGTCGCGCGGCATCCGGACGCGCTCTATGTCGTGCTTGGAGCGACCCACCCCAATCTGGTCGCGCATGAGGGCGAGAAATATCGCGATTCGCTCAAGGCGCTGGCGCGGGCGAAGGGCGTGGAGGACAGCGTGGTCTTCATCGACGCCTTCGTCGAATATGACGAGCTGATCGATTACCTTCAGGCGGCCGACATCTACGTCACCCCCTATCTCAACCCCGCCCAGATAACGAGCGGGACGCTGAGCTATGCCGTGGGGGTGGGCAAGGCGGTGATCTCGACGCCCTATGTCCATGCGACCGAAATACTGGCGGATGGCCATGGCGTGCTGGTCGATTTCCGCGATTCGGCGGCCTTCGCGCGCGAGATCGACCGGCTGCTCGGCAACGATCGCGACCGCAACCGCCTGTCCGGGCGCGCCTATGCCCGCGGCCGCACGATGATCTGGCCGCGCCTCGCCGAGCGCGCGATGGAGGAGATCGCCGCGATCGTCGCCGCGCGCCCGGAGCGGTTGAGCAAAAGCGGTAACGACGACCGCCTGCTCCCTCCTGATATCGGCGCGGTCGAGCGGATGAGCGACGCGACCGGGATGCTCCAGCACGGCATCTACTCCGTGCCCGATCGCCGCCACGGCTATTGCATCGACGACAATGCCCGTGCGCTGATGCTGATGAGCGCGATCGACGGGCTCGATCCGGCGGTGCGGGATCGCTGGATGACGGTCTATGCCTCGTTCGTGCAATATGCGTGGAACCCGGAGAAGCGCCGGTTCCGCAACTTCATGAACTATGACCGGACGTGGTGCGAGGACGTGGGGTCGGAGGATTCGAACGGCCGCACGCTCTGGGCGCTGGGCGTCACCGCACGGGACGCGCGCGAGCGCAAGCATCGCGACTGGGCGACCGCGCTGTTCGGAGACACCGCCAGCCTCGCCTTCGCGCTTGGCAGCCCGCGCGCACAGGCGTTCGCGATGCTCGGTGCGGCGGCGATGCTGGAGGCGTCGCCCGGCAACCAGCTCGCCCGCGCGATTCTGGAGCGGTTCCCCGACGAGCATCTCGCGTTGCTCGACGGCAACAGCAGGCCGGACTGGCGCTGGTTCGAGATCGTCCTCGCCTATGACAACGCGCGGCTGCCGGAGGCGCTGATCCGCGCGGGCATGGCGCTCGGCCGCGACGATCTGGTCGCCTGCGGGATCGAGACGCTCGACTGGATCGTCGCGATGCAGACCGCGCCGGATGGCCATTTCCGCGCGATCGGCACCGAGAGCTTCGGGCGCGCCTATGCCGATCCGCTGCCGTTCGACCAGCAGCCGCTGGAGGCGCAGTCGACGATCGACGCGTGCTCCGCCGCTTTCGCCGCGACCGGCGACGCGAAATGGATCGCGGAGGCGCAACGCGCGTGGCGCTGGTATCTCGGCGGCAACGATCTCGACCTGCCGCTCGCCACCGCGCCGGACGGCGGCTGTTTCGATGGGCTGATGCCGACGGGGCTCAACCGCAATCAGGGTGCGGAGTCGATTCTCGCGCTGCAACTCGCATCCTGCGCGATTTCAAGGCTTTCAAAAGCGGGCGTTGCCGTGGCAGGTCAGGGGCGCGCTGCCGCCTGACGGGCGGCGCGCGTACCGATTGGCGTCACGACGAGGCGGGCTTTGGAGATATTCAACCACCGATTGCGGCTGCACGCCGATCCCTCGCGCGTCGTCGTGCGGCCGTTCCACCTCGGCTGGCAATCGAACGGGTCGGGCGTCAGCCGGTCGCAGCGGCTGATCAGCGAAGTGCTCGACATGACGGAGGCGGAGGCGAGCGCGCAGCTCGAAACCGTGCTCAAGGATTTCGAGGCGCGGCACTGGCAGACGCGGCGCGTGTTCATGACCCGCTATGACCGGATCGCGGCGCAGCACGGGCTGGACGGCAGCCGCATCGGCGACGTGAAGCGCCAGCTCATCGGCGCCTATTTCTGCCACGAATACAGCTATGCCGCCGCCGCGCTGATGAACCCCAGCGCGGTGCCGCATCCCGATCAGTCCGGTATGCCCAAGGGATCGCAGCGCATCTTGATGTCGCTGCGCGCGGTGGGGGAGGGGCATATCTCCTCCGTCGCCTTCCGCGAGGGGATCATCACCTCCGACCGGCGGCTGAAGCTGGCGCCCGAACCCCCGTTCGCCACCGCGGCCGACGCGGAAGGCATCAACGAGGAACAGGCGCCGACCGGCCCCGTGACGGTGGTGCGCCACCGCGATTCGACGCTTTCCGGCACGGTGATCTTCCCGATCACCGAGGCGCAGTCGAAGGGGCTGGAGGATTTGCGGCTCGTCAGGTTCATGCACGACGACGGCGAACCGGAATGGCTCGGCACCTATACCGCCTATAACGGCTCCACCATCCAGTCCGAGCTGATGCGGACGCGCGATTTCCGCTCGTTCGATCTCGTGCCGATGACCGGCACGGCCTCGCACAACAAGGGGATCGCGTTGTTCCCGCGCCGTGTCGACGGCACCTATATGGCGATCGGGCGGCAGGACGGCGAGAACCTCTATCTGCTCCAGACCGACGATCTCACGCACTGGGACGACGGCGAGCTGATCCTCAAGCCCGACCAGCCGTGGGAGTTCGTCCAGATCGGCAATTGCGGCGCGCCGATCGAGCTGGACGAGGGCTGGCTGCTGCTCACGCACGGGGTTGGGGCGATGCGCAAATATTCGATCGGCGCGGCGCTGCTCGACAAGCGCGATCCGTCGAAGGTGATCGGCCGCACGAAGGAGCCGATCCTCGCAGCCGCCGATCAGGACCGCGAGGGCTATGTGCCGAACGTCGTCTATACTTGTGGGGCGATGAAGCACGGCGACATGCTGTTCATGCCCTATGGCATCGCGGACAGTTCGGTCGGCTTCGCCTTCGTCGATATCAAGGATTTGCTGGCGGTGATGTGACCAGCCCGCGCGTTCGGCGGTACAGCCACCAGACGAGCGCGACGAACAGCGCCGTCCCGCCGATCAGCGCGACGGGCGCGAAGCCCTCGCCGACCACCGCCAGCGGCGAATCCGTGTTGGTCGCCGCGACGACGCCGGCGAAGACCACGCCGAACAGGCTCTCGCCCACGATCATCCCGGTGGCGAGCAGCACGCCGAGCCGCTTCGCGCCTTCCGCATCCGAGCGCCGGTCCGCCCAGCGATCGTAGAACCAGCCGAGCACCGAGCCGACAGTCACCGGCAGGATCACCGCCATCGGCAGATAGATGCCGATGCCGATCGCCAGCGGCGGCAGGCGCAGCAGCTTCGCGCGGCCGAGCGCCTCGTCCAGCGCGACGAAGGCGACGCCGGCCAGCGCTCCCCAGCGCAGCATCGGCCAGTTGAGGTCGCCGCCCAGCACGCCCTTCGCCAGCGCGGAGATCAGCCCGGCCTGCGGCGCGGCAAGCGCCTGTGGCCCCGCGCCCGGCGCGCCGGCGAAGCCGAAGGCGGTGTTGAGCAGGTCCATGACCACCGGCACCACCAGCGCGCCGAAGCATACGCCGATCACCAGCGCCACCTGCTGCTTCCACGGCGTCGCGCCGACGAGCTGGCCGGTCTTGAGGTCCTGCAGGTTGTCGTTCGAGATCGTCGCCACGCCGAAGACGATGCCGGTGACGATCAGCGCATAGGCGATCAGCGCCTGCGCGGTGTCGGGCGGCGTGTCGCGCCCGAACAGCGCCACCAGCATCAGCGAGGCGGCGAGGATCGAAAGGATGCCGATCGCCGAAACGGGCGAATTGGATGCGCCGATCAGCCCGGCCATGTATCCGCACACCGCGGCGATCAGCAGGCCGATCACCAGCACGAACAGCAACGCCCCGCCGATGAGCACCACGCCCGACGCGGCGAGCGGCCCGCCCGCGATGACGCTCCACAGCAGGATACCGATCGGCACCAGCATCGCGAGCGAGACGAGGCCGACCACGCCGATCGGCAAATCGCGCTCGGTCAGCGCCAGCACCTCGCCGCCGCGCCGCGCGCGGCTCGCGGCGAGCGCGGAGGCGACGCCGCCGATCACCGGCCGCGCGATCTTCACCAGCGTCCACACCGCCGCGACGCCGATCACGCCGGCACCGAAGAAGCGCACGTCGGCGCGGAACACCGCGTTGGCCAGTTCCTCCGCGCTGCCGCCCTTGTCGCTATGCGCGGTGAGGAAGGGGAGCAGCACCCACCAGCCGGTCGCCATGCCGACGAGCTGCGCCATGCCGACCGACAGGCCGACGAGGTGCCCCACACCGAGCAGGGCGAACGACAGCCCGCCCGAAATCCCGGTCGCGCCCGCGCCGACGCGGAACCAGCGCGCCGCCTCCGCCGTCGCGAGCTTCATCTGGGTTAGCAATGCGAAGCCGGCGGAGGCGAGACTGCCCCAGATCAGCACCTTGAGGCCCTTTGCGCTCTCCGCCCCGCCGTCGCGCGCTGCGGAACCGACCTCCAGCACCTCGGCGGCGGCGCGGCCCTCCGGATAGGGCAGGTCGGTATCCACCACCAAAGCGCGGCGCAGCGGCACCGAGAACATCACGCCGAGGATGCCGCCGGTCGCGGTGATCGCAGCGGTGGTGACGAACGGGAAGCCGTGCCACCAGCCGATCATCACCAGGCCGGGCAGCACGAAGATGATCGCCGCCAGCGTCCCCGCCGCGCTGGCGATCGTCTGGACGATGTTGTTCTCCAGGATCGAGCTGTCGGGAAAAGGGCGCAGCACCGCCATCGAGATTACCGCCGCCGGGATCGAGGTGGCGAAGGTCAGCCCCACCTTGAGGCCGAGATAGACGTTCGCCGCCGTGAACAGCAGCGTGATGATCCCGCCGAGCAGGATGCCGCGAATGGTAAGCTCGGCAACGCCGCTGCGCTGCACGTCGGAAGGGGTGGTCATCGGCGATCAGTAGCGGTGCGGCGCGGCATGGGGAAGCCATCGCACTTGTCCCCGCCCGCTTCGTGGCCCAAGAGCGCCCGCGATCATTGGATAGGGAATCGACATGGCGGAAGCGTTGCGCGTGGCGTTGGCGGGGCTGGGTACGGTCGGATCGGGCGTGATCCGCGTGCTGGAGGCCAATCGCGCGCTGATCGAGCGCCGCGCCGGCCGCGCGATCGAGGTGGTCGCCGTCTCCGCGCGCGATCGCGGCAAGGATCGCGGCGTCGATATCTCCGGCTTCGCATGGGTCGACGATACCGTGGCGCTGGCCGATGCCGACGCCGACGTGGTGGTGGAGCTGGTCGGCGGGGCGGACGGCCCGGCGCTGGCGCTGGCGCGTGCGACGCTCGGCAAGGGCAAGGCGTTCGTCACCGCCAACAAGGCGATGCTCGCGCATCACGGGCTGGAGCTGGCCGAGGCGGCGGAGAAGGCCGGCGTGCCGCTGAAGTTCGAGGCGGCGGTGGCGGGCGGCATCCCGGTCATCAAGGGGCTGCGCGAGGGCGCTGCGGCGAACGAGATCGCGCGGGTGCAGGGCATCCTCAACGGCACCTGCAACTTCATCCTCTCCAAGATGGAGGCGGAAGGGCGCGATTTCGGCGAGGTGCTGGCCGAGGCGCAGGCGCTCGGCTATGCCGAGGCCGATCCGAGCTTCGACATCGACGGCGTGGACGCGGCGCACAAATTGTCGATCCTCGCCAGCCTCGCCTTCGGCACGCGGCCGGCGTTCGAGGACGTGGCGATCCGCGGCATCCGTCAGGTGATCGCGGGCGATATCGCGGAGGCGGCGGCGCTCGGCTATCGCATCCGGCTGATCGGGCAGGCGGAGCTTGGCGCGGGCGGGCTGTTCCAGCGCGTCCAGCCGCAGCTCGTGCCGCAGGATCACCCGCTGGCGCATGTCACAGGATCGACCAACGCGGTGGTGGCGGAGGGCAATTTCGTCGGCCGGCTGCTGTTCCAGGGCGCGGGCGCGGGCGACGGACCGACCGCCAGCGCGGTGATCGCCGATTTGATCGACATCGCGCGCGGCGAGGCCGGGCCGCCCTTCGCGATGCCGGCGGCGGCGCTGACGGCGGCGGGTGCGGCGGATACCGGCGCGCGGCGCGGACGAGCCTATCTACGTTTCATGGTCGCTGACCGGATCGGCGTGCTGGCCGAGATCGCGGCCGCGATGCGCGACGCGGGCGTCTCGATCGAAAGCCTCATCCAGCGCGGCGCGAACCCGGACGGGAGCGCATTGGTCGCGATCGTCACCCACGAGGCACCCGAATCCGCCATAGCCGCCGCGCTGGAGCGGCTGCGCGGCTCGCAGAGCCTCGTCGGTGAGCCGATGTGGATGCCGATCCTGGGGTGAACGATCGGCGAGCCGCGCAAAACGTCAGCGCAGGGGTTTTTCTTCGTCATCGGCGATGCTGAGGCCGTCCTCGTCCGGGTCCAGATCGAGATCCACGTCGGGGGCGAGATCGGTGATGATCGTCCCGTCGCTCGGCCCTTCGCGCGTCACCTCGATGATTTCGGCGCGCTGGCTCTCGTCATAGCCGTCCTCGTCATAGCCGTCGTCGCCCGAGCCGAGGCCCGGCACCTGATGTCCACCCATCGCCATCTCCTCTCTCTCCGTTTCCTTTCGAACCCGCGTCGGGCCGGGCGGTTCCCGGAAAGGAACGGTCAGGCGATCGGCTTGAACAGCCGCCCGTGCTCGGTGATCGCGGCGAGCACCAGCGCGAGCAGCGCGGCGATCAGGAAGCCGGCGGTCAGCGGCATCGTCGTCCCGTCGAACACGTGGCCGATCAGCGAGCCGATCGCGGAGCCAAAGGTGAGGCTGACGAAGCCCTGCACGCTGGAGGCCATGCCGGCGATATGCCCCATCTTCTCCATCGCCATGGCGGAGAAATTGGAGCTCGATAGCGCGAAGCAACCCAGGGTGATCGCCTGGAGCGTGGCGAAGATCGTCACCGTCTCATGCCCGGTCGCCGCGATGGCGAGGTGCAGCCCGGTGCACAGGATCATCACGCAGATCGCGCTGTGGCTGATCCGCCGCGTGCCGATCCGCATCACCAGCCGGGCGTTGAACAGGTTCGCCACCAGCATCGTCCCCGCGCTGGTGGCGAAGATCACCATCAGCAGCTTCGGCGAACCGAAGGTGATCGCCATGATCGGCTCGATCGAGCCGAGATAGCCATAGAGCGCCGCGGTCAGCCCGGTGGTGGCCAGCGTGTAGCCGAGCGAATAGCGATCGGCGAAGGTGGCGCGCCAGCCGTCGAGGATCGTCGCGACGCGGATTTCGTGGCGGTCCTCCGGCAGCATCGTCTCCGGCATCCGCGTCGCCACCCATGTCATCACCAGCAGCGCCAGCCCGGCGACGATCCAGAACATCGTCCGCCACGATCCGATCAGCAGGATCGCGGTGCCGAAGGCGGGGGCGATGATCGGCACGGCCATGAACACCATTACGGCGAGCGACATGATCTGCGCCATCGCGCGCCCGGCATAGCAATCGCGCACCATCGCCACGGTCGCCACGCGCGCGCCCGCGATCGCCACCCCGCCGACGAAGCGCGAGGCGAGCAGCAGTGGGAAGCTCGCCGAAACCGCCGCCAGCACGTTCATCAGCGCATAGGCCGCCAGCGCGCCGATCAGCATCCGCCGTCGGCCGTAGCGGTCGACCAGCGGCCCGTGGAAGATCTGGCCCGCGCCGAAGCCGATGCCGAAGATGGTGATGACGAACTGGTGGTTGTTGGGGTTGGCGACGTGCAACGAATGGCCGATGTCCGGCAGCGCGGGCAGCATCGTGTCGATGCCGAGTGCGCCCATCGCCATCAGCGCCGCGACGAGCGCCACGAACTCGCCGAACGGGATCGGCGCGCCGCGCGGCGTGTCCTGAAGTGACGATGCTGCCATGCAGCGCCCGTTACCGGCGGGAAGCGCGCAAGTCACCCCCTGGCGGCTGGCGGAGCGCGGGTGGAGAGGTTATGCCGGTCGTTTCCAATTCACGGATCCTGAAGATGCTCGATACCCCGCTGGCCAAGGTGCCCACGCTCAGCCTGGACGATCAGGCAACCGACCCGATCGCCTTCGCCGCCGCGCTGGGCGGCTCGTTCGAGCGGTTCGGCTTCGCGATCGTCGCCGATCACGGCATCCCGCGCGACCTGATCGACCGCGCGTGGCGCGAGACGGAGGCGCTGTTCGCGCTGCCCGATGCGGAGAAGCGCGGCTATTTCGTCGAGGGCGGCGGCGGCGCGCGGGGCTATACCCCCTTCAAGACCGAGATCGCCAAGGACGCGAAGCACGTCGACCTGAAGGAATTCTGGCATATCGGCCGCGAGCTTCCCGCCGGGCACCGCTTCGCGGCGGACATGGCGCCGAACATCTGGCCGGCACGCCCCGAAGGGTTCCGCGAGACGTTCCTCGAACTGTTCACCGCGTTCGATCGCGCCGGCGACCGGCTGCTCTCGGCGATCGCGCGACATCTCAAGCTGGCGCCGGACTGGTTCGATCGCGCCGTCACCGACGGCAACAGCGTGCTGCGCCTGCTGCATTATCCGCCGATCCCGGCCGAAGCGGAGGGCGTGCGGGCCGGGGCGCATGAGGACATCAACCTCATCACCCTCCTGCTCGGCGCGGAGGAGGCGGGACTGGAACTGCTCGATCGCGATTCGGGGCGGTGGCTGGCGATCAAGCCGCCGGAGGGGGCGATGGTCGTCAATGTCGGTGACATGCTGCAGCGGCTGACCAACCACGTCCTGCCATCGACCACCCACCGCGTCGTCAACCCGCCGCCCGAGCGGCGCGGGCATTCGCGCTATTCGATGCCGTTCTTCCTGCATCCCGCGCCGGATTTCCTGATCGAGACGCTGCCCGGCTGCATCACCGCCGGCAATCCGAACCGCTATCCGACGCCGATCACCGCGCACGATTACCTGCACGAGCGGCTGGTGGAGATCGGCCTGATCAGGAAATAGGCGCTACGCTTCCCGGCGCCGGCGGGTCATTCCGCCGCGTGGGCGATATCCGTGTCGCCGGCGGTGACGACATCGCCCGGCAGCGCCCAGTGCAGATCGCCCTTGGTCAGCGCGCGGCCGTCGTGGCTGAGCACGGCGACCTGCTGGACCGGGCGGTTGTCGCGGGAGTCGACCAGGATCGGGAAAGCCGGCACGCCGGTCTCCCACCGCTCACCCCATTGCCGCAGCGCAACCATGGTCGGCAGCAGCGCATGGCCCTTTTCGGTCAGGCAATATTGGATCTTGCGACGATCCTCCGGCAGCGACTGGCGCTCCATGATTCCATGTTCGACGAAGCGCGCCAGCCGGTTGGCAAGGATGTTGCGCGCGATGCCGAGTTCCGACTGGAATTCCTCGAAATGGTGCAAGCCATTGAAAGCGGCGCGCAAAATCAGAAACGCCCAACGCTCGCCCATCGTTTCCAGCGCGGCCGGAAGGCTGCATTCGGTCAGGCGCTCGCGCAACTTCTCCAATTGGGTGCTCCTTGTTTCCGGCCATCCTAAACGAGCCGAGCGTGGCATCGAACAAAAATATCAATTGCCAATTGCAACTCGCATGTGCAATATGTAAGTAGCGTTCAGCAACTTATTTTTGCGAGGCCATTATGATTCGCTCGATGTTCGCCGCAGTGCTCACCTCCGCCGCGTTCCTTGCCTCGGCAGGCGCCTCGGCGCAGACCGCCGGCGGCTATTTCGCCGCCACTCCCGTCGCGACCGCCACGAAGGACGTCGTGATGACCCGCGAGACGCCGTGGAACCTCCGCGACGGCGTCTATGTCGCCGGTAAGGCGCCGGTGCGCGAGATGGTGGCGTGCCAGATGATGGCCCAGACGGTCGGCGCCCTCTCGGCCTTCACCGTCGCCGGCAAGGCGTTCGACGATGCCGCGCTGAGCCAGTGCAACAGCAAGGCCAGGGGCGGCGCGGCGGCGAAGGTCGCGTCCAACCAGCCCAAGTAATCCTGATCCGTTTTAGCAACGACAAAGCACGGTCCTTTCGCCGTTCCGCGCGGCGAAGGGACCATTTTTGTTGCAAAGCAATAGGCGAACGCGCCATCGTGCGCCGGTGTTGAGACAATATGAGCTGGTCGATCGGGTCCTCGCATACGACCCGGACGCCGACGAGGCGCTGCTCAACCGCGCCTATGTGTTCTCGGTCAACGCGCATGGCACGCAGAAGCGTGCGTCGGGCGACCCTTATTTCAGCCATCCGATCGAGGTCGCCGGCATCCTGACCGAGCTGCACCTCGACGACGAGACGATCGCCACCGCGATCCTGCACGACACCGTCGAGGACACGGTCGCCACATCCGAGCAGATCCAGCATTTGTTCGGCGACAATGTCGCGCGGCTGGTCGACGGCGTGACCAAGCTCTCCAAGATCGAGGCGCAGACCGAGAACGAGCGCGCCGCCGAGAACCTGCGCAAGTTCCTGCTCGCCATGTCGGGCGATATCCGCGTGCTGCTGGTGAAGCTGGCCGACCGGCTGCACAATATGCGCACGCTCCATCACATCGCGAAGCCGGAGAAGCGCCGCCGCATCGCGAAGGAGACGATGGACATCTACGCCCCGCTCGCGGAGCGGATCGGCATGTACGAGTTCATGAAGGAGATGCAGACGCTCGCCTTCCAGCAGCTCGAGCCGGAAGCGTATGAATCGATCACCAGGCGGCTGGAGCAGCTCAAGGCGGGCGGCGGGGACCGCATCTCCAAGATCGGCTCGGGCCTCAAGCTGCTGCTCTCCCGTCACGGCATCCAGGCGGAGATTTCCGGGCGCGAGAAGCATCCCTATTCGATCTGGCGCAAGATGCAGGAGCGCCACATCAGCTTCGAGCAGCTATCCGACATCATGGCGTTCCGCGCGATCGTCCCGACGGTGGAGGATTGCTACGCCGCGCTGGGCCATATCCATCGCCGCTGGCCGGCGGTGCCGGGGCGGTTCAAGGACTATATCTCGACGCCGAAGCGCAACGGCTATCGCTCGCTGCACACCACGATCATGCACGCGGAGAACCAGCGCGTCGAAATCCAGATCCGCACCGGGGAAATGCACGCGGAGGCTGAATACGGCCTTGCCGCGCACTGGGCCTACAAGCAGGACATGAACGTCCGGCCGGAGACGCAGCAGAACTGGATCGCCGATCTGGTCGAGATTCTCGACAATGCCGAGACGCCCGAGGAACTGCTCGAGCATACACGCATGGCGATGTATCAGGATCGCATCTTCGCATTCACGCCGAAGGGCGAGCTGATCCAGCTTCCCAAGGGCGCGACGCCGATCGACTTCGCCTATGCCGTCCACACCGATCTGGGCGATCAGGCGGTGGGGGCGAAGATCAACGGCCGGGTCGTGCCGCTGCGCACCGAAATCCACAACGGCGATCAGGTGCAGGTGCTGCGCTCCAAGGCGCAGACGCCGCAGGCGAACTGGCTGAACTTCGCGATTACCGGCAAGGCGCTGGCCGCGATCCGCCGCCATTTGCGGCTGGTCGAGCGCGAGCAGATCGTGGCGCTCGGCCGCAAGCTCTATGACGATATCGTCGCGCGCCTGCCCGCGCCGCTCGCGGCCGGGGCGCTGGAGGAGGGGGTGAAGCGGCTCAAGCTGGCCGACGAAATCCAGCTCATGACCGCGATCGCGCGCCGCACGCTGACGGATGCGCAGGTGATGGAGGCGCTGATGCCCGGTTCCGCCGGCGCCGACGTGGCTCATGCGCCGCCGCAATCCTCCGCCATCTCGATCGAGGGGCTGGCGCCGGGCGTCGCCTATGAATTGGCGACCTGTTGCCATCCGGTGCCGGGCGACCGCATCGTCGGGCTGCGGCGGCCGGACGCCTCGATCGAGGTGCACAAGATCGATTGCGCCACGCTGGCCGAACTCGCCGAGCGATCGGACGAGGAGACCGACTGGATCGACGTGCAATGGGGACAGAAGACGCAGGGCGCGGTCGCGCGCATCTCGGTCGAGGTGCGCAACGAGCCGGGGGCGCTGGGCGTGATCGCGACGATCATCGGCCAGCACAAGGCCAACATCATCAACCTGCGGCTCGACAACCGCGATACCGGCATCCACACCAACACGATCGACGTGGAGGTGCATGACGCACACCAGCTGATGCGCCTGCTCGCCGGGTTGCGCGCGGCCGATGCGGTGGCGGGCGCGGAGCGCGTCTAAGGAACGATCCGCTCTGGACGTCTTTTGCCGAAACGGCTTGCGATCCTTCGGATGCTCGGCAAATAAACCGCTGTCATAAATTCCGAAAAACAAAGGGGAGCATCGCCATGCTGGCGCGCACCATTGCCATTCTTCTCGCCACCACCTCCGTCGCCGTCGCCGCGCAGGACGCCCGGCCGGCGGAAAAGGCGGGGAAGGGCGCCCTCGTCACCAATGCCGAACTGACGAAGCAGGAAGTCGAGGCCGCCTACGCCAGCGCCCCGGTGCAGGAGCGGGAGGAACGCTCCAGGGGCAATGTCGCGGTCGCCGGACGGACGCTCGCCTATACCGCCACCGCCGGGACGCTGACGATCCGCGATGCGGAAGGGAAGCCGACCGGATCGATGTTCTACACCGCCTATACGTTCGACGGCACGAAGCCGGGGACGAAGCGGCCGATCACCTTCTTCTACAACGGCGGCCCCGGCAGCCCGACCTTCTGGCTGCACATGGGGTCGTTCGCGCCGGTGCGGCTGCGCACGGGCGACCCGGTGTTCATGCGCCCCGCGCCGTTCGATTTCGGGCCGAACCCGGATACCTTGCTCGACAAGACGGACATGGTGTTCCTCGATGCGATGGGCGCGGGCTATTCGCGCGCGCTCGGCGAGACCAAGCCGAGCCATTTCTACGGCGTCGATGAAGATGTGGACGCCTTCGCGCGGGCGATCATCCGCTACGTGACGAAGAACGGTCGCTGGAACAGCCCGAAGTTCATCTTCGGCGAAAGCTACGGCACGACGCGCTCGGGCGCGCTCGCCTATCAGCTTCAGGATCGCGGCATGGCGTTGAACGGCGTGGTGCTGCTGTCCTCGATCATGAATTACGGCTATCGCCAGCCGGGGCTGGATCAGGTCTATCTCAATTACCTGCCGAGCTTCGCGGCGGCGGCGTGGTATCACAACCGTATCGCCAACCGCCCGGCGGACGTGGCGACGATCGTCGAGCAGGCGCGCGCCTTCGCGGTCGGCCCCTATGCCTCGGCGCTGGCGAAGGGGCAGTCGATCTCCGACGCCGAGCGCGATCAGGTCGCGAACCGGATGAGCCAGCTCATCGGTCTGTCGCCGGAGTTCATCAAGCGCGCCAACCTGCGCATCGACCTGCCGCGCTTCCAGAAGGAATTGCTGCGCGACAAGCGCGAGCGGATCGGCCGGTTCGACGCGCGCTATGTCGGCATCGACGTTGATGCGGCGGGCGAGCGGCCGGAATCCGATGCCTCGTCGGATGCGATCTCCGGCGCGTTCATCGGCACTTTCCACGATTATCTGACCAACACGCTCGGCTACAAGACGGACATGCAATACCGCCTGTCCGCGCGCGACGCCGCGGGCTTCGACTGGAACTGGAAGCACAAGGCGCCGGGCGGCGGCTTCGCGTCGCAGCAGAACAACCCGAACACCGCCGTCGATCTCGCCGCCGCGATGCGCGAGAATCCGTATCTCAAGGTGCTGTCGATGAACGGCTGGTTCGACATGGCGACGCCCTTCTTCGGCACCGAATATGATCTGGGCCACATGATGCTGGAGCCGGCGCAGGCGAAGAACCTGTCGTTCACTTATTATCCCGCCGGGCACATGGCCTATCTCAACCCGGAGGCGCTGCACGCGATGCGTCGCGATCTGGCCAGCTGGTACGACAGCGCGCTCGCCGGATCGGGGACCGCCAACTGACCGTCGGCGCGCGGGTGTATTATTGAGTTGCCACACCCGCGCGCCACGCTACGGTGAGCCATCTCCCAGATAAAAAGGGGCTTACAGATGGATCGTCGTACATTTCTTGCTTCGTCCAGCGCAGCGTCCGCGCTGGCGCTCGTTCCCGGCGCGTTGCGCGCGCAGTCGGCCGCTGGTGACGCGAAGCTCAACGCAACATTCGATCGGGTCATGGCCCGTATGCTGCCCGAGATGCCGTCGCTCGCCACGGTGCTCGGCATGGACAAGGGCGCCAACGCGCCGCTGAAGCACAAGCTGGAGGACAATTCCGCCGCCGGGCGCGTCAGGCTGCAGCGCATGTTGAAGCAGGCGATCGCGGACATCACCGCCGTTCCGCCCGCGACGCTCTCGCCCGGCGCGAAGCTGGATCGCGAGGTGGTGCTCTATTCGCTCAACGCGCAGGCCATCCCGCAGGATCGCTTCGGGCTGGATTCGGTGCAGCGGCCATATCTGATCTTCCAGCAGGGCGGCAGCTATTTCGAAACGCCGGATTTCCTCAATTCCTCGCACACCATCACCAATGCGGAGGATTGCTCGGCCTATCTCGATCGCCTCGCCGCGATGGCGACCTCGCTGGACAACGACACGGCCGAGCAGAAGGCGCAGGCCGCGCGCGGCTATGTCGCGCCGGGCTGGTCGCTCGACCTGACGCTGGGGCAGATGGCGAAGCTGCGCGATCCCTCGGCGGCGGTGAATGGCCTGACGCAATCGCTCGTCACGCGCGCGGCGAAGGCGAATATCCCCGGCGACTGGCAGGCGAAAGCCAGCGCGATCGTCGAGAAGCAGGTCTATCCCGCGCTCGACCGGCAGATCGCGCTGATCCGGGAATTGCGCGCGCATGGCCGCACCGACGATGGCCTGTGGGCGGTGCCGAAAGGCGAGGAAATCTACGCCGCCGCGCTGGCCGAGGCGACGACCACTAAATTCACACCCGACGAAGTGCATCGCATGGGGCTGGATCAGGTCGCGTCGATCACCGCCGAACTGGATACGATCCTCAAGGCCAACGGGCTGACGCAAGGCTCCGTGGCGGACCGGCTCAATGCACTCAACGTCCGCCCGGACCAGCTCTATCCCGATACCGACGCGGGGCGCGAGCAACTGATCCGCGACCTCAACGCCGGTGTCGCCGGCATGACGGCGAAGCTGGGGCAACTGGTCAACAATCCGCCCAACGCGCCGCTCGAGATTCGGCGCGTGCCGGTGGAGATTCAGGACGGCGCGTCGAACGGCTATTATTATCTCGCGGCGCTCGACGGTTCCCGCCCGGCGATCTACTGGATCAACCTCAAGAGCGTCGGCGACTGGCCGAAATATTCGCTGCCCAGCCTGACCTATCACGAAGGCGTGCCGGGCCATCACCTGCAGCTCACCATCGCGCAGCAGGCCAGGACGCCGTTGCTGCGCAAGCTCGCCTTCTTCAACGCTTATTCGGAAGGTTGGGCGCTCTATGCCGAGAAGCTGGCGGACGAGGTGGGCGGCTATGTCACGCCGCTGGACCGTGCCGGCTTCCTCCAGAGCTACCTGTTCCGCGCCGCGCGGCTGGTGATCGACACGGGCATCCACACGCAGAAATGGAGCCGCGAGAAGGCCACCGATTATATGGTGCGGACGGTCGGCTTCGCGCAGCCGCGTTCGCAGCGCGAGGTGGAGCGGTATTGCACCCAGCCGGGGCAGGCGTGCAGCTACAAGGTCGGCCACGCCGCCTGGGTGCGCGCGCGGGAGAAGGCGATGGCGATCCAGGGCGCCAAGTTCAACGAGAAGGACTTCCACGACATCCTCCACGCCGGCGCGATGCCGCTGACCATCCTGGAGCGGATGGTGGAGGAACGCGCCCGCGCGGCGGCGTGAGACTGGAGGGGACGCCGGATGGAAGCCGGCGTCCCCGCATTCTCCGCACATCAACAATCTGGTGATTTCCGCCCGGCTAGCCGATAAGGGGCCGCCATGTATCGTCCCCAGCTTTCCGTCGTCATCCCCTGCTATAATGAGGCGGCGACGTTGCCGCTGCTGCATCAGCGCGTTTCCGCCGCCGTGCGCGCGGTGGTGGGCGACGATCACGAGATCGTGCTCATCAACGACGGCTCGCGCGACGATAGCTGGGCGATCATGCAGCGGTTGTCGGCGGCCGATCCGCGCGTCGTGGCGATCAACCTGTCGCGCAACCACGGCCACCAGCTCGCGCTCACCGCCGGGCTGGATCTGTGTGCGGGCGAGCAGATCCTGATCCTCGACGCCGACTTGCAGGACCCGCCCGAACTGCTTGCCGACATGCGCGAGACGATGAAGCGCGAAGGCGCCGACGTGGTCTATGCCGTGCGCCGCAAGCGCGAGGGCGAGACCCTGTTCAAGAAGGCCACCGCCTCCGCTTTCTATCGCGTGCTCGATCGCGTCACCGATACGGCGATCCCGCTCGACACCGGCGACTTCCGCCTGATGACGCGCCGCGCGCTCGACGCTTTCCTGTCGTTGCCGGAACAGGCGCGGTTCATTCGCGGGATGGTGGCGTGGGTCGGCTTCCGGCAGGTGCCGTTCCCCTATGACCGCGCCGAGCGGCACGCGGGCGAGACCAACTATCCGCTGTCGAAGATGCTGCGGCTGGCGTTCGATGCGGTGACGGGCTTCTCCACCGCGCCGCTGCGCTTCGCCAGCCATGCCTCCGTCGCGCTGGCGGGGGCGTCGCTGCTGCTGCTCGTCTATATCGCCTGGGGCTATTTCGAGGGCAGCCCGGTGCAGGGCTGGACCTCCACGATGCTGGTGGTGACGGTGCTGAGCGCGGCGCAGATGTTCGTGCTGGGCATGATCGGCGAATATCTCGGGCGGCTCTACATCGAATCAAAGCGGCGGCCGCTGTACCTCGTCGCCGATATCGCGGGGCCGGTGCGGGGCCACGCGTCGCTCGGCTATCAGGCGCATCAGCCGCGCGAGCCGGCCGGGCCGGTGACTGCGCGGCAGTGATTCTTTCAATCGGCTGACAGCCCGGTTCAGCCGACATTCGCCACGACTCGGCCATATCCGCTACCATCATCGGGGCCGGCTCGTGCGCCGGCGATGGAGTGACCGGGAATGAAAAAGGTGATTTCAGTGACGCTGATGGCCGCCGCCTCGCTGCTGCCGCTCTCGGCGTCGGCGCAGGAGGGCTGGCAGCGCGGCGGCGATGCCGGCCATCGCGAGCGGCCGCAGCATCAGGCCCCGTCGGGCAACTGGCAGCGGCCGGCGACCCCGCAGGTGCAAGCTCCGCAGGCGCAGCCCCCGCAGGCGCGTCCGCAGCCCAACATGCCGCAGCAGCAGATGCAGCGTCCGCAATGGAACGGCAACCGCGATCAGGCGCAGCAGCGCTGGCAGCAGAACGGCCAGCCCGGCGGCAATTGGCAGCGTCCGCAAGAGCGTCCCAACCAGCCCGTGCCGCCGAACGCCGGGCAGCAGCGCCCCGACATGCCGGCGCAGCGCAACTGGGCGGGCCGCGACCGCGACCGGCCGGGCAACAACATGCGTCAGCCGGGGCAGCCCGGCGGGTGGCAGCAGGCGCGGCCGGACGGCAATCGCGGGCCGAACAACTGGCAGGGCCGCGATCCGAACCAGTATCGCAACCCGAACCAGTATAACCGCGCCCCGCAGCGCGGCTATGGCAACGACAACCGCTACGCCGGCAACCGGGGCCAGTGGAACCGCGGGCAGTGGAACCGCGACTGGCGGCGTGACAACCGCTACGACTGGAGCCGCTACCGCTACCAGAACCGTCAGGCGTTCCATCTGCCGCGTTACTATGCGCCCTACGGCTGGGACTATGGCTATCGCCGCTTCTCGGTCGGCATGGTGCTGTCGAACATGCTGTTCGCGCAGGATTACTGGATCGACGATCCCTATGCCTACCGCCTGCCCGAAGTGTACGGCCCATATCGCTGGGTGCGCTATTACAACGACGCGGTGCTGGTGGACATCTACTCGGGGCAGGTCGTGGACGTGATCTACGACATCTTCTGGTAAGCCACCGCGATCAGGACAGGGCGGGCGCCGTTTCGCGACGGCGCCCGCTTGTCATCCGGCGCGACCCGCGCAAAGTGGCGGCACCATGACGACCAGTTACGGATCTCCCGGCCAGCCTTCCCCGGTGCGGCGCTTCATCGGCGAGCAGGTGCAGGCGCGGCTCGACGCAAACCCCCGGATGGAGCGGCTGCCGAGCGATCGCGCATTGGCCTATCGCTGCCGCGACTATCTCGACGCCGCCCGCTGCGAGCGGCTGATCGCGATGATCGACGCCAACCGGCGCCCTTCCACCCTGCTTTCCGATCGCGGCGATACCGCGTTCCGCACCAGCGACAGCTGCGACCTCCCGCGCTGGCAGCCCGAGGTGCGTGAAATCGACGAGGGGATCGCCGCGCTGCTCGGCATCGCGCCCGAGAATGCGGAGACGATGCAGGGCCAACGCTATGCCGTCGACCAGCGATTCCGCCCGCATCACGATTATTTCCACCAGGCCGAAAGCTACTGGCCGGCGATGAAGGCGACCGGCGGGCAGCGGACGTGGACCGCGATGATCTACCTCAACGACGTGGAGGAGGGCGGGGCTACATGGTTCCCCCAAGCCGGCCTGCGCGTCGCGCCGAAGCGCGGGCTGCTGCTCGCCTGGAACAACATGAACGCCGACGGCAGCCCGAACACCGCGACGCTGCACGAGGGATCGGCGGTGACCGAGGGTGTGAAATATATCGTCACCAAATGGTTCCGCGAAGCCGCCTGGATAGCCTCCGCTTGAGTCAGCTCGCGTAGCGCGGGATGCGCGGGGCGAGGAAATCGAGCACGGCCCTGATCCGCGGCTCGTGCCGGAAGCGTTCGTGATAGACCAGCCACAGGCTGACGGTAACGCCGTCGAGCGGCGGCAGGCAGCGCACCAGATCGGGATCGCCGTCCGCCGCGAGGCACGGCAGCACCGCCAGTCCCATGCCGGCGCGCACCGCTGCCAGCAGCCCGGTCGAGCTGTTGTGGTGCATCACCACCTGCCCCTCCAGCCCGTGCTCGATCAGCCATTGCTGGTATTGCGCCCATACCTCCGGCTCGCCGCCACCGATGAACGGCGCGCGCGCCAGTTCCTCTATCCGTCGCGGCACGCCATGCTGCTCGGCATAGGTGCGGCTGCAATAGACCGTCCAGGGATCGTGGGTCAGCCGGCGGCAGACAAGACCCGCCCCGGTCGGCTGCTTGCTGACGCGTAACGCGACATCGGCCTCCCCGCCGGCGAGATCGCGCACTTCCTCGCTGGTATCCACCTCGATGCGGATTTCCGGATGGGCGACGCGCAGGTCGCGGATGATCGGCGCCATGAAGGTGAAGGCGAAGATCGGCGACATGGTGAGCCGCACCGCGCCGCCAGCTGTCCGGCCGAGCAGCGCCGCCTCGTCCCCCAGCCGCCGCATCGCTTCCTCGGCCGCCCGCGCCTGCCCCACGAGCGCCTCGCCGGCGGGGGTGAGCAGATAGCCGGCCTGCCGCCGCTCGAACAGCACGAGGCTCAGCGCCGCCTCCAGCGCGGTGATGCGGCGCGCGACGGTCGTCTGGCTGACGCGCAGCGCGCGGCCGGCGGCCAGCGTGCTGCCGGTTTCGGCCACCGCCAGGAAATGCCGGATATCGCCCCAGTCGTGCATCGCTCCGCCATTCTGCACTTTTGCAGAACGGGTGCGCAACATCGTTGTTCGTCATCCCCGGTGTGGCCGCACTATATGGGTGTTGCGCCGGCGCCGACGCGAACGACTTCCACCCCCGGAGACATCACATGAAGACCATCCTGACGCTCGCGGCGCTTGCCGCGGCTTTCGTCGGCGCGCCCGCTTTTGCGCAGAGCGCCGGACCGGCGCCCTCCGTTGCGGTGCATCACGCCGATCTCGATCTCGCCCGCCCCGGCGATGTGCGGCGGCTCGATCACCGCATCGCCCATGCCGTGCGCGGCGTTTGCGGCGAGGCCTCCAGCGCCGATCCGGCGGGCAAGGTGAATGTCACCCGCTGCCGCGCCGAGACGATGACGTTGGCCAATGCGCAGCGCGGGGCGCTCGTCGCGGCGAGCCAGCAGACCCGGCTGGCCAGCGCGACGGTGCGTTGAGCGCCCTCCCGTGCAGCCCGGCGACGCGTTCCGCATCGTCGGGCTGTCACTATTATGGTGAAACGTGCCAATAGGGGGCGATGAACGCTCCCGTCCTCGGCATCGAACGATCGATCCTCGGCCAGCCGTGGCGCTGGCGTGCCCTCGCGGCGGACCAGCGCGAGGATTTCGTGCCCGACGATCTCGTCACCCAGCTCCTGCTGGCGCGGGGCTGTCCGCGCGACGGGCTGGACCTGCATCGCAACCCGACGATTCGCGGCTTCATGCCGGACCCGTCGATCTTCCGCGACATGGACCGCGCCGCCGCCCGCCTCGCCGATGCGGTGGAGGGGGGCGAGCAGGTCGCGATCTTCGGCGATTATGACGTCGATGGCGCCACCTCCGCCGCGCTGATGATCCTGCTGCTGCGCGAGCTTGGGCTGGAGGCGCGGCCGTACATTCCCGATCGTCTGATGGAAGGCTACGGCCCGTCCGGCCCGGCGCTGGTGCGGCTGGCGGGCGAGGGGGCTACGCTGATCGTCACGGTCGATTGCGGCGCGCAGGCGTTCGACGCGCTGGAGGCGGCGCGCGCCGCGCCGGTCGACGTGATCGTCGTCGATCACCACCAATGCGCCAGCACTTTGCCCGCCGCGCTGGCGCTGGTGAACCCGAACCGGCTGGACGAGGGGGAAGGGCGCGCGCACGGGCATCTCGCGGCGGTCGGCGTCGCCTTCCTGCTCGGCGCGGCGCTGCTGCGCGAGTTGCGCGGGCGCGGCTGGTTCGCGACGCGCGCCGAGCCGCGTTTGATGGAACTGCTCGATATCGTCGCGCTCGGCACCGTCGCGGACGTGGCGCAGCTTCGCGGCCTCAACCGCGCCTTCGTCGCGCAGGGGCTGAAGGTGATGGCCGCGCGGCGCAATATCGGGCTGACCGCGCTGATGGAGGCCGCACGCCTCACGCGCGCGCCGACCGCGACCGATCTCGGCTTCGCGCTCGGCCCGCGGGTCAATGCCGGCGGGCGTGTCGGCCGTGCGGACCTCGGCGTGCGCCTGCTCACCACGCGCGACCCGATCGAGGCGCGCGAGATCGCGGCCGAGCTGGATCGGCTGAACGAGGAGCGCCGCGCGATCGAGATGGCGGTGCAGGAAGCAGCCGAGGCGCTGCTCTCCGCCGGCCGCGCGGTGACGGTGGTCGCCGGTGACGGCTGGCATCCGGGCGTGATCGGCATCGTCGCCGGGCGGCTGAAGGAAAAGCTCGGGCGGCCGGCGATCGTCATCGCGCTGGATGAGGCGGGGGGCGGCAAGGGTTCGGGCCGGTCGATCACCGGCGTCGATCTCGGGCAGGCGGTGCTTGCCGCGAAAGAGGCTGGGCTGCTCGTCGCGGGCGGCGGTCATGCCATGGCGGCGGGGCTGACGATCGACGGCGGGAAGGTGCCCGCGCTCGCCGATTTCCTCGAGGAGCGGTTGGCCGAAAAGGTGACGGCGGCGGTGGCGGATCGCGCGCTGCTGGTCGATTCGGTCCATGCGCCGGGCGGCGTCACCCCCGAACTGGTGTCGGCGCTCGATGCCGGCGGCCCGTATGGCACCGGCTGGCCCTCCCCCCGCGTCGCAGTCGGGCGGGTGCGTCCGGTGCGGGTTGACGTGGTCGGCAACGGGCATGTCCGCGCGATCGTCGCCGGTGACGACGGCCGCAGCTTCAAGGCGATGGCCTTCCGCGCGGCCGACACGCCGCTCGGGCAAGCGTTGCTCGGCGCGGACACGCATCGCCGGTTATGGCTGGCGGGGCGGGCGAAGGTCGATAGGTGGGGCCAGCGCCCCGCGGCGGAACTGCATCTCGACGATGCGGCATGGGCCGATTGATTTCCGGGCGATTGCCGCCTTGACCGCGCCGCTTCCGTCGCCTAACCGCCGTCCCCGCCCAACGGCCCCTTCGTCTAGCGGTTAGGACGCGGCCCTTTCACGGCTGAAACACGGGTTCGATTCCCGTAGGGGTCACCAAAATCCTCTCCCAGAGGGTTCCAGAAGATGTCACAAGTGACTGATTTCTGCGGGTTTTTCGTGGTATAGGTATCCCATACGGAGCGGCTTCGTGCCACCGGATACCACCATGTTGATGGTATATCTGATGGTAGCGCGGCCCTCCCCCAAAAGGAGATACCATCATGGCGCTTACCGCCGTTGCAATCACCAAGGCCAAGAGCCGCGCAAAGCCCTACAAACTCACCGATGGCGACGGGCTGTTCCTCTATGTCACCCCCAACGGTGGCCGTTATTGGCGCATGAACTACCGCCACCTTGGCAAGCAAAAGACACTGGCGTTCGGAGTGTATCCCGATACCGGCCTAGCCGAAGCCCGCGAGCAGCGGGACGCGGCCCGCAAGGTTCTCGCGCGCGGCTGCGATCCTGCCGAGCAGATCAAACTTGAGCGCATCGCGGCGGCCGTGGCGGCATCCAACAGCTTCAAGGCCGTGGCCGACGAATGGCTTGTGAAGGTCGAGCGCGAGGGCCGTTCTGCCGTCACGATGAAGAAATTGCGCTGGCTGCTGGATTTCATCAACGAGTCCATCGGCCAGCGCCCTATCACCTCCATCACTGCGCAGGAGCTTTTGGTGATGCTCCGCAAGATGGAGAGCAAAGGGCGCTACGAGACGGCCAAGCGCCTTCGCAGCACTGCCAGCCAGATATTCCGCTACGCCATCGCCACGGCCCGCGCAGAGCGCGACGTGGCGGCGGACCTGCGCGGCGCGCTCATTGCGCCCCAACCCGTCCACCGCGCGGCTATCACCAGCGCCAACGCAGCAGGCGGCTTGCTGCGCGCCATCGAGGCATTCGAAGGGCATCCGAACACCAAGGCGGCGTTGCGGCTCCTGCCCCATGTGTTCGTGCGCCCCGGCGAGCTTCGCTTTGCCGAATGGGCCGACTTCGATTTCGACAAGGCCGTGTGGACGATCCCGTCGCACAAGACCAAGATGCGGCGCGTCCACAGTATCCCCCTATCCCGGCAGGCGCTCGCCATTATCGAGACCATCGAGCATGACGCGGACTATAGCAGCTACCTGTTCCCGTCGCTGCGTTCGGTGGATCGGCCCATGTCGGAAAACACCATCAACGCGGCCTTGCGCCGCATGGGCTTCGCCCAAGATGAAATGACCGGCCACGGCTTCCGGGCAATGGCGGCGACGTTGCTCAACGAAATGGGGTTATGGCACCCCGACGCGATCGAGCGCCAGCTTGCCCATTGCGACAACAACACGGTGCGCCGCGCCTACACGCGCGGCGAATATTGGGACGAGCGCGTCCGCATGATGCAGCACTGGTCCGACCATCTCGATTTCCTCCGCGACGGCGCGAAGGTCATCAAAGGCGCGTTCCGCAAGGCAAAGGCCGGGCAGTAGCCCGGCCTCGCGTCATTTGGCGCAATCTTCGCGGTAGCTCATAGGATCGGCAATCCAGCGATCGACGGCGGACTCATGCCAGCCGGTGCCGTGGAGGCTGATCGGCACCTGGCGCGGGAACGTACCTTCGCCGATCTTGCGGTAGAGGGTGGAACGGGAAAGCCCGGTGCGGGTCAGCACGGTCTTGAGACGGATAATCCTTTCTTTGTTACTCACGGGACAGACTTTCATTCTATGACGGTGGATCAAGCCCCCTGAAACGAAGAATTGGCAACTCTAACCCGCCACGCAAGAGCCGCCCAGCCGAGATGTAGCGAGCATAGTGCTCACGGCGGTCTAAGTGTAGGTAGCGGCGGGAAACGGTGGCGAACGACAGTGAGCGGCAGCGCATGGCGGTGGACGGCAGTATAGGGCTGATATTGCCGTTCTATACTTCCATGTTTCTTTTCAGGCCGTGACAAATAAGCCACGGCATTTGCCGGTTTATCGAGAGAGGAAGCAGCCCGACGCAACGGGCCTGATTCGGATTCGCGCAGCATGACGAGCCTTTTGCAGTGGCCCGCCATTGCCTCGTTGCTATGCTGTATCGGTTTGTCCCGCCGCGCAAGAGGGGGAGGCACTACAGTGCCGATTGCGTCAACGTGGTGAGACGGCGTGGGATTCTTTCCGTTTCAGAATCCCCAAGCGTTAGCTCTCCACATTGAAACATAACGCTATGTGTTATATAGCCCCATCGAGACAGGAGAACCGCCATCATCCGCATTTTCAAGAATGGCTGGTTCGAGCGTTTCGCGCGGAAAGAGCGAATAGATGATTCGGCCCTCCGCGATGCAGCGCAACGGGCCGAAAGCGGGCTGATCGATGCCGACCTTGGCGGCGGCGTCATCAAGCAGCGGGTAGCGCGGCTGGGAAAGGGCAAGTCGGGCGGTTATCGCACGCTGATCCTCTTTCGGCACGGTGACCGGGCGGTATTCGCCTTTGGCTTCGCCAAGAGCGCGCAGGCGAATATATCGAAGGCGGATTTGGCGCTGCTACGTGAAGCAGCGGCCAAGGCGCTGGAATGGAGCGGCGAGGAACTGGACCGGCTGGTGGCGTCGGGAACGCTGGTGGAGATCGAAGATGGCAACGATGACGAAGGATAAGAGCTACCGCAGCGAGATTGCGGGCGCGATCCATGAGATGATGAGCGATGCCCACGATGCGGGCGTAGTGTCGCGGGCGACACTACGCACCTTTGACGAGGCGTGCCTTGCTCCGGCTCCGACACTTGCGGGTAATGAAATCCGCGCCATCCGCGAGCGCGAGCATGTCTCGCAGCCGGTGTTCGCCGCCTATCTCAACGTATCACGCAATCTGGTGTCCGATTGGGAGCGTGGCGTGAAGCGTCCGGGCGGCCCCGCCTTGCGGTTGCTCTCCATCATTCAGCGCAAGGGATTGCAGGCCGTGGCCTAGACTTTAATCTGCTACCTTGGTGAGTGTTTCACCGTCTGCGGGATTGTCGTGACGGCTTTTAGGCGGGCACTTGCTCTTACCCCGGCTACCGCGACGCAACGATCTTCCTAATGTCCTGCCAACAGAGCAGTGAGCGCGGGGAGCATCGGGCCAAATACCCCCATGTGGTCGGCCACCAACCCGATGAACTTCTGGTACGCGCCGACAAAAGTCGATGCACTGGAAGCTCTCTCCATTTCACGATTGGCTGACAATATTGCCGCTCGGATTTGTCGATCATCGATGGCCTCAGCAGCCATTTCAATGTCCCGAAACACCGAACAGTCGTTCGCCCTGTTGATGGAGTGGTCATTCGATCCGATGTTGACACGAGCGTTTGCGCCAATCGCGTCACCGGTGCTGAAACTACCATTCAATTGTCCGATGTGAATCTGTGAACCCGCCGCCCGTTTCCGTTCTTCCATCGTGAAAGCCATTCCTTCGCCATTGATGCCCGCACGAGCCAATTCCAGCGACCAGTCCAGCACCAGATTTCTTACCTGTTCAACGACGTTGACGATCGATCCACGGGGAAACTCAAGAGCGGCTTTGGGGATGTCCCAACCGAACATATTGTTCATCTGCGCAACGAGACCCGCAGGTAAAGGCTTGAGCAATGTCCCGCTGCTGCTTTCTTTCAATATCGCTTCGAAGCTTCCAACAGGCTCAAAAAGGCTCACCTGCGTAATCATGTCGCTGATTCGCTCGTCGGCGAACAGCATCGGCTGCCATCCGTGGTACGGATTCCATCCAACAGGATTACCGCGCGTCGTTCGGTAATCTGGCAGATCGTCCTTGTCCTTGTAGCCATCAAGCTCCCGTTGGACCCATTCCAACGCATCTCCGAGTGCCAGTTTGACAGCGGCCACCTTCACCTTGCGCAACAAGGCGCTAACGGAGCTGCCCTGATCAAGGGCATCAGATTGAAGCTGGTCAACCAGTCCGTTCACTTGCATCGATCCTGTGATTATTGTGGGTGATCAGCGAATGCTGACGTCAACTGAACCGAGCAGGCCACTTTCATCGAAATCGGCGGCGTTAAGATCGACAAATGCGACCTTGATATGAGGATTATTTTTGCGGAATTTCTCGTCAAGGAAAGCAAAGGGTTCGTTCCATTCCAGATAAACTTCATCGCCAGCGTATTGTTTGATCCGGTACACGGTCATCCCGCCTCCGAACGACAATTTCGTGTCGTCGCTGATGCCTTCCAGGCAACGCCGCAGTTCGCCAACGGTGTAGTCAGTATCGGACATATGAAAACTCCTTCAGATGGAGAACATATAGGGGGTGCCGCCTAAGAGGAAGCGCAATTATCCGGCCAGCCCGTTACGCTCCGAAGGGCGGGTCGCGGTTGAGGCTCATAGTCGCTCCGCGCGTCCTCGCTCGTATCCTTCTTCCGCCTCGAACGCGCGCTTGCCCTTTCGCTTCCAGAGCGCCAGCGCGCTGTCGCGTTCCTTGCCTTGCAGGCTGTCCGCAATAGTGAGGAACGCGCCGTAGATCGCGGCGCGATCATCGTCGGTCAGATCGACCAGCCCGGCCTTGACGACGAGCCCGCCCAGCTCGATCAGATGGCGCGTTCTCTCCCGCCGTTTCACTACCCACTCCCGCGAGTCCGTTCTCGCCTTCGCCGCCTCAATGCGATGCCGCGCCGCCTTCGAGCGGTAGAGCGCCTTCCGGCCGTTGTTCAGATCGCGACGCAGGCTTACGTTGCTTGCTACGAAAGAAGGCCGCGCCCGCCTTGCGCCAGCCCTCCCTTGTCGCCGCATCTTTATTGGCGACAGCATCGAGCAGTGCCCCGGCCAGCAGATCGGCATCGAGCGCATCGGCACCCGTCGCGGCGACCAGTTCGCCAAGCTGGCGCACACGGCGTTCCTTGATCGCCTTCGCCTTGTCGGCCAGCGCCTTCAATTCCGAATCAAAGTCACGCGGTTTACGCATCGCAAAGTCTCCATCCTTGTTTGATGGAGTGATTCTAGAGTAACGTTGCGCGTCATGCAGTAAAGTCGCCGGGACACTCTGACACCGCCTAGTCCCTGCTCGGATTTTATTCGAGAAGGGCGCGCTTATACGTCGTGCCGACGTGCGCTTGGTGGCGTAGATGGATTGCCGTCATGGCAATCTATCACTTCTCGGTTCAGGTCATCAGCCGCGCGGCGGGTCGCTCTGCCGTTGGGGCGGCGGCCTATCGCGCGGGCGAGCGCCTGCACGACGAACGGCTCGACCGCGACCATGATTTCCGCGCGAAGGCGGGCGTCGAGCATAGCGAAATCCTGCTGCCCGCAGGTGCGCCCGAACGCTTCGCGGATCGGGAAACGCTTTGGAACGAGGTCGAGGCGACCGAGAAGCGCAAGGACGCGCAGCTATCGCGCGAGGTGGAGTTTTCCATTCCGCGCGAAATGTCGAAGGCCGATGGCATCGCACTGGCCCGCGATTTCGTGGGTCAGGAATTTGTCGCGTCCGGTATGATCGCGGATTTGAATGTGCATTGGGACATTGGCGCGGACGGCCAACCCAAACCCCACGCCCACGTCATGCTCACCATGCGCGAGGTTGGTCCCGATGGCTTCGGCCAGAAGGTGCGCGAGTGGAACGCGAAAGAGAATGTCGAGCAATGGCGCGAGCGTTGGGCCGGTCATGTCAACCAGCGGCTTGCCGAACTCGATATAGACGCCCGCGTCGATCACCGCTCTTTGCAGGCGCAGGGCATCAACCTTGAACCGCAAGACAAGATCGGCCCCGCCGCGCAGCGCATGGGCGAGCGCGGGCTTGAAGCCGAGCGGATCGAGGATCACCGCGCCATCGCGCAGCGGAACGGCGAACGCATCATCGCGGAGCCGCGCGTTGCGCTCGATGCGATCACCTACCAGCAGGCGACGTTCACCAACCGCGATCTGGCGATGTTCGTCCACCGCCACAGCGACGGACAGGAGCAGTTCAATGCCGCGATGAGCGCGGTGCGCGGTTCGCCCGATCTTGTCGCGCTCGGCAAGGACGGGCGCGGCGATGACAGGTTCACCAGCCGCGACATGATCGAGGCCGAACAGCGGTTGCAGCGTGCCGCCGACCTGATGGCGGAACACGAGCGGCATCGCGTGCCGGAGAGCGACCGGGAGGGCGCGCTGACGTGCGCCTCCGCGCAGGGGCTGGACCTGTCGGGCGAGCAGCGGGCGGCGTTCGACCGTGTGACCGATGGGCGCGATTTGAGCATGGTCGTCGGCTATGCCGGGACCGGCAAGAGCGCGATGCTCGGCGTTGCCCGCGAAGCATGGGAGCGCGCGGGCTACGAGGTGCGCGGGGCGGCCTTGTCCGGCATCGCGGCGGAGGGCTTGGAGAACGGCTCCGGCATCCCGTCCCGTACCATCGCCAGCATGGAACACGGATGGGCGCAGGGGCGTGACCTGCTTTCATCCCGCGATGTGCTGGTGATCGACGAGGCGGGTATGGTCGGCACGCGCCAGATGGAGCGCGTTTTGTCCCACGCCGCCGATGCTGGCGCAAAGGTGGTGATGGTCGGCGACCCGCAGCAATTGCAGTCGATCGAGGCGGGCGCGGCGTTCCGGTCGATCCACGAACGTCATGGCGGCGTCGAGATCACCGAAATCCGCCGTCAGCGCGAGGGCTGGCAGCAGGACGCCACCCGGCATCTTGCGGCGGGCAGGACCGGCGAGGCGATCCGGGCCTATGCCGATCGTGGCATGATCCATGCCGCCGAGACGCGCGAGGCGGCGCGCGGCGAGTTGATCGACCGTTGGGACAGCGCGCGGCAGGCCGAGCCGCACGCCACCCGCATGATCTTCACCCATACCAACGACGAGGTGCGGACCATCAACGAGATGGCGCGCGACCGGATGCGCGCGGCGGGCGAACTGGGCGATGACGTGCGCGTGCGCACGGAGAACGGCGAGCGCGATTTTGCTTCCGGCGATCGTGTGATGTTCCGGCGCAACGAGCGCAGCCTTGAGGTGAAGAACGGCACGCTGGGAACCATCGAGAAGGTCAACGCCGGTCAGATGACCGTGCATACCGATAGCGGCCGCTCGGTATCGTTCGACCTCAAGGACTATCGTGACCTTGACCACGGTTACGCCGCCACGATCCACAAGACGCAGGCGGTCACGGTCGATCGCACCCACGCGCTCGCCACGCCGGGGATGGACCGCCATAGTTCCTATGTCGTCCTGACCCGCCACCGTGACGGCGTGGACATGCACTATGGCCGCGACGATTTTCGGGACGAATCCCGGCTTGTCGGCACGCTGTCGCGTGAGCGCGCCAAGGACATGGCGAGCGATTACGATCCGGCCCGGCAGTTTGCCGAACGGCGCGGCGTTACGTTCGGCGAGCGTATCGCGGAGATCGTCCGGGCGGGCGCGGAGAAGGCACGCGGGATCTTCGATCACTTCCGGCCCCAAACCCCGGCACAGCCGGAGCGGGATATATTCGCCGACTTCAAGCCCGTGGCCCAACCTGAAACCCCGGCGCGCGACCTTTCCGCCGAGCATCAGCCCGCGAACGAGCCAATGCGGGCGGGCGGGCTGCGTGGTGCGGTCGAACGCTATGCCAAGGCGCTCGATGCGATCCAGCAGACACGCGCGCAGGGCTTGCAGGCGATGCCGCATCAACGCGAAGCGCTGGACCGGGCGCGCGATGCACTCGACGCGATCCGTCCCGAAGCCTCGACCGACCTCAGCAGCGCGTTCCGTGGCAGCCCGGAGCTTGTCCGCGAGGCATCGGCGGGGCGCGGCCTTGCCGCCGTGAAGGCGATGCAACTCGAAACGGAAATCCGCATCGACCCGTTCCAGCGCGCCGACCGCTTCATTGAGGGCTGGCAGCAATTGCAGCGCGACCATGAGGCATTGGTGCGCGACGGCAATTTCCGGGGCGCGAAATCCACCGCGCAGGCCATGCACGGCATGGCGAAAAGCCTTGAGCGCGACCCGCAGCTTGAGTCGGTGCTGACCGGCCGGGACCGCAGCGACCTTGGGCTGGGCATGGACGCGCATGTGAGCCGCAATCTGTCCCACGACCTCGCCGCCTCCATCCCGTTCGATCACGCCCGCGAGATCAGCCGGGATTTGGGCATGAGCCGTTAGATAAGGAGAAGATGACATGGATGACGCACAATCATTGCTGAACGAGCCGGAACCGCAGCCCGCCACGGCGGCCGAAGCGTTCGCGCGCCTGGCGGCGCGCGTGGCCGGGATGGAGGAGCGGATAGAGCGGCGCGTGGAGATGTTGACCCGCGCCGTCGAGCATGTCGCCGCCGAGAAACAGAATATCGAGATACCCGATTACAGCCCGACGCTCGCCAAAATTGGCGGCGTGCTGGCGAACATGACCGCCCGCATGAAGGGCGTGGAGGAAGCCCCGGCGTTACAGATCACCCCGGAGACTCTGGCAGAACGGATGAATGCGGCGGCGATAACGGCCCGGAAGGAAGATCAGGCCGCCCTTGCCGAAGCGAAGCAGAAGCATGTCGATGCCGCCCACACCTTGGGGCAGTTGGTCGGGCGCGTCACCGCGCATCGCGATCAGCGCCGCCGACTGTTGTGGACCGCAGTCGGCGGGGCGCTAGCCGGATGCCTGTTATGGTCTTTCTTTCCCGGCACCACGGCCCGCGCGCTCCCGGCAAGCTGGCATCTGCCCGAACGTCTCGCCGCGCATATCGTCGGTGAGCCGACTTTATGGGAATCGGGCATCCGTTTGATGCGCGCAGGCTCGCCGCAGGCATGGGGAGCGATCACAGCCGCCGCGCAAATGCGCCGCGACAACCGCGATACCATCGCCGCGTGCGAGCAGGCCGCCGCCAAGGCCAAGCAGCCGGTGCGATGCACGATCAGGATTGACAACGCGCAACCGTGATGGCGGCACTTTGAGCTATTGTTGCGTGCCAGCAACATCACCGGACGGCCCGCCGGCCCCGAACACCCCGTCGACACGGATATTGGCCACGTGCGCACCACTCTTGTCGACCGTCACCCAGGCGATGTGGTCGACCGAACCCGGCCCCTTGCGCATCCACTCCCCGCCCGTCGTGCCGAGGCGGAAGTAATCATGGCCGTCGATCACCTCATGCTGATAATAATGTTCGTGCCCGGCGAACACGGTGTAGCGGCGACCGGCCAGCGCGGACTGGATCGTCGGGAAATGATTGCCGTCGTTCCGATAGAGCCAGGCTGGCTTGTGCATGAAGATCATCGTCCAACGCGCGTCGCGATGCGCCGCGAGCGTCTGCCGCGCCCAGTTCGCCTGCTTTTCGGAAATGCCGGCGGGAATGACTTCATCGGCCGGCATCTTGAGCTTCTCGATCTGCGCCGAGACCAGTGCGTCGGCGCGGCGCGGATCGGATTCGAGCAATTGCTCCATCTCGGCCGCTTTGCCCGGCTCCGGGAACAGGCGCGACAGGATATCGCGCGACGATACCGGCGGATCGTCCGTGTCGAAGACGAGGAACAGCACACCCTTGTAGACGAAGGAATAATAAGGATTTCCAGCCCGTTTCCGCCAATCGGCCAGCATGGCGTCGTTGCTGAGGTCGTGATTGCCCGCGACCCGGAAGAAACGCATGTCGAGCCGCGCGATCATATCGTCGAATTCGCGCCATTGCCCGGCGAGAACGGCCGGGTCCTTCCTATAGCCCTCGACCAGATCGCCGACGCTGATCACGAATTCGGGCCGCAACAGGTTCAGTTCGTCGATCGCGCGCTCGAACACGCCGGGCCGCGCGCCGCCGGTGCGATCGGAAACGATGGCGAAGCGGAAGCCGTCCGCCGCGTCAAGGAACGGCTTAGCCGTGGACGGCGTCGCTCCTGACGGTGGCCGGTAAACCTGTCCCATCGCAACCGCGCCCATGAGGAGACACGCGGCTGCCGTCGCGGCGAGCCGCTGGAACCGGGGCTTGATTTCAATGAGCATGGTTCGGCCTCGATAGTAGATGGGCGTGAGCGGTTTCCCCGGATCGAAGGGCCTGCGCATCATTCGAGATAGGCGGCGCGCAACGCGGCGATGTCCTGCTTGCCGAGCCCGATTTCTCGTTCAAGGTAGGTATCGACAGATCCCCAACGCGCGTCAATTTCAGCGAGGGCTTGGGAGAGAAGCGGGTCGCCATCGGCTGTCACCAACGGCTCCGGCTTGCTGGCGGCAGGATCGGCCTGGGCCTTGGCGAGCATGGCCGCAACCGGACTGTTCGCGGCCATCGCCTCGGAGATGGGCGGGAGTTCCCATCGCGGCCGCCGGCTGGCGGTCGAGAGGGCGTAATCGGCGTAAATCGTTTCGCGCGGTACGCCGAGCGCGCTGAGGATTAGGGCGGTCATGAAGCCGGTGCGATCCTGGCCCGCCGAACAATTATAGGCCAGCGCCCCTTCCCCGGAGAGCAGCTTGCGGAAGACGATCCGGATCTGTGGGGCGAGCAGGGTCGGGAAGGTCCGGTAGATCGCCGCCATATCCGGCATCACGTATCCGCCGCCCGGCGCTGGCGACATCATCCTGCCGATCGAATAGCCGACCGCGTTATAGGCGATGCCGTCGAGCCGCGTCGGCGCGAGGATTCGCTCTTCGTCCGATTGTAGGTCGACGAGGTTGGCGATCCGCAGGCTCTGGAGGCGCTTCACGTCCAGGTCCGTGAGCATCGCCTGGCCGCCAGTACGGTAGATCATGCCCCAGCGGACGTGCCTGCCATCGCGCGTGGCGTAGCCGCCGATGTCGCGGAAATTGGAACCCTGATCGAGCGGCAGGACGCGTTCGGCGACGCGCAAGAGGTTTCCGGTCCGGCTGTCGCGGAGCAGGAAGAAGAGTCGGCCCGACCGGGAGGCGGAGGCCGCTTCATAACTGCCGTCGCCGTCCTTGGCAGACACCGGCGCGGCCTCGGCGACGGTCGCGTCCGGCCGGTCGGACTGGAAGACGTCGACGGGATCGGAGTCGCTCCAGCGGACGATGACCTTGTCGGCCGAGACGCGTTCGACCGTGGCCTTGCTGATCGTGCCGGCGAAGGCCGCCGGGGCCGCCATGAGCGCCAGCAGCGCGATCGGTATCGTCAGGCGCTTCATCGGAGCCATCCTTCCGGGTTGCAGCATCGTCAAGGCTCCCGGCCGATCGGTGCCCCGGCATCGATCCACCGGCCTAGCGCATCCCGCTCCGCTCTGGTCATGCCGGTTTCGTTGCCCAGCGGCATCACGTCGGTCGTCACCGCCAGCACCTTGATCCGGGCGGCGTGCTTGCGGACGTCCGCCGGGCTGTCGAAGACGACGCCGACCGGCGGCGCGTCGAAGCCGGGATGGGTCGGGCGGCTGCCGTGGCACGCGACGCAATGCTTCGCGATGATTGGCGCCACCGCAGCATAGGGATCGGTCTTTTGCCCGCACCCCGCCAGCAGGAGCAGCGCGAAGGGCGCGAACCTCATTACGCCCGATCCCGCCACAGATCGCTCCCCAGCAGGATCAGCCATAACGGGACCGGAAGAACGGCGACGAGTTCCACCAGTTCCGCCACGGCGTCCGCCCGAATGAAGGCCAGAAGGAAATAGAGGGCATAACCGGCGCCCAGCGCCATCAGCAAACGGCCAAACCGCAAGCCCTGCGCCCGCATCGCGGCGCCGGTAACGAGCGCCCAGAAAGCGAATGTCGGCCCTTCCATCCACCAGAAAGCGCGCTGCGCGATGTGCACGGTCAGCAGCCATGCGGTCTCGCTTCCGGCCTTGACCACCGGGTCGGTGCTCTGGTGCATGTCGGCTAGCAGCGGCAAGGCGATGGTCTGCATCGACGTCCCGATGATGCCCAGCATGACGTAGACGACGAGCGACCATGCGGCCGCATCGACAAGCGGCCCGCCACCACCGCGCAGCCTCGCGCAAAGATAACCCCCGATCGGCAGCATCGGCAGATAATAGCCGAAACTGTCGAGCAACTGGCCGAACCGGAACAAGTCGATCATCCCCGCCGGCAGGACGAGCGCCCGTGCAGGATCGAACAGCAGCGCGGTATCGCCGCCGGATACGACCAGATAAAGGACGATATTGAGCCAGGCGAGCGGCGCCGCGATCAGCGCCGACCATGCGGCGAAGCGGCGCGCCTTCGCCATGCTTCCCTCGGCGGCGACGGTCATGCGCCGCCTCCCGCCAGCATGCCCAGCGCCTCGATCGCGGCGCGGCGGCCGGCGCGCACCGCGCCGTCCATATAGCCCATCCAGATCGTCGAGGTCTCAGTCCCCGCCCAATGCAGCGCGCCGGTGGGCGCGCCGAGACCGACCTTGACCTTGCTGAGGAAACCGGGCCCGATCGGCGAGACGCAGCCGCGCGTATAACGCTCCTTCGACCAGTCCTGGAACACCCATTCGGTGGGCGTCGCGGCTTCCGGGCCGAAGCATTTGACCAGCGTCCTGAGCGCCGCTTCCTTGCGCGCCTCGGGCGGGCCGCCGATCCCGGCCAGTCCCAGCGTCTTGATGATCCCGGTCGAGCCGTCGGGCGGCGAAAGATCGGCGATCAGCATCGAGATATCGCCAAGCAGTTCCACCGCGAGGCCGGACAGGCCGGCATCGCGCCAAAACGGCTTGCGATAGCCGAAATGCATGGTGAAGCCGGACCCGCCGCGCGGCCAGCCGTCCAGGATCGCCTGGCGCTCCGGCGGCAGCGGCGGATCGAACGCGATCTCCGCCGCCTGCGACGGGCTGAGCGCAAGGATCACGCGCCGCGCCTTGATCACGCCATCGGCCGTCTCGATCCGCACTGGGCCGCCGCCGTTCCAGTTGCTGATCTTCGTCACCGGGCTGGCCAGCCGCACGGCATCGCCCAGCCGCTCGCGCAGCGCCAGCGACGGCGCCTGCGATCCGCCGACGATCCGGTCCTGCTGCGCGCCGCCATCCATGCTTTCGAGCAAGGTGTAGCTGCCCGCGGCATGGATATAATGCAGCACGAACAGCAACGAGAGCTGGTCCGGCCGCGCACCGAAGGTCTGGGCGGCGAACAGGTTGAAGACGTGGAATTCCTCGCGCGGCATCCCCTCGTCGAGCAGGAACTGGCCGAAGGTCCTGGCATCGAGAGCGGCCGCGTTCGGCGCGGTCCACGGCGCTTCGACCGGCACCGTCTTCGCCAGCGCCTCCAGTTTGGCGAGCAGCGCCGGGTTCTGGATCGGCGGCCCCAGATCGCCCGACAGCCGATGCACCACGCCGCCTTCGACAAGCTGCGCGTCGCCCGTCCAATGGGCGTGGAAGGTGCCGATGCCGAGTTCGCGGCACAGGTCGTAGATCGCGGTCTGGCCCGGCCCGACCCAGGTCGCGCCGGATTCCACCGGCGCGCCGTTCACCGTCTGGTTCAGGGTGCGCCCGCCCACACGGTCGCGCGCCTCGATCACCTTGAAGTCCCTGAACCCGCCCTTGTGCAATTCCCACCCGGCGGCAAGGCCCGACAAGCCGCCGCCGACGATCAGCACATCGAGCGCGTCGCCGGTGCTGCGTGCGCACCCGGACAGCAGCGGCGCGGCAGCGAGCGAAGCGGCGCCGAACGCCCCCATGCGCGCGAAGGCGCGGCGATCCATCGTCATTTCGTGTCCTTTCCTGCGGCGAGCGGGGGCTGGCTGGCGAGCCAGGCGACCAGCCGCGCCGACACCTCGGCGGCATGGTCGATCATCATCCAATGCGTGCCGCCCTTGATTTCCATATATTCGAACCGCCCGCTGACCCAGTTGCGGGTGTTCTTCATCTGCGACGGCCACAGATATTCGTCGCCCGTGGCGGCTATGCCCAGCACCGGGACGGCATATTTGGGCAGTGTCTGAAGCTCGCCATTATTGGCCGCGATGTAAAAGTTGATGACGGGATTGGCCTGATCCCAGCGCAGCATCGCCTCGACGCCGCCGGGCTGGAGGAGGCGGGCGATGACGGCCTCGCGGCGCGGATGCGATCGCAGCGAGGCTTCGCGCATGAACGCGCCGTTGTTCGCCCGGTACAATTCCGCCGCGCCGGGATGCCCCTGCAGCAATATGAACCAGTTCCAGCGGCTGTTTTCGAAGGTCAGCGATTCCTTGCCGTATTCCGCCGGATGCCCGACCGCGAACAGCGCGAGCGAGCGGACGCGTCCCGGAAAGCCGTAATAAAGATCGTTGGCCACCGCGACGCCCCAATCATGCGCGACGACATGGACGGGCTGGCGTATCCCCAATTGATCGAGCATCTTGTCGAGATCGGCAGCAACCGAGGCCGTCCGATAGCGATCGAGCGCTTCGGGCTTGTCGGTTTTCCCATAACCGACCAGATCGGGGCACAGGACGCGATAGCCCGCCTTGCTCAGCGCCGCGACCTGCGCGTCCCAGACCGTGCAATCGTCCGGCTGACCGTGCAGCATCAGCACCGGATCGCCGTTCCCGCCGCTATCGCGGACGAAATAGTTCAGGCCGTTGACCGTCTGATAGCTATCCTTCGCCACAGCCGGAGCCGCGCCCAGCAGAATCGGAAGCAACAGGCAGGCGAGACGCGCCGCCAGGCGGACCATCATCTTCATGTCGATCTCCTCAGAAGGTCTTGCGCAAGGTCACGCCGATTTCGCGCGGCGCGCCAAGGTAGCGCTGGAAGGATCCGTCGGTGATCAGGTTGTGCGTGCCGTCGACCAGAATGACGGTGTGGTTGAACAGGTTGTTCGACCACACCGACAGGTCGAACCCTTCGCCGAAGCGCGCGCCTACCCGCATGTTCACCAGCGCATAGGGTTTCTGCACATGGCTCGGATCGAGCGTGGCGTCGGTCAGCACCCGCGACGACCAGCTGCCGTCGAGGCGGCCATAGATCGCGCCGAAGCCGGTCGACCGCTCGAAATCGAGACCCGCAGTGGCCTTGAAGCGCGCCGTATAGGGAAGCTGGCTGCCCGACAGGTCGCAGGCGGTGAACACGCCGTCGACCGGCAGGCTGTCCGGCGCGCGCCCGAAATAGCAGGCACCCCCCAGATAATTGTCGTACCGCGCGTCGAGCCAGGTCGCGCCGGCGTTAAAGGTCAGCCCCCTGGCGACGGCGAAACTGCCATCGGCCTCGACGCCGTCCACCGTGACCTTTTTCGCATTGTTGACCAGGAACTGGAGGCCGATGAAGCCGGCATTCTGATAATTGTCATAGACGGTGTGGAAAGCCGCGAGTGCGACGCGGCCGCGCTTCCCGGCGAAATCGAACTTGGCGCCGGCCTCGTAATTGTCGACCTTCTCGTCGCCGAACGGCCGCGCGTCGCTGGGCGCGCTGCCGAAGCCGATGTTGAACCCGCCCGATTTGCTGCCGCGCGCCCAGGTGGCATAGAGCATCACGTCGTTGCTGGGCTTGTAGTCGGCGGTCAGCGTCCAGGTGAAACCATCGGTATGGTGACGATAGTCGCCGTTGCCGGCCGGCGACGAGAGGACCGCCGTGATCAGGTTGACATATTCGTAGTCGGTGCCGATCAGCGCCGGGTTGGGCGCCACGTCGAATGTGTTGTTTATCGACGCTTTCTTGGTTTCCGTCTGCCATCTGAGGCCGGCTGTGAGCGACAGGCCGCTCGCGACCTTGAGGGTCGTCTGGCCGAAGACCGCGCCATAATCCGAGCTGGCGCGGGAATCGAGGAAGCCGAGATCGCCGTTCTGCCCCAGGACGACCGTGTCGGGCAGGCTGGCGTCGAGCGGAATATAGGCGGCTGCCGGCAGGAGAGTGAATTCCGGCGTGCGGCCGCGATCCCCCCGTTCGAAACTGCTGTGCAGATAATAGCCGCCGGCCATCCACTCCAGGCGGCCGCCGCTCGGAGAGGCGAGCCGCACCTCCTGCGTGAACGTCTTGCCGGTCTGCAGGTCGTTCTGGGCGGCGACGGGCAGTTGCAACTGGTCGATATCGCCCTCGATGCTGAGCGACTTGTAATTCGACCACGCGGTGATCGCCGTCAGCGTGTTGCTGCCAAGGCTGGAGGTCAGCGTTGCCGACAATATGTTGTTCTCGCTCGACGCGCGGGCCGGGGAGTCGGTGCAGATGATGCGGTCGCTCGGGTTGTTGTCCGGGCAGGGCTTGACGCCGAACGACGGCCCCAGCGCCGCGTCGAGATACGATGCGACAGGGCCGAGATACAGTTCGGGATCGATGCCGCGCGTGTCATACACCTTGGCGCGCGCGGCCGTCAGCAGCAGGTGCGTCCGCGCGGCGAGATCGATCTCCAGCTGACCGCGCACGACATAGCGCTTCATGTCGTTGGTGTTGCCCGCGCTCGCGATCAGATTGCGCGTCGTCGCGCCCTGATCGTACCACACGCCGGAAATCCGGAAGCGGGCGGCATCCGACAGAGGCCCCGAGATCGAGCCGGCCAGCCGCCCGACGAGCGCATCGCTTCCCCCGTGGAGAGTCGAAAGGCTGGCGTCGACATGCCCTTCGAACGAATGCGATGGCCCCTCGGTGACGATGTTGACGACGCCCGCCGTCACGTTCTTGCCGTAGAGGGTGGATTGCGGCCCCTTCAGCACTTCGAGCCGCGCGACATCGACCAGATCGTCGACGCCGAGGCCCGATCGCGGCATGTAGACGCCATCGATGAACAGGCCGACATCCGGTTCGAATGTCGGGATATTGGCGTCCGAGCCGATCCCGCGCAGGCGATAGCTCTGCGCGATCATGCTGTCCGTCTGGACGACCGCCAGCGAAGGCACGAGCGCCGCCACCGCCTGCATCCCGACCACGCCCGAATTGCGCAGGTCCGCACCGCTCAGCGCCGAAACGGCGATCGGAACGTTTTGCAGAGACTGCTCGCGCTTCTGCGCGGTGACGACGATGTCCGGCAGCACGGGCTGCGCCGCCTGCGCATCCTGCGCCAGCGCTTCCTGCGCATGAAACGGCACAGCGGCCGCGCCGAGAATGGCCAGCATGACCGGACGAAGAATGAACTTCCGCATGGTTTCCCCTCCCAATTCACGTCAGCCCGGATTGACGCCCCGAGTCGATTATTGCACGCCGTGCATGTTTGTCAGAATATTGCATGGCGTGCAATAATTTTATACGGCCTTGGCAGGGCGCATGAAACCGGCCTAGCCAAACGGATGAACGGAAAAGGGAATGCGGGTCGAAACGATGTCGCGACGCGAGGAGAATAATGAAAAGCGCCGGCGCAAGCTGCTGACCGCGGCGCGAACTTTGTTCGACCGGCAGGGCTTCGAAGCCACGACCGTCGCCGAGATCGCCAAGGCGTCGAAGTCCGCGCTGCGAACGGTCTACAACGTCTTTCCGGCCAAGATCGACATTCTGGCGGCCTTGCTGTCGGTCGAAGCGAGAACCCAGCTCGCCGCCGGCCTTGCCGGGCTGAAGGCGACCGAAGGCGAAGACCCCCAGCATCGCCTGATGCAATTGCTGGAAATGCTGACGCATATCTTCACGGGCGGGTCCCGGCAGGAGAGCCGGCTCGTCACCGCCCACGCCATTTCCTCCGGCCGAACGACGCTGGCCGGCCAAATCTATGACGATATCGACAAGACGGTGCAGCGCGAAATCCTCGACCTGCTGCTGGAACTTGAGGAGCGGCGCGCTTTTCAGGACGGCGTAGCAGCGGAGGCGCTGGCGCGGCTCGTCTTCAACGCCGTCAACGGGCTGTTCTTCCTCTGGCTCGGCGACGATGCGATGACTTCTGCGCAATGCCTGGAACGTCTGCGGGAGCATGTCGCCATCCTCCTTCCCCGGCAGGAAGACGGGCAGCGCGCATAGCGGGTGAAGCGCTTCAACCGGCCGCGCGCCGGGGGCCGAGAAAGCCGATCTGCTGCGAGCTGGCGATCGACAGGCGTCGCGTGAGCCGCCGCGACACGCGCATCATCCCGCACAGCAGCGCGGCATAGGGCCCCGAACGGATCATCGAAGCCCCGCGCTCCACCCCGCGCACAATGTCGCGCGCGATCACCTCCGCACCGCATCCCCTGGCGTCATAATAGGCTTGCAGGCGCGCGATCTGATCCTCGCCGATCTGCGGCGCGATATTGCCCCGCGCCTTGACGATATTGGTGTTGACGATGCCGGGGGCGACGATCGTCACGCCGATCGGCGTCCCGTCCAGCTCCATCGCCAGCACTTCGGACAGCCCGACCACCGCGTGCTTCGACGCGGCATAAGCCGCCATGCAGGCCGCGGGCGCGAAGCCCGCCGTGGAGGCGATATTGACGATCGCCGCGCGGGTGTCGGCACTCCGCATCCCCGGCAGAAAGGCGCGGATCATCAGCACCATTCCCATCACATTGATGTCGAACACCCGCCGCCACGCCGCGGGCGAGGTATCCTCGAACGCGCCCAGATAGCCGATCCCGGCATTGTTGATCAGCACGTCGATGCCGCCCGCCGCCAACTTCACCTCGGTCGCGAACGCCATCACCTCGGCTTCCGAGGAAATGTCGCAAGGCCGCGCCACGATCGCGCCGAGCCGCCCGGCGACCCGCGCCAGCGCATTGCCGTCGATGTCGGACAGGATCAGCCGCGCTCCCTTTGCGGCAAACGCCTCGGCGCAGGCGAGGCCGATCCCCGACGCCGCGCCCGTGATCAGGACGCGGCGCCCGGCAAGATCGAAACGCACGATGCGTCAGCCGGCGAAGCTGGTAACGTCGTGCGGCGTGATCCCCTGCGCCGCGCAATAGGCAAGGTAGCGATCGACCAGAGAGCGCCAGTTCTCGATCGCGATGACCTGCCCGGCATCGTCGGTATAGAGCAGATCGCCCATCGTGATGTTGAGCGTGATCACCTCGTCGCCATGCCCCTCGACCGCGACCGGCGTATGGGAGGTGGCCGCCGTCTCGAACACCACGCTGCCCGGCCGGGCGACCCAGTCATGCTCCTTGTAGCGCCATGCGCCCGCGATCGTGTACACGATCACCGTCCCGCTATGATGGTGGCGCGGCAGTTCCATCGAAGCCGGCACCTTGAGCAAGGTGATCGTCTCACCGCGCACCGGATCGGCCTTGAGCAGCTTGACATGTACGTCCGGCGTATAGGGCGTGAACGGCACCCAGGGCAGCGCCTCGTGGTCGATCAACGCGGTGTTCACTTGTTCGAAGTTCATAGTCGTCATGATATCTCTCTCCTTGAAATCGTCAGTGCGCGGCAGGCGGCGGCGCGGCCTGCATCAGCGGCGCGACATCGATCATCACCGCGCGGATCGTGCCGGTGAAGCGCGGGCCGGCGGCGCCGTAATCCTCGATCACCGGGGTCCCGGAGTCGGTGCCGACATCCGCGCCGTCGTCGGCCGAGAACATGATCGGCTGCGTCATGTCGATGCGCCCTTCGACGAGCAATTTGCCGTTGGCGAGCAACCGGCCGGTGCCGCCCGCGCCGGGCTTGCCGCCGTCATAGGCGAACTCGAAGCGCAGCTTGACGTCGCCCGCCGGCAACGCGTCCGGCGCGGCGATGGTGAAGCGCCGCATGTTGAGGAAATTATAGGTGAAGGCCGGCTTGCCGTCCTTCAGATAGAGCGTCCAGCCGCCGAACCTGCCGCCCTGCGCCAGGATCGCGCCATTGGCCGCGCCGCCCTCCTTCGCCGCCAGATCGGCGGTGATCGCGAACGAGCGGTCCTTGACGTTGATGAACGTGTTCTCGTTCATCGCGGTCATGCCCGGATAGACCGTCAGGCTGGTGCGTCCGGCCATCAGGTCGGGGCGGCCGACCAGCGCCGCGTTGAGCCGCTCCAGCCGCCGGTCGTCGAGCGGCAGGACATGATATTTGACCGCCTCTTTGAGGAATTCCTGCTGCATCGCCTTCAGCCGCTCGGGATATTGCGCGGCGACATCGTGCGCGAGGCTGAAGTCGCGGCGCGTGTCGAACAGTTCCCACACGTCCTTGTCGAGCGGCGCGCGCGGTTTCGCCGCCCACGGCTCGAAATGGATCGTGCGCGCCAGCCAGCCGTCCTGATACAGCGCGCGGTTACCGAATATCTCGAAATATTGCTCGGTGCGGCGATCGGCCGCCTTCGGATCGGCGAAGCTGTATTCCATGCTGATCCCGTCGATCGGCATCTGCTTGACCCCGTCGACGCTGACTGGGGCGGGCAGCCCGGCGGCTTCGAGCATGGTCGGCGCGATATCGATGACGTGATGAAATTGCGTCCGCAGCCCCGGCGTGCCGAGATGGCCCGGCCACGACACTACCAGCCCGTTGCGCGTGCCGCCGAAATCGGACGCCACCTGCTTGGTCCAACTGAACGGCGCGTCGCCCGCGAACGCCCAGCCCGAAGCGTAATGATTGTAGGTCATCGGCCCGCCGAGCTGGTCGATCACCTTCAACTGGTCTGCCACCGTTTCGGGGACGCCGTTGAAATAGGTGTTCTCGTTGGCGCGGCCGTTCGCGCCGCCCTCGGCGCTCGCACCATTGTCGCCGACGACATAGAAGATCAGCGTGTTGTCGAAGCGGCCGAGCTGCTTGAGCGTGTCGATCAGCCGCCCTGCCTCGTGGTCGGTCATTTCGGCGAGGCCGGCGAACACCTCCATCTGTCGCGCGAACAGCCTTTTCTCGTCGGGCGACAGCGTGTTCCACGCGCGGATATCCTCCGGACGCGGCGCGAGCTTCGTGCCCTTGGGCACCACGCCCATCGCGATCTGCCGCTTGAGCGTCTCCTCGCGCATCGCGTCCCAGCCGGCGTCGAACTTGCCGCGATAGCGGTTGCTCCATTCGGGCGAGACATGGTGCGGCGCATGGGTCGCGCCGGGCGCGTAATAGAGGAAGAACGGCTTGTCTGGCGCCAGCGCGGAGATCGAGCGCAGCCAGGCGATCGACTGATCGGTCATGTCGGTCAGGAAATGATAGCCGGGTGTGCGCGGCGTCTCGATATGCGTGGTGCCGTCATAGACGGTCGGCGACCATTGGTTGGTCTCGCCGGCGACGAAGCCGTAGAATTTGTCGAAGCCCGACCGCGTCGGCCAGCGATCGAACGGGCCGACCGCGCTGACGTCGGCTGCCGGGGTCTGGTGCCATTTGCCGAACGCGCCAGTGGCATAGCCGTTGAGGCGCAGCACCTCGGCGATCGGCGCGGCGCTGGCAGGCTGCCGCCCGGTGTCACCGGGGAACACCGTGGCGCTTTCCATGATCGAGCCGGTCTCGACATTGTGATGGTTGCGCCCGGTCAACAGCGCGGCGCGCGTTGGGGAGCAGAGCGCGGTAGTGTGGAAATTATTGTAGCGGTCGCCCTGCGCGGCGAGTTGTTCGAGCGCCGGCATGTGGATCGGGCCGCCGAACGCGCTCGACTGGCCGAAGCCCATGTCGTCGATCAGGATCACCACGATGTTTGGTGCCCCCGCCGGCGCTCGCACCGGCGTTACCGGCGCCGGCGCGACGGCGTTGCGTACGTCGAGCGTGGTCAGATGCGGCCGCTCCGGCTCGGCGATCGGCAGCACGGTGCGATCGATTTTCTGTGGCGCGGGCGGCGGCGCGCTCTGCGCCAAGGCGCTCGTCGCCAGCAATGCGGCGACTGCGGTGATCAATCCCGCCCTGCGTCCGATCGATGCCATCCTCGTTCCCCTTCACGGTCTCAGCGCCATTATCCGCCTCTCTACATCGGGAGATGGCTCTGATATTGCCTCGGCACGCCAAGGAATTATCTTTACGCGCCATTGCGAAATCCGTCTTTAGGGGATCGTCAACTCATCTATCGCCCCGCGTCGCGGCGGTAGCGCAGCGGCGAGACGCCGTGCCAGCGGCGGAATGCTCGGGTCAGCGCGCTGGGCTGCGCATAGCCAAGCATGTCGGCGATTTCGGCCAGCGACACATGCGATTGCAGCAGATATTTGCGGGCAAGGTCGGCGCGCACCGCGTCGCGCATGTCCTCGAAACCGCTGCCCGCCGCCGCCAGCCCGCGCTGGAGGCTGCGGACGCTGTAGCCGAGCGCGCCGGCGATCGCCTCGACCGAGCAGGGCTGGCCGTAGGCGATCCTCGCGCGAATCGCCGCTTCGGCACGTGGCATCAGCGCGCCGCCGTCAAGCGCGTCGCGGCGGCGGATCATGCGAATCGCGAGTTTGCGCGCCTCCGCGCCCGGCGATTGCAGCGGAATCCGCAAGGCCGCGGCATCCACGCAGACAGCGTTGCGCTCCTGCTCGAACGCGATCTCCTCTCCGAACACTCGGCGGTGCAGTGCGAGCGACGGCGGCGCGCTGTGACGGAACTGGGCATAGGGCGGCATCCAGTCCGGCCCCGCCCACGACCGGACGAATGCCGTCACCAGCGCCACGCCCAGCTCGATCACCTGGCGGTCATCATGCCGGTGGCTGAAGCTGATCGCGTAATCGATCAGCGCGCCTTCGCGGTTGCGCGTGATCCCGACGACGAGGCTGCTCGAATGCAGCCTTAGATATTGCGCGAGCATCTGCAGCGCATCGCCGACCGTCGCGGTGGTCAGCATCATCAGATAGAGCGGGCCGAGCACAGCAAGATCCTGCCGCTGCGCGAGGCGCAGGCCGAAATCGGCACAATCCAGCCGCTCCGCCGCCAGCTCGAAGAAGCGCAAGGCGGCTTCCGCCGGTATGGTGGCATCGGGATCGTCAAAGGTTGCCGCAGGCAGCCCCGCCTCGGCCTTGAGCGCCGCGAGGTCGCCGCCCAGTTCGCCGACCAGCGTATCCGCGCCGATCAACACGATGCCGCTTAGATCGCTGTTCACCGGCCGCTCCCTCCCCGGCGCGTCCGGGCCATTCCCCGGCGGCGCATCGCAAGATTATCCGAGAATGGCGGGAAAAGAAAGAAATCTGGCGCGATAAGTTAAGTCACGTTGCAAGGGATGCCCTAGCCGGGTGGTATTGGGGCGGCATCGGCAAACCACGAAGGTCAGCCGCGATGGCGCGGATCGCCGATTGCGCCGTCGGCCCTCAATTCAAGAATATGATCGACAAAAGGGGAGGTTTGTCATGGCTTCGATCCACAGCGCGCCCGTGCGCATCAGCCTTTTGGCTCTCGCATCGGCTCTCGCAGCCCGCCCGGCGCTGGCGCAGGATGCCGCGACCGCGCAGCCTGCTGCCGACGCCGCCGCCAGTGGCGACATCATCGTCACCGCGCAGAAGCGCGCCGAGAACGTGCAGAGCGTACCGGTCTCGATCGCCGCGTTCCAGGGCGAGACGCTGGAGAAAGCCAACGTCGTCACCGTGCTCGACCTCGGGCGCGTCGCGCCGAATTTCCAGTCGGTCCGCTCGTCCTCGACCGCGACGACGCGGATCAACATCCGCGGCGTCGGCGCGTTCGGCAACACACTGATCGAGCCGTCGGTGGCGACGTTCGTCGACGGCATCTACGTGCCGCGCTCGGGCGCGCTACTCGGCGCGTTCCTCGACATGGAGGGGGTCGAGGTGCTGCGCGGCCCACAGGGCACCTTGTTCGGGCGGAACGCCAGCGTCGGCGCGCTGTCGCTGCATACCGCGCAGCCGCGCCACGAATTTTCGGGCGAGATCGATGGCGAAATGGGCTCGTTCGACCGCTACAAGCTGTCCGGCTACATCAACGCGCCGGTCGGCGAGAAGGTCTCGGTGCGGCTCGCCGGCATGAGCCAATGGTATCGCGGGCCGTGGTTCAACAAGCTCGACGGCAAATATTACGGCGGCTCGGACGATGTCGCGCTGCGCGGCACGGTCAAGGCCGAGCTGGGCAATCTCGAATGGCTGGTCCGCGCCGATTATTCGAAAATGGACGGCGATGGCGTGCTGTCTGCCGAATTCGATCCCACCTCGGTCGGCCCCGCCCAGCTTGCCTTCATCAAGGCCGCTCTCAACGGCGGGCCGGATCTCAATCCGACGGACCGGATCATGAACCAGTCGGTTGACTCGGGCCTCAAGGATACGAATTGGGGCGTGTCGAGCACCGCCTCGCTCGCGCTGGGCGGTTCGACGCTTCGCCTGATCGACAGCTATCGCGGGTGGAAGAACGATCAGCTCGACGGCGACGTGCTTTATATGCCGGTTTCGGTCGCGTCGCGGCGCAGCCTGTTCGATTCGAAGAGCCAGAACCACGAACTGCAATTCATCTCGCCCGAGCGCGAATGGCTCGGCGGCCGGTTCGACATGGTCGGCGGCCTCTATTATTTCGAGGAGGATTTCCGGCTGGGCGAGGTGCTCAACCTCGGCAAGGATTTCTGCGGCCTGATCGTCCCCGCCGGCCCGGCGCGCACCGCCTGCGCGGGTTATTACGCCAGCACCGGCGGAGTCGCGGCGACGGATCAGTCCGTGTTCCAGAACGTGAGGAGCATCGCGGTCTACGGCCAGGGCAACGTCCACCTCTCCGACCAACTGACCCTGACGCTCGGCGGCCGCTGGACCAACGACCGCAAGCACGGCACCTACGATCAGACCTCCAGCCCCTTCACCACCGCGCTGCGCGCGCCCGAGGCGCTGACCTTCCCCAGCCTCAACGAGAGTCGATTCACCTATCGCGTCAGTCTCAACTACAAGCCGACCCGCGACCTGATGCTGTTCGCCAATTATTCGACCGGCTACAAATCGGGCGGCTACAATTCGGGCGGCGGCACGCCCGCGCTCTCGACCTTCGACGCGCAGGGTAACCTCATCTCGACCCAGCGCGTGTTCGGACGCGAGACGGTCGCGGATTATGAACTGGGCGTCAAATCGAGCTGGCTCGACAATACGCTCAAGGCCAATCTGACCCTGTACCGGATGGACGTGAGCGGCTTTCAGGACCGCGCATTCGACGGCCTCAGCTTCACCGTCCGCAATGCCGGCAATCTGCGCCAGCAGGGCTTCGAATACGATATGGTGATGGCGCCGACGCGCCATTTCTCGGTGACGGGTTCGCTCGCCTATCTCGATTCGGCATTCACCTCCTATCCCGACGCCTCCGGGCTGCCCGGCCTCGGCGGCACGCAGGACCTGAAGGGCAAGCCCAACACTTATTCGCCGAAATGGATGGGCAATGTCGCGCTCGACTGGTCGGGCGATCTCGGCTCCGGCGGGCTCGGTTGGGCGCTCAATGCCAACCTCTCGTTCATCAGCGACCAATATGTCGGCAGCGTAACCGACGCCAACCCGCAGACCCTTGCCGACGGCTATGCCATGCTCGGCGCGCGGTTCACCGTCCACGGCCCCGGCGATCGTTGGTCGCTCTCGGTGTTCGGCCGCAACCTCACCAACAGCTACAACCTCAATCTCGCCAGCTATCAGGTGCTCGGCGCGCAGCTCGGCATGAACAACGCGGTCTTTCCGGGCAGCACCGGCGTGCGCATCGCCTCGATGGAACCGCGCACCTACGGCCTGGCGGCGGGCTTCCGGTTCTGATCCGGATCGATCGGGAGACTCGCTTATGCTTGGTTTGATGCAGGACTGGCCGCTCACGGTCGATCGCATCATCGATCACGCCGCCCGCGTCCACGGCCGCCGCGAGGTCGTCACGCGGCGGACGGACGGGGCGATCCATCGCAGCGATTACGCCACCTTGCACGACCGCGCGCGGCGGGTGTCGGGCGCGCTGCTCGCGCTGGGGATCGCCCCCGGCGACCGTGTTGCGACATTGGCCTGGAACAGCGAGCGCCACACGGAATGCTGGTATGGCGCGATGGGGATCGGCGCGGTGCTGCATACGCTCAACCCGCGCCTGCACCCCGACCAGATCGTCTGGATCGCCAGGGACGCCGGCAGCCGCGTGCTGGTGCTCGACAGCAATTTCGTGCCGCTGATCGAGCCGCTCCGCGACCGTCTGCCGTTCGAGCATTATATCGTCATCGCCGGCGCCGATGACATGCCGGCCAACACGCTTAGCGCGCTGGCCTATGAGGAGTGGATCGCCACCGCCGATGACGACGCGGTCTGGGGCGGTTTCGACGAGAATACCGCCTGCGGTCTCTGCTATACCTCGGGCACGACGGGCAATCCCAAGGGCGTGCTCTACTCGCACCGCTCGAACGTGCTGCACGCGATGATGGTGACGGCCAAGGGCGTGCTGGGGGTCGGCCCGGACGATGTCGTCATGCCGGTGGTGCCGATGTTCCACGCCAACGCCTGGGGCCTCGCTTTCGCCTGCCCGGCGGCGGGCGCGAAGCTGGTGATGCCCGGCGGGCAGCTCGATGGCGCCTCCATCTACGAACTGCTCGATCGCGAGAAGGTGACGATCACCGCCGCGGTGCCCACCGTCTGGCTCGGCCTGCTCGATCATCTGCGCACGCACGATCTCAGGCTACCCTATCTCAAGCGGGTCGTAATCGGCGGCTCCGCGCTGCCCGAGGCGATCCTGCGCGCGTTCGAGGAGGATTATGGCGTCGAGGTCGTCCAGGGCTGGGGCATGACTGAGACCTCGCCGATCGGCACGATCAGCGGCGTGCCCGCTACACTCGCCACGGGGGACGGGTTCGCGCACAAGCTCAAGCAAGGGCGTCCACCTTTCGGGGTGGAACTGAGGATCGTGGACGACAAGGGAGGAGAGATGCCGTGGGACGGCGCGACGCCGGGCCGCCTCCTGATCCGCGGCTTCGCCGTGGCGAGCGGCTATATCAACGGCGCGGGCGGTGACATCCTCGACGTAGACGGCTTCTTCGACACCGGCGACGTGGCCACGATCGACGAACATGGCGCGATGCAGATTACCGACCGCGCCAAGGACGTCATCAAGTCGGGCGGCGAATGGATCAGCTCGATCGCGATCGAGAATATCGCGCTCTCGCATCCCGCCGTCGCCAACGCCGCCGCGATCGGCGTGCCGCATCCCAAATGGGACGAGCGGCCGGTGCTGGTTGTCGAGACCCGCCCCGGCATGACAGTGGCTGAGGCCGACCTGCGCGTCTTCCTCGACGGCCGCATCGCCCGCTGGTGGATGCCCGACACCTTCGTCTTTCTCGACGCCATCCCGCTCGGCGCCACCGGCAAGGTCGACAAGCGGGCGCTGCGCGAGACGATCCGCAACCGCTAAACAAGGATCTTTCGATGTCATATACGCCGCCCGTCGCCGAGCAGGTGTTCGCTCTTCAGGTGAACGCCGGGATCGCCGAACTCGCCGCCAGCGAGCGCTTCGCCGCCGCCGACGCGGACATGGTGACGGCGATCGTCGAGGGGATCGGCGCGTTCGCCGCCGGGGAATTTGCGCCGCTGGCGCGCGTCGGCGATATCGAGGGCGCGCGGCTGGCCGATGGCGCGGTGACGTTGCCCGACGGCTATGCCGCAGCCTATCGCGCCTATGTCGAGCAGGGCTGGAACGCGGTGGCGGGCGCAGAGGAACATGGCGGGCAAGGGCTGCCCTTCTCGCTCGCGGTCTGCGTGCTGGAGAATCTCGGCGCGGCGAACATGGCCTTCTCGCTGCTGCCGATGCTGACTGTCGGCGCGATCGAGGCGATCGAACGGCACGGCAGCGCGGCGCAGAAGGCGCTCTATCTGCCCCGGCTGATCAGCGGCGAATGGCCCGGCACGATGAACCTGACCGAACCGCAGGCCGGATCGGACGTCGGCGCGCTACGCGCCACCGCAACGCCGATCGCGGACGGGCCACACGCCGGCAAATACCGGATAAGGGGCACCAAGATCTTCATCACTTGGGGCGAGCACGATCTGGCCGGCAACATCGTCCACCTCGTGCTGGCCCGCACGCCCGGCGCGCCGGCCGGATCGCGCGGCATCTCGCTGTTCGTGGTGCCGAAGTTCCTCGTCGGTGCGGACGGCGCATTGGGGCCGCGCAACGATCTCAAGGTCGTCGGGCTTGAGCATAAGCTGGGCATCCATGCCTCGCCCACCTGCACGATGAGCTATGGCGACGAGGACGCCTGCATCGGCGAACTGATCGGTGCCGAGAATGATGGTCTCAAATGCATGTTCACGATGATGAACTCGGCGCGGATCAATGTCGGGGCGCAGGGCGTCATGGTCGCGGAGGCGGCGTTCCAGAAAGCGGCGGCCTATGCGCGGGAACGCGTCCAGTCGCCCCGCGCCGGCGCGGCGGACAAGGCGCCCGTCGCGATCATCGAGCATCCCGATGTACGCCGCATGTTGCTACGGATGCGCGCGCTGACCGAAGGCGCGCGAGCGTTGCTCTATTACACGGCCGGCCGGATCGACCGCGCCGCGTTGGGCGATGATGTCGCGAGGAAGCGCGCCGACCTTCTTGTGCCGATGGTCAAGGCATGGGGCACCGACGCGGGCTGCGAGGTGGCGAGCCTCGGCGTGCAGGTGCATGGCGGCATGGGCTTCATCGAGGAAACCGGCGCGGCCCAGCATTACCGCGACGCGCGCATTACCCCGATTTACGAGGGCACCAACGGCATCCAGGCCGCCGACCTCGTCACCCGCAAGCTCGGCATGGACGGCGGCGAAACGCTGCTGGCACTGATGGCCGAGATCGAGCGCGACGCCACGGCCGAGCCGGCGCTGGCCGCCCTCGCGCACGATTGCGCCGAGACCCCCATCTGGATGCTGGCCAGGGCGAGCCTCGACGACCGCCTCGCCGGTTCGGTCCCGTTCCTGACGATGTGCGCCGTGGCGGTGGCCGGATGGCAGTTGCTGCATCAGGCGCGGCTCGCGGACAGGTCGGGCGGGGCGGTGGCGAGAACCAAGCCGGTCGTCGCCCGCTATTTCCTCGATACGCTGGTCACGGAGGCGCAGGGTCTCAAGGCCGGCGCGATCGCCGGCGCCTCGTTGCTCTATCGGCTCGACGCAGAGGAACTGGCGAGCGTGTGAACGCGCCCGCCGGGTGCCGTATTCTATAAGGAGCGCAATTCGCCATGACAAAGATCCTCAAGGCTTTGTGCCTGTTGATATATGCTCTGGCATTCGCGAGCCTCTTCACCGTGCTGCCGTTCGCTACGCCGCTGCGCTATGTGGCGGGTATTCTCCTGGGCGCGCATCTGTTGGAAGCGATGGTGATGTTCCGCGATGTCCGCCGCTATCCGGGGTCCCCTGCGACAAGCCTCCTGTTGACGCTGCTGTTCGGCTTCCTGCATCTATGGCCGCTGCGCCAGCGATGAGCCGGGCTTTTCCGGCGCATCGCCACAATCGTCGGGGAGATAGGCACATTCGGAGGGGAAGAACTTCAGCGGCAGGCCCGACCTCCACCCGCCGACCCGAGCAACCATGACCGGCCATTCGCACGCCACCGCAAGCGGCATGGTGGACTTGCCCGGCGGCGTCTTCACGATGGGCTCGGAACGCTTCTATCCCGAGGAAGCGCCATGCCGGCAGGTGCGCGTCGATCCGTTCCGGATCGATCGCGCGCCCGTCACCAATCGCGACTTCGCGCGCTTCGTCGCCGCGACCGGGCACGTCACCACCGCGGAGATCGTGCCTGACCCTGCGGACTATCCCGGAATGCCACCCGACATGGCCTATGCCGGCTCGGCGGTGTTCCAGCGCACCGCGACGCCGGTCGATACCAGCGATCCCTCGCAATGGTGGTCGTTCGCCGCCGGGGCCGACTGGCGCCACCCGCTCGGCGCCGGCAGCGCGCTCGACGGGCTGGAGGACCATCCCGTCGTCCATGTCAGCCATGCCGACGCCGAAGCCTATGCCCGCTGGGCAGGGAAGGAACTGCCCACCGAGGCGGAATGGGAATATGCCGCGCGCGGCGGCCTCGACGGTGCCGATTATGCCTGGGGCGATACGCTTGCGCCCGGCGGCGCGATGCTGGCCAATTACTGGCAGGGGCTGTTCCCCTTCGCCAATCTGCTGCTCGATGGCTGGGAGCGCACCTCGCCAGTCGGCAGCTATCCCGCCAACGGCTATGGCCTGGTCGACATGATTGGCAACGTCTGGGAATGGACCGCAGACTGGTGGGCGACCCGCTATCCGGCTAAACCACACAAGACCTGTTGCAGCGGCGCGGAAGTCGATCCGCGCGGCGGCTCCCGCGCCGCCAGCTTCGACCCGGCGACCCCGGACATCCGCATAGGGCGCAAGGTGTTGAAGGGCGGATCGCACCTTTGCGCCGCCAATTACTGCCAACGTTACCGCCCCGCCGCGCGCCATCCCCAGCCGATCGATTCCCCGACCAGCCATATCGGCTTTCGCTGCGTCATGCGCGACCATGTCGACAAACTGTGAAGGGGAACCTCGCATATTCGGGTTAGCAGATGCTATCGCTCCGTGCGTTACGCCCAAGCAACATCATTTAGGCCCACGCAATCCCAATAGACAGTGGGTAGTTATGATGGTATAAAATCCGAACCGAAATTAATTGTCGACGTTTAATCAATACCTTATCGCAATTGCCGGGTGACCGTAGGGGTCACCATCGCGCCGATGGCGCTGGAATGTGGCTTTTTTCCTATCGTTAAGGTTTCGGCGCCCGCGCCTGATGGGCGCGCTGGAAGATTTGTGAACGATGACTAAGTCTGCGATCGAAAGCAGGAGCGCCTTCTCAAACCTTCTTGCCGATCGCGGCCGCCAGTGAGGCTGTCCCGCTGCCGCGTCGAGCGGGCTGGGGTTGGTCGGGCGAGGGCGCCCAGGCGGTGAGATAAAGGATCGCGAACCGCTCGGTGGTCCGCCCGTCCGCGTCCGCGCGGGCAACGAACCCTTCCGCTGCGCGGGCGAGGACGTCACGTCGCATGGCCCGGCGCTCGGCGAGGATATTGCCCGCGCCCATTCCGCGCAGGTCGTCGAGCAGCCGCCCGAAGCTCGCATAACGCACGTCGATCGTCTCGATATCGGCCACCGGCAAGGCGAAGCCGGCGCGCATCAGCAGGTCGCCCGCCGCGCGCACGTCGATCTGCGGGTGGATGCGCGGAGCGGGCCGATCGCCCTCCGCGTCGCGCAGCACGGCGCGGAGCGTCGGAAGGCTGCCGGCGCCGGTGAATGCGGCGAGGAACAGCCCGTCCGGCCGCAAGGCGCGCCGCGCCAGCGCCAGCGCGCCGGGCAGATCGTTGACCGTGTCGAGCACGCCGGCCGATACGATCAGGTCGAACGATTCGTCGCGGAACGGCAGGCGATCCTCGTCGCCCTGGACGCCTCCCGCCGTCGCGGCGAAGCGACGGCCCGCATCCAGTTGCGCGATGCGCGCGCCGGGCAGCGCGAAGCCGCTGGCGAAGCTGCCCAGATCGAGCACGTCGTGGAACTCGCGCTTCACGCTCGCCAGCCGGTCCAGCAGCCCTTCGATCATCACGGCGCGCAGGAAATCGTGCGCGGGATAGGCATCCGCGATGCGGTCGCGGCGGAGCCGGCGCGCGGCACGGTCGAAGATTTCGGGCGGACGCATGAGCGTTCATCGGTCCTGTCTGATGAATTGCCGGCTTGTGCCCTTCGCCGATCGACGGGACAAGGGCGCGAAAGGGGGAAAGATGCGCGAGACGATGCGCCGGATGCTCAAACTGGCGTTGCCGCCGCGCTGCCCCGGATGCGGCGCGGTGATCGCGGCCGATCATCGTTTCTGTGCGGATTGCTGGGGCAACCTGCGTTTCATCGGTCCGCCGTGGTGCGCATCGTGCAACGCGCCATTCGCCTTCGCGCGCGGTGACGACGCCCGTTGCGGTGCATGTCTGGCCGACCCGCCGCGCCATCGCGGGGTGCGCGCGGCGGTTGCTTACGGCGAGGTGGCGCGCGCGCTGGCCCTGAAGCTCAAATATGCCGGGCGCACCGCTTATGCCGAAACGGCCGCGCGGCAGATGGCGCGGCTGATGCCGGCAGAGGCCGATCTGCTGGTGCCGGTGCCCCTGCATCGCTGGCGATTGTGGCGGCGCGGTTACAATCAGGCGGGGCTGATCGCCGTCGCGCTCGGGCGGATGACCGCGACGCCGGTCGAGCAGCGGACGCTCGAACGCTTCCGCGCCACGCCGATGCTGCGCGGGCTGGGCGCGCGCGAACGTCGCGCCGCATTGCGTGGTGTGTTCCGCGTTGCGCAAGAAGGAAAGAATCGGATCGCGGGGCGCAACATCGTGCTGGTCGACGACGTGCATACCAGTGGCGCAACGGCGAATGCAGCCACCGCCACACTGCTCGCGGCCGGTGCTGCATCGATCACGATAATGTGCTGGGCGCGCGTGCTCGATGCCGACGCGGATTGACAAGCATCGCGCCCGCCCACACTTCGCAATCCATGGCGAATGTGGAAATCTATACCAAAGCCTTCTGTCCCTATTGCGCGCGGGCGATGCGGTTGCTCACGGAGAGGGGCGTCGAGCCGGTCGAATATGACATCACGCTGGGCGGCCCCAAGCGTGCCGAGATGATCGAGCGCGCGAACGGCCGCACGACCGTACCGCAGATATTCATCGACGGCCGGCATGTCGGCGGGTCGGACGATCTCGCCGCGCTGGAGGCGGACGGCAAGCTGGAGCCGCTGCTCGCGCCGTGAGGATCGCGCTGGCCCAGACCACGGCCGGGATCGATCCGGCACGCAACGCTGCGGAACTGGTGGAGGCGGTCCACGCTGCCGCGCGCGGTGAGGCGGCGATGCTGTTCACGCCCGAAATGTCGGGCCTGCTAGATCGGGACCGGACGCGTGCCGCCGCATCGGTTGTGAGCGAGGATGAAGATCGTGTGCTCGCCGCCGTTCGCGCAGCGGCGGCCGAAGCAGGAATCTGGGTCGAACTCGGCTCGCTCGCGCTTCGGCGGACGGACGGACGCTTCGAGAACCGCAGCTTCGTGATCGATGCGGCGGGCGCGGTGCGCGCGCGCTACGACAAGCTCCACCTGTTCGACGTGGATCTGCCGACCGGCGAGCGCTGGCGGGAATCGGCCGCTTATGCCGGCGGGGAATCGGCGGTGGCGGTCGATACGCCGGTCGGGCGACTGGGGCTGAGCATCTGCTATGACCTGCGCTTCGCCGATCTTTACGCGGCGCTCAGCAATGCCGGGGCAACCGTGCTGAGCATCCCTGCCGCTTTCACCCGTCCGACCGGTGCGGCGCACTGGCATGTGCTGATGCGCGCGCGGGCGATCGAATCCGCTGCCTTCGTGGTCGCGGCGGCACAGACCGGCCAGCATGAGGACGGGCGCGAGACATATGGTCATTCGCTCATAGTCGATCCGTGGGGCGAGGTGCTGCTCGACATGGGCGAGGCGCCCGGCCTCGGTTTTGTCGACATCGATCCGCTCGCGGTGACGGCGGTGCGCGGGCGCATTCCGGTGATCGATCACCGCCGGCCGATCCCACCGGTCAAGGTGATGCCGTGATCGTTTTCGATCTGCGCTGCCCCGACGCACATATATTCGAGGTGTGGTTCGCCTCGTCCGAGACGTTCGAGGAGCAAAAGAGCAATGGGATGATCGCCTGCCCGATCTGCGGCGCGACCGAAGTGGTGAAGGCGGTGATGGCGCCGCGCGTCTCCCCCAAGGGCGGTCGTGGCGAAACGGCAGCCCCGGAACAGATGAAACAGGCGCTCGAAGCGCTCGCAGCGGCGCAGGCGAAGGCGCTGGAGGGATCGCAATGGGTCGGCGCGCGCTTCGCCGAGGAGGCGCGCTCAATGCACCTTGGCGAGCGCGAACATAGCTCGATCCACGGCCAGGCCACACCTGCCGAAGCGAAGGCGCTGGTGGAGGAGGGGATTCCCGTGGCGCCGCTGCCGTTCCCGGTGCGGCCGCCGGAGACGCTGAACTGACAGACGTGGGCGTTGCTGGAGCGAATGCGATTGTTGAGTGGAAAGCGCCAGCTGTCAGTTCGCCTCATACGCTCGTGCATTGTTATTGGGAGGAAGCTCCTCACCTTGTCTTGGATTCTTTCGATAGGGTCGCCGCGCAGTATCCGTTCGCGGGCGCCCGCACGATATGCAGGCCGATCAGAAGGGAGTTCGGTCACGGCCGGAATCCAGCCGCAGGATTAGCGGTTGGATGGGATGAAAAGCGCTCTATTCGCCCCTTCCGGGTTCGATTGACCGTGGCTGACGCAGCCTATAGGGGCAGGGCGGTCAGTCCCCGTAGCTCAGCAGGATAGAGCGACGGTTTCCTAAACCGCAGGTCGGAGGTTCGAATCCTCTCGGGGACGCCACCTTCCAGCGATGTTACGAAGGGGCGCGGCATTCCGCGCACGCTCAAGGTTGACCCGTCGCGATCACGCCGGCACCGAGCTACGGGCGCACCGCGCCGGGGACATGAAAAACGGCGCCGATCGAAACGACCGGCGCCGGAAAGAGCGTCAGGCCTTGACGTGCTGCGAGATGTACTTGTTCATCTCGAACATCGTCACCTTGTCCTTGCCGAAGACCTTCTTCAGCTTGTCGTCGGCGAGAATCTCGCGCTTGTTCTCGGGATTCTGAAGCTTGTGCGACTTGATGTAGTCCCACACCTTGCTGATCACCTGGCTGCGGGGCAGCTTGTCGTTGCCGACGATCGCGCCCAGTTCCGCCGAGGGCTGGACGGGGGCGTGGATGCCGCCGCTCTTGGTAGTCGTAGCCATTATATTCCTTCCTGTTGCGCCTGTTGACCGGCCTCTTTCGGAATCACGCCTTCTGGAGCGCGCGACGCTTGTGCGCCGCCTTTTCGTGATTGTCACGCCCCGGCATGATGTCGACCGGGGCTTTCGTCGCGGCACCGTGCCGACCCGTTGCCTTCAGGCCGGCAAAGGCCCGTAAAAATGACGGCCGGCATCCGGAAAAGGGATGCCGGCCTTCGATTGCTCAGAACTTGAACCCGGCCGCGACACCGTAGCGGCGCGGTTCGAGGGTGAAGATGTTGGTGAACAGGCCGCTGGACTGGTCGGTCACGTACATGCCGGTCGTGGCGCTGTTGTTGGTGAGGTTCTGGACAAAGCCGCGGATGAAGAAGCGGTCGTCCGGTCCGTTGATCTGGATCTGCGCATTGACCACGGCATAGCCGGGGATGCGATCGATCGGGTTCTTGTTGAAGATCGTGCCCCAGGACTCGCCGGTATAATTAAGGTCCGCGCGCGGCACGACCGACCAGTTGCCGGCATCGATCGTATATTGCGCGCCCACCGACCACTTATAGGACGGCGCGTTCGGCAGGCTGTTGCCGCGCACGTTCACCGGAACGCCGCTGGGATCGACTACGAACGGCAGCGTTCCCGGCTGACCCCCGTTGAAATTCGCCTGGAGCAGCGGCTGCAACGCGGCCAGCGCCGGATTGAAGCTGCCGATTGACCCGGCCGCCGCAGCCGCGAGCACCGAGCAGACGGAGAAGGCGCCCGTCGTGTTGGTGCCTGGTATCGCGGTGGGCGCCTGCCAGCCAAGCGCGCCGTTGACCGTGCCGACGAAGGCATTGACCTGCGCCGCGGTCGCGCCGGAGCCGTTGGCAGGGCGGATCGCGCAATTGGATGCGTTGGTCAGATCCTTGATGATGACGGCATCCGAACGGCCGCCCGAAGGATCGCGCGGATTGACGAGATAGCGATCGCCCGCGACCTTCGACTTCAGATAGCTGAAGTTGGCATTGACGACGAATGCGGGGATCGGGCTGATAATCGCTTCCGCCTCGACGCCGTAGATATCGGCATTGATATTGTCGTTGACCGAGGTGCGCGCGACAATGCGGCTGAGCTGCAATCCCTTGTATTTATAATAGAATCCCGTGAGATTCAGCCGCAAGCGGCCGTGATCGAAGGTGTTTTTCGAGCCAATCTCGAACGAATCTACCTGCTCCGGCGCGAAGGTGGTCGGCACCGCGAACACCGGCGAGAGCGGCGGATTGATGCCGCCAGATTTATAGCCACGCGAATAGGATGCGTAGAACATACTGTTGTTATTGAGCTTGTAATCGAGCACCGCACGGCCGGTCAGGCGCCCGAAGTTAACCGAACTGGAGGCGAAAGCCTGATTGCCGGGCACGGCCGAATTGAAATCGTAACTGCCGTTGCCGATGATCGAATCGGCATTGGTCGTGCCGAAGGGCACCAGAACGGTGGACGAGGCGCCCGCAGTAGTGACCAGCGGGTTGCCCTCCCGATCGAGCAGCGGCGCCCCTCCCGCAGTGAGCATCTGCCGGCTCTTGGTATCACTGGCGAACATCGTCCGCGCGGTCACGGTCTTGTCGTCGTGATTATAGCGCAGGCCGAGCGTCAATTTCAGCTTGTCGCTGAACTTGAAATAGGATTCGCCGAATATCCCATAGGATTTCAGGCGGAAATCGGGGGTCGCGTTGCGATAAAAAGGCGTCGCGGCGAATGAAGTGCCCGCGCTGCTCGCGGCGCCGATGATGCCGGAGGCATAATCAAGGCCGAAGCTGTTGACGTAGTAATCCGTATTAGTTGCCTTGCTATCGAAATAGATCGCGCCAAGCAGGAAATTGAACATGCCATCGAACGAGCTGTCGATATGCGCCTCGGCGGAATATTGCCGGATACTGGCACGCGAACGATCGAAATCGAGGCTTGTCGGCGCGCAAATTCCGTTACCGCCATAGACACCCACATCATTCGGGTCCGACGTCGACTGGCACAGCGTGCCCGGCCCATTGGGGATCAGTGCATTGCGAACGGGCGCGAACGCCGCATATGGGCCGCCGGGGACGGCGGCGGCATAGAGCGTGTTGAGGCCGGGGTTGGCGATATAGGATCTTTCGACCGCCAGATTGTAATCGGACGACGAATCGACAGTATTTTTCATGTAGCCGCCGGTGAAATTGAAGCTCACCGGGCCGAAATTGTGATAAACCTTCAAGGTATATTGCTGTTCTTCAGCAAAATAGCTGGGCTGAGAATCGATGTTAACCGTGCGGACATCAGCGGGGTTGACGACACCGGAGAAGCTGTCCTGCGCCTGGTAGACGCTGCCCAGTGCGAGTGGTGCCAGTTGCGGCGATACAGCGAATGACAGGAATTCCTTGCTGGTCAGTATCGTCGCGAGAGTGGCATTGGCGTTGAGCGTGTTATAAGCCAGCTTGTCCGGCAAACAGCCAAGCACGCCGGTCGGATCGCGATGGCAGAGCTGCTTCTGGATACGGCTGCGGTTGTCGCGCTCGTGGAAATAATAGCCGATCAGATCGACGCGGGTGTCGACCGATGGCTCCCACGACAACGTTCCGCGCACCGAATAGAGATCGCGGCCGTCGATATTGGTGTTGTTGTAGAGATTCTTGGTATAGCCGTCGCGGTTCAGCCAGGTGCCCGCGACGCGAATGCCCAAGGTGTCGCCGAGCGGCAGATTGAACATGCCCTTGAGGCGCTTCGAATCATAATTGCCATATTCGAACTCGCCGGATGCGTGGATGCCGGTGAGGTCCGGCTTGGCGGTGATGAAATTGACCACGCCCGAGGTGGCGTTGCGGCCGAACAGCGTGCCCTGCGGCCCGCGCAGCACCTCGACGCGCTCCAGATCGAAGAACTCGCTCTCGAACAGGCGGCTGTTGAGCAGCGGCATGTCGTTGACGTGGATCGCGGTCGCGCTGTCGCAGGTGGTGCCGACGCACAGGTCGCCGATGCCGCGGATCGTGAAGCTGGACGAAGTGAAGTTCGTCTTGGTGAAGGTGACGTTCGGCAGCGTCTGTTGCAGCGCGGACGGGTTCACGATCTGCTGCTTTTCAAGGTTCTCGGCATTGAACGCCGAAACAGCGATCGGAACGTCCTGCAGGCGCTGCGCCTGCCGCTGGGCGGTGACGACGATATCCGTCTGCGCCACCTGCGCTTCGCTATCGGTTGCCGCTTGCTGCGCCCACGCCGGGGCGGCAAAGGTCATTGCCAGTGCAGACGCGGCAAGCAATGTGGATTTGGTCATGAGCATCCCCCTCCTACGGTCCGCGCCGGTCTTTGAGCCGATTTCGCGGTTTGATGGTGCGGTATGGAGATTAGCGTTCGGGAATTTGCCCAGTCAAACGAAATTACGCGTTGAACGATACGGAGATTTTCCTGCTGTGTCCGAAAGGAAACAGTTGCATTAAAGAACCTAATTTCGAAGGGCCTCCGTTACGTTTTCGCAAATGCGGTATGATTATGAGGGAGAATGAAGTGAGCGACAGCATCCCCGGCGACCGGCGCGGGCCGGACGGCAAGCTGGAAGTGCCGGATGACGTAGCGGAAGCGGTGCGCACGCTGATCCGCTGGGCGGGCGACGATCCCTCGCGCGAGGGGCTGCTCGACACGCCGCATCGCGTCGCGCGGGCATGGCGGGAATATTGCGTGGGCTATGCCGACGACCCCGCGCGCCATCTTTCTCGCGTGTTCGAGGAAGTGGGCGGCTATGACGAAATCGTCCTGTTGAAGGACATTCCGTTCCAGTCGCATTGCGAGCATCACATGGCGCCGATCATCGGCAAGGCGCACATCGCCTATCTGCCGAAGAATCACGTCGTGGGCATTTCAAAGCTGGCGCGGGTGCTTCATGCCTATGCGCGGCGGCTTCAGGTGCAGGAGCGGCTGACGGCCGAAGTGGCCGATTGTATCTGGAACGGGCTGAAGCCGCAGGGGGTCGCGGTGGTGATCGAGGCGAGCCATGCCTGCATGACCGCGCGCGGCGTGCGCACCCCCGGCGTCTCGATGGTGACGAGCCGGATGATGGGCGTGTTCCGCGAGGATGAGCGCAGCCGCAAGGAGGTGCTGGCACTGATGGGCCATAAGGAGTGAAGCGCCGCACCGTCCTGATCACCGGCGGGGCGAGGCGGCTGGGCGCTGCGATCGTGCGCGCGGTGGCTGCGGCGGGACATCGGCCGGTGATCCATTATGGGACATCGCGCGCGGCCGCCGAGGCATTGGCGGAGGAGACCGGCGGAATCGCGGTGGGGGGTGATCTCGCCGACCTCGCCGGCCTGCCCGCGCTGTTTGCGCGAGCGATGGAGGCGGGGTGCGGTGCGATCGACGGGCTGGTGAACAGCGCGTCCGCCTTCGCCTATGACCGGCCCGAGGCGATCGATCACGCGCTGGCGCTGCGGCTCCATGCCGTCAATTGCGTCGCGCCGGCGCTGCTGGCGCAATTGCTCGCCGCGCAACCGGATATCGAGGACGGCGCGGTGGTCAATCTGCTCGATCAGAAGCTGGCCAATCCGAATCCGGATTTTTTCTCTTACAGCCTCACCAAATATGCGCTTGCCGGCGCGACCGAGATGCTGGCGCAGGCGCTGGCGCCACGCGTCCGCGTCAATGCGGTGTCGCCGGGGCTTACCTTGCCCAGCGGCGACCAGAGCGGGGCCGAGTTCGCCCGCGTGGCGAGCGCGAACCTGCTCGGGCGGCCGGTCGGTGTGGACGAGGTGGCGCGGGCGGTGGTCTATCTGCTCGATGCGCGCAGCGTGACCGGCCAGAATCTGTTCGTCGATTGCGGGCAGCGATTCCTGAAGCGTGACGGAGATGTGATGTTCGAAGGGCGCGATGGCTGAATATACGACGATTCTGGAGGGGCTTGAGGTGCGGATGCGCCTCGGCATCCATCCGCATGAGGTGGAGCCGCAGCGCGTTCGCCTGACGGTGGAGATGACGGTCGACTATCCCGCGCCGCCCGCGAACGACGCGATCGGCGAGGTGCTCGATTACGATTTCGTTCGCGAGGGCATTCGAGCGCTGGCCGAGGCGCGGGGCTTCGCGTTGCAGGAGACCCTGGTGGAGGCGGTGGCGGTGCTGTGCCTGGAGGACGCGCGCGTGCGGCGGGTGCGGGTGCGGTCGATGAAGCTGGACGTTTATCCCGACGCCGCCGTGGGGTGCGAGATCGTCCGCGCGCGCTGAACCGCGTCGCCAGCGAATTGCCAACCGGCGCGCGCGCGCCTACATGGCGCGCAACCCAGCAGATGTGACCTGATCGACGGAGCGACCGAACCGCCATGGCCGTGCAATATACCTATGTCATGAAGGGTCTGACCAAGACCTTCCCCGGCGCGAACAAGCCGGTGCTCAACAACATCCACCTGCAATTCCTGCCGAGCGCGAAGATCGCGATCATCGGCCCGAACGGTGCCGGCAAGTCCACGCTGATGAAGATCATGGGCGGGATCGACAAGGATTTCCAGGGCGAGGCGTGGGCCGCCGAGGGCGTCCGAGTCGGCTATCTGCCGCAGGAGCCGCAACTCGATCCCACCAAGACGGTGATCGAGAACGTCCGCATGGGCGCGGGCCCGATCGTCGACAAGATCGAGCGCTTCAACGCCATCTCCGCCGAGATGGGCGATCCGAAGGACGACACCGATTTCGATGCGCTGATGGCCGAGATGGGCGAGCTTCAGTCCGAGATCGACGCCGCGGACGGCTGGAGCCTCGACAGCCAGCTCGAACAGGCGATGGAGGCTTTGCGCTGCCCGCCGTCGGACAGCCCCGTCACCAATCTGTCGGGCGGCGAGAAACGCCGCGTGGCGCTATGCCGCCTGCTGCTGGAGAAGCCCGACATCCTGCTGCTGGACGAGCCGACCAACCACCTCGACGCCGAAAGCGTGGCGTGGCTGGAGAATTTCCTCAAGGAATATGCCGGCAACGTCATCCTCGTCACCCACGATCGCTACTTCCTCGACAATGTGGTGAACTGGGTGCTGGAGCTGGATCGCGGCCGTTACTACACCTACGAGGCGAACTATTCCGGCTATCTGGAGAAGAAGGCCAAGCGGCTGGAGCAGGAGGAGCGCGAGGAGGCCGGCCGCCAGAAGGCGATCGCCGACGAACTGGCGTGGATGCGCCAGACCCCCAAGGCGCGCCAGACCAAGTCCAAGGCCCGTATCCGCGCGTTCGACGAACTGATGGCCGCGCAGGAGAATCGCGCGATCGGCAAGGCGCAGATTCTGATCCAGATTCCCGAGCGCCTCGGCGGCAAGGTGATCGAGGCGCAGGGCCTTTCCAAGGCCTATGGCGACAAATTGCTGTTCGAGGACCTGTCCTTCACCCTGCCGCCGGGCGGCATCGTCGGCGTGATCGGGCCGAACGGCGCGGGCAAGTCCACCCTGTTCCGGCTCATCACCGGGCAGGACCAGCCGGATTCGGGGACGATCGAGGTCGGCTCCACGGTGAAGCTCGGCTATGTCGACCAGAGCCGCGACGATCTCGATCCGAACAAGAACGTGTGGGAGGAAATCTCCGACGGGCTGGACGTGTTCCGCTTCGGCAAGCAGGAGCTGGGCACGCGCGCCTATGTCGGCGCGTTCAACTTCAAGGGGCCGGACCAGCAGAAGAAGGTCGGCCAGCTTTCCGGCGGCGAGCGCAACCGCGTCCACATGGCGAAGATGCTGAAGGAGGGCGGCAACGTCCTGCTGCTCGACGAGCCGACCAACGACCTCGACGTGGAGACGCTCCGCGCGCTGGAGGAGGCGCTGGAGAGCTTCGCGGGCTGCGCGGTGGTCATCAGCCACGACCGCTTCTTCCTCGATCGCCTCTGCACCCATATCCTCGCCTTCGAGGGCGACAGCCATGTCGAATGGTTCGAGGGCAATTTCGAAAGCTATGAGGAAGACAAGCGCCGCCGCATGGGCGACGCCGCCGATCGCCCGACGCGGCTGGCGTACAAGAAATTGACGCGGTGAAGATGCGCACGGGCGCGGACGA
>MKSU01000016.1:175072-213167 GCA_001897375.1 Sphingomonas sp. 67-36 | reverse complement strand
TCCGGCGCTGTTGCCGCCGCTGCCCGCCGATCATGTGCTGATCGAGGACCTTTACCTTTCCGGCACGCGCTTCCGTCTCCGGCGCATGACCGACAGCGGCTCCGGCGAGATCGCCTGCAAGCTCGCCAAGAAATACGAGGCGGACGATCCGCTCGCCCGCGCGATGGTCAACGCCTATCTCACGCCGGAGGAACATGCGGTGTTCGCCGCGCTGCCGGGCCGGCCGATCGTCAAGCGACGCTATCCGGTGATGGCCGAAGGCGCGGAATTCGGCGTCGATCTGTTCGCGGGTAATCTCGATGGGCTGGTGCTCGCCGAGATCGAAGCGCCGAATGCCGCCGCGCTTGCAGCCATTCCTATCCCGTCATGGACGGTGCGCGAAGTGAGCTACGATCCGCTTTATCAGGGCGGGTCGCTGGCGGCGCTGGACCGCACCGGCGCCTTGGCGTTGATCGCGGGCCTCTGAAGCGGCGGCCGCCCCGGCGCTCGGCCGAAGCGGCGAGGGGCCGTTACTTCCGCTCCGCCGCGCTCTTGTTGCGCAGTGTGAGAAATTCGCTGCCCGCGCTCCACGTCGGCCAGACGCCGGCCTTCGAGAGTTGCTTGCCCATCGCGAAGAACAGGTCGGCATCCTGCGCCGCGCCGCCGAGGTTCCAGTCGGCCGACCAGGTGTCGCAGGTCTTGTGATAGCAGGCCATATAGGCGTCGAGCCACTTCTGCCCCGCCTCGTGGCCACCCGCCTTGAGGTCCGGCGCGCCGCCCAGCGCCATCAGGATCATCGACGGCACGCCGCGCCGGACGACGGAGAAATGATCGGCGCGGTAGAACAGGCCGCGCTCGCTCGCCGTTTCGGGGGTGATCGTACGGCCCTGCGCCCTGGCGGCCGCGGCGAGCAGCGTGTCGAGCGACGAGGCGCCCGCGCCGACCAACGTAACGTCCTTCGCCGGCCCGGCGGTCTGGAGAATGTCGAGCGTCAGGTTCGCGGCGGTTTTGGCCAGCGGGTAGATGGGGTGCGCGGCATAATATTCCGAGCCGAGCAGCCCGCGCTCCTCGCCCGTCCACAAAGCGAAGACGAGCGTGCGATCCGGTTTCGGCGCGGCCTTGAACGCGCGCGCCAGCTCCAGCACGCCGGCGGCGCCGAGCGCGTCGTCGTTCGCGCCGGGGCGCAGCGTCCTGCCGCTCGCGTCGGGTGGGCCTTCGCCATAGGCATCCCAATGCGCGCCGAACATCACCGTCTCGTCCGGGCGTTTCACGCCGGTGATCTTCGCGAGGACGTTGGCGCTTTCGATTCGCTCGGCGCTGACGGCGAGATCGGCAGAGAAGCGCGGCTTCATCTCTACCGGGTGGAACGCGGCGGAGCGCGCTTCAACCCGCAGCTTCGCGAGGTCCAGCCCGGCGGATGCGAACAGCCGGTCCGCCGCCTCGTGCGAGATCCAGCCCTGCAACGGCACGCGCTGGTCGTCCGGCCCACGCACGATATCGTAATTCTCGCCGTTCGAGGCATTGGCGGTGGACCACGGATAGCCCGCGCCGTCGGTATCGTGGACGATCAGCGCGGCCGCCGCGCCGCGCCGGGCGGCTTCCTCATATTTATAGGTCCAGCGGCCGTAATAGGTCATGCGCTTGCCGCCGAACCGGCCGACCGCGTCGTCGCCCGGCCGGGCGGCGAAATCGGGATCGTTGACAAGGAACACGACGACCTTGCCGCGCACGTCCACGCCCTTGAAATCGTCCCACTTCGCCTCGGGCGCGGACACGCCATAGCCGACGAACACCATCGGGGCGTCCTTGATCGAGATATGGGGGGCGTCGCGCACCGTCGTCATCGCGACGTCCTTGCCCTGCACCAGCGGCATGTCACCGGCGCTGATCGTCCCGTCGCCGATGCGGGTGTGGATCAGCGGCACGCGCTGGATCCACTGGCCGTCCGCCGCGCCCGGCTCCAGCCCGAGCTTCCTGAACTCCGCGACCAGCCAGTCGGTCGTCTTCTTCTCGCCGGCCGTGCCGGGCGCGCGCCCGCCGAACTCGGGCGAGGCGAGGGTGCGGACGATATCGGAGAGACGCTGCGGGTCAGTCTGCGCGGCGGCCGGCGCGGCGAGGACGGTGGCAAGGGCGAGGAGAGGAAGGATGCGCATGATGACTCCTAGTGGACACGGCGGACGAAGACGCGGCCGTCGTCGCGGCGCTCCGTCGAGAAATTGGGGACCGATTGGATCAGGTCGGAAAGGCGCTTGAAGCCATAGTTGCGCACGTCGAAGCTCGAGCGGTTCGCCGCGAGCTGGCCCATCGCCGAAAGGCTGACGAAGCCGCGCTCGTCGCGTTTCACATTGTCATAGGCATCGATGAGCAGCTTCACCAGCTCGGGATCGACGTCAGCCTTGCGCGCGCTGGCCTGCGGGGGCGTCGCCGCGACCGGCTCGACGGGGGCGGGGGTGCTCGCCAGCTTGTCGATGTCGATGAAGCGCGTGCAGGCGTTCTGGAACGCCTGCGGCGTGCGGCTCGATCCGAAGCCATAGACATCATAGCCGTCCTGCCGGATACGCATGGCGAGCGGCATGAAGTCACTGTCCGACGACATGATGCCGAATGCCTGCACCCGCCCGCGATAGAGCAGATCCATCGCGTCGATCGTCATCTTCATGTCGGTGGCGTTCTTGCCCTTGGTCAGGTCGAACTGCTGTTGCGGCTCGATGCCGTATTTCACGGTCATGTCGCGCCAGCCCTTCAGGCCCGGCTTGGTCCAGTTGCCATAGACGCGGCGGACGTTGACGCTGCCCAGCTCGGCAAGGACGGTCAGCACCGGGTCGATTGCGTGCCACGAGGCATTGTCCGCGTCGATCAGCAGCGCGACGTTGAGGTTCGAATTGTCGATGGCCATGCGGCCTGATCGGCCTCCGGCGCGCGATCGTCAACCGCCGGGATAAGTGATGGCGATCACTTCATATTCGCGCTCGCCCGCCGGCAATGCGACGCGGCGCAGGTCCGCCACCGCGGCACCACGCAGCGCGCGGGCGAGGGGGGCGTTCCAGCCGATCAGACCCTTGCCCGCATCCGCCTCGTCGTCGCCGACGAGGGTTAGCGTGCGATGGTTGTCGTCCTCGTCCGCGATCGTCACCGTCGCGCCGAAGAACACGCGGGCGCGGTCGGGGGCCTGCGCCGGATCGACCACCTTCGCCGCCTTCATCCGCTTCGACAGCCAGCCGAGCCGCCGGTCGATCTCGCGCAGCCGCTTGCGGCCGTAGATATAGTCGCCATTCTCGGAGCGGTCGCCATTGCCGGCCGCCCAGGCGATCGTATCGACCAGCGCCGGGCGCTCCTTCGCGAACAGCGCCTCATATTCGGCGCGCAGCGCGGCATAGCCGGCCGGGGTGATATAGTTCGGGCGCTCCATGGCTCAGCCGCGTTTCGACCGGCCGAGATACCAGCTCAGGTTCGCCGGGCCCCGGCTGCGCGCCTTTTGCGGGTTCATCAGGTCATAGACCACCGCATTCTCCAGCACGCGCTGGACGTAGCTGCGCGTCTCGGTGAAGGGGATCGCCTCGACCCAATCGACCATATCGACCGCGCCGGTGCGCGGATCGCCGTTCGCCGCGAGCCATTTGTTCACGTTGCCCGGCCCGGCGTTATAGGCCGCGATCGCCAGCGGATAGCTGCCGAACAGCTTGAAGATGCGCTGGAAATAATTCGAGCCGAGCTGGATATTGTAGCTCGTGTCGCTGGTCAGCGCACCGACGTTATACGCGAGGCCCATCTTCGCCGCCTGTTCCCGCGCGGTGCCGGGCATGAGCTGCATCAGCCCGCGCGCGCCGGCGCCCGAAATGGCCATGCGATCGAAATTGCTCTCCTGCCGCGCGATCGCGTGGATCATCGTCCATTCGTCGTCATAGCCGCCGGGCACCGTGACGGTGGGGAAGCCGCTGGCGATATATTCGGTGAGGCCGCTCTGCATCGCCTTGCGCCCGACCATCACGCCGAGATCGGGCCGCCCGATCGAACGCGAAAGTTCGGCGGCGAGCAGGTGATCGCTGTCGCTGGCGGCGTCGGCGGCGATCTGCTTCACGAACGCGGTCTGGTCCTGCCAGTCGTTCGCCGAGCCGAGGAACTGCGCGGCGCGCACCACCTCCCGGCCGTAAAAGGCGGTGCGGGTGGCGGGAGCGACCGGGCTGGCGTTGAGCGGCGGCGGGGCGGCCAGCGCGCGGCCGAGATGCTCGTTGGCGAGCTGGCCGTAATATTGGTCGCGGAAGCCGGCGGCGCGTTCGAAGAAGGCGTTCGCCTCCGCCGCCCGCCCGGCTGCTTCCGCCGCGCGCGCCGCCCAGTAGAAGCCCTTGGCCCGCGTCTGCGGCGCGATCGTGCCGCGGCCGTAGCGATCGAACAGCGGCATCGCATCCGCCGGTCGCCTGAGCTTGGTCAGCGCGGTCTGGCCGGCGAGCCAGACGAGGTTGGTATATTGGTCGCGCTCGCCATAGGATTTGGTCGAGACGTCGGTGCCAGCCGGATAGGCGTCGTCGACCTGCCGGGCGATGTCATAGGCGGTCTGCCACTGGCCGTCGGTCGCCGCCGCCTTGGCGTTGGCATAGAGCACCAGATAGAATTTCTCGGGGTTGCCGGGCCGGTTCATCCCGGTCGCGCGCGTGCGGGCCAGCCACATGCGGGCGGCGGCGGGGTTGGTCCGGCCGAGCCAGGTCGCCTTGTCGGTGACATAGCCGGCGTCGCGCTCCCCGATCACGTCATATTGCGCGGCGAGGTCGGCTGCGTTGGCCGCGCCGCTACGGAAGGCAAGCCGCGCCTCGAACAGCGGACGCTGCGCGGAGGAGACGAGGTTGATCTGCCGCGCCGCCACGCTGGTCGCGCCCTGCCACAGCAGGGCGTCCATCCGCGCATCCTGATCCTCGGGCCGGATCGCGCCGCCGAATTGCTGGAGCAGCGCCGTCTCGTCGGCGGCCGGGAGCGCGCCGCGCCGCCATGCCGCGCGCGCCGCCTCATTGGCTTCCGCCATCGCGCCGGTCGAGGCGAGCGCGCGGGCATAGGCGAGTCCGCCGCCGGCCGATTGCGGCGGGAAACGGCGGAAATAGGCAACCACGCTCGATGCCGAAGCGGTGCCGGCCGCCGCCTGTTTCTCCGCCGCGCGGCGATTCGCTGCTTCGCCAGGCCAGCCGGGGTGGGCGAGCAGGAAGGTGGCATAGCTGTCGAACGGCAAGGCGTCGGTCTGCTGGAGCGCCTTCCACTGCGCGATCGACTGGACCAGCCCGGCGGCGTTGACCACCGGCACGGGGCGCGGGGCGGCGGCGGGCGCGGCGACCTGCGTCTCCTGCTGCTGCGCGCGCATGTTCGCCATGCGGGTCGCATATGATTCGCCCTGATCCTGCGCGAGCGCCAATGCCGCGCCGGCCCCTGCAAGCAATCCGATCAAAACACCTGCCTTCAATCCAGCCACCGTTATGGACAGACTAGCCGGTCAACCCGTATCTGTCCTGAACGAACCTACCATCTTCGCGCATTCAGGAACGCACAATCATGTTTTCCGGCTCTATTCCGGCGCTCGTCACGCCGTTCGACGCGCATGGCGACTTCATCGAATCGGCCTACCGCGAGCTGATCGAATGGCAGATCGCCGAAGGCTCGGCCGCGCTGGTGCCGTGCGGCACGACCGGGGAAGCGGCGACGCTGACCAAGGAGGAGCAGTTCGCGATCGTCAGGATCTGCGTCGATCAGGCGAAGGGCCGTGTGCCCGTGATCGCCGGGGCCGGATCGAACGACACCCGCGTCGCCGCCGCGAATCTGGCCGCCGCGAAGGAAGCGGGGGCGGATGCCGCGCTGATGGTGCCGCCTTATTACAACCGCCCGTCGCAGGAAGGAATCTACCGGCATTTCGCCGCACTCGCGCCACAGGCGGGATTGCCGATCGTGCTCTACAACGTCCCCGCGCGCACCGTGACGGACATCCAGCCGGAGACGCTGATTCGCATCGTCGCCGATTTCCCGGAGGTGTTCGTCGCGGTGAAGGACGCCTCGGGCGTGCTCCAACGCGTGTCGCAGCATCGCGCGGCGCTCGGCGCGGGCTTCTGCCAGCTTTCGGGCAACGACGATCTCGCGCTGGGGTTCAATGCGATGGGTGGGGTGGGGTGCATCTCGGTCACCGCCAATGTCGCGCCGCGACTGTGCGCCGATTTCCAGTCGGCCTGCGCGGCGGGCGATTACGCGAAGGCGCTCGAACTGCACGACCGGCTGTTCGCGCTTCATGTCGCGCTGTTCACCGACGCGTCGCCGGGTCCGGTGAAATACGCGATGACCAGGGTCCGCCCCGGCTTCCCCGACGGCCTGCGCCTGCCGATGACCCCGGCGGGCGAGGCCGCGCGCAAGGCGGTCGACGCGGGGCTGGCGCGCGCCGGCCTCTGACCTTACATCGCGCGCCTTATGCCTCGTCCCAAGCCAGCCACGTTCGACAAGAAGAAGGTCGTCGCCGAGAACCGGCGCGCGCGGTTCGAATATTCGATCGAGGACAAGTTCGAGGCGGGGATCGTGCTGACCGGCACCGAGGTGAAGTCGCTGCGCTTCGGCGAGGGGTCGATCGCGGAGAGCTATGCCGAGGTGAGCGACGGCGCGGTCTGGTTGATAAACTCGAACGTGCCCGAGTTCAGCCACGGCAATCGCTTCAATCACTCGCCGCGCCGCCCGCGCAAGCTGCTGCTGCACGAGCGCGAGATCAACAAGCTGCACGGCGCCGTCGCACGCGAGGGCATGACGCTGGTGCCGCTCTCGGTCTATTTCAACAGCCAGGGCCGCGCGAAGGTGGAACTGGCGCTCGCCAGGGGGCGCAAGGCCCACGACAAACGCGAGGCGATCAAGGAGCGCGACTGGAAGCGCGAGGCCGGCCGCCTGATGCGCCAGCGCGGCTGACCCGCGCGAGATCGTCGCATCCGTAACCGGTATTTGACGAAGCGTGTTATCGGCGTAAATCACGACGCATCCTGAAAGACCGGAAGGCTCTCCTTCGATGCGTTCGATCATCTTCGCTTCCCTGCTTGTTTCCGCCGGCGCCGCCGCCATCGCGCAGACCGCGCCGCAGTCCGCCCCCGCCGATCAATCCCGTCCGGAGATCGGCGATTTCGGCGTCGACCTCGCCGGCCGTGACACTGCCGTCCCGCCCGGCAAGGATTTCTACGATTACGCGAACGGCGACTGGCAGAAGACCGCGCAGATCCCAGCCGATCGCGCCTCTTACGGCATGTTCCACAAGTTGCAGGACCTGTCGCAGCAGCGGCTGCGCGCCCTGCTCGAGGAAGTGTCGCGGCGGCCGGGCAACAAGTCCGGCGATTTCTATGCCAGCTTCATGGACGAGGCGGCCGTCAACGCGAAGGGCGCCGCGCCGGTCAGGCCGTGGATCGCCGCGATCAAGGCCGCGAAGGACAAGAACGCGCTGACGATCGAGGCGGCGCGGATGCAGCGCTATGGCGTGTCGGACCTGTTCGAAACCTATGTCGGGCAGGACGACAAGAACCCCGACGCCTATATCGTTTCATTGGCGCAGGGCGGGCTGGGGCTGCCGGATCGTGATTACTATCTGAAGAATGATCCCGAACTCGCCAAGACCCGCACCGCCTATCAGGCCTATCTCGCGAAGATGCTGACGCTGGCGGGCGAGCCGGATGCCGACAGGCGCGCCGCCGCCGTCTTCGCGTTCGAGAAGGCGCTGGCCGGCGCGCACTGGACGCGGATCGAGAGCCGCGACGCGGACAAGACCTATAACAAGATCGCCTTCGCCGACCTCGCCGCGCGCGCGCCTGGGTTCGACTGGGCCGGCTTCGCCAAGGCGGCGGGGATGCCTGTCACCGGCGATTATCTCGTCGCGCAGCCGAGCGCGCTTGCCGGCGAGGCGAAGATCTGGGCCGCCACGCCGGTCGCGGTGCTGAAGGATCACCTGCTGCTCCGCACGATCGGCGGCTATGCGCGCTTCCTCTCGGACGATTTCAACAAGACCCGCTTCGGCTTCTACGGCACCGTCCTGTCGGGCACGCCGGAGCAGCCGGCGCGATGGAAGCGCGGCAGCGACCTCATCAAGGACGAGTTGGGCGAGGATATCGGCCGCGCCTATGTCGCGAAATATTTCCCGCCCGAGGCGAAGGCGGCGGCGGACGAACTGGTGAGGAACCTGATCGCCGCGATGGGCGAACGGCTGCGCAAGCTGGAATGGATGGCGCCGGAGACGAAGGAGAAGGCGCTCGCCAAGCTCGCCACCTTCCGCCCCAAGATCGGCTATCCGGTGAAATGGCGCGACTATTCGAAGCTGGTGGTGAAGCGCGACGATCTCGTCGGCAATGTCGCGCGCGCCAACGAGTTCGATTTCCAGCGCGATCTCGACAAGCTCGGCAAGCCGGTGGACCGCGACGAGTGGTTCATGACGCCGATGGAGATCAACGCTTATTACAATCCGCCGATGAACGAGATCGTCTTCCCGGCGGCGATCCTCCAGCCGCCGTTCTTCGATCCCAAGGCCGATCCGGCGGTGAATTACGGCGCGATCGGCGCGGTGATCGGGCATGAGATCAGCCACGGTTTCGACGATCAGGGCCGCAAATACGACGCGCACGGCAAGCTCACCGACTGGTGGACGCCGCAGGACGTCACACGGTTCAAGAGCTTCACCGACCGGCTCGTCGCGCAATATGACGCCTATGAGCCATTGCCCGGCCAGCATATCCAGGGCGGGCTGACATTGGGCGAGAACATCGCCGACCTGGCGGGCCTCACCGTCGCGATCGACGCCTATCACAAGACGCTCGGCGGCAAGGCGGCACCGGTGATCGACGGCACCACCGGAGACCAGCGCTTCTATCTCGGCTGGGCACAGGTGTGGCGGATCAAGCAGCGCGAGCCGGCGCTGCGGCAGGCCTTGCTCTCCGATCCGCACTCGCCGGGGCATTGGCGCGTGCTGACGGTGCGCAACCTCGATCCGTGGTACGCCGCCTATGGCGCCAAGACCGGCGATGCGCTCTACCTCTCGCCCGAAGCCCGGATTCGCATCTGGTAACCGCATTCGCCGCTCGTCTGCGCTTGACGCATGGCGGGCGGCGAAGGATCACCCGCGATCATGGCTTCCCGATCGCCCGTTTCCCCGACCCTGCTCACCCCACGAACGGCATTGCCGATCGCGGCGGCGGCGGCGCTGCTCGCGGCCTTGCTCGTGCTGTGGCTGGTGGGGAACCGCGTGTTCGCCGCCGGCTTCGGCGCGAGCGCGATCGTGGTGGTCGGCGCGGTGATCGCATGGCGCTCGCTGGGGCAGGGACGCGATGAGGCCGATAGCGAGCCGGATTGGGGCCTTGCCCGCGCCGTAACGCAGACCTCGCGCGACGCGGTGGCGATCACCGATCGCGGCGGGCGGCTGGTCTGCGCCAACGACCTTTATGAAACCCTGTTCGGCGGCTTCCCGACGCCCCCCGACCTGACGGCGAAGGAAGGGAGCGTGTCGGCGCTTGCCTCCGCCGGACGCGCGGCATGGCGCGACGGCGAGGCGCAGGTGGCGCAACTCCGGCTCGATCGCCAGACGGTGAGCGTGGAGATCACCCGCGCCGGGGACCGACAGGACATGCTGATCTGGCGCTTCGAGCGCGCGGCCGACGCCAACCGCGTCGACCGGCTCACCGATGCGCTGGCGGGCGATCTCGGCGACCGGCTCGGCGCGGCCGGGATCATGGCGGCGATGATCGCGCCGGACGGCCACATCCTCGCGGCCAATCCAGTCTTTTCGCACCGCGCCCTCGGCCGGATCGAGGGCAGGGTGGAGGGTATGGACTTCGCCCGCTTCCTCATCACCGACAGCCGCGGGCTGGTGCGCTTCGAGCGCGAGGGGCTGGACGGCAATCCGCTGCGGCTCGTGCAGGTGCCGTTTGCCGACGGCGACGGCGGCCCGATCCTGATCGCGATGCTCGACGACGAGGAAGCGCCCGCCCATGATGGCGCGACCACATCGAGCCATGTCAGCACGCTCGTCTCGCTGATGCCGGTGGGGATCGCGCTGGTCGATCGCGAGGGGCGGTTCGTGCAGATGAACAACGCCTTCGCGCGCGCCGCCGGGATCGATCCGGCCGTGCCGCCGCTCTATCCGGGCGACCTCGTGGTGCGCGAGGACAAGGCGGCGGTGGCCGATGCGGTGCGCCGCTTCGCCAACGGCGCGGCGCAATCGAGCGACATGGCGGTCAGGCTGCGCGATCACCCGGACGAGCCGGTCGCGCTCACCATCGCTGGCGCGCGCGGGCTGGGGCAGGCGGCGGCGGTGGTGCTGAGCCTCAAGGACAATAGCGAGGAATCGCGGCTGAAACGCGAGGTGGCACAAGCGACCAAGATGCAGGCGGTCGGCCAGCTCGCCGGCGGCGTCGCGCACGATTTCAACAATATCCTCACCGCCATCCTCGGCCATTGCGACCTGATGCTGATGCGCCATTCGCCCGGCGACAGCGATTATGACGACATCCAGCAAATCCGCAGCAATTCGAACCGCGCGGCGGGGCTGACGCGGCAATTGCTTGCCTTCTCGCGCCAGCAGACGCTGCGTCCGCAGGTGCTGCAACTGCCCGATGTGGTGTCGGAGGTGTCGAACCTGCTCAAGCGGCTGCTCGGCGAGACCGTGACGCTGAACGTCAGCCACGGGCGCGATCTCGGCGCGGTGCGGGCCGATCCGGGGCAGCTCGAGCAGGTCGTCGTCAACCTCGCGGTGAATGCGCGCGACGCGATGATGACGAAAAACCCGCACGGCGGCGGCACCCTGACGATCCGCACCCGCTCGGTCGGCCTCGCGGAAGTGCGCGGGCGCGGCGACATCATGCCGGCCGCGGACTATACTGCGCTGGAAATCTCCGACACCGGCACCGGCATCCCGCCGGAGGTGCTGCCGAAGATCTTCGAGCCGTTCTTCACCACCAAGGAGGTGGGCAAGGGCACCGGCCTCGGCCTCTCCACCGTCTATGGCATCGTCAAGCAATCGGGCGGCTACATCTTCGCCGATTCGCGCCCCGGCCAGGGCGCCACCTTCACCATCTACCTTCCCGTCCACAACAGCGGCACGGTGGCGGCGGCCCGCGCGCCCGCGCGCCCGCGTCAGACCGATCTGTGGGGCTCCGGCACCGTCCTGCTGGTTGAGGACGAGGCGATGGTCCGCGCGGTGGCGGAGCGCGCGCTGTCGCGCCAGGGCTATACCGTGCTGAGCGCCGAGAACGGGGAGGCGGCGCTGGAGCTGCTGGAAAGCTGCCAGCCGCCAGACCTGCTGATCTCCGACGTCGTGATGCCGACGATGGACGGCCCGACCATGGCCCGCCATGTGCGCGAGCGTTATCCGCATCTGCCGATCCTGTTCATGTCGGGCTATGCCGAGGAGCAACTCCGCCGCTCGATCGACCTGGACAATGTCGCCTTCCTGCCGAAGCCCTTCTCGGTGCAGCAACTCGCCGAGGCGGCGCGCGACGCGCTTACGGCTGCGTAACGGACTTGCTTCGCCGCCGCCGGTCGTTAAGGGCCGGAGCATGACCAAGAGAGTCCTGATCGTCGAGGACGAGCCGCTCATCGCCATGATGCTGGAGGACTTTCTCGATGCGCTCGGGCGTAGCTGCGCCGGCACCGCCGATTGCAGCGCGGAGGCGTTGCCGCTGGTCGAATCGGGCGCGGTCGATTGCGCGATCCTCGACGTCAATCTGCGCGGCGGGGAAAAGAGCTGGGTGATCGCCGACGCGCTGGAAACGGCCGGCATCCCGTTCGTCTTCGCGACTGGCGGGACGAGCGATACGATCGTCGAGCGCCATCGCGATCGCCCGCAACTGATGAAGCCCTTCACCATGGAGGGCGTGCAGCGGGCGCTCGATCGGCTTTGAGCGCGATGCGAAGGGTTGCGCGGGTATGGCGCGCAGCCTAGCGGAACCGGCATGACAAATCGATTCGATAAGTCCCGCCTGCCCAGCAGGCACGTTTCAGTCGGTCCGGAGCGTGCCCCGCATCGCAGTTATTACTATGCGATGGGGCTGACGGAAGCGGAGATCGCGCGCCCGTTCGTCGCCCTCGCCTCCGCCGGCAACGACAGTGCGCCGTGCAACACCACGCTCGACGCGCAGGCCGACGCGGCGCGGCGCGGGGTGGAGCAGGGTGGCGGCACGCCGCGCCGCTTCAACACGATCACCGTGACGGACGGGATCGCGATGGGGCATCAGGGGATGAAGTCCAGCCTCGTCAGCCGCGAGGTGATCGCCGATTCGGTCGAGCTGTCGGTGCGCGGCCATTGCTATGACGCGCTGGTCGGCTTCGCCGGGTGCGACAAGTCGCTGCCGGGCATGATGATGTCGATGCTGCGGCTCAATATCCCGTCGATCTTCGTCTATGGCGGGTCGATCCTGCCGGGCCGTTATCACGATCGCGACGTGACGGTGGTCGACGTGTTCGAGATTGTCGGTAAATATGCCGCTCACGCCTGCCCGCTGGAGGAAGTGCACGCGCTGGAGAAGGTGGCGTGCCCCGGCCACGGCGCGTGCGGCGGACAATATACCGCCAACACTATGGCCTGCGTCGGCGAGGCGATCGGATTGTCCTTGCCGAACAGTAACATGGTGCCCGCACCTTACACCTCGCGCGAGCAGATCGCGGTGGCGGCCGGCGCGCAGGTGATGGAATTGCTCGCGAAGAATATCCGTCCGCGCGACATCTGCACACGCGAGGCGTTCGAGAATGCCGCGCGCATCGTCGCGGCGACCGGCGGGTCGACCAACGGCGCGCTGCATCTGCCGGCGATGGCCAACGAAGCCGGGATCGATTTCGACCTGTTCGACGTGGCCGAGATCTTCAAGACCACGCCTTATTGCGCCGATCTGAAGCCCGGCGGCCAGTATGTCGCCAAGGACATGTACGAGGCGGGCGGCGTCTATATGCTGATGAAGACGCTGCTGGCGGAGGGGCTGCTGCACGGCGATTGCCTCACCGTCACCGGCCGCACGCTCGGCGAGAATATCGACGAGGTGACGTGGAACCCGGACCAGAAGGTGATCTACGACGCAAAGACGCCGATCACCCCGACTGGCGGCGTCGTCGGCCTCAAGGGCAGCCTCGCACCCGAAGGCGCGATCGTGAAGGTCGCCGGGATGCATCGGCTGCAATTCGAGGGGCCGGCGCGCTGCTTCGATTGCGAGGAGGAAGCGTTCCAGGCGGTCGAGAATCGCGAGATCCGTGAGGGCGAGGTCATTATCATCCGCTACGAGGGGCCGAAGGGCGGGCCGGGGATGCGCGAGATGCTCTCCACCACCGCCGCGCTCTATGGTCTCGGCATGGGCGAGAAGGTGGCGTTGATCACCGACGGGCGCTTTTCCGGTGGCACGCGCGGCTTCTGCATCGGCCATGTCGGGCCGGAGGCGGCCGAGGGCGGCCCGATCGCATTGGTCGAGGACGGCGATACGATCCGCATCGACGCCGAGGCTGGTACGATCGACCTGTTGGTCGACGAGGCCGTGCTGGCGGAGCGCCGCAAGGCGTGGACCGGGCGCGTCAACGATTACGGGTCAGGCGCGTTGTGGCGATATGCGCGCAATGTCGGCCCGGCGCGCAAGGGCGCGGTGACGCACCCCGGCGCGACCGCCGAACGCCATGTCTACGCGGATATCTGATCGACGGATCGCCGCGTTCCTTGCGGTCGCGCTGCTCGCCGGCTGCAAGGAGCGTCAGACCGCAACGCCACCGCCCAAGCTCGCCGGTGATCTGAATTGCGCGGTCGGCGGGGCGCCCGGTTTCTCGCGTTCCTGCGCGCTGGAACGGGCCGAGACGGCGCGCGGGCTGGTGCTGACGTTGCGCCACGCGCAGGGTGGTTTCCGGCGCTTGCTGGTGACGAAGGACGGGCGCGGCGTCGTCGCGGCGGACGGTGCGGTGCCGGCAAAGGTAACGATTGTGGGAAATAATGAAATCGAGGTCGCGCTGGGCGGCGACCGCTACCGCCTGCCGGCGACGATCGGGGCGCGGCGATGACCCCGCTCGACGGCAGGCCGATCCTGACGGCGGCGCGGATGCGCGCGGCGGAAGAGCGCGCCGTCGCGGCCGGTGTCAGTGTCGAGACGCTGATGGAGCGTGCCGGCGCGGCGGTCGCGGAACAGGTGCGGCGGCTGGCGGGCGATCAGGAGGTGCTGATCCTCTGCGGTCCCGGCAACAATGGCGGGGACGGCTATGTCGTGGCGCGCGTGCTGGCGGCCGCCGGCCATCCAGTGCGAGTGGCGGCAACCGGCGAGCCGCGCAGCGATGCAGCGATCGCGGCGCGACGGCGGTGGGATGGCGTGGTCGAAACGTTGGCGGATGCGCACCGCGCGCCGGTGCTGGTCGATGCGCTGTTCGGCACCGGACTGACGCGCGGTCTGGAGGCGGAGGCTTCGGCGGCGCTGGCCCGGCTCGCCGGCGGCGCGCGGCTGACGATTGCGGTCGACCTGCCGAGCGGCGCGGCGACCGACGACGGACGGCTGCTCTCGCCCGTGCCGGATTATGACCTGACGCTGGCGCTGGGCGCGCTCAAGCCATCGCATCTGCTGCTGCCGGCAGCGGCGCGGTCGCAGCATGTCGCGGTGCTCGATATCGGCGTCGAGGCGCGGAGCGACGTTACGGTGCTCGCTCGCCCGCGCCTGTCCGCGCCGGGAGCGGAGGCGCATAAATACAGCCGGGGGATGATCGCGATCGTCGCCGGGGCGATGCCCGGGGCTTCGGCGCTGGCGGCGAGCGCGGCGGCGAACGGAGGCGCGGGCTATGTGCTGCTGCTCGGCGGTTCGACCGATCAGGTGCCACATGCCGTGGTGCGGCGGCGATTCGATCCGGTTGCGCGCGCCGACGCGCGGATCGGCGCGCTGCTGATCGGGCCGGGGCTGGGCCGCGACGAGCGCGCGCGGGAGCGGCTCGACGCGGCGCTGGCCTCGGATCGGCCGCTGGTGATCGACGGCGACGCGTTGCGGCTGGTTTCGGTGGAAGCGATCGCCGCACGCCCGGCCCCGACGATCCTGACTCCGCATACGGGCGAGTTCGACGCCCTGTTCGGCGCGAGCGACGCGGCCAAGACCGATCGCGCGCTCGCCGCTGCCCGATCCGGCGGCGCGACGATCGTGTTCAAGGGCGCGGATACGGTGATCGCCGGGCCGGACGGCAGCGTGCGTGTTGCGGCCGGCGCCTCGACATGGCTTTCCACCGCCGGCACCGGCGACGTGCTTGCCGGGCTGGTCGCGGCGCGGCTGGCGATCACGCGTGATCCGCTGACAGCGGCGAACGAGGCGGTGTGGCTGCATAGCGAGGCCGCGCGTCGCGCCGGCCCGGCCTTCGTCGCCGACAATCTCGTGCGCCATCTGCCGGAGGCGATCGCGGCATGTCTGTGAGCGAGATCGTGCGAGTCGCCGCGCGTGGCGACGGGGTGACGGCGGATGGCCGCCACGCGCCCTTCGCCGCGCCGGGCGATCTGCTGGAGGATAACGGCACGGTCATCCCCGGCCCGCATCACGCGACCCCACCGTGCCGCCACTTTCCCGCGTGCGGCGGATGCCAGCTCCAGCATCTCGACGATGAATCATGGGCGGGCTTCATCACCGATCGCATCGCTTCCGCGCTCGACGCGCAGGGGCTGGCGAGCCACATCCGCCCGCCCGCGCTTTCCCCGCCGCGCACCCGCCGCCGTGCGACATTGCATTGGGAGCCGGCCGGGCGACTCGGCTTCACCGGCGAGAAGAGCCATGCGATCGTCGATCTGGCCGAATGCCATGTCCTTGCGCCGGAACTGTTCGCGCTGGTCGCGCCGTTGAAGCGGCTGCTCGGGCGGCTGCGGCTCAAGCGGCGGCTCGACGTGCACCTGACGCTCGCCGATCAGGGGCCGGACGTGCTGATTTCAGGCGCGCTGCCCGAGGGACTGGAGGCGGCGGAAGCGATCACCGATTTCGCGCAGCGCCACGCCCTCGCGCGGCTGGCGTTCGACGAAGGGTTCGGCCCCGAGGTGCGCTGGGAGCCGGATGCGGTGACGGTCACCCTCGGCGGCGTGCCGGTGCCGCTGCCGCCCGCCGCCTTCCTGCAAGCGACGCGCGAGGGCGAGGCGGCGCTGGTCGACGCGATGCGCGAGGCGGTGGCCGGCGCGTCGACCGTCGCGGACCTGTTCGCCGGCCTCGGCACCTTCGCGCTCGCGCTGTCGGCGAAGGTCTATGCGGCGGAAGGCGCGCGTGACGCGATCCTGTCCCTCAAGGGCGCGGCGGCGCGCGCTGGGCGGCAGCTCTTCACCGAGCATCGCGACCTCTATCGCCGCCCGCTGATGCCGGCGGAACTGGATCGCTTCGCCGCCGTGATCCTCGATCCGCCGCGCGCCGGCGCGCGGGAACAGGCCGAGATGCTGGCCGCGAGCAAGACACCCTTGATAGGCTATGTCTCATGCAATCCCAGCAGCTTCGCACGCGATGCGAAGATGTTGTGCGAAGGCGGCTATGTGCTGGAATGGGTGCAGCCGGTCGGACAGTTCCGCTGGTCGACCCATGTCGAACTGGCGGCGCGCTTCATCCGGCCGGATAGTCCGCCCCGATGAAATAGAGCCCGTCCGGCGGCGCGTTATAGCCGAGCGCCGCGCGATCGCGCGCTTCCAGCGCAGCGGTCACGTCGTCGGGCGTCCATTTGCCCTGCCCGACGAGGGCAAGGCACCCGACCATCGAGCGCACCTGATGATGCAGGAACGAGCGCGCGGAGGCATACACGTCGATCCGCGCGCCGTCCGCCGTCACATCGAGCCGGTCGAGCGTGCGGAGCGGGCTGTCCGCCTGGCAATGGACCGAGCGGAAGGTGGTGAAATCATGTCGCCCGACCAGCCGCGCCGCGCCCGCCTGCATCGCCGACACGTCGAGCGGTGTGGTGACTCGCCACGCGAGGCCATGCTCGAAGGTGAGCTGCGCGCGGCGCTGGACGATGGCGTAACGGTAATGCCGGCCGATGCAGGAGAAGCGCGCGTGCCAGTCGCCCGCCACCTCCTCCGCCGCCAGCACCGCGACCGGCGCGGGGCGGACGCGGGCGTTGAGCGCCTCCATCAGCCGGAAGGGCGTGATCGGCTTCGCGATATCGACATGCGCGCGCATCGCGGTGGCGTGGACGCCTGCGTCGGTGCGGCCGGCGGCCTGGATCACCGCTTCCTCCCCGGTGATCGCAAAGGCGGCCTCCTCCAGCGCCTGCTGCACGCTCGGGCCGTGGGATTGGCGTTGCCAGCCCATGAACGGGCGGCCGTCATATTCGATCGTCAGCGCGAAGCGGGTCACAGCGCGGTGCCGGCCGGGATCGGGAAGCCGCGCAGCAGGTCCGTGGCGGTCATCATTCCGCGCCCGGCGCGCTGGACCAGCGACGGCCGGATCGCGCCGGTTGCGCAAGCGATGGTCAGGCGATCGTCCAGCACGATTCCCGCCGCGCCGCCGGTGCTTTCCACGGTCGCCTCCAGCACCCGCACCCGCTCGCCATTCGCTTCGAACCACGCGCCCGGGGGGTTGAAGGCGCGGACCTGCCGCTCCACCGCCGCCGCATCCCGCGCGAAATCGAGCCGGCTTTCCTCCTTGGCGATCTTGGCGGCATAGGTGACGCCTTCCTCCGGCTGCGCGACGGGCGGATAGGCGTCCGGATCGGCCAGCACCTTCACCATCAGCCGCGCGCCGAGCGTGGCGAGTTCGTCGGTCAGCTCGCCCGCCGTCTTGCCAAGGATCGGCGTGCGCCCCTCCAGCCGCACCGGGCCGGTATCCAGCCCCGCCTCCATCTGCATGATGCCGACGCCGGTTTCCGCGTCGCCGGCGAGGATCGCGCGCTGGATCGGCGCCGCCCCGCGCCAGCGCGGCAGCAGCGAGCCGTGGACGTTGAGGCAGCCGAGGCGCGGCGCCTCCAGCACGGCGCGCGGCAGGATCAGGCCATAAGCCGCGACCACCGCCACGTCCGCGCCGAGCGCCACGAACGCTGCCTGCTTCTCCGGCGCCTTGAGGCTCACCGGCGTGCGCACCGCGATGCCCAGTTCCTCCGCGCGCCGCTGGACAGGCGAGGGGACCAGCTCGCGCCCGCGCCGCCCGCCCGGGCGCGGCGGCTGGCTGTATGCCGCGACGATCTCATGCCCCGCACCGGCCAGCGCGTCGAGCGTCGGCACCGCGAAGGCTGGCGTTCCCATGAAGACGATCCGCATGGCCGCTCTCGACACGCTGGCGGCGCGCGACGCAACCCCCTATCTGTTCCGCTTATGGCATCGCAGGAGATCGAGGCGCTGACGAGCGCGCTGGCGCGGCTTCCCGGACTGGGGCCGCGCTCGGCGCGCCGCGCGGTGCTGCATCTGGTGAAGAAGCGCGAGACGGCGCTCGTCCCGCTGCTCGCCGCGCTTGCGCAGGTGGAGGAGCGGCTCGCGACCTGCTCGGTGTGCGGCAATGTCGACACCACCGATCCGTGCGCGATCTGCGCCGATCCGCGCCGCGACGCACGGTCGCTGTGCGTGGTGGAGGAAGTGGCCGACCTTTGGGCGCTGGAACGCTCGCGGCTGTTTCCGGGGCGGTTCCATGTGCTCGGCGGGCGGCTTTCCGCGCTGGAAGGGGTGCGGCCCGAGGATCTCGCGATCGATTCGCTCGTCCGCCGGATCGAGGCGGGCGGGGTGGACGAGGTGGTGCTGGCGATGAACGCCACGCTCGAAGGGCAGACCACCGCCCATTATCTCGCCGAGCGGATCGAGCGTTTCCCGGTGCGCGTGACGCAGCTCGCCCACGGCCTGCCGGTCGGCGGCGAACTGGACTATCTCGACGAGGGGACATTGGCGCAGGCGCTGCGCGCGCGCCGCCCGGTCGCTTGACGCCCGCCGCCCGCGCTCCTAGCTCAGTCCCATGTCCTTGCTCTCGATCGTTGAAATCCCCGATCCCCGCCTGCGCCTCGTCTGCGAGCCCGTGGAGGCCGTGGACGACGAGGTGCGCACGCTCGTCGCCGATATGTTCGAGACGATGTACGCCGCGCACGGCATCGGCCTCGCCGCGAGCCAGGTCGGCGTGATCCGCCGCGTGATGGTGGTCGACCTTCAGGAGCGCGAAACCGAGGAAGAAGACGCCAAGCCGGAGGCGAAGCGCGATCCCCGTGCCTTCATCAACCCGGAAATCCTCTGGGTCAGCGACGAGAAATCGACCTATAACGAAGGGTGCCTGTCGATTCCCGAGCAATATGCCGAGGTCGAGCGCCCCGCGCGCTGCCGCGTGAAGTGGCTGGACGAGCAGGGCAAGGCGCACGAGGAAGAATTCCACGGCCTGATGGCGACGTGCGTGCAGCACGAGATCGACCACCTCAACGGCGTGCTGTTCATCGACCATATCTCGCGCCTCAAGCGCCAGATGCTGATCAAGAAACTCGACAAGGCGCGCAAGGCGGCGGCCTGACGCCGATAAAAGGCGCATTCGTCTCACTTGAGCGACGCCTCATGCTCGCCTAAGTCGCGGGCATGAACTCGACCAACGACATCCGCCGCGCGTTCCTCGACTATTTCGGCCGCAACGGGCACCAGATCGTGCCGTCCGCGCCGCTCGTGCCGCAGAACGATCCGACGCTGATGTTCGTCAACGCCGGCATGGTGCCGTTCAAGAACGTGTTCACCGGGCTGGAAAAGCGGCCCTATTCCACCGCCACCTCCTCGCAGAAGTGCGTCCGCGCCGGCGGCAAGCACAACGATCTCGACAATGTCGGCTATACCGCGCGGCACCATACCTTCTTCGAGATGCTGGGGAATTTCTCCTTCGGCGACTATTTCAAGGAACAGGCGATCATTCACGCCTGGACCTTGCTGACGAAGGATTTCGGCCTGCCGGTCGATCGGCTGCTGGTGACGGTCTATCACACCGACGATCAGGCATTCGACCTGTGGCGGAAAATCAGCGGGCTGCCCGAGCAGAAGATCATCCGCATCCCGACCAAGGACAATTTCTGGGCGATGGGATCGGACGGCCCGTGCGGCCCGTGCTCGGAAATCTTCTATGACCACGGCGACCATATCTTCGGCGGCCCTCCCGGCTCGCCCGACGAGGACGGCGATCGCTTCGTCGAGATCTGGAACCTCGTGTTCATGCAATATGTGCAGGAGGCGGACCAGATCATCGGCGATCTGCCCAAGCAGTCGATCGACACCGGCATGGGGCTCGAGCGGATCGCGGCGGTGATGCAGGGCGTTCACGACAATTACGATACCGATACGTTCAAGGCGCTGATCGCGGCCTCCGGCGCGCTGACCCATACCGCCACGGACGGCGAGATGAAGGCGAGCCATCGCGTGATCGCCGATCACCTGCGCTGCTCGGGCTTCCTCGTCGCGGACGGCGTGCTGCCGGCGAACGAGGGGCGCGGCTATGTCCTGCGTCGTATCATGCGCCGCGCGATGCGCCACGCACATCTGCTCGGCGCAAAGGAGCCGTTGATGCACCGGCTGGTGCCCGCGCTGGTGGCGGAGATGGGCGCGGCCTATCCGGAACTGGTCCGCGCGCAGCCGCTGATCGAGGCGACGCTCAGCCAAGAGGAAACGCGCTTCCGCCAGACGCTCGACAAGGGCCTGAAATTGCTCGACGAGGCGACGATCGGCATGAAGGCCGGCGACGTGTTGCCGGGCGAGACGGCGTTCCGCCTATATGACACCTACGGCTTTCCCTATGATCTGACGGAAGATGCGTTGCGCGCGCAGGACCTGTCGGTAGATCGTGCCGGCTTCGACAGCGCGATGGCCGAGCAGAAGCGCGCGGCGCGAGCGGCGTGGAAGGGTTCGGGCGCGAAGGCGTCGGACGAATTGTGGTTCGATCTCGCCGAGGAACTGGGCGCGACCGAGTTCACCGGCTATGCCAACGATATCGGCGAAGGCGTTGTTCTTGCGTTGGTAAAGGATGGCGCGCGGGTGGATCGCGCCGGTGCCGGCGATGCGGTGGACGTGATCGTCAACCAGACGCCTTTCTATGGCGAGAGCGGCGGTCAGGTCGGCGACACCGGCACGATCAGCGCGGAAAACGGCTTCAGCGCGAGCGTCTCCGATACGTCGAAGCAGCTCGGCAAATTGTTCGTCCACCATGCGAAGGTCGATGCGGGCGAGGTGAAGGTCGGCGATCCCGTCAGGCTCGCGATCGACGTGAAGCGCCGCGATGCGATCCGCGCCAATCACTCCGCGACGCACCTGCTGCATGAGGCGCTGCGCCAGCGGCTCGGCACGCATGTCGCGCAGAAAGGCTCGCTGGTCGCGCCGGATCGCCTGCGCTTCGACGTGTCGCATCCGGTGGCGATGACGCCGGCCGAAATCGCCGACGCGGAAGCGCAGGTCAACGCGATGATCCGCCAGAACGGCGCCGTCAGCACGCGGCTGATGACGCCGGAAGAAGCGATCGAGATGGGCGCGATGGCGCTGTTCGGCGAGAAATACGGCGACGAGGTGCGCGTCGTCTCGATGGGCAGCGAGGACGGCGATAAGGTCTATTCGCTCGAATTGTGCGGCGGCACCCATGTCAACGCGCTGGGCGATATCGGCCTGTTCAAGGTGGTGGGCGAGGGCGCGGTATCGTCCGGCGTTCGTCGCATCGAGGCGCTGACCGGTGAGGCGGCGCGGAACTGGTTCGCCCAGCGCGACGAAAGGCTGCGTGAGGCCGCCGCCGCGCTCAAGACCACGCCGGACGAGGTGCCCGCGCGCGTCGTCTCGCTGCTGGAGGAGCGCAAGCGGCTGGAGCGCGAACTGGCCGAGGCCAAGAAGGCGCTCGCGATGGGCGGCGGCTCCGGCGCGCCGACGCAGGTCGAGCAGGCGGGCGGCGTCGCCTTCATCGGGCAGGTGCTCGACGGGTTCGAGGCGAAGGGCCTGCGCGGCGCGGTCGACGAGGCCAAGCAGCGGCTCGGCTCGGGCGTCGCGGTGCTGGTGGCGGTCAACGACGGGCGCGCGTCGGTCGCGGTGGGTGTCACCGACGATCTGGTGACGCGGTTCAGCGCGGTCGAACTGGTGAAGCGCGCGGTCGCGGCGCTGGGCGGGCAGGGCGGTGGCGGCCGTCCCGATATGGCACAGGGCGGCGGGCCGGACGCTACGAAAGCCGACGAGGCACTTGCGGCGGTGCGAGCCGCGCTCGACGAGGCCCGCGCGGCGGCCTGAACGACTCGCCCCGGCATCAGGCCGGGGCGAGCGCGTCGCTGCTTACTTCTTCGGCGCGGCGCTGCTGATCGCGGCCTGAAGCTGCTCAGCGGTCAGGCCGATCGTCACGCCCTTCGGCCCCGGCCCGAAGGCGGAGATGGGCAGGCGGGCGTCGCCGCTCGACGTGGTGAGCGTCACGAATTGATCGTCGGCTTCCTTGATCTTGCCAAGCTCGGTGCCGCCGCTGCCGTAAACGGCCGCGCCGGGCACCAGCTTCGCCTTGAACTCGGCCGAACCGCCAGCCTGTTGCTGGGCGGCGGCCTCGAGCTGCGCCTTGGTCAGGCCCAGGGTAGGGCCTTTCGGGCCGGTGCCGAACGAACTCACCGCCAGCGCTGCCTTGACGGTGCCGGTGTCGACCACCGCGTTGGTGCCATCCGTCGATGCGATCGTGCCGACCACATCGCCTTGCGCGTCGTAAACGGTCGCCCCGGCCGCTACGCCTGCGGCAGCGCTCGCGCCCGGTGCGGGCGCGGCGGTCTGCGCAAATGCGGGGGTAGCGAGCATGACGCCCGCCGCGATCATGAACACTTTACGATGCATGGTTACTCCTCGGCTAATTTCTAGGACAACGATCCTGTCTGAAACTTGCTCCGCAACCCCTCCGCGACAGGTCGAGCCGATCGGGAGATGAAAGGGCGGTTGATCGCGCCGCGCGCATCCCTACCTGCCGGATCACAGCCGACCTCATGGGAGCCAGCCGATGACCGATCTTGCCGCCTTTCCGATCGCCCGCCACTGGCCCGCCGCGCATCCCGATCGCATCCAGCTCTATTCGCTGCCGACCCCCAACGGCGTGAAGGTCTCGATCATGCTGGAGGAGACCGGCCTGCCCTATGAGCCGCATCTGATAGATTTCGGGAAGAACGATCAGAAAACACCTGAATTCACGTCGCTAAATCCGAACGGCAAGATACCCGCGATCATCGATCCGAACGGGCCGGACGGCAAGCCTCTGGGCCTGTTCGAGAGCGGTGCGATCCTGCTTTATCTGGCCGACAAGACGGGGCGGTTCATTCCCTCCGATCCGGCCGGGCGCTGGCACGCGGTGCAGTGGTTGATGTTCCAGATGGGCGGGGTCGGGCCGATGTTCGGCCAGCTCGGCTTCTTCAACAAATTCGCCGGCAAGGAGTGGGAGGACAAGCGCCCGCTCCAGCAATACGTGGATGAGGCGAAACGGTTGCTGGGCGTGATGAACGGGGCGCTGGAGGGCAGGAACTGGTTTCTCGGCGAGGATTACACGATCGCCGATATCTCGATGATCGGCTGGGTGCGCAATCTCATCACTTTCTACGAGGCGCGCGAACTGGTGGAGTTCGATCGCTATGCCAATGTCGCGGCATGGCTGGAGCGCGGCCTCGCCCGGCCGGCGGTGCAGCGCGGACTGACGATCCCCGCGCGGGAGTGAATGCCGCTCAGCCCCAGGTCGAGCAGCGAAGGGGCAGGAGGTGTTTCACCCCTTCCAGCCGGACGGCGCGTTTCGCCGAGCAGATCGGCGCTGCGGCGAGGCGCATCCAGTGATGCGGCGCGCCGCTCGCCGGCGCGATCTCCACGTCGAGCGTGAAACCGCGACAATGCATGATCGCGTGGGCGCGTAGCTGCTCCATCGCCGCGCGGGATTCGCCGACATAGCAATCGGCGGCGGAGCGGCGGGTGATGCGAGCATCGGCCGGGAAGCCGAACAACTCATAGATGCCGCGCTCCCACACCATCTCGCCGCTGAGCAGATCGAACGACCAGCGGCCGCCGATCGTGCCGGCATCGCCCTTCCAGCGGTCGATCCGGGCCGCGCGCTCCGTCAAAGGCCAGCTGAATTGAAGCGGCAGGGGCGCGGGGGGTCGCATCACCTTGCTTCTCGCATCGCGCGGGTTAACGAAACGTCACCATGTTCCCCTATCGTTCCGCTTCTGTTAGGGAAGTCGCATGGCCAAGATACAGAAGCGTTTCGTTTGCCAATCCTGCGGCTCGGTCACGTCGCGGTGGCAGGGCCAATGCCTCGATTGCTCCGAGTGGAACACGCTGGTCGAGGAGGCGCCGGCGATCGTCACGCCGTTCCAGGCCAAGCATAATTTGCAGGGCGGCGGGCGCGCGATCACGCTGGTCGGGCTGGACGCGGAGGTCGCGCTGCCCGCGCGGCTGGCGAGCGGCATCGCGGAGCTGGACCGGGCGCTGGGCGGCGGTTTCGTCGAAGGCTCGGCGACGCTGATCGGCGGTGATCCGGGGATCGGCAAGTCGACCCTGCTGCTCCAGGCGGCGGCGAAGATGGCGCTGGCAGGCGCGCATGTCGCCTATGTCTCGGGCGAGGAAGCGGCGGATCAGGTGCGGCTGCGCGCGCGGCGGCTGGGGCTGGGCGGGGCGCCGGTGCAACTCGCCGCCGCCACCTCGGTCCGCGATATCCTGACGACGCTGGGGCAGGGGCGGCCGCCCGCGCTGCTCATCATCGATTCGATCCAGACGATGCACTCCGACCTGATCGAGGGCGCGCCCGGCACGGTCAGCCAGGTCCGCGCCTCCGCGCAGGAACTGATCCGCTTCGCCAAGGAGCGCGGCACGGCGCTGGTGCTGGTCGGCCATGTCACCAAGGACGGTACGATCGCCGGCCCGCGCGTGCTGGAGCATATGGTCGACACGGTGCTGTCGTTCGAGGGCGAGCGCAGCCATCAATATCGCATCCTGCGCGCGATCAAGAACCGCTTCGGCGGCACCGACGAGATCGGCGTGTTCGCGATGCAGTCCGAAGGTCTGGCTGAAGTTTCAAACCCTTCCGCGCTGTTTTTGACGCAGCGTGAGGAGGGCGTGACCGGCACCACCGTCTTTCCCGCGCTGGAGGGGACGCGGCCGGTGCTGGTGGAGATACAGGCGCTGGTCGTGCGGTTGGCGAGCGGGGCGACGCCGCGCCGCGCGGTGGTCGGCTGGGATTCGGGGCGGCTGGCGATGATCCTCGCGGTGCTGGAGGCGCGGTGCGGACTGAGCTTCTCGTCGGCCGAAGTCTATCTCAACATCGCGGGGGGCTATCGCGTGCAGGATCCGGCGGCCGACCTCGCGGTGGCGGCGGCGCTGGTCTCCGCGCTCAGCGAGCGGCCGGTGCCGGCGGAGGCGGTGGCGTTCGGCGAGATCGCGCTGTCGGGCGAGGTGCGTCCCGTCGCGCACGGCGCATTGCGGCTCAAGGAAGCGGGCAAGCTCGGCTTCGAGCGCGCGCTGGTGCCCGCCGCGATCGCGGGCGAGAAGAGCGAATTGCGGCTCGCCGGCTTCCGTACGCTCGGCCAATTCGTTGACCATATGCTGGGGCGCGGGTAGCGCCTTTCATGCCTGCCCTCATTTCTCGAAGCGGACCCGATGAACCTCAACGGCGTTGATATCCTCGTATTGATCGCGGTCGGGGGCAGCGCCCTGCTCGGCATCAAGCGCGGTTTCGTGACGGAGGTGCTGGCGCTGTTCGCGTGGGTGGCGATGGTCTTCGCGTTGAAATTCTTTCACCTGCCGTTGGCGAAGGTACTCGCGGGAATGGTCGGCACGCCGTCCGGCGCGGCGGTGCTGGCCTTCGCGCTGCTCGCGGGCGTCACCTATTTCCTCGGGCGGATGGTCGCCAATGCGATCGGCGCGCGGGTGCGCAGTTCGGCGGTCGGCCCGATCGACCGGGCGCTGGGCTTCGGCTTCGGTGCGCTCAAGGGGCTGATCCTCTCCAGCCTCGCCTTCCTGCTGGTGGTGCTTGTGCTCGACACGATCGGCGGCGGGCGGACGCATCGCCCGGCGTGGCTGATCGAGGCGCGCACCTACCAACTGCTCAACGCGACCAGCGCCGGGATCGCCGATTTCGTCGATCGACGGCGGCGCGGCGAGCCGGTGTTCGGCGCCTATGCGCCACCCGGCAACGCGGACGACGGGGCATGAACGCGCCGCTCTACAACGAACGCATATTGCGGCTGACCACCGAAGTGCCGGATCGCCGGCTGACCGCGCCGATGGCGACGAGCGAGAAGCGCTCGCCGGTCTGCGGCAGCCGGGTGACGGTGGAGGTGAACCTCGACGCGAACGGCCGGGTGGGCGAGATCGGGATGCTGGTCAGCGCCTGCGCGCTCGGCCAGGCCTCGTCCGCGCTGCTCGCGGCGCATGTCGCCGGGCGCACGCCGGGCGAGCTTGCCGCCGCGCGCGACGCGTTGGCCGCGTGGCTCGCGGGGGAGGGCGCGATGCCCGACTGGCCCGGTCTCGACGTCTTCGTCCCGGCGCTGTCCCACACCGCGCGCCACCCCGCGATCCGCCTCGCGTTCGAGGCGGCGGCGGAAGCGGCCGCGCAGGCTCGGGGCGCGGGCGGATGAGCGACCCCGGCGCCACCACCTCGCTGCTGCGCGACGGCTTCATCCTGCTCGGGGCGGGGCTGGGCTTTGTCCTGCTGTTCCGCCGGCTCGGGCTGGGCGCGACCCTGGGCTATCTCGTGGCGGGCGCGGTGGTCGGCCCGCAATTGCTCGGCCTCGTCGGCGACGCCGAATCGAAGATGGGGATCGCCGAACTTGGCATCACCCTGCTGCTGTTCGTCGTCGGGCTGGAACTGAACCCGTCGCGCCTGTGGCGGATGAAGCGCGATATCTTCGGCTTCGGGCTGATCCAGGTCGTCGCCTGCGGGCTGGCGATCAGCGCGATCGTCGCGGTGTTCGCGCATTTCTCGCTCCCCGCCGCGCTGGCGCTCGGCCTGCCGCTGGCGCTGTCGTCGACCGCGCAGGTGCTGCCGATGCTCCAGTCGTCGGGGCGTTTGCGCACGCCGTTCGGGGAGCGCGCTTTCTCGATCCTGCTGTTCCAGGATCTGTCGATCATCCCGCTCATCACGATCATCACCGCGATGAGCCGCAATCCAGCCGATGCCGCCGGCCCGCCCGGCTGGCTGCTGGCGATCTACACCGTCGCGGCGGTCGCCGGCCTGATGGTCGCGGGCCGCTTCGTGCTACGGCCGCTGTTCCGGGGCATCGGCAATCTCGGTGAACGCGAGATGTTCGTGTTCGCGGCGCTGTTCACCGTCATCGCCAGCGCCGCGCTGATGGAGGCGCTGGGCCTGTCCACCGCGCTCGGCGCGTTCGTCGCCGGCGTGATGCTGGCGGACAGCCCGTACCGGCACGAGCTGGAGGCGGATGTCGAGCCGTTCCGCTCGATTCTGCTCGGCCTGTTCTTCCTGACGATCGGGATGATGCTCAACCTCCACGCGATCGCGGAACGGCCGCTGTTCGTGGTGACGATGGCACTGGCGCTGATCGCGACCAAGACTTTGGTGATCTTCCTGATCGCGCTGGTGTTCCGCATGAACTGGCGCGCGGCGCTCGCATTGGGCGTGCTGCTGAGCCAGGGCGGCGAATTCGGCTTCGTGCTGTTCGCGCAGGCGACCAACGCCTATCTCGTCGCGCCGGAAGCGGCGTCGCTGTTCGGCGCGATCGTTACCCTGTCGATGGCGACGACGCCGTTCCTGATGATGGCGACGCGGCGGCTGCGCGAGCAGCCCGCGCGCGACGACGAGGAGCGCGAGGGGCCGAGCGCGGACGGCGCCAATGCGCTGGTGGTAGGGTACGGCCGCTTCGGGCAGACGGTCGGCCAGATCCTTCTCGCCAGCGACATCCCCGTCACGCTGATCGACACTGATATCGAGATGATCGACGTCGCCGCCGAATTCGGCGCCAAGGTCTATTACGGCGACGGCACGCGGCTCGACGTGCTGCGGCAGGCGGGCGCGGCGGAGGCGGAACTGATCCTGTTCTGCATCGACGGCGATCAGATCGCCCCCGACATCCTGGAGGGCGTGCATGAGGCCTTCCCCGATGCCGCGATCTACGTGCGAGCCTATGACCGCCGCGCGCTGGTGAAGCTGAAGGGCGGGCCGGCGAAGCTGGTGGTGCGCGAGGTGCTCGAATCCGCCGTCAGGATGGCCCGGCACGCGCTCGAGGAACTCGGCACCGACAAGGAGGAGATCGATCGCGCCGAGCAGATGTATCGCGCGCGCGACAAGGAACGGCTGCGCCTCCAGATCGAGGCCGGCGGCGACATGCGCGCGGCGCGTGCCGACGTCGCGCAACAGGTGCCGTGGGGGAACGGGAAATGAAGGGGCGACCGCTGAGGCAGCGTCTGGGCTTTGCGTTGGCTGGCTGGCGCGAGGGCTGGCGACGAGAACGCAGTTTTCGGACTCAATCGCTGGTAGCTGTTGGTGCTGCGCTGACGCTCATTGCGATTGGTCCAGCGCCGATATGGTGGGCGCTTGTCGCCGTTGTGATTGCGTTGGTGCTTGCGCTCGACTTGCTGAATTCCGCGTTAGAGGCGGTGATCGATCTTCTTCATCCCGGTTTGGATGAGGAGATCCGTGCCGCTAAGGATATGGTGGCTGGTGCGGTGCTTGCGATCAGCACAGCGGCGCTGGTTGTTGCGGTGGCGATGATAACCGACAGGTGCTGGCGATGAATGCGCTTCTCATTGTGGCCGCGCTGTCCGGCGCGTTGGCGGTGGCGGCCGGGGCGTTCGGCGCGCATGGCGCGAGCGGGGCGGCCGCGGAGTGGCTCAAGACCGGGGCGCATTATCAGCTTGTCCACGCGGTCGCGGCGCTCGTCGCGCTGCGCCTGGAGGCGCGCGGGCCGGCGTGGCTGTTCGTCGTGGGCGGAGCGCTGTTCGCCGCGACGCTCTATCTGATGGCGCTCGGCGCGCCGCGCTGGCTGGGTGCGATCACGCCGATCGGCGGCGCGTTGCTGATTGCCGGCTGGCTGTGGCTCGCGTGGAGCGGGCTGCGCGGCTGAATCAGGCGGCGGCGAGGAACGCCTCGACCGCGCCCAGATCCACGTCGCGATCCAGATAGGTCTGCCCGATCCCGCGCGCGAGCAGGAACGGGATGCGCCCGGCGCTGGCCTTCTTGTCGTGGCGCATATGCTCGATCAGCCGCGCGGCTGGCGCCTCGATGCCCGCCGCGCCGAGGCCGTCCGGCAACCCGACCGCGCGCCAATGCGCCGCAACCCGTGCGGCGTCCCCGGCCGGGCACAGCCCCTGCGCGGCGGAAAACCCGAACGCCAGCGCGCAGCCCGCCGCGACGCCTTCGCCATGCAGCAGCCGGTCGGAGAAACCCGCTTCCGCTTCCAGCGCGTGGCCGAAGGTATGACCGAGATTGAGCAAGGCGCGCCGTCCCGATGTCTCGAACTCGTCGTCCCCGACGATCCGCGCCTTGGCCGCCACCGAATGGGCGATGGCATAGGTCCGCGCCCCGGCATCGCCGGCGAGCAGCCGCGCGCCATTCTCCTCGCACCAGGCGAAGAAAGCCGCATCGTCGATCAGGCCGTATTTCACCACCTCGGCATAGCCGGCACGAAGCTGGCGCGCCGGGAGCGTATCGAGCACGTCGGGGTCGATCAGCACCATCTTCGGCTGGTGGAAGGCGCCGATCAGGTTCTTGCCGGCCCGAGTGTTGATCCCGGTCTTGCCGCCGACCGACGAATCGACCTGTGCCAGCAATGTCGTCGGCACCTGCACGAAGCCGCAGCCGCGCTTGAGGATCGCGGTGGCGAAGCCGACCAGGTCGCCGATCACCCCGCCGCCCAGCGCCACGACATGATCGCCGCGCTCGACGCCCATGTCGAGCAGCCGATCGCACAAAGCCTCCAGCGTCGACCAGCTTTTCGATCCCTCGCCCGCCGGGAGGACGATCGATTCGCTGTGCAGGCCGGCCGCGTCCAGCGAGGCGCGCAGGGTGGCGAGATGGCCCGCGACATTCTCGTCCGCGACGATCACCATCGGGTGGCTCCGCGCGATCGGCGCGAGATGCTCGCCGGCGCGGGCGAGCAGCCCGGATTCGATGATCACCGGATAGGCACGCGCGCCCAGTTCGACCTTCACCACGCTCACTTGCCGATCGCCTCCAATATCGCCCGGACGGTAAAGTCATGCGGCACGTTGTTGCTCGGCACGCGGACCTGCGCCTGCGCGTAGAGCGGGTTGCGCACCTCCGCCAGCTCGCGCAGCACCTGCGCGGGATCCTTGCCGACCAGCAGCGGGCGGTGGCCGCGCTTGCGCACCCGCTCCGCCAGCACCTCGATCGAGGCGTCGAGCCACACCGCCAGCGCCTCCGCCAGGATCAGCGCGCGCGTCTCCTCGTTGACGAATGCGCCGCCGCCGGTTGCGATCACCTTCGGCGCGCCGTCCATCAGCCGCGCGATCACCCGGCGCTCGCCATCGCGGAAATATTGCTCGCCATATTGCGCGAACATCTCCGCAATGGTCATCCCCGCCGCCTGCTCGATCTCCGTATCGGCATCGACGAAGGGCAGGCGAAGCCGCAGCGCCAGCCGTCGCCCGACGGTGGATTTGCCCGCGCCCATCAGCCCCACCAGCACGATCGGCTGGCCGGTCCAGACGGCCTGGGGCGGGGCGGGGCTTTGCAACATCGTCAGCGCGGCTATACAGCGCAGCGACGTAGAGGCCATAGTGGACGTGGCCGGGTTCTCGCGTCGGACAGGATAGGTGTGATGCCACGATTGATCGTCTCGCTGGTGGTGCTGTTGGTGATCGTGATCGGCGCGCTGTTCTTCTTTGCCGGCCGCGCCGGTGAAAAGCCGACGGCGCGGATCGAAAAGGCGGTCGAGCTTGGCAATCTCGCGAGTTAAGGTTGCGGCGGCCGCGCTGACGGCCGCATCGCTGGCCGCCGCGGCGGTCGCGCAGAGCAACAAATCCCCCGAATCGCTGCTGCCGCCCGGCTTCGGCGAGCCGGTCGCGCAGCCCAGCGCCGCGCCGCAGGCCAGCGCGCCGCCATCCGCGACCGCCGCGCCGCCCGCGACGGTGCAGCAGGTTCCGCCCGGCATCGCCGACAACGGCATCGCGCCCGAGCCGACGCCCAGCGCCACGCCGACGCCGGACGCGGCTACGCTGGCGCAATATGAGATGCCCGCCTTCGCCCGTCGTTCGCTGGCGCTGGTCGGGCCGACCGGCACCACGGAGGGCGGCCTCGCTCCTGACGCATGGGGCAATGCCGACGGCCGTTTCCTCGAGGTGCTGATGCGGCGCCTCTCCGCGCCGCTGCCCTCGCGCTGGCTGTCGATTGCGCTGCGCCGCGCTTTGGTGTCGCGGGTCGATACGCCGCGCCGGGTGAACGGCGCGGATTTCGCGGCGGAGCGGGCGTGGCTGCTGCTGCGCATGGGCGAATCGGTGTCGGCGCGCGCGGTGGTCCAGTCGGTCGATATCGGCAACGTGACCCCCAAGCTGCGCGAGATATGGATGCAGGCGGCGCTGGCGACCGCCGATCCGGCCGCGCTCTGCCCGCTGACCGATGCGGCGCTGCGCAACGACAACCAGCCCGGCTGGGTGCTGGCGCAGGCGATGTGCGCCGCGCTGACCGGCAATCCCGGCGAGGCGCAGCCGCTGATCGCCGAGGCGCGGCACGCCCATCTGGCCAGCGGCATCGACCTGCAACTGGCGCAGAAGGTGATCGGCGCGGGGGCGGACAGCCGACAGGCGATCACGATCGAATGGGGCCCGGTGGTCCAGCTCAACGCCTGGCGCTTCGGCCTCGCTACCGCGACCGGCATCGCCGTGCCCGATTCGCTCTACGACACGGTGGGGCCGCAAGTGACGGGCTGGCGCGCGCTGGCTCCGGCGATCCCGCTCGCCGATCGCGCCGCGCCGGCCGAGCGGGCGGCGGCGATGGGCGTGCTCTCCAATCTCGCTTTGGTCGACTTATATGGCGCGATCGATGCGGCGGACGACATGCCCGCCATGCTCTCCGCCACCGCGTCCGACCTGCGTAGCGCCTATGCCGGCGCGGACGTGGCGACGCGGATCGGCGCGCTGCGGCAATTGTGGGAGGGGGGCTCGACGGCGCAGGGCGAATACGCCCGCCTGATCCTCACCGCCCGCGCGGCGGCGCGCGTCCGCCCTATCGACGGCAAGGACGAGGCGGATCGCATCATCGCCGCGATGCTCTCCGCCGGCATGGACCGCACCGCGATGCGCTGGCGCGACACTGTGAGCACCGGCACCGACGGCTGGGCGCTGTTGATGCTCGCCGATCCCGACGCGGCCACGCGGCTCGGCTATGGCGCGGTCTCCGGCTATGCCAGCGCGCGCAAGCAGCAGATATTCTTCGCTGGGCTCGCCGGCCTCGGCCGGCTCTCATCGAGCGATATCGAGCGCGGCGCACAGGCGTTCGACGTGAAGATCGGCGCGGACAATGCGTGGACGCGCGCGCTCGACCGCGCCACCCGCGATCGCCAGCCGGCGACCGTCCTGCTGCTCTCGGCGATCGGGATGCAGACCGGCGACTGGCGGGGAGTGCCGCCGGAGATGCTCTATCGCATCGTCACCGCGCTGCGCGTCGTTGGGCTTGGCGGCGAGGCGCGGATGATCGCGACAGAGGCGCTGACGCGCGCCTGACGCGATGAGCGCCGACCGCGACCTGATCGAACGCTTCCTCGAAATGATGGCGGCGCAGGCGGGTGCGGCGCGCAACACGATCGCCGCCTATCGCAGCGATCTGCTGCTAGCCTCGGAAGCGCTGGGCGGTGGGCTGGCCGATGCGGATGCGGCGGCGCTGGAGCGGCTGGGCGAAAGCTGGCTCGACCTCTCGCGGTCGAGCGTGGCGCGCAAGTCGGCGGCGCTGCGGCGGTTCTACGCCTTTCTGGCCGATGAGGGGCTGCGCGGCGACGATCCCGGCGCGGCCTTGCCCCGCCCCGGCACGCGGCGCGCGCTGCCCCGGACGCTTTCCCACGCCGATATTGAGCGGTTGTTTGCGACGATCGCCGCGCGGCTGGCCCGCGATCCGCCCGATCCCAACGATCGGCGGATGGAGGCGCTGCTCGAGCTGCTCTACGGCTCCGGCCTGCGCGCGACCGAGCTTGTCTCGCTGTCGCGCAACGCGATCCAGCCCGACCGGCCGTTCCTGATCCTGCGCGGCAAGGGCGGGCGTGAGCGGCTGGTGCCGGTGTCCGATCGCGCGCGGGCGGCGGTGGCGCGGTGGCGCGAGCATGTCGCGAAGGAGCGGCCGTTCCTGTTCCCTTCCGGCAAGGGGCATCTATCGCGCGTACGGCTCTACCAACTCGTCCGCGCGTTGGCGGCGGAATCCGGCATCCCGCCCGAGCGGATCAGCCCGCACGTCCTGCGTCACGCCTTCGCGACGCATCTGCTGGAGGGTGGGGCGGACCTGCGCGCGCTGCAATCCATGCTCGGCCATGCCGATATCGCCACGACCGAAATCTACACCCATGTCGACAGCAAACGGCTGGTCGATCTGGTCAACGAACGCCATCCGCTCGTTGACGTGGCGAAGCGCGCGCCCTAGCGCAGCCGGATGCCGACTTTCCTCGATTTCGAGAAGCCGATCGCCGAACTTCAGGCGCGGATCGACGAACTGCGTGAGACCGGCGCCGATGGCGGCGTCGATCTGAGCGCGGAGATCGCCCGCTTGCAGGCGAAATCCGACAAGCTGCTGCGCGATACCTTCGCGAAGCTGACGCCGTGGCAGAAGACGCAGATCGCCCGCCATCCCGAGCGCCCGCATTTCAGGGATTATGTCGCCGGGCTGTTCGACGAGTTCGTGCCGCTGGCCGGCGATCGCGGCTTTGCCGACGATCAGGCGATCCTCGGCGGCTTCGCCACCTTCCGCGGCCACCGCGTGCTGGTGCTGGGGCATGAGAAGGGCGACGACACCGCCTCGCGCCTGCGCCACAATTTCGGGATGGGCAAGCCGGAGGGCTATCGCAAGGCGGTGCGCCTGATGGAGCTCGCCGACCGATTCGGGCTGCCGGTGGTGACGCTGGTGGACACCTCGGGCGCGTTCCCCGGCCTCCAGGCGGAGGAGCGCGGGCAGGCCGAGGCGATCGCCCGCTCGACCGAGGCGAGCCTCGCGCTCGGCGTGCCGATGGTCGCGGCGGTGGTGGGCGAGGGTGGCTCCGGCGGCGCGATCGCGCTCGCCAGCGGCAATCGCGTGCTGATGTTCGAGCACGCCGTCTATTCGGTGATCTCGCCGGAGGGCTGCGCCTCTATCCTGTGGCGCACCGCCGACAAGGCGCCGGAGGCGGCCGAGGCGATGAAGGTGACGGCGCAGGATCTGAAGGCGCTCGGCGTGATCGACACGATCGTGCCCGAGCCGATCGGCGGTGCGCACCGCGATCCCGCCCCCGCGATCGCCGCGCTGGGCGACGCGATCGACCGCGCGCTGGGCGAGCTTTCCGGCATGTCCGCCGAAGCGCTGCGCAAGGATCGCCGCGCGAAATTCCTCGCGATGGGCCGGGTGTGAACAATGCGCTGACCGGCATCGCGCAGGCCGCGCCCGCGATCGGCATGATCGCGGCGTTCGCCTGTCTGATCGGCGGCCTCTATCTGCTGCGCACCGGGCGCGACCGCCGCAAGGGCGCGCTGCTGCTGGTGATGACGGCGGTGCTGGTGGCGAACGTGCTGATCTGGACGCTGCCGACGGCATAGGGGCGCCCGACGGCGCCCCTTTCCGTGTCAGCGGATCGGCGAATCCGGCGCGAGGCGCATGTCGAGGTAATTGTCGACCGACCGCATCAGGTCGTCCATCTCATGCTCGAAGAAATGGTTGGCGCGCGGAATCACGTCGTGGTGGATCGTGATGTGCTTTTGCGTGCGCAGCTTGTCGACCAGCTTCTGCGTCGCGCCGGGCGTCGCCACCTCGTCCTGCTCGCCCTGGATGATGATGCCCGAGGAGGGGCAGGGGGCGAGGAAGGTGAAGTCGTAGAGATTGGCCGGCGGCGCGATCGAGATGAAGCCGCGGATCTCCGGCCGCCGCATCAGGAGCTGCATCCCGATCCACGCGCCGAACGAGAAGCCCGCGATCCACGTCGTCGATGCCTCCGGGTGGAAGCTCTGCACCCAGTCGAGCGCGCTCGCGGCGTCGGAAAGCTCGCCGATGCCGTTGTCGAACGTCCCCTGGCTCTTGCCGACGCCACGGAAATTGAAGCGCAACGTGGCGAAGCCGCGCCGCTGGAACGTCTTGTAGAGCTGCTGCACGATATGGTTGTTCATCGTGCCGCCCGCGTTCGGATGCGGGTGCAGGATCATCGCGACGGGCGCGCGGGGCTTGGGGGCGGGGGCGAAACGCCCCTCCAGACGGCCCTCGGGGCCGGGGAAGATCACTTCAGGCATTGTTTCCCGTTCGTTGGTGGGCGCGGGTGTAGCGCCGTGCTTTGCGCGCTATATAGGACGCGTCACCGGATTTGGAACGAGTTTTGCCGGAATTAGCCTTGGCCCCACGTCTCTATCTCGATCATGCCGCGACCACGCCGATGACGGCGGCCGCGATCGCCGCCGTCGCGCGCGGGCAGGCGATGTGGGCGAATCCCTCCTCGCCCCATGCCGAGGGGCGCGCCGCGCGCGCCGCGCTGGAGGAAGCGCGCGCCGCGATCGCCGGGGCCTATGGCTGGCGGCACGAGATCTTGCTGACCAGCGGGGCGAGCGAATCGCTGACGCTCGCGCTCGGCCGGGCGCAGGTCGCGCGGCGCATCGTCTCGGCGGTGGAGCATGACGCGGCGATCCGCGCGGCCGGTATGGCGGAGACGGCGCCGGTGGACGCGGACGGCGTGATCGACCTCACGGCGCTCGCGCGGCTGGCCGAGGGCGAGCCAGCGCTTGTCTGCCTGCAATGGTGCAACAGTGAGACGGGTGTGCGCCAGCCGATCGCGGCGGCGGCGGAGATCGTCCATGCCGCCGGCGGCCTGCTGCTGGTCGATGCGGCGCAGATGCCGGCGTCGGCGGAACTGGCCGACTATGCCGATCTGGTCGCGCTTTCCGCGCACAAGCGCGGCGGGCCGCCGGGGATCGGCGCGCTGCTGGTACGCGATCTCGCGACGCTGCGGCCGACCGGCGGGCAGGAGCGCGGCTATCGGCCGGGAACGGAGAACCTCCCCGCCGCGCTTGGCTATGCCGCCGCCCTCGCCGAGCGGGAGCCGGACTACGCCGCTTTGCGCGCTCGTCTGGACGATGCGATCCGCCGCTCGGGCGGGATCGTCGTGGCCGAGCGGGCGGCGCGTCATCCCGCGATCGGCAGCTATCGCCTGCCGGGCCTCGCCGCGAGCGCGCAATTGATCCGCTTCGACCTCGCCGGCATCGCCGTCTCGGCGGGCAGCGCCTGTGCGAGCGGCAGCTTGAAGCCCAGCCACGTCCTGCGCGCGATGGGCTGGGGCGAGGAGGAGACGCGCGAGGTGATCCGCGTCAGCTTCGGTCGCGTGACGAGCGATGTGGACGTGGATCGCTTCATCACCGCATGGCGTGATGTCGCGCGGCAGGCAAGGCGGCTGGCGGCATGATCTACCTCGATTATCAGGCGACCACGCCGCTCGCGCCAGAGGCGTTCGAGGCGATGCTGCCGTGGCTCCGCGACGAGCACGCCAACCCCCATTCCGCCCATTCTGCCGGGCGCAAGGCCAAGGCGGCGATCGAGGTGGCCCGTGCGCAGATCGCCGCGCTGCTGCCGAAGGGCGGCCGGGTGGTGTTCACCTCCGGCGCGACCGAGGCACTCAACTGGGCGATCAAGGGCGTCGGCGGCCCGTTCGTGACGATCGCCACCGAACACGCCGCCGTGCTCGACACCGCGCATGCCATCGGCGAGGCGCGAATCGTGCCGGTCGATCGCGAGGGACTGGTCGATCGCGCGGCGCTGGCCAGGGTTCTGCCGGGCGCGAGGCTGGTCGAGGCGATGCTGGTCAACAACGAGATCGGCGTGATCCAGCCGGTCACGGAGATCGCGGCGCAGGCCCACGCGGCTGGTGCGCTGATGCTGTGCGACGCGGTGCAGGGCTATGGCCGCGTGCCGATCCCGGAAGGCTGCGATCTGATCGCGCTATCCGCCCACAAGATCCACGGGCCGAAGGGCATCGGCGCGTTGTGGATCCGCGACGGCGTGGCGCTCGCGCCCTTGCTGCACGGCGGCGATCAGGAGGGCGGGCGTTCGGGCACGCTCAGCCCGGCGCTGTGCGTCGGCTTCGGTGTCGCGGCACGGCTGATGGCGGAGCGGGCCGCGCAGGATGCGGCGCATGTCGAGCGGCTGTGGTCGCTCGCGACCGGCATGCTCGCCGGCTGGACGATCAACGGTGCGGTGAGCCAGCGCTATCACGGCAACCTCAACGTGCGCCGTGCCGGACTGGACGTGAACCGACTAATGTCCGACTGCCGCGACATCGCCTTTTCCGCCGGGTCGGCCTGCGCCAGCGGCTCGGGGCGGCCGAGCCACGTGCTGAAGGCGATCGGCCTCAGCGATGTGGAGGCGCGCGGCTCGATCCGGCTCGGCTTCGGGCGCTACACCACGGAGGAGGAATTGCGGACCGCGCTGATCCGCATCACGGCGGCAGCCGATGCGCAAAGGATCGCGGCATGACCATGAAGGTGCGGTTTGTCGGCACGGACGGAACGGTCAGCGAGGTGGAAGCCGCGCCGGGCGACAGCCTGCTCGAGGTGGGGCAGCGTAACGGCCAGCCGCTGGAGGGCACCTGCGAGGGCCAGATGGCCTGCGCCACCTGCCATGTCATCGTCGACGCCGCGGATTTCGACCGGCTGCCCGCGGCGAGCGAGGACGAGGAGGATATGCTCGACCTCGCCTATGACGCGACGCGCACCAGCCGGCTCTCATGCCAGATCACGCTGTCGGAAGCGCTCGATGGCCTGACTGTACGCTTACCATCGGGTTCACGGAACATGCAGGGGCGGTGAGCTAACCTTCGCCTCATGTGGGAAGAAGTACAGGAGTGAACCACATGAGGAAGATCGTTCTCGCGCTCGCCGGCCTGATGGTGGCGGGCACCGCGCTCCCCGGCGCGGCGGAAGCGCAAGGCTGGCGCAACGACGGCTATTACGGGAAGCATGATCGCTGGCGCGGCGATCGCGGCTATCATCGCGGATGGGACAGGAATCGCGGCTGGCATCGCGGCCCGCGCTTCCGCACCGTCTGCGAATGGCGCGGCCGTTATCGCCCGCACCGCGTCTGCTATCGCGTGC
>MKSU01000016.1:0-175026 GCA_001897375.1 Sphingomonas sp. 67-36 | reverse complement strand
CCTGGTCAGATCCTGACGGAAGCAGCCACAACGATTTCGCCACGGGTCGTTCCGGCTCCCACCGCGCGCTGCGCAAGCGATAGCGAAGCCATCGCGCGCACCGGCAGCGCGCGCGGCCGGTGGCGCTACCAGCGCCGTCCGACGACGCGGCTTCGCCGCGCCGCGCCCTAAATCCCGTCAAAAAACCGTATCCCCTCATGCCGGGACACCGAAGCTCGGGCGATGATGTTCGTGGCGCTGGATGCCGGGGCAAGTTCGGCATGACGAATAAGCGCAACCCGGATTGTAGCTGACGAATCCCTCCGTACCCCCTATCTACCTCCGGGTGAACGATCTCTCCGCCTCGCTCGGCCTCGACGAGCCGCCCCAGCCGCAACGCGCTGGCGACGCCTATCGCGTGCTCGCGCGCAAGTACCGGCCGCAGACCTTCTCCGCGCTGATCGGGCAGGAGGCGATGGTCCGCACGCTGGAGAATGCGATCAAGCGCGACCGCATCGCCCATGCCTTCCTGCTGACCGGCGTGCGCGGGGTGGGCAAAACCTCCACCGCGCGCCTCATCGCCAAGGCGCTCAACTGCATCGGCCCGGACGGGCAAGGCAACCCGACGATCGACCCGTGCGGGGTCTGCGAGCCGTGCCGGGCGATCGCCGAGGGGCGTCACATCGACGTGATCGAGATGGACGCCGCCAGCCATACCGGTATCGATGACATCCGCGAGATCATCGAGGCGTCGCGCTATGCGGCGGTTTCCGCGCGCTACAAGATCTACATCATCGACGAAGTGCACATGCTGTCGAAGGCGGCCTTCAACGGCCTGCTCAAGACGCTGGAGGAGCCGCCCGCGCATGTGAAGTTCCTGTTCGCCACGACCGAGGTGAACAAGGTGCCGGTGACGGTGCTGTCGCGCTGCCAGCGGTTCGATCTGCGCCGCATCCCGGCGGAAATGCTGGCCCGGCATTTCGCCAATGTCTGCGAGCAGGAGAATGCCGCGGCCGAGCCGGAGGCGCTGGCGCTGATCGCGCGCGCGGCGGAAGGATCGGCGCGCGACGGCCTGTCGATCCTCGACCAGGCGATCGCCCATGCCGATCTGGAAGGCGGCGGGGTACGCGCGGCGGCGGTGCGCGAGATGCTCGGCCTGTCCGATCGCGGGGCGGTGCGCGACCTGCTCGGGTTGCTGCTCGCGGGGGACGCGCCGGCCGCGCTTGCGGCGTTGCGCCGGCAATATGATCTTGGCGTCGATCCGCAATCGGTGTTCCGCGCGCTGCTGGAGGCGGTGCATGGCGTGACGCTGGTGAAGGTCGGCGCGCCCGACGATCCCGCCCAGCCGGAGGACGAGCGCGCCGCCTATCGCGATTGGGCGACGAAGCTCTCCTTCGCGATGCTCCACCGGCTGTGGCAGCTATTGCTCAAGGGGCATGACGAGGTGGCTCGCGCCGCCATGCCGATCGAGGCGGCGGAGATGGCGCTGCTGCGCATCGCCCACGCCTCGACCTTGCCCGACCCCGGCGAACTGGCGCGGCAGATCGCGAGCGGCGCGATATCGGTCGGCGGTCCGGCCGTCGCCGCCGCGCCCGCGCCGCCGCAGGGCGCTCCGAACGAATTCGCCGCCGTCATGGCGCTGCTGGAGGAACGCGGCCACCACGCGCTCTATCACCGGCTGCGCGGCAGCGCGCGGCTGGTGCGGATCGCGCCGGGCGAGATCGCTTTCAGTGGATCGCGCCCGGTATCGGCCGATACCCTCGCCGAGTTCGCGCAGGTGCTGAAGGCCGAGACCGGCCGCACGTGGAAAGTGGCGATGGTCGACGAGCCGGGCGAGCCGACCATGAAGGAGGCGGACGACGCGGCGGAGGAAGCGGCGCGTCAGGCGATCCTCGACACGCCGATCATCGCGGCGGCGCGCGCCGCTTTCCCTGACGCCGAACTCATCGAATGGCCCAAACGGAGCATATTGTGAAGGACTTGAACGACATTCTTGCCATGGCCCAGAACGTGCAGAACGAGCTGAGCAAGGCGCAGGAGAGCCTCGACACGATCGAGGTGGAGGGGGCTGCCGGTGGCGGTCTCGTCAAGGTGAAGGCATCGGCGAAGGGGCGGATCATCGCGGTTTCGATCGATGAATCGCTACTCCAGCCATCCGAGAAGCAGATGGTGGAGGATCTCGTCGCCGCCGCGCTCAACGATGCGCGGGCGAGAGCCGATGCTGCCTCCTCCGCCGAGATGGCGAAGATGACCAGCGGCCTGCCGCTGCCACCGGGGTTCAAGCTGCCGTTCTGATCGCCGCGTGTGGCGCCGGCCCGCGCGACGGATCGCGCAGGCCGGCTTCCCGCCGATCAACTCGTGGCGACGGTGCAGTCACCGATCCGCGAGCCCTTCACCTTGGTTTTGGTGGTGACGCTCTGGCCGTTCATGTCGGTCTTGGTCTCGCTGACCAGATCATAGCCCTTGCTGCCGAAATCGCCTGACAGCTTGCTCTGGATCGTGCCCTGGCCGGCGGGGCCGCCCTGGCAGGTCATCTGCGCGTCGAGCTTGCCGCCCTTGATCTCGAACGTGTCGTAGCGGCAGGATTTCATGCCCTTGCCGCCGAGCAGTTCCTCCGGCGGTCGCTCGGCTTGTTCCTTGGTCACACAGGCTTCGACGGTCTGCTTGCCGCTCGCGGAAAGCTGCTTCTTCATCATGTCGGCGACCTGCGGCGGCGCGTTGGCGATCTCGACCGAATCGACCGACACCTCGGTGCGCCATTTGCCCGGCTCCATCCGTATCGCGCTGTCGGCGGCGGTGGCGACTTCCGCGACGGAGGCGTTCTCGGCCTTCACCTCCGGCTTGTTATTGCATCCCGCCAGCGCCAGCGGAACCAGCGCGATCGCATAGGCGAGCTTCATATCCGTCTCCCGTTCCGTTCCCGTCATGTCCGTCTCATGGCGGACCCGCCCTCAACGCGCGCGAGCGATGCGGTATCCCTGAGGTGAAGAAACGCCGTTATTTCAGGCAGCTATCCAGCCCGTTGCGTTGCACGACGCCGACATAGCGCGCCAGCGCATTGCCGTGGCGGCGGACGAACCCGCTGGGGTCGATCGCCTCGCGCTTTTTTGGCAGCGGCAGCACGGCGGCGATCCGCGCGGCCTCCAGCGGCGTCAGATGCGCGGCCGAATGGTGGAAATAGCGCATCGCCCCGGCTTCAACGCCATAGGTGCCGATGCCGGTCTCGGCGACATTGAGATACATCTCCATGATCCGCCGCTTCCCCCAGATCGTCTCGATCAGGACGGTGAAATATGCCTCGAACGCCTTGCGGACATAGCCGCCACCCTGGAACAGGAAGACGTTCTTCGCGGTCTGCTGGCTGATCGTGGAGCCGCCGCGGATGCGACCGCCCTCAGCATTGCGATAGGCCGCGCCCGCGATGGCCCGGAAGTCGAATCCGTGATGGGAGCAGAATCGCGCATCCTCCCCGGCGATCGCGACGCGCGCCATATTGGGATCGATCCGGCTCAACGGCCGCCATTCCTTCGTGACCGAGCGGCCGGACAGTAGATCGCCCAGCATCGTGAAGGTGATGGGCGTCGGCACGAAGCGAAGGATCACGACCCAAAGCACGGACAGGCCGACGAACCACAAGGCAACCTTGCCGCCGATACGAAGCACGCGAGCGATCATGCACCCGTCGTTAGCCGAGCATCATGATCGCCAGCAATGCCCGGTCCGGAAATGCTTCAGGCCGGCAGCAGCCGTTTCTCGCCGGCAAGACGCATCATCGCCTTCTGCAGCTTCTCGAACGCGCGCACCTCGATCTGGCGAACACGCTCGCGGCTGACGCCATAGACCTGAGAAAGCTCCTCCAGCGTCTTGGGGTCGTCGGTCAGGCGACGTTCGGTGAGGATGTGCTTCTCGCGGTCGTTAAGGTCGTCCATCGCGGAGACGAGCATCTCGTGACGCACGTCGGCTTCCTGCGACTCCGCCAGAACGCTGTCCTGCAACGGCGCGTCGTCGGCAAGCCAATCCTGCCACTGGCCCTCGCCGTCCTCGCGCATCGGCACGTTGAGGCTGGTGTCGCCACCCATCGCCATGCGGCGGTTCATGCTGACGACTTCCGCCTCGGTCACGCCGAGATCGGTGGCGATCTTCTCCACGTCCTCGGGCTTCAGATCGCCGTCCTCGAACGCGTCGAGCCGGGCCTTCATCCGGCGCAGGTTGAAGAACAGTTTCTTCTGCGCCGCCGTGGTGCCCATCTTCACGAGGCTCCACGAACGCAGGATGAACTCCTGGATCGAAGCCCTGATCCACCACATCGCATAGGTGGCGAGGCGGAAGCCACGATCCGGCTCGAACTTCTTCACGCCCTGCATCAGGCCGATATTCCCTTCGGAAATCAGTTCGCTGACCGGCAGGCCGTAACCCCGGTAACCCATCGCGATCTTCGCCACGAGCCGGAGGTGCGAGGTGACGAGCTGTGCCGCCGCCTCGGTATCGCCATGCTCCTGGAAGCGCTTGGCGAGCATATATTCCTGCTCGGGCGCCAGGATGGGGAACTTCTTGATCTCGGCGAGATAGCGGTTGAGGCTCTGCTCCCCGCCGAGCGCAGGGATCGTCGCGGGGACGTTGCTGCGATTTGCCATGATCCTTACCCTTTCCCTTTGCGGAAAGTCGCGGCCTTGCCAAAGCGCCGCGCCGTTTCCAGTCTTATACGTTGAGCTGAATGAACAGTTCCTGCATGTCAGCAGGCATCGTGCTTTCGAACGACAAAGCAACTTTTGTTATCGGATGGATGAACCCCAGCCGCGCCGCGTGCAAGGCCTGACGCCTGAAACCCAGCGTTTCGAGCAATGCGCGATGCGCCTGCTTCGTCCGGCCATAGACCGGATCGCCGAGCAGGGCATGGCCGAGCGAGGCCATATGCACGCGCACCTGATGTGTCCGCCCCGTCTCCAGCCGACATTCGACCAGCGCGGCGTCGCGTCTCAGCCGCTCCACGGTGCGATAATGCGTGACCGCGCGCTTGCCATTCGCGACTATCGCGATCTTCTTGCGGTTCTGCGGGCTGCGCGCCAGCGTGGCGTCGACACTGCCGGCGGGCGGCGTCGGCTGGCCCGAGACGATCGCCAGATAGCGGCGGTCGATCGAATGATCGGCGAACTGCTTCGCCAGCCCTTCATGCGCGCGATCGGTCTTGGCGGCGACCATCAGGCCGGACGTGTCCTTGTCGATACGATGGACGATCCCCGGCCGCGCCACCCCGCCGATGCCCGAAAGCGAGCCCTTGCAATGGTGCAACAGCGCGTTGACCAAAGTGCCGTCGAGGTTCCCGGCGGCGGGATGGACGACCAGCCCGGCCGGCTTGTCGACGACGATCAGATGCTCGTCCTCGAACGCGATCCGGAGCGGGATGTCCTGCGCCTCGTTACGTGCCGGCGCGGGATCCGGCACCGTGACGGCGAACGTCTCGCCCGCCGCCGCCTTGCGCGCCGGCTCGCGGACGAGTTGCCCGTCGCGCTCGACCTTGCCGCCCGCGATCAGCACCTTCAGCCGCTCGCGCGACAGGGTGGGGACCGCGTCCGCCAGCGCGCGGTCGAGCCGCCAGCCATCGGCGGTCGGCGCGATCGTTGCTTGAATGACGGAAGCCCCCCGGTGCATCGTGTCTTAGATGGATATGACGCTCCGGATTTCAAGGTCGCTGCTCCAATGGCTCGTCGCGGAGGCGGGGGCCAATAAGAAGGAGATTTGCGGCCTGCTGCTCCGCGCGCCGGACGGCGGCATCGTCGTCCTGCCGTGCGCCAATGTCCATCCCATGCCGGCCACCCGTTTCGAGCTCGATCCGGCGGCGCTGCTCTCGGCGCATCGCGCGGCGCGGAAAGGGGGTGATACGGTGGTCGGGCATTACCATTCGCATCCCTCGGGTGACGCCATGCCGTCGCTCACCGATGCGGCGCAGGCGACCGCCGACGGCGCGATCTGGCTGATCGTCGCGGGGAACGGCGAGGCGCGCGCGTGGCGGGCGGTCGGCGACGGGGCGGTGCATGGCCGCTTCGATCCGCTGACGATCCTGACTGACTAGGCTTGCGCCCGACTCCGCGCTTCGCCAAAAGGCCCGCGCCTGCTTGGGGGACCAATATGACGATCAGCCCGGTCGATTTTGCCAGCCTGTTGTGCTCGCGGCTGTGCCACGACCTGCTGTCGCCGGTGGGAGCGCTCAACAACGGGCTGGAATTGCTCGCCGATGAAACCGATCCGGCGATGCGCGAGCGCTGCCTCGATCTGCTGAGCGAGAGCGCGCGGGTTTCGGCGAACAAGCTGAAATTCTTCCGTCTCGCGTTCGGGGCCGGGGGCGGCTTCGGCGACCTCATCGACACGCGTGAGGCACAGGCCGCGATCACCGGGCTGCTCGGCGAGAACAAGCGGCTCGACCTCAACTGGCTGGTCGAGGAAGCGGAACTGCCCAAGACGGCGATCAAGGTGCTGCTCAACCTCGCGATGATCGCGGGCGACGCGCTGGTGCGCGGTGGCACCCTCGCGATCGGCGGTGAAAGCAATGCCGGCGTCACCGAGATCGTGCTGAAAGCGGAAGGGCCGCGCGTCATCCTGGACGAGGAATTGCGCGCCACGCTGACCGATGGCGCGGGCGGGCGCGAGGTGACGCCGCGCAGCGCGGCCGCCTATATGGTCCATTCGCTCGTCACCGAAACCGGCGGATCGGTACAGGTGAGCGCGCCGGCCGAAAATGTCCTGCTGTTCGGCGCGACGCTCAACGCCCGGTAAACGCTGATTTAACTGTCGCCGGGGCAAGGTCACGGCGACATGGACGACCTGTTGCAGGAATTCATCGCAGAAACCCGCGAATCGCTGGAGGCGATCGCGGGCGAAATCGTCGCGTGGGAAGCCGACCCGGCCGATCGCGCGCGGCTCGATGCCATTTTCCGCTTCGTGCATACGGTGAAGGGAAGCTGCGGCTTCCTCGATTTGCCGCGCGTCGGCCGGCTCAGCCACGCGGCGGAGGATGTGCTGGCGGCGGTGCGTGCGGGCGATCGCGTGCCGGATCGCGCGCTGGTCAACGCCGTGCTGTCGATCGTCGACCGGATCGGAGAGATCGTCGAGGCGATCGACGCAGGCGCCGGGCTGGACGACAGCGGCGAGGACGCGCTGATCGCGGCGCTCGAACGGCAGGATGACGCAGCGGTTGCCGCGCTTCCTGTTCAGCCAACCGTGGCGGCCGGCCGCGCGCAGAGCCGCAGCATCCGCCTCTCGGTCGATCTGCTCGACCGGATGATGAATGGCGTCTCGGAAATGGTGCTGGCGCGCAACGAGCTGGCGCGCCGCCTGCGCGAGACCGGTGAGGATACGATTGGCCACACGCTCGATCGGCTGTCGCAGACAGTTGCCGAATTGCGCGACACGGTGACGCGCACGCGCATGCAGACGGTCGATGCGCTGTTCTCCGCTCTTCCGCGCGTGGTTCGCGATACGGCCGCCGCGCTTGGCAAGCAGGTATCGCTGACGATCGACGGCGGCGACGTGGAGCTTGATCGCGAGATGATCGAGCTGCTGCGCGACCCGCTGGTTCACATGGTCCGCAACGCGCTGGACCACGGCCTCGAAACGCCCGCCGAACGCCGCGCCGCCGGCAAGCGCGAGGCGGGCCGGCTTACCGTTTCCGCGCGCCAGTCCGGCAACCGCATCCTGGTCGAGATCGCCGACGACGGGCGCGGGATCGATAGCGACCTGCTCGTCGCCCGCGCGCTGGCGCGCAACCCGGCGCGCGATAGCGAGATTCGCGGGCTGAGCGAGCGCGGACGGCTCGACCTGATCTTCGAGCCGGGGCTGTCGAGCCGCGATGTCGTCACCGACACCTCCGGGCGCGGCGTCGGGATGGACGTGGTGCGGACCAACGTCGAGCAGATCGGCGGCCGTATCGCGATCGCCAACCATCCTGGGCGCGGGCTGAGCATCACGCTGGAAGTGCCGCTGACGCTGGCGATCCTCTCCGCCGTGATCGTCGAAGCCGGCGGGCTGGTGTTCGCGCTGCCGCGACAGGCGATCGACGAGATCGTCTCGGCTCGCGCTGACATGGTGCGGATCGACCCGATCGGGGAGGGGCGACTCGCCACGATTCGCGACCGTCAGCTGCCGCTCGTCGCGCTCGACGCGGTGCTGGGCCTGCCGCGCGCCGCGCCGGGGCTGCTGATGGTGCTGGATGTGCCGGGCGGCGCCTATGCGCTGGCGGTCGATACGGTGCTGGATACCGAGGAACTGGTTATCAAGCCTGCGGCGCCGGCGGTGATGCGCGCGGGCGTCTATGCCGGACAGACGCTGCCCGACAGCGGACGGCCGATGCTGCTGCTCGACGTCGCCGGGCTGGCGGCGGTGGCCGGGCTGCAATTCTCCGCGATGGAGCGCGAGGAGCCGCCCGTCGCGGAAGTGCCGGTGGAGGCGGGCGTGCAGGCATTGCTGTTCCACGATATCGACGGCTGCCGCCGCGTGATCGCGCTCGCCGCGATCAACCGCATCGAGCCGCTCTCGCCGGACGCGGTGCATGAGGCGGCCGGGCAATGGTGGATGACGAGCGGCGAGCAGGCGATCGGTCTGGTCTGCGCGGCGACTCCGCGCGCGGCGGAGACCGGCTGGTCCGCGCTGCGGCTGGACGAGGAGCTTGGCGCGCTGGCCTATCCGGTGCGCGAGGCGATCGACATCGTGACGCTGCCGACGGAGATCACGCCCGCCGCGCTGCCCGGCGCCATTGCCGGCATCGCGATGATCGACGGCGCGCCGGTGGAGGTGATCGATCCGCTCGCCCTGACCGAACGGGTCGCGGGCACACGCCACGCGCCGCTCTGCCTGTTGCGTGGGGCCGAGGCCGGCTGGATGGAAATCTTCCTGAAACCGGCGATCGAAGCGGCCGGATATCGTGTCGTGCGGCGGCTCGCGGAGGGCGAGGTGGCGGAGGTGATTCTCGCGATGGACGACGAGGAGGTCGGCGGCGCGGGGGAGGGGCGTATCCTGCGGCTGGGCCGCTCGCCGGGCGACCCGCTCTATCGCTACGATCGCGTCGCTTTGGTCGACGCCTTGGGGAGTGCGGCATGAGCGAACCCGCGCTTCATCTGATCGGTAGCCTCGGCGACCGGGGGGTCCTGTTCGACGCGGCGCAGGTCAAGGCGGTGATCGACGTGGGAGAAATCGTGCCGGCTCCCGGCGCCGCGCCGGCGGTGCGCGGACTCACCGCCTTGCGCAGCCGCGTCGTGACGGTGATCGACAGCTGGCAGGTGCTGGGGTTGCCCGCGCCGGACGGCGAACGCCGCCGCGCCGTCATAACGTCGGTGGAAGGGCAACTCTACGCCGTGCTGGTCGACGGCATGGAGGATGTCGCCCCGGTCGAGGTTGCGCCGCTGGCTCCAGGCGTGGCGGTCGGCGATCGCTGGTCGGCGGTGGCGGCCGGCAGCGCGGTGCGCGACGGCCAGCCGATGCTGGTGATCGATCTTCCCCGGCTGGTTTCGCGCGTGGCGTGATTAACCTTGCCGTTACCGCTTTCTGCGATGACGGCATGTCATTGCGTTTCAACAGGATTGCGGCATGAAATCGTGTCTCGTCGTCGATGATTCCAAGGTGATCCGAAAGGTCGCGCGGCACATTCTGGAAGGAATGGATTTCGCCGTCGCGGAGGCGTCGGACGGCCGCGAGGCGCTCGATCATTGCGTGACGACCACGCCGGACGTGATCCTGCTCGACTGGAACATGCCGGTGATGAGCGGCATGGAATTCCTCCGCGCGCTGCGCGAGACAACGCTGGAATCGCGCCCCAAGGTGGTGTTCTGCACCACCGAGAACGGCACCGCGCATATCCGCGCGGCGATCGACGCGGGCGCGGACGAATATGTCATGAAGCCGTTCGATCGCGAGGCGCTCGCGAGCAAGCTCCAGATCGTCGGCGTCGTCTGAACGGCGGCTGCCGATGCCCGCATCTTCCCGTCTCCTGCGAAGGAACGCGCCGCCTCAGCCGCGTGTGCTGATCGTCGACGATTCGGCGGTGGCGCGGGCTGTTCTGGCGCGGATGACGGAGGATGGCGGGCAGTTCGAGGTCGCCGGTGCGGTCGCGAACATCGGGGACGCGCTGGCTTTTCTCGGCGGAGAGCGGGTCGACCTGATCCTGCTCGATCTGGAGATGCCGGGCATCGACGGACTGACCGGCCTGCCGGACCTGGTTGCGACCGGCGGCGACGCGCGGGTGCTGGTCGTCTCGTCGAGCTGCGATCAGGGTGCCGCGACGACCGTGCAGGCGCTCGCGCTGGGGGCGGCCGATACGCTCGTGAAGCCGGGCGGAGCCGGCTTCGCCGGGCGCTTCGCGGAGGTGCTGCGCGAGCGGATGACCAAGCTGACCGAGCGCCGGCACGAGCCGATATCATCAAGGATCGTGGAGCGACCCGCGATCGGGCGTTTCGATATAGTGGCGATCGGCGCCTCGACGGGCGGAATCCACGCGCTTTCCGCCCTGCTCCGCGTGGTGCCGCGGACGTTCGACCGGCCGATCCTCATCACCCAGCATCTGCCGGCCTCCTTCTCGCCCTATTTCGCGGCGCAGATGGCGGTGCTCGGCAATCGCCCATGCGATGTCGCGGGCGACCGGATGCGGCTCCATCCGGGGCGGATCGTGGTCGCGCCGGGCGATGCGCATATCGTCGCCGTGTCGCTGGGGGATAGCGGCTGCGCGCTGCGGCTGTCGCGCGAGTTGGTCGCCAACGGCAATATGCCATCGGTCGATCCGATGCTGTCGTCACTGGCCGATGTCTTTGGTCCGCGGCTGCTCGCGGTGGTCCTGAGCGGTATGGGCCGCGATGGGCTGGAAGGCGCCGAGGCGGTTCGCCGCGCGGGCGGCACCGTGGTGGTGCAGGACGAGGCCTCGTCGGTCGTCTGGGGGATGCCTGGCGCGGTCGCCGGGGCCGGTCATGCCGATGCCGTCATGCCGCCGGAGGCGATCGGCGAGATGATCGCCGCGCAGGCGCGATGACCCAGCCGTCGGAGCAGGCCAGCGCCAGCCCCCCTTCGATCGACGCGCTCGCCGCGCTGCTGGCGGAGCGGACGGGGCAGCAGCTTTCCTCCGCGCGCACCTGGCGGATCGACGTCGCGCTGAAGCCGCTGGTCGCGGAATGTGGGCTCGCCACGATCGACCAGCTCGTCCAGCGCTGGCGCGCGGGTAAGGATGCGGCGATGGGCGACCGGATCGTCGACGCGCTGCTCAATCAGGAAACCTCCTTCTTCCGCGACCCCGGCATCATCGACACTTTCGCCGAGGCGGTGCTCGCGCGCGGCACAGGCAGCCTGCGCCTGTGGTCCGCCGGCTGCGCCTTCGGGCAGGAGCCGCTGTCGCTGGCGATGGCCTTCGCGGAGCGTGGCGCGGCGGCCGAGGTGATCGCCAGCGACGTCTCGCCCGGCGCGCTCGCGCGGGCGCGGGCCGGGCGATATAGCCAGTTCGAGATACAGCGCGGCCTGCCGGTCACGCGGATGCTGCGCTGGTTCGAGCAGGCCGGGAGCGATTGGGTGGCGGTGCCGGCGCTTCGTGCGCAGATTTCCTATCGGCGTCACAATCTCGCGACCGACCCGCCGCCGGCCGGGCGCTTCGACGCGATCCTGTGCCGCAACGTGTTGTTTTACCTGACGCCGTTGTTGCGCACGCAGGTCCTGAGCCGGCTCGCCGACGCGATGCGGCCGGGCGGCTTGCTCATGCTCGGCGCGGGGGAAACGGTGATCGGCCTCTCGAACCGGTTCGTGCCGAGCGCGCGCTTTCGCGGCTTCTACGAACTGGCGCCGGCGCGCGCATGCCAGTCTCCGCTTGGTTCCGTCACCGCATCGGGCTAGCGATATCCCCGGCGGCCCGGCCGCCTATGATGGGGAAAGGCAATGAAGGTGATCGAGGCGCCGTCGCCCAATTTCGACGAACGGTCGCTGCCGATCACGATGATCGTGCTTCATTATACCGGGATGCAGGACGGCGAATCCGCCATCGCCCGGCTGCGCGATCCGGCGGCGAAGGTTTCCTCGCATTATGTCGTTGCGGAGGATGGCACGATCCTGCGGCTGGTGGAGGAGGAATTGCGCGCGTGGCACGCCGGCGCGTCGCATTGGCGAGACGTGGATGACGTGAACTCCGCCTCGATCGGGATCGAGATCGTCAATCCCGGCCACGAATTCGGCTATCGCCCGTTCCCTGACGAGCAGGTCGATGCGGTGATCCGCCTCGTCCACGACATCAAGGACCGGCACGAGATCACGCGCGGCAACATCGTCGGCCATTCCGATATCGCGCCGGCGCGCAAGCGCGATCCGGGCGAGCTGTTCCCGTGGGGCAGGCTCGCGCGCCTCCGGTTGGCGCTGCCGCGCCCGACGAAGAACCTCGTGGACCCGATGTGGAGCCAATCCGGCTTCCTGATCGCGCTCGAGCGCTTCGGTTACGACGTGAGCGACGAGATGGCCGCGATCATGGCCTTCCAGCGCCGCTTCCGTCCCGAGTTGATCGACGGTGAGATCGATGCGGAATGTCGCATGATCCTGCTCGCGCTGCTGCTTCCCAAGCCGCAGGGAGACGACTAAGAGCGGTTTCGCCAGAGGGCCGGGCGGCCGCGGCCTCCGCTTTCAGCGGGGGGCGAGGAAAGTCCGGGCTCCACGGAACGACGGTGGCGGGTAACGCCCGCCGGGGGCGACCCCAGGGAAAGTGCCACAGAGAGCAGACCGCCATCCGCCCGGCGACGGGCGCGGCAAGGGTGAAAGGGTGCGGCAAGAGCGCACCGCGCGGCTGGCAACAGCGGCGGCACGGCAAACCCCACCGGGAGCAAAACCGAATAGGGGCGGCAAATCGGCGTGTTCCCGCCGGTCGCCCGGGTTGGTTGCTTGAGCCCGTCGGCGACGGCGGGCCTAGAGGAATGGTCGCCCAGTCCCGGTCCGCCGGGATGGACAGAACCCGGCTTACAGGCCCTCTGGCGCATTTACCTTCGACGGGCGGCAGGGCATGCTCGCCAGCGACGGGACAAACGGGAGGGGAATTATGCTGCGGTGGGTTGCGCTTGCCGGCGCATTGGTGAGCGGTACGGGGGCTGCGCAGGATCAACATGCAGCTCCGCCTTCCGCGTCGCAACCGACGCTGACGGTGCAGCAGGCGTTCGATCAGGCGTCCGCGCTCGACGAAACCGGCACGCCCGCCGCCCGCCTGGCCGCATGGGAGAGCCTGGAGCCCCGCATGCGCGGAAACAAGCGCAACCTGGCGGTCGTCCGGTTACGCAAGGCGCGCGCCCTCGCGGCGTTGGGCCGGCGGGACGAGGCTGTGGAATTGCTGGGTGAAAGTCTGGCCAATCTTCCAGCCGGCGATCCCAGCCTCCTGACGGACCGGGTGCTTGGTCTGCTCATGCTGGGCAAGATCGCGGAGGCCGCGCTCGACTACCCGGCCGCGATCGAACATTATCGCGCTGCGGGCGCGATCGCCGCCACTCCATCGGAGAAACTCACAGCCTTGCTCGGCCTGATCAAGACCGAGACGTTCGTCGATCCGGCTGCGGCGGCCCGCTCGGTGGCGGATACGGAGCGGCTGGTCGCCTCGATCAGCATCGCGCCCGACGCGCTTGCCGAATTGCGTCGGCTGGATGCGGAGCGCCTGCTCAATGCTGGCGACAGCAAGACGGCACAGGCGAAGGCGAGCGAGGCCGTCAAGCTGCTCGGTGGTTTGACGATGAAGACCGGGCTGGACGATGTGCGTGCGCGTTCCGACGTCGCCATCGCGGCATTGCTCAACGATCAGGTGAATGTCGCGCGGCAATATCTCGCAATGACCGGGGCGGGGCGATTGCCGAAGGGACCGTTTGCCGTCGAGGAGATAACGATTCCCGACTGCGGGGGAGAGGCGGAACTGAAACCGGCGGACATGGCGGTGATCGAATTCTCCATCGCCGATGACGGGCGCGTGCTGGAAAGCGAGCCGGTCTATTCCGCCGGCGGCGGACGCGTCGCGCTGGAATTCGCGCGCATGGCGCGAACCTGGTTTTGGGACCCGAACAAGATCAAGGAGATGCCGGTTTTCTATCGCTACCGCATGCGGGTGGAAATGCGCTGCTCGACCGGCTTTGAGCGCCCCTCTATCTTTACCTATCTCAACGCCTCGCTCGCATCGTGGCTGAGCGGGAAAGGCATCGAGCCGCCAGCCTTCGCGACGGGCGTCGATGCGGCGGTGCTGGACAAGCTGCGCGAGCAGTTGCGAAAGATGGAGCCGCAGGGCGCCGCGACGCCGTTGCCGCTCGTCCCTGTGCTCCTGCAGATCGCGAGCAGCCCGGTGGCGCCGCGCGACGAGCGGTTTGCGACCGCGACTCGCGCGGATGATATCCTCGCACGCGCCGGGGCTCCCGCCTCCGCGCGGCTCGCGGCGACCCTTCAGGCGGCGCGGAATCGCGGTGCGGAGATGGATCGCCGCAAGACGATCGCGCGCGTCGATGCGCTGCTTGCCGATCCTGCCTTCGCCAGCGATCCGGAGGCGAAGGTCGCCCTGCAACTTTTCGCCGCGAGCGTGATAAACGACAAGGGCGGCACTGCCCGCGCCCGGCTTCAGGCGGCGGTGAACGAAACCGGGCTGGCAGCGGACAATCCGCTGCGCGCCGCCGCCTGGGCGCAATTCGCCTCGCTGGAACAGGCCAGCGGCAATACGGCTGCGGCACGGGAGGCATTCGTCAAATCCGGACTCGATGCAACGCAATGCGCGCTGGTCGATCAGACGCCGCGCCTGCTGACCTACTCCACCGCGTTCCCGCAAGAGGCGCTGATGTGGGGGTTCGAGGGAATCAATATCGTCCAGGGCGATATCGATGCGGAGGGCAAATTCCACAATGACCGCATCGTGTTCGCCTATCCCGCATTCGTGTTCGATCAATCTTCGCGACAGACTTTCGCCAAGGCGCGCTTCGCCAAATCCTATCGACCGGACGGCGGATTAGGTTGTGGCGGCAGCACGCAACGTATCCGCTATATGATTCCGCATTGAGCTCGATCTTGGTTGCGTCGGGCGACGATCGTCCTATGTCGCACGCACATGGCGCGATCGAGCAGATCAAATGACTGGGGTTTCCCTCGCTGGCGTGGCTACGGCTCCAGCCGGGAGGCGCGGCAGGTGCGCATCTGCGATCGCCACGGCTGCGACGAGCCGGGGGATTGCCCGGCGCCGAAATCGCCCAACAGCCCGGATCGCTGGTATTTCTGCGAGCGGCACGCGGCGGAATACAATCGCGGCTGGAACTATTTCGAGGGCCTGAACGCGGAGGAAGCCGCCGAGCGCGAGGCGGCGGAGCGGCGCGACGCCTCCGGCTTCGAGCAGGCGCGGCACTATCGCTGGTCGGGGCCGGGCGACGGCACGCGCTCGCGCGACGAGATGCGCGCGCTGGAGGTGCTGGAGCTGGAGCCGGACGCCGATTTCGAGGCCGTTCGCGCGGCGTGGCGGCGGCTCGCCAAGGCCAATCATCCCGATGTGCGCCCCGGCGATGCCGAGGCGGCGACACGTTTCCAGGCGATCCAGGCCGCCTATGACGTACTGCGCGTCGCGGAGGAGGCGAAAAGCTGGCGCCCGGCATGAAGCGCGCGCGCTCCAACTGGCATGGAGCGGTGCTGGTGTGCGGCAAATGCAGCCGCAAGATCGACGGCGGCTTCGGGCCGAAGGGACGCAGCCGGCTCGCCAAATTGCTCGGGAAATGTCCCGGCATGGGCAAGGGGCGCAAGGCCGCGATCGGCGTAATCGAGACGAAATGCCTCGGGCTTTGCCCCAAACATGCCGTGACGGTGGTCGACACGCGCCGCCCCGGCGAATGGCTGGTGGTGGAGCGCGGCGAGGATGTCGCGGCGCTGGCCGAGCGTTTCGTCTCGCTCGGAGGTTAGGCTAGCCGCGCCGCCGTGTCGCGGATCAGCGCGATCATGTTCGGAATGCCCTGCGTCCGGTTCGAGCTGAGCTGCGCCTTCAGCTCGAACGGCGCGAGCGCGGCGTCGATATCGGTCGCGCGCACTTCCGCCGGGGTGCGATCCTGCACCGTCGCCAGCACCAGCGCGATGATCCCCTTGGTGATCGCCGCGTTGCTGTCCGCGAGGAAATGCAGCGTCCCGTCCTCGCGCTGCTGGGGATAGACCCACACCGCCGCCGAGCAGCCGCGCACCAGCGTCGCATCGGTCTTGAGCGCATCGGGCATCGGCTCCAGCGCGCGGCCGAGATCGATCAGCAGGCGATAGCGGTCGTCGGGGTCGAGGAACTCATATTCGGCGTGAAGCTCGGCAATGTCGGTGCGGTCGGCCATCGCCGGCCCGCGTAGAACCTCCGGGGCGTCGCCGCAACCGCCGGGCGGGAGCGGCGGCGCCCCGGCGTTTCAGAGATCGACCCCGGCGGCGATCGCCTCCAGCTTGCGGATGCGTTCCTTGAGGTCGGCGATCTCGATCCGCGCGGTGGCGCTCGGCGTGCCGGGCGCGCGCATATCATGGTCGGCGGCGAGCTGCTGCTGCTTGAGCTGGAGCCAGCCGCGCCAGCCGGAAAGCCCGGCGGCGATCAGCATCGCCAGCCCCGCCAGCGCGGCGGAGGCCATGGTGAGGTAGAAGCTCGGGTCGGACATGGTTCGACTCCCTGGTTCAACGGTCACGCAGTTCTTCGATCTGACGGCTCAGATCGGTGCTGCCGTGATTGTCGGTGATGACACGCTCAAGGACGGCGACGCGCTCCTTGAGCTGGCGGATCTCGTCGCGCGCGGCGATCAGGTCGGCGGGGGGCAGTGGTTGCCCGTCCTGCTCGCGGCCCATCGCCTTGTAGCGTTCGGAGAAAATCTTACCCAGCGTTGCGATCAGCACGATCGCCACCACCATCGAAAATGGACCCATCGTCCAGGCTCCCTTGTCCCGTCTTTTCTGCGACGTCTGTTCTGCGGCGCCGGCGATCAGCTGCGGCGCAGCGCCTCGATCTCGGCGGCGGTGCGGGTGGCGGGATCGGTGGCGATCCGTTCGAGCACCGCGATCCGCTCCTCCAGCCGGCCGACCTGCCCGGTCAGCTTCTCGTTCTCGTTCGACAGCAGCATGATCTGCCGCTGGTCGTCGAGGCTGGAGGCATTGCGGCCGCGCCGGCCGCGCCGGAAATCGTCCAGCGGATAACCGTGTTTCGCCTGCACCCAGGTGCGGAAGGCGCGGCTGCCGAATACGATCGCGACGATCGCGACCGGCACCAGGAAACCGAGTTCATGCATCGTTAGTCTCTCCGTTGCCCTGCTGTGTGCTCAGCGCAGGCTGTCGATCTCGTTGGCGAGCTGCGTGTTGCGGCTCGTATAGTGCAGTTCGATATCGGCGAGGCGCCGGTCCAGCTCGCGGAACTTGGAGCGGACCTCGGCGGTGGTGCGCTTCGGGTTGGAGCGCACGCCCTGCCAGAATTTCTCCTCGTCGGCGGACTGGTAAAGGCCGATCGGCTTCTTCGGCGTCACCCAGGCGATCACCAGATAGGCGATGATGATCCACCATTGCTGCGCGACGAAGACCATTGCGGCGGTGCCGAGGCGCACCCAGAGCGGATCGATCCCGGTATAGTCCGCGATCCCGGCGCAGACGCCCTTCCATTTGGCGTTCTGCTTGTCGAGATAGAACCTTGTCGGGCTTTCGTCAGCCATCAGTTCCTCCTCTGGGTCTGGTTTTCCAGCCGATAGTCCGGTTCGCGGCGGTAGTCGCTCAGGCCGGGACGGAAGTCGGGATTATCGGCGGCGACCAGCCGTTCGACGGTGTTCATGCGGTCCTCCAGCCGGCGGGCGAGCGAGTGAAGCTCGTCGAGCAGTTGTTCGTCCTCGATCGTGATGCGGGGAGCCTGCTTCCACTTCGTGACGTAATGCAGAATGATCCAAGGCAGCGCGACGAACAGCGACGCGAATAGCATTATCGGGACGAACACGTCCTCCATCTCAATTCCCCTTGCTCAGCCGGGCCTTCAGCGCGGCCAGTTCGGCATCGATCTTGTCGGCGGATTTCAGCTCCGCGATCTCTTCCTCGAGCGTCTTGGGCTGCGCGCCCAGGCCCATCGCGTCGGCGCGTCCCTCCGCCTCGTCCACGCGGCGCTCCAGCATGTCGAACCGGCTGAACGCCTCGTGCGTCCGCGGCCCGTTCCACATCTCCCGCAACCGCGTCCGATTGTTGGCGCTCTCCAGCCGGGTCGCGATATTGTTCTGCTTGGCCCGCGCCTCGCGCAGCTTGGCCTGGAGCTTGGCGATATCCTCCTCGGAGGAGCGCAGAGCATCGTCGAGCACCTTCACCTCCGCGCGAAGCTGGTCGACCATGTCGGTCGCCTTCTGGCGCTCGACCAGCGCGGCCTTGGCCAGATCCTCGCGATCCTTGGAGAGCGCGAGTTCCGCCTTCTCCGTCCAGTTCGCCTCAAGCCCTTCCAGCTTCGCGATATGGCGGCGCATCTCCTTGCTGTCGGCGATCGTCCGCGCGGCCGATGCCCGGACCTCGACCAGCGTCTCCTCCATCTCGAGGATGATCATGCGGATCATCTTCGCGGGGTCCTCCGCCTTGTCGAGCAACTCGGCCATGTTCGCGGCGACGATGTCGCGGGTGCGGGAAAAGATGCCCATTCACGAAACTCCAAGATTGCCCCTGCCGATATAAACCTTCCGCCGGGGTGGGGCGAGGGGCAGCGCACCTCCCCGGCGGGGCGACTTACGCGATCGAACGGGCGATCGCGCTCGCCTGAGCTGCATTCCCCTGATTGGCCGGGCCGACCGCCATGATCAGCATAGACGCACTGGCGACGAAGGTGAGGGCGATGGCAGCGAAGGTGCGGCCGATAGTGTCGAGCTTGGTCATGTCTTCCTCCGTGATCCTGATCCGTACATTCCGCCTCGTAGCGGTTGCCACATGCTTTGCAGGAGCCGTGCCAATTTCGTTTTTGGCGGATTTGCGTGGGTTTCCGGCGCTTCCCGGAAAAAGTCGCCACCCCGCACTTGCCAAGCGTTGGGAAATTACGCCAGATATTGGCGATGGAGCGAACGACACAGGTCATCGGGCAATCGGGCGTGTTCCTCGACGCGCTGGAACGCGCAAGCCGCGCGGCGGCGCTTGACCGGCCGGTGCTGGTGATCGGCGAGCGTGGCACCGGCAAGGAATTGGTCGCCGAACGCCTCCATCGCCTCAGTCCGCGCTGGGACCAGCCGCTCGTCATCATGAACTGCGCGGCGTTGCCCGAGACGCTGATCGAGGCCGAGCTGTTCGGCCATGAGGCGGGCGCTTTCACGGGCGCGACCAAGGCGCGGGTCGGGCGCTTCGAGGAGGCGCATGGCGGCACCTTGTTTCTCGATGAGCTGGGCACCCTGTCGATGGGCGCGCAGGAGCGGCTGTTGCGCGCGGTGGAATATGGTGAGGTGACGCGGATCGGCGCCTCGCGCCCGGTGCAGGTCGATGTGCGCATCGTTGCCGCCACCAATGAGCACTTGCCCGACAAGGTGGATCGTAATGAATTCCGCGCCGATCTGCTCGATCGCCTGTCGTTCGAGGTGGTGACGCTGCCGCCGCTGCGCGCCAGGCGCGGGGACATTCCGGTGCTGGCGGATCATTTCGGCCGGCGCATGGCGGCGGAACTGGGATGGGAGAGCTGGTCCGGCTTCGGGCCGGCGGCGCTCGATGCGATGCTGGAATATCGCTGGCCGGGCAATGTGCGCGAACTGCGCAACGTGGTGGAGCGCGCGGTCTATCGCTGGGACCTGACCGATCCGATCGACGTGATCGAATTCGACCCCTTCGAGTCGCCCTATCGTCCCGGTTCGGCAAATCTGCCGCGCCCGGCAACCACCGCGTCCATGCCGGATCACGAGGACGAGGAGGTCGCCGCGTGCGAGGTCGGGCCGTCCGACTTCAAGAGCCGGGTCGCGCGGTTCGAGAAGGAGTTGCTCACCCGCGCGCTGGCCGAGAATCGCTTCAACCAGCGCGCGACGGCCGATGCGCTTGGCCTAAGCTACGACCAGCTTCGCCACGCGCTTCGTCGCCATGATCTGGTCGGAGCGGTTGCGTAACGAGGTTCGCGGAGCCATTTGGGCCGCGTCGCGTTTGCCAACGCGAGACCAAGGAGGATCCAATGGCTTTCGAATTGCCGCCGCTGCCCTATGCCTATGATGCGCTGGAACCCGTCATCTCCAAGGAGACGATGACCTTCCATCACGACAAGCACCACGCCGCTTATACCGCGAAGCTCAACGAGGGCGTCGAGGCCGATCCGAAGCTGGCGGGCAAGTCGATCGAAGAGATCATGGGCATGATGTCCCAGCTTCCGCCGCTTGTCCGCAACAACGGTGGTGGTTATTGGAACCATGATTTCTTCTGGAAGATCATGGCGCCCAAGGGTTCGACCCAGCCGAGCGGCAAGCTCAAGGAAGCGATCGACGCCTATGGCGGGCTGGACAAGCTGAAAGAGGATTTCAACGGCAAGGGCGCGGGCCAGTTCGGCTCGGGCTGGGCCTGGGTGATCGTCGATTCGTCCGGCAAGCTGAAGGTCACCTCGACCCCCAATCAGGACAACCCGCTGATGGACGACGCCAAGGAGCCGGGCACGCCCGTCCTCGGCAACGACGTGTGGGAGCACGCCTATTATCTCACCTACAAGAACGATCGCCCCGGCTATCTGAAGGCGTGGTGGGACGTGGTGAACTGGGACGAGGCCGGTCGCCGCTACGACGCAGCGGTCGCCTGATCCCCGCCCGGCGCAAATGAAGGAAGGCGGCGCCGCAAAGCGCCGCCCTTTTTCGCATCAACCCTCGGGGGGAATCGTGTCTGGCGCGCTCGCCGCCTGCAGGCCGTGCTTGAGCAGCATCGGCACGTTGGCGAAGGCGAACAACAGGGTGAGGGGGATCGCGCCCCACAGCTTGAAACCCACCCAGAAGTCGGTCGAGCTGTGGCGCCACACCGCCTCGTTCAGCACCGCCATCAGGACGAAGAAGATCGTCCAGTTGCGGGTGAGCTTGCGCCAGCCCTCCTCGCTCAGCCCCGGATAGGCGGTTTCCAGCAGGCTCTGGAGCAGCGGCCGCCCGGTCGCTAGGCCGAAGCCCAGCACGGCGGCGAAGATCGCATAGACGAACGTGGGCTTCATCTTGATGAAACGCTCATCGTGGAACCAGATCGTCAGCCCGCCGAACACCAGTACCAACACGGCCGAGATCAGCAGCATCGGCGAGACGCGTCCGGTCCTGAACCACGACAGCGCCAACGCGACGACCATCGCGATCATGAAGGCGACGGTCGCGGCGATGATCCGCGCGATCGTCGCGCCGGGCGTCAGGAAATTGACCGCGAAGAAGACCAGCAGCGGCCCGTAATCCAGCGCGAGCCGGAAACCGGCCGAAGCGTTGCGCGGTTCGCTCATTTGCGTGCTCCTTCGTCCACCCCGGCGATGATCCGGCTGACCTCGTTGGCGTCGAACGGGCGCAGGTCCGTCATGCCCTCGCCCACGCCGATCGCGTGGATCGGCAGGCCATAGCGCTCCGCCGCCGCGACCAGCACGCCGCCGCGCGCGGTGCCGTCCAGCTTGGTCATGACGAGCCCGGTGACGCCGGCGACCTCCTTGAACACCTCGATCTGCGACAGCGCGTTCTGCCCGGTGGTCGCGTCCAGCACCAGCACCACGTCATGCGGCGCGGCCGGATTGAGCCGGCCGAGCACGCGGCGGATCTTGGCCAGCTCGTCCATCAGCTCGCGCTTGTTCTGGAGCCGCCCGGCGGTATCGACGATCAGCACGTCGATGCCGGTGGCGGTCGCCTGCTTCACCGCGTCCCACACCACGCCCGCCGCGTCGCCGCCCTCCGGCCCGGTGACGATCGGCACGCCGATCCGCTCCGCCCATGTCGCAAGCTGCCCGATCGCGGCGGCGCGGAACGTGTCGCCCGCCGCCAGCATCACGCCATAATCCTGTTCGAGGAACAGATGCGCGAGCTTGGCGATTGTGGTGGTCTTGCCCGATCCGTTGACGCCGATGACGAGGATCACCTGTGGGCGGGGAAAGGCGTCGATCTCCAGCGGCCGGGCGACCTGCGCCAGCACCTTCTCCACCTCCTCCGCGACGACGAGGCGGATGCCGAGATCCTCCATGTTGCGCTCGAAACTGCCTTCGGCCAGCCGCGCGCGGATTCTGCCCGCGGTTTGCGGCCCGAGATCGGAGGCGATCAGCGCTTCCTCGATATCGTCCAGCGTGGCGTCGTCGAGCGGCGCTGTGCCTAGGCCGGTGAGATTGCCGATCAGCCGGTCCGAGGTGCGGCGGAAGCCGCCGAGCAGCTTTTCGTGCCAGGATGGGTTGGTGCTCATATGGGTGTTCCGATGAGATGGTCGTCGGTCGCGCCGGTGACGCGCATGGTGCGGATTTGTCCGATATCGTCGAGCGATCCGGCGAGGCGAAGCTCGGCGAAACCGGGCGTGTGGCCGCGATCGCCGGGTTTTTCCAGCACGATCGCCTGTTCGGCGCCGATCATGCCGGCAAGCCATGCGCGCTTGAGCCGCGCCGACGCCGCGCGCAGCCGCGCCGCGCGTGCCCGCGCCACTTCACCCGCCACCTGCGGCATTCGCGCGGCGGGCGTGTTCGCGCGGGGCGAATAGGGAAAGACATGGGCGTGGACGATCTCGCAATCGTCGATCAGCGCCAGCGTATTGGCGAACATCGCCTCGTCCTCGGTCGGGAAGCCGGCGATCAGGTCCGCGCCGATCGCGATGTCGCGCTTCGCCTTCAGCCGCTCGATCATCCGCACCGCATCGGCGCGTCGGTGGCGGCGCTTCATGCGCTTGAGGATCAGGTCGTCGCCGGCCTGCAAGGACAGATGGAGATGCGGCATGACGCGCGGCTCGCCCGTGACCAGATCGAACAGGCGGTCGTCGATCTCGATCGTGTCGAGCGAGGATAGTCGCAGGCGCGGGAGCGCGGGGACGTCGCGCAGGATCCGCTCGACCAGCCCGCCTAGCGTCACCTCGCCGTCGACATAGCTGGTGAGGTCGACGCCAGTCAGCACCACCTCGCGCGCGCCAGCCTCCACCAGCGCGGATATGCGCGCCGTCACCGCGCCGGCCGGATCGCTCCTGCTCGGCCCGCGCCCGGCGGGTATGGCGCAGAAGGTGCAGGCATGGTCGCAGCCGTTCTGCACGCCGAGGAAGGCGCGGGCATGGCGCGGCGCCGGCGTGTGGTTCGGGAAGCCACCCCATGTCACGGGAAGCAGCTTGGCGGCGTTGCCGACGATACGGGAAACGCCGGGAAGCGCCGCGAATCCTTCGGGATCGATCTGCGCGGCGCAGCCGGTCGCGACGATCTCCGCCCCCGGCCGCGCGCGATGGGCGCGGCGAATCGCCGCGCGGCTCTGCTTGACCGCTTCGTTGGTGACGCCGCAGGTGTTGACGACAACCATGTCGCGCGCGTCGATCAATCCGCGGATCGTTTCGCTCTCGGCAAGGTTGAGGCGACATCCCAGGGTCACGACGTCGGGTCGGGGCGGGGCGGTCATGAAGGGCGATCTAGGGATGAGCGAAGCCGAAGTCCACGAAAAGGCCGCGGAGGTGCTGCGCTTCTGGTTCGGGCTGGCGCCCGATAAGCATTTCGCCAAAGATGCCGCGCTGGATCGCGAGATAGCGGAAAGGTTCGGTGCGCTGCGCGATGCGGTGCTCGCCTCCGGAGCTTCCGGGTGGCGGGATGCGCCGGACGCCGTGCTCGCGGCGGTCATCCTGCTCGATCAATTCTCGCGCAACATCCATCGTGGCTCGCCGCGCGCCTATGAGGCTGACCCGCTCGCCCTGTCGCTGACGCTGTCCGCGATCGAGCACCGCTGGGACACGCGCTACAAGCCGGAAGAACGCGCGTTTCTCTATCTGCCGCTGATGCACGCGGAGAGCGAGGCGATGCAGGCGCTGAGCGTCGATAAATACACCGCGCTGGGGCTGGCCGAAAACCTGCGTTTTGCGCGCGATCATGCGGACGTAATCGCGCGCTTCGGCCGCTATCCCAGTCGAAACGACGCGCTCGGCCGGAAATCGACGGTCGAGGAGAAAGAATATCTCAGCCAGCCAGGCGCTGGCTGGTGACCGTCGCGGGGATGAGGCGCTGCTCGGCGAGCATTCGCCGCGTCTGCATCAGGCTCATCGGCTGGCCGAACAGATAGCCCTGACCGATCGTGCAACCCATCGCGCGCAACCGCTCTGCGATCCGCGTGCTCTCCACGCCCTCCGCCACGATCGGCAGGTGGAGGCTCTCGCCGAGCCGCAGGATCGCGTCGGCGATCGAGGCGCGCGCGGGATCGTCCATCATCGCGGTGATGATCGAATGGTCGATCTTGATGCGGTCGAACGGCAGCGCGCGCAGATGGGTGAGGCTCGATACGCCGGTGCCGAAATCGTCGAGCGCGACGCGCACGCCCTGCGCCTTCAGGCTCTCGATGATCGAGGGGGCGATGCCGTGCGGGTCCATCAGCGCGCCCTCGGTCAGCTCGATCTCGAGCCGGGACGGGGGATAGCCGAGTTCGGTGAGCAGACGGATCACCTTCTGCGCCAGCCAAGGATCGCGCATCTCCGGCACCGCGAAATTGACCGACAGCACCAACCGCGTGTCCCAATCCTTTGCGGCGGCCAGGGCCTGTCGCATCACCGAGAGCGTCAGGTCGGAGATCAGGTTGTTCTCGCGCGCGATATCGATGAAATGCGCCGGCGCGATGGTGCCGTGGACAGGATGCTCCCATCGTGCGAGCACCTCGAAGCCGAGCAGTTCGCCACCCTGAAGATCGACCACCGGCTCGAAATAAGGGGCGATCGCGCCGCTCTCGATCGCTTCGGGCAGGCTGTGGGCGATAGTATCGCGCGCGCGGCGCTGGACCGCCATCTCCTTCTCGAACCAAAGGCTGCGCTCGCCCCGCGTGCGGGCGACTGTCGCGGCGATATCGGCAGCTTCCAGAAGCCGCTCGATCGAATTGCCTTCGCGATCGGATCGCGCCAGGCCGATCGTGGCGGTGCGCGCCGCCGCGCGGTCCTGCTGGGCGAGGAGCGAAGTGAGGCGTCCGGCGAGCTGGTCCGGGGCGTTGGGCGAATGCGATTCGACGGTCAGCAAACAGGCGAGCTGCGCGGGGGCGACGACGCCGGCCAGCGTATCCGTGGGAAGCATTGCGGTGATCGCCGGGGCAACGTCGCCGATCGCGCCTGCCGGCGCCTCCGGCCCGACATCGATGGCGATGACGGCGACGACGCGATCCCCCGCGCGCGTGAGGGCCTTCGTTCCCGTCTCGATAAAGCCGTGTCGATTCGAAAGACCCGTCGCCGGATCTCGCGGGATTGCGCGATTGAGGCGCGGCGAAGGCGGACCACCGCGCAAATCCGGGCGGCGCCGGATGATGAGAACGGTGGCCAGCGCAAGCGCCCCCAACAAAGCGATAATGGGGAAAATTTCCATCGACGACCTTATCCTGACCACCCCGCCGACATGTGGCATGACGGGGTGTAGAGGCCGTTAACAGCCAGGTGCTTGCTTCCGCACGCACTTTCCACTAGTGGCCGCGCCACGTTCCGACGTTGAACGCTGAAGGAAAGCGCCCATGTGGTGCACGCTGGCCGGCGAGGTTTCGCCCGCCGGCGCTTTTGCGTTTGGGGCCGGACCTCCATCCCGGCTGTTGCCGGTGATGGACGACAAGACTAGGATTTTGGATGTTCGACAGCCTCAGTGATCGTCTTGGCGGAGTGTTCGACCGGCTGCGCGGCCGTGGCGCGCTGACCGAGGCGGACGTGCGCCAGGCGATGCGCGAAGTTCGCATCGCACTGCTCGAGGCAGACGTGGCGCTGCCGGTTGCGCGGCAGTTTGTCGAGGAAGCGACCGAGAAGGCAGTCGGGCAGAACGTGCTGCGCTCGATCACGCCAGGGCAACAGGTCGTCAAGATCGTCCATGACGCGCTGGTCGACATGCTCGGCGGCAAGGAGCCGCAGGACGCGGAGCTCGACCTCAACGCCGCGCCGCCGGCCATCATCATGATGGTCGGCCTGCAAGGCTCGGGCAAGACGACCACCACCGCCAAGATCGCCAAACGCCTCGCGGGCAAGGAGCGCAAGAAGGTGCTGATGGCGTCGCTCGACGTCAATCGTCCCGCCGCGCAGGAACAGCTCGCGACGCTCGGCACGCAGGTCGAGGTGCAGACGCTGCCGATCGTCGCCGGCCAGCAGCCGGTCGATATCGCGCGGCGCGCGCTTCAGGCGGCGAAGCTGCAAGGCTTCGACGTGCTGATGCTCGACACGGCGGGGCGCCTCCACGTCGATCAGGCGCTGATGGACGAGATGAAGGCCGTGGCGGATATTGCGCGGCCGCAGGAAATCCTGCTCGTCGTGGATTCGCTGACGGGTCAGGACGCAGTCAACGTCGCGCAGAGCTTCTCGGCACAGGTGCCGCTGACCGGCGTGGTGCTGACCCGCATGGACGGCGATGCGCGCGGCGGCGCGGCGCTGTCGATGCGCGCAGTCACCGGCAAGCCGATCAAGTTCGCCGGCACCGGCGAGAAGATGGACGCGATCGAGCCGTTCCATCCCGAGCGCGTGGCGGGCCGCATCCTCGGCATGGGCGACGTGGTGTCGCTGGTCGAGCGCGCGGCGGAGGCGATCCAGCAGGAGGACGCCGAGCGCATGGCCGCGCGGCTCTCCAAGGGCCAGTTCGACATGAACGACCTGCGCGGCCAGCTCGCGCAGATGCGGCGGATGGGCGGGCTGGGCGCGCTCGCCGGCATGATCCCCGGCATGAAGAAGGCGCAGGCAGCGATGGCCTCCGGCGCGGTCGATGAGCGCATCCTGCTCCGCATGGACGCGATGATCACGTCGATGACGCCCAAGGAGCGCGCCAAGCCCGAGTTGATCAACGCCAAGCGCAAGATCCGTATCGCCAAGGGCAGCGGGACGACCGTGCAGGACGTCAACAAGCTGCTCAAGATGCACCAGGAAATGTCCACCGCGATGAAGCGCATCAGGAAGATGGGCGGCATCAAGGGGATGATGGCGATGCTCGGCAAGGGCGGCCTCGGCGGGCTGGGCAATGCGCTCGGCGGGCCGGAGCTTGGCGACGTGCTGGGCAAGGCGGGCGGCGGCCTGCCGGGTCTCCCCGGCGGCGCAGGCGGGCTTCCGCCGGGGTTTCCAAAGTTCAAGAAGTGAATCAATCTAGATAGTTGGAAGGAAGAATTAACAATGGCACTCAGCATTCGCCTGTCGCGTGGCGGTTCTAAGAAGCGTCCCTATTACCGCATCGTCGTGGCTGATGCGCGTTCCCCGCGCGACGGCAAGTTCATCGAGAAGATCGGCAATTACAACCCGCTCCTCAAGAAGGATGACGAGAAGCGCGTCGTGCTCGATGCCGATCGCGCGAAGCATTGGCTGGGCGTCGGCGCGCAGCCGACCGACCGCGTCGCCCGCTTCCTCGACGCCGCCGGCGTGCGTGAGCGTGCGGCTCGCAATAACCCGAAGAAGGCCGAGCCGGGTGACAAGGCCAAGGAGCGCGCCGAGGAGCGTGCCGAGAAGCTGAAGGCCGCCGAGGAAGCGCAGAACGAGGCGGTGGAAGTCGTCGCGGCCGAGGTCGAGGCTGCCACCGAGGAGCCGACGCCGGAGGCCGAGCAGGTCGCCGAGGCGACCTCCGAGCAGTAAGGTGCGGGAAGGGTCGCGGGCTTCGCTTGCGACCCCTCCGGTTCCCGCGCGATGAGCGACAAGGCCGCAACTATCGAACCCGAGGTCGTCCTCGCAGCCGTCATCGGCGCGCATGGCGTGACCGGCGAAGTGCGGCTCAAGGTGTTCGCCGATGATCTCGGCGCGCATCGTTCATTCAATCGCGGCACGCTCACCCTGAAGGCGCTGCGTGACGGCCCGAACGGTGCGATTGCGCGCTTCGCCGAAGTGGGGGACCGCAATCGCGCCGAGGCGCTGCGCGGGATGGAGCTTTCCGTGCCGCGATCGGCGCTGCCCCCGCTCGGCAAGGGTGAATATTATCATTGCGACCTGATCGGACTCGCGGCGGTTTCGAGCGAAGGTGAGGCATTGGGCCGCGTTGTGGCGGTCGAGAATTTCGGCGCGGGCGACGTGATCGAGATCAAGCGTGCCAACGGCAAGCGCTTCATGGTGCCGATGCGCGTCGACGCGGTGCCGGAATGGAACGGCGAACGGCTGGTCGTTGCCACGTCTTTCGTCGATAATTGAAGCATCGTTGCCGCGCTATTCGGCGGCATGGCTGCACAATTCCATATGGGGGACCGGGCGATGATTCGTAAGACCGCCGCTGCGCTGATCGTTCTGGCCGTGGCAACCGCCGCCGCCGCGCCACCACAGGTCGTCGCCCCGGTGCCCGCGGCCGAAACGCCGCAAACGGTCGAGGCGATGGCGCCGCAACTGACCGCCTATTTCGACACATGGATGAAGGACGCGCACGTCCCCGGCCTCGTCTTCGGGGTGGTGAAGGATGGCAGGCTCGTATTGGTGCGTGGTCTGGGCGTGCAGGACCCGGCGACGGGCGCGCCGGTGACGGCGGACAGCAGCTTCCGCATCGCCTCCATGTCAAAAGCATTCACCGCGCTCGCGATCCTCAAGCTGCGCGATGCCGGCAAGCTGTCGCTCGATGCGCCGGCCGAACGCTACGTGCCGGAAATGGCGAACTGGCGCTATCCGACCAGGGATTCACCGCGCATCACGGTGGCGGATCTGCTCCATCACGTCGCCGGCTTCGTGGAGGACAATCCCTGGGGCGACCGGCAACAGCCGCTGCCCGAGGCCGACTTCACCGCGCTGCTGAAAGCCGGCGTCGCCTTCGCACGAGCGCCGGAATTGAAGATGGAATATTCCAATCTCGGCTATGCGACGCTCGGGCGGATCGTGTCGAACGTCTCCGGCATGCCGTACGAGCGCTATATCCGGCGCGAGATCATGGCGCCGCTTGGCATGAAGTCGACCGGCTATGATGTGGCGGGCCTGCCGCAGGGCAAGCGTGCGCTCGGCTATCGCTGGCGGGAGGATGCGGCTGGCAAATGGGGCTGGGTGCGCGAGCCGGACATGGCGGACGGCGCGTTCGGCGCGATGGGCGGCGTGCAGACCAGCGCGAACGATTACTGGCGCTGGGTCGCCTTCCTTCTTTCCGCATGGCCCGCGCGCGATGACGCCGACAATGGCCCGATCAAACGTGGCACCGTGCGGCAGATCGTGGAGGGCGCGAACTTCGTCGAGACCAGCGAGCGCGCGGCGGCGCTCGGCGCGCCGTGCCGGCAGTCGCGCGCCTATGGAAAGGGCTGGTTCGTAGTGTCCGATTGCGATCTCGGGCGCGTCGCCACGCATACCGGCGGCTATCCGGGATACGGATCGGTCGTCGCGCTGCTGCCGGAAGCGGGCGTAGGCGTGTTCGCCTTTGCGAACCGCACCTATGGCGCGCCAAGCTTGCCCGCGTTTCAGGCGCTGATCGCATTGCGCGCGGCCGGGCTGGCGGCGGATCGGCCGATCCCGGTCTCGCCCGGGCTGGCCGACGCCTATCGTGCGGCCAAAGCGAGTTGGCAGAGCGGTGATCCGGCGAGCGCGCCGCTTGCGATGAACGTCCCGCTCGATCGCGACCTCGCGCGGCGGCGAGCCGATCTCGCGGCGCTCAAGGCGAAGGTCGGCGGGTGCGCGATGAGCGAGCCGATCGTCCCCACCTCCGCGATGGAAGGGACATTCGCGTGGAACTGCGCGACCGGCAAGGTCGCCGGCCGTGTCCAGCGCGCCCCGACGCCCGCGCTGAGCCTGCAGGTTCTGGATTTCAAGCCGGCGCCGTGACCTTCGCCGCGACCGTCCTCACGCTCTATCCGGAGATGTTCCCCGGTCCACTCGGCCTGTCGCTGGCCGGGCGCGCGCTGGGTGAGGGGCGCTGGTCGCTCGATGCAGTCAACATCCGCGACTTCGCGACCGACAGGCACCGTTCGGTCGACGACACGCCGGCGGGCGGCGGGGCCGGGATGGTATTGCGCGCCGATGTCGTGGCGCGCGCGGTGGATTATGTGTCGGACGGCCGCCCGATCCTGACGATGACGCCACGCGGCAAGCCGCTTGCCCAGGCACGCGTGCGGGAACTCGCTGCCGGTCCCGGCGCGATCGTCCTGTGCGGCCGGTTCGAAGGTTTCGATGAACGCCTGTTCGAGGCACGGGCGATCGAGGAGATCTCGATCGGCGACTATGTGCTCTCCGGCGGCGAGATGGGTGCGCTCGTCCTGCTCGACGCTTGCGTTCGGCTGCTTCCCGGCGTAATGGGCGCGGCTTCCAGCGGGGACGAGGAAAGCTTCGAAGGCGGCCTCCTCGAATATCCGCATTATACCCGACCTTATGAATGGGAAGGGCGCACGATCCCCGAAGTGCTGCGATCGGGGGATCATGCGAAGATCGCCGCCTGGCGGAAGCAACGGGCGGAGGATGACACACGGCTAAGGCGGCCGGACCTTTGGGAACGCCACACCGGCGTTCGGGTCGATCGCCCTCTGGCGCGCGGCGAGGATTGAGGACGTAACATAATGAACCTGATCCAGCAGCTCGAAGCCGAGCAGATCGAGAAACTGGTCGCAAAGCGCGCGATCCCCGAATTCCGCCCTGGCGACACGCTGAAGGTTGGCGTGAAGGTGATCGAAGGCGATCGTGCTCGTGTCCAGAATTACGAGGGCGTGTGCATCGCGCGCTCGAACAAGGGCATGGGTTCCAGCTTCACCGTGCGCAAGCTGTCGTTCGGTGAGGGCGTGGAGCGTGTCTTCCCGCTCTATTCGCCGAACATCGATTCGATCGAGGTGGTGCGCAAGGGCGCGGTCCGTCGCGCCAAGCTGTATTACCTGCGTGGTCGCACCGGCAAGGCGGCGCGTATCGCCGAGCGTCGCGATAACCGCACCACGGTTGCCGCCGCCGAGTGATCGCCGCCCGGCGTTGACTTGCCGAAAGGGCGCGGACGGCATCCCGTCCGCGCCCTTTCTCTTTTCCCGGCTTGTTTTTTCGCGCCCGCCGGGCTTTCCCGTGGCAACCCACGGAGAAAGATATGCGCGCATGGCCGCTCGCGATTGCCCTTGCCTGTTCCGCCGCGAACCTCGCGGTGCCCGTCTTGGCTGAGACGCTCGCCGCGCCGCAGGCATTGACGCTCGAGCGCGTCTTCGCCAGCCCGGACCTGTCCGGCCCGCAGCCGCAGGCGCTGCGCCTTTCGCCCGACGGCTCGCTGCTGACGCTGGTGCGCAACCGCGCCGACGAGCGCACGCGCTATGACCTCTGGGCGATCGATACGCGCACCGGCGCGGAGCGGATGCTGGTCGATTCCCGTAAGGTCGGCAGCGGCGCGGCGCTGTCCGAGGCCGAGAAGATGCAGCGGGAGCGCGACCGCTCCAAGACCGGTAAGACCGGCGTGCTCGACTACGACTGGTCGCCGGACGGTCGCTCGCTGCTGGTACCGATCGATGGCGAATTGTTCCTCGCAAACCTCGCCGGCGAAGCGCGCCGGATCGAGGGGACGAAGGGCGCTCTCAATCCGGCGATCTCTCCGCGCGGCGGCTTCCTGAGCTTCGTGCGCGACCAGAATCTTTGGGTCCAGCCGCTCGCCGGCGGTGCGGCGCGCGCGCTGACCAGCGGCGGGGGCACGGTTCACTTCGGCGAGGCGGAATTCGTCGCGCAGGAGGAGATGGATCGCCGCACCGGCTATTGGTGGTCGCCGGACGACAGGCATCTCGCGATCGAGCGGTTCGACGAAGCGCCAGTGAAGGTATTTACCCGCGCGGCAATCGGCGCATCTGGCACCAATATCTATCAGCAGCGCTATCCCGCCGCCGGCACGCCCAATGCGCTGGTCGAGCTATGGGTGATGCGCGCGGACGGTTCGGGGCGGGTGAAGGTCGATCTCGGCAGCGATCCCGATTTCTACCTCGCCCGCGTCAGCTGGCTGCCGGATGGATCGGCGCTGCTCGTCCAGCGCGAGAGCCGCGATCAGCGCACGCTCGACATGCTGCGCGTCGATCCGGCGACCGGCAAGGCGACGGTGATGTTCACCGAAAAGGCCGGCGAGAAAAGCTGGATCAACCTTTCGGACGCCTATCGCGTGATGCCCGACGGCAGCCTGCTCTGGCGATCGGAGCGCGACGGTTTCGCGCACCTCTATCGCTGGAAGACGGGCAAGTGGACCCAGCTTACCAAAGGCGACTGGGTGGTGAGCGCGCTGGTCGGGGTGGACGATGCCTCCGGCCGGATCTTCTTCACCGGCAATCGCGACGGGGTGCTGGAGCAACACCTCTACGCGCTCGAACCCGACGGCCATGGGATCACTCGCCTGACCGAGGCCGGATGGTGGAACAGCGCCAGCGCCGATGCGCGGGGCTCGCGGTTCATCATCACCCGCTCCAGCCCGGATCAGCCGCCGCAGACCTATCTCGCCGACCCGAGCGGCAAGCGGCTGGCGTGGATCAACGAGAATAAGATGGCGGGCGAGCATCCCTATGCGCCCTATCTGGCGGCGCAGCGCCCCACCGAGTTCGGCACCCTCAAGGCCGCCGACGGCACGACGCTCTACTGGAAGATGATCACCCCGCCGCTGGAGCCGGGTAAGAAATATCCCGTGTTCTTCCAGCATTACGGCGGCCCGGGCAGCCAGACGGTGACGCGGACGTGGAACCCGCCGCTGATGCAATATCTCGCGCAGCAGGGCTGGATCGTGTTCCAGCTCGACAATCGCGGCTCGCCCAATCGCGGCAAGAAGTTCGAGGATGCGATCTGGCATGCGATGGGCAGTGTGGAGGTGGAGGATCAGCTTGCCGGCGCGCGCTATTTAAAGTCGCTGCCGTTCGTGGACGGCAACCGGATCGCCACCTACGGTTGGTCCTATGGCGGCTATATGTCGCTGAAGATGCTGGAGAAGAACCCTGGCGTCTACGCCGCAGCCGTCGCTGGCGCACCAGTCACGGACTGGTCGCTGTACGACACGCATTACACCGAGCGTTATATGGGCGATCCGGTGAAGGACGCCGCCGGCTATGCCGCCTCCAGCGCGCTGCCGGATGCGACGGGAATCCGCGATCCTCTGCTCATCATGCACGGCATGGCGGACGACAATGTGTTCCTCGACAACACCACCGCCTTCGCCGCGCGGCTCCAAGCGGCGGACATGAAGTTCGAGATGATGCTCTATCCCGGCAAGACGCACGGCGCCGTGCGCGAAATCCATCCGTGGACGACGATGCTCGATTTCCTCGACCGGACGGTAAAGGACAAGCCCGCGCGATAAGGGACCGGCGATGCGTTTCCTGACGACCTTCCACCTGTGGCCGTTCCTCGACACGTTGGTCAGCTACGTCGTCGCGTTCGTGCTCGGCACGCTGATCGGGGCAGAGCGGCAGTATCGCCAGCGCACCGCCGGGCTGCGCACCAATGCGCTGGTGGCGATCGGCGCGGCGGCGTTCACCGATCTCGGGCAGCGGCTGGGCGGAGACGTAGAGTCGATCCGGGTGATCGCCTATGTCGTGTCCGGCATCGGCTTCCTCGGCGCGGGCGTTATCATGAAGGAGGGGATGAACGTCCGTGGCCTCAACACCGCGGCGACCCTGTGGTGCTCGGCCGCGGTCGGCGCGATCGCGGGCAGCGACATGCTGGCGGAGGCGGCGCTGCTCGCGGGGTTGGTGGTGGTCGCCAATACCCTCCTGCGTCCGTTGGTCGACGCGATCAACCGCATCCCGCTGGAAGGCCGCAGCCTGGAGGCGAGCTATTCGGTGACGATCACCGGCTCCGCCACCCAGGCCGGACCGCTCGGCGATATGCTGGTCGAGCATCTGGAGGCGCAATCCCTGCCCGTCGCCGAACTGGACGTGGAGGAGCGCGGCGAGGGCAGGGTGGATATTGTCGCGACGCTGGTCAGCACCAATGTTCCTTCCAGGGAACTGGATGATATCGTCGATCACCTCGCGACGGTGCACGGCATCGCCCACGCGACATGGCAAGCGCGAACGCACGATTAGAATAAGGTTGATGCAGCCCGCGCAATCACTGTAATGCCGCGTTGCAGCAAGGAGTGAGTCATGGGTTATCGGGTGGTGGTCGCGGGTGCGACGGGCAATGTCGGGCGCGAGATGCTGAATATCCTCGCCGAGCGCGAATTCCCGGCGGACGAGATCGCGGTCGTCGCCAGCGCACGGTCGACCGGCGATCAGATCGAATATGGCGAGACGGGCAGGAAGCTGACCGTCAAGAACATCGAGCATTTCGATCCCACCGGCTGGGATATCGCGCTGTTCGCGATCGGCAGCGAGGCGACCAAGGTCTATGCCCCCAAATTCGCTGCCGCCGGCTGCACGGTGATCGACAACTCGTCGCTTTACCGCATGGACCCCGACGTTCCGCTGATCGTGCCGGAGGTCAATCCGCAGGACATCGACAGCTATCGCAAGAAGAACATCATCGCGAACCCGAACTGCTCGACCGCGCAGATGGTCGTCGCGCTGAAGCCGCTGCATGACGTCGCCACGATCAAGCGCGTCGTCGTCGCCACCTATCAATCGGTGTCCGGCGCAGGCAAGGCAGGCATGGACGAGTTGTTCGAGCAGAGCCGCAACATCTTCGTCGGCGATCAGGCCGAGCCAAAGAAATTCACCAAGCAGATTGCCTTCAACGTGATCCCGCACATCGACAGCTTCCTGGAGGATGGTTCCACCAAGGAAGAGTGGAAGATGGTCGCGGAGACCAAGAAGATTCTCGATCCGAAGGTGAAGGTGACGGCGACCTGCGTGCGCGTGCCGGTGTTCGTCGGCCATTCCGAGGCGCTCAACATCGAGTTCGAGAAGGAAATCTCCGCCGCCGAGGCGCAAAAGATCCTGCGCGAAGCACCCGGCGTGATGCTGGTCGACAAGCGCGAGGACGGCGGATACGTCACCCCGGTCGAATGCGTCGGCGATTACGCCACCTTCGTCAGCCGCGTGCGCGAGGATTCGACGATCGAGAACGGCCTGTCGCTGTGGTGTGTCAGCGACAATCTCCGCAAAGGGGCCGCGCTCAACGCGGTGCAGATCGCTGAGTTGCTTGGCCGTCGGCACCTGAAGAAGGCGGCATGACGATCACCGGCGGCTGTCGCTGCGGCGCCTGCCGTTACGAGCTGGCGCTCGACGCGCTGCCGCCGGTCTATGCCTGTCATTGCCATATCTGCCAGCGGGCTTCGGGCAGCGCGTTCAGCGTGCAGGCGCTCGTCCCGGAGGCGAGCCTGACCGTCACCGGGCCGATTGTGGTCCATGAGATCGAGACTGAGGACCGGATCTCGATCCAGCGCTTCTGCGGGACGTGTCATGCGCGCGTGTACAACACCAACACGCGGCGGCCCGGCATCGCGGTGGTGCGCGCGGGCACGCTCGACCGCTCCGAGGAACTGGAGTGCCGCGCGCATATCTTCACCGATTATCGCCAGCGCTGGGTGGTCATTCCCGAAGGCGTGCCGCAATGGCCCGAGATGGCCCCGCTCGCCGGGTTCGCCGCGGCACTGATGCAGGGGTGAGGCGCCGCGTCATTCGGCGTGGATGATCTCCATTTTCCCCCTCGGGCGTTTCAGCAGCAGCACGAGCGGGATGGCGGCGATACTGATCCAGCTCATCAGGTAGAAATCATCGATGTAGGCGACCATCGCAGCCTGCTGGTTGATCATCGCGTCGGCGAACGAGAAGATGCTGTCCCCGATGCTGCCGAACTGGTCGATCTGGCTCAGGTTGATCGCCGGCACCTTGTCCTGCGTCACGTGCTGGACGAGATCGGCGTGACTGACCTGGATATTGCGCGCGAGCAACACCGTCACCATCGAGATGCCCGCCGACTGCCCGATAGAACGCATCAGGTTGAGCATGCTCGCCCCGTCCGTGCGATAGCGATTGTCGAGCGTCGCGAAGGCGAGCGCGTTCATCGGCATGAACACCAAGCCCATGCCAAGCCCTTGAACGAAGCCGGCGGTGATCACCGGCCAGAAATCCATCTCAAGGGTGTATCCCGCCATCCAGCGCAGCGAGACCGCGAACAAGACCAATCCCAGCATGATAACCCAGCGCGTATCCGCGCCGCTGGTCATGAGGCGGCCGGCGAACCACATGGTGAACAGAACGCCGACGCCGCGCGGGGCCATCATCATGCCGGTGTCAATCACCGGATAGTTGAACAGCTGTTGCAGCATCGGCGGCAGCAGCGCCATCGGCGCCATCGTGCTGACGCCGATGACGACCATGAAGAACATGCCGGTCACGAGATTGCGGTTGCCGAACAGATGCCGGTCGAACAACGGCTTCTTCGCCGTGGCGAGGTGGACGATCGCCATCCATGCGAAGGCGGCGGCGATCATGCCCTCCAGCACGATCTCCCAGCTCGAGAACCAGTCCTTGTTCTGCCCGCGATCGAGCATGAGCTGGAAGGCGGCGACCGCGATGCCGATGAACATGAAGCCCAGCCAGTCGAACGAGCGATGCGCGCGCGGCCGGGACGGAAGCAGGAACCACAGGATCGCGAAGGTCAGCGCGCCCACCGGCACGTTGACGTAGAACACCCAGCGCCAGTTGTAGCTCTCGGTGAGCCAGCCGCCGATCACCGGCCCCATGATCGGCCCGACCATCACCCCCATGCCCCAGATGCTCATCGCCTTCGCCGCATGTTCGGGCGGGTTAATGTCCAGCATCGAGGTTTGCGACAGCGGGTTGATGAAGGCGGCGAACACGCCCTGGAAGACGCGGAACAGCACCATCTCCTCCAGGCTGACGGCGGTGCCGCAGGCCATCGAGGCGAGGATGAAGCCGCCGACCGAGATCAGGAACAGGTTGCGGCTGCCCAGCCGGTCCGAGAGCCAGCCGGTCGCCGGCAGCGCGATCGCGGTGGCGACGATATAGCTGGTCAGCACCCACGTCACCGTATCGGCGGTGGCGGCGAGACTGGTTTCCATATGCGGCAGCGCGACATTGGCGATCGTGGTGTCGAGGATCTGCATGATCATCGCACCCATGATGCCGATCGTCAGCACGCCGCGATGCCGGACCGGCAGAAGCGGCTGGCTGACGCGCGGCGCGCCTTCGGGCGCCGCGCCGGCCGGAGCGGCGGCGGAAGCCATATCAGCGCGCCTTCGTGTCGATCGTCACGTCGGTCGAGAGGCCGGCGATCATCGCGCGCGGCGGGGTGCCGTCGATCGCGATGCGCACCGGCACGCGCTGCGTCACCTTCACCCAGTTGCCGGTGGCGTTCTGCGCCGGCAGCACGGAGAATTCGCTGCCGGTGCCGGCGCCGATCGACTGGACGCGGCCCTTCACCTTCAGCCCCGGATAGGCATCGAACGACAGTTCGGCGGGCTGGCCGACGCGCATGTGGTTGAGATCGGTTTCCTTGAAGTTCGCCTCGACCCACGCCTGCTGGCTGACGACGAGGCTCAGCGCGGGAACGCCGGAGGGCGTGATATTGCCCACCTGAAGCCGCCCCGTCTGGCTGACGATGCCGTCCTTCGGCGCGCGGACCACGCTGCGTTCGAGATCGTACGCGGCCTTCTCGCGCTTGGCGAGCGCGACCTGGATCGCGGCGGGCTGGCCGGTGCCGCCGCCCGAGCCGAGCTGCTGGCGGGCGCGCGCGGCGGCGGCCTGCGCGGTGGCGAGCTTCGCATTCGCGGCGGCCACGCCCTGCGTCGCCGCATCGAACGCGGCGCGGGTGGTGAAGCCCTGTTTCATCAGCGCGGTCTGGCGGGAATAGGTGGCCTGCGCCAGCGTCAGCTCCGCTTTGGCATTCTGGATGTCGGCGGCGGCGCTGCCGGTGTCGGTCGCCATGGTGGAGACCTGCACCCGCGCGGTGGCGAGATCGGCGTCGGCCTGCGCCAGCGCGATCTTGTACGGTTCCGGATCGATGCGGAACAGCACGTCGCCGGCCTTCACCTGCTGGTTCTCGCGCACGTCGACCTCGACGATGCGGCCCGACACGTCCGGGCTGACCGAGATCATGTCCTGCCGGACATAGGCGTTGTCGGTCGAGATATAGCGGCCCGAGGTGATGTAGAAATAGCCGCCGACCAGCGCGATCAGCAGCGGCACCCCGAGCATCGGCACCAGCCGCAGCACGCCGCGCCGCTTCTCGGCGGGGCCATCCTCCTGCGAGAGCACGGAGATTTCCTTGTCGGCGGCGAATTCGCGCTTCGGATCGGCGTCAGCCATGAGCGGCGTCCTTCTGCTGTTGCGGCGCATCGGCGAGATTCTCGCGGATGCGGTTCAGCACTTCGGAAAGATGGGTGATCGATTCATCGGGAATGCCGCGCAGTGCTTGAGCGGTAAGCTCCATGCCGGTCTCGCGAAGCAGGTCGATCACCGGATGGGCCTTGTCGGTGAGGAACAATTGCCATGCGCGGCGGTCGTTCGGATCGCGCCGCCGCTCGACCAGGCCGGATTCCTCCATCCGGTCGATCAGGCGGCAGAGCGTGATCGGCTCGACCTCCAGAATGTCGGCGAGGCTGCCCTGGTTGATTCCTTCCTGCTGGCTGATACCGAGCAGCGCCTTCCACTGCGCGCGAGTCGCGCCGTGCGTGCGGGCGCGTTCGTCGAACCGGCGGCGCAGCAGGCGTGACGTATCGCTGAGCAGGAACCCGAATGTCTCTGTCATGGGCGCGCATATAATAAGCGTGCTTATATAATGGAAGTGCCGCGTCGTGCGAAATTTGCAATCGTTCCGCCGCCGCGCGAAACTGCCCGGCACGAAAGGACAGGCGATGACCGAGATGACCGGCGGCTGCCAGTGCGGCCGCGTCCGTTATACGGCCCGGATCGACAGCGACGACGCCTATCTCTGCCACTGCCGCATGTGCCAGCGCGCGACCGGGGGCGTGGCGGCCGCGTTCGCGAACGTGAAGCGTGCGGACGTGCGCTGGGAGCGCGAGCCGGACCGTTATGCCTCCTCGCCGATCGCGCGGCGCGGCTTCTGCTCGACATGCGGCACGCCGCTGACGTTCGAATATGTCTCCGGCTCGGACAAGATCGACATTACCGTCGGCAGCTTCGACGATCCCTCGCGCTTCCGCCCGACCTCGCATTTCGGGATCGAGCATCGCCATGACGCATGGCTCGACACGCGCAGCTTGCCTGGCCATCGGTGCGACGAATATCAGGCGCTGGTCGATCGTTGGCGGGAAGCAGGTCAAGATGTCCCCGAGTGAAACGCATTATTTCGAGAGTTTCGACGGCACGCGGATCGCGTGGCGGGAGATGGGGGAGGGGCGCCCGGTCGTCCTGATCCACGGCTATTTCTCCGACGCGCAGACCAACTGGATTCGTTATCGCCATGCCGCCGCGATCGCCGCGCGGGGCTTCCGCGTCATCATGCCGGACCTGCGCGCACATGGCGAAAGCGCGAAGCCGCACGAGGCGGCCGCCTATCCGCCCGACGCGCTGACGAAGGACGGGCACGCGCTGGTCGCGCATCTCGGGCTGACCGAATACGATCTCGGCGGCTATTCACTCGGCGCGCGGACCACCAGCCGGATGCTGGCGACCGGGGCCAGCCCACGCCGCGTGATCTTCGCCGGCATGGGGCTGGACGGGCTTGTTTCCGCCGGGCGGCGCGCGGATCATTTCCGCAACATCCTCACCAACCTGGGCAGGCATCCGCGCGGCAGCGCCGAATGGATGGCGGAGGCGTTCCTCAAGACGACACGCGGCGATCCGATTGCCTTGCTCAACGTGATCGACACGTTCGTCAGCACGCCGATCGCGGCGGTTGAGGACTTCACATGGCCGACGCTTTGCGTGAACGGCGTGGATGACGACGACAACGGCTCGGCGGCGGCGCTGGCCGACGTGCTGCCCGACGCGCGCTATGTCGAGATTCCCGGCAATCACATGAGCGCCGTGACCAGGCCGGAGCTTGGCCGGGCGATCGCGGATTTCCTCGCCGGCTGAGGCCAGGTCTGACCCCCGCCGGCTGAGGCCGGATCACACCTTGTCGGGGATCGAATTCTCGTCGGCGATGCCGGCGCGGAACGATGCCGAGGCATCCTCGCCGTCGGGGCTGTGCGCGCCGCCTTCCGCCTCGTCCTTGCGGGGCGTCGAGCCGCGCAGCGAGAGCAGCGCGGCGGTGGCGGCCGCGCCGACCACCGCCAGCCCGCCGGCGATCGCGGCCGATCCCCATTTGCCGCCGACCTTCCCGCTGGCCTTCGTCACGCGCGCCTTGACGGCGGCGACCTTGCCGGTGGTGGCCGGCTTGGATTCGCTCCTCCCGGTCGCGGCGCGCGGCTTGGCGGCGGGCTTGGCGCCGCTGGCTACGGGCTTTTTGGCCTTCGCCGCCGGCTTGGCGGTGCTGGTCTTGCGCGGCGCGTGGCGGCGGGTGGCCGCGCGCGGCGCGGGGGCCTTGGGTGTCTCGGGCGTGTCGGCCATGCGAAATTCTCCCTGATAGCGGCCGATCAACGCACGGCCGCCCCGGTCGTTGCCTCAGCGGAAGGGTGGCTCGTTGAACGCCCGCAATTTGCGACTGTGCAACCGGGCGCCCTCGCGGCGCAACTCCTCGCACGTCTCGATGCCGATCCGCATATGCTCGCTGATCGCGCGCTCGTAGAAGCGGTTGGCCTGCCCCGGCAGCTTCAGCTCGCCGTGGAGCGGCTTGTCCGACACGCACAGCAAGGTGCCGTAGGGGACGCGGAAGCGATAGCCCTGCGCGGCCGTGGTGGCCGATTCCATGTCGATCCCCACCGCGCGGCTGAGCGAGAAGCGCAGGGCGGAGCGGCTGTAGCGCAATTCCCAGTTGCGGTCGTCGGTGGTGACGATCGTGCCGGTGCGCAGCCGCCGCTTCAACTCCTCGCCCGACTGGCCGGAGACCGTCTCCGCCGCGCGGGCCAGCGCGAGTTGCACCTCAGCGATGGCGGGCACCGGGATTTCCGGCGGCAGCACGTCGTCCAGCACATGATCGTCGCGCAGATAGGCATGGGCGAGCACATAGTCGCCGATCCGCTGCGACGGGCGCAGGCCGCCGCAATGGCCGATCATCAGCCACGCATCGGGGCGCAGCACCGCGAGGTGATCGGTGATCGTCTTGGCGTTCGACGGCCCGACGCCGATGTTGACGAGCGTGATGCCGCTGCGATCCGGCGCGAGCAGGTGATAGGCCGGCATCTGGAGCCGCCGCCACGCGCTGTCGTCCAGCATCGCGGGATCGTCGCCGGGGCGGAACATCACCCCGCCGGGGCCGGACAGCGCGGTGAAGCGCGAATCGCCGTTGACCTGCGCCGCCGCCCAGCGGACGAACTCGTCGATGTAGCGATGGTAGTTGGTGAACAGCACGTAGCGCTGCACATGCTCCGGCGGGGTGCCGGTGTAATGACGCAGCCGAGCGAGGCTGAAATCGGTGCGCAGCCCGTCGAACAGCGCGAGCGGCCGGGTCTCGTCCACCGGCGTCCACAGCCCGTCCGCGATCTCGTCGCCGATATGCGCCAGTTCGGTGGCGGGGAAGAAGCGCGCCAGCTCGGCGGCGGACACCTCGTCGAGGCCGAGCGCATGGCCCGGATCGAGGACATAGGGGAAGGGGATTTCCGTCCGCCCCGCGACCGCCTGCACCTCGATGTCATAATCTTCCATCAGCAGGGTGAGCTGCTCGGTGAGGTAATCGGCGAACAGCGCGGGCTTGGTCACGCTGATGCGATATTCGCCCGGCGTCACCAGCCGCCCGAACGAGCGCGGCGGGGTGGGGCGATCCTCCTGCCCGCGATAGCGCAGGTGGATTTCAGGATAGGCGAACGATCCGTCGTGGCGCGATTCGGGCGGCGGCGGCGTGCCGTCGGTGAGGTAGCGGGTCAGCGCCTGCTGCAACCGGCTGACAGAGGCGGTGTAGAGCCGATCAAGCTCGGCGACGATTTCTGAAGCGATCATCTCCAGCGGATAAGGCGCGAACGTTACGCTGGCAAGACGGGCGCGATCCGGGCGCCAGGACCGATCTAAGCCGCCTGCACCCGGCCGGAACGCTCCAGCTTGCCCCAGCCCACGACCCAGCCGCCGATCGCGGAGCTGATCGCGCGCAGCACCACCCAATACATGATCTGGCGATAGACCAGCCGCTGCGCGACGAGCAGGAACGCCGGGTAGCGCACCTTCCGCCCGTCCAGCCGATAGGCGATCCAGCCGCACAGCACGTCGATCGCGGTGAAGCACAGCCAGTAGATGCCCATCTTGCCGACATCGCCGCTGGTCTGCGCCCAGCCGTGCTGCTGCACGCGCATGATCGTGCCGCCGATCGACAGGATCAGCGCGAGATCGATCAGCGGCGAGATCGCGGCGAAGGCGATCTGGAACAGCCACGCCTGCGGCAAGCCGATATGCGCCAGCCCCGTGGGCTTGCCGCTGGCGATGACGCCGCGATGCTTCCACAGGCATTGCAGCGTGCCGAACGCCCAGCGATAGCGCTGCTTGGCGAGCGCGCGGAACGTCTCCGGCGCCTCCGTCCACGCCACCGCGCGCGGATCATAGGACACGCGCCAGCCCGCGCGCTGGATCGCGATGGTGAGGTCCTGATCCTCCGCCAGCGTGTTCTCGGGATAGCCGCCGACCGATTCCAGCGCGGTGCGCCGCCACGCGCCGACCGCGCCTGGCACCACCGTCATCGCATCGAACCCGGCGAGCGCGCGGCGTTCGAGATTCTGCGCGGTGATATATTCGATCGCCTGCCAGCGGGTGACGAGGTTCACGCGGTTGCCGACCCGCGCGTCGCCCGCCACCGCGCCGATCGCGGGATCGGCGAACCAGCGCGTCAGTCGCGCGATCGTCTCCGGCTCGAACTGCGTATCGGCATCGAGCGCGATCACCACCTCGCTGTGCGCCTGCGCCAGCGCGCGGTTGAGCGCCGCCGCCTTGCCGCCGTTGGTGAGCGTCATCAGCGTGACGCGCGGATCGTCGGCGAACGCCTCCGCCACCAGGGCGCTGGTGCGGTCCTTCGAGCCGTCGTCGGCGACGATCACCTCGATCCCCGGATAGTCGCTGGCGAGCACGCGGCGAACGGACGCGACGATCACCCGCTCCTCGTTATAGGCGGGGATGATGACCGACACGCTCGGGTGGAAATCTGGCGGCACGGCGCGGCGCCGGCCCGTCTGGAGCCAGGCCAGCCCGGCCATCAGCACCGCGCGCGCGATGCCCAGCACGATCGCGACATAGAACAGCCACGACAGCGCGATCGACAGCAGCGCCAGCGCGATGAAGATGCCGACGTCGGTCCGCACCGCCAGCAGGTCGCGCCCCTTCACCTCCGGCATCGCCACCGATTGCGGCAGGCCGACGAGCTGCGAGGCGGTGACGAAGCTGTAGCCGCGCGCGCGCAGCCCGGCGATGACCTGCGGCAGCGCCTCGACGGTCTGCTCGCGATTGCCGCCGCCGTCGTGGAGCAGCACCACGTTAGCCGAGCGATCGGGGCTGACGGCATCCACCTGGCTCAGCACCTCGCGGATGATCGTCTGCGTCCCCGGCCGCTGCCAGTCGTTCGGGTCGACGTGCAGACCGACCACGGTATAGCCGTGCTGCTGCGCGATCAGCGCCGGCCCGATCTCGTCGGCGGTGGTCGGCTCGGCGTCCCCGAAATAGGGCGCGCGGAACAATGTCATCGAGCGGCCGGTATAGGCCTGCACCAGCCGCTGCGTGGTGTTCAGCTCAAGATCCACCGTCCGCTCGCCCGAGAGCGCGAGATTGGGGTGGGTGTAGGTGTGGTTGCCGATCTCCGAACCGTCCGCGACGATGCGGCGCAGCAATTGCGGATGCTGCAGGGCGTTCTCGCCGATGACGAAGAAGGTGCCGGGCACATGCTCGCGCTCGAGGATGTCGAGGATCTTCGGCGTCCAGGTCGCGTCGGGGCCGTCGTCGAAGGTCAGCGCGATCTTCTTCGGCACCGCGCCGGCGCGCTGGACGACATAGGGCGTCGGCAGCGACACATATTCCTCGCGCCGGATCATCGCGTCCTTGTCGTAGGCGACGCGGCGCTGGCCGTCGGTGGGGGAGGCGGTGATGCGCAATATCTCGCCCGATCCCTCCACATCCACGTCGAGATCGGCCTTGAGCTTGTCGAGCACCGGCACCTTGTTCGGCAGCTTCGTGCGGAAGGCGGCGAGCGCGTTCCAGAAGCCGGGGTCTTCCGTTCCGATCCGCCACATCGCGATGTTGACGATGCCGAGCCGGCGCAGCGCGACGAACTGGTTCCAGCTCGTCGCCGCGTCCAGCATCCAGATCTGATGCTGCGTGCCGTCCTGGTTGTAGGCGTAGCCGGCGTTGCCGCTGGCGGGATCGAAGGTGACCGGCGTATCGGCGTTGCGCGCGGCGAGCCACGCCTCGCCGACCGACATCGCATCGGCGGAATCGTCGTGCCAGTCGTAGCCATAGCTGCCGAGCGCGACGATCAGCTTGTCGTGCCCGACCTGCCGCAGCGCATCCTCGACCACCTGCACGAACCATGGCTGCGAGGCGATCGGCCCGGCCTTGCCGCTCTGCCAATGCTCGTCATAGGCCATCAGGATGACGTTATCGACGACGCGGGCGAAGCTCGCGAGCCGCCATTCCGGCTCGCCGGCCGGCACCGTCACGGCGAGCGTCGCGCTTTCGGGCAGCGCCTTGTTGAGCTGCGCGAGGAACGAGACATAGGCCGGCAGCACCTCCGGCGGGAGGTTCTCATAGTCCATCACCAGCCCGGCGGCGTGCTGGTCCGCGACGAAGGCGACGAGCCGCTGGATCGCCGCCTTGCGATGGGCGCGGTCGCGCAGCATCGTGGCGGCGCCCTTGCCGTCCCACTGCGCGTTGACGATGTTCTGCACCATCGGCAGCAGCTTCGGCGGGCGCGCGGCGGCGGCCATCACCTGCGCGAGACGCGGCGCGCGCGACTGGATGACGTTGCCCGAAGCGTCGGTGGTCAGCACCGCCGGCACCACCCAGTCGAGCGAATTGATATGCCGCTGGAGCGAGGCGATGCTGCCGTCGTTGCCAGAGACGTAGAAGCCGATCGTCACCGGCTTGCCGGCGGTGCCCTTGGCCGCCTTCGGCGTGCGCGCGAGATGCGGCAGCCAGCGCGACGCGGACCTGGTGGTTGGCGTGGCATGCGGGTTGAATCGCTCCGCCTGGCGATGCGCGAAAGGCAGCGGCAGGTCCGGCCCCGACGGCACCGCGACCAGGGTGGAGGCGAAGGCGATCGCCACCAGCACGATCAGCGCGATCAGCACGGCGACCGATCGGCGCGCGCGCGTTCCGCGCCGGCCGCTGGGATCGTAGAAGATCGGAGTATTCAAGTCGTTTTTCCCGGATCATGCCGCTTCGCCGCGGGCAGAACGCGCCCCTATAGCATGATGCGGCGGGGGCGCGGTGTTCGCCGCATTACGCTTTTGTCACATCGGACGGCATCCTGTCAGCCCGCCCGGCCATCGTTGCCAGCCAGCATAGCACGGGGATGGCGACCGCCTGCCACAGGATGAAGCCGGCGCCGGGCGACCAGCCCAGCCAGTCGCTCGCGAAGCTGCGGATATGCCCGTCGACGAACGGCCCCATCACCACCTCGCGAAGCTGGAACGCGGCGCCGGGATTGCCGTAGATGTCGGTCGCCGCCATGCACGCGTTGATCGCGATCGACAGCACGATCACCTCCGCGGGAAGATAGCGCCCCACGCCGCGCCCGCGCTTCGCCCATGCCGCCGCGACGCCGAGCGACAGCACGCCGACGATCGGCACCGAATGGCGCGGGCCGGTGGAATAGCCGCCGTCCCAGTAGAAATAGCCGGCGTTGATGAGCAGGGTGATCGCCGCGACCGCCAGCACGACGAGGCCGATGTCGCGGGTCCGCCGGTCGCGGATCAATAGCGCCACGCCCCACAGGCCGAGCAGCAATACCGGCGCGAACCAGAACAGCCCGCGCTGCTGGCCGAAGGTGATGCGCCACAGCACCAGCGGATCGGGCAGGCCGACGCCGAACAGCCCCTGGTTCATGCCGTCGAAGCCGACCACGCCCTCATAGCCGAGCTGGAACGGGTTGCCGAAGGCGAACAGGTTGTAGGCGAACAGCGGCACGAGGCCGATCAGCCCGCCGGCGATGGCGAGGCCGAGGACCGTGACGCGATCCGCTCGCCGCCACGCGCGCCATGCCGCCCACAAGGCGATCGCGCCGCCGGCGACGACGGCGGGATATTCCACCACCACCGCCCAGCCGAGCGCCAGCCCGAGCAGGAAGGCGGGCCAGCGCCGCGTCTCCTCCCCGCTCGTCGCGCGCAATGCCGCCCACAAGGCGATGACATAGAGCGCGGCAAGCGGCGCATGGCCGAGCAGCGAGGTCGACCACGCCCACGCCGGCGTCCCCAGCCCGTAGGCGACCGCCGCCGCCAACCCCGCCGAAACGCTGCCGGAGAGGCTCAGCCCCATATCGAACAGCAACAGCGCGGCGATCGCGGTGAGCAGCGCGGGGCCGGTCGCCACCGCCAGCCGCGTCCGCACCCGGATGAAGCGCGCGAAGGCGCCGCTTCCCGTGATGAGCTGGAAGTTGTTGCTGCGCGCCGGCGACAGGGCGTGGAGCGCGGCGACGGCGGGGATCGCCATCAGCGTCATCCCCGGCGCCTTGTCGAGATAGATGTGGTCGCCGAATTGCGCCTTGTCGGTGGTCGCCGAATCGAACTGGTCGATCGTCGCCTCGCCGCGCTCGACGATCGCCAGCGTGGCGTAGAGGCGCACGGCGTTGTTGGTGTTCATCTCCCACGATCCGAACCAGCTGCAACTCGCCCAGACGAGCAGGAACAGCACGATCCTGATCGGGCGCAACCGCCCGTTGGCCCTGATCGGGCGCAACCGCTCGTTGGCCTTGATCGGGCGCAACCGCCCGGCGGCAGGGTCGCTCACGCCGGGACGAAGGCGTTGGCGGCGCGATCCTTGCGCACCTTGTCCGCCGGGAAGATCGTGCCGTTCATCGCGATCCACACCCCCGCCGGCGCGATCTGCGCGGTGGCGAAGGCCATGCCGAGGTTGAAGGTCGCGTCGCTGTCCGCGAAGCGGGCGGGGGCGAGCGCGCCGACCAGCACGATCGTCTTGCCCGCGATGCCCGCCAGCGCCTTCGCCGTCTCGGTCATCGTATCGGTGCCGTGGGTGATGACGATCTGCCGCTCGGGCGCCTCGGCGGCGGCGCGGGCGATCGTCGAGCGATCGGCGTCGTCAAGCTCCAGACTGTCCTTGCGCATCAGCCCCTGGACGCGGAACGGCTTGCTCACCCGCGCGGTGGCGAGCAGCCGGTCCACCACGCTGTCGCCGATCTGATATTCGCTGAGCGCGTCGAAATAGAGCTTGTCGATCGTGCCCCCGGTGGTGAGCACCAATATGTCCGGCATAACGCAACCTCTTGCTGTCGGCCGCTCCCTAGCGCCCGCGCCATGAAAGCGCGAGCGGGGAAGCGACCGGCCGGGCCGGATGCGTTACTTGCTGAGATCGGTCAGCAGCGAGCGGAAATAGGTGACGCCAAGCGGCACGTTGTCGATCGGCGTGCGCTCGTTGAGGCCGTGGGAGAATTCGTCCGATTCCTTGATGAAGATCGGGCTGATCCCGTAGCTGGGGATGCCGACGGCGCGGAAGTGCATCGAATCGCTCGCACCGGCCGACATCGACGGGAACACCGGCACGCCGGGCCGCACGAGATGGATCGCCTTGGTCACCGCGTTGACCAGATCGGGGCGCAGCGGCGAGGCGTCCGTGGGGTTGGAGCCTTCGGTGACGTCGCTGAACTTGATGCCGGAATCGCTTGCCACCTTCTCCAGCTCGGCCATCACCGCCGCCGGCTTCACGCCGGGGAAGATACGGCAATTGATATTGGCGGTCGCGCGCTGCGGCAGCGCGTTGAGCGCGTGGCCGCCCGACACCATCGTCGGCACGCAGGTGGTGCCGATCTGCCCGACATAGGCGGGATTGGCCGCCAGCGTCTCGATCGCCTGCTGGTCGGCCGGGTTGGCGGCGAACGCCTTCATCGCCGCGCCGATCTCCGGCGTCTGGAGCGGCGCGACACCCTCGAAATAGCCCTTGGTGATCGGCGAGATCTGCGGCGTGAAGCGATAGCCGCCGATCTTCACCAGCCCCTTCGACAGCTCCACGATTGCGTTCACCTTGCGCGGCGCGGAGGAATGGCCGCCGGGATTGGTCACGGTGAGCTGGAAATCGGCATAGGTCTTCTCGGCCGCGCTGATCGAGAGATATTCGGGCTTGCCGCTCTCGCTCAGCAGCCCGCCGCCGCCATCGACGTTGAGCACCATCTCCGCCGCGCCCTTCATCTTGCCGGCGAGCATGGCGGAGGTCTTCATCGTCGTCTCCTCATCGCCCGAGAAGGCGAGGACGATGTCGCGGCGCGGCTTGTAGCCGGCGCGCTTCATGTCGATCACCGTGGCGGTGACGAGCGCCAGGTCCATCTTCATGTCGGTGGCGCCGCGGCCGAAGATATAGCCGTTCTCGATCACCGGGGTGAACGGATCGCGCTGCCAGTCGGCGGGCTTGGCCTCCACCACGTCCATGTGGCCGGAGACGACCAGCGCCTTCGCCTTGGGATCGGTGCCGCGCCAGCGCAGCAGCAGATAGGCGGTGTCGTCCACCGGCTCGACCGTGACGTCGGCGGCCGGGAAGCCCGCCTCGACGAACAATTGCTTGAGATAGGCGGCGAGCTGGGGCGTCTGGTTGCCGGGGCCCTGCACGCTGCGGAAGGCGATCGCGCGCTTGGTGATCTCCAGCGCGTTGTCGGCGGCGGCGTTCGATGCCGGGGCCGGGGCCGCGTGCGCCGCGCCGGCGAGCAGGATGGAGAGGGTTGCCGCGAATCCGATTTTTTTCATGCCCCACCTTTTTGCGTTGTTCTGGCGCGAGGCTAACGCCGGATCGCGGGCGGGGAAAGCGGTGAGTTCGCTATCGATCAGATATGAGAAGAGGTTGCCGGATGCCCCCGAGGAAGCACCCGACAACCCCTAAACATGGTCAGCGGCCGGAGAGCTCCAGCCCGGGAGACCATGCGAGCCTCCTTGCCTGTGGATCGTGCCGTTGATTGGGGGAGGATACCCCCCGGCGCGATCCGGCGGCCTTAGAAGCGCGTCCCCCGAACGAACTGAACCGACCCCATTGCTGAACCATGAGACATCGGATCACCTCCTTTCGCTGGTTGAAGACGAATGTGGCTCAAGCCACGACCGTTATGTCGGGGTTAAATCGCAGATAAACAAGTCTTGTATTTCAGGCCTCTTTCAACGATCTTCATTGGCTGTTGCCCGGTCCTTCGACGGCGACTCGCTCAGCCCCGGCAATCCTCGACGACGCGCCCGATCTCGGCCCAGGACGGGACGACCAGCACCGGCGCGCCCTCCTGCTGCAGCGCCACCCGGCCGCGGCTGAACGCCATCGCGTCGAGCAGTGGATCGTTCACCGCCAGCGCCGCCGCGACATAGGGGAGCGCGCCGCCGGTCGGCTGCACGGCGAGCGCGCGGCTCGCGCTGCTGGTGCGCACCGTGAGCGGCGCGGTCGCGGCACCGGCGCGCGACAGGTACATCCGCCGCTCGAGCCGGTCGCAGCGCAACACCACCAATGCGTCCCCGCCGTTGCCGAACATCGCGCGCGTGCCCCGGCTGTCGGCGGCGTAACGCCATGTACCGGGGGTCACCGGCCAGTCGGTCCAGTCGCTCGCCAGCGGCGGCGGTGGCGGAACGACCGGCGCGGGGGCAGGGGCGGGCGCGGCGATCACCGGCGGCTGCCTCGGCTCCGGCGCGGCGACGCAGGAGGCGAGCGCGAGCATGGCGATGACGGGAACGGCGGAACGTGGTTGAAACGGCATGTCCCATGATATGACCGGGCCAGCGCCGCTACTCAACCGGAACCGGCGCCGCGACGTATCGGTTCAACGTGAATGGAAGGGGTTTCGCGGATGCAATCATCGAAGGGGGAGGCGACGCTCGCGCTGGCGCACGCCGATATCGCGGGCACGCTGAAGGTGGAAAGCCGCGACGGCGACAGGCTGGGCAGCGTCGCCGCGTTCATGGTCCACAAGCGCACCGGGCGCGTGACCCATGCGGTACTCAGCCTCGGCGGGTTCCTCGGCATGGGCAAGAGCTTCTACGCGCTGCCATTCGGGCTGCTGCAATTCGATCCGGTCCGCGACGTCTATGTCGTGACGATCGACCGCCGGATGCTGGAGGGCGGCCCGAGCTGGGCGAGCAACGCGCCGGTGTTCGATCAGGCCTATGCCGATCGCGTCGCGGGCTATTACGGGGTAGCGCAGGAAGACCTGACGCTGGGTTGAGAAGGAAGTTCGATGGACGAAAAGAAGAAAGAGAATCTCGTCGAGGAAACACTGGACGAAGTGTTCACCGATCCCGATTCAGCAAAGAACCACCAGTCGAAGACACCCCCGCAGACGATCGAAGCGGAGGATGAGGACGAGGATTGAAAGTGTGGGCGGCGGGGGCGTTACCGTCCCCGCCCGCCGAACTTGCGCTGCACCTTGCCGAAGCGCGTCTTGCGCGTGCCGGGCTTGCCCTCGTTCGAGCGTCCCATGACCGGCGCCTTGTGCTCGCCGGCGGGCAGGCCGAGTTCCTCCTGCTCCAGCGCGCGGATCTCGTCGCGCAGGCGGCCGGCCTCCTCGAACTCCAGATCGGCGGCGGCCTTGCGCATCTTCTTTTCCAGCTCCTCGATATAGGCGCGCAGATTGTGGCCGACCATGTGCGGCCGCTCCTCGTCGATCTCGACCGTCACCTGATCCTTCGAGGCGACATGGGCGATGATGTCGCCGATGTTTTTGCGCACCGTCTGCGGCGTAATGCCGTGTTCCTTGTTATACGCCTCCTGCTTCTCGCGGCGGCGCGCGGTTTCGTTCATCGCGCGTTCCATGCTGCCGGTGATGCGGTCGGCGTAGAGGATCACGCGGCCATCGACGTTGCGCGCCGCGCGGCCGATCGTCTGGATCAATGAGGTTTCGGAGCGCAGGAAACCCTCCTTGTCGGCATCCATGATGCAGACGAGGCCGCATTCCGGGATGTCCAGCCCCTCGCGCAGCAGGTTGATGCCGACCAGCACGTCATAGACGCCGAGCCTAAGGTCACGGATCAGCTCGATGCGCTCCAGCGTCTCCACGTCGGAATGCATGTAGCGGACCTTCACCCCCGCCTCGTGCATATATTCGGTGAGGTCCTCCGCCATCCGCTTGGTCAGCGTGGTGACGAGGGTGCGATATCCCTTCTCGGCCGTCTTGCGGCATTCGACGATGCAATCCTGCACCTGCTCCTCGACCGGACGGATCTCGACCGGCGGATCGATCAGGCCGGTCGGACGGATCACCTGCTCGGAGAAGACGCCGCCGGTCTGCTCCATCTCCCACGATCCCGGCGTGGCGGAGACACTGACCGTCTGCGGGCGCATCGCGTCCCATTCGTTGAAGCGCAGCGGGCGGTTGTCGATGCAGGAGGGGAGGCGGAAGCCATATTCGGCCAGCGTGATCTTGCGCCGATGGTCCCCGCGCGCCATTGCGCCGATCTGCGGCACGGTCTGGTGGCTCTCGTCGACGAACAGCAGGGCGTTCTCGGGGAGATATTCGAACAAAGTGGGAGGCGGCTCGCCGGGGAGGCGGCCGGTGAGGAAGCGCGAGTAATTCTCGATCCCCGCGCAGCTTCCGGTCGCGGCGATCATCTCCAGATCGAAATTGGTGCGCTGCTCCAGCCGCTGCGCCTCGAGCAGCCGGCCCTCGCCGGTGAGTTCCTTCAGCCGCTCGGCCAGTTCGTGCTTGATCGCCTCGCTGGCCTGCTTGAGCGTCGGGCCGGGCGTGACATAGTGCGAATTGGCATAGACGCGGACGTAATTGAGCGAGGCGGATTTCTTCCCCGTCAGCGGATCGAACTCGACGATCTCCTCGATCTCGTCGCCGAAGAACGAGACGCGCCACGCGCTGTCCTCATAATGCGACGGGAAGATTTCGAGATTGTCGCCCTTCACGCGGAAATTGCCGCGCGCGAAGGCCGCGTCGTTGCGCTTGTATTGCAGCGCGACGAGCTTGCGCACGATCTCGCGCTGGTCGACCGTCTGGCCCTTCTTGAGATCGAAGATCATCGCCGAATAGGTCTCGACCGAGCCGATGCCATAGAGGCAGGAGACCGACGCGACGATCAGCACGTCGTCGCGCTCCAGCAGCGAGCGGGTGGCGGAATGGCGCATCCGGTCGATCGCCTCGTTCACGCTCGACTCCTTCTCGATATAGGTGTCGGAGCGCGGGACATAGGCTTCGGGCTGGTAGTAATCGTAATAGCTGACGAAATATTCGACCGCATTCTCCGGGAAGAAGCTCTTGAACTCGCCGTAGAGCTGCGCGGCGAGGATCTTGTTCGGCGCGAGGATCAGCGCGGGGCGCTGCAATTCCTCGATCACCTTGGCCATCGTGAAGGTCTTGCCCGATCCGGTGACGCCGAGCAGCACCTGATCGCGGTCGCCCTCGCGCGCCGCCGCCGTCAGCTCCGCGATGGCGGTCGGCTGATCGCCGGATGGCTCATAGTCGCTGACCAGCCTGAACGGCTTGCCGCCCTCGACCTTGTCGGGGCGCTGCGGGCGGTGGGGAACGAAGGTTTCGCCGGTTTCCGGCTCGGCCAGGCTGGTGCGGATCTGGATCGCCATGTTCCCTATATGGACCCGGCGACCCGCTCAGAAAAGGCCGAGCGCGGCGACTTCCTCCTCGCTCAGGTCGATGCCGAACATCAGGCTCATGCGGATGCGATAGACGCGCGGATCGGTGATCTCGCCGCTTGTCTCGCCCTCGCTGGAGACGCGGCGATAGTTGCGGTCGACCAGCGTCGCGAAGCCCAGCGGCAGCACGATCGAGGCGATGGTGATCTGGGTGAAGCGGCTCTCCGGCGCGACGGATGCCCAGAGATTGCCCATGCCGATGTCGTTCTCGTACACCTGCCGCAGGTCGAAGCTGTATTGCTGCTGCCAGCCGGGGCCCGCGCCCGAGGCGACGGTGGTGGCCGGCACTCCTTCGCGCAGCAGCATCCAGCCGAACTCCTCGTTACGCTCCAGCCGGTGCCGGGTGCCGTCGGGCGCCCCGGTCTCCGCGCCGTCCGCCAGCGGCATGACTGGCGCGAAGCTGCCGCCGAAACCGGCGTCGGCGATCCAGTCCGCGCCGTCGATCGTGACCAGCGTCAGCGCGTGGGTGAGCGGCTGCGGCTCGGTCATCCCCAGCCACACCCGCGCGAGCAGCGGCCGCGTTTCGAAGCCGAGCGCGGTCAGCGCGTCGCCGAGCAGGCGGTTCTGCTCGAAGCAATAGCCGCCGCGCCGCCGCGTCACGAGCTTGTCGAACACCGATGCCGAATCGACCGCGATGCCGCGCCCCAGCCGCACGTCGAGATTCTCGAACGGGATGGCGAGGCGATGCGCGCGCTGCACCGCCGCCAGTCCCGCGACATCGGGGGCGGGCGCTTCGGGCAGGTCGATGCGGGCGAGATAGGCGGGAAGGTCGAACATCGCGCGACTATAGCGCGCGACCGCCGGAATCACACGGCCGATCGGCTCAGCGGCCCCGCCACGCCAGCCCGACGAGCGGCGCGAGCGCGGCGGGCAGGCCGGGGCGCAGCAGCAGCCAGTCGCGGATCATCGGCCCCGGCGTCGCGCCGATCACGCCCTTGTAGCCGCTATCGCCCGCGCCCCAGTCGACCTTCCGCGTGCCGCTGGCCAAGGCGTGGACGAGGTTGCGGTAATAGAGCAATTTGCCGGGCGAGTGCTTCGCATAGGCCGGGTCGTAGCTGTTGGCGATCGCGTAGCGCAGGCCGCCGATGTCGAGATCGAAGGAGAAGGCCGCCGGCCTGCCGTCCACCGACAGCAATGCGCCGCGCATCATGGCGGCGAGCGCCTCGTCCTCGGCCAGCGCGCGCCAGAAGGCACCGTGGCCATCATCGGTGAACTTGGCGTCGCGGCCGTCGGTGCGCGCGCCGATCCAGCTCGCCCGCTCGATCGCCGCGAGCGTGTCGAAGGCGGCGGGCCAGTCCGCCGCCGAGAGGAAGCGCCAGTCGAGCGCGCCATGCGCCGCGAGGTGCTTCTCGTGGTTGCGGTTCTTGCGCAGCGTCGAGTTGCGCGGCCAGTCGCCCGCCGCGCGCAGGCCGGTCATGTCGAGCAGGAAGCTCTGCGCGATGGTGCGCTCCACCACCGCCCAACCGCGCGCCCGCGCCGCCTCGACCAGCGGGGCGGCCGCCGGATCGTCCTGATAGACCGGGCCGATGCGCAACGCGTTGACCTGTCGCGCCAGCGCCGCGAGCGCCGCGTCCAGCACCTCGAACCCGGCGCTTTCGGCGACCGGGAAGCTGCGAAACGGCCAGTAGCAGCCCGGCACCGCCGCCACGCGCAGCCACGCCGGCCCGACCGCCACGATCGGCAGCGCGAGGGCCGGCACGTCCTCCGCGCTGACCAGCAACGTCCGCGCCTCGCCGCCATAGGCGCGCAGCGCGCCGGCGAACCATTGGTGGCGCAGGAAGCGATGCGTCGGCACGGCCGCGTCCGCCACCAGATCGAGCGCGGCGGCGAGGCCGTCGACGGTCTCGGCGCGCAGGAGGCGGGGCAGGCGGACGAACTGGTCGAGCGGCATCGGCTTGGTCATCGCGGGGACCGCTCTAGGACGTCACGGTTACCAGCCCGTTGCCGCTTGCCTCCATTCGTCGCCGCGGGCATCCTGTTCGCGGTGCTGCAATATTCCCCCGCCGTCTCGACGATCGCGCAGACGATCCAGCTTTCGCTCAGCCCCGTGTTCATGCTCGCCGGGATCGGCGCGCTGCTCAACGTGCTGACCGGGCGGCTGGCGCGCGTGATCGACCGGGCGCGCGTGCTGGAGGGGCTGCACCCGCGCTCGCACGGGCCGGAGCATGACCGCCATGTGTGGGAGCTGCGCCTGCTCGACCGGCGCATCGTCATCATCAACCGTGCGCTGTACCTCGCCGTCTTCTCCGCCGTGATGACCTGCTCGGTGGTCGCGCTGCTGTTCATCGCGGAGCTTGCCGGGCTGCGCATCGGGCAGTTCGTGGCGACCGCCTTCGTCCTGTCGATGGTGCTGCTGATCGCGGCGCTGATATCCTTCCTCGTCGAGGTGCGCATGTCGCTCCGCGCGGTGGAAGTGCGCGAAGAATTGCTGCGATAGCTGGCGCTTGGGACAGGACGGCCCTATCTCTGCGCGACCTTTCCGGGGAGCCTGCTCTTGGCGTTAGTCCTGAAGATCGCCGGCGCGGTGATCCTGTTTTCCGTCATCGCCCTGTGCCTTGCGATCACGATCGTCCCGCGCTTCCTCGATCGCATCTATTACGAGGGGCCGGCGAGCGACCATTTCGACGGCGCGCGCTTCTTCAACCCCGGCGGCGATGACGACACGTTCCGCATGCCGACCGGCAGCGGCAGCCGCGCCGGATTCTTCTGGCGCTACCTGACCGGCAGCGATGGCCGCCCGCCATGGCCCGCCAGCGTGCCGGTGACGCAGGGCAAGCCCGAGCCGCGCGTCGAAGGCGAGCGGATGGTCGCCACCTGGATCGGCCATGCGACCGTGCTGATCCAGACGCAGGGGCTGAACATCCTGACCGACCCGATCTGGTCCGAGCGCACAGGGCCGTTCCTGTTCGGGCCGAAGCGCGTCACCGCGCCGGGCGTGAGGTTCGAGGACCTGCCGAAGATCGACCTGATCCTCGTCAGCCACAACCACTACGACCATCTCGACAAGCCGACCCTCAAGCGGTTGTGGGAGCGCGACCGTCCGACGATCGTCACCTCGCTGGGCAACGATACGGTGATCGATTCGGTCGGCGCGAGGGCCACCGCGCTCGATTGGGGGCAGAAGCTGGCGATCCGCCCCGGCGTTGAGGTGATCGTCGCGCGCAACCACCATTGGGGCAGCCGGTGGTTCACCGATCGCAATCGCGCGCTCTGGTCGGCCTTCGTCGTGAAGCTGCCGGCGGGCGGAAACATCTTCTTCGCGGGCGATACCGGATTCGGCGACGGCAAATGGCCGGCGGAGGCCGCCGCGCTCGGGCCGATCCGGCTGGCGATGATCCCGATCGGCGCGTTCCGATTCGTCCCCGACCAGATGGATTCGGGCAGCCATATCGGCCCGGCCAATGCGGTGCGCGTGTTCGACCGGCTCGGCGCGGGGCACGCCATCCCGATCCACTGGGGCACCTATCGCCTGAGCTACGAGGCGCGCGATACGCCGCCGGCGATGCTCGATGCGCTGATGCGCTGCACCGGCGGCGACGTGGAGCGCTTCGCGCCCGCGACGGTGGGCAAGCCGACCGAGATCGCGCCGTGGTCGGCGCCGACGAAGCGGCCGGACGAATCGCTGATCGACGCCTGCCTCAAGCGGCCGGAGATCGCCGCGCTGGACTAACCGACGCGGCGATAGGTGAAATACCAGACCTCATGCCCCTGCCGGCGGGCCTTGCGCTCATAGCGCGTTTCCGGCCAGTCGGCGGGGCGGGTGAGGAAATCCCGCGGCCCGCGCGCGGTCCATTCGAAATCGCGGCGCTGGTTCATGATCATCATCGCCCAGCGGCAATAAGTGGGATCGTCGGTGCCGAGGCGGAACTCGCAGCCGGGCTTGAGCTTCGCCGCGATCAGGTCGAGCGGGCCGTGGTTGACCATCCGCCGCTTGGCGTGACGCGCCTTGGGCCATGGATCGGGGTGGAGCAGATAGACGCGGGTCAGGCTGGCGTCGGGCAGCCGCTCCACCACCTCCAACGCGTCGCCCATGTGGATGCGGACATTCTCCAGCCCGCGGTCGCGGACATGGCCGAGCGCGCCGACCACGCCGTTGAGGAACGGCTCGCAGCCGATGAAGCCGGTGCCGGGCGCGGCCTCCGCCTGCGCGGCGAGATGCTCGCCCGCGCCGAAGCCGATCTCCAGTTGCAGCGGGCGATCGTCGCCGAACAGCGCCGGCGCAGAGAGCGCGCCGGTTTCGGGGACGGCAAGGCGGGGCAGCAGCTCCTCGACCAGCGCGGCCTGCCCGGCGCGCAACGCATGGCCTTGTCGCCGACCATAGAGGCGGCGGATCGTCGTCGGATCGTTCATGGCGAGGCCGGGTAAAGGCGCGACGGGGCAAGGGCAATGCCGCGTTCATCGACACGCCCCTAAACACGCGCGCGAGCATGGAATCGCAGGAGAAGAAGATGCGTTGGGCCTGGGTGTTGGCGGCAACCGCACTGGCGCTTCCGGTGGCGGGCGGCGCGCAGCTTGCCTCGGAAAAATCGATCTCGTTCGTGAAGCGCGAGGGGCGCTGGTCGCCGGTGCCGCTGATCTGCGACGCGACCAACCGCGATCGCGTGCTGGTGCTCGGCGCGCCGGGGCCGGACCGGCAGATGGACCTCATCAGCTTCGCCAAGCCGGACCTGAGCGCGCGGCGCATCGCGGTGCGGCTAGGCGCGGGCGATCCGGGGGCCGGGCAGATCTATTACCCGCTGTTCAATCTCGTCGGGCGGCAGGTCGGCAACGTCCATGCGATCAACCCCGGCATGGTCGAACCGGGCGCGACGACGCCGACCGTCACCTCGATCACGCTGGGGCAGGAGACCACCAACTGCCGCTTCGCCGCGCAGACCCGCGTGCTGGGCATCACCGGGCGGCGCTCGATCCAGATCGTACGGACGGAGCGCAACGGCTATCGCTACACGAGCTATAATTTCGACAGCGACCTGCCCGAGGTGTCGCAGCCATGGGGCGGACAGGACACGCGTGCCTCGCTCACCATCGACGGCGGCCGGCTGGTCGATCAGAGCGGCGGGCGGCGCATCTACGAATTCGCCAATCGCGGCTTCGTCTATCGCGTGATGGTGTCGGTGGAGCCGGGTCATGCCGGCGGCGGCGTCGAGGTGACGCAGAACGGGCGCAACGTACTGCGCGAGGCGTTCGGGGCTTATACGGCGGCGTTGCGATAGGAAAGGGCGGGCGCCCCGCGAAAGGGCGCCCCGGCGGCGGGCCTCAGGCCGCGACCGCCTCCTTCAGCTTGTCGACCAGATCGGTCGCTTCCCAGGTGAAATGCGTGCCGTCCGAATCGCGGCCGAAATGGCCGTAGGCGGCGGTCCGGGAATAAATCGGCGCGTTGAGCTTCAGATGCTCGCGGATGCCCTTCGGCGTCAGGCGGACGAGCTTGGGCAGCACCTCTTCCAGCTTCGCTTCCGGCACGGTGCCGGTGCCGTGGGTGTCGACGTAGACCGACAGCGGCTCGGCGATGCCGATCGCATAGGAAAGCTGGATCGTCACGCGCCGCGCGAGGCCGGCCGCGACGACATTCTTCGCCAGATAGCGCGCGACATAGGCGGCCGAGCGGTCCACCTTGGTCGGGTCCTTGCCGCTGAACGCGCCGCCGCCGTGCGGGGCCGCGCCGCCGTAGGTGTCGACGATGATCTTGCGGCCGGTGAGGCCGGCGTCGCCGTCCGGGCCGCCGATCTCGAACAGCCCGGTCGGGTTGACGTAGATCTTGTCCTCTGATGGCAGCCAGCCCTGCGGCAGCACCTCGGCGAACACGCCCTTGACGTAATCGCGCAGCTTCTTCTGCCCCGCGTCGTTCGACAGCTCCGCCGAATGCTGCGTCGAGACGACCAGCGCGGTGGCGCGCACCGGGAGTTCGTTCTCATATTGCAGCGTCACCTGGCTCTTGGCGTCCGGCTCGAGGAACGGCGCCTTGCCGGAATGGCGATCCTCCGCCATCCGCTCGAGGATCTTGTGGCTGTAATAGAGCGTCGCGGGCATCAGGCCGGGCGTCTCGTCGGTGGCATAGCCGAACATGATGCCCTGATCGCCGGCGCCCTCGTCCTTGTTGCCGCTCTCGTCCACGCCCATCGCGATATGCGCGGACTGCGGGTGGAGGTTGTTCGAGAAATCGAACGTCTTCCAGTGGAAGCCGGACTGTTCGTAGCCGATGCGCTTCACCGTCTCGCGCACGGTGCGCTCGATCTCATCGAGGATGCCCGGCGCCCAGTTGCCGTCGGTGTCCATGATGCCGCGCCCGCGGATCTCGCCGGCCAGCACCACCTTGTTGGTGGTGGTCAGCGTCTCGCAGGCGACGCGCGCCTCGGGGTCTTTCGACAGGAACAGATCGACGATCGAGTCGGAAATCTGGTCGGCAACCTTGTCGGGGTGGCCTTCGCTGACCGATTCGCTGGTGAAGATGAACGACTGACGCATGATCGCTCCGATTAACTTAACGATATAAAGATAGCTTTATATCGGCCCTAGCGCCGCTGCCGGCGGAAGGCAACCGCCGCGCCGGCCAACAGCAGCGCGATCAGCAGCGTTGCCCAGTTGCCGGTGCGGGAGAACAGGGTCGGCGGTGCGGGGGCGGGGATCGCCACCTCGATCGCGCCGGCCTTCTCGTGGGGCACGGTGGCGATCAGGCGGCCGTCCGCGGCGATCACGGCGGAGATGCCGTTGGGGGTCGCGCGGACGATCGGCAGCCCTTCCTCGATCGCGCGCATCCGCGCCTGCGCCAGATGCTGCGGCGGCCCCCATTTGCCGAACCACGCATCGTTCGACGGGTTGAACAGCAGGCGCGGGCGACGCGCGCGGTCGATCACCTGCCCGGAGAAGATGATCTCATAGCAGATCTGCACTCCGATCGCGCCGAAGCCGGGGAGCGTCAGATTGCGCGGCCCCGGCCCATCGGCGAAATCCATGTCCCCCGGCACCAGCCGTGCGAGGCCGAGCGGCTTCAGCAGCCACGGCATCGGGAGATATTCGCCATAAGGCACGAGATGCGCCTTGTCGTAGCGCCCGACGATCCGCGCGGCTGGGTCGATCGCGAACACCGAGTTGGTCGCGGTGGTGACGTTGCCGTTGCGGTCGAATTGCAGGGCGGTGCCGCCGGTCAGCAGCATGTCCGAAGGCCCGAGCAGCGCGGCCATGCGGCGGCGGATGTAATAGGGGCTGGCCTGGAAGCCGTAGGCGTAGGTGGGATAGCCGTCCTCGATGAAGTCGCGCACCACCCCCTCGGGCCATAGCAGCAGGCGCGGCGCGGTGCCCGGAACACCCGAGAGCGCCGAGAGCTTGCGGAGCAATAGCTCGCCGTCGCTCTCGCCGCGCTGGTCCTGCGAGACGTTGGGCTGGACGACGACGAGGCGCGGGGCGTCGACCGCCGCCTTGCCGGCCGGAGGGGTATAGCTGAAGGCCTGCGCGCCCAGGAGCAGCGCCAACCCCAATCCCGCGCCGGCCCAGGTCAATGGCCGGCGCAGCAGCAGGAGCGCCCCCGCCAGCGCCACCGTCAGCCCCGACAGCGCATAGGTGCCGATCCACGCCGCGAGGCTCGCGACCGGCTGCACCGGCACCCAGATCACCCCGAGCGGGTCCCACGCATAGCCGGTGAACATCACGCTGCGCAGCCATTCGCTCGCGATCCATGCCGCGCCGAAGCCGAGCACATAGCCCGCGTTCGCCCGCTCCCCGCGCAATCGCCATGCAAAGCCCGCCGCCAGCGCCGGATAGACCGCGAGGTACAGCGCCAGCGCGAGCGGCGCGGCATAGCCGAGCAACGGCGGCATCTTGTCCTGGAAATCGAAGGCGTGCTGGAACCAGTTGTCGTTGATCGTGAAATGCCCGACCCCGAACACCCAGCCGAGCCACAGCGCCTGCTTCAGCGACGTCGCACGCCGGACCAGCCACATCCACGCGGCAAAACACGCCAGCGTCAGCGGCCACCAATCCAGCGGCGCGAAGCCGCAGGCCGCGAGCGCGCCGAGCAGGAGGGCGATCGGGGCAGGGCGCCGGGCGAGGGAGATCATCGTCAAGCCTTCGTCATCACGCGCCACATTGTCCCGCGCCGGCGGTTCATGCGGGAGGCGCGGGGAGGCTTCAAGTCCGCAGGTGACGAATAATCGTGCCGGGTGTATGATCGGGGCATGACACTGCGCCCGTTCCATCTCGCCTTTCCCGTCCATGACCTTGCCGCCGCGCGCGCCTTCTACGGCGAGGTGCTCGGCTGCCGCGAGGGGCGGTCGAGCGAGCGCTGGATCGACTTCGATCTCGGCGGCCATCAGATCGTCGCCCATCTCGACGATTCGCTGCGCGCGCCGGAAGCGTCGAACCCGGTCGACGGGCATGACGTGCCGGTGCCGCATTTCGGCGTCGTGCTGACGATGGCGGACTGGCGCGCGCTCGCCGCGCGGCTGGAGGCGGCGGGAGTCGCGTTCGGCATCGCGCCGCATATCCGCTTCGCCGGCCAGCCCGGCGAGCAGGCGACGATGTTCTTCCGAGATCCCTCAGGCAACGCGCTGGAGTTCAAGGCGTTTGCCGATGACGCGATGCTGTTCGCGACCGGCAAGGAGGAGATCGCCGCATGACCGCCCCGATCGAAGTGGACGTGCCGCACCAGCTGGGCAAGGCGGTGGCCAAGGAGCGGATCTCGAACGGCTTCGGGAAGCTCGCGGACTTCGTGCCCGGCGGTGCGATCACCGAGCATCGCTGGGAAGGCGACACGCTGCACTTTACCGTGGAGGGGCTGGGGCAGCGCGTTTCGGCGCAAATGGATGTCGGCGACGCCAACGTCCACTGCATCTTCACGTTGCCCGCCTTCCTGTCGATGTTCTCCGACCGCATCCGCGCCAAGCTGGAGCGCGAGGCGCCGAAATTGCTGGAATAGCGGCTTACTGCGCGCTCACCCGCCACACGCGGTTGCCGACGTCGTCCGCCACCAGCAGCGCGCCGGTCTTGTCGATGATGACCCCGACCGGGCGCCCCTGCGCCTCGCCATCCTTGTTGAGGAAGCCGGTCAGCACGTCGATCGGCTTGGCGTCCTTCACCGGCCAGCCGGTATCGCCGAACGGCACGAACACCACCTTATAGCCCGAGAGCGGCTTGCGGTTCCACGAGCCATGCTCGCCGATGAACGCGCCATTGGCGAATTTCGGCCCGAGCTTCGCATCCTCGGCGAAGGTCAGCCCCAGCGCCGCGACGTGCGGGCCGAGCGCATAGTCCGGCCGCTTGGAATATTGCTGGAGCGGGGCGTTGCCCGGCTCGACCCGCCGGTCGGGATAGCCGCCCCAATAATACCACGGCCAGCCGAAGTGATCGCCCATCTCCACCGCGGTCAGGTAATCCGGCGCGAGGTCGGAGCCGATCATGTCGCGCTCGTTGACGACGGTCCATAGCTCATGGCTGTGCGGCTCCAGCGCCATGCCGTTCGGGTTGCGCAGGCCCGCCGCGTAGATGCGGTAGGTCTTCTCCTTCGGCCATACCTGAAGGATGTTGGCGCGATAACGCTCCGCCGCCAATCCGTTGTCGGCGATGTTCGTGGAGGAGCCGACCGAGACGTACAAGGTCTTGCCGTCCTCCGCCGGGATGACGTTGCGCGCCCAATGGTTGCCGCCACCGCTCAGCTTGACCACCAGTTCAGGCTTGGCCGTCACTTTCGTCATGCCCTCGACATAGGGCACGCGGACCAGCGCGTCGGTGTTCGCGATGTAGAGCTGGCCGTCGAACAGCGCCATGCCGGACGGCGAGTTCAGCCCGGTCATGAACACCGTCTTCACCTCCGGCACGCCGTCTCCGTTCGCGTCGCGCAGCAGCGTGATGCGGTTGGCGGAGGGGACGCCGGCGCCGGCGCGGCCCATCAGGAAGCCCATCACCTTGTTGGCGATGCCGCCGCCCTCGCTCGGTGGCGAATTGCTTTCCGCGACGAGAACATCGCCGTTGGGCAGGCGATAGAGCCAGCGCGGATGCTCCAGCCCGGTGGCATAGGCGGCGACCGTCAGCCCCGCCGCCGCGACCGGCTTCGCGCCGTCCGGCCAGCCCACCGCCTTCGCCACGTTCATCGTGGGAATCCACTGGGCGCGGGGATCGGTGATCTCGGGGCGTTGCCCTTCCACGCTCGCCATGTCGAGCCGGGCGGTGTCGGGCCACGCGATCCATGCGATGATGGCGATCGCCACCAGCACGACGAGGCCCGATACGATGAGGATATGTCTGCGCATCGCGCGACGATAGGCGCGCGATCACGGCGACGGAAGGGGGCAGGTATTCGGGGCCGCGATCAGCCCTGCGCATCCTCCGGCGCGGGGCGCGGCGGGTGGAGGCGGACGCGGTTGACGCGCCGCTCGTCGGCGTCCACCACCTCGATCCGCCAGCCGCTCGGGTGGAGGATGCAGACGCCCGGCTCGGGCACGCGGCCCGCCAGCACCGCGGTCAGCCCGCCGATCGTGTCCACGTCGCTCTCGGCATCGCCCAGCCGGGGATCGACCGCCTCGCCGATATCCTCCAGCTCGACCCGCGCGTCCGCCTCCCATGCGCCGCCGTCGAGCGGGACGAGCAGCGCCTGGGGCGCCTCGTCATGCTCGTCCTCGATCTCGCCGACGATCTCCTCGATCAGGTCCTCGATCGTCACCAGCCCCTCGGTGCCCGAATATTCGTCGAGCACGATGGCGAGGTGCACCCGCGTCTGGCGCATGTCGGCGAGCAGATCGAGCGCGCCGCGCGACATGGGGACGAACAGCGGCTGGCGGATCAGCCCGGCGATCCCCGCCGGCCGCGCATCGCCGGCGGCGAGGATCGCGAACACGTCCTTCAGATGGACCATGCCGATGATCGTATCGAGCCTCTCGCGATAGACCGGCAGGCGGCTGACCCCGGCCTCCGCGAAGACGCGGACGAGATCGTCGAAGCCGGTCCGCTCCTCCACCGCGATGATGTCCGCGCGCGGCACGCCGACGTCGCCGGCATCGCGCTCGCCGAAATGGAGCAGGTTGCGCACCATCTGCCGCTCCAGCAGCGTCAGGTCGCCCTTGGCGTCGGGGGCGGGATCGTCCTCGTGGCGGTCGATCGCATCCTCGAGCTGGTCGCGCAGCGTATCTTCCTGGCCGTCGCCGAAGATCAGGTTGCGCAGGCCGCGCCAGATGCCGCTTTCATGGGAATCGCCGTTTCCGGCGCTACTTCGGTCCTCGGGCAAGTCAGTCCTCGCGGATGGCATAGGGGTCTGCGACGCCGAGGTCGCCAAGGGCGTCGCGTTCGATCGCTTCCATTGCATCGCCCTCGTCGTCGGTCAGATGGTCGTAACCTAGCAGATGCAGCGTGCCGTGCACGATCAAATGCGTGAGATGCGCGTCGAACGTGACGTCACGCTCCACCGCCTCGCGCGCGCATACGCCATGGGCCAGCACGATATCGCCGAGCAGTAGCTCGCCGTCATCGGTGTTCTGGTCGACCGTCTCGAGCAGGTCGGGCTGCACCATCGGGAAGGACAGGACGTTGGTGGGCTTGTCCTTGCCGCGATACTGGCGGTTGAGCGTGTGCACCTCCTCATCCGAGGTGAGGCGCACGCTCACCTCGACCAGCGCAGGCACGCTGGCCAGTTCGCCATAAGGCGTGCGCATCACCGCCGCGCGCACCGCCATGTCGGCCAGCGCCGTCCAGTCGCGGTCGGGCCAGGGCTCCTCGCGGCTCAGTTCGATCTGGATCATATCCGGCCCCCATGCGCGATTTCGGTTCCGGTGTCGCGGAGATGCGGGATGCCGGTTCGCGGATCGACCAGGGTGACGTTCTGCGCCGTCTGGATGCGCCATTCGCCCTCGCGGCGCGTCACCACCGCGACGAGCAGCGTGTCGACCTGATGCGGGCCGGCCGGATGCGCGGGGCCGGTGGCGAGGCGGGACCAGAAATGCAGGATCGCCGCGTCACCGGAGACCGGATCGACATCCGGCGCATCGTTGGCCAGCGTCGAATCGCTGTAGATGGTGGCGTGGATCGGCGCATGGCCGGCGACGATCTGCTCCACCCCGCGCCAATAGCTGCCGAAGCGGTTCACGAAGGTCGCGTCGGGATGGAACAGCCGCGCGAAAGCCTGCATGTCGTGCGCGTTCCACGCTTCCTCGAAGCGCCTGACGATCGCTGTCGCTGCTGCCGCCGCGTCGCTCAAGCCTCGCCCTCATAGGCTTCGACGATCCGCCCGACGATCGGGTGGCGCACCACGTCGGCGGCGGTGAAGCGGCACATCGAGATGCCCTCGATCCCCTCCAGCCGGAAAGTCGCGTCGGCCAGCCCAGACGCGCCGATGCCGGCCGGGAGGTCGGTCTGATTGGGATCGCCGCAGATCACCATGCGGCTGTTCTGGCCGAAGCGAGTGAGGAACATCTTCATCTGCGCCGGCGTGGTGTTCTGCGCCTCGTCGAGGATCACGAAGGCATCGGCCAGCGTGCGCCCGCGCATGAAGGCGATCGGCGCGATCTCGATCTCGCCTGACGCGATGCGACGCTCCACCTGCTCGGCCGGCAGGCAATCGTAGAGCGCGTCGTAGAGCGGACGGAGATAGGGATCGACCTTCTCCTTCATGTCGCCGGGCAGGAAGCCCAGCCGCTCGCCGGCCTCCACCGCCGGGCGCGACAGGATCAGCCGCTGCACCGATCCGGTGATGAGTTGCGCCACCGCCTGCGCCACCGCGATATAGGTCTTGCCCGTGCCGGCCGGACCGAGCGCGAAGATCATGTCATGGGTGGTCAGCTCGCGCATGTAATGCGCCTGCGCCGGGGTGCGCGGGACGATCGTCTTCTTGCGCGTGCGGATCATCACCGAGGGCGCGGGGGCGCGCTCGGCCGAGACGATGCCGTCGAGCGTCGGCTCCGCCGCCATGGCGATCGCGGCGTCCACCAGCCCGGTGTCCACCTCCTCGCCGCGCTGGATGCGGGCGTAGAGGTCGTTGAGCACGTCGCGGGCCATCGCCACCTGCTCGGCGGTGCCTTCCAGCCCGATGCGGTTGCCGCGCGCGGTGATGTAAACGCCGAGCCGGTTTTCCAGCGCCACGAGGTTCTGGTCGTATTGACCGAACAACTGGGAAAGCAACTGGGGCTTGTCGAACAGCACGTCCACCCGGCTGCGTTCACCGGAATGGGCGGGGACGGGCTTGCGGCTCATGCGCCTCCTTCGATTCTCGCCATCGTGGCTCGCCCACTAAGGTGCGGCGCGCGTCGGCTTGCCGCAAGCGCTAATGGCGAAGGATTTCATTACTGTGTCTCGGTTGCATCACGCAGCGGCGACGGAGACCTGCGCGGCCGGAATTTCGCGCGCGACGATCGAATTGGGACCGGCATGAACCAATTCGACCTCGACCATCGCGCCGATCGGGGCGACGGTTTCCACGAGCACCGATTGCAGCCACGGCGACTTGCCGAGCATCTGCCCCGGCAATTTGCCGTGCCGCTCGATCAGCACCGCGCAGCGCCGACCGACCGAGGCCTGGTTGAAGGCGAGCTGGTCGCGGTTGAGCGCTCCCTGAAGCCGCTGGAGCCGCTCGTCCATCACCTCCGGCGCGATCTGGCCGTCCATCGTCGCGGCCGGCGTGCCGGGGCGGGGGCTGTATTTGAAGCTGAACGCCTGCGCGTGGCGCACCGCGTCGATCAGGCTCAGCGTCTCGGCGAATTCCGCCTCCGTCTCACCGGGGAAGCCGACGATGAAGTCGCCCGACAGCGCGATATCGGGCCGCGCGGCGCGGACGCGATCGAGCACGCGCAGATAGCTGTCGCGCGTGTGGCTGCGGTTCATCGCCCTGAGCACGCGGTCGCTGCCGGCCTGCACCGGCAAATGGAGGAAAGGCATCAGTTTCTCGACATCGCGATGCGCGTCGATCAGCCCCTGCGTCATGTCGTTGGGATGGCTGGTGGTGTAGCGGATGCGCGCCAGTCCTGCGATCCGGTCCAACGCGCGGATCAGATCGTGAAGCCCGCGCCCGTCGTCGTCGCTCCACCCGTTGACGTTCTGCCCCAGCAACGTGATCTCGCGCGCGCCGGCGTCGACCAGCGCCTTGGCCTCGTCGACGATCTCGCCGAACGGCCGGCTGGTTTCCGCACCGCGCGTATAGGGGACGACGCAATAGGTGCAGAATTTGTCGCACCCCTCCTGCACCGTCAGGAAGGCGGTCGGCCCCACCTTGCGCCGCGCGGGCAGCGCGTCGAACTTGGAGAGGACCGGCATGTCGGTATCGAGCGCCGCCGCGCCCTTCGTGGCGTCCGCCACCAGCTTCGGCAGGTTGTGATAGGCCTGCGGGCCGACCACCACGTCCACCTTCGCGCGGCGCACGATCTCCTCGCCCTCGGCCTGCGCGACGCAGCCGGCGACGGCGATCATCTTCGCGGGGTCGTCCTTCCGCAGGCGGCCGATGTCGGAATAGACCTTCTCGGTCGCCTTCTCGCGGATGTGGCAGGTGTTGAGCACCACCAGATCGGCGCTGGCGGCATCGACGGTCGCGGTGAGCCCCTCGGCGGCCATCAGCTCGGCCATGCGCTCGCCGTCATAGACGTTCATCTGGCAGCCGAACGACTTGACGTGGAAGGTCCGGGGCGGGGTCTTGCTCATCGCGGCGCCTATACAGGTGCGAACGCCGGATCGCCACCCGCAGCCGCGATCCGCGCGCGCGCCTCCGCCGCGACCGCCTTTCGGCCGGGGAAGTCGCGCGGGTCGAACGGGTCGCAGAAGTGAAGCGTCGCAATGAAATGGCCCGGCCGGCGCATCACCCGCCGCGCATGATCCTGCCCCGGCTCGTCGCCGACCCACGCCAGCTCGCGCGTCGCCGCGCCATAATCGACCCTCACCGGCTGGACGAGCACGCCGGGCGGCGGCGGATCGAGCACCGCGAGCAGCGCCGCCTTGAACGGCAGCAACTCCATGCCGTCGCCGGTGGTGCCTTCCGGGAAGATGGTGATCGCCCATGTCTCCGCCAGCGCCTCGCGGAGCTGGTTGATCTGCCCGGCGATGCCCAGCCGGTCCTCGCGGCGGACGAATATGGTGCGATTGAGCGTGCAGAGCCAGCCGACCACCGGCAACCCGCGCACCTCCGCCTTGGCGACGAAGGCGCTGCCGTTGGCGCCGGCGAGAATCGGGATGTCCATCCAGCTCAGATGGTTGGCGAGGAACACCACGTCGCGCTTGAGCGGCGTGCCGATCACCCGCCGCCGCGCGCCGACGATCCGGGCCATCGACCCGAGGAACCATTTCGGCCAGGGGGAGGGGAGGCGCAGCAGCCGCCACAGCAGATGCAGCGGCACCGCCACGATCAGGGCGGCGACGATGCCGGCCAGTCTCAGCCGGGCGCGAACAGGCTAGTCCTCGCGGCTCAGGCTGACGCCGTAAAGCTCCATGCGGTGATCGACCAGCCGATAGCCCAGCTTTTCCGCGATCTGCTTCTGAAGCTGCTCAAGCTCGGGATCGACGAACTCGATCACCTTGCCAGTTTCCACATCGATCAGATGATCGTGATGCGCCTCGGGAGAGGGTTCGTAGCGCGCGCGGCCGTCACCGAAATCGTGACGATCGAGGATCCCCGCCTCCTCGAACAGCCGCACCGTGCGATAGACTGTGGCGATCGAGATGCCGGGATCGATCGCGGAAGCGCGCGCATAGACCTTCTCGACATCCGGATGATCCACCGCCTCGGACAGCACGCGCGCGATGACGCGCCGCTGCTCGGTGATGCGCAGTCCCTTTTCGTGACACAGGGCTTCGAGATCGATCTTCAGGGGCATGGCAGCAATGTAATACCCAAAGCCTGTTGCGAAAAGCGAAAGCGACTCGCAATTCCGGATTAAGGGAAAATTACAGGCCGATCCGCGCCAGCAGCACGTCGAGCAGCCGCGCGTCCGAAGGCGCGCCGGCGTTCGGGCCGAATCCGCCGCATTCGAGGCACGCCGCCTGCACGCCGCCGCCGGTCACCAGCCGCTTCACGTCGCCGATCGCGCGCGCCACCAGTGCGCGGCGCTCCCATGCGACGCGGGCGAAGGCGTCGGCCGGGGCGGCGCTGTCGTCGTCGTTGTCGCGGTTGAACTGGCGCGCCAGCTCGGCCGTCCAGCCCGGCTTCTTCTCGAGATAGGTGACCTGCACCTTCGCCGGATCGAGCTTCGCGCGCTTCGCCGCCTCGTCCACCGCGTCCTTGAGCGTGCCGAAGCGATCGACCAGCCTGAGCTGCCGCGCCGTGCCGCCGATCCACACGCGGCCCTGCGCGATCTCGTTCACCTTGTCGACCGGCATCCGACGCGATTGCGAGACGCGGGCGAGGAACTGCGCATAGCCATGGTCGATCGCGGACTGGAACACCGCGTCGGTCACAGGATTAGTGCCGCCCATCATGTCGGGCTGGCCGGAAAGCGGCGTGGTCTTCACGCCGTCGGTGGTCACGCCGATCTTCGCCAGCGTGTTCTCGAAGGTGGGAATGATGCCGAAAATGCCGATCGATCCGGTGATGGTCGAAGGCTCCGCGAAGATCACGTCGCCGGGCGTCGATACCCAGAAGCCGCCCGACGCGGCGACGCCGCCCATCGAGACGACCACCGGCAGGCCCTCTTTCTTCGCCTCCAGCAGCGCGAGCCGGATGCGTTCGGACGCGGTGACCGATCCGCCGGGCGAATCGACGCGCAGGACGAGCGCCTTCAGCTTCTTCTTCGCGAGGCCGTCATAGATGAACTTCGCGATCGTATCGCCGCCGGCCGTGCCGGGGCCGGCCTTGCCGTCGACGATATCGCCGGCGACGGTGACGATACCGACATCGCCGCTCCTGGGGAGCGGATGGGCATCCAGCCAGGCGTCATAGTCGATCGTCCTGAACCAGCCCGCCGGCTTGCCGCTGTCGCCCCCGGCGAGTTCGGCGACGCGGCGGCCGAAGGCCACGCGGTCCCCGAGCTTGTCGACGATGCCGTCGGCGAGATTGGCTTGCGCGATATCGCCGTGCGCCGCCTCGACCACCTTGTCGGGCGCGGTGAGCCACTCGGCGATCTTCGCCTTTGGCCGGGCACGGGCGATCGCCTCCTTCCACTGGTCGAACAGGCCGTTCTGGAGGACGGTGGCGGCTTCCTTCGCCTCCGGGCTCTGGTCGGTGCGGGTATAGGGCTCGACGAACGACTTGTACTTGCCGACGCGATAGACGTGCGCGTTGACGCCCAGCTTGTCGATCAGGCCCTTGTAATAGAGCTGGCTGCCGCCCGGCCCCGCGAAGATCGTGCCGCCCATCGGGTCCATCCATACCTCGCTCGCGGCGGAGGCGAGGCGGTAGCCGCCATCGGTATAGCCGGTCGCGAAGGCGAGGACGGGCTTGCCGGCGGCGCGCGCGCGGGCCAGCGCGTCGGCCACCTCGCCGAGCGTGGCCGGATAGGCGCCGCCGAAATGATCGAGATCGAGCACGATCGCCTTGACGCGCGCATCGTCCTTCGCGTCGTCGATCGCGCGCACCACGTCGCGCAGGCGATATTGCCGCATCGCGCCCTGTTTGCCGCTGAGCATCGCGAGGGGCGCGACTTCCTCCGGCTGTTCGACGATCGGCCCGTTGAGGTTGAGCACCAGCGCCCCGTCCTTCACCGCCGACGCCGACGGGCGGCTGTTGAGCGCCGCGAACAACAGGCCGAAGAACAGCAGCATCGCGACGAGCACCAGCGCGTCCTTGATGCCCACCAGCAGTTTCCATGCACCGCGCACGAGGCTCATCGCGATCGTCACTCCAGATATTCGCGACCCGCTTTAGCGCGAAGTGTATGGTTCGGGCAATACGCTTGCCTGCGCGCGCTGCGCCTCGCGCGCCCGAAGATAACCCGGACGCGCCGACAGGCGCTCCCAATAGGCTGCGATCGCCGGCGGCAGATCGACATCCAAACCCAAACTACGCGCGAGCAGCAGGGCATAGCCGACCGAGATATCCGCGCCGGTGAACCGCCCCGCCGCCAGCCACTCGCGGCCGTCGCCGAGCGCCCGGTCCACCGCGCGCAGGCGGGAGCGATACCATTGCGCATAATCGTCGGCCGCCTGCGGCAACCGGCGCTCCGGCGGCTCCATCCTGCGATAGCGCAGCACCAATGTCTGCGGGAAGGTCAGCGTCGCCTCGCCGAAATGCAGCCAGTTGAGCCACGCGCCATAATCCGCCTCGTCCGCCGTGACGGCAAGCGGGGTCGGCCCGTGGCGGACGGCGAGATATTCGATGATCGCGGCGGATTCCGTCATCCGCGTCTCGCCGTCGATCAGCAAGGGAATGGTGCCGAGCGGGTTGCGCTCAAGATACTCGGGCTGGCGGAAGCGCGGCGGGAAGGGAAGGAGATGGAGGCGATAGGGGAGGCCCATCTCCTCCAGCGTCCACAATGCGCGGAAGGAACGCGCGTCGGCGCAATGCCACAATTCGATCATGCGTGTCTCGTCCTCATCCGCCCTCATCGGCCCGCCGCGTGATCGGGATCGAGCGCGGGGACGGCACGCGCCGCCTCGCGCGGATCGATGCCGGTGCGCGGGCCGGCGGGTAGCCGCTCGTCGCCGTGCATCGCCCGCGCCGCGCGCTGGATCGCGTCGATCAGCCGGGGATAGATGCCGCAGCGGCAGATATTGTCGATCGCCGCCGCGATCGCCTCGTCGCCCGGCGCGCGATCACGCTTGATGAGGACGGCGGCGGCCATCGTGATGCCGGGAATGCAATAGCCGCACTGCGGCACGTTGGCGTCGATCAGCGCGAGTTGCACCGGATGGGTGCGCTCGCGCGACAGCCCCTCGATCGTGGTGACGAAGGTGCCCTCGGCCTGTTCAAGCGTGAAGCGGCAGGATTTCACCGCCTTGCCGTCGACATCGACGATGCAGGCGCCGCAGCTTCCGGTGCCGCAGCCGTATTTAGTGCCGGTCAGGTTCGATGCGTCGCGCAACGCCCACAGCAAGGGCGTCCGCGGGTCCATGCGATATTCTATCGCCTCGTTGTTCACCGTCAGCTTGGGCACGACACGGTGATAGGCCAGGCGCACCGCCGTCGCCAAGCGCGTTCGGATCACGACGCTCGGGATTTACGGTCTTGCCATCCTGTTTGTTGTCGGCTTTGTCTGCGCGCATGGGGCGTCGGTCGCGCCGGGGAGGAAGTCTGGGCATATGCACGTCGATACACGTTCGACCGCCGCCAGCGGCGATGCCGCGCATGGTTATGACGCGCCGGACCTGCGCGTGTTCGTCTTCGCATTGTTCTTCATCTTCGGCGGGATCACCAGCCTCAACGACGTGATCATCCCGAAGCTGAAGGAGCTGTTCACGCTCAACCACGCGACGGCGATGCTGGTGCAGACCGCGTTCTTCCTCGCTTATGCCCTGTTCTCGATTCCCGCCGCCGCGATCGTGCGCCGCTTCGGCTATATGCGGACGGCGTCGATCGGGCTGGTGACGATGACGGCGGGCTGCCTGCTGTTCATCCCGGCATCGTCGCACGCGGCGTTCGGCATGTTCCTCGCCGCGCTGTTCGTGCTGGGTGCGGGGATCACGATCGTGCAGGTCGTCGCCAATCCGCTGATCTCGCTGCTCGGCAAGCCGCAGACGGCGCATAGCCGCCTGACCTTCGCGCAGGCGTTCAACTCGCTCGGCACCACGCTCTTTCCGCTGGCCGGTTCGGCGCTGATCCTCGGCGGCCTCGCCCATGTCTCGGCGGCGTCGCTGACCGGCGCGGCGCTCGACGCCTATCGCGCCGAAAGCTCGCGGGCGATCGTCCACACCTATATCGGCCTCGCCGTCGCGCTGGTGGTGATCGCGGCGGTGGTGTGGACGCGCCGCAACCGGCTGCGCGAGGAGCAGGACGAGGGCGGCGGCATGTTCCACGCTTTCTCGTTGCTCTCGCGCCCACGCTTCGCCTTCGGGGTCGCCTGCATCTTCCTCTATGTGGGGGCCGAAGTCTCGATCGGGTCGATGATCGTCAATTACCTGATGCAGGGTGACGTCTGGAGCGTTTCCGACAAAGTCGCCGGGAATCACGTGTCCTTCTACTGGGGCGGCGCGCTGATCGGGCGGTTCGTCGGCGCTTACGTGCTGACGCGCGTGTCGCCGGGCAAGGTGCTCGCGGGCGTGGCGACCGGGGCGATCGCGCTGATCCTGGTCTCCGCCAACACCGCCGGGCTGGTGTCCGGCTGGACGCTGCTGGCGATCGGGCTGATGAACTCGATCATGTTCCCGACGATCTTCAGCCTCGCGAGCGAAGGACTGGGCGCGCGGGCGGCGGAAGGCTCCGGCGTGATCGCCACCGCGATCGTCGGCGGCGCGATCGTCCCGCCGCTCACCGGGCATCTCGCGGATATCACCGGCAGCCTGCATTTCGCGCTGCTGCTGCCGGCGCTGTGCTACGGAGCGATCCTCGCCTACGGCATCTACGCCCGCCGCCCGGCGCCGGAAATCGCGGCGGACTGACCCCTCAGAGGCCGAGCGCGGCGACCTCCGCGTCATCGAAACCAAGCTCGCGCAACACCTCGGCATCGTGCCGCTCGCCAGCCATCACCGGCGCGACCGTCCCGCTTTTCGAATAGCGCGGTGCCGGGGCCGGCTGGCGCACGCCACCCGCCTCGACGAAGGTGCCGCGCGCGCGATTGTGCGGATCGTCCCACGCCTCGTCGAAGCCGAGCACCGGGGCGAAGCACACCTCGTGCCCCTTGAACGCCGCGACCCATTCGTCGCTCGTCCTTGTCTTGAACAGTTCGGTCAGCTCGGCCTTGAGCGCCGGCCATTGCCGCGCGTCCATCTGCGCCGCCCATTTCTCGTCGGAGAGGCCCATGACATTGCGGAACCCCGCATAGAATTGCGGCTCGATCGCGCCGAGCGAGACGAAGCGGCCATCCTTCGTCTCATAGGTGTCGTAGAAATGCGCGGCGGTGTCGAGCAGGTTGCTGCCGCGCTCATCGCTCCACCGCCCCATGGCGCGGAACGACCACATCATCGACATGAGCACCGCCGACCCGTCGGTCATCGCCGCGTCCACCACCTGACCCTCGCCGGTGCGCTGGGCGTGGAGCAGGGCGGCGAGCATCCCGAAGACCAGGAACATGGCGCCGCCGCCGAAATCGCCGGCGAGGTTGATCGGCGGCGTCGGCTTCTCGCCCGTGCGCCCGAGCGCGTGGAGCACGCCGGAGATCGCGATGTAATTGATGTCATGCCCCGGCTCCGACGCCATCGGGCCGGTCTGCCCCCAGCCGGTCATGCGGCCATAGACGAGCTTCGGATTGTCGGCGAGCAGCACCTCCGGCCCCAGCCCGAGCCGCTCCATCACGCCGGGACGGAAGCCCTCGATGATCGCATCCGCCGATTTGACGATGCGGCGCACCGCCTCAATCGACTTCGGGTTCTTGAGGTCCAGCCCGATCGACTTTCGGCTGCGCAGCAGCGCGTCCTTGGTATCGATCGACAGCCCGTCGCCGCGCGCCGGACGATCGATGCGGATCACTTCCGCGCCGTGATCTGCCAGCATCATGCCCGCGAACGGCCCAGGGCCGATTCCGGCGAACTCGATCACGCGGATGCCGGAAAGGGGCGGGGTGCTCACGATGCGTCTCTCCTCGATATCTGCGCCACGCCTATAACGGGCGGGCGCGGCGGACAAGCGCAACATGACAAAAGTTACGCTCGCCCGCCCTTGTCTTTGCCAGCCGCCCGGCCCATCAGATCGCGCCATAACGAAAGATAAAGGGGATCATCGGAAATGAGGTCGCATATCGGGAGCCTGCGCCTGCTTGCCGGGGCGGCGGCCGCATTGTCCCTGGCGGCGTGCGGCGCGGACGGCGAGCGGCCGAAGACTGCATCGAGCACCCCCGCCAAGGCCGGCACGCCTTATCCCCGCGACCCGTATCCCTCGACCTATCACGCCTATCCCGGCGTCCCGACGCTGGTGCGCAACGTCACGGTGTTCGACGGCGAGGGCGGACGGATCGACAATGGCGCGGTGCTGTTCGCGAACGGCAAGATCGTCGCGATCGGCCAGACGCTCGACGCGCCGGCGGGCGCCAGCGTGATCGACGGGCAGGGCAAGTGGATCACCCCCGGCGTGATCGACATCCACAGCCACTTGGGCGACTATCCCAGCCCCGGCATCCGCGCGCTTTCCGACGGCAACGAAGCGACCTCGCCCGTCACCGCCGATGTCTGGGCGGAACATAGCGTGTGGCCGCAGGATCCCGGCTTCGGCCGCGCGCTCGCCAACGGCGGAGTGACGACGCTCCAGATCCTGCCCGGCTCGGCCAATCTGTTCGGCGGCCGCTCGGTGGTGCTGAAGAACGTCTATGCGCGCACGGTGCAGGGGATGAAGTTCCCCGGCGCCGGCTATGGGCTCAAGATGGCGTGCGGCGAGAATCCGAAGCGCGTCTATGGCTCCAAGGGCCGCGAACCTTCGACCCGCATGGGCAATATCGCGGTCGATCGCGCGACCTGGGCGAAGGCGCAGGCCTATAAGCGCAAGTGGGACAAATATGAGCGCGACGGCGGCGATCCGCCCGAGCGCGACATCGGCATGGACACGCTGCGCGGCGTCCTCGCCGGCGATATCCGCGTGCAGAACCACTGCTATCGCGCGGACGAGATGGCCAACGTCCTCGATATGGCGAAGGAGTTCGGCTACAAGGTGACCGCCTTCCATCATGCCGTCGAGGCCTACAAGATCGCCGACCTGCTCAAGGCGACCGGCACCTGCGCCGCCGTCTGGGCCGACTGGTATGGCTTCAAGATGGAAAGCTATGACGGGATCGGCGCCAATCTCGCGCTGCTGGAAAAGGCCGGCGTGTGCGCGATGATCCATTCGGACGATGCCAACGGTATCCAGCGGCTCAATCAGGAGGTGGCGAAGGCGCTGTCGTCCGGCCGCCGCGCGGGAGTGGACATCCCCGATGCGGTGGCGTGGAAGTGGCTGTCGCTCAACCCGGCCAGGGCCCTCGGCATCGATGACAGGACCGGGAGCCTGAAGGCAGGCAAGATGGCCGATGTGGTGCTGTGGAACGGCAATCCGTTCAGCGTCTATACCCGGCCGGAGAAGGTGTGGGTGGACGGGGCGTTGCTCTACGATGCCAATGACCCGAAACGGCGGCCGGTGAGCGATTTCGAGCTTGGCCAGCCCGGCGAAGGAGACGTGAAATGATCCGCGTCCTCCTTCTTTCCGCCGCCGCGCTGATCGCCTTGCCGGCGGGCGCGCAGACCGTCGCCGTCACCGGCGCCACCGTCGCGCTGGGTGACGGCAGCGCCCCGATCCGCAACGGCACGGTGGTGTTCCGCGACGGGCGGATCGTTTCGGCCGGCGCCAATGTCGCGGTGCCGGCGGGCGCGGAGGTGGTCGACGGGCGCGGCAAATGGGTCTCGCCCGGCCTGATCGCCGGCTTCACCGATCTCGGTTTGCAGGACGCGGGCGGGATCGAGGAGAGCAACGACACGGCGGCGCGCGGCAGTCCCTTCGCTGCGGCGATCGACGTATCGACCGCGATCAATCCGGCCGGCGTGAAGATCGGCAACGAGCGGCTCGCCGGCATCACCCGCGCGCTGGTCGCGCCCGACGCCGGCGGCTCGATCTTCGCCGGGCAGGGGGCGGTGATCGACCTCGGCGATGATGCCGATGCCGTCACCCGGCCGCGCGCGTTCCAATATGTCGAGTTGGGCGAGCATGGCGCGCGAGAGGCGGGCGGCAGCCGGCCGGCGGCCTATGCGCTGTTCCGCGACGCGCTGGCGCAGGCACAGGATTATCGCCGCAATCCGGCCGCGTTCGGCGGACGCGAGCGCGCCTCGCTGCTCAAGCGCGGCGATGCGGAGGCGTTGCTCAAGGTGATCGACGGGCAGATGCCGCTCGTCGTCCATGTCGAGCGCGCCAGCGATATCCGCACCGTGCTGGGGCTGGTCCGCGATTATCCGAAGCTCAGGCTGGTGCTGACCGGCGCGAGCGAGGGCTGGATGGTCGCGCGCGAGATCGCCGCCGCGAAGGTGCCGGTGGTCGCCGCCGCGCTCGCCGACCTGCCGGAGAGCTTCGAGGCAGTTGCCGCGACCGAATCGAACGTCGGCCGGATGCGCGCCGCCGGGGTGCAGGTGGCGCTCTCCGCAGCCGGCGCGTCGGGCGGCGAACGCAACATCCGCCAATATGCCGGCAATCTCGTCGCGATCACCCGCATTCCCGGCGCGACCGGGCTGGATTGGGGGCAGGCGCTGGCCTCGATCACTTCCGGCCCCGCCGCGGCGCTCGGGCTGGAGGGCGAAATCGGCTCGCTCAGGCCCGGGCGGCGCGCCGATGTCGTGCTGTGGGACGGCGATCCGCTGGAGATCGAATCCCAGCCGGTCGCGATCTGGATCGACGGACGGCCGCAGCCGATGCGCTCGCGCCAGACCGAATTGCGCGATCGCTATCTGACCCCGACCGAAGGCGTTTTGCCCAAGGCCTATGATCGGCGCTAATATGCCGCTCTGCTTATTGCCGGAGTCTCCGCGTGTTCCTGAATTTCCTCGATGAACTGCGCAGCGCCGGCATCCCGGCGAGCATGAAGGAACACCTCCTGCTGCTGGAGGCGCTCGACAAGGAAGTGATCGAGCGCACGCCGGAGGATTTCTACTACCTCAGCCGCGCGGTGTATGTGAAGGACGAGGGCCTGCTCGACCGTTTCGATCAGGTCTTCTCCAAGGTCTTCAAGGGGATCGAGACCAGCTATGCGCAGACCGGCGCGGAAATCCCCACGGACTGGCTGAAGGCGGTCGCGGAGAAATATCTCACGCCCGAGGAGATGGAGGCGATCAAGTCGCTCGGCTCCTGGGACGAGATCATGGAAACGCTCAAGAAGCGTCTGGAAGAGCAGCAGAAACGCCACGAGGGCGGCAACAAGTGGATCGGCACCGGCGGCACCTCGCCCTATGGCAATTCGGGCTATAACCCCGAAGGCGTCCGCATCGGCGGGGAGGGCAAGCAGAAGCGCGCGCTCAAGGTTTGGGACCAGCGCGAGTTCAAGAACCTCGACAGCACCCGCGAACTGGGCACGCGCAACATCAAGATCGCGCTTCGCCGCCTGCGCAAGTTCGCGCGTGAAGGTGCCGCCGACGAACTCGACATCGACGCGACGATCGACGGCACCGCGCGGCAGGGCTGGCTCGACGTCCATATGCGCCCCGAGCGGCGCAATGCGGTGAAATTGCTGCTGTTCCTGGACGTCGGCGGCTCGATGGACCCGTTCATCAAGCTGTGCGAGGAACTGTTCTCCGCCGCGACCAGCGAGTTCAAGAACCTCGAATTCTTCTATTTCCACAACTGCCCCTATGAGGGCGTGTGGAAGGACAATCGCCGCCGCTTCTCGGAACGCACGCCGACATGGGACGTGCTCCACAAATTCCCGCACGATTACAAGATCATATTCGTCGGCGACGCGGCGATGAGCCCGTATGAGATCACCCATCCGGGCGGCTCGGTCGAGCATTTCAACGAAGAGTCCGGCGCGGTGTGGATGCACCGGCTGACAACCACCTATCCGGCGGCGGTGTGGCTCAATCCCGTGGCGCAGGCGCAATGGGGTTATTCGCAATCGACCAAGATCATCCGCGAACTGATGAACGACCGCATGTTCCCCCTGACGCTGGAAGGGCTGGACGACGCGATGCGTGAGTTATCGCGCAAGCGGTGATGGCGGAGAGGGTGGGATTCGAACCCACGGTGAGCGTGAACCCACGGCGGTTTTCAAGACCGCTGCCTTAAACCACTCGGCCACCTCTCCGGGCGTGTGGCTCGCGCGCTGTGGCGTGCTGCGGCGGCATGTGCAAGCCCGGCGATGACTTGCTGTTTCACAATCCCGGCGCGCCGTGCAAGATGGGGAGCATGAGGGGGACGCTTATCCGCACCATCCTGGGGATCGCCGCGCTGGCCGGGGTGATGCTCGCCGCACCCGTGGCGGCGCAGGACGAGGCCGGATTCCAGACGTATCTTTCGACACTGCGCGGGCAGGCGCTGGCGGCCGGTGTTCGGCCAGCGACGGTCGATTCGGTGCTGCCGACGCTGACCTTCAACCCACGCGTGGTCGAGCTTGACCGGCAGCAGCCCGGTGGCAGCCCCAATGCGCCGGTCGCGATGTTCGCGCCGTATCGCGCGCAGCATGTCGACGCGGCGCGAATCTCGCGCGGTCGCACCGCCTATCTCGCCAATCGCGGACGGCTCGCGGCGGTGGAGCGCGAGACGGGTGTGCCCGAATCGATCATGGTCGCCATCTGGGGGCATGAGACCAATTACGGCAGCTACACCGGCAATTTCGATCTTCTCCGCAGCCTCGCGACCCTGGCCTATGAGGGGCGTCGGCGCGACCTGTTCGCGGGCGAGTTCATCGCCGCGCTCAAGATGCTCGACCGGGGGGTCGCGCGCGAGCAGCTCAAGGGAAGCTGGGCCGGCGCAACCGGCAATCCGCAATTCCTGCCGTCGATCTACCTCCGGCTGGCGCGCGACGGCGACGGGGACGGGCGGATCGACATCTGGAACAGCGCGGCGGATACGCTGGCCTCGATCGGCAATTATTTCGTCAACGCCGGTTGGCGCCCCGGCCAGCCATGGGGCATCGCCGTCACCGTACCGGCGGGTTACGACCGCAGCGGACAGGTCAACCGCCTCGTCTCGCCGCGCTGCCCGCGCGTGTTCGAGCGGCACAGCGGCTGGCGAACGATGGCGGAGTGGCGCGCGCTCGGTCTGGTGCCGCAAGGGCAGCCATGGCCGGGGGACGATGTGCTCGCGACGCTGCTGGAGCCGGACGGACCGGGCAAGACAGCCTATCTGCTCACCGGCAATTATCGCGTGATCCTCGATTACAATTGCTCGAATTTCTATGCGCTTTCGGTCGGGCTGCTCGCCGATGCGGTTGAGCGTTAGTATCGGGCTGCTCGCGCTGCCGCTGGCGGCCGTTTGCCATGCGGGCGGCGATGCGCCGCGCCTGGCCACCGGTTACGACGAGGTCGGCTATGCCACCTGGTACGGGGAGGAACTGGCCGGCGCGCGCACCGCTTCGGGCGTGCCGTTCCGACCTTCGGCGATCACCGCCGCGCATCGCACGCTTCCGCTCGGCTCCTATGTCGAGGTGACGGCGCTCGATACCGGGCGAACGATCCTGGTGCTGGTCAACGATCGCGGGCCGAGCCAGCGCGACCGGTTGATCGACCTGTCGCGCGGCGCGGCGACGCTGCTCGGCACCGGCGGCAATTCCAGAGCTGCGGTGCGGGTGCGCGCGGTTGCCACGCCGGCGGATCGCTCCATCCTGTCGCGCGACACCGCCTCGCCGGAAGTGCTCACCAGTCTGCGCCGCCGCTTGCCCGCAACCATAGCGATAAAAGCGCACGCTCAGCGAGCGGCGCTTCAGCCAGATGGCAGATATGTAGCGCAGGCGGCTGCTTTCCCGGATAATTCCAGCGCACGTGCACTGGCGTCCCGGCGTCGGGGCAGCGTCGACGCGCATGGGCGGAGCTATCGCGTTCACCTCAGTCCCTTCGACGATACCGACGCCGCGCAGCGGGCGCGTGACGCCGCCGCCCGGCGCGGCTATGGCGATGCTTCGATTGTCGTTCAGCCCTGAGTATCGGTCATGCCAAAGATTCCATACATCCTCGCCGCTCCCGCCATCGCGCTGTCGATCGCCTATCCTTCGGTCGCCTCCGCGCCGCAGTTCGAGACGCCGGCGCCGGTGGCGTTCATGGAGGATCTGTCTTCCGGCGCGGTGCTGTATGAGAAGGATGCCGACCGGCGGATGCCCCCGGCGTCGTTGGCGAAGATGATGACGGTTTATGTCGCCTTCGATCTCGTCAGGCGCGGCGAACTGAAGCTCGATCAGGAGTTCGAGGTTCGCCCCGAGACGTGGAAGAAGTGGCACGGCCCGGCCGCTGGCTCGACCATGTTCCTCTCGCCCGGTGAGAAGGTGTCGGTCGCCAACCTGCTCTACGGCATCGTCACACTTTCCGGCAACGATGCCTGCGTCGTGCTGGCGGAGGGCATTTCGGGCACGGAGGACGCCTTCGTCCAGCGGATGAACGAGGCGGCCAAGCGACTCGGCCTGACCAACAGCCATTTCGGCACGTCGAACGGCTGGCCGGACAACGGCGTCACCTATGTCACTGCGCGCGATCTCGCGAAGCTCGCCGCCGCGACGATCACCGACCATCCGAAGCTCTACAAGCAATTCTATTCCCGGCCCGATTTCACGTGGGGCAAGACCATGGGATCGGGTTCCGCGATCACGCAGGCGAACCGCGATCCGCTGCTCGGCCGCGTGGCCGGGGCGGACGGCCTCAAGACCGGCCACACCGAGGAGGCGGGATATGGCTTCACTGGTTCGGCGGAGCAGAATGGGCGGCGGCTGGTGATGGTGCTCGCCGGGCTTACCAGCTTCAACCAGCGCATCAGCGAATCGGTGCGCTTCATGGATTGGGGCTTCCGTGCGTGGCAGGCGAAGCCGGTGGTCAAGGAAGGCCGCAAGGTCGCCGACGCCGACGTGCAGATGGGCAGTTCCTCGAAGGTCGGCCTCGTCGCCCCGCGTGACCTGAAGGTCGCGCTGCCGGCCGGCGCGGTGCCGGTGCTGAGCGCCAAGGTCGTCTATCAGGGGCCGATCAAGGCGCCGATCAAGGCGGGGGATCACGTCGCGGACCTCGTCGTCACCTCGCCGGGCTTGCCGGAGCAGACGTTGCCGCTGGTCGCGGACAAGGATGTCGGCGCGGCGGGCTTCTTTGGCCGCGCCTGGGCCGGGCTGACCGGCCTGTTCGGATGACCGGCCGCTTCCTCTCGCTCGAAGGCGGGGAGGGAGCCGGCAAGTCCACCCAGGCGCGCGCGCTGGCCGATGCGCTGGAGGCGCGCGGCATCCGCACCCTGGTGACGCGCGAGCCGGGCGGCAGCGAGGGCGCGGAGGCGATCCGAGCATTGCTGATGCAGGGTGACGTGCAACGCTGGAGCCCGCATACCGAGGCGTTGCTGTTCGCCGCCGCGCGCGCCGATCATGTCGAGAAGACGATCCGCCCGGCGATCGGCGCGGGCGTGTGGGTGATCTGCGACCGCTATCTCGATTCGAGCCGCGCCTATCAGGGCATCGCCGGCGGGATCGACGATGCGGCGGTGCTGGCGCTCCACGCCTTCGGCTCGCGCGGGCTGCTGCCCGATCGCACCTTCGTGCTGGAACTGCCGCCCGAAGAAGGCGCGCGCCGCGCCGCCGGGCGTGACGGCGCGGGGGCCGACCGTTTCGCGATGCGCGGCGACGATTTCCATATCGCGGTCGCCGCCGCATTTGATCGCTTCGCCACCGCCGAACCGGATCGTTTCCGCCGCATCGACGCCACCCGCCCGCCGGAGGTGGTGACGGCCGCGCTGCTCGAGGGGCTGGCCGACCTGCTGCCATGACGTCACTTCGCGGCAATGCCCCGGCGCGCGCGGCTTTCGACGCCGCGATGGCGAGCGGCGCGCTTCATCACGCATGGCTCATCACCGGCCCGCAAGGGGTGGGGAAGGGCACGTTCGCCCGCGAGGCGGCGGCGCGGCTGCTCGCGCAATCGGCGGGCGACACGAGCGGCGAGCGGACGCGCGCGCTGATCGCGGCAGGATCGCATCCCGATTATCGCGAACTGGCCCGGCTGGCGAAGGAGGAGCGCGGCGAGACGCGGCTGGCGCGCAGCATCACGATCGCGCAGGTCCGCGCGCTCCAGCCGCTGTTCGCCACCACGCCCTCGCTCGGGCCGCGCCGCGTGATCGTGATCGACGCGATCGACGATCTGGAGCGGGAAGGGGCCAACGCCCTGCTCAAGAGCCTGGAGGAGCCGCCGCCCGGCACCGTCTTCCTGCTCGTCAGCCACGCGCCGGGCCGGCTGCTGCCGACGATCCGCTCGCGCTGCCGCGCGCTGCGCTTCGGGCTGCTCGACGAAAGCGACGTGCGCGAGGTGCTGCGCGAGCGGGCGCCGCAGCTGCGTGGCGACGAACTGGACACGCTGATCCGCGCCGGAGCAGGCGCGCCGGGGCGTGCGCTGCGCTATGCCGGGCTGGAACTGGCCGCGATCGACAAGGCACTGGCCGCGATCGCGCGCGACGGCGACCGGAGCAATGCGGAGCGAGCGCGGCTCGCCAAGGCGTTGTCGACCAAGGCGGCGCAACCGCGCTACGAAGCCTTCCTCGATCGCGCGCCGGAATTCATCGCTTCTCAAGCGCCGCAGCGTACCGGCGACGAACTGCGCATGGCGCTCGATGCCTATGAGGAAGCGCAGGGAATCGCGGGCGCGGCGCGGCGGCTGTCGCTGGACGCCGGGGCGACCGTATTCGAGCTGGCGGGGGTGGTCGCACGGCTTGCGCGGATGTAGGGGAGCGGCATGGGCCAACCCTTCTATATCACCACCGCGATCAGTTACCCCAACGGCAAGCCGCATATCGGCCACGCCTATGAAGCGATCGCCGCCGACGCCATCGCGCGCTTCAACCGGCAGAGCGGGCGCGAAGTGCGCTTCCAGACCGGCACCGACGAGCACGGCCTGAAAATGGTCCAGACGGCGCGCGAGCGCGGCGTCGAGGTGCGCGATCTGGCGACCGGAATGTCCTCCATGTTCAAGGGGATGTGCGACGCCCTGAACATCTCCTATGATCGTTTCATCCGCACCACGGACCCCGATCATTATCGCGCCAGCCAGGCGATCTGGCAGGCGATGCGCGACGCCGGCGACCTGTATCTCGATCGTTACGAGGGCTGGTATTCGGTCCGCGACGAGGCCTTCTACGACGAGAAGGAGCTGGTCGAAGGGGAAGGGGGGGAGAAGCTCTCTCCGCAGGGCACGCCGGTGCAATGGACGGCGGAAGAGACCTGGTTCTTCCGCCTGTCGAAATACCAGCAGCCGCTGCTCGGTCTCTATCGCGACAATCCCGATTTCATCCGGCCGGAGGCGCGCCGCAACGAGATCATGCGCTTCGTCGAGGGCGGGCTCTCCGATCTTTCGGTGTCGCGGACCAGCTTCGACTGGGGCGTGCCGGTCCCGGACAGCCCCGGCCATGTGATGTACGTGTGGGTCGATGCGCTGACCAACTACCTCACCGGCGCGGGCTATCCCGATGGCGACATGCGCTGGTGGCCGGCCGACCTGCACCTGATCGGCAAGGATATCGTTCGCTTCCATGCGGTCTATTGGCCGGCCTTCCTCATGTCCGCCGGCATCGCGTTGCCGAAATCGGTGTTCGGCCACGGTTTCCTGCTGCATCGCGGGGAGAAGATGTCGAAAAGCCTCGGCAACGTGGTCGACCCGATCGACCTGACGGCGGCGTTCGGCGTCGACGCGCTGCGCTATTTCCTGCTGCGCGAAGTGAGCTTCGGGCAGGACGGCAGCTATTCCGCCGAGGCGATCGTGACGCGGGTCAACGCCGAACTGGCCAACGCCTTCGGCAACCTCGCCCAGCGCACCCTGTCGTTCATCGCCAAGAATCTCGACGGCGAGCTTACCGGCGCCGGCCGGGCGGACGAGGCGGACGGCGTGCTGATCGAGGAAGTGATCGTCGCGGCGGCGGGCTTCAAGACCGCGTTCGGCGATCTGATGCTCAGCCAGGGGGTAGAGGCGTGGCTGCGCGGGGTGTTCGCCTGCAACGCCTATATTGACGTGCAGGCGCCCTGGGCGCTCCGCAAGACCGATCCGGAGCGGATGCACGCCGTGCTGCGCACGCTGATCCGCGCGATCCGCATCCTCGCCATCACCATCCTGCCGGTCGTGCCGGATTCGGCGGGGAAGGTGCTGGACCAGCTCGGCGCGGCGGAGCGCAATCATGCCGCGGTGGACGATGACGGCTGGTACGACCGCCACGCCGCCAGCGGCTTTCGCATCGCGCCGCCATCTCCGGTCTTCCCGCGTCTCGAACTGCCGGCGGAGAGCGCGTGATGCTGGCCGACAGCCACTGTCACCTCAATTACAAGGGGTTGGTGGAGGAACAGCAGGCGGTGCTTGAGCGCGCCCGAGCGCGGGGCGTCACCGCGATGCTCAATATCGCGACGCGCGAAAGCGAATGGGATGATGTCCTCGCCACCGCCGAGCGCGAGCCGGACGTATGGGCGACGGTCGGCATCCATCCGCACGAGGCCGACCAGCATCCGCACGTCGATACCGCGAAGCTCGTCGCCCGCGCCGCGCATCCCCGCATCGTCGGGATCGGCGAGACCGGTCTCGATTATTATTACGACCATTCCGATCGCGCCCGCCAGCAGACGAGCTTCCGCGCCCATATCGCCGCCGCGCGCGAGGCGGGCGTGCCGATCGTCGTCCACACCCGCGACGCGGAGGACGATACCGCGGCGATCCTGCGCGAGGAAATGGGGAAGGGCGCCTTCAAGGGCGTCATCCACTGTTTCACCGGCACCGGCGCGTTCGCCGATATCGCGCTGGACCTCGGCTTCTATATCTCCATCTCAGGCATCGTGACGTTCAAGAGCGCGCGCGAATTGCAGGAAACCGCCGCGCGGCTGCCGATCGAGCGGCTGCTGATCGAGACGGACGCGCCATTCCTCGCCCCGGTGCCGCATCGCGGCAAGACCGGGGAGCCGGCCTTCGTGGCCGATACCGCCGCGTTCCTCGCGCAATTGCGCGGCGAGTCGATCGAGCAATTACAGGATGTTACCGCACGTAACTTCCACGCCTTGTTCGACAAGACGGCCGCGTGAAGGCGCGGATCCTCGGCTCGGGCACCTCGTCCGGCGTGCCGCGGATCGGGAACGATTGGGGTGCGTGCGATCCGGCGGAGCCGCGCAACCGCCGCACCCGCGCGTCGCTGCTGGTGGAGCATGAAGGCACGCGCATCCTGGTCGACACCAGCCCGGACATGCGCGAGCAATTGCTCGCTGCGGATGTGGGAACGGTCGATGCGGTAATCTGGACGCATGAGCATGCCGACCATGTCTTCGGCATCGATGACCTGCGACAGATTTTCCATACGCTCGGGCGGCCGGTACAGGCCTATGCCCGGCCAGCGACGGGCGAGGTGCTGAAGGCGAGGTTCGGCTACGTCTTTCAGGGGCATGACGGCTATCCGCCGACGGTCACGCTCTCGCCGTTGCCGGACAGGCTGATGATCGGATCGATCGCGGTCGAAATCGCGGACCAGCCACATGCCTCGATCACCACCGCCGGCCTTCGCTTCTCGGCGGATGGCAAGAATATCGGCTATGCGACTGATTTCAGTGCCATGACCGATAAGATGCGAACGCTTTATTCCGGGCTGGACGCATGGATCGTGGATGCGCTTCGCCGCCGTCCGCACCCTTCGCACCCGCATCTCGCGCAAGTCGTCGAGTGGGTCGCCGAACTGTCGCCGCGCCGGACCGCGCTGATCCACATGGATTCGTCGATGGATTATCGGGCGCTGTGCGCTGAGCTGCCGCCCGGAATTGAGCCGGGGTATGACGGCATGGAGATCGTCGCATGAGCAACGGCGCGGAAATCGCGCTCTATGCCTTGATGCTGGTCCTGCCGCTGTCGGCGCTGCTCAGCCGCCGGGTGCCCTTGGGCAGGACCGTGAAGATGGCGCTGGCGTGGATCGCGATCTTCGCAATCGCGCTGGTGATCGCCGGGCAGCGCGATCGGCTGCGCCCGATATGGGAGGACACGCAGAACGCTCTGTTCGGCCGTGACCAGCGCGTCGTCGGATCGGCCGTGCGCGTCAACATGGGGCCGGACGGTCATTTCTGGGCGAGCGCGCGGATCAACGGCGTCGAACGTCGGATGCTGATCGACAGCGGCGCCACGTCCGTCGCCTTGTCGACAGCCACGGCGAAGGCTGCGCATGTCGAACTGGATGGCGGCCCGTTCGCCACCATGATCGAAACGGCCAACGGACCGGTGGCCGCTCAGCGCGGGCGTATCGCGAAGCTCGAACTCGGCGGCATCGTCGCGCGCGATATTCCGGTGGTAATCGCGCCCGAATTTGGGGACACGGACGTGCTCGGCATGAATTTCCTGTCGCAACTCGCTTCGTGGCGGGTGGAGGGGAATACGCTGGTGCTGGAGCCCAAACCGAAAGTATAATTTACATAATGTATATTATCGACCAAAGGGAGGCCGGTTTCCTTTCAACCATCTGAAAGGAAACGACAATGTTGTCGATTAAGGACGCCCTGCCGACTGAACGCGTTTCGCGTCGGCCTAAGACTAAGTTCTATATTCACACGCGACCCTTCGCGATCACGCCTTTCATGATTGCTCCAGTTCTCCCGGCGGAGACTCTGGAGCAAATTCATTTTCAGGCTCGCGAAGTATCGATGCCTGTAAAAAATCCGATCATCGGCTGGAAGTCGGAGTTTTATTGGTTCTACGTCAAAATCCGCGATCTGAACGAGCGCGACACGCTCGACGATCTGTTCACCAATCCGACCGCATCCGTTTCCGCTTTGAACTCGGCGGCGGATGCTTCGACGTATCATGCTGGCAACGCCCCGAACTATACCAGCATGGCGCTTCGGCGTGTCGTGGAGACCTATTTCCGCGACGACGGCGAGGTGTGGAACGCCAACAAGATCGGCAGTTATCCTGCCGCCCAGTTCACCGATCAGATGTGGCTGGACAGCGTGGCGGACACCACTCTGCTGCCCGATGGCGGCGCGATGGGCATTGCCGCCGGTACGACGCCCGAGGCGCTCGACAAGATGCTTGATGCTTACGAGTATCTGCGAAGCATGTCGCTCACCACGTTGAGCTTTGAGGACTATCTTGCCACCTTCGGCGTTCGCATTGCCAATGCCGAGCTTCACCGGCCCGAACTGGTCGGTCGCAAGTCCGTGTGGCAGTATCCGGTCAACACGGTCGATCCTACGACCGGAACGCCGACCTCGGCCCTCTCCTTCTCATATGATGAGAACATTCGCGAACGTAAGTTCTTCAAGGAGCCGGGTTTCATCATCGGCGTCCACGTCGTTCGCCCGAAGCTCTACTTCAAGAACCTCAAGGGTTCCCTGACCCATTATCTGGATCAGGGGCTTTCGTGGCTTCCGGCCATCATGCGCGATCAGCCGGAAACCTCGCTGCGCGAGTTCGCCAAGGCAACCGGTCCGATCTCTGGCCCGCCGACTAATGACTATTGGCTCGATATGCGTGATCTGTTCATGTACGGCGACCAGTTCAGCAACATTGCGCTGAACACTATCGAGCACTCGTTTGGCGGTCCGACTGCCGCGCTGGTCCGTAAGTACGCGGCTGATGCTGATGTCGATGCGTTGTTCGTTAATGCGGCGAACAACTACCTGCGCGCCGATGGCGTCTGTCAACTGTCCGTTAAGGGCTCTCTGCAAGACCTGACCGGTGCTCATGTGGCGGAGAGGAGCCTGTGACATGCTCCTCATTCAATATTATCGGCGTTCTGGTGGACTGTTCTTGCAGCAATCAGATGCTAAACTACCGCTGGGCCGTGGATACTCCGGCACAGGGTCAGGACGTAATAACCCTGACCTGTCAGGCGTGCGGAACGTGGGTCCGATACCTTCGGGTCGCTGGCTCATGCGAGCCGACGTTGCTGCGAGTGCGCGGTTCGCCAAGCCTGTCATTGGTCTCGAGCCGCTCGCCGGAACCGCCACGTTCGGACGCTCCGGCTTCTTGGTCCACGGCGACAACGCAGCTGGGGATGCCTCTCGCGGATGCATCGTCCTATCGCGAGGGCTTCGGCAGGTCCTTAGCGGACTGATAGCCGAAGGGCACGACGTTCTGACCGTCGTGTGACGGGGGTTGGGGGGTCACTGGCCCCCCTTCCCTTGTGCCTTAATCGCGCCCGCAGGGCGTGGACTCGATTATTCTAGCACAAGTGACACCGCTGTGCCGCGCATCCAGACGAGCGCGTTCGATACTGCTCATGCTATCGCCCGGCAGCTTAAGGCCGGGAAGTTCGATCCATTCCAAAGGAATGGACTCGATTACGCTGGGGATTGTACCAGCGCGGTGCTGATCGAGCGGGACGGACGGCCTGACCCGCTTGACTCTCTGCTCACCCCGAAGTGGGATCGTACCATCTTGGTCGATCAGTGGGTGAGATGCAGAGTGTGTGAAGCCTGCCTTCGCTACCGGTCCAGACTCTGGACCGCCCGTGCGGTTGATGAAATCCGCATGTCCGCCCGAACTTGGTTCGGCACGATGACGCTGAACCCAGCGTGGCACCACGTGATGCTATCTCGTTGTCGTAAGTCTTGCGCGAGCCACGGCGAGGACTTCGACGCGCTTTGCGCAGAGGGCCAGTTTCAGGCGCGTCACGTTGAGGTCAGTAAGGAACTGACCAAATGGCTAAAGAGGGTGCGGAAGGAGTCCGGGGTCCCTCTCCGGTATTTGCTAGTCGTGGAGGCCCACAAGTCCGGCCTGCCCCACTATCATATCCTCGTACATGAGGTTGATCCGGGCCACCCAGTGCCTGCGCGTGTTCTCCGCCACCAATGGCAATTGGGGTTCACCAAGTTTAAGCTTGTGGACACCGAAGGTGTGCAGGCCGCCCGTTATGTGAGCAAATATCTCGCGAAATCGGCACTAGCCCGAGTACGTGCTAGTGCCCGCTATGGTGACGTAGCTGCGCTACTTGAACGCACAACGAAAGTTGTGTCCGCTGTCGTGCCCCCGCAGGGGCCGAACAGCGGCGAAAACCCGACTGTCAAAAACAGCCACGAACGTAGAGAAGTGCTTTGACCTCTGTTATAGGTCCACCCCTCAATTAGAGGGAGTATATTCACATGAGTATCTTGAACGCTGCCCCCCTCGCCTCGGGCGGTTGGGGGCTGTCCGCCGCGAATGATAACACCCTTGGGCTTATCATTTCGGAAGTAACGGAAGCGCCTGTGGCGTCTTCCGCTTTGCGGTTGCTGGCGATCCCGGCGACCATTCTCGGGATCGGCTACATCGCGTACGAGATGTACCAATTCTATAATTCCGGTTTGAATTATGATGGCTGGACGGTGAAGTATAATTGCCGTTCCGGAAGCCCGGAGTTTTGGGTGTCCGCTGCCGGTGCTTGCGGTGCAAGCTCTCAATGGGCCACTACTGGTGTCAAGCCGCGGTCGTTTCATTATCTAAGCGAGCGCCCGATCAATCATGACATTGCGTTGATGGAAAAGGCTCCGCCTGATCCGGTGTATCATCCTAATCAGACGTATTGGCGTGAGACGCAGATTCTCACGCCGACTTCGCTTCCCGTGCAGCCGCTTTACAAGGCTAGCCCGATGCCGGGACAACCTGTGCCATGGGAAGCGCCCGTAATTCGCCCGTGGGAGGTCGCAGAGCCGGTTCCGGCCCCCGAGCCTAATCCGAATGCCAAGCCGGGCACGGTGCCCTCTCCTGCCCCTCCGCCGGGCGATGCGCCGGATACCGAGCCGGACGCTCCGCCGAAGAACTGGCCTTCCGGAAGCTGGGAGGCATCCCAGTCGTTCGATCCAAGCACGGGACAGACGGATAATGTGATCCGCCCCGCCGCCAAGCCAAAACCCGCCGAGCGCGGCACGAAGGAACGTAAGGTTCGTTCGCGCGGCGTTAGCATCTTCAAGATGATGGACCTCCTTTCCGAGACCGCCGACGTTGTTGACGCGGTGTATGACGCCCTCCCCGACAAGGTGAAAAGGCGTTGGAAATGCGGGAAAACCCGCATGAAGGGCCTGTCGATCGACAGGGCCGGTCAGTACGGGCTTGGCGAGGCCGATTGCAAGGCGCGTGCGATCTGGCACAACTTCGATTCGCTCGATTTGCCGAAAGCACTTGTCAATGTTGTCAAGAATGAAATAGAGGATAGGTTAATCGGTGCTGGACACGCCGCACAGGACCGATTGAGACCGAGGAAAGTCTACCATCGGCTCAAACATACGCGGCGCTTTTAGGTGCAACAATGAGGAAGAAGTCATGGCTTACCGTCGTACTCGGCGCTCTTTCGGTGGTCGTAGTCGTCGCCGATACCGGTTTGCTGGGTCCAGCCGCCCAGCGCGCAGTAGCTCCCGCTCGCGAAATTCTCGCGCCGGAGGCACTGTCCGCATCGAGCTAGTACACTCGATGACCAACCCCGTCTCCCGCCCCGACCTCGGGAAGATTGGTCTTGTCGAAAAGCCCAAAGGTCGAGCGAAATACTAAGGTAAATTCGCGGTAATACTTCGGAAACCGGCTTATCCCCTTGTATATTATCAGCCAAAAATATGGATGACCCGAGTAAGCCCCCTATCGAGCGGTTGCGGGCGATCATGGCTCGTTTGCGCGATCCTGTCAGTGGTTGCGAATGGGATGTCGCGCAGACCTTCGCGACGATCGCGCCTTATACGATCGAGGAAGCGCACGAGGTCGCGGATGCGATCGCACGCGAAGACATGGCCGATCTGAAGGACGAACTCGGCGATCTGCTGCTCCAGGTTATCTTCCATGCGCGCATGGCCGAGGAAGCCGGCCAGTTCGATTTCGATGCTGTCGCCACGGCAATCTCCGACAAGATGGAGCGGCGTCACCCCCATATATTCGGCGACCGCGCTGAAGGCGGCCATCATCTTTGGGAGCAGATCAAGGCCGAGGAACGCGCCGGCAAGAACGACAAGGATCGCAGCGCGCTTGCGGGAGTCGCACTCGGGTTGCCAGCGTTGCTGCGCGCGGAAAAGTTGCAGAAGCGCGCCGCCCGTGTCGGCTTCGACTGGCCGGATGAGAGTGGCCCTCGCGCCAAGATCGACGAAGAGCTTGAAGAAATAGAAAACGCGCCTGAACAAAAGGTTGCCGAGGAAATCGGAGATCTTTTGTTCGCTGTGGTCAATTGGGCGCGCCATCGCGGGATCGACCCGGAAACGGCGCTGCGAACCGCCAACGCCAAGTTCGAGCGCCGTTTCCGCGCGATGGAGGATAGCGCCGACGCGGCGTTTCCCGGACTGACGCTCGATGAGAAGGAGCAACTCTGGCAATGCGCCAAGGCGGCCGAACGCTGATTACCCCCCGCGCCGCGTCATGAACCTTTCGTAATCGCGCGGCGCCATCCGCACCTCATAGACGGCGCGATCGCCCTCGATCCCCTGATCCAGCACCTCGCCATGCTGATGGAGCCACGCCGCACCCGCGCCATCCGCCGCGTCGAGCGTGATCGTGTAGCGTTGATGGCCGGCGGTAAGGAGGTCGGCGACGGTGGAAAGCAGCGTCGCCACCCCTTCCCCGGTCAGCGCCGAAATCGCCACCACGTCGTCGCGCCGCGCCGCCTCGGCCAGCACCTCCACCCGCGCGTCCGGCTCCAGCAGGTCGAGCTTGTTCCACGCCTCGATGTGCGGCGTCGTCTCGGCGACACCGATCTCCGCCAGCACCGCTTCGACATCGGCGCGTTGCGCCTCGCTATCGGGATGCGCCACGTCGCGGACATGGATGAGGAGATCGGCGGAGACGACTTCCTCCAGCGTCGCCTTGAACGCGGCGACGAGCTGGGTCGGCAGTTCCGAGACGAATCCCACCGTGTCGGACAGGATCGCCTTGTCGATCCCCGGCAGGGATATCTGCCGCAGCGTGGGATCGAGCGTCGCGAACAGCAAATCCTTCGCCATGACGTCACTTCCTGTCAGGCGATTGAAAAGCGTCGACTTTCCGGCATTGGTATAGCCGACCAGCGCGATCACCGGCCACGGCGCGCGCTGACGCCGGTCGCGATGCAGACCGCGCGTGCGCGTCACCTGCTCAAGTTCGCGCCGCAGCCGCGCCATCCGGTCGCGGATCAGGCGGCGATCCGCCTCGATCTGCGTCTCGCCCGGCCCGCCGAGAAAGCCGAAGCCGCCACGCTGGCGCTCAAGGTGCGTCCAGCTTCGCACCAGTCGCCCGGCCTGATAATCGAGATGCGCCAGTTCGACCTGCAACCGGCCCTCGGCGGTCGCCGCGCGCTCACCGAAAATCTCGAGAATCAGGCCGGTGCGATCGATCACCTTGGCTTCGAGCCGCGTTTCGAGATTGCGCTGCTGGATCGGCGTGAGACTCGCGTCGAACACCACCAGCCCGGCATCTTCCATCCGCGCCAGCGTGGCGATCGCTTCCACCTGCCCCGCGCCGATCAGCGTCGCGGCGCGCGGCGTGCGGACGCGCACCGCCTCGCGGCCGACGACCTCGATGCCGATCGCCTCGGCCAGCCCGGCGGTTTCCGCCAGACGCGCGTCGGCATCACGGGAGGAACCGCCGAGATCGGGATAGACGACAATCGCCCGCGCGCCACGCGCGAACTCATCGCGATCGCGTTCGAAACCGGTGCTCAATCCTCGTCCGAACCCGCCGCTTCTTCGGCCAGATTGAGCGCGCGCGATGGCTGGATCGTCGACACGGCATGTTTGTAAACGAGCTGCGAGGCGCCATCGCGCTGCAACAGCATGCAGAACAGGTCGAAAGCGGCGATATTGCCCTGAAGCATCACGCCGTTGACCAGGAACATGGTGACGGGATCGTGCGTCTTGCGCACCGCGTTGAGGAACACCTCCTGCAACAGCGGTTGCTTCTTCCCGTTCTCGCCCATCTGCTCGACGATCGCCTCCACGTCGAGGTGCCCGCCCGGCATGATGGTGGAGATAGCGTGCTTGTAGATCAGTTGGGATTGCCCGTCGCGGCGCAGCAGCACCGAGAAATTGTCAAACCAGGTGACGATGCCCTGGAGCTTCACGCCCTTGACGAGGAACATCGTGACAGGAGTCTTCGAACGGCGCAGCGCGTTGAGGAAGAGATCCTGGAGAGAGGTTTGCTTTTCGGCCATTGGCTCGATCCTTCGATTCTTGGCGGGGTTTGCCCCGCGATGCGCCGGTGCCCGGCGTCGGGTTGCCGCCGGCCCGGCGGCGGCGCCAATCTAGGAGCGCAGGCGCGCGGCGGCAACGGAGATCGACACGCTCCCCGCTTATTCTTCCCGCGTTTCGGTGATTCCGAGCAGCTTCAGCTTCCGGTGCAGCGCGGATCGCTCCATTCCGATGAAGGTCGCGGTGCGGGAGATATTGCCCGAGAAGCGCCTGATCTGGACGCGCAGATATTCGCGCTCGAACGTCTCGCGGGCCTCGCGCAGCGGCGCGCCCATGATCGCAGCAGTGCCCGCCGCGCCCTCATTCTCGCCCAGTACCTCGGCAGGCAGGAGATCTAGGTCGATCCGCCCGATCCGGTCGCCCGGCGCGAGGATGATGGTGCGCTCCACCACATTGCGGAGCTGGCGGACATTGCCCGGCCAGTCGTAGCTCTGCAATGCGACCATCGCATCGACCGCGACCTCGGGCGTCGGCACGCGGCGCTCGGCGGCGTAATGGGCGACAAAATGCTCGATCAGCGCGGGAATGTCCTCGCGTCGCTCCGCCAGCGGGGGCAGCGTCACCGGAACGACGTTGAGCCGGTAATAGAGATCCTCGCGGAACCGGCCCTCGGCGATTTCGGCTGTCAGATCGCGCGCGGTGGCGGATACGACGCGCACGTCCACCTTCACCTGGCGCGTGCCCCCTACCCGCGTGAAGCTCTGATCGGTCAGCACGCGCAGGATGCGCGCCTGCGTCGCGATCGGCATGTCCGCGATCTCGTCGAGGAACAAGGTGCCGCCGTGCGCCTGCTCGAGCAGGCCGGTGCGGACGAGATCGCCTCCTTCCTCCACCCCGAACAATTCCTCCTCGACCCGCTCGGGCGTCATGCGCGCCGCGCTGACGATCACGAAGGGCGAGCCGGCACGCGGGCTCCAGCCGTGCAGCAGACGCGCCGCGATTTCCTTGCCGACGCCGGCCGGCCCCGTGATCAGGATGCGGCTGCCGGTGCCGGCGACGCGCTTGAGCGTCGCGCGCACCGCGTTGATCGCGCTCGAATTGCCGGTGAGATCTGTGTCATGCCCGGCCGAGGCGCGCAGCGACGCCACCTCGCGGCGCAGCCGCTCCGTCTCGGTCGCGCGCTCGACCATCAGCAGCAGGCGCTCGGCCTGGAACGGCTTCTCGATGAAGTCCACCGCGCCGGCCCGGATCGCCGCCACCGCCGTATCGAGATTGCCGTGGCCGGAGATCATCAACACCGGAATCGACGGGTCTCGCCGCTTGATCTCGTCGAGCAATTGCAGCCCATCCAGCCGCGATCCTTGCAGCCACACGTCGAGCAGCACGAGGCTCGGGCGGCGGGTGGCGATCGCCTCCAGCGCGGCATCGCTGTCGGCGGCGACGCGGGTCTCATAGCCCTCGTCCTCCAGCACGCCGGCGACCAGTTCGCGGATGTCGAGTTCGTCATCGACGACGAGGATATCGAGGGCCATGTCAGATTGTCCGGTTGGGGGTAAGCGCGGCGATGCCCCCCACATCGCCGTCAGTGACAAGATCGTCCCCGGCATCGACGCCGGAGAGCGCGGTGGTATCGAACGTCATCGTCACCAGGGCGCCCCCACCCTGATGATCGGAAAACGTAATCGTTCCAAAATGTTCCTCGACAATCTTCTTGACGATCGCGAGGCCCAGCCCGGTGCCCCGCGCGCGCGTGGTCATATATGGCTCGACGATCCGATCGCGCTCCACCGGAAGGCCGACGCCGCTGTCCGCGACCTTGATCGTCACCCGTCCCGGCGCCTCGGATAGCGTCATGCAGACCTCGCCACCCTCCGCGCCCTTGGCCTCGATCGCCTCCACCGCGTTCTTGACGATATTGGTCAGCGCCTGACCGATCTGCCGCCGGTCACAGACCAGCATCGGGCCGGGCTCGTCATGGACCAGTTCGAACCGCACGCCGCTATGCGCGACTTCGTGGAGGAACATCGTCTGCCGCGCGATATCGACCAGCGATTCCGCGCGGAACACCGGCTTGGGCATGCGCGCGAACGAGGAGAATTCGTCGACCATCCGCCGGAGATCGCCCACCTGCCGGACAATCGTATCGGTCAGCCGGGCGAAGGTCGTATCCCCCTCCTCCACCTTGCCGCCGTAGCGGCGCTGGAGCCGTTCCGCCGCAAGCTGGATCGGGGTCAGCGGGTTCTTGATCTCATGCGCGATGCGCCGCGCGACGTCGGCCCAGGCGGCGCGGCGCTGATCGAGCAACTGCTGGGTGATATCGTCGAAAGTGAGGATCGGGCCGGTCCCGTCGCGCGCGATGCGCACCGCGAGCGTGCGCGGCTCGCCGTTGACCGCGACCTGCACGATCGCCTCCCGCGCATTGCCGTCGAGCAGCGCGTCCAGCTCCGGCGCGATCGTCGCGAGCGGCTTGCCGGCGGGCGCCTCGGAGGTTCCCAGCAAGGTCTGCGCCGAACTGTTCATCAGCCGCACGGTGCGATCGCCGGCGATCGAGATCACGCCCGCCGACACGCCGGACATCACCGCCTCGATCAGCGCGCGGCGGCTGTCGAGCTGGGCGTTGGCGGTGACGAGCGCCTTGTTCTGCGCCTCCAGCCGATCGGTCATGCGGTTGAACGCGGTGGCGAGCGTGCCGACCTCATCGCGCGCGGTGGTGTCCGGCACGCGGGCGGAAAGGTCGCCCCCCTCCACGCGCCGCGCCGCATCGACAAGCTGCCCCACCGGCCGCACCAGCCGGTCCGCCACCGCCAGCGCGATCCACACCGCGACTCCCACGATCAGCAGCGACAACACAAGCAACGCGACGTTGAAGCGGATCTGCAAGGTCCGCGCCTTGGCCAGCAGCGCGTGATAATTGGCCAGCGCCGCCTCCGCGCGCTTCGTCTGCGTCGTCATCTGCTTGGGATCGGTGACGCGCGCGGCATAGAGGAACATGTCGGAGCCGGGGACGCGCGTAACGGTCTGGATGCGGTCGCCCGTCACGGTCACCACGCTGCGCTGCCCGCGCCGAAGCTCCTTCACCGCATCCGCCGACACCTGTCGCGCGAGATTGAGGTCATAGGGATTGACGAACGCCAGCGTCTGCAATTCGCCATTGGGCGCGACCGCGAACAGCAAGGCTTCCGAAAGGCTGCGATAATAGGTCTGCTGAAACAGGAACGGGCGGAAGCGCGGATCGTCGAGCGGGCGCTGGCGAAGCTCGTCTGAAATGTCCTGCGCCATCGTCACCGTGGCTTCCTCCCAGCGCTGGAGGAACTGGTTGTACGAGGCGCGGGTCAGCGTCGTCGCATTCTCGAACACGCCGCGCGCGCGGTCTGAATACCAGAATTGCACGCCATATTGGAACAATAGCGACGCCGCGATCGTGACGAGCAGCATCGGCACCGCCGCGACGATCGAGAAGATCGCCACCAGCCGGACGTGCAGCCGCCCCTCCCCGCCGATCGGCGAGCGCCGTGCGCGACGGTTGGCGATGCGCCGGCCGAGCAGCATCAGCAGCGCGATTCCGGGCACGAGATTGGCGATCAGCAGCAGCGCGACCAGCGGCGGCGCGATCAGCCCCTGTGGCTTTCCGGCATGTTCGATGACGAAATAGCTCGCGACGCCCATCGCGATCGACAGCCCGAGTACAGCAAGTTCGAGCAGAGGCGTGACGACGAAGCGCCTTTTCGGCGCGGATTCGCTTCCAATAGGTGCCAGGCCGGCAGTCATCGTCACCCTGCTACAACAAAGGTGTTGCAGCGAGAACACATAAAACGACCGCCGCGGCTAGATCAACGATCAGGCGAGCGTGGCGCGGGATCAATGCCCAGCATGTCGAGCCGCTTGCGCAAGGTGTTGCGGTTCAGCCCCATCGCCCGCGCTGCGCGGAGCTGGTTGCCGCCGAACCGCGCCAGCATCGCCTCGATCAACGGCCGCTCCACCTCGGCAATCAGCCGGTCGTAGAGCGTGCCGTCATCCAGCACCTTCGGCTCGGTGCGGGCCAGCCGGTCTATATAGGCGCGCACGGCATCGTCGATCGCCGCGGCGGGCGCGGACGTTGGCGCGGTGGCCGGGTCGCCCAGCATCTCGCGGATCTCGCCCGCGCTGATCCGGTCGTCGCGCGACAGCGCCGCCAGCCGGCGCATGAGATTCTCCAGTTCGCGGACGTTGCCGGGCCAGTCGTGCGCCTCCAGCACATCCACCGCCTCGTCATCGAGCATCTTGCGCGGCAGCCCGGATTCGGCCGCGCGCTCAAGGAAATGCCGGGCGAGCGCGCCCACGTCCTGCCGCCGCTCGCGCAACGCCGGCAGCACCACCGGCACGACATTGAGCCGGTAATAAAGATCCTCGCGGAATGCGCCGCGCCCCACCGCTTGCCGCAGATCGCGGTTGGTCGCGGCGACGATACGGACGTCGGCGCGGATCGTGCGCGAGCCGCCGACCGTGGTGAACTCCCCCTGCTGCAAGACGCGCAGCAGCCGCGTCTGCGCCTCGATCGGCATGTCCCCGATCTCGTCGAGGAACAGGGTGCCGCCCGCCGCCTGCTCGAAACGGCCGGCGTTGCGCTGCGCCGCGCCAGTGAACGCGCCGCGCTCGTGCCCGAACAGTTCCGCCTCGATCAGCTCGCGCGGGATCGCGGCCATGTTGATCGCGACGAACGGCCCGTGGCGGCGCGGCCCGAGATCGTGGATCGCGCGCGCCACCAGCTCCTTGCCGGTGCCCGATTCACCGGAGACGAGCACGGTCAGGTCGTTCGACACCAGTCGCGCGATCACGCGATAGACTTCCTGCATCGCCGGCGAGCGGCCGATCAACGGCAGCGCCTGGTCGTCCTCCGCCTCCGGGCGCGGTTCCGCCGGCCCACGCCGCGCAAGCGCGCGGGCGACGGTGCGTCCCAGCGTGTCGAGGTCGAACGGCTTGGGAAGATAGTCGTAAGCGCCGGCTTCATTGGCGCGGACGGCGGTGGCGAGGGTGTTGCGTGCCGACAGCACGATCACCGGCATGTCCGGCCGTTCCGTGACAAGCCGCGTCGCCCGCTCGATCCCGTCGCCGTCGGGCAGCACGACATCGGTGATGAGCAGGTCCGGCGTGCCGAGCTTCAGCTCGCGATCAAGCTCCGCGAGGTTCGCGGCGGTGCGGACGCGATGCCCCGCGCGGCGCAACGCCTGCGCCACCACGGTGCGCACCGCATTGTCGTCATCGACCAGCAGCACCTCGCCCTGCGTCATGCCGCCGCTCTCGGCAGCAGAATGCGGAATACGGTCATATGCGGCGTGCCCTCGCGCGAATATTGAATGATCCCGCCCATGTCGCGAACCAGCTTGTCGACCAGCGCGAGGCCCAGCCCCTTCCCCTCCGGCCGGCTGGAGACGAACGGATCGAACAGATGCTCGGCGATGTCCTCCGGCGCGCCGGGGCCTGAATCCATCACGCAGATCTCGATCGGCAGCGGCAGGCGCGGCCGCCCCGGCGCGGGGCTCACCGCCATGCCGTGCCGATAGGCGGTGGCGAGGACGATGCGCCGCTCGCCGCGTGGCCCGAGTATCTCGGCGGCGTTTTTGAGCAGGTTGAGCAGCACCTGGAGCAATGCGTCGCGGTTCGCCAGCGCGGGCGGGAGCGAAGGATCGAACCGCTCCTCGATCGTCACGCCGCGCGCGAAGCCGGCGAGCGCCACGCCGCGCGCATGAGCCAGCAGGGGATAGATGTTGAGCGGCTCCAGCACGAGCTGCCTCGTGTCGGTGAAATCCTCCATCCGGTCGATCAGCGCGGCGATGCGGTCCACCTCGTCGATCACCAGCCGGGTTAGCTCGTCGGCGGGCGCGCCATCCGCGATGAGCTGCGCCGCGCCGCGGATGCTGGACAGCGGGTTCTTGATCTCATGCGCCAGCATCGCCGCCGCGCCCACCGCCGAACGCGCCGCCGCCGCCCGGTCCGCCGAATGGCCGAGCCGGCGCGTGGTGGCGGCATTATGCAGCGTGATCGCGCGCCATCCGGGGTGGTCAGCCAGTTCGACCCGCGCGAGATCGACGCGGATGCGCCCGCTGGCGCGCGTCTCGATCTCCGTATCGAAGGCGGCGAAGCCCCTTCCCCGCTGCCCGTCCACCTCCTCCGGCAACGCCAGCACCGCGCGCAGCGGCCGCCCAATCATCGAGCGTTCCGAGCGGTTGAGCAACAACTCGCATTCCGCATTGGCGCGGACGATGCGCTCGTCGGGGTCGATCAGCAGCACCGCGACCGGGAGCGCCGCCAACACCTCGGCCGGCTCGGGCGCGGCGGCGATCGTCACGCGGCCGCGCGGCTCCGCCACGGCGCGTAGAATTCCGCGAGCATCGCCTGGACGCGCTTCGCATCCGGCTCCTGGTTCACCTTGTTGCGGAATTCGGCCGAACCGGGCAGCCCCTTGGTGTACCAGCCGATATGCTTGCGCGCCATGTTGACGCCGGTCATCGTGCCATAATGCGCGAGCATCGCATCATAATGCTCGGTAATCGCGAGATATTGTTCCTCGATCGATGGATCGGGCATGTGGCGGCCGGTGGCGAACCATTCCATCACCTGCGCGAGCAGCCACGGCCGGCCATAGGCGCCGCGCCCGATCATCACGCCATCCGCGCCGGACAATTCCAGCGCCTGCTCCGCATCCTCGATGCCGCAGATGTCGCCATTGACGATCACCGGCACCGACACCGCGTCCTTCACCCGGCGCACGAAGCCCCAGTCGGCCGATCCTTTGTACATCTGGTTGCGGGTACGGCCGTGAACGGTGATCATCCGGCAGCCGAGATCCTCCGCAATTCGCGCCAGTTCCGGCGCGTTGAGGCTGTCATGGCACCAGCCCATCCGCATCTTGAGCGTGACGGGCGCCTTCACCGCCTTGACCACCGCCTCCACGATCCCCCCGGCCAGCTTCAGGTCGCGCATCAGCGCCGAACCGGCATCGCCGTTCGTCACCTTGCGGACCGGGCAGCCCATATTGATGTCGATGATCGCGGCGCCCTTGTCCTCCGCCAGCTTTGCCGCCTCGCCCATCTCATAGGGCGTGCAGCCGACGAGCTGCATCGACACCGGCTCTTCCGAGAGGTGCCACGCCGCCTTCTGAAGCGACTGCCGCGTCTCGCGCAGTGCGGCCTGACTGGCGATCATCTCGGTGACGTTGAGGCCCGAACCGTAGCGGCGGACGAGCGTGCGGAACGGCTGATCCGTCACGCCGGTCATCGGCGCGAGCACCACGGGGCTGTCGATCCGCACCGGGCCGATCTGGATGGGAGCGAGGGTTCGCATGGACTGCCTGAAAAATAGGCAATTACGCGAAACCCCCGGCGCTGGCAAGATGCTGCGCTGCGGTATCGGTAGTTACAGGGCGCGGGCGAAGATCAGATCGTCGTGCCAGGTCGAGCCGACGAGGAAGCGGCGCTCGCCGGCCACGACGAATCCCTGCTTGTGATAGAAGCGTTGCGCGCGCTGGTTGCCGCCATAGACGCCAAGCAGGATACGCTTGCGCCCGAGCGCGCGGGCATCGCTGAAGGCGCGCTCCATCAGCGCGGGGCCAAGTCCGGCGCCATGAGTGGGGAACAGCGCATAGATGCGCTTCAGCTCGATATCACCCTCCTCAGCCGGCACGGGAAGGTCCGGTGTGGTGAGCACGGTATAGCCGAGCGGCGCGGCGCCGACGCCCGCCTCGGCGAGCGTCACGACGCTGGCGGGATCCGCGATCAGCGCCGCGAAGCTCTCGGCGTCGGATTTCGATCCGACATGGGCCACGATATCGGGGCCGTCGAGGATACCGGCGAAAGCCTCGAGGAAGGTCGCCCCCGCGATGAGGGCGCAGGCGGCCGCGTCAGCCGGTCCGGCGCGACGCAGCCGCCAGTCCATGTCAGCCGACGATTTCTTCGGGGCGGAAGAAATAGGCGATCTCGATCGCCGCATTCTCATCGCTGTCCGAGCCGTGGACCGAGTTGGCCTCGATCGATTCGGCCAGTTCCTTGCGGATCGTGCCGGGCGCGGCATTCTCCGGGTTGGTCGCGCCCATGATGTCGCGGTTGCGCTGAACGGCATTGTCGCCCTCCAGCACCTGCACCACCACTGGGCCGGAGATCATGAAGGAGACGAGGTCGTTGAAGAACGGACGCTCCTTGTGGACGGCGTAGAAGCCCTCGGCCTGATCCTTGGTCATCTGGATGCGCTTGGAGGCGACGACGCGCAGGCCTGCCTCCTCCAGCATCTTGGTGACGGCGCCGGTCAGGTTGCGGCGGGTGGCATCGGGCTTGATGATCGAAAAAGTACGGTTCGCGGCCATGACGGTCACGGGCTCCTTGGGCATGTGATGGGTGGAAAAGCTGCGCGGCCCTCTAGTGCGGGCGCGGCCAAAGCGCAACGGGGCTAAGCCACCTGCTCCCAGCGGCCCGCGTCGTTCTGCTTCCAGTAGCGCCGCTCGACGCCCTCACGCGCCTGCAACCCGCGCCACGCCGCACGCGCCGCTTCGATCGACTCCTCGTCGAAGAAGTGGAAGGCGCGTTCGAAATCCAGCGCCGCGTCACGCCACACGCCGTCGACCAGCGCGACATGCCGCGCACCGTTCGCCGCCGCCACCTCGCCGGCGATCAGCACCGGCTGCGCCGCATCGTCGCCCGCCTCCGCCTGCGCGTGCGGCAGGAAGCTGTCGGGCGCATAGCCCCACAGCAGCCGGTCGAGCGCAGCGCGCTGCGCCTCGCCGCCCGCGACGATCAGCAGCCGGTTGCCGGACGCCACCACCTTCTCGGCGATCTGCGGCAGCGCCCGGTCGAGCGGCGTAATGGTCAGGTGATAGAAATCGACCTGCATGACCTTCCCGACATCAGCCCTCGAAATTATCTGCGACGAAGCGATCGAGCAGGCGCACGCCATAGCCGGTCGCGCCCTTTGCCCAGGTCGCGCCGTCCTTGTCGGCCCACACCATCCCGGCGATGTCGAGATGCGCCCACTTCACGCCCTCCTCCACGAAACGCTGGAGGAACTGCGCCGCGGTGATCGAACCGCCGCCGCGCGGGCCGACGTTCTTCATGTCGGCGATCTGGCTGTCGATCAGCTTGTTGTAAGCGTCGCCCAGCGGGAAGCGCCACAACTGGTCGCCGCTCGCCTTGCCCGCCGCAAGCAGCTTGTCCGCCAGCCCTTCGTCGTTCGAGAACAGGCCGCCATATTCGTTGCCGAGGCTGATGATCATCGCGCCGGTCAGCGTCGCGAGGTCGACGATCGTCTTCACGTTATGCGTCTTCTGCGCCCAGGTGATGCAGTCGCACAGCACCAGCCGGCCTTCGGCGTCGGTGTTGATGACCTCGACCGTCTGGCCGGACATCGAGGTGACCACGTCCCCCGGCCGCTGGGCGTTGCCGTCCGGCATGTTCTCCACCAGGCCGCAGATGCCGATGACGTTTGCCCTGGCCTTGCGCAGCGCCAGCGTCTTCATCGCGCCGGCGACCGCGCCGGCGCCGCCCATGTCCCACTTCATGTCCTCCATCCCGGCGGCGGGCTTGATCGAGATGCCGCCGGTGTCGAAGGTCACGCCCTTGCCGACCAGCGCCACCGCCGGCTCGCCGGCGCCCGCGCCGTTCCAGCGGATCGCGAGCAGTCGCGGCGCGCGGCGCGAGCCTTGCGCCACGCCGAGCAGCGCCCCCATGCCGAGCCTGCTCATCGCCGGCTCGTCGAGCACCTCGATCTCCAGCCCAAGGCCGTCGGCGTCCGCGATCACGCGCTCCACGAAGCTCTCGGGGTAAAGGATATTGGCCGGCAGCGTGACGAGCGTGCGGGTCAGCGCCAGCCCCTGCGTCACCGCGTCGCGTTCGCGCCACGCTTCCTCGCTTCCGGCGGGCGCACCGGCGATCGTCACCGTCGCGAGCGTCGCCTTGGACTTTTCGGGCAGGCGCGTGCGATATTCATCGAAGCGCCAGCCGCGCTGCGCCGCGCCAGCCGCCAGCCGCGCCGCGCTCACCGCATTCGCGCCGCTCCCGGCGAGGTCCACCGTCACGTCCTTCGCGCCCGAGGTGATGAGCTTCGCCGTCAGCGCGCCGCCGGCGCGCTCATAGGAGGCGTCGTCTCCGCCGCCCACGCCGAGCAGCAGGACGCGCGTCACCCCCTGCCCTTCGCCGACATAGGCCTCCGCCACGCTGCCCGGCTCGCCTTCGAAACGCTGTCCGGTGGCGGCGGCGGCGAGCACGGCACGGCCCGCCGCGTCGACGCCCGGCAGCGCGAGCGCGGGCAGATCGTCCTTCTTCACCGCATAGGCGACGACATCGGCATCGGCGGGGCGCGACTGGGCGAAAACGATCTTCATCTCATGTTCCTCTATACCTGCGCCCGGTCACTGGGCTTTCCCGCTCCGGCTGGCAAGGCGTTGCAGCCCGCGCGCTGCGATGCGATAGGGCGCAAGTCCGCCGCCATTCCGGCCGCGCCGACGAAAGTTGCGGGAATTGCGCGCGTTGCGTTTCGACCTTCTGGCCTGTTGCGCTCTACCTGTCGCCCTGATGGCCGGCGTCGCGGATGCGCAGGACCTTCAGGACCGCGCGGTCGCGCCACCGCCGCCGTCGACGGAAGCCGCTCCGCCCAACGCCGACGAGGTGCAATTCAGCGCCAATGCGCTCGAATATGATTACAATGCCGATATCGTCACCGCGACCGGCGACGTGCGCATGTTCCGTCAGGGCCAGCGCCTGCGCGCCGAGCGCGTGGTGTGGAACCGCAAGACCGGGCAGGTCATGGCGAACGGCAATGTCGCGATCACCAACCCGGAAGGCGATGTCGCCTATGGCGATTCGATCGACCTGACCGATTCGCTGCGCGATGGCGTGGTGCACAACATGCTCGTCGTGCTCGATCAGGGCGGCCGCCTCGCCGCGACGGAGGGCACGCGGCACGACGATGGCTCGATCTCGCTCAAGCACGCGGCCTATACCGCCTGCGCCGTGACGGATTCGGACGGCTGCCCGAAGGAGCCGAGCTGGAAGATCACCGCGATCAAGGTGCTTTACCGCCCCGATCGCGAGCGCGTCTATTACACCGGCGCGCAAATCCACATCTTCGGCCTCGCCAGCATGCCGCTGCCGCGTTTCTCCCACCCGGTCGGCGATGCGAACACCAGCGGCCTGCTCAGCCCGTCCTTCCGCCTGAACGGGGTGAACGGGCTGGAACTGGTGACGCCTTATTATTTCGACCTCGCCCGCAACCGATCCGTCACGATCACCCCGCATGTGTTCAGCGCGGTGCTGCCGATGCTGCAGGCCAATTATCAGGCGCTGGAAAGCAACGGGGCGTTCAGCGTGACCGGCTATGTCACCGCCAGCCGGCGCAGCGACGATATCTCCGCCGGCCCCGACGCGCCGACCACGATGGCGCTGCGCGGCTATCTCGACGGCGCGGGCAAGTTCCAGTTCGACCAGAACTGGAGCCTTTCCGGTTCGCTCCGGCTCGTCACCGACCGTACCTTCCTGCGCCGCTACGACATTTCGAACGACGACCGGCTGCGCACCACGCTGTCGCTGGAGCGGGTGGACCGCGACAGCTATTTCTCGCTCGCCGGCTGGGCGGTGCAGACGATGCGCGTCGGCGACGTGCAGGGGCTCCAGCCCGTCGCGCTGCCCGAGATCGATTACCGCCGCCGCTTCACCGAAGGGCTGCTTGGCGGCGTCGTGCAGGTCCATCTCAACACGCTGGCGATCGCCCGGTCTGCCGGGCAGGACACGCAGCGCGCCTTTACCGAAGTTCGCTGGGATCTGCGCCGCATCACCACGCTGGGGCAGGAGGTGACCTTCACCGCCTATGGCCGGCTGGACGCGTACAACACCAGCGACATCGCCGCCACGACGGTGCCGAGCTATCGCGGGCTGGACGGCTTCCGCACGCGGGGCATCGCCGCGCTGGCGATCGACGTGCGCTGGCCCTTCGTCGGCCCGCTGTTCGGCGGCACGCAGCGCTTCACGCCGCGCTTCCAGATCGTCGCCTCCCCCAAGATCGACAATCTCGACGTGCCCAACGAGGATGCGCGCGCGGTGGACCTCGAGGATTCCAACCTCTTCGCGCTGAATCGCTTCTCCGGCTATGACCGCTGGGAGGATTCGAGCCGCGCGACCTATGGCGCGGAATGGGCGCTGACGCTGCCGGGCTTCACGCTCTCCACCGTGATCGGCCAGAGCTACCGCCTGACCGACCGGCCCTCGATCCTGCCACCGGGCACGGGGCTGAGCGACCGCTTCTCCGATATCGTCGGCCGCACCGAGCTTCGCTTCCGCGATTTCGTGTCGATCATCCACCGCTATCGCGTCGACAAGGACGATTTCGCGGTGCGCCGCAACGAGCTGGACGCGACGATCGGCTCGCGCTCGAACTACTTCCTGCTCGGCTATCTCCGGCTCAACCGCAACATCACCTCGATCGAGGATCTGCAGGATCAGGAGGAATTGCGCGTTGGCGGCCGGGTGAAGTTCTCGCGCTTCTGGTCGGCCTATGGCTCCACGGTGATCGATCTCACCAACAGCGCGGCCAACAGCACCGTCCTGCCCACCACCACGAGCAGCGATGGCTTCAATCCCGTCCGCCACCGGCTCGGCATCACCTATGAGGACGATTGCCTGACGCTTGGCGCGACATGGCGGCGCGACTATCAATCGACCGGCGACGCGCGCGCGGGCAACAGCTTTCTCTTGACGCTGGCGTTCAAGAACCTCGGACGCTAAGCCCAAGTTCAGCAAGCCTGGAGCAGACCCGCGACGCTGCGGAAAATGGGAATCCAATCAGAGTGATGATGCGACGGAACGGAGCGGCGCGATATGGCCGCCTGATCGGGGCGATGCTGGCGGTGGCGGCGGCTACCGCCGCGACCGGCCAGCAGCAGACGGTGCAGGACCAGTCGGTGCCGGACAATACCGGGCTGGATATCCCGGCCAACCTGCAGATTTTCGGCAAGGTCGATCCGAACATCCGCAAGGCGACCGCGATCGTCAACGACACCGTCATCACCGGCACCGATGTCGACCAGCGCACCGCGCTCATCATGTCGGCGAACAACATCAGCCTGAAGGGCGAGGAATATGATCGCCTGCGCCTGCAGGTGCTGCGCCAGCTTATCGACGAGGTGCTGGAGATCCAGCAGGCAAAGACCGCCGACGTGAAGATCACGGCGGAGGAGATCGACCAGAATTACGCCAACGTCGCGAAGAATTTCGGCAAGACGCCGCAGCAGTTTTCCGCCTTCCTGCGCGAGCACGGCTCGTCCGATCGCTCGATCCGCCGCCAGATCGAGGCGGAAATGGCGTGGAGCCGCTATCTCCGCCGCCGCGTGGAGCCGTTCGTCAATGTCGGCGACGAGGAGGTGAAGGCGATCCTCGCCCGGCTGGAGGCCGCGAAGGGCACCGAGGAATTCCACCTCAACGAAATCTATCTCTCCGCCACGCCCGATCGCACCGAGCAGGTCTATGCCCAGGCCCGCCAGCTCATCGACGAAATTCACAAGGGGCAGGCCCCGTTCGGCTATTTCGCGCACAATTTCTCCGAAGCCTCGACGCGCGGCGTCAACGGCGATCTCGGCTGGGTGCGCGGCTCGCAGCTTCCCGACGTGCTGGCCGAGGCGGCTGCGCAGATGAAGGTCGGGCAGGTCGCCGGCCCGATCGCCGTGCCCGGCGGCTTCTCGATCCTTTTCCTGGTCGACAAGCGCCAGGTGCTGACCGCCGATCCGCGTGATGCGCGGCTCAGCCTGAAGCAGATGACGATCAAGTTCCCGCCCGGCACGACGCAGGCGCAGGCCACCGCGCGCACGGCGGAGTTCGCCAACGTCACCCATGCGTTGCAAGGCTGCGGCTCGGTCGAGAAGGTTGCCGCGCAGATCGGCGCGGAAGTGGTCGACAACGACACGATCCGCATCCGCGACCTGCCCGCCGCGTTGCAGGAGATCATGCTCCAGCTTCAGGTCGGCCAGGCCAGCCCGCCGTTCGGCTCGCCCACGGAGGGCGTGCGCACCCTGGTGCTGTGCGGTCGCGACGACGCCGCGAGCGGGAAGCTGCCCGGCGCGGACCAGATCCAGAGCCAGCTTGAGCAACAGCGCGTGAACCTGCGCGCGCAGCAGGCGCTGCGCGACCTCAGGCGCGACGCGGTGGTGGAATATCGCTGAGGGAAGGACGATGCTGCCGCTAGCGATCTCGATGGGCGACCCGGCGGGGATCGGCCCGGAGATCATCGCCAAGGCATGGAGCGCCCGCGACGCGCGCTCCCTGCCGCCGTTCGTCGCGGTCGGCGACGCGCGTGCGATCGAGCGCGTGTGGCAGGGGCCGATCGCGCGCATCGGCGATCTCGGGCAGGTTCCGGCCGCCTTCGCGGAGGCGCTTCCGGTGCTGACAGTGGAGGATGCCGGCGAGATCGAACCGGGCGCGCCCGATGCCGACGGCGCCCGCTGCGCGCTTCATTCGCTGGAGCTGGCGGTCGGGTTGACCCGCTCGGGCGCGGCGGGCGCGCTCGTCACCGGGCCGGTTTCCAAGGCGCAGCTCTACGGCGTCGGCTTCACCCATCCGGGCCAGACCGAGTTCGTTGCGGAACGCTGCGGCATCGCCGGGGCCAATGCGGTGATGATGCTCGCCGGGCCGGGCCTGCGCGTCGTGCCGATCACCACCCATGTCCCGCTCGATCAGGTCGCCTCGCTGCTGACGGTCGAACTGATCGTCGCCAAGGCGCGTGCGACTGCGCGGGGGCTGCAACGCAATTTCGGGATCGACAATGCCCGCCTCGTCTTCGCCGGCTTCAATCCCCACGCGGGCGAAGGCGGCGCGATCGGGCGGCAGGAGATCGACCTGATCGAGCCGGCCATCGCCATCCTGCGCGACGACGGCATCGACGCCCGCGGTCCATTCGCCGCCGACACCCTGTTTCACCCGCGCGCCCGCGCACAATATGACGCGGCACTCTGCTGCTATCACGATCAGGCGCTGATCCCGCTGAAAACGCTGTATTTCGACGAAGGGGTTAACATCACGCTCGGGCTGCCGATCGTCCGCACCTCGCCCGATCACGGCACCGCTTTCGCGCTCGCCGGCAAGAACCAGGCCGAGCCGGGCGCAATGATCGCGGCGATCGCGATGGCGGGCGAGGCAGCGGCGCTGCGCGCGGCTTGTCCGGGGGCGTGACCGCGCTTCCGCCGCTGCGCGAGGTGATCGCGCGGCATGGCCTTTCGGCGTCGAAGGCGCTGGGGCAGAATTTCCTGTTCGACGCGCAATTGCTCGCACGGATCGCGGCGATCCCCGGCGATCTCGCCGATGCGGAGGTGCTGGAGGTCGGCCCCGGCCCCGGCGGCCTGACCCGCGCCTTGCTCGCGGCAGGCGCGCGCGTCACCGCGATCGAGCGCGACCGCCGCTGCCTGCCTGCGCTGGCCGAACTGGGGGAAGCCTATCCCGGCCGCCTCAAGGTGATCGAGGGCGACGCGCTGGAGATCGACGCGCGCGCCTTGTTCGAAGGTGCGCCGCATATCGTCGCGAACCTGCCCTATAATGTCGGCACCGCGCTGTTCGTCGGCTGGCTTTCCGTTGCGTGGCTGCCGTGGTGGAAGTCGCTGACGTTGATGTTCCAGCGCGAGGTGGCCGACCGCATCGTCGCATCGCCGGGCAGCGACGCCTACGGGCGGCTCGCCGTCCTCGCGCAATGGCGGTCTTCGGCGCGGATCGCGATGCCGGTGCACCGCTCCGCCTTCACGCCGCCGCCCAAGGTGATGTCGGCGGTCGTCCATGTCGTACCGGCCGAAGCGCCGGCCGGCGTGGCGTTGGCCACGCTCGAACGGCTGACGGCGGCGGCGTTCGGCCAGCGCCGCAAGATGCTGCGCCAAAGCCTGCGCGGCGTTCCTGGCGCGCTGGAGGCGCTGACTGCTGAGGGCATTGACGCGACGCGGCGCGCGGAAACCGTCAGCGTCGCGGAGTTCGTGGCGGTCGCGCGGCGGTTAGGCGCGGACCGGCGTTAGTCCTTCACCGTCGCGGGCTTGGGCGGCACCACCTGCGCGGTCGCCACCGGCGGCGGCCCCTTCGCGATCACCGCGGCCAACTCGTTCGCCTGCGGGCATTCACCCTTGCAGACGGTGCGCAGCTTGGCGAGATTCTCCTTCGCCCGCGCCATCGCGCCCTTGGCGACCAAAGCCTCGCCCTGCCCCTTGAGCGCGACCGGATCGTTCGGCTCGAGCGTCAGCGCCTCGCGGTAGAAACGAATCGACTTGCCGGAAAGCCCGCGCGCCTCGGCGACTTCGGCCAGCACGATGAACGCCTGACGGTTGCGCGGATCGACCGCCACCGCGCTTTCCAGCGCATCGCTCGCGCCGTCGAGATTGCCGGCGGCCTTCGCGGCGCGGCCCTGCGCCAGCAATGCCATCGAGCGCGCGTCGATCTGGTCGTCCGGGCGCTGGCCGTAGAGCGAGGTCGAGATCGAGACCAGCGCCAGCGAAGCGGCGATGGCGACGGACGAGAAACGCATGATAAGCTCCGGCTTCGGCACGATGCTTATCGGGTTAGCATGGGGCGATGAGGCGTGCGACAAAAAAGCCGTCGGTTCCGTCGTGCGCCGGGGTGAGCCGGAAACCCGCGCCATGCGCGCGGCCGAGCGGCAGTGCCGGTGTTTCGGCGCTCCACCCTGGATGCCGGGCGAGGAAATCCTCGACCTGCCCCGCCCCCTCCTCGTCGAGCAGCGAGCAGACGATATGCACCAGCGCGCCGCCCGGCCGGGTCAGTTCCGCGCCGATATCGAGCAGGCGGCGTTGCGTCTCGACCAGTCGCGCGAGCCGCGCGGGAGTGAGCCGCCAGCGCGCCTCCGGGTTGCGCCGCCAGGTGCCGGTGCCGGAACAGGGCGCGTCGATCAGCACGACATCGGCCGCGCGGCGCAGCCCTTCCAGCGCCGCCAGCTCGCGGCCCGGATCGAGCAGCAATGTCTCCGCGGTCGTCACGCCGGCGCGCATCGCGCGCGGCGAGATTCGGCTGAGGCGCGCGCGATCGGTGTCAGCGGCGACGATCCGTCCCTCGTTGCGCATCGCCGCCGCCAACGCGAGCGTCTTGCCACCGGCTCCGGCGCAGAGATCGATGACCGTCATCCCCGAGCCGACCCGCGCCGCGCCAGCGACGATCTGGCTGCCAGCGTCCTGCACTTCGATCCGCCCGGCGAACGGCTCGACATTGGTCCCGACCGGTAGGCGAAGTGCGTCGGGCACGCCGGGGATCGGCGCGGCACCTTCGATTTCACCCGCGATCGCCTCCACGGTTGTCGCGAGCGTATTGACGCGCACATCGAGCGGCGCGCGCATCACCAACGCCGCGATTTCCGCATCGGAGAGGTCCGCCGCGCGCATCCGCTCGACCAGCCAGGCGGGCGCGTTGCCCGCAACGGCAACCGGCTCTCGCTCCGCGATCGGCGCCGGCCCGTGCGGCGAGCCGTCGAACCCGGCGGCGAGCGTCGCGTCGTCACGCGCGAGCAGCAGCAGCGCCGCGCGGCCCGATGGCGGCGCCTCTCCACAGACACGGATCGCGGCGAATGCGAGGTCGCGTACCGAACGCCGATCCTTCGACCCGGCATAGCGCCGCGTCGAGAAATAGCGCTGGACGATCGTATCGGCCGCCGCCCCGCCCTCGCGCGCGGCGGCAAGGACGAGATCGAGCACCTCGATCGCCGCCTGGATGCGGGCGGCGGGGGTCATCGCGTCGGGTAGTTCGGCGCCTCGCGGGTGATCGTCACGTCATGGACGTGGCTCTCCTTCAGCCCCGCGCCGGTGATGCGAACGAACTGCGCGCCGCGCTGGAGATCGGGGATGGTGGCCGAGCCGGTATAGCCCATCGCCGCCTTGATCCCGCCGACGAGCTGGTGGATCACCTCGCGCGCCGGCCCCTTATAGGCGACCTGCCCCTCGATCCCTTCGGGCACCAGCTTGAGCTGATCCTTGATGTCGCCCTGGAAATAGCGGTCCGCCGAGCCGCGCCCCATCGCGCCGACGCTTCCCATGCCGCGATATGATTTATACGCACGACCTTGATAAAGGAAGGTTTCTCCCGGCGCCTCCTCCGTCCCCGCCAGCAGCGAGCCGACCATGCAGGTCGATGCGCCCGCCGCCAGCGCCTTGGCGAGATCGCCCGAAGTGCGCAGGCCGCCGTCGGCGATCACCGGCACGCCGGCCTTCGCCCCCGCCTCCGCGCAGTCCATCACGGCGGTGAGCTGCGGCACACCGACGCCCGCGACGATCCGCGTGGTGCAGATCGAGCCGGGGCCGATACCGACCTTGATCCCGTCCGCCCCCGCGTCGATCAGCGCGCGGGTCGCCTCCGCCGTGGCGACATTACCGGCGACGATCTGCACGGAATTGGAGAGCTTCTTCGCCCGCTCCACCGCAGCCGCGACATCCCGGTTATGGCCGTGGGCGGTGTCGATCACGATCAGGTCGCACTCGGCATCGACCAGCGCCTCGGTGCGCGCGAAGCCCTTGTCCCCGACCGTTGTCGCCGCCGCGACGCGCAGGCGACCGGCGGCGTCCTTGGTCGCGTCGGGATAGGTGACGGCCTTCTCGATGTCCTTGACGGTGATGAGGCCGATGCAGCGGTAGTCCTCGTCCACCACCAGCAGCTTCTCGATCCGCCGCTGATGGAGCAGGCGCCGCGCCTCTTCCTGCCCGACGCCGCTCCCCACCGTGGCGAGATTGTCGCGCGTCATCAGTTCGCTGACCGGCTGGCGCGGATTTTCGGCGAAGCGCACGTCGCGGTTGGTGAGGATGCCGACGAGCTTGCCACTTTTCTCCACCACCGGGATGCCGCTGATGCGGTGTTGCGCCATCAGCGCCTGCGCCTCGGCCAGCGTCGCATCGGGGGCGATGGTGATCGGGTTGACCACCATGCCGCTCTCGAACCGCTTCACCTGCCGCACCGCGGCCACCTGCTCGTCCACCGTCAGGTTGCGGTGGAGCACGCCGAGCCCGCCGAGCTGCGCCATGACGATCGCCATGTCCGCCTCGGTCACGGTATCCATCGCGCTGGAGAGGATCGGGATGTTGAGCGCGATCCCGCGCGTCACCTGCGTTCGCGTGTCCGCCGCGCTCGGCAGCACGCCCGATTCGCCGGGAACCAGAAGGACATCGTCAAAGGTGAGGCCGAGGCGGATGTCCATAAGCGTGCCGAATCCTGTGGGGGTGAAGGAGTGGCGGGCCATGTAACCGCGACAGCGCGGTTTCGCTAGGCCCCTGCCCGCCGCAAGGCTATGATATGCCCCACCGACCGGGAGAGGGATGGAGGAATATGGCGACGACCGTGGTGATCCTGCTGCTGGCGCTGGTGCTTTTCTACCTGATGACGAGCATCAAGATCGTCCGCCAAGGCTATCAATATACGATCGAACATTTCGGCCGCTACACAACCACGGCCGCGCCGGGATTCAATTTCTACCCCGCCTTCTTCTATCGCGTCGGGCGGCGCGTGAACATGATGGAGCAGGTGATCGATATCCCCGGACAGGAGATCATCACCAAGGACAATGCGATGATCTCGACCGACGGGGTCGTGTTCTTCCAGGTGCTGGACGCCGCCAAGGCCGCCTATGAGGTGAGCGACCTCTATGTCGCGCTGCTCAACCTCGTCACCACCAACCTGCGCACCGTGATGGGCGCGATGGACCTCGACGAGACGCTTTCCAAGCGCGACGAGATCAACGCCCGCCTGCTCTCGGTGGTCGATCACGCGACGACGCCATGGGGCGTCAAGATCACCCGGGTCGAGATCAAGGACATCCGCCCGCCGCAGGATATCGTCAACGCGATGGCCCGCCAGATGAAGGCGGAACGCGAGAAGCGCGCCAACATCCTCGACGCGGAAGGTTCGCGCGCCGGGGCGATCCTGCGCGCGGAGGGCGAGAAGCAGGCGCGTATCCTGGAAGCCGAGGGACGCCGCGAATCGGCGTTCCGCGACGCGGAGGCACGCGAGCGCGCGGCCGAGGCGGAGGCGAAGGCGACGCAACTGGTCTCCGACGCGATCGAGGCCGGCTCCAGCCAGTCGCTCAACTATTTCATCGCGCAGAAATATGTCGATGCGGTGGGCAAGTTCGCCACCTCGCCCAACGCCAAGACGATCCTGTTCCCGGTCGAGGCGACGCAGCTCATCGGCACGCTGGGCGGGATCGGCGAACTGGCGAAGGACGCGCTCGCCAGCGCGACGCAGGGAACGGCGCAAACGCCGGCGGAGCGTTCCGTGCCGCGGGTGAAGGGGCCGTCGACGCCGCAATGATATTCGAGGAGATCGTCCAGCATCTCTCGGCGGCGTGGCTCGCCGCCGCGATTCTGCTCGGCATCGCGGAGTTGCTGATACCGGGCATCTTCCTGATCTTCCTGGCGGTCGCCGCGGCGATCACCGGCCTGGCGCTGTTCGCGCTGCCGGAACTGCCGCTGATCGCGCAGGTCGGCAGCTTCGCCGCGTGGAGCATCGTCTCGGTGACGATCGGCCGTCGCTGGTATCGCGATTATCCGCTGGAGACGAGCGATCCGATGCTCAACGATCGCGCCGCGCGGGTAATCGGCGCGACGGTGGTGGTGGCGGAGCCGATCGTCGACGGCGCCGGCCGCGCCGTGCTGGGCGACGGCACATGGCCGGCGACCGGCCCTGACGCCGCCGCCGGCACACGGATGCGGATCGTCGCCGTGGAGAACGGCGTGCTCCGCCTGGAACCGATTGGCTCAGCCCCGGCCGAACAGCTTCCCGGCCAGCCCGGATAGCAGGCCGCCGGCACCACCCTCGCCTCCTTCGCCGCCGACCGCGCCGATCATCTGCGCGAACTGGCCGAGCGAGCCTTCGCCGCCGATATGACCGACGATCTGCTGCAAGGTGTCCGCCGGCAGGCCGGTGGTTTCAGCGGCGGTGTCGACGGTGTCGCCGTCCTGGGTATGGGCATGGCTGAGCGCGGCGATCGCCTGCTCCACCTGATCCTGCGACAGCCCGACCTTGGCGGCCAGATTGGCCACGTCCACGTTCGACCCGAGCTGGCTCAGAATGGTGTCGATAAGTCCCATCGTTAACCTCGCAAAAGCAACCCCCGGAGCGGCCACTGTAGCAGCGGCCGCCGGGGTGCGCGAGCGGGATCACGCGGGCTGCGATACCTTCGGCGCGGACTGGCGAACGCCTTCGTCGACGTGATCGGCGAACTGCGCGAAATTCTCGTTGAACAGATCGACGAGCCGCGCGGCGGTCGCGTCATATTCGGCCGGATTGGCCCAGGTCGCGCGGGGATCGAGGATCGCCGCATCGACCCCCGGCACGCTCACCGGCACCTTGAAGCCGAAATTCGGATCGGTGCGGAACTCGGCGTCGTTCAGGCTGCCGTCGAGCGCGGCGTTGAGCAGCGCGCGGGTCGCCTTGATCGGCATGCGGCTGCCGACGCCGTATTTGCCCCCCGTCCAGCCGGTGTTGACCAGCCAGCAATCCACCCCGCCCTTGGCGATCCGCTCCTTGAGCAGATTGCCGTAAACCGACGGGTGGCGCGGCATGAACGGCGCGCCGAAACAGGTGGAGAAGGTCGCGTCCGGGTCGGTCACGCCGATCTCCGTGCCGGCGACGCGCGCGGTGTAGCCGGAGAGGAAATGGTACATCGCCTGATCCGGCGTCATCTTCGCGATCGGCGGCAGCACGCCATAGGCATCCGCCGTCAGCATCACGATATTCGTCGGCACCCCGCCCATATTCTCTTTCGAGGCGTTGGGGATGAAGCCGATCGGATAGGCGGCGCGGCTGTTCTCGGCGAGCGTCGCGTCGTCGAGGTCGAGCGTGCGCGTCTCCTCGTCCATCACCACATTCTCCAGCACCGTGCCGAAGCGCTTGGTGGTGGCGTAGATTTCCGGCTCCGCCTCCGGCGACAGGCGGATCATCTTGGCGTAGCAGCCACCCTCGAAATTGAACACGGCGGTGTCGGACCAGCCGTGCTCGTCGTCGCCGATCAGCGTGCGGCTGGCGTCGGCCGAGAGCGTGGTCTTGCCGGTGCCGGAAAGCCCGAAGAACACCGCCGTCGAGCCGTCAGCGCCCATGTTGGCGGAGCAGTGCATCGGCATCACGCCCTTCGGCGGCAACAGATAGTTGAGCAGCCCGAACACCGATTTCTTCATCTCGCCGCCGTAGAGCGTGCCGCCGATCAGGATCAGCTTCTCGGTGAAGTTGACCGCGATCACCGTTTCGCTGCGGCAGCCGTGGCGTGCCGGATCGGCGCGGAAGCTCGGCAGGTCGATGATCGTATAGTCGGCTTCGAAGCCCTTCAGCTCCGACACCTCGGGGCGCACCAGCATCGTGCGGATGAACAGGTTGTGCCACGCAAGCTCGTTGATGACGCGCACGCGGACGCGGTGCGACGGCTGCGACCCGCCGTAGAGGTCCTGGACGTAGAGATCGTCCTTGTCGGCCAGCGCGGCGAGGAAATCCGCCTTCAACGCGGCGAAATGCGCCGGCTCCATCGCCTTGTTGGTCTTGCCCCACCACACGGTGTCGGCGGTCTCGGCGTCCTTAACGATGAACTTGTCCTGCGCCGACCGTCCGGTATGCGCGCCGGTCTTCACCACCAGCGGGCCTTCGGCGGCAAGCTCGCCCTCGCCGCGCTGGATCGCAGCCTCGACCAGACGGGCGGTGCCGAGGTTCCAGTGCAGCGCCGCGCGGGTGCTGATCCCCTGGGCCTCGAGGCCCGTCGCCGGAATACGATCGCTCACAAGCAATTCCCCTAAAAACCTAAGTATCGCTCGGCCCGCACGAGGACGCGGCGTCTTCCGCCCGCATAGAATTAGCGGTCCGCCCCGTCAAACCACGCGGGCATTGAGCCTGTCCCGTCTTTGCACTAGTCGGCTGTCCCATGACGGCAACGATCGCGCTCGTCGACGACGACCGGAACATCCTCACTTCGGTCTCGATCGCGCTTCAGACCGAGGGCTTCCTCACCCGTGTCTATTCGGATGGGGAGACCGCGTTGAAAGCGCTGATCGACAACCCGCCCGATCTCGCCATCTTCGACATCAAGATGCCGCGGATGGACGGGCTGGAGTTGCTCCGCCGGCTGCGCGAGAAGAGCCAGATTCCCGTGATCTTCCTCACCAGCAAGGACGACGAGTTGGACGAGGCGCTCGGCCTCGCGATGGGGGCGGACGATTATATCGCCAAGCCGTTCAGCCAGCGCCTGCTGATCGCGCGCATCCGCGCCATCCTGCGCCGCGCCGAACTGACGCAGGCGCCCGACGGGGCGGAAGCGGAAGCGCAGGGGCCGCTGGAGCGCGGGCGGCTGGTGATGGACCCTGCGCGTCACCGCGTCACCTGGGGCGGCGAATCCGTCACCCTGACCGTCACGGAGTTCCTTATCCTCGAGACGCTCGCCCAGCGCCCCGGCATCGTCCGCACCCGCAACCAGCTCATGGATGCGGCCTATCAGGACGACATCTACGTCGACGACCGCACCATCGACTCGCATATCAAGCGGGTGCGGCGTAAATTCCGCGAGGTCGATCCCGAATTCGACGCTATCGAGACGCTCTATGGCGCCGGATACCGTTTCTCCGAGGAGTGAGGGCAGCGATCTCGCGCTGCGCTGGTCCGGCCGGGTTTCGCTGACCCGCCGCATTCTTGCGGTGAACATCTTCGCGCTGCTGCTGCTGGCCGGAGGATTCTTCTACCTCGATTCGTATCGCGTCCGCATCCTCGACAACCGCACCGAGCAGGCGATGCGCGAGGCGCGGCTGATCGCGGAGGCGTTGCAGACCGTGACGCCGAAGCTGCGCGATCCGCTGATCGTCCAGCTCGCGCAGGATACCGGCACGCGCATCCGCCTGTTCGCGCCGGACGGCAAGCTGATCGTGGACAGCCGCGCGCTCGGCAAACGCAACTTCCAGCTCCTCGATCCCGACAAGGACGACAGCGGGCAGCGCATCGCGCGCTTCCTCGACGCCGGAATCGACACCGTGGTCGGCGCGGTGCGCGCACCGCTCTACCGCGAGCATAACGAGGGGCACGACTGGCCCGACGTGCGCACCGCGCAATCCGGCCATGCCGCCGCGACCGTGTGGCGCGCGCCGGACCGCACGCCGGTCATCACCGCCGCCGCGCCGATGCTGGACGGCGCGGCGGTGATGACGGCGGTCAACGCGCGCGACATCACGCAGACGGTGCGGGTGGAGCGCTATCGCCTCAGCCTGGTGCTGCTGACGGTGACGATCGTCTCCATCCTCGTCTCGCTGTTCCTCGCGCGGACGATCGTCCGCCCGCTGCGGCGGCTGGCGCGCGCGGCGGTTCGTGTCAGGCTGGGCCGGGCGCGCGAGGTGGTGGTGCCGCGCCTCCCCGCGCGCAAGGACGAGATCGGGATGCTCGCCCGCGCGCTATCGGACATGAGCCTCGCATTGCGCGCGCGTATCGACGCGACCGAGGCGTTTGCGGCGGACGTGACGCACGAACTGAAGAACCCCCTCGCCTCGCTCCGCTCGGCGGTCGATGGCCTCGGCCATGTAAAGGACCCGGAATTGCAGGAGCGGCTGCTGTCGATCGTGCGCGAGGACGTCCACCGGCTCGACCGACTCATCACCGATATCTCGGAGGCCTCGCGGCTCGACGCGCAGCTCAGCCGCGCCAAGTTCGAGCCGGTGGACGTCGGCACGATGATCGAGGGGATGGTCACGCAGCGGCGCGAGCGCGGGATCGAGCGCGGGGTGCGCATCCGCTTCGACCGGCCCGCCGGGGAACGCCTCGTCGTTTCCGGCGAGGGCGCGCGGCTGGAACGGGTGTTCGAGAATCTGATCGACAATGCCCTCTCCTTTTCCCCGGACGGCGGGCTGATCGCGATCGCCGCGCGCCCGCTCGACGGCGAGCTGGAGGTGGTGGTGGAGGACGAAGGCCCCGGCGTGCCGGAGGATGCGCGCGAGGCGGTGTTCCGCCGCTTCCAGTCGATTCGTCCGCACAGCGAGGCGTTCGGCCAGCATTCGGGCCTCGGCCTCGCCATCGCGCGAACGATCGTGGAAGGGCATCAGGGGATGATCGAGGTGCAGGACCGCAAGGACCGCCTGAGCGGCGCGCGCTTCGTCGTGCACCTGCCGCTGGCGGATCGCGGCTGACATGCCGGCGCGCGAGACGATCCACGCCACCACCGTCGCGATCGGCGGGCGGGCGGTGTTGCTGATCGGGCCGTCGGGATCGGGCAAGTCCGATCTCGCGCTCCGCCTGATCGATCGCGGCGCGATGCTGGTGTCGGACGACTACACCGATCTGGACGGCGCCGGCGATGCGCTGATCGCCCGTCCGCCGGCGACGATCGCCGGGCGGATCGAGGTGCGCGGGGTAGGCATCGTCGACCTGCCGCACCTGGATCGCGCGCCGGTTTCGCTGGCGGTGCGGCTCGACGCGCGGGTCGAGCGCATGCCGGAGACGGCCACATGCACTCTTGCCGAACGCGTGGTTCCGGCTATCGCGGTCAATCCGTTCGAGGCTTCGGCCCCGATCAAGATCGAGCTTGTGATGCGCCGGATTTCCTCGTGACCCCGCCCCCCGAGATATTGCTCGTCACCGGCATGTCCGGCGCGGGCAAGTCGACCGTGCTCAAGACGCTGGAAGACCTCGGCTGGGAAGTGGTGGACAACCTGCCGCTCTCGCTGCTCGACCGGCTGCTCAACGCCTTGCCGCCCGAAGGAACCGAAGGGATGCAACGCCCGCTGGCGCTCGGCATCGGCGCGCGCACGCGGGATTTCGACGCGGCGCAGGTCGTCGCGCAGGTCGATCGGCTCCGCGCCAAGGGCGGCTATGAGATCGGCACCCTGTTCCTCGATTGCGATTCGGACGAACTGGCCCGGCGCTACGACGAGACGCGCCGCCGCCATCCGCTCGCGCTGGACCGCCCGGCGCGCGACGGGATCGAGCGCGAGCGGGAATTGCTCGCCCCGCTCCGCCGCTGGGCCAACCGGCTGATCGACACCAGCCATTTCAACGCCAATGCGCTGGCGCAGCAGGTGCGCGCAGCCTTCTCCCGCTCCGGGCTGGGCGAGACGATCGTCTCGGTCATGTCGTTCGGCTTCGCGCGCGGGCTGCCGGGCGACGCCGATCTGGTGTTCGACATGCGCTTCCTGCGCAACCCGCATTGGGAGCCGGCGCTGCGCCCCGGCACCGGCCGCGACGAGGATGTCGCCGCCTATATTGCCGCCGATCCGGCCTATGGCGATGCGATGCGGCGGATCGAGGATCTTCTGCTGCTGCTCGTCCCGCGCTATATCGCGGAGGGAAAAGCCTATGTCACGATCGCGTTCGGCTGTACCGGGGGAAGACACCGCTCGGTCCACGTCGCCGAGCGGGTGGCAGAGCGGTTGCTTAATGCCGGATTTTCGCCCACGGTCACGCATCGCGATCTCGCGGCGGCGCCGCAGGATGCGCTTGAGGGACACCCGATAGGGCAATGAACGACCTGAACAAGCAATTGATCGGCCTGGTACTGGTAACGCACGGGCGCCTCGCCGACGAATTCGTCACCGCGATGGAGCATGTCGTCGGCCCCCAGCAGCAGGTCCGCACCGTCGCGATCGGCCCCGACGACGACATGGAGGCGCGGCGCGGAGACATCCGCGATGCGATCGCCGCCGTCGATGCCGGACGCGGCGTGATCGTGCTGACCGACCTGTTCGGCGGCACGCCCTCCAACCTCGCCATCTCGCTGATGGAGCGCGGCCGGGTGGAGGTGATCGCGGGCATCAACCTGCCGATGCTGATCCGGCTCGAATCGGCGCGCAAGGCGATGACGGTGGTCGCCGCCGTCGCCGCCGCGCGCGAGGCGGGGCGCAAATATATCTCGGTCGCGTCGGAAGTGCTGGGCGAGGCCGCTGCGTGACCGTCTCGCGTGAGGTGCAGATCACCAATCGGCGCGGTCTCCACGCCCGCGCCAGCGCGAAGTTCGTGACGCTCGCCTCCGCCCAGCCGCTTCCGGTCAGCGTCGCCAAGGGCTGCTCCAGCGTCACCGGCACCTCGATAATGGGACTGATGATGCTCGGCGCGGCGATGGGCGACACGATCGTCATCAGCGCGGCCGGCGACGCGGCCGAGCAGGTGGTTTCCGCGATGTGCGAGCTGGTCGAGGCCAAGTTCGGCGAGGATTGATGCCCCGCCAGATCACCGCCTTCTCCAACCCGCTGGTGAAGCATGTCCGCGATCTGCGCGACAAGCGCCATCGCCGCGAGTCACGCCAGTTCCTCGCCGAGGGGTTGCGCATCCTCACCGAAGCGCATGAAACCGGGCGCACCCCCCGCCTGCTGTTCTTCGCCGCCGCCAGCGCACGGCATCCGCTGGTCGAACGGCTGGTCGCGGCGGTCGAGGCGGCCGGCGGCGAGGCGATCGAGACGACGCCGGACATCCTCTCGAAGCTCTCCGGCAAGGACAATCCGCAGGCCGTCGTCGGCGTGTTCGATGAGTTCGCCACCCCGCTCGACACGCTCGACCGGAACAGCGCCGGCATCTGGCTGGTCGCGGAACGGCTCCGCGATCCGGGCAATCTCGGCACGATCCTGCGCACCGGGGATGCTGTCGGCGCGGGCGGGCTGATCCTGATCGGCGATTGCGTCGATCCCTTCTCGGTCGAGGCGGTGCGCGCCAGCATGGGAGCGCTGTTCACCGTACCGGTGGTGCGGTGCGACTGGGAGACGTTCCTGACATGGCTGCGCGCCGGGCCCGGCACGTTGGTCGGCCTCAGCCTCCAGACCGAGCACGACTATCGCGCGCCGGCCTATCCCACCCCCACCTTCCTCCTCACCGGCAATGAGGCGCAGGGGCTGCCGGAGGAATATGAGGCCGCCTGCGACCTGCTCGTGAAGCTGCCGATGCTCGGCAAGGCGGACAGCCTCAACGCGGCGGTGGCGACCGCCGTGATGGCCTATCAGGTGCTTGCCAGCCAGCGCGGATAGCCGCTATCGCCATACCGGGTTTTTGAAATGAACGGGATGAGGGCATGAAGCGCTTCGAGGGCACCCAGAGCTATGTCGCGACCGAGGATCTGAAGGTCGCGGTCAATGCCGCCGTCATGCTCCGCCGCCCGCTGCTGGTGAAAGGCGAGCCGGGCACCGGCAAGACCGTCCTCGCCTATGAGATCGCCAAGGCGACCGGCGCGCCGCTGATCGAGTGGAACGTCAAGTCCACCACCAAGGCGCAGCAGGGCCTCTACGAATATGACGCGGTCGCCCGCCTGCGCGACGGCCAGCTCGGCGACAAGCGCGTCCACGACATCTCGAACTACATCCGCAAGGGCAAATTGTGGGAGGCGTTCACCGCGCCGCAGCTTCCCGTCCTGCTGATCGACGAGATCGACAAGGCCGATATCGAGTTCCCCAACGACCTGCTCCAGGAACTCGACCGGATGGAGTTCCACGTTTACGAGACGAAGGAGACGATCCGCGCCGCGGAGCGCCCGATCGTCGTCATCACCTCGAACAACGAGAAGGAGCTGCCCGACGCCTTCTTGCGCCGCTGCTTCTTCCACTATATCAAATTCCCCGACCGCGAGACGATGCAGGCGATCGTCGACGTGCACTTCCCCGGCATCCAGAAGATGCTGGTGAGCAAGGCGATGGATATCTTCTACGAGGTGCGCGAGGTGCCCGGCCTCAAGAAGAAGCCCTCGACCAGCGAATTGCTCGACTGGCTCAAGCTGCTGCTGCATGAGGACATGCCGCTGGACGTGCTCCAGAACCGCGACCCGACCAAGGCCATCCCGCCGCTGCACGGTGCGCTGCTGAAGAACGAGCAGGACGTGATGCTGTTCGAGCGGCTGGCGTTCATGGCAAAAAGGCAGGCCAACCGCCCCTGAGAGCGGCCAAAGCGACGAAGCGAGTCCCTCGCGCGACGATTCGCGCCCGGCGCTAACCGGTTGTTAACCAATAGAAGTAACCATTCCGCCATCAGTGCAAGCTGAGAGAGCGGCGGGTGTTTAGACGATTTTCCTCCGGCCTGATGGGCTTTGCCGTTGCCGCGTCGGCCGTTCCGGCGTCCGCGGCGCTGCTGGACTATGTCGGGCAATGCGTGCCGTTCGCGCGCGCCGCGTCGGGCATCCAGATCTACGGCGACGCCTGGACATGGTGGGATCAGGCGGAGGGCCGCTATCCGCGCGGGCACCAGCCGAAGATCGGCGCGGTCATCGCCTTCGCGAAGCAGGCCCGCCTGCCGCTCGGCCATGTCGCGGTGGTCAGCCGCATCGTGGAGCGGCGCGTGCTGATGCTCACCCACGCCAACTGGTCCCGCATCGACGGCGCGCGCGGCCACACCGAGCAGGACGTGACGCTCTACGACGTGTCGCCGCGCAACGACTGGAGCGAGGTGAAGGTCTGGTATCGCGACTCCCAGGGGCTGGGCGGCACGATCTACAGCGTCAACGGCTTCATCTACGCGCCGGGCCAGCCCTCGCCCGAACTCACCTCGCGCAATCCCGATTATGTTGGCGCGCTGATCGACGCCTATGTCCCGGACGCCGGACGCGCGGCGCGGTAAGTGTCCGCACGGCAAAAAATGTTTCGCTTCCGGCCCGGATTTGCGCGATGAAACCCGGCGCGTTCATCGCACGTTTCGTCGTCATGCCCCATGATCGGGGAAACCGTCGGCGTGACGGGTATGGAGATAGAAGATGATCAAGCATCTCAAGGGTCGCGGCACGATTTTAGCGGCGATCGCCTCGGGCGCGCTGCTTGTCAGCGGGTGCGCGACCGAGACCACTTACCGCCCGGCGACGGGCAAGGGATTCTACCGCACCGGCTATAGCGACCGGCAGATCGAGACGGACCGCTGGCTGGTCACGTTCGCGGGCAACACCGTCACCGATCGCGACACGGTGGAGCGCTACCTGCTCTATCGCGCGGCCGAACTGACGGTCCAGAACGGCTATGACTATTTCGTGATGGTCGATCGCTCGACCGATCGCCAGGCGCAGACCTACTCCACGCCGGGGCCGAGCTTCGGCATGGGCGGCTGGTGGGGGCCGTCGTGGCGCTATTACGGCCGCGGCTTCGGCTGGCGCGCGTGGGACCCGTGGTGGGGCGACCCGTTCTGGGGCGATAACGTCGATGTGCGCACCGTCGATCGTTACGAGGCTTCGGCGGAGATTCTGATGCGCAAGGGCACGCCGGCGCGCGACGAGGTTCGCGCCTTCAACGCGCGCGACGTCATCGACAAGATCGGCCCGAGCGTTGTGATGCCGAAACCCTGATTTTCGGCGACAGGCAAAGAAAGGGCGGCGGATCACCAACGATCCGCCGCCCTTTTGCTTGTCGGGAGCAAGAGCCGGCACGCTGCCCGCCCTCACCTCACCTCATACTGCGCCGTGGCAATGCTTGTATTTGCGCCCCGAGCCGCACGGGCACGGCGCATTGCGGCTCACCACGCCTTTCCAGCTTTCCGGGTCCTCGCCGATCTCGGCGGCGGTGGGTTGCGCGATCTGGAGCGGCGGAAGCTGGCTGGCGACGATGCCGAGCGTGCCCGCGTCGATATCGGCCGAATCGTCCTCGCCCGAGAACGGATCGAAGTGCGTGGTGATGAAGTCAGGCAGCTCCGGCAGTTCGGGCGGCGGCTGCATGCGGAACTGCGCATAGGCAATCGTGCGCGTCACATCCTCGCGGATCGCGTCGAGCATCCGCTGGAACAGCGCGAACGCCTCCTGCTTGTATTCGTTGATCGGCGTCTTCTGCGCATAGGCGCGCAGGTGGACGACCTGCCGCAGCGCGTCGAGCGTCGCGAGATGCTCCTTCCAGTGGTGATCGAGGTTCTGGAGCAGGATCGATTTCTCGATCTGCGTCCAGGTCTCCGGCTCGAGATCGGCCGCCTTGGCCGCGACCATCGCGTCGGCCTCGGCCTGGATGCGTTCGGTCACCAGTTCGGGATCGATCGATTCCTCGGTCAGCCAGTCGTCGATCGCCGGGGTCAGGTTGAGCAGCTCGGCGACGCGCTCCTTCATCCCGGGGACGTTCCATTGCTCGGGATAGGAGTTCGGCGGGCAGGATTCGCCGACGACCGCGTTGACCGTCTCCGCGCGCATGTCCGCCACCACGTCGCCGACCGTCTCGGCATCCATGATGTCCGCGCGCTGCTCGTAGATCACCTTGCGCTGGTCGTTCATCACGTCGTCATATTCGACGACCTGCTTGCGGATGTCGTAGTTGCGCGCCTCGACCTTCTTCTGCGCGGTCTCGATCGCCTTGGTGAGCCACTTGGAGCCGATCGCCTCGCCGTCCTCGATGTTGCTGCGCATCATCCGCGCGAACAACGTGTCCGGCCCGAAGATGCGCAGCAGATCGTCGTCGAGGCTGAGGTAGAAACGGCTGAGGCCCGGATCGCCCTGACGGCCCGAACGGCCGCGAAGCTGGTTGTCGATGCGCCGGCTTTCGTGGCGCTCGGTGCCGAGCACGAACAGGCCGCCGGCCTCCAGCACCCTTTGCTTTTCGGCCGCGATTTCGGCCCTGATCGCCTCGATCGCCGCGTCGCGCTCCGGCCCCTCGGGCATCCCGGCCAGTTCGTCCTCGACACGGAATTCGAGGTTGCCGCCAAGCTGGATGTCGGTGCCGCGACCGGCCATGTTGGTGGCGATCGTCACCGCGCCGAGCCGCCCGGCCTGCGCCACGATATGCGCCTCCTGCTCGTGATAGCGCGCGTTCAGCACCGAATGATCGACGCCCTCCTGATTGAGGAACTCGCTCAGCATCTCGGATTTCTCGATCGAGACGGTGCCGACCAGCACCGGCTGGCCCTTTTGCGCATGCTCGCGGATCTTGCGGGCGATCGCGCGGAACTTGTCGTGGGTGTTCTTGTAGAACTCGTCCTCCTCATCGACGCGCTGCACCGGCAGGTTCGTCGGGATGGTGACGACGTTCATCTTGTAGATGTCGTAGAATTCCGCCGCCTCGGTCGCGGCGGTGCCGGTCATGCCCGAAAGCTTGGGATACATGCGGAAATAATTCTGGAAGGTGATCGAGGCCATCGTCTGGTTTTCCGGCTCGATCGTCACGCCCTCCTTCGCCTCGACCGCCTGGTGCAGGCCGTCCGACCAGCGCCGGCCGTCCATCATGCGGCCGGTGAACTCGTCGATGATGATGACCTTGCCGTCCTTGACGATATAGTCGGTGTCGGCCTTGAACATCACGTTGGCGCGCAGGGACTGGTTCAGGTGGTGGACCACCTGCGTATTCTCGAAATCATAGAGGTTGCTGCCCTTGAGCAGCCCAGCCGCCTCCAGCAGCCGCTCGGCCTTTTCAGTGCCGTCCTCGGTCAGGACGATGCTGCGCTGCTTCTCGTCCTTCTCGTAATCGTCGGGGGTGAGCTGCTTCACCACCGCATCGACGCTGACGTACAGCTCGGACTTGTCGTCGGTCGGGCCGGAGATGATGAGCGGGGTGCGCGCCTCGTCGATCAGGATCGAGTCCACCTCGTCGACGATCGCGAAGCTGAAGGCGCGCTGCACCATCTGGTTGCGCTCATACTTCATGTTGTCGCGCAGGTAATCGAAGCCGAACTCGTTGTTCGTGCCGTAGGTGATGTCGGCGGCATAGGCCGCGCGCCGCTCCTCGTCCGACAGGTTCGGGATGATGACGCCGGTGGTGAGGCCGAGGAAGCGATAGACCCGCCCCATCCAGTCCGCGTCGCGGCTGGCGAGATAGTCGTTGACGGTGACGACGTGAACGCCCGTCCCCGGCAGCGCGTTGAGATAGGTGGCGAGCGTCGCGACCAGGGTCTTGCCCTCGCCGGTGCGCATCTCCGCGATCTCGCCGCGATGGAGCACGATGCCGCCGATCATCTGCACGTCGTAATGGCGCTGGCCCAACACACGCCGCGCCGCCTCGCGCACCGTGGCGAAGGCTTCGGGCAGGAGTTGGTCGAGCGTCTCGCCATTGGCGAGCCGTTCGCGGAACAGCACGGTCTGGTTGGCGAGCGTCGCATCGTCCATCGCCTCAAGCGCCGGCTCGAACGAGGCGATCTTGTTGATGACGGGCTTGAGCGAGCGGACGTAGCGATCGTTGGAGGAACCGAAAAGCGACTTGGCGAAGCCAGCGAACATGGCGGATTTCCTGTAGATACTGGATTGACGCGACGCCGCGGCGAACGCGGCACGCAATTGTTCAGCGGTGAGAGAATGCGAAGGGCAAACGTGCTGCCCGGCGCATCGGGCGCCTTATTCGCGCCGGCGATCCACCCAGGCGGGAATGGCGGAAACCAGATCGGCGGGAACGGACAAGCCGCCCGCGATGGTAGCGAGCGCCGGCAGCGATGCCGCCGGGCGCAGGATCGGCCGCGCCGCAACCACCAGCGGCGCCTGACGCACCGTCTGCTCCTGCGCCACGGCCTGCACCGGCTGTGGCCCCGCGACGCGCGCGCCGACGCCGGTCAGCGCGGACAGCAGGGCGGAAAGGAGCAGCAGCAGGTTCATGCGCGCGAAGACATAGGGACGCCGCCCGCAAACGTCCAACCGTTTTCGCCGGGATCGCCCGTATTGTGTCACTCCGGGATCACCCATTTGACCGGGAGGCGCAGCATACCGGCAACCGCATCGCCCTTCGCATCGCGTGCCGGCTGATAGTGAATCCGCTGAAGCGCGATCCGGCAGGTCGCCTCGTCGAGCGCGCGCGATCCGCTGCTCGTCACGACCTTGCAGCCGGTCGGCGCGCCGGTGGCGTCAATGGCGAGATCGGCCACTGTTCGCCCCTGCTCGCCGCGCCGGAGCGCTTCTGGCGGATAGCTGTTTTCCGTGAAGGCGCCGGTGAGGTCGGCCTGCGCGGGCTTGTTCGCCTTCGCCGGATCGCGCGAGGGGATCGTTCGCGCGGGCTGCTCCGCCGCCGGCCGGGGCTGCTCGATGCCGCGTTTCCAGGCGGCGAAATGCTCGCCCGCCCTGTCCACCCATTGCTGAAGCTGCAGTGCGACGAGAAAGACGATGCCGAGGCCGAGCACCGCGCAGATCAGCGTGACGGCGACGCCGCGCACATCCAGTCCCGCTTCGTCCCGTTCGCGCTTCACCTCATCCTCGCTCACGCTCACCCCTTTTGCCGCGCCGGGCGGGAGTCTATGGCGCGGGCATGTCCACGTCTACCTCCCCGCTCGCCACGCCTTTTCCCGACCTGCCCGCCGTCGCCGGCGCGATGCTGCGCGTCGCCCGCGCGCGCTACAAGCAATGGGACCGCTGCGACCTCACCTTCGTCACGCTCGATGCGGGGACGGCGGTCGCCGGGGTGCTGACGCAATCGAAATGCCCATCGCCGGAAGTGGAATGGTGCCGCAAGGCGCTGGTGCTGGGCAGCGCCCGCGCGCTGGTGGTCAACGCCGGCAACTCGAACGCCTTCACCGGCAATCGCGGGCGCGCGGCGGTGGAGGCAATCGCGGCGCGCGCGGCGGGGCATCTCGGCTGCCAGCCTTCCGACGTGTTCGTCGCCTCGACCGGGGTGATCGGCGTGCCGCTCCCGATCGACAAGGCGGAGGCCGGGCTGGACGCGGCCTTCACCGCCGAGCCGTGCGACTGGCTCGCGGCGGCCGAAGCGATCGGCACCACCGACACCTATCCCAAGGGCGCGATGACCCGCGCGGTGATCGACGGCCGGACAGTCACCCTGGTCGGCATCATCAAGGGATCGGGCATGATCGCGCCGGACATGGCGACGATGCTCGGCTTCATCTTCACCGACGCCGCCGTCGAGCCAACTTTCCTGCAATCCGCGCTGTCGGCGGCGAACGGCCGCACCTTCTCGTGCATCACGGTGGACGGCGACACCTCGACCAGCGACACCGTGCTGGCCTTCGCCACCGGCAAGGCGGGCAACGCCCCGCTCTCCGGCGACGACAGCCCCGGCGCGGACGCCTTCCGCGCGGCGCTCGCCGACTTGTGCCGCCAGCTCGCGATGCTGGTGGTGCGTGACGGCGAGGGCGCGCAAAAGCTGATCGAGATCACCGTGGAGGGCGCAGAGAGCGACGCCAGCGCGCATCGCATCGCCATGTCGATCGCCAACTCCCCCTTGGTCAAGACCGCGATCGCCGGCGAGGACGCCAATTGGGGCCGCGTGGTGATGGCGGTCGGCAAGGCGGGCGAGCCGGCCGAGCGCGATCGCCTCGCGATCCGCTTCGGCGCGACGCAGGTGGCGCGCGAGGGGCTGGCGGTGGAGGGCTATGACGAGGCCCCCATCGCCGCGCATCTCAAGGGCCGCGAGGTGGAGATCGGCGTCGATCTCGGCCTCGGCGACGGCCGCGCGACCGTTTGGACGTGCGATCTGACCCACGGCTATATCTCGATCAACGCCGATTATCGGAGCTGACCATGCTGCGCATCTGGGGCCGTCTCAACTCGCATAACGTCAAGAAGGTGGTATGGCTCGCGGAGGAGCTGGCCCTGCCCTATGAACGGATCGACGTGGGCGGCGCGTTCGGCATGGACGCCGCCTATCTGGCGAAGAATCCCAACCGCCTGATCCCGACGATCGAGGACGGCGATTTCGTGCTGTGGGAATCGAATGCGATCCTCCGCTATCTCGCGGACAGCCATCCGGACGGCGGGCTATGGCCCGGTTCACCACGCGATCGCGCGCTGGCCGATCGCTGGATGGACTGGCAGTTCCTCTATGGCGAGGCGCAAAAGGACGCGTTCCTCAACCTCGTTCGCAAGACTCCGGAGGAGCGCGACGTGGCGGCGGTCGAGCGTTCGAAAGCCGCGTGCGCAAAGATGCTCGCGGTGCTGGAGGAAGCGCTTGCTCGCCAACCGTGGCTGTCCGGCGCGCGTTTCGGCATCGGCGACATACCGATGGGCGTCTATGTCCACACCTGGTTCACGCTGCCGATCGAGCGGCCGGACATGCCGCGTCTCGCCGACTGGTATCGCCGGCTTGGGGAGCGACTCGGCTATGCGAGCCAGGTCGCCATCCCGCTGAGCTGAGCGTCAGCCCAGCTCGCCTTCCAGCCACGCCTTGATCCGGCCCTTCGGCTCGGCGCCGACCTTGGTCGCGGCCGGGTTTCCGCCCTTGAACAGGATCATCGTCGGGATGCCGCGCACGCCGTAACGGCCGGGGGCGTCCGGGTTCTCGTCGATATTGAGCTTGGCGATCGTCACCTGCTCGCCCAGCTCGTCGGAGATTTCCTCCAGGCTCGGACCGATCATCTTGCACGGGCCGCACCATTCCGCCCAGAAATCGACCAGCACCGGCTTGCCGGATGCGATGACGTCGGCGTGGAAGCTCGCGTCGGTGATCTTCTTGGTGGCCATTCGTGAATCTCCTTTGCGGCCAATCTAGGATGCGGCGCGCCCGCACTCAACGGCCATGCGACTAGCTTTGCTCCGCCGCGCGATAGCCGGGCTTGTGCTGCGCGAGCAGCTCGGCGGACAACGGCAGCAGCAGCGGCCCGCCGGTATAGAGCAACGCCGCCTCGATCCGGTGACCGGGGAAGATCACCGCGAGCGCGGCGGCATAGGCCGCCATCTGCCGCAGGTGATAAGGCGGCACCTCGTCCGCGCCGCGCGGCACCTGCCGCCCGGTCTTGAAATCGACGATGCGGACGAGCGTGTCGGTGACGAGCAGCCGGTCCACCGTCCCCGCCACGACCACGCCGTCCGGCAGCACCGCGCTGACCGGCGCTTCGGCCAGTGCGTCCGGCCCGAACAGGGCGGCGTGCGCCGGATCCTCGATCACCCGCAACGCCGCTTCGATGATCGCCGCGCGCTCGGCGACGTCGGAAACCTGCCCGACATCGGCCAGCCAGCGATCGGCGGCGCGCGTGCGATCGCGGGCGGCCACCGCCGGAAGCCGCTCGAACAGTGCATGGATCAGCCGTCCGCGCTCAGCCGCCGCGCGCATCGCCGGGCCGGGCGGCGGATCGGCCACCTCATCTTCACCAAGTGATGACGGCGCAAGCGGGCGCGGCGGGCGCTGCTCCTGCGGGGCAGGCCGGCGCGCCCATTCCGGCACGGCGGATGCCTCGACCGGCTCCACCTGCTTCATGGCGCGCGGTTTCGCGGCGGTCGGCGGGGCGATGCCGGCGAAGGTCCGCGCGCCCTCCCCCGCCACGCCGAGCGAATCGAAGGTGCCGGCGGCAAGACCGTACCAGCTCTCCGGCGGCGGCACGCCCTGCCATTTGGCGCTGAGCGAACCGGCGATCACCAGCCTTTCCTCGGCGCGCGTCGCCGCGACGTAGAACAGCCGCCAATGCTCCTGCCGCTCGCGCAGGTCGGTCGCGGCGACTACCGCGTCGATCTCGCCGGCGCGCTCGTCCTTGCGCGGGCGGAACACCGGGAGCGGCGCGGCGAGATCGGGCGGCGTCCACATCAGCGCCGAACGCATCGCCGCGTCCGGGTCGGCGGTGGCGTCGGCGAGGATCACTAACGGCGCCTGTAACCCTTTCGCGCCATGCGCCGTCATCACGCGCACCGCGTCGCGCGGCTGGGCAGCATCGCGCACGATCTCCACCTCGCCGCGATCGAACCAGTCGAGGAAGCGTTGCAACGAGGGCGTCGCGCTGGTCTCGAAATCGAGCGCGGCGGACAGCAGTTCCTCGATCGGATCGCGCGCCTCCTCGCCGAGCCGCTCGAGCAGCCTCCGCCGTCCGTCGAGCGCGCCCGACAGCAATTCCTCCAGGAACTGATAGGGCGTGGTGAAATCCGCCCGCGCCAGCATCGCGTCGAGCGGCGCGAGCAGATCGCGATACCGCGCCGACAGATGCCGCCACAGGCTCCCGGAGCGCGGCACGGCGCGGTCGAGCAATTCCTCCTGCGTCCAGCCGATCAGCGGCGAGACGAGCAGGCTGGCAAGGCTGAGATCGTCGTCGGGCTGGAGCACGAAGCGGATCGCCGCGAGCAGGTCCTGTACCGCCAGCGGCGCGTTGAGCCGCAGGCGATCGACCCCCGCCACCGGCACGCCCTCGGCATAGAGCCGCGCGACAAGCAATTGCGCCAGCTCGCCGCGCCGCTTGACGAGGATCATCACGTCCTCCGGGCGCAGCGCGCGGCCCTTGCTCTCCAGCATCAGCCCCTGATCGAGCCACGCGCGTACCTGCCGGGCGATGCGGGCGGCATTCTCGCGCACCGCATCGTCGATCCATTGCTCCTCGCCGTCGTCGCCCTCGCCCGCCCCGGCGCAGATCGGCGGCCATAGCTCGACCACGCCCGGCCCCGGCACCTCGCTGGCGTGCGGCGGCACCGCCTCCGCCATGCCCAGCGCCTCATGCCCGATCAGCCCGATCGCCGCGTCGACGAACTCCAGCACCGGCCGCGTCGAGCGGAACGAGGCCACCAGCGAGAGCTTCTCGAACGCCAGCCCGCGCTCCTCGTCGGCCATGAAGTCCTCGCCGCGCACTTCTTCCGCCCGGCCGGCGAAATAGTGCTCGGCCGCAACGAAATTGATCGGATCGGTGCCCTGGAAGCCGAAGATCGCCTGCTTGTGATCGCCGACGGTGAACAGGGTGCGTGTCGAAGGCGCATGGACACCGCGCCCGACGAAATATTCGTCCACCAGCGCGCGCACGATCCGCCACTGGCTCGCATTGGTGTCCTGCGCCTCGTCGATCAGCACATGCTCGGTGATCTGGTCGAGCTTGAAGCGCACCCATTCGCCGATCCCCGGCTGGTCGAACAGATCGACCGTCGCGGCGATCAGGTCGTCGAAATCGACCGCCCCCGCCCGCCGCTTCGCCGCCGCATAGCCGCGCGCATAGTCCCGCCCCACCGTCAGCGCGTCGGCGAGCAGGTCGGCGAAGGCGGCGCGCACGCGCAGCGACAACAGCTCCGCGCATTGCCCGTGCAGCCGCATCGCGAGATCGGCATAGACCGGGTCCTGCGGCGCCTGCCCCTTGCCGAACGAACGCGGATCGCCGTCCGCCTTGGCCCAGATGTTGTGAAGGTCATCCAGCGCCGCCGCGCGCTGCTCCGCGCCGAGCGCGAGCCACGTCGCGACCGCCTCCGCCCGCGCGACGCCGTTCTTCGTCCCCCATGCGCGGTTGAGCGCGGCGATCGTCTCCAGCGCGCGCCGGTCGATCGCATCGTCGCCGCAGGCCGCGCGGATCGTCTCCTCGACATCGCCCCCCGGTAGCCCGAGCGCGCGCCGCATATGGGGGCCGATTCCGCTCGGCAGCCCCTCCAGCGCCCGTCCGGCGCGCGCGCAATCGCGCAGGAAGCCTTCCGCTTTCTCCTCGCCCAGCCGCACGGAGAGCGCGCCAATCGTCGCCGCCGGACCGCTCCGTCCCTCGCGCTCGGCATCGACCAGGAGGTCGGCGAGCGCCTGCCGCATCAGCAGCGCCTCCTCGCGCGGCTCGATCGGGCGGAAGCCGGGCACCAGCCCCGCCTCCGCCGGGAAAGCGGCAAGCAATCCCTGGCAGAAGCCGTGGATCGTCTGGATGCGCAGCCCCCCGCCCGGCGCGTCGAGCACCTTGGCGAACAACGTGCGGGCGCGCGCGACGCGCTGCGGCGTCGGCTCCTCGCCCAGCGCGATCAGGTCCTTCGCCAGCACCGTCTCCGGCGCACGCACCCACGCCGCGAGCCGCTGGCTGACGCGCGCCGCCATCTCCGCCGCACCCGCCTTGGTGAAGGTGAGGCACAGGATCGCCCCCGGTTCCACCCCGCGCAGCAGCAGGCGGAAAACGCGCGCGGCGAGCACCTGCGTCTTCCCCGTGCCGGCCGAGGCGGAAAGCCAGACATGGCTGTCCGGCCGGCTCGCGGTGCGCTGCTCACCGCGCAGCGGTGGCAAGGGGACGAGCGCGTCAGCGGTCACGGCCGTACCATTCGTCGCGTCGCATCAACTGGTCGTAATCGGCGTAAGGCGCGTATTCGGGATGGAGCTTGGCGACGAACGGTTCGTCCCCGGTGAGCCATTGCTCCGCCGCCGCCGTGAACGTCCGGCGCGCACGCTCGACGAACTCGCCGGTCAAGATCCGCCCGTTCTTCCCCGCCGGGTCAACCGGGCTGGTGACTTGCCCGAACTCGTCGCGATATTTGGCCAGAGACCAATATTCGAACCCGCCCGCGGTCCCCGAAATCCCCTCGAACCCGCCGGCCTCCGCGATCGCGCCGAGCAGCCCGAGCTGCATCGAGAAGCCCTCCCGCACCGCGAGCGGCGACGGCGCCTTGCCGGTCTTGTAATCGACGATAACGAGGCTGCCGTCCGCCGCTCGGTCGATACGATCGAACTTGCCGGAAAGCCTCACGCCCGCAATCTCCGCCGCGCCCTTCTCCTCGACGCGCAGCACGTTGCGGCCCTCGGCGCGCTGCTGCGCGAGCCGGTTCGCGATCCAGTCGATCGCCGCGATCAGCCGGGGCTGCCACAGCGCGCGCAGCAAGGGATGCGCCGCCGGATCGTCGAGCATCGCCAGCGCGCGCGGGCGCAGCTTCTCGATCGCGCAACCATCCTCGCGCGCCCATCTCTCCAGCACCTCGTGCACCGCCGTTCCGCGCCACGCGGCGGTAGGATCGGCATCGACCGGATCGAGCGCGGCGAGCCGCAGGATGCGCTGGGCGTAGAAGGCGAAGGGATCGGCATTCAGGCGATCGACCTGCGTCACCGAGATCTCGCGCGGTCGCAGTTCCTTCGCCGGCGACGGCGCGGGGCGCGAGGCAGGCCGATGCGCCGCGGGCCGGTCGAGCGCCTCGACCCAACCTTCCAGATCGTGCGCGCGGGCGAAATCCTTCCCCGCCATCGCCTCCAGCCGCAGCCAGAAGCGCGAGGCGAGCGTCGGCGAGCGGCTGTCGCGCCGCGCGCGGGTCAGCAACACCTCCGGCGCGCCCAGCCCCTGCCCGAAATCATGTGCGGCGACGCCGATCCGCCGCTCCAGCCCCGGCAGGCCGAGCGCGGCGCGAATGCGCGGGGCGAGCCACGGGTCCGGCGCGGGCGTGCCCGGCCATACGCCCTCGTTCAGCCCGCCGAGGATCATCAGGTCGGCGCTCTGCAACCGAGCCTCGATCAGGCCGTAGATGGCGAGGCGCGGATGGCCCCCCTGCGCCGGCCGCACCGCCACCTCGTCCATCAGCAGCCGGATCAGCGGCGCGAGATCATCGAGCGACACCGCGCGCGGCCCCGCTTCCGCTTCGGCTTCCAGTTCCGCGAGCAGGTCCGCCGCCGCGCGTCCGGCGGGGCCGCGCCACGCCTCGTCGCCAGCCAACGCCTGCGCCGCCTCGCGAAGCGCCGCGATGCGCCCCGCGAACGGGCGGTCCGACGCGCCCAGTTCCGCCGCGATCGGCGCGAGCAGGTCGCGCGTCTCGCTCCACCAGCGATCCTCGCCCATTCGCGCGTCGATGCCGGATAGCCCCGGTGCGGGACGCGGTCCGCGCAGCGCGCGATCGAGCCGCCGCACCCCGTCGAGCCACGCCGCCCGCTGATCCCCGGCGCGCACCAGTGGATGCTTGAGCAGGGTGAGCAAGGCGAGCGGCGCGAAATCCTGCGCGGCCGCCTCCGCGATCGCGCTCAGCAATGTCCCCGGCGGGAGGATCGAGAGCGGCCGCCCGGCGGTGTCATCGATCCCGATGTTCCAGCGTTTGCAATGCGCCGCCACCCGCCGCGCCAGCGCGCGATCCGGCGTGACGAGCGCCGCCGTCCGCCCTTCCGTTTCCAGCGCGCCGCGCAGCGCCAGCGCGATCGCCTGCGCCTCGCCGGCCGGATTGGCGAACTCCGCCGCGCGCACGCCCGTCAGCCGCCGGTCCGCAGCCGCCAGACCGGTCCATTTGCCGGTGAAGTCCGCCGGTGCGAGCGCGTTGGCGATCGCCCGCCCGCGCGCCGCCGAAGCATCGAAATCGCTGCCGTCGCGCCACGTCGTCACCTCGCCGCGCGCGACGCCGATGCGTTCGAGCAGCAGCTTGAGATGGAATTGCGGATGCACCTCGATCGCGCGCCGCCGCTCGTCCTCCGGGTGCGGGCCGAGCGCCTCCCATTCCTCCTCCGGCATCGCGGTATCGACGCCGGCCAGCACCACCATGCCCTTTGGCAGAAAGGCGATGCTACGTAGCAGCCGCGCGACGGCGGGCGCGGAATCGGTGATGCCGGCCGCGCAGACGAACCCGGCCGGCGGAGTCTCGCTCCACCGCCCGGCAAGCCGCGACAGCAGCCGCGCGCGCCGCTCGGCAAGGTCGATCCGCCCGAGCCGCGCCAGCTCGCCCGGCCAACGATCGAGCACCACGCGGAACGAGGCGAGCGCGCGCTGCCAATGTTCCGACAGTTCCGGCCCGAGGTCCAGCTCCGCCAGCCGCGACGGCGGCACCTCCTCGACGATGAGCTGGTCGAGCGTCCGCGCCAGCTCCCCGGCCAGCCGCACCGCCTCCGCCGCGTCGAGATCGCCGCGCTCCTCCTGCACCAGCCGCGACAGGATCATCCGCCGTGCGAGCGGGGCGATGGCGGGCGGCACCGGCGCCGCATCGTCGGCCGGATCGAGCGCGGCGCCGATCGCTTCGCCCAGATCGTCCGCGCCGATCGCCACCAGCCGGGGCAGCACCAACCCCCCGCCCGACGCGCGCACGAACGCCTCGGTGATCGCTATCTTCGCGCGGTTGTTCGGCAGCAGCACCAAGCCGCGCGCCAGCCCGAGCGGCTCGCCGCCATGCCGTCGCATCAACCCCGCGACCAGCGCGTCGGCGAAGGCCCGGTGCGCCGGGATGGTGTAGATCCGTGGCCGCCGGCCTTCAGCCATCGGCGAGCAGCGCCTCGGTCCGTTTGATCGCGCCGGGGGTGCCGACATCGAACCACAGCCCCTGATGCACCACGCCATAGGCGCGTCCGGCCTCGATCGCGCGATCCCAGAACAGGTTGGTGGAAAACGGCCCCTCCGGCCAGTCCCGGATCAGGCGCGGGTGCATGATCTGCACGCCGGTCCACACGAACGGCGCGACCTGCCCGCGTCCGCGCCGCCCGACGATCCGCCCATCGGGCGCGAGGCGGAAATCGCCCTGTCCGCGATGGTTGTGCGCGCGGGCATAGGGCACCATCAGCAGCAGCGCGTCCATCGCCGCATCGTCCCACCGCGAGGCGAGCAGCCTGATCGCGTCGCTCGGCCCGTCGATCCACAGATTGTCGCTGTTGACGTAGAGGAACGGCTCGTCGCCCAGCAGGTTGCGCGCCTGCACCAGCCCACCGCCGGTCTCCATCAGCTGCCCGCGCTCATCGGAGACGATGATCTCGATCCCCTTCACGCGATGGAGCAGATGCGCCTCCAGCGCGTCGGCGAGGTAATGGACGTTGACGACCGCGCGCTCCACCCCGGCCGCCTTCAACCGGTCGAACACATGATCGATCAGCGCCTTGCCCGCCACCTCGATCAGCGGCTTGGGCCGCGTCGCGGTGAGCGGGCGCATCCGCTTGCCGAGGCCGGCGGCCATCACCATCGCGGTCTTCGGCACCTTGCCGCCGGGGTTGGGGCGGATCGCCCTGGGTCGGGTCATCGTCCTGCCAGCACCATCGGGTCGCCGCGCAATTCGGGCGGGATATTCTCGTCGAACCACGCCGCGACCGGGCCGAGCGCCGGATAGGTCAGATCGCGCTCCAGATAGGCCCAGACGCGCGGGCACAGCGCCGGGTAGCGCGGCTTGCCGTCGCGCTTCCACAGCCGGGTGAAGATGCCGACGATCTTCGCGTTCCGCTGCGCGCCCAGCACATGATAGGCATCGAGGAACGCCTCGCCCTCGCCAGTCGCGGCGCGGTAGCGGACGAGCATCGCCTCCTCGATCGACGGCTCCACGTCGCGCCGCGCATCCTGCAACAGCGAAACGAGATCATAGGCGGCATGCCCCGCCAGCGCGTCCTGGAAATCGAGCAGCCCCAGCCCGGCCGGGATCAGCATCAGATTCTCGACGTGATAGTCGCGCAGCACCGTCACCGCCCGTTCGGGGATCGCGCGCGCCAGCACCTTGTCCCACGCCGCGCGATAGCCGTCGGCATCCACTTCCAGCCCGATCGCGGGGCAGTACCATTCGACCAGCAGCCCCGCCTCGCGCTGCAACTCGGCGAGGTCATAGGGCCGCAACCCCGCCATCGCCTCGTGCCCGCGCAGCGCGACCAAAACATCGATCGCCTCGCCATAGAGCCGCATCGCCGCGTCGGGATCGCTTTCGATCGCCTCGCGCATCCGCGCGTCTCCGAAATCCTCGATTAGCACGAGACCCGCCACCTCGTCCGCCGCGTGGATTACCGGTGCGAAGAAGCCGCGCTCGCCCAGCCAGCGCGCGATCGCGATGAACGGGCGCGGGTCCTCGTGCGGCGGCGGCGCGTCCATCAGCACGCCGCGCCGCTCGCCGAGGCGCACCCGGAAATAGCGTCGGAAGGAGGCATCGCCCGCCAGCGGCGAAATCTCCGCCCCCGCCCAGCCGTTCGCGGCGAGGAAGGCGGCTGCGCCGGCGGGGGGAATCATGTCGGTCGCCATCGCCGCTCCCAAGCCGGGGGCGCGGCCCAAGTCAACCCGCGCGCGCCGTCCGGCAATATCTCCAGCCTGAGCCGCAACGCATCGGGCCAGGCGTACGGCCCGGCGCGCTCCGGCCATTCGATCAGCAGCGCGGAATCATGACGCGCCTCGTCCAGCCCCAGCTCCTCCATCTCGCCCGGATCGTCGATGCGGTAGAGATCGACGTGCAGTACCGGCAGCCGCACCTCGGGCGGTGCATAAGGCTGGACGATCGCGAAGCTCGGCGACGGCGCTTCCCCCGCCAGCCCCAGCGCGGCGAGCAGCCCGCGCGCGATGCTCGTCTTGCCCGCCCCGAGCGGGCCGTCGAGCGTCACCACGTCGCCCGGCGCCAGCACGGCGGCGAGCGACGCGCCAACCGCCTCGGTCGCCGCCGGATCGGCCAGCCGGATCATCGCCGCGGCAGTTCCACCGTGACCAGCGTGCCCTCGCCCGGCTCGCTGAGCAACTCGATCGTGCCGCGATGCGCCTCGACGAACTGCCTGGCGAGCGGCAGGCCGAGATCGAGCGCGCGCTCCCCGCCGCTGGCGATGCCCGGCCGGGGAAAGCGGTCGAAGGCATGGGCCATGGCTTCCGCGTCCATCCCCGGCCCGTCGTCCGACACCACGATCCGCGCCGCGCCGGCATTGCCGTCCGCGTGAAGCAACACCCGGCCGTCCTTCCCGGCCGCGCCGATTGCGTGGCGCAGCAGATGCTCGATCACCTCGCGAATACGCCGTGCGTCGCCGGTGATCCGGCCGATCGAATGGCTGATCTCCACAACGTAATCGATCCCGTCCTTCCTGGCCTGCGGCGCGAGGCGATCCGCCGCCGCGCGTGCGATCGCGGCGAGGTCGATATCGTCCCGCTCCAGCGCCTCGCCCTCGTCCGCCGCCTGCGTCAGATCGAGCACGTCGTCGATCATCACGCCCAGCCGCTCGACCGATTCGAGGATCGCCTCGACATAGGCGTCGGCCTGTTTCGTGAGCTTGCCGGCATAGCCGCCGTGCAGCATCTCCGCGAAGCCGCTGATCGAGGTGAGCGGCGTGCGCAATTCGTAGCTCATGCTGGCGACGAAGGCGGTCTTGGTGCGGTCGGCCTTCTCCAGCGCCTCGGTGCGCTCGCGCAGCGCCTGCTCGATGCGGCGGCTGTCGGTGATGTCGAGCATCGTGAACAGCGCATTGCCGTCCGGCAACGGCACCGCCGCGAACTCGAAATGCCGCCCGTCCGCGAGATCGACCCGCCCGCTGCGGGTCTGCCGCTCGACGGTGGCGGCGCGGACCAGTTCGTTGATGAACCGCGCCTGCCCCGGATTGGCGAGCTTCGCGGCGACCTTCTCCGCCACCGCGTCGACGCGCGGATGGCCGCTGAGGAATTCCTCCTCCAGCCCCCAAAGGGCGCGGAAGCGGTTGTTCCACAATTGCAACTTGCCGTTGGTGGCGAAGACGCCCAGCGCTTCGAACAGGTTGTCGAAGGTGGCGGTGCGCACGCGCAGCAGGGTGTCGCGCGCGGAGGCAAGCTGCACCTGCTCCGTCCGGTCCTCGAAGATCAACAGCAGGCCGCCATCCGGCAGTGGCTGAACCAGCACGCGGATATGCGCGCCATCGGGCAGCAGCCACGTCTCCTCGAACGCGCCGTCCTGCGTGAACCAGTCGCGCCGTTCCGCCTTCCAGCCGGGGAAGTCGCGCACTTCGGGTACGCGATTCGCCTCGCGCATCCGCTCCAGCACGCGATCGAACTCGGGGCGGTCGGCGAGCCATTCGCTGCGCATCGCGAACATGCGGCGGAACGGCTGGTTGCAGAAAGCGAGCGCGCGATCGCGCCCGAATTGCGCCACCCCGGCCGAAAGCCGGTCGAGCAGCGCGCGCTGCGCTTCGGCGAAGCGCCGCTCGCGTGCATGGGCCTGCTCCAGATCCTCGATGTCGATCGCATAGCCGGCGACGCCCCCGCTCGGCAGCGGGATATCATGGAGCCTGAGCGAGCGCCGCTCGCCGCCGATCGTCGCGGGCAGCACGCGCTCTTGCGGCCGTCCCAGCTCGCGCGCTGCCACGGCGCCGCCGAGCGGCCCGCCCTGCCCGGAGCCTTCGACCAGCTCCAGTCCGCGCGCCACCACGTCCGCCGCGTCCGCCGCCTCGACCGCCGCGACATAGGCGGTATTGGCCATCGCCAGCTTCAGGTCCGGCCCGCGATACCACATCGGCAGCGGCGCGGTCTCGATCAGGCTGGTCAGCGCCTCGAACGCGTCCTGCAACTCGTCCTTCTGCGCGGTGAGTTGCGCGATCTCGCGCTGGCTGTCGGTGGCGTCGAACACCCAGACGACGACCGCGCCGCCCATCTCCTGCGGCCCGCGCTCGCCGCGCCACAGCAGCGTCCGCGACGATCCGGGGAGCGTCATCGCCCGCGCGAAGCCCCGACCGGCGCGTTGCGCGGCGGCGATATCGCTCTTGAGCGCGGCGATCGTCTCCGCCGGCAACACGCCCGCAAGCTCGTCGATCCGCCCCGGCAACCCCTCGACGCCCAGCCAGCCCGCAACGGTAGCGTTCAGCTCGAGCCGCCCGTCGCCATAAGCGATGATCGGCGATGCCGGCGCCGTGCGCAGCAGCGCCTCGTAACGCGCATTGACCGCGCCCGTGGCCCGCGCCCCGGCCGTCGCGCGCAATCCGGCGAATAGCAGCCACGCGCCGGCGAACAGCAGCAGCGCGACGGCCGCACCAACGGCCAGCGCGGCGGCGGTCGAAATCTCGATCATGCCGGGGGCACCCGCCCTTCGTGGATCGTCATGCCGGGGGTGATAGGCAGAGTTCGGGCATGAAAAAAGGGGGCCGCGACCGCGACCCCCTCGTTTCGGGCATTATTCCCGATCAGTAACGATAATGATCGGGCTTGAACGGCCCCTCGACCTTCACGCCGATATAGTCCGCCTGCTTCTGGCTGAGCTTGCTGAGCTTCACGCCCAGCTTCTCGAGGTGCAGCGCCGCAACCTTCTCGTCGAGGTGCTTCGGCAGGACGTAGACCTTGTTCTCATACTCGCCGCTCTTGGTCCAAAGCTCGATCTGCGCGAGCGTCTGGTTGGTGAAGGACGAGGACATGACGAACGAGGGATGGCCGGTGGCGCAGCCGAGGTTCACGAGGCGGCCCTTGGCGAGCACGATGATCTGCTTGCCGTCCGGGAATTTCACGAGATCGGTGCCCGGCTTCACCTCGGTCCACTCGTAGTTCGAAAGCGCGGCGATCTGGATCTCGCTGTCGAAGTGGCCGATATTGCAGACGATCGCCATCGGCTTCATCGCCTTCATGTGATCGGCGGTGATGACGTCGGCGTTGCCGGTGGCGGTGCAGAAGATGTCGGCGCGCTTCACCGCCTCCTCCATCGTCACCACTTCATAGCCCTCCATCGCCGCCTGGAGCGCGCAGATCGGGTCGATCTCGGTGACGAGCACGCGCGCGCCGCCATTGCGCAGCGACGCGGCCGAGCCCTTGCCCACGTCGCCGAAGCCCGCGACGCAGGCGACCTTGCCGGCCAGCATCACGTCGGTCGCGCGGCGGATCGCATCAACGAGCGATTCCTTGCAGCCATAGAGGTTGTCGAACTTCGACTTGGTGACCGAATCGTTCACGTTGATCGCCGGGAACGGCAGTTCGCCCTTCTTGGCGATCTCGTAGAGCCGGTGGACGCCGGTGGTGGTTTCCTCCGAAACGCCCTTCAGGTTCTTCACCGTCTCGGTGAGATAGCCCGGTTTCTTCGCGATGAACGCCTTGAGCGCGCGCTGGAACTCCACTTCCTCGGCATTTTCCGGCTCGCCGAACTGCTCGCCGCGCTCCAGCTTCGCACCCCACAGCGCGAACATCGTGGCGTCGCCGCCGTCGTCGAGGATGATGTTGGCGGTCTTCCCGTTGCCGTCATCCCAGTCGAAGATCGAGCCGACATAATCCCAATATTCGGCAAGGCTCTCGCCCTTCACCGCGAACACCGGGATACCGGCGGCTGCGATGGCGGCGGCGGCATGGTCCTGCGTCGAGAAGATGTTGCAGGTCGCCCAGCGCACGTCGGCGCCCAGCGCAACGAGCGTCTCGATCAGCACCGCCGTCTGGATCGTCATGTGCAGCGATCCGGTGATGCGCGCGCCCTTCAGCGGCCGAGACGCGCCGAATTCCTCGCGCAGCGCCATCAGCCCGGGCATCTCCGTCTCGGCGATCTCGATTTCCTTGCGGCCGAAATCGGCGAGCGCGATATCCTTGATGACGTAATCAGTGGTCGGGCGATCGAGAACGGTTGCCACGTTAATTCTCCGGGAAATACTGGATCACGCGCCCATAAGCGCCAATGCGGTCAGATGCAAATATAAAGATATCTTTATATCGAACGCGCGATTGACTCGCGAGCCGCCGTACTGCCACTTCCGGTTGTGAAATCACGCCGGGGGGCAACAGGATGAAAAGGGGTTCGCGCCGGTTCGGCGCTACGGTGGCGGCGCTGGGCCTGTTCGCCGCGCAGACGGCATCGGCGACGCAGGCGCCGCCCGCCGCCGATCCGGCGGAGAAGCAGGGTTCGCTCTACCTGCAATGCGACGGCCAGCCGAACAACATGTCCGGTGGCGAGCGGGCCGCGCGAGTGCTGGGCGCGATCGCGCTCGTCGGCCTGCTCGCGCCGCAGCCCGAAAGTCCCGATGCCTCGAAGCGGAAATTCGGCGCGGAGGGCGTCGCGGCCTGCACCTCGCTGATCGACGGCGACAAGAAGGAAACCAATGCGAAGCGCCGCGCGCATCTGATCCTCGCCCGCGCGCTCCACCGGATCGAGGCGAAGGATTATGACGCCGCTCTTGCCGACGCCGCACTGGCGCGCCGCGAAATGGCGGAGAGCGGGCTTTCCGCCGATCCCTATTACGCCCGCTCGCAGGGTCGCGCGCCCGACCTGATCGAGGCCGCCGCGCTCTATCGCATGGGCAAACCCGCGCAGGCCGAGGAAGCCGCGTTGCGCGGCATGGAGAACGTCCGGCACAATCTGTTCGGCCTGGTCATGGTGCCAGGCTATATGCTCGCCACCCGCACCGGCTCGGAGGCGGAACTGCACTATCTGGGCTGGCGCTCGCGCGCTTCGGCGCCGACGCTGCGCTTCGAGGCGGCGCGGTTGGAGGAGTTCGGCCGATTTGCCGATGCCGCGCGCGCCTATGACGGGTTGATCGACTACAACCGCGTCAACACGCCGAAGAACATCCTCTCGATCAGGCTGGCCGAAGCGGCGGTCGCGCACGCGCTGGCGGGCCACGCGGACGTTGCGGCGGAGCGGGCCAGGGACGCGCAGGCCAATTTCGACCAGCGCAAGGCGGACGGCAAGCCCGAGGGCGACGACGCCGCCTTCGTCGAGGTGATGGACCTGTACGGCATCGTCCATCTCGCCGATTCGGGCGACGTGAAGGGCGCGCGGCGGCTGTTCGCGGCGCGCTCGCAATGGGTCGCCGCATCGTTCGGCGCCGTCGTCGAGGTCACGCGGCGTCTGCGGGCGGGCGCGGCGGCGGATGAACTGATCGGCGGGCTCGGCAAGGACGTCGATCAGCTATGGGCCGATCGCGACGCGAAGCTGCGCGCGGCCACGCTCGCCAAGGACAGCGACAACAAGACGTTGTTCGGCCTGATCCCCGCCGCCGATCAGGCGGGTGAATATGAAGCGCTGAGCAAGACGATCTGGCGCACCGACAAATCGAAGCTGCTGATCGTCCCCAAGAAGCCGCCGGAGAACGGCAGCAAGTTCGAGGTGCTGATCGGCTATGCCCCGCTCATGCCGTCGATCGACGGCTATGCCCTGCACGCCGCGCTGCTCGCCAAGGCGCGCGGGAAACAAGGCTTCATCATCACGCCGATCGTGCAGAACGGGCTGATCGCCGCGCTGTTCATCACCGGCGACCGCGGCGCGCCGGGGCTGCCCGAGGGAATTTTCAATGATGCGGAGACGGTGATCGCCGATCTCTCGCCGGTCATCCCCGCGCCGGAAACGCTCGAAGCCCGGCGCAAGGCGGCGACAGCCAGCGGGAGCAAGTGACGCGCCTCAGGCCGTCCCCGCTTCCCCGACCAGGAGGCGCGGGTTGATCCCCGCGCCGGCGAAGGCGCGCTCCCAACGTTCGTCGGCGGCCGCGTCGAACAGCAGCGCATCGTCCGCCGGCGTGTTGAACCAGCCATGCCGCGTCATCTCGCCGTCGAGCTGGCCCGGTCCCCAGCCGGCATAGCCCAACGCGACCAGCCAGCGCGCCGGCCCCCGGCCTTCCGCGATCGCGCGCAGCGCATCCAGCGTCGCCGACAGGGCCCAGCGCCCGGCGACGTCGATCGTGTCCGCCCCGCCCCAGTCGCGGCTGTGCAGCACGAAGCCGCGCCGCGTCTCCACCGGGCCGCCGCGATGGACCGGAACGTCGGGCGCGGCGCCGGGATCGATATCCACCTGCCGCAGCATGTCGTGGAGCGTCAGCCCGTCGAACGCCGCGCCGATATCGATCCCCATCGCGCCTTCCGCGTCATGCGCGCAGATCGCGATCACCGCCTGATCGAAGCGCGGATCGCCGATTCCCGGCATCGCCAGCAGGAACTGGCCGGCAAGAAAGGTCGCGGACTCCATTCGGCACAGCATAGCCGCCGCGTGCCGCGCAGGCCACGCTTGAAAATCCCGCCCGTCCTTGCGACCTAGCCCCCGACCGCATTCGCGCGGCGACAGGAGATTCCACGATGACGATCAGCGTCGGCGACAAGCTGCCCAAGACCACCCTCGTCAAGGCGACCGCCAACGGCCCCGAGGCGGTGGACAGCGAGGATTATTTCAAGGGCCGCCGCGTGGCGCTGTTCGCAGTGCCCGGTGCCTTCACGCCGACCTGCTCGGCCAAGCACCTGCCCGGCTTCGTCGACAAGGAAACCGAGCTTAAGGGCAAGGGCATCGACGAGGTCGCCTGCACCGCCGTCAACGATCCGTTCGTGATGGGCGCCTGGGCCAAGTCCGCCGACGCGGACGGCATCACCATGCTGGCGGACGGCAACGGCGATTTCGCCGAGGCGATCGGCCTGACGATGGACGGCTCCAAGTTCGGCCTCGGCAAGCGCAGCCAGCGCTATTCGATGGTCGTCAACGACGGCGTGGTCGAGCAACTCAACGTAGAGGCGCCCGGCGAGTTCAAGGTGAGCACCGCCGAGCATATGCTCGCCAGCATCTGATGCCATCCGTGCTCCCGCTCCGGCGGGAGCACGAACGCCGGTTCTAGCGCATGATCGTCATCGTCGCGATCAGGCCGGGCGCATTGTCCCCCAGCGTCAGAATGCCGCCGTGCAGATGCGCCACCGCCGCGACCAGGGACAGGCCCAGCCCCGCGCCGCCCTCATGCCGCGCCGCATCGAGCCGGCCGAAGCGCTTCAGCGCATCCTCGCGCGCCTCGGGCGGGATGCCCGGCCCGCGATCCGCGACGCTGATCTCCACCTCGCGCGCGTCGGCGACCGCCGACAGCGTGACCGCCCCCGCGCCATATTTCAGCGCATTGTCGACCAGATTGGCGAGCGCCTGCCCAAGCATCTCGCGGTTGGCGTTGATCGTGACCGGCGCCGGCGGCGCTTCCACCGCGATGCTCATCCCGCGATCCTCGGCCAGCGGACCGAACATGTCGGCCAAATCCTCCAGCATCGCGCCGATCTCCACCTCGCCGAACGCCTCGCGGCCCAGCCCGGCCTCGGCGCGGGTGATGCGCAGCGCGGTGTCGAGCATCGCCAGCAGCCGCTCGCCCTCATCCATCGCGCGCAGGATCGTGGTGCGGCCCGCCTCGTCGGGCGCGGCGGCAAGCGCACGCTCCAGCGTCGCGCGAAGCCGGGTGAGCGGCGCGCGCAGGTCGTGCGCCAGCCCGTCGGTCGCGAGCTTCAACTCCCCGACCAGCACGGCGATCCGGTCGAGCATCGCGTTGATCGCCTGCGCCAGCGCCTCGAACGCATCGTTGCCGCCGCCCAATGGCACGCGCCGGGTGAGGTCGCCGGCCGCCACCGCGTCGGCGGTCGCCACGGTGCGGCCGAGCCGGCGCTCGATCATCCGCGCGGCGATCAGCCCGGCCAGTCCGGCGAAGATCAGCGCCACCGCCATCGCCAGCAGCATCGCCTCCTCCATCGCACGGGCGAAGCGCAGCTCGCTCTCGATGACATGGCCGGTGAGCAGCCGGCTTCCGTCCGGCAGGCGGGTGGCGATGACGCGCATCCGCTCCGAAAGGTCGCGGTCGATGCGGAAGATCTCGATCGTCGTCGCCCCGCCGTCCGCCGTCACGGTCGGCGGCCAGTCCGCGACATTGCCGGCGAGGAACTGTCCATCGCGATCGACCAGCAGCAGCACGAGCTGCGGCCCGCGCGCGCGGATCAGGCGGGAGACCTCCGCCTGCATCGCCGCCGTCCCGCCGCGCCGGTAGATCGCGACCAGCCCGTGCCGGACCTGCTCCGCCCCCTGGCCTGCCGCGGCGGTGATCTGTCCGCGCGTGATCTCGCGCACCGTGCCGACGGTGATCGCCGCCCCGGCGAGTTGCAACCCGAACACCAGCGCCGCGAAGCGCAGCGTGGTGGAGCGGAGCAGGTGCAGCCTTATCGCTCGACGCCCAGCTTGTAGCCCGCGCCACGCACCGTATGCAGCAGCGGCCGTGCGAAGCCCTCGTCGATCTTCTTGCGCAGCCGGCTGATGTGCACGTCGGTGACGTTGGTACCGGGATCGAAATGATAATCCCACACGCCTTCGAGCAGCATGGTGCGCGTCACCACCTGATCGACATGGCGCAGCAGATATTCGAGCAGCCGGAACTCGCGCGGCTGAAGGTCCACCGGCTTGCCCGCGCGCTTCACGCGATGGGCGAGCAGGTCCATCTCCAGATCGTCGCACACCAGCTTGGTCTCCGGCGCCGCGCCGCCCGCCTGCCCGCGCCGCACCAGCAGCCGCACGCGCGCCAGCAACTCGGCGAAGACGAACGGTTTGGTGAGGTAATCGTCCGAGCCTGAGGTTAGGCCGGCGACGCGATCCTCCGGCGTGCTCATCGCGGAGAGGATCAGCACCGGCGTGGTCACGCCCGCCGCGCGGATCGCGGCCAGCGCAGCCATCCCGTCCAGTCTCGGCAGCATCCGGTCCAGGACGATGCAGTCGTATCCGCCGTCGGTCGCCTGGAACAGGCCGTCGCGCCCGTTGTCCACGCGATCGACGACGAAGCCCGCCTCGCTCAGCCCATTGGAGATGTAATCGGCGGTCGAATCATCGTCTTCGACCAAAAGGATCTTGCTCAAGATGCGCCTCCCGGCGCCTCCCTTAGCAAGGTCAGGGTGAAGACGTCACCATTGCGTTGCACCTTCAGCACGGCGGGCGCGCGCCGCGCCTCGGCCGCGCGAAGCGTGGCGAGCGTCACCTCGGCATGGCCGTCGATCGCTTCCACCGTATCGCCCACCTTCAGCCCGGCCGTCGCCTCCGCCCCGCCGGTACGCAGGCTGGTGACGACCAGCGCGTGATGCCGGACATGGCTCACCGGAGAATAGGTCGCGCCGCCCACTGCGCCGCGCGGCGCGGCCGTGTGGGGCACGTTGTCCGCGAGCAGCCCGAACGCACCCGCGCCGACCGCCGCCGCGCCAACCGCCGCCCAGCCCGCCATGCGCAGCCCGTTCATCGCCGGTCGCCCGGGCAACGATCGATCCGACGAAGATGAGAAACTCGCGGCATGGTGCATATCCGCCAGCGACCATGCGGCAGCCGCCCTTGAAGCCGCGTGGGCGCACCATGACAAATCCGTCATGGACCGAATCGGCCCGAAACCGCGCGCAGCCGTCCCTGCCGGGGACGGGCTTCATATCGCTGCGTGAAAATTGGTCGGGGCGACAGGATTCGAACCTGCGACCCCCACACCCCCAGTGTGATGCGCTACCAGGCTGCGCTACGCCCCGACCGGAGGGGCGCCTCTACGCGCCCCCTGCCTGCAACGCAAGCGGCCTTAGATCAGCTTGCGCCAATGCGTCCCGTCCCACGCGTCGACCGACATTTCCTGCGGGGAATGGAGGCGCAACGAGCGGCCGAACGCCTTCTGGTGCTCCGCCGCGCCATGCATCGCCAGCGCCTCCACGCTCGCCCAGCGCTCGGCGACGCGGATCAGGTCGGGATCGGCGGCGTCGAAGGCGAAGCAATAATCATCGCACCCCGCCTCCGCGCGTGACGCCGCCGCATGATCTGCGAGTAATTTCGCCGCCTTCACGCCCTCGCCCGCCGCCAGCCGGATCGTGCCCATCACCAGAATCGTCATTCCTCTCTCCTTCGTCCGCCACCGCTTCGGCACCGCTTCTGTTGCGCCGATTTCGTTACGATGATAGCGCGCCACGCTTCCGTGCGGGTTTTTCGCCCGCCGAACAATCACGAACGGGAAAAATGCTCATTTCTCCAGCTTACGCCCAGGTGGCCGGCGGCGCCGCGCAGCAAGGCGGGATGGCCGGATTCCTCGGCCTCGCGCCGTTGTTCCTGGTCTTCATCGTTTTCTATTTCCTGATGATCCGCCCGCAGCAGCGCCGGATGAAGACGCTTCAGAACGCCGTCTCGGCGGTGAAGAAGGGCGATTCGGTCGTCACCGCCGGCGGCCTGATGGGCAAGGTGACGAAGGTCGAGGACGCGGTGGTCGAGGTGGAGATCGCCCCGAACACCCGCGTCCGCGTGGTCAAGGCGACGCTGGCGGAAGTCACCCCGCTCGGCGGCAAGCCGGCGAACGACTGACATGCTGGACTTCCCGCGCTGGAAGGTTCTGTCGATCTGGGCGCTGCTCGCGGTGCTGGTGGCGCTTGCCATCCCCAGCCTGCTGCCGCAGCGCATCACCGATCAATGGGGCCACATCCCGCACCCGCGCATCAACCTCGGGCTGGATCTCGCCGGCGGCAGCTACCTGCTGCTCGAGGCGGACGTGAACGATCTCCAGTCGAGCCGGCTGGAGCAGATGCGCGAGCAGGTGCAGACGGAGATGCGCCGCCAGAATCCGCGCATCGAGATCGGCGACATCTCGACGCGCGACGGCAAGCTCACCTTCATGCTGCGCGATCCGACGCAGGTCGACGCCGCGCGCGAGCGGCTGCTGTCGATCACCGGCGGCGGCGCGGGGATGACCGGCCAGCGCGAATGGGACATCCAGGTGGTGGACACCAGCCGGTTCGTCCTCACCCCCACGGCCGCCGGGCTGAATCAGGCGGTCGATCGCGCGATGGGCGACGCGACCGAGGTGGTCCGCCGCCGCATCGACGAGCTCGGCACGCGTGAGCCGACGATCATCCGCCAGGGCAGCAGCCGCATCGTCGTGCAGGTGCCGGGCCTGCAGAACCCGCAGGCGCTGAAGGACCTGCTCGGCAAGACCGCCAAGCTGGAATTCAAGCTGGTCGACACGACCGCCACGCCGGATCAGCTCCGCAACAAGCAGGCGCCGATCGGCAGCCAGATCCTGCCCTATCCGAACAATCCCGCCGGCATCCCGTTCATCGCCGTCAAGCGATCGGCGATCATCACCGGCGACATGCTGACCGACGCGCGGCAGGAATTCTCGCAGCAGACCAACGAGCCGCAGGTCGCGATCACCTTCGACAGCCAGGGCGGTCGCCGCTTCGCCAAGGTGACGCAGGAGAACGTCAACAAGCCGTTCGCGATCATCCTCGACAACTCGGTGATCTCGGCGCCTAATATCAACGAGCCGATCATGGGCGGCCGGGCTTCGATCTCCGGCAGCTTCACGGTGGACAGCGCCAACCAGCTCGCCATCGCGCTGCGCTCGGGCAAGCTGCCGGTGGCGTTGAAGGTGGTGGAGGAATCGACCGTCGGCCCCGATCTCGGCGCGGATTCGATCCGGGCCGGCATCCTCGCCTCCGCCGTGGCGGTGGCGCTGGTCGTGGCCTTCATGTTCGTCACCTACGGCCGGTTCGGCGTCTATGCGAACCTCGCCGTCATCATCAACGTGTTCGTCATCGTCGGCGTGCTGGCGCTCATCAACGGCACGCTGACGCTGCCGGGCATCGCCGGCTTCGTGCTGACGATCGGCACGGCGGTGGACGCCAACGTGCTCATCAACGAGCGCATCCGCGAGGAGCGGCATCGCGGACGGTCGATCGTCCAGTCCGTCGAGCTGGGCTACAAGGAGGCGAGCCGCACGATCTTCGAGGCGAACATGACCCACGCCATTTCCGGCGTTATCATGTTCGTGCTGGGTTCGGGGCCGGTGAAGGGCTTCGCGGTGGTGCTGCTGATCGGCATCGTCACCTCGGTGTTCACCGCTGTCACCTTCACCCGGATGCTGGTGGCTGGCTGGCTGCGCCGCGCCAAGCCCAAGACGATCAATATCTGAAGGCGAGCGCTAGACCATGAAACTCCTGAAGCTCGTTCCCGACGATACGAACATCGATTTCGTCCGGCTGCGCAAGATGGCCTTCGCGCTGACGCTGCTGCTGAGCCTGCTCTGCGTGGGGCTTACCTTCGCGCGCGGCCTCAACTTCGGCGTCGATTTCGAAGGCGGCCTGATGATCGAGGAGAAGTTCGCCGCGGCGCCCGATCTCGATCACGTCCGCAAGGTGGTGGATTCGCTCGGCGTGGGCGACGCCTCGCTCCAGCAGTTCGGCGATCCGAAGACGATCACCGTCCGCCTGCCGGTGCAGCAGGGCGCCGACGAGGGCGCAACCAACGCCGTCGTCAAGAAGGTGGAGGCGGCGCTCGCGCAGAACTTCCCCGGCGCGACGTTCAGCCGCTATTCCACCGTTTCCGGCAAGGTTTCGGGCGAGCTGATCCGCAACGGCGTGCTGGCGGTGGTGCTGGCGATCCTCGGCATCGGCCTGTTCGCGATCTTCCGCTTCGAATGGCAGTTCGGTATCTCGACGGTGGTGGCGATCGTCCACGATCTGCTGATGACGCTCGGCTTCTTCGCGCTGACGCAGTTCGAGTTCGATCTCAACATCGTCGCGGCGGTGCTGACGATCATCGGCTATTCGATCAACGACAAGATCGTCATCGACGACCGCATCCGCGAGAACATGCGCCGCTATCGCAAGATGGACATGCGCGAGATCATCAACCTGTCGGTCAACGAGACGCTGCCGCGCACGGTGATGACCTCCGTGACGATCCTGCTGGCGCTGTTCGCGCTGCTGTTCCTCGGCGGCCATGTGCTGCGCGGCTTCACGGCGGCAATGATCCTCGGCATCGTAGTCGGCACCTATTCGTCGATCTACGTGTCGTCGTCGCTGCTCATCACGCTGGGCCTGCGCGCCGAGCCGCCTGCGCAGCGCGAGGACCGGGCCGAGCGCATCGGCCCGCGCGAAGGGTAAGGCCGGGGGGTGAAACTGGAGCGTACCCGCGATCCCGCTGGTCCGATCGTCAAGGGGATCGGCCCGGCGGGGTTCCGCACCGACGACGGCACCTTCCCCGCGCTGCTGATGACGGTGGATTCGGTCGCGCTCTGGTCCCCGCCGCCGCTCGCCGATCTCGTGCCCGACGATCTCGCGCCGCTGGTCGCCGCCCGGCCGGAGTTCATCCTGCTCGGCACCGGCAGCGACCTTTCCCGCCCGCCGCGCGCGCTGGTCGCATGGCTGGAGGAACGCGGCATCGGCATCGAGCCGATGGACAGCCGCGCCGCCGCTCGCGCTTGGGGCGTATTGCGCGGTGAGGGGCGGCAGATCGCTGCCGCGCTCTACCCCCTCGCCTGACGCGCCGCGACCAGCCCGGCGAGGTGGTCATACAATGCCGCCGTATTCGCCTCCCAAGTGAAGCCCAGCGCGTGCGCCCGCGCGGCCTCCGCCGGGGGCGGCGCGGCGAGCAATTCCCCAATCGCCGCCGCGAATGCGCCGGCTTCGCGCGGCACGATCCGTCCGGCTTCCGGCGCGGTGACCACCTCCTCCGCGCCGCCCGCAGGCGTGATGACGATCGGCGTCCCGCAGGCGAGCGCCTCGACCCACGCATTTGCCAACCCTTCGGAGGATGACGCGAGCGCCATCACGTCCGCCGCCGCGATCAACGCGGGCAGTTCGCCATGCGGCACCGATCCGAGCAACCGCACCCGCTCGCCCAGCCCCAGGCGCGCGATCCGCGCCTCCAGCACCGGCCGCGCCTCTCCCTCGCCCGCGATCAGCAATGTCACGCCGTCGAGCCGCGCCACAGCGTCGATCACCACGTCATGTCCCTTGCGCGCGATCAGCGCCCCGATCGACACGACCAGCGGCCCGCTCACCCCAAGCGCCGCCTTCGCCGCCATGCGGTCGACCGGCACGAACCGCGCGAGATCCACCCCGGTGTGATGCACCCGTATCTTCTCCGCCGGGATGCCGATCGCGGCCGTATCTTCCCGCATCGCGCGGGAAACCGCGAGGAGACCGTCCGCCGCCTTCCCCGCCTCGATCACTTGCGCGGCGGTCGCGCGGGCGCGGCCCCAGTGATGGATGTCCGCCCCCCGCGCCTTGATCGACACCGGCAGATCGAGTGCCCATCCAAGTCCGACGGCCGCCGGACCATCCGGGAAGAAGAATGACGCATCGATCACGTCGAACGCCTGCCCGGCGATCGCGCGCCATGCGGCACGCTGCATAGCCGCGACATGATAGCGCCCCCCGGTGCCCGGCAGCACGGTGAAGCGCGGGCGCAGCACCTCCACGCCCTTCCACACCTCCCGTTCCGGCAGGTCGGCGAAGGCGCGGTAGTGTTTGTGTCGTGACAGCGGCCACGGCGGCACGCCCAGCGGCGCCATCACCGTCAGCGCGACATCGGGATGCGCGGCGAGACCCAGCGTCTGCCGCTCCACGAACACCCCGAAATTGGGACGCGAGGCATCGGGGAACAGCGAGGAAAGGGTCAGCACGCGCAGCATTGCGCAACGGCTTAACCGAACCCGGTTAAGAGCGGGTAGCGCATTGCCGCACCCGGACTATGATCGCGCTGGCCAAGGGGGGAGCCATCATGCCCAATCAGTCCGCGCGCATTGTCGTCCTGACAGTCCTCGCCGTGCTGTATTGGCTGGCGATCAGCCATTCCACACAGGCGAAAGAGCCGTGGGACGCAGCCTCTTACTGGACGGCGGCCTATCCCGGTTCCCTGCTTCTTTCGGGCGCGGCCGGCGTGGCTTTTCCGAAACGGGGGTGGCTGGCCGGCGTGATCGTCACCTTCGCGCAGCTTCCGGTGCTGTGGATCGGTAATGGAATCGGATCGATGTGGGTGTTCGGCATCATCCTGCTCGCCATACTGGCGCTTCCCGCCGCAGCGGTTGCGTCGCTCGCCAGCCGGTTCACCGCCCGCGCTCAATAGGCCCGCGCCACCGCGAACTCCACCGCCTCGACCATCGCCTCCTTGGCCTTGCTCGCGGCGAACGGGCCGAGCGCGTCGATCGCGCGCTGGCCATAGTGGCGCGCGCGGGCCAGCGTGTCGTCCACCGCGCGCGTGGCGCGGACCAGTTCGACCGCGTGGGCAAAGTCGGCGTCGCTGTCGCGGCGCCCCTCCACCGCGTCCTTCCAGAACTTGCGATCCGCCTCGTCGCCGCGCGCATAGGCGAGAATCACCGGCAGCGTCATCTTGCCCTCGCGGAAATCGTCCCCCGCGTCCTTGCCCATCGTGCCGGCGTCGGAAATATAATCGATCGCGTCGTCGACTAGCTGGAAGGCGATGCCGAGATTGCGGCCGTAAGCATCGAGCGCCGCCTCTTCCGCCTCGGGCCGTTCCGCCACCACCGCCGCGATGCGGCAGGCGGCGGCGAACAGCGCGGCCGTCTTGGCGTTGATGATCTCCAGATAGCGATCCTCGCCCAGATCGATCCGCCGCGCGGCGGTGAGCTGGTTCACCTCGCCCTCCGCGATCACCGCGCTGGCATTGGACAGGATCTTCAACACCTTGAGACTGCCGTCCTCCACCATCAGCTCGAAGCTGCGGCTGAACAGGAAATCGCCGACCAGCACGCTGGCCGGATTGCCCCAGATCAGGTTGGCGGTGCGCTTGCCGCGCCTGAGGTCCGATCCGTCGACCACATCGTCGTGCAGCAGCGTCGCGGTGTGGATGAACTCCACCGCCGCCGCCAGCCGGTGATGCCGCGTGCCCATATAGCCGAGCAGCCGCGCGCTCGCGAGCGTCAGCATCGGTCGCATCCGTTTGCCGCCGCCGGCGATGAGATGACCGGCAAGCTCCGGGATCAGCGGAATCTGCGACTGCATCCGGTCGAGGATCGCCGCGTTGACGAGGTTCATGTCCCCCGTGACCAGCTCGATCATCGGTTCGAGGGAGGGGGCCCGGTCGGCCAGACGGTGGATGGTGGCGCTCATCTGATGTGCGGCTCTAGGCGACGGGGATGAAAACGCAATAAGCCTGATCTTGCGCATGGGCCGGGCGACCCCCAAAAGGCTCGCGATTGAAGGATTCGGGGGGCGAGATGCCGGACGACGTGCTGAAGGGTTACCGCAAGAGCATCGACAATATCGATGCGGCGCTCGTCTGCCTGCTAGCCGAACGCTTCAAGATCACGCAGGCGGTGGGGCGGCACAAGGCCACCGCCGGCCTGCCCCCCGCCGATCCCGGCCGCGAGGAAGCGCAGATCGCCCGCCTCCGCAGCCTCGCCGAGGAGGCGGAACTGGACCCGGAGTTCAGCGAGAAGTTCCTGCGCTTCATCATCGACGAGGTGATCCGCCACCACGAGCGGCTGCGGGGATAAGCCTTACCCCACCGCGCGGTCGCGGCCGGCCCAATAGTGCGCGCGCAATTCGCGCCGCAACACCTTGCCCGAGGGGTTGCGCGGCAGCGCCTCGACGAAATCGACCGACTTGGGCGCCTTGTACGCCGCGATCCGCGATCTCGCCCACGCGATCACCGCCTCCGCCGTCGCACCCTCGCCTTCCGGCACGATCAGCGCCTTGACCGCCTCGCCCCATTTGTCGTCGGGCACGCCGATCACCGCCACGTCCGCCACGCCGGGGCAGCCCGCGATGGCATTCTCCACCTCGGCCGGATAGACGTTCTCCCCGCCGGAGACGATCATGTCCTTGATCCGGTCGTGGACGAAGAAATAGCCGTCCGCATCCATATAGCCCGCGTCGCCGGTGTGCAGCCAGCCGCCGGCCAGCGTCTCGGCGGTCGCCTCGTCGCGGTTCCAATAGCCTTTCATCACGATGTCACCGCGGATCACGATCTCGCCGATCCCGCCCGACGGCAGCGGCTCGCCATCCGCGCCGATGATCGCCATCTCCACCCCCGGCCACGGCTTGCCGCACGACTTGAGCAGCCCGCCCGCGCGATGCGCCTCGGGCGACAGATAGGAGCCGGAGCCGGCGGATTCGGTCATGCCGTAGAACTGGATGAAATCGCAGCCGAACACCGCCTGCGCCTTCGCCAGCGTATCTTCGGAGATCGGCGACGCGCCATAGGAGATGTTCCGCAATTCCGGGAAGCTGACACCCGCGATCCGCGGCGACTGGAGCAGCATCTGGATGATCGCCGGCGCGAGGAAGGCGTAGCTCACCTTCTCCTCGACCATCGTCGCGATCGCATCCGCCGGCACGAAATCCTTGACCAGCACGGTGCGGCAGCCCTGCGCCAGCCCGGAAAAGCCGAGGTTCGTACCCGCGACATGGAACAAGGGCATGACGATCATCATCGTCCGCCCCGCCTCATAAGCGAAGCCATCGACCTGCTCGGCCATCTCCATGAAGCGGCGATAGTTGCGGTTGGTGAGCACCACGCCCTTCGGCCGCCCGGTGGTGCCGCTGGTGTAGAGCTGAAGCACATCGTCGTCGAGTTCGGGCCGCCCGGCCGGCTCATGCCCCTCGCCGCGTGCCAGCCACGCTTCGAACGGGACGAAACCGGGATGCTCGCCGTAGAGCGCGATGAGATGCGGACGGCGCTCCATGCCCGCCACCGCTTCCAGCGCGCCGTCGAAGAAATCCTCGCCGACGAACAGATGCGTGGGCGCGCCGTCGGAAAGGATGAAGGCGATCTCCGGCACGGAGAGCCGCCAGTTGACCGGCATCGGGCAGGCGCGCGCACGGCCCGCTCCGAAGAACAACGGGAACCAGCGCGGATGGTTCTTGGTCAATACCGCGATTCGCTGCCCCGGCTTCGCGCCGTCGGCGGTCAGCGCGCGTGCCACCGCCGCAGTCTGCGCCTCGAGCGCCGCGAAGGTGATCGTCTGCCCTTCGAACAGCAATGCCGTCTCATCGCCGCGTACCTTCGCCTGCGCGGCCGGAATGTCCGACAGGCACTGAATGGCTTCGAGATCGATCATCCTGTTCCTCTCCCAACGATCGCCGCTTTACTTAGCATACGAACGATTTTTCTCAACCCGCGCTTTTGCGCCCCCACGCGCCGGTGATCGCGGGGCGGATCACCAGACTGTTCAGGTCCACCACGATGTGCGCCGCGATCGCCAACCACAAGGCCCCGCTTGCCAGATAGAGCACGGCGAACGCCACGCCCATTGCCCCGGTCGCGATCACGCCGGCCTTGCCCTGATAGCGGTGCGCGGCGGCGAACAGCAACGCGGAGAGGATGAAGCCGGCCAGTGCGCTGCCCGTGGCGAGCGCGACGAGCAGCGGCAGCGCGAGGCGGAAGAACAGTTCTTCCGCCACCCCGGCGACGAGCGACAGCAGCACACCCCAGCCGAGATCGCCACGCGCTTGCGGCAGGATCCAGCCAAGCTCGCCGAACATCGGCCCGCGCCTGCCCCGCCAGCGCCAGTGGATGAAGGCGAAGCCCGCGCCGAGCGCGCTCCCGCCGATCGCACCGAGCAGCAAGGTCCAGCCGTCGCCGGGCGCGACCCAGCCAGCGATGCCCAGCGCCTCGGCCAGCCGCGCGAAGCTTTCCGGCATCCGCCACAAGGCGCGCCACTCGCCCGCCAGCGCCAGCGCGAGCAGCGCCGGCGCGGCGAAACCGCCGAGCTGTCGCACGGTCACCGCGCGATAGGCGCCCGCGCGGCCATGTCCGAAATCGAGCGCCAGCCGCCGCCGCACATACCAGCTCGCCGCCAGCAGCGCGGCGAGCAGCAGCGCCGCCGTCATCTCACCGCTCGATGCGATGCTCGCCCTTCACCCAGCGCACCGTGCCGGACGAGGCGCGCATCACCACGCTCTCGGTGGTCATGCGGTCGCCCCGGCGCTTGACGCCTTCGAGCAGCGAGCCGTCGGTCACGCCGGTCGCCGCGAAGATGCAGTCGCCCTTGGCGAGATCCTTGAGGTCGTACTGGCGGTCGAGATCGGTGATGCCCCATTTGCGCGCGCGCGCGCGCTCGTCCTCGTTGCGGAACAAGAGGCGGCCCTTGAACTGCCCCCCGACGCAGCGCAGCGCGGCGCAGGCCAGCACGCCCTCCGGCGCACCGCCCGATCCCATATAGACGTCGATCGTCGTGTCCGGGTCGGTGGTGGCGATCACGCCGGCCACGTCGCCGTCGCCGATCAGCACCACGCCGCATCCGATCGCGCGCAGCTCCGCGATCAGTTTCTCGTGGCGCGGGCGATCGAGCACGCAGGCCATGATCTCGTTGGGCGACACGCCCTTGGCCGCCGCGATCGCCTGGATGTTCTCGGTCGGCGTCTTGTCGAGATCGAGGATGCCGGCCGGATAGCCCGGCCCGATCGCCAGCTTGTCCATATAGACGTCAGGCGCGTTGAGCAGGCCGCCGGCCTCGGCGATCGCCAGCACGGCGAGGCTGTTCGGGCCGGACTTGGCGCAGATCGTGGTGCCCTCCAGCGGATCGAGCGCGATGTCGATCTTCGGGCCGTTGCCGGTGCCGACCTTCTCGCCGATGAACAGCATCGGCGCCTCGTCGCGCTCGCCCTCGCCGATTACGACGGTGCCGTCCATGTCGAGGCTGTTGAGCGCCTCGCGCATCGCCTCGACGGCGGCGGCGTCGGCGGCTTTCTCGTCGCCACGCCCGACGAGCGTGGACGCGCCGATCGCGGCGGCTTCGGTGACGCGCACCATCTCGAGCACCAGGACGCGGTCGAGGATATGGCTGGCTGTGGGCATTGAATTCCTCTCAGGATTTTGCAGCGGCGATAGGAGCGGGATGCGTCATTGTCGAGACAGCGAATAGTGAAACGGCCACGGAGTCGCGCAAGCATTCCCGGCGGAAGAGCGGCTCCGCCCCTGCATCCGGTTTCGCTTGTCATCGGCGGCGCATCGGTCTTCCGCCGACACCGAAACGACAGGAAGAAGGTGTTCTTCCGCTACATCGTTCACAGAATGAACAACCTCTGGAGAAGATCGTGCCAGATGCTAGGAAGTCCTAATATTATCCGTATGGATTTTGGCATGACCACCGTGGTTGAAATAGGAAAGAGGAACACGAACGCGTCTGGCCAATGGTGGGAGCGTCGAGCATTCGCGACCATGGCGGCCATTCTGGTCTGTGTTCCGTTGCTATGGCCTGCCGTACCGCCGCTCACCGATGTTCCCGGCCATATCGGCCGTTACAGGGTGATGCTTGACGGCTCCACGCTCCCCTTATCCCAATGGTATCATTTTCATTGGAGATTGATCGGAAATCTCGGCGTGGATCTGATCGTCGCCGCGCTTGCTCCGGGGCTTGGGCTGGAGCCGGCCGTGAAACTCGTCACCATTGCGATCCCCGCGATCGGTGTCGTCGGCGCACTCTGGCTATCGCGAGAGGTCCATGGTCGGATCAGTCCCGCCGCGCCCTTTGCGCTTCCACTGTTTTACAACCAGGCTTTTCATACCGGTTTTCTCAATTTCTCGCTCGCCATGGGATTGTCTCTCTCGGCTTTGGCCCTGTGGTTGCGATTGGGCAGGTTGCAACGACTGCGATTGCGGGCGGCAATATTCGTCCCCTTGTCGGTGATGCTGTGGGCGATCCATATATTCGGTTGGGCGGTACTCGGACTCGTCGCCTTTGCGGCAGGCCTGGCCGAGCGAGGCCATCCAGTGCGTGCCGCGCTCGCCTGCCTGCCCCTGATCGCGCCCGTGCCGCTGATATTATTCGGCGGCGTAGGTGGCGGCGGCGCCACACATGATTTTTTCAACATTTATGAGAAGCTGACGTGGTTCATGATGATATTCCGCGATCGCTGGATGATCTGGGATGTCTTGTCTTTCGCGGTGCTGCTCGCTCTTTTTTGCACCGTTCTTCACCCCCGACAGATGGAGACGGCGGAGACGTTACGGAACGGCGCGCTTGCGCTGTTCGCCGCTTTCATGATCCTTCCCTACTGGCTCTTTGGCTCGGCGCTCGCGGATACCCGTCTTGCTGCCTACGCGATGATGTTCGCGGCGCTTTCACTGCGGCCGAAACCTACAATGAACAGACGCATGGCGGGATTGTATGCGATAGTCGGCCTGGCATTTTTCGTCGCGCGGATCGCGGGCAACACTGTCAGCCTCGCCGCGCTGGACGACCGGTTCACGCAGGAACTTGCGGCGGTCGATCATTTGCCCGCGGGTTCTCGGGTCGCGTCGCTGGTTTCGGTAAGTTGCGATCCGATATGGAAAAGCGCGCGACTCGATCATATCGGCGGCCTCGCGCTCGCGCGCCGTCGCGTCTTTTCAGACGAGCAATGGCGTAATGTCGGCGCGCCGCTAATGACGATCAACTATCCGGCCGCGCGCCCATTTGAGGCCGATCCATCGCAACTCATGCGCTGCCCCGATCATCGAACGCTCGCGCGGGTAATCTCGTCGATACCCCGCGATGCGTTCGACTATCTCTGGCTAATCGATCTCCCCTTCATGCCGCCGCCCACCATCACCGGCATGACGTCCATCTGGCACCATGAACGTAGCGCTCTTTATCGGATCGAGGGTCCTCTGCCGCCGAAGCGACCGCCATTGCGCTAACGATATACCGAGGAGCCGCCGCCGCCGTGCTCAATCGCGCAGCAGTTCGTTGATGCTCGTCTTGGAGCGCGTCTGCGCGTCCACGCGCTTGACGATCACCGCGCAATAAAGCCCGAGATTGCCGCCGGTCGAGCCGGGCACCACCACCGAATAGGGCGGCACTTCGCCACGGAACACCTCGCCGGTCGCGCGGTCGATGATCTTGGTGGAGGCGCCGAGATAGACCCCCATCGACAGTACCGCGCCCTCGCCGACGCGCACGCCCTCCGCCACCTCGGAACGCGCGCCGATGAACGCGCCGTCGCCGATGATGACGGGATCGGCCTGCAACGGCTCCAGCACGCCGCCGATGCCCGCGCCGCCGGAAAGGTGGACGTTCTTCCCGATCTGCGCGCAGCTCCCCACGGTCGCCCAGGTATCGACCATCGTGCCCTCGCCGACATAGGCCCCGATATTGACGAAGCTCGGCATCAGCACCGCGCCCTTGCCGACGAACGCGCCACGCCGCACCACGCTGCCCGGCACCGCGCGGAAGCCGGCGTCGCGGAACTCGCCCTCGGTCCAGCCGGAGAATTTCGACGGCACCTTGTCGAACCAGTGGCCCGCGCCCGGCCCGTTGTCGATCAGCGTGTTGTCGTTGAGGCGGAACGACAGCAGCACCGCCTTCTTCAGCCACTGGTTGACGCGCCAGCCGCCGTTGCCATCCGGCTCCGCCACGCGCGCCGCACCGGAATCGAGCAGGGCCAGCGCGCGATCCACCGCGATCCGCACCTCGCCGCCGGTGGAAAGGCCGATCTCCGCGCGGTTTTCCCAGGCGGCGTCGATCGTCTGTTCAAGCTCGGTGTTGCTCATAGGATTCCTTCAAGCCAGTGCGTCAGGTCGTGGGTCGTATGATCGATGAAGCTGCGGTCGCTGTCCGCCGCCTGCTCCGATCCGTTGTCGACCCACACGGTCGTCATGCCGATCGCCTTGGCGGGCGCGAGGTTGCGCGCCATGTCGTCGGCGAACAAGGATTGCGCCGGATCGATCCCGAACGCCGCGCACAGCCCGGCATAGGCCGAGGGCGCCGGCTTCGGCATCAGCGCCATCGCGTGGATGTCGTGGATCGCCTCGAAGCTCGCGCCCAGCCCCAGCCGGTCGAGCACGCGGCGGGCGTAAGGCGCATCGCCGTTGGTGAAGACGATCTTGCGCCCCGGCAGCTTCGCGATGGCGGCGGCAAGCGGCAAATTCTGTTCCAGCACGTCCATCTCGATATCGTGGACGAAATCGAGATAATGGTGCGGATCGATCTTATGCTCCTTCATCAGCCCAGCGAGCGTGGTGCCGTGGCCGAGGAAATAAGCCTTCTGGATGCGGTGCGCTTCCTGCAGGTCGGTGCCGAGCAGATCGGCGACATAGGCTGTCATCTTCACATCGATCCGCGCGAACAGGTCCGCGCTCGCCGGATAGAGCGTGTTGTCCAGATCGAAGATCCAGTTGCGGATCGGGGCGAGCATCGGCGGCATCGCGGCGGGCTTTAGGGGGGTGGCACAGGAGCGGCAAGCCGAACCTTGCCCGAAGCGAAGGGAGGTTGCGGATCGCAACCCGTCACGCCACATCCCGGCGCATGACCGCCTATTCCCTGCTCGATCTCGTCCCCGTGGTGGAAGGGGGGACCGTCGCCCGCTCACTCGCCAACGCCGCCGATCTCGCGCGCCATGCCGAGCTTCACGGCTACCACCGCTATTGGGTGGCGGAGCATCACGGCATGCCCGGCATCGCCTCCGCCGCGACCGCCGTGGTGCTCGCGCATGTCGGGCAGGCGACCGCCACGATCCGCATCGGCGCGGGCGGGATCATGCTACCGAACCACGCGCCGCTCCAGATCGCGGAGCAGTTCGGCACGCTCGACGCGCTGTTCCCCGGCCGCATCGACCTGGGCCTCGGCCGCGCGCCCGGCTCCGACCAGCGCGTCGCCCGCGCGCTGCGCCGCACGCTGGACACCGACCCCAACGCTTTCCCCAACGATGTCGTGGAATTGCAGAGCTATTTCGCCGACGACGGCCGTACCGGCATCAGTGCAACCCCCGGCGCGGGGGCGAAACCGGAGCTGTGGATTCTCGGCTCCAGCCTGTTCGGGGCGCAACTCGCGGCGATCCTCGGCCTGCCCTATGCCTTCGCCTCGCATTTCGCGCCGGATGCGCTCGATCAGGCGCTGGAGACCTATCGCCGCCAGTTCCGCCCTTCGGCGCAGCTCGAAAAGCCCTATGCGATGGCCGGCTTCAACGTCTTCGCCGCCGACACGCATGAAGAGGCCGAATATATCGCCAGCTCGCAGCAGCAGGCGTTCGTCGCGCTGCGCACCGGCAACCCGCGCCAGCTCCCACCGCCGATCGAGGGCTATCGCGCCGGCCTGCCCCCGCAGCACGCCGCGATCCTCGATCATGTGCTGCAATGCACCGCGATCGGCACGCGCGACGAGGTGGCGAGCGGCCTCGCCGCCTTCGTCAGGCGGACCGGCGTGGACGAGGTGATGCTGACGAGCATGATCCACGACCATGAGGCGCGCAAACGCTCGCTGGCGATCGCGGCGGAGGCGATGCGGGCGCTGGCGCCGGCCTAGGCCGCCGCGCGCAGCACACGGGATCGGCCCGCCGCCTTCGCCGCGTAGAGTGCCTGATCGGCGCGCTTGATCACCGTCTCCAGCGTCTCACCGCGACGCTGATCGGCCACGCCGCAGCTCATCCGCAGATCGAGCGCCTGATCGCCGTCCAGCAGCAGCGGCTGGTTCGACAGCGTGTCCGCCAGCCGCGTGCATACCGTCCAGGCATCGGTTTCGCTGGTCGCGGGGAAATAGATCATGAATTCGTCGCCGCCGGAACGCGCCGCCACGTCGCCCTGACGTATCCCGGTGGAGATCAGCCGGGCGAAATGCATCAGCGCGCGATCACCCACATCATGACCGTAACGGTCGTTGACCTGCTTGAAACGATCGAGATCCAGCACCGCGATGGCCAGCCCCACCTCGTCATCGATGGTCGCAAGTCGTTCATTGAGCGCCCCGCGGTTGAGCAGGCCCGTCATCGGATCGGTCGCGGCGAGGCGGATCAGGTCCGCTTCCCGCGCGCGCAGGCGTCGCTCGCTATCGGCAAGCTGCTCGATCAGCCGCGCGCGTGCCGACAGGCTCGCCGCCACGGGCAGGGTGGTCAGCAGCATCAGCGCGAGGAAAAGCTGCATCACGTGCAGCCGCCCCTCCAGTGTATGACCGTAGATATCGAAGCTGGAAGCGGCGGGCATGGCGCCGATCATCCCGGTGATCGCGACGATCATCACCGCCACCTGCGTCCCCAGCCGCCCCTGCTTGAAGGTGATGAGCATCAGCGGCGCGAACAGCAGGCCCGGCACCGGCCGCGGCGCATAGAAGAACACCGTCACCGCCGTCACCGTCATCACCGCCATCGCGGCGGCGGCCTTCATCCGCTCGGTGGCGGACATCTCGCGGATCAGCCGGCTATATTCCCCGGCCAGCAGCGAGGAGAAGAACGGCGTGAACACCAAGAGGCCCAGCGCGTTGCTGAAGAACCATGTGCGCGCCGAAATCCATAAGTCCTGCCCGATGAACCAATACGCCACCGCCGCGCCGACGCCCATGCTGAGCAGCGGCGCGACCAGCCCGGCCCAGATGATGAAGCGCCCGACGTTGCCCGGCCCGCCCAGCACCTCGCCATCGCTCAGCACGCGGCGCAGCGCGATCGCGGCGATCGCCGTTTCGAACAGATTGGCCACGCTGAACAGCAGCGGCGTGAGGATCACCCCCCGCAGCAGCAGCGACGCGACCAGATTGCCGAAGACCCCGACGAGGATCGCCTCCCGCCACAGCGGTTTCGGGCCTTGCAGCAATATCGCGAGCAGCACCGCATTGGCGGGCCACAGCGGCGCGACTCCCCGGCCGTCGGCCAGCAGCCACATCGTCCCCGCCGCCAGCATGACATAAAGGAAGCTGCTGCCGACCAATAAGGGTAAACGGATACGTCCCATTGCCGCCTTTGGTAAGCGCCGATGGCTACGGAAAGTTTAACGCGCCCTCGCGTTTCGCGGCGTTTTCAGGGGCGTCGGCCTGTCATGCACCACGCAGCTAATAGTTAAGGCACCGGAACATTGGTTTACCCGGCCATCGGCAGCCGCAGCCGGACGAGCAGGCCGCCGAGGTCCTCGCTTTCCTCCAGCGTCACCGTGCCTTCGTAGATTTCCGCCACGTCACGCACGATAGCGAGGCCGAGTCCCGTGCCCGGCTTGCCCGTGTCCAGCCGCGCGCCGCGATCGAAGATGCGGGTGCGCTCCTCCTCCGGGATGCCCGCGCCGTCGTCCTCCACCAGTATCTCGACGAAGCCGGAATGCGCGGAAACGGTGACGAACACGCTGCCACCGCCGTATTTCGCGGCATTCTCCACGAGGTTGCCGATGATCTCGTCGAGGTCCTGCCGCTCGATATGCGCGACGAGGTCCTTCGCGCCGTCCATGTCGATGCGGACGTGCGGGTAGAGCCGCTGCACCGCGCGTTCGACCGATTCGATCGACGGCCATACCGCCGCGCGGCTGTGCGCCGATCCGCGCCGACCGACCGCGCGCGCGCGGGCGAGATGGTGATCCACCTGCCGCCGCATCGTCCGCGCCTCCCGCACCACGGTTTCGGCGAGGTCGTCCGAATTGGCGGTCGCCGCGTTCATGATGACCGTCAGCGGCGTCTTGAGCGCGTGGGCGAGGTTACCGGCATGGCGCCGCGCCTCCTCCGCCTGCACCTCGTTATGCGCGACCAGCGCGTTCAGCTCGTGCACCAGCGGCGCCACCTCGACCGGCATGTCGCCGGAGATGCGGTTGATCTTGCCGCCGCGCATCTTCGCGATCTCCAGCCGCAGCTTGCGGAGCGGCAGCAGCCCGTAGAAGGTCTGGATCGCGGCGAGCACGATCAGCCCCAGCCCGAGCAGCAGGAAGCTGCGCACCAGCGTCCGCCGCAATATGTCGATCTGCGCGTCCAGCCCGGCGCGGCTCTGCGCCACCTGGAAGCGCCAGCGCACCTGCGAACGCGGCAGCGTCACGTCGCGCTCCACCACCCGCAGCTTCTCGTCGCGGAACTGGCTGCTGTCGTAGATATGGACGCTGCGGTCGTTATGGTTCGCGCCGTAAGCGAGCTGCCGGTCCCATAGCGAGCGCGAGGGGAACGGCTCGCGCCCGCGCGCCGACACCTGCCAGTAGAGGCCGGAATAAGGCTCCAGGAAGCGCTGGTCGGCCGGCTCGCGGTTGAAGATCACCTCCCCGTCCGGGCCGATCTCGGCCGAGACGAGCAGGGATTGCAGGACATATTCGAGCTGATCGTCGAAATTGCGCGTGACGGCGCTCGCCAGCACGCGATCGAGCGCCAGCCCGCCGCCCGCCAGCAGCAGCAGGATCCATGCCGCCGCGATCAGGATCATGCGCCGGGTGAGCGATCCCGTGCGGCGGATCGGGCGTATCTTGTCCGGCGCGTCTTCGATCATCGCGGTGGCGGCGGCTTAGCCCGCGGGATCTTCCAGGCTATAGCCCAGCCCGCGGATCGTGGTGATCACGTCCTGCCCCAGCTTCTTGCGGATGCGCGTGACGAACACCTCGATCGTATTCGAATCGCGATCGAAATCCTGATCGTAGATATGCTCGATCAGCTCGGTGCGGCTCACCACCTTGCCCTTGTGATGGAGCAGGTAGCTCAGCAGCTTGTATTCCTGCGCCGTCAGCTTCACCGGCTCGCCGGCGCGCGTCACCTTGCCGGAACGGGTGTCGAGCCGCACGTCGCCGGCGGTCAGCTCCGACGAGGCGTTGCCGGAGGCGCGGCGGATCAGCGCGCGCAGGCGGGCGATCAGCTCCTCCGTCTGGAACGGCTTGGCGACGTAATCGTCCGCGCCCGCGTCCAGCCCGGCCACCTTGTCCGACCAGCTGTCGCGCGCGGTGAGCACCAGCACGGGCATGACCTTGCCCTCCTTGCGCCAGCGATCGAGCACGGTGAGCCCGTCGATCTCCGGCAGGCCGAGATCGAGCACCACCGCGTCATAGCTTTCGGTCGAGCCGAGGAAATGCCCCTCCTCGCCGTCGGTGGCGAGATCGATCGCATAGCCGGCGCCCTCCAGCGTGCTCTTGAGCTGCTGGCCGAGGTTCGGCTCGTCTTCGACGATCAGGACGCGCATGTTGTCTCCCTTTGGGTTACGCCCACGGCGTTAACACCGAACCCCGCCTGAGGGAATTGACCTGTCGGTTTGCTGAATCACCGGCCGGTGCGCCCGATCACCTGGCCGGTGCGCCCGTCCACGTCGACCCAGATCACCGTGCCGTCGCGCAGGAACTTCAGCGTATAGACGCCGCTCGGCAATTCGAGGTCGAAGCCGATATATTGCGCGCCCTTCATCGTCGGCACCACGCGCCGCTCGATCTCCTTGAGCGGCAGGATGCGCCCGGCGCGCGTCGCCTCCCAGGCGGCGCTCGCCTCACGCCCCTGGTCCGCCGACGCGGCGGCGGCCGGCGCGGCGGCGAGCAGCAACGGCAGCAGACTGGTCCTGATCCTCATTTCGCGGCGAGGCATAGCCGCCGAGGATTGAACAGCCTGTGAACATGCGCAGCGTCCGCGCTCACCGGCGCCCTCACCCCTTCATCGCCTCCAGCAGTCTCTTCACGTCCTGCCCGCGCCCGCGCGGCAGGATCAGGATGTCGTCGCCGCTCGCCACGACGATCAGGTCGCGCACCCCGACCATCGCGACGCGCGCGCCGTCGCTGCGCACGAGGCAATCGGTGGTGTCGAGCGCGATCACCTCGCCGTGGATCGCATTGCCCGCCTCGTCGTGCGCGCTGATCGCGTGGAGCGCGTCCCAGCTTCCCACGTCGTTCCAGCCCATCGCCACCGGCACCACCGCGACGCGCGACGCGCGCTCCATCACGGCATAATCGATCGATTCGGCCCGGGCGCTCGCGAATGCTTCCGCGTCGGGCGTCACCCGCGCGCCGTCGCGACGCGCGCCGGCCATCGCGCGGGTCACCGCCCCGGTCATCTCCGGCTCGAACGCGGCGAGTGCGTCGAGATAGGCGTCGGCGCGGAACAGGAAGATGCCGCCATTCCACACATGGTCGCCCGATTCCAGCATCGCCCGCGCGCTTTCCAGCGGCGGCTTCTCCACGAAACGGTCGACGCGATGGACGCCGGGCGCGATCTCCTCGCCGGCGCGGATATAGCCGTAGCCCGTTTCCGGCGCGTCCGGCGCGATGCCGAAGGTGATGAGCCACCCCTCCTCCACCAGCGGCATCGCGACGGCGATCGCGGCATGGAAGGCAGCGACATCGGCGATGACGTGATCGGACGGCATGACGAGCAGCGCGGACGCCTTGTCCTCCACCGCCAATGCGGCGAGCGCGATCGCCGGCGCGGTGTTGCGTCCCGCCGGCTCGAGGATCAGCAGCTGCGCGGGCTGGTCGATCGCCTCCAGTTGCTGCTCGACCAGATCGGCATGTGCCGCGCTCGCCACCACCACGGGCGCGGCGAAACGATCGTCATGCGCGCGCGACGCGGTGAGCTGGAGCATCGTCAGCTCGGCGGTGAGCGCCAGCATCTGCTTGGGCATTTCCGGCCGCGACATCGGCCACAGCCGCGTCCCCGCGCCGCCGGACAGGATCACTGGTACGATCGGCGAAGCAACGTGCATTCGGCTCTCCAAATTCCTCAAGGTTCCTCATCGCAAGGAGAACCGCCGATCGCAACGGTTCGATCCACCTGTCGTCGCCTTCAGCCTTTATTTGCCATTTCCTGCGATCACCTGTCGGAGAAACTTACACGCACGATCGGACAGCGCGGGAATGATCAGGGTTTTCAAGCATTACGTGCCCAATGCGGTGCTGCTGCTTGGCTTGCTCGACGTGCTGCTGCTGCTCGCCGCCGCCGAAGCGGGGTGGGAAGTGCGCGCGTGGCAGATCGGGATCGCGGTGGGATCGGTATGGACCCGCCTGCCCCAGCTCGTCAGCTTCGCCGGCCCGCTGATGATCGCGATGGTGGCGGTCGGCGCCTATCAGGCCGACGTGCTCGTCTCGATCCGCCAGGCGGCGATGCGGCTGATGGTGGCGGTGTCGCTCGGCGTTCTGTTCCTCGCGCTACTCTTCTTCCTGATGCCGTCGCTGACGTTCTGGCGGTCTAATCTGTTCTACGCGATGCTGTTCGCGATCGCCGGGCTGGTGCTGGTGCGCGTGCTGTTCGGCGGCCTGCTCGGCGGCGAGCGGTTCAAGCGCCGTATCGTCGTGCTCGGCGCGGGCGGGCGCGCGGCGCGGCTGGAGCGGCTTGAGCGGACGCCCGGATCGACCTTCGTCATCGTCGGCTATGTCGCGATGGGCGAGCCGGAGGCGCTGGTGCCGCAGGCGATCGCGCGCGACGCGATCCACAACCTCGCCGATCATGTCGTCCACCTGAAGGCGTCGGAAGTCGTGCTGGCGATCGAGGAGCGTCGCAACGCCCTGCCGCTCAAGGATCTGCTGCGCGTCCGCACGACGGGGGTGCAGGTCAACGAATTCTCCGCCTTTCTCGAACGCGAAACAGGTCGCATCGATCTCCAGACGGTCAATCCCTCCTCGCTCATCTTCACCGAGGGTTTCTCCTCCGGGCGGATGCTCACCGCGATCGTCAAGCGCGCCTTCGACGTGATCGTCAGCCTGCTGCTGCTGATCGTCGCGCTGCCGGTGATCCTGCTCACCGCGCTCGCGATCCGGCTGGAGAGCAAGGGACCGGCCTTCTACCGGCAGCGCCGCGTCGGGCTGTTCAACCAGACATTCGAGATTCCAAAGCTCCGCTCGATGCGGCAGGACGCCGAGGCAGGCGGCAATGCGATATGGGCGGCGGAGCGCGATCCGCGCGTCACGCGCGTCGGGCGCTTCATCCGCAAGGTGCGGATCGACGAACTGCCGCAATGCTGGAGCGTGCTGAAGGGCGAGATGAGCTTCGTCGGCCCGCGCCCGGAACGCCCACAATTCGTCGCCGATCTCGAACGCGAACTGCCTTATTACGCTGAGCGCCATATGGTGAAACCCGGCATCACCGGCTGGGCGCAGATCAACTATCCTTACGGCGCGTCAATAGACGACGCCCGCAACAAGCTGGAATACGATCTTTATTACGCGAAGAACTATTCGCCGTTCCTAGATCTGCTGATCCTGCTCCAGACCTTGCGGGTGGTGCTCTGGCCCGCCGGCGCGCGGTGACATGCCGCCGTCGATGATCCTGTGGAGCTACGCGCTCGCGGCGTTGCTGTTCGGCGCGCTGGCGCTCGGCCAGATGCGGCGGCAGCGCGGCGGCCTGCCCGCCGTCCCGCTGGTGGCAGCGCTCGGCGCGACCGCCCTGTGGGCGCTGGCCGTGGCCGGGATCGGATCGGGCGACGTCGCGACGCGGCTGGCGGAGGGCCTGCGCAATCTCGTGTGGCTCGGCTTCATCTATGCGCTCGCTCGCCGCGATGCGCGCGGCGGCACGCGCTGGCTGGCCGCGCTCTGCCTCATCTGTGCGCTGGTCACGGCGCTCGCCATGACGCTAGGGGTGGCGGAAGCGGCTGCGGAGCAGGATGCGGCGACGGCGCTGATCGATCCCGCGCGGCTGACGCTGCGGATGCTGGCGACGCTCGCCACGCTGCTGCTGCTCTACCGGATACAGGCCTCGACCGCGCGCGGCGGCGTGCGCATCGTCGCACTGGCGCTGTCGTTGCTGTTCGCGCTCGATTTGCCGCTTCAGGTCGATGGCTGGCTGGGCGGCGAGCGCGGCGCGATCCTCTCCGCCGCGCGCGGGCTGGGGACGGTCGCGGTCGCGCTGCTGTTCGGCGCAGTACTGCATCGAGACGGCGACGGGCGGTTGCAGCTTTCGCGTCGCCTTGCCTTCGTGCTCCTCTCGACCGTGCTGATTGCCGCCTATATCATGATCGTCGGGCTGGCGGCCGGCTTCGTCGCCGAGCTGGGCGGCAACCGTGCGCGGATGGTGCAGACCGCATTCGTCTTCGGCACCGCCGCCGCGCTGCTCACCATCGTCTCGACCCCATGGCTGCGCGCATCGACCAAGGTGCTGGTCGCCAAGCATCTGTTCGCGCACCGCTATGACTATCGCGCCGAATGGCTGCGCTTCAACGAAACACTCGGCTCGCCAGGCGACGGCGCCGCGCCGCTGGCGGTGCGCGTGGTGAAGGCGGTGGCGGACGTGACCGATTCGCCGGCCGGCCTGCTGCTCGTCGCGCGCGAGGGCGCACTCGAGCGCGGCGCGGGATGGAACTGGCCCGGCGATGCCGGCGGCGCGGATCCGCCCGACGCCAACGCAGCGCTCCACGCCCATCTCGCGGGAACGCGGCGCATCATCGAGCTTGACGCGGTACGAGACGGGTCTGCGCCGGCGACCGACCGCGACGCTACCCCGGCATGGCTGACCGGACGCGCCGATGCGTGGGCGGTCGTTCCGTTGATCCATTTCGACCTGCTGACCGGCGCGCTGGTGCTTGCCCGGCCGCCGCTCGATCGCGCGCTGGACTGGGAGGATTTCGACCTGCTCGGCGTCGCCGGGCAGCAAGTGGCGAGCTATCTCGCCGAGGACCGCGCGCATGACGCGCTCGCCGACGCGCAGCGCTTCGACGAGTTCAACCGCCGTTTCGCCTTCATCATGCACGATCTCAAGAATCTGGTGAGCCAGCTCACCCTGCTCGCGCGCAACGCCGAGCGCCACGCCGACAATCCCGCCTTCCGCGCCGACATGGTGGAGACGCTGCGCGATTCGTCGCAGCGGATGAACACCCTGCTGGCGCGGCTGTCGCAGCATCACGGCGGGCGCGGCGAGGCGTTGCGCGCGGTGCCGCTGCGCCCGCTGGCGGAACGGATCGCGACAGCGCGGCGCGCGCAGCATCCGGTCGCGGTAGGCGGCACGGCGGATGCCGTGGCGGTGGCCGATGCGGCCGGGCTGGAGACATTGCTCGGCCACCTCGTCCAGAACGCGATCGAGGCAAGCGCCGCGAACGCCCCCGTTACCCTGAACATCGTCGTCTTGCCCGAATCGCGGCAGGTGGCGGTGGAGGTGATCGATCGGGGCTGCGGCATGTCCCCGGCGTTCGTGCGGGACCGGCTGTTCAAGCCCTTCGTCTCGGGCAAGGAAGGCGGCTTCGGGCTGGGCGCGTTCGAGGCGCGGCAGCTTGCCGAGGCGATGGGCGGCGCGGTGTCGGTGGAAAGCCGGGCGGGCGAAGGCACGCGCTTCCGTGTGACGCTGCGCGCCGCCGGTGAACTGGAGCAGGCGGCATGAGCGATCGTCCCAAGCTGTTGATCGTCGAGGACGATATCGGCCTCCAGCGCCAGTTGCGCTGGGCCTATGACGGTTATGAGGTGATCGTCGCTGGCGATCGCGCGGCAGCGATCGACGCGCTCCGGCTGCACGAGCCGGCGGTCGTCACGCTCGATCTCGGCTTGCCGCCCGATCCGGACGGCACCGCCGAGGGCTTCGCCACGCTGATGGAGATCCTCGCGCTCAAGCCCGATACGAAGGTGATCGTCGCCTCCGGCCACGGCGCCCGCGAAAGCGCGCTCCGCGCGATCGCCGACGGCGCCTGGGATTTCTACCAGAAACCGATCGACATCGACGCGCTCGGCCTGATCGTCGCCCGCGCCTTCCATGTGCATGAGCTGGAAGCTGAAAACCGCCGGCTGGCGGCCAATGCGAAGGGCGCGACGATGGCCGGGCTGATTACGGCCGCGCCGGAAATGCTCAAGGTCATCAACACGATCGAGCGCGTCGCGCCGGCCGATGTCTCCGTCATGCTGCTCGGCGCCAGCGGCACCGGCAAGGAATTGCTCGCGCGCGGCCTCCACGACGCCTCGCCGCGCCGCGACGGGGCGTTCGTCGCGATCAACTGCTCCGCGATTCCCGAAACCCTGCTCGAAAGCGAACTGTTCGGGCACGAGAAAGGCGCGTTCACCGGCGCAGTCAAGACGACTCCCGGCAAGATCGAGCAGGCGCAGGGTGGCACCCTGTTCCTCGACGAGATCGGCGACGTGCCCCTGCCCCTGCAGGTCAAGCTGCTGCGTTTCCTGCAGGAGCGCACGATCGAGCGGATCGGCGGCCGCCGCCCGATCGCGGTCGACACGCGCATCGTCTGCGCCACCCACCGCGATATCGACGCGATGGTCGCGGACGGCAGCTTCCGCGACGACCTCTATTACCGGCTGGCCGAGATCGTCGTTCGCATCCCCTCGCTCGCCGAGCGACCCGGCGACGCCGCGCTGCTCGCACGGCATTTCGTGACGAAATACGCCAAGACGATGAACCCGGCCGTCACCGGCCTCGCCCCCGATGCGCGCACCGCGATCGACGGCTGGAGCTGGCCCGGCAACGTCCGCGAGCTGGAGAACCGCGTAAAGCGCGCCGTCATCATGGCGGACGGGAAGCTGATCTCCGCCGCCGATCTCGACCTCGCCGAGCCGGATGATGCGCCGATCAACCTGCGCACCGTGCGCGAGGCGGCGGACCGCACCGCCATCCGTCGCGCGCTGGCGCGGGCGGACGGCAATATCTCGAACACCGCCCGCCTGCTTGGGATCAGCCGGCCCACGCTCTACGATCTGCTCAAGAGCTACGACCTGCATGATTGAAGGGCCGGCGAGCTACCCCTTGCTGCGCAGGAGGCGTCGCCGGACCCGGCGCGCCCGGCTGACGGCATGGGCGCGGGTGTTGCGGCTGGGTGCCGCCGGGATCGGTAGTCTCGCGGTGGTGTTCGGCATCATCGCCATCGCCCGCCACGCCGCCGCGCCCGATCCACACGCCGAGGCCAAGGCCGCCGCCGCCGCTTTCGCCACCGGCAATTACAGCGCCGCGCGTCATCATGCCGAAACCGCGCTTGCCGTCTCGCCGGACCGCCTGGACACGCTGCTGTTGCTCGCGCGCGCCGATCTGGCGCTTGGCGAGGGTGAGGCGGCGGAAGGCGCGCTCAACCGGGCGCTGCGTACCGGCGCGGATCGTGCGGTGATCCGTCCGCTGCTTGCCGATGCATGGCTCAGGCAGGGGGAAACTGCCCGCGCCCTGCGCGCGACCGCCGGAACCGATGCGCCCGCGCTGCAACAGGTCCGCGCGCGGGCGCTCGCCGCCGGCGGCGACGTGGTGGGCGCGAGCAACCTGCTGCACGACCTGCTCGCCGCGCATCCCGACGATGCCGTCGCATGGACCGCACTCGGCCGCATCCGGCTCGACGCAGGCGATGTCGGCGGCGCGGATGCCGCCGCCCAGCGCGCGCTGGCATTGACCCGAACCGATCCGGTCGCGCTGACGCTGCGCGGCGAGATCGTCCGCAGCCGCTACGGCCTCGCCGCCGCATTGCCGTGGTTCGAGGCGGCGCTGGCGCGCGACGCTTATTACCATCCCGCGCTGATCGAATATGCCGCGACGCTGGGCGACCTCGGGCGCTACGGCGAGATGCTGGCCGCGACCCGCAGCGCGCTCGCCGCGCGGCCGGGCAGCCCGCAAGCGCTCTATCTCCAGGCGGTGCTCGCCATGCGCGCCGGGCGGATCGAACTGGCGCGCGCGATGCTCGCCAAAATCGGCGGCGCGATCGATGGCGTTCCCGGCGTCGTGCTGCTGAGCGGCGCGATCGCTTATGCCTCCGGCGATTATGAGCAGGCGGTGGCGCGGTGGCACGAGCTGGTCGGGCGACAGCCGATGAACATCGCCGCGCGCCGCCTGCTCGGCGCGGCGCTGGTGCGCTCCGGCGACCTGCGCGGCGGGCTGGACGTGCTGCGCCCGATGGCGCTGCGCGACGATGCGGACAGCTATACGCTCGCGCTCGTCGGCCGCGCCTTCGAGGCGACCGGCGAGCGGGACTGGGCGGCGCGCTTCCTCGATCGCGCCGCCAGCCCCGTGCTCGGCCGCCCCGCGCCCTTCGCCAGCGATGCCAGCGTCCCGGTGCTCGCCAGCCAGGCCACCGATGCGCCCGGCGACCCGACCGCGATCGTGCCGCTGGTACGGGCGATGATCGAGGACGGCGACCGGACCGGCGCGCTCTCCCGCGCGCAAGCGCTCGCCGCCGCCTCTCCCGGCGCACCGGCAGCGCAGATGCTGCTCGGCGATACGCTGGCGATCTCGGGCCGGTTCGCGCCCGCCTACGCCGCTTACGTCCGCGCCGCCAACCTGCGCTTCGATACGCCGACCTTCCTGCGCCTCACCGAAGCCGCCGCGCAATCGGGCGCCGTCGCCGATGGCGCGCATGCCGTCGCGCTGTTCCGCGCGCAGAACCCCGAGGATATCGCCGCGCGGCGCATCCTCGCCAACCTCCAGCTCACCGCGCGCCAGTGGGACGCCGCGATCGAGACGCTGGAGGGGCTGGTGCGGTCGGTCGGCTCACGCGATGCCCTGCTGCTCGCCCAGCTCGCTTATGCCCATACCGGCGCCGGCGATCCGGCAACGGCGCGCCATTACGCGCGCCGCGCCTATATGCTCGCGCCGATGAATCCGACCGCCGCCGATGCCTATGGCTGGGCGATGCTCAACGATGGCGATGCGGCTTCGGCGACACCGCTGCTGCGCAAGGCCGCCGCGCTGGCCCCCGTCCGGCCGGACATCCGCGTGCATCTGGCGCAGGCGCTCGCCCATTGAGGCTTTGCGCCCGCTGCGCTAGCCGCGCCTGATGGATGACACGCTCGCCCGCATCGCCGCCGCGCTGGAGCGGCTGGCCCCGTCCCCGCCCCTCTCTGCCGACCCGCTCGCGCATCCCGCCTATGTCTGGCGAGACCATACCCTCGTCGCCACGCGCGCCTTCGCGCCGGTGCCGATCGAGCTGTTGCGGGGCGTGGATGCGCAAAAGGCGCTGCTGCACGACAATCTCGCGCGGCTGGCGGCGGGCCATGCGGCGCAGGACGTGCTGATGTGGGGCGCGCGCGGCACCGGCAAATCGGCGCTGGTGAAGGCGAGCGTCGCGGCGATCCAGGCGGAGGGCGGCGCGATCGCGCTGGTCGAGGTCGCGGCGGACCGGCTCGATACCCTGCCCGAGCTGTTCGCGCTGATCGCCGGCATGCCGCGCGCCTTCGTGCTGTTCCTCGACGATCTGGGCATCGAAGCTGCCGCCGATTCACGCGCGCTCCGCTCGCTGCTGGAAGGCGGCGCGGAGGCGCGGCCGGCCAACGCGCGGCTGGTCGTCACCTCGAACCGCCGTCACCTCATCCCGCGCGATATCCATGAGCAGGAAAACGCCATCAACCCGCGCGATTCGATCGACGACCATCTCGCGCTCGCCGATCGCTTCGGGCTGAGCATCGGTTTCCACGTCGTCGATCAGGATCATTATCTCGCGATCGTGCGTGGTTACGCCGATCGCTACGACCTGCCCTTCGATCCGGCGGAGGCGGTGCAATGGGCGACCCGGCGCGGCAGCCGCTCGGGCCGCGTGGCGTGGCAATATGTGACGGACCTCGCCGGGCGCGCGGGCAAGGCGCTCTAGGCGTTGTCTGCATTCAGTGGATTCCGTTTTGAGTTGAGGTCTGATTCAAGGTTGCCGAAGGAGACGAGCCTTGAGCAG
>MKSU01000015.1 GCA_001897375.1 Sphingomonas sp. 67-36 | reverse complement strand
CCATCGGGATCGTCGCCTGCCCGCCGCACGTCACCATGTTGACGTTGGGCTGGTCGAGATGCGCCTCCATGTTGACCGGCGGCACCGTGAACGGACCGATCGCCGCCGGGGTCAGGTCCACCACCTGGATGCCGTCCGCGCGCAATGCCGCGTCGTGCACCTTGTGCGCGTAGGCAGACGTCGCGTCGAACGCGATGCCGATCTCGCCATAGCAGGCGAGCTTCCGCAACCCCTCGATCCCCTCGTGCGTGGTCGCCACCCCGCACGCCCGCGCCATCGCCAGGCCCTCCGACGCCGCGTCGATCCCAACCACCGCCGCAAGCTCCATATGCTCCGATCCCCGAAGCATCTTCACCATCAGATCCGTGCCAATGTTCCCGGATCCGATGATCGCCGCCTTCACTCTGCTCAACGTCGATACTCCTATACGAAACGCGCGGCGCAACCGCCCACGCCCTCCAGCATCATCTCGAACCGATCGCCCACCGCAGCAGGAGCAAGCGGAACCAGCGAGCCGGAGAGGATCACGTCGCCCGCCTCCAGCGTCACGCCGTAACGCCCCAGTGTGTTGGCAAGCCACGCCACCGCCGCCGCCGGATCGCCCTGCACCGCATGGCCATAGCCTTCGGACAGCGGCGCGCCGTTCTTCGTCACCGTCACGCGCAGGCCGGGGAGGTCATGCGCGCGCGGATCGGCGCGCGCCTCGCCGAGCACGAACACCCCGCACGAGGCATTGTCCGCCACGGTATCGACGATGCCGATCTTCCAGTCGTCGATCCGGCTGTCGACGATCTCGAAGCACGGCGCGATGCTCTCGGTCGCGGCCATCACGTCGGCCGCCGTCACGCCGGGGCCTTTGAGCGCATCGCGCAGGATGAAGGCGATCTCCGCCTCCGCGCGCGGCTGGATCAGCCCGGTGGCGGCAATGTCGATATCGCCTTCGATCCACATCCGGTCGGTGAGGAAACCGAAGTCGGGCTGGTGGACGCCCAGCATGTCCTGCACCGCCTTGCTCGTGACGCCGATCTTCTTGCCGATCACCCGTTCCCCGTCCCGCGTGCGGCGTGCGAGGAAATCGAGCGAGATGGCGTAGGCGTCGTCCACCGTCAGCGCCGGATCGCGCGCGATCAACGGCGGCACGGTGCGGCAACCGCGCAGGGCGCCGAACAGCTCGGCGCCGTAACGCTCAGCGATGCTCATCAAGGAAACCGATCGAATACCGGTTGAACTCTCCCGCGCGCTCCACCTGCACCCAATGGCCGACGCGGGTGAAGCTCATGAACCGAACGTCGTCGCAGGATTCGAGGAAATAGCGCGCGCCGCTGGCGGGACAGAAATCGTCCTCCAACCCCCAGAAGCCGAGGATCGGCTGCTTCACCTCGCCCAGGCGCGGCGCGAGGTTCGGCGTGCGCATTCGCACCAGCACGTCCTTCGGCTGGGTACGCGCGACGGCGTAGCGTTCCGCGACCAGTTCGTCGGTGACGGCCGAGGCGTCATAGACGAGGTTGCAGATCAGCCGCCTTTGCTCCTCGATCGTGAAATCCGGGCCGCCGAAGTTCGACACCATCTTCGCGATGCCCGGCATAGCGAAATAGGTCTCGCGCTCCTCGATGCAGCCGGGCGCCATCAGCACGAGGCTGGAGACGAATTCCGGGTGGTCCAGCGTCATCTGCAAGGCGACGCCGCCGCCCAGCGAATTGCCGACCAGCGCCGCGCGGGTGACGCCATGCGCGATCAGCGCATCGTAGAGCGTGTCGGTGAAGAGCTGGAGCGTATAATCCAGCCCCTCCGGCTTGGAGGACGCGCCATAGCCGATCATGTCCGGCAGGATCACGCGATACCCCGCCGCGACGAACGCTTCCGCATTCTGCCGGAAGTTCGACGCGCCCGACGCGCCCGGTCCGCTGCCGTGGATGAACACCACCGCCGGGCCGCTGCCCATCTCGGCGATATGGATCTCGTGCCCGTCGCCGACGACATGCCGCTTGCTCACGAGCGCCTCCATCACAGGAACATCATCGCGGGCGGCTGGCCCATCAGGCCGCCGATCATGTCCGCCGTCCAGTTGTTCGGATCGTTGGCGACATGGGCACGCGCGGCGTTGAGGTCTAGCCACGGCTGGACGATCGGGCTGGACATGTAGATCGCCCGTCCGCCGAGCAGCGGCAGGATATCCCCGATCAGCTCCGCGCAGCGCCGCACCACGGTGGACGACTGGTAGCGATAGGCCGCCCTCTTCTCCAGCGGGATCGCCGCGCCCCGCCCGGCATAGCCCATCAGGTCGTCGAAGGTCGCCCGCAGCGTCAGTTCCATCTCGCCGACCTGCGCGCTGGCGCGCGCGATCGCGGCGTGGAGGATCGGATCGGTCCTGGATGCCTTGCCGGTGTTGGTGGAGACGCGATCGGCGGCGATCGCCAGCGCCGCCTCGATCCCCGCCCGCGCGCCGCCCAGCGCCGCCGACGACACCGAGCGGACGAAGATCTGCGCCCACGGCAGGGTATAGAGAATGCCGTCATTCTCCTTCTGCCCCGGATTGCGGCAGTTGAAGCCGTCGACCGCGCGGTGCGTGCGATATTCGGGGACGAAGGCGCGCTCCACCACGATATCCTGGCTGCCCGTGCCCTGAAGCCCGAACACGTCCCAGTTGCGCTCGACGCGATAGTCGCTGCGCGGCAGCAGGAAAGTCCGCATGTCCGGCGGCCCGCCCGGCTCCTTCGACGGCACCAGCGCACCGAGCAGCACCCACTGGCAATGCTCCGACCCGCTGGAGAAGCCCCAGCGCCCGGTCAGGTAAAAGCCGCCGTCGGCATGCTCCACCTTGCCGACCGGCTGATAGGAAGAGGAGGCGAGCGCACTGTCATCCTCGCCCCACACCTCCTGTTGCGCGCGATCGTCGAACAGCGCCAGCTCATAGGGATGGCAGCCGACCACGCCGAAGACCCAGCCGGTCGACATGCAGCCTTCCGCCAGCAGCTTCTGCACGTCGAAGAACGTGTTGGGATGCATCTCATAGCCACCCCAGCGCGCCGGCTGAAGGATACGAAAGAAGCCGGCGGCCTGCATCTCCGCGATCGTCTCGTCGGGCACCTTGCCCTCCGCGACGCATCGCTTCGCGCGCTCCTTGAGCGTCGGGATCATCGCACGCGCGCGCTCGATCAGCTCGGCCGCGGCCGGCGGCTCGACCTGAGTCGTGAGCGGAACTGTGGCAGCCATTGCAGCCCCTCCTTATGCGGCCGGCGATCATCGCCGGCTCAAAATCACAATCTTCGTAATTTCTCTTGCGCTACGATACGCAAATCGTCAATAGAAAAGCGAGACCACGCGATTTGGCGATGGTTCAAGAACGATTTCACGCCCTTTATCGGGGAAGACGGGAGAGAAGGCTTGGAGAGCGGCGCGCATCTCGATCTGACCGGCAAGGCCGCGATCGTGACCGGGGGCACGCGCGGACTGGGCCGGACGATCGCCGCCCGGCTGGCGGAGGCCGGCTGCGCGGTCACCGTCTGCGGCCGCGCCGCGCCGGACGATCTTCCCGACGGCATCTCTTTCCATCAGGCGGACGTGCGCGATCCCGATCAGGCGCGCGCGCTGGTCGAGGCGGCGGTGGCGGCGCACGGACGGCTCGACATATTGGTGAACAACGCCGGCGGATCGCCGCAGGCCGACGCCGCGACCGCCTCCCCGCGATTCGTCGATGCGATCCTGAAGCTCAACCTCGTCGCCCCGCTCTACATGGCGCAGGCGGCGCATCCGCACATGGCGGCGGCCGGCGGCGGCAGCATCGTCAATATCGCCAGCGTCTCGGGCGTCCGCCCCTCCCCTGGCACCGCTATCTATGGCGCGGCCAAGGCGGGGCTGCTCAACCTGACGCAGAGCCTCGCGCAGGAATGGGGCGCGGCGAACATCCGCGTCAACGCGATCATCGCCGGGCTGATGCACACCGAGAACGCAGAGGCGACCTATGGCGACGCCGCGGCGCAGGCGGCGGTCGGCCGCTCGATGCCGCTCGGCCGGATGGGCAATGGCGACGATATCGCGGGCGCGGTGCTCTACCTCTGCTCGCCGCTGGCGAGCTGGGTGAGCGGCGCGCGGCTGGAAGTCGATGGCGGCGGCGAGCGCCCGTATTTTCTCGATCTGGTGAAGGGAGCCTGATGTCATGGGCGTGAAATCGCTTGGCTATGCGGTGGTGGAGACCACGCAGCCGGACCGCTGGGACCATTTCCTGACGCAGGTGGCGGGCGCGATGCGCGGCGCGCCGGCGAGCGACGGCGCGGCGCTCTATCGCGTCGACGAACGCCCGTTCCGCTTCCGCATCGAGAACGGCGCGGCCGATCGACTCGCGGCGTCGGGCTATGAGGTGGAGGACGAAGCCGCGCTCCTCGCGCTGGCGGAGAAGGTCCGCGCCTCGGGCCGCCCGGTCGAGATGGGCACGCCGGAACTGGCCGCGTCGCGCTGCGTCGCGGGACTGTTCCGCACCACCGATCCGGCGGGCAACGGCCTTGAGTTCTACCATGGCGACCAGCGCGCGGAGACGCCGTTCGTCTCGCCGGTCGGCGTGCCGCATTTCGTCACCGGCATCTACGGCATGGGCCATTCGGTGCTTGCCGCGCCCGATTTCGCGGCGAGCCATGCCTTCTATCGCGACGTGATCGGCTTCCACGATACCGATCTGCCGCAATTCTTCCTGATGGGCGGCGACCACGATCCGGGGATGCGCTTCGCCTTCATGCACGCGGACAACGGCCGCCACCACAGCGTCGCGCTGGCGGAAATGCCGGTGCCGCCGTCGCAGAGCATCCACCTGATGCTCGAACTGCCGACGCTGGAGGAAGTGGAGAAGGCGCACGCGCGGATGGTCGCGGGCGGCTACAAGGAATCCGCGACGCTGGGCGAGCATGTCAATGACGAGATGACCAGCTTCTACGTCCAGACGCCGGGCGGCTTCGATCTGGAGATCGGGTGCAACGGCCTGGTGATCGATCCCGCCACCTGGGAAGTCACCGCGCACGACAAGGTGAGCAAATGGGGCCACGTCTGGGCGTGGCAGACCGAAGCCGCGCAGGGAGCCGCCTGATGCTCGACAAGCGCATGACGGCGGCTCAGATCGTCGCCAGCCTCCATGACGGGATGACGCTCGGCATCGGCGGCTGGGGTCCGCGCCGCAAGCCGATGGCGCTGGTGCGCGAGATCCTGCGCTCGCCGCTCAAGGACCTGACGATCGTCGCCTATGGCGGCGCGGACGTCGGGATGCTGTGCGCGGCGGGCAAGGTGAGGAAGCTCGTCTTCTCCTTCGTCTCGCTCGATGCGATCCCGCTGGAGCCGTGGTTCCGCAAGGCGCGCGAATCCGGGTCGATCGAGGTGCTCGAGCTCGACGAGGGGATGCTGCAATGGGGGCTGAAGACCGCCGCCTTCGGCCTGCCCTTCCTGCCGACCCGCGTCGGCCTCGGCACCGATCTCGCCGAGCTGGGCGGGCTGAAGCTGGTGCGATCGCCCTATGAGGACGGCGAGACGCTGATCGCGATGCCCGCGCTGAAGCTCGACGCGGCGCTGATCCACGTCAACCGCGCGGACTGGCGCGGCAACGTCCAGCTTTTCGGGCCGGACACCTACTACGACCAATGGTTCGCCCGCGCGGCGGCGCGCAGCTTCGTCTCGTGCGAGGAACTGGTCGACCGGATGGAGGATCATTATCCCGATGACGCGCGGTTCAACGAATTCGAGCGCTGCTTCGTGAGCGGCGTGGTCGAGATGAAGGGCGGCGCGCATCCCAGCTCGATGCCCCCCGCCTATGGCTGGGACATGAAGGCGTTCCGCGCCTATGCCGACGCCGCGAAGGACCCGGGCGACTGGATGCAGGTGGCGGAGCGCTTCGTCGGCGCGGACGAGCAGGGCTATATCGCCTCGGTGGGCGGCATGGAGTCGGTGGCGAAGCTGCCGATGCCGGTGTTCTGATGAGCGGCAACGTCACCCTTGCGGAACTGTGCATCTTCGCCGCGTCGGAAGCTTTCCGCGACACGCGCGAGATCATCGCCACCGGCGTCGGCCCGGTGCCCCGGCTCGGCGCGAGCCTCGCCAAGCTCACCCATTCGCCCGGCCTGATGATGACCGACGGCGAGGCGTTCCTCGTCGAGCAGCCGGTGCCGATCGGCCCGCGCGGCTATGACGACCGGCCGAAATCGGCGGGCCACCTGCCCTTCTCGCGCTTCTTCGACGCGGCGGTATGGACCGGGCGGCGGCACGCGATGGTGACGCCGACGCAGATCGACCGCTTCGGGCAGACCAACCTGTCCTATCTCGGCGGCACCTATCACAAGCCGAAGACGCAGATGCTGGGCGTGCGCGGCTTCCCCGGCAATTCGGTCTATCATCCCAATTCGATGTTCGTGCCCGCGCATTCGCCGCGCGTGTTCGTGGCGGGCGAGGTCGATATGGTGTCGAGCGCCGGCTATAATCCGGCGAAGCGCGTGGCCGGCGGCAACTATGCGGGCATCGACCTGCGCCGCATCATCACCAACCTGTGCGTGATGGACTTCGGCGGCAAGGATCACGCGGTCCGTGTCGTCTCGCTGCATCCCGGCGTGACCTTCGAGGAGGTGCAGGCGGCGACCGGCTTCCCGCTGGAGAAAGGCGCGCTGACCGAAACGCCGCTCCCCGATGCGGAGGCACTGGCGATCATCGCGCGGCTCGATCCGCACAACATCCGCGCGACCGTCATCGCGGGCAATCCCGATGCGGTGAAGGAGAAAACAGCATGAGCGACGAGATCGTCCCCCGCCGGCCGCAATCGCCGGTCTATGAAACCGACACGCCGGTGCGCTACGAAACCGATGGTCCCGTCGCGTGGATCACGATGGACCGGCCACAGTTCAACAACGCCCAGAACAGCCAGATGACCTATGCGCTGGACGCCGCCTTCGGGCGCGCGACCGACGACGATGCGATCAAGGTGATCGTGCTGGCGGGCGAGGGCAAGCATTTCAGCGCCGGCCACGACATCGGCACGCCGGGCCGCGACCAACTGGTGCCGTTCGACCGCAAATTGATGTTCGGCGACCACACCACCCGCCCGGCGGCGGAGCTCCTCTATACGCGCGAGCATGAGGTGTATCTCGGCATGTGCCGCCGCTGGCGCGATATCCCCAAGCCGACGATCGCGATGGTGCAGGGCGCGTGCATCGCCGGCGGGCTGACGCTCGCCTGGGTGTGCGACCTAATCGTCGCCAGCGAGGACGCCTTCTTCCAGGATCCGGTGAACCGCATGGGCATCCCCGGCGTCGAATATTTCGCGCACGGCTTCGAATTGCCGCCGCGCGTCGCCAAGGAATTCCTGCTGCTCGGCGAGCGGCTGCCGGCGGCGCGCGCCTATCAGTTCGGCATGGTCAACCGCATGGTGCCGCGCGACGAACTGCGCGCGGAGACAGCGAAGATCGCGCACGAGCTGGCGCAGCGCCCGCGCCTCGGCAACTGGCTGACCAAGCAGGCGTTCAACCACGTCGAGGATCTTCGCGGGAAGCGCACCGCGATGGACGCGGTGTTCCACATGCACCATTTCGCGCACGCCCAGAACGATCTCGTCAGCGGCAATTCGCTCGGCGGGCTGGACGGCAAGGGCATGGCCGCCGCCAACAAGAAGCAGGCCGGCGAGAGCTGAGCGATGGGCGATCCGCTTGCCACGATCATGACCGAGCGGCTCGGCTGCCGCCTGCCAATGATCCAGACCGCGATGGGCTGGGTCGCCGAGCCGCCGCTCGTCGCCGCCTCGTGCGAGGCGGGGGCGTTCGGCTTCCTCGGCGCGGCGGTGATGACGCCGGGCGAGGCGGCGGCGAAGATCGCCGACGTGAAACGCCGCACGGCGAAGCCGTTCGGCGTCAACTTCCACATGTTCCAGCCCGGCGCGGGGGAGATCGTCGAGACGATCCTCGCCAATCGCGACCAGGTGCGCGCGGTGAGCTTCGGGCGCGGGCCGGACGCGAAGATGATCGGGCGCTTCAAGGAGGCGGGCATCCTGTGCGTGCCGACCGTCGGCGCGGTGAAGCACGCGAAGAAGATGGTCGAGCTTGGCTGCGACATGGTGACGGTGCAGGGGGGCGAAGGCGGCGGGCATACCGGCGCGGTCGCCACCACCGTGCTGCTGCCGCAGGTGCTGGACGCGGTGAAGGTGCCGGTGATCGCGGCGGGCGGGTTCGCCGATGGACGGGGACTGGCGGCGGCGCTTGCCTATGGCGCAGTGGGGATCGCGATGGGCACGCGCTTCCTGCTCACCGCCGAAAGCGCGCCGCCGGAAGCCGCGAAGAACGTCTATCTCAAGGCCGGCACCGACGACATCCATGTCACCACCAAAATCGATGGCCTGCCGCAGCGCATGGTGCGCACGGCGATGTTCGACCGCATCGAGAAATCCGGTCCGCTCGGCATGTGGCTGCGCGCGATCGAAGGCGGGCTGGCGATGAAGAAGCGCACCGGCGCGAGCTGGGGCGAGCTGATCGCCGCCGCGCGCGGCATGACCAGTCACGGCGGCCTCAGCTTCACGCAGGCGATGCTCGCCGCCGCCGCGCCGACGCTGATCCAGAAGGCGGTGGTGGACGGCGATGTCGAGCACGGCGTGATGGCCACCGGCCTCGTCGGCGGGCGGATCACCACCCTCCCCACCTGCGCCGATCTGCTCGCCGATATCGAGCGCGAGGCGCGCGCGCGCATCGCCGCGCTGACCGCGACCGCGACCGCCGCCAACGAAAGAGCAGCCTGATGCCGATCCGCACCCAAATCGCCGACCATATCGGCGAGGTCATCCTCGATCACCCGCCAGTCAACGCACTCGACAGCGCGGGCTGGAACGAACTGCCCGGCATCATCGAGGCGCTCGGGCGCGATCCCGAGGTGCGCTGCGTGCTGATCCGCGCCGAGGGCAAGGGCTTTTGCGGCGGCGTCGACATCAAGGAGATGCAGGCGCACCCGGAGCGGATCGTCGATCTCAACCGTGGCAATTACCGCACCTTCCGCGCGGTGCGCGGCTGCGAGGTGCCGGTCGTCACCGCCGTCCACAATTTCGTGATCGGCGGCGGCATCGGCATCTGCGGCGCGTCCGACGTGGTGATCGCGGCGGAGGGCGCGTTCTTCTCGCTGCCCGAGGTCGATCGCGGCGCGATGGGCGGTGCTAGCCACCTCCAGCGCATGTTCCCGATCCAGAAGGTCCGCGCCGCCTTCTTCACCGGCGGGCGCATCCCGGCGGAGGAAGCGTATCGCATCGGCGCGATCGAGAAGCTGGTCCCGGCCGGGAAGCTTTACGAGGAGGCGCGCGCCTTCGCCGCCGTGATCGCCTCCAAGAGCCGCAAGGCGCTGGTGATCGCCAAGGAGGCGCTCAACGGGCTGGAGCCGCGCGACGTCGATCACGGCTATCGCTTCGAGCAGGGCTTCACGCTCGAAATGTACATGCACGAGGACAGCCAGAAATCGCGCGACGCCTTCGTCGAGACCAAGGGGGCGGCGAAGTTCTGATGGAGCTGGCCTATACTCCCGAACAGCAGGCGTTCCGCGCCGAAGTCCGTGCGTGGATGGAAGCGCACGTGCCGAAGGAGCCGCTGCCGACGCTCGAAGGACGCACCGGCTTCGATGCGCATGTCGCATGGGAGCGCACATTGGCGTCGGGCAACTGGGGCATGGTGACGTGGCCCGAAGCCTATGGCGGGCGCGGGCTGGACCTGATCCGCTGGCTGATCTTCGAGGAGGAATATTATCGCGCCGGCGCGCCGCTGCGCGCCAACCAGAACGGCATCTTCCTGCTCGGCCCGACGATCATGGAATTCGGCACCGACCAGCAGAAGGCGCGCTTCCTGACGCCGATGGCGAAGGGCGAGGTGATGTGGGCGCAAGCGTGGTCGGAGCCGAACGCCGGGTCCGACATGGCGGCGATCCGATCGCGCGCGGTGCGCGACGGCGACGATTACGTCATCTCGGGGCAGAAGACGTGGTCGAGCCGCGCGGCGTTCGCCGACTGGGGCTTCGGCCTGTTCCGCACCGACGCGGAATCGAAACGGCACAAGGGGCTGAGCTTCATCCTCGTGCCGCTCGATGCGCCGGGGGTGACGATCCGCCCGATCCGCCAGCTTCACGGCGAGACCGGCTTCGCGGAAATCTTCTTCGACGAGGTGCGCGTCCCCGCCGCCAACCGCATCGCCGGCGAGGGCGAGGGCTGGAACGTGGCGATGGCCACCGCCGGCTTCGAGCGCGGGTTGATGCTGCGCAGCCCGGCGCGCTTCCAGGCGGCGGCGAAGCGATTGGTCGAATTGTACCGCGAGCGGCAGGCGGACGCCTCCCCCGCCGCGCGCGAGGCGGTGGTCAAGGCGTGGGCGGAGGCGGAGGCCTATGCGCTCAACACCTACAAGGTCGCCTCCACCGTGATGGCGGGCGGCAGGATCGGCGCGGAGGCAAGCCTCAACAAGATCTTCTGGTCCGAGCTGGACCGCGCGCTGCACCGCACCGCGATGAGCCTGATGGGCGCGGCGGCCGAGCTGAAGGCGGTCGGCGGCCGCGTCAATCAATGGCTGGAGGGCTATATCTTCTCGCTCTCGGGCCCGATCTACGCCGGATCGAACGAGATCCAGCGCAACATCATCGCCGAGCGGCTGCTCGGCCTGCCGCGCATGGGAGCGGGCTGATGGACTTCGCGTTCACCCAGGACCAGATCGAGCTGCGCGACGGCGTGCGCGCCTTCCTCGAGGGCACGCACGGCCCCGAGGTGCTGCGGCGCCTCGATGCCGAAGGCGGGCGCGACCCGGCGATCTGGCGCGGGCTGGTCGAGATGGGGCTGACCGGGCTGATCGTGCCGGAGGCGCAGGGCGGCCTCGGGCTGGGGCTGGTCGAAGCGGCGCTGGTCGCGGTCGAACTGGGCCGCGCCGACGTATCGGAGCCGATCGTCGATACCGCCCTGATCGCGCCGCGCCTGATAGCGGACGAGGCGCAGCTTGCGGCGATCGCGTCGGGCAAGTTGAAGGTCGCGCTGGCGCATCCGGTCAATCCGTGGGTGGCGGATGCCGATCAGGCCGGGCTGGTGCTCGGCGGCGCGGCGACTCGCGAAAGGCTGGAGAGCGCCGATCCCTTGCGGCGGCTGTTCGCGGTGGAGCGCGCCGAGGCCGACGCGGTAATGCTCGATCTCGCCGCGCTGATGGCGGCGGCGCAGCTTGTCGGCGCGAGCGAGCGGATGCTCACACTCGCCACCGAATATGCGAAGGACCGTGAGCAGTTCGGCCAGCCGATCGGCGCGTTCCAGGCGATCAAGCATCACCTCGCCAGCGTCGCGGTGGCGCTGGAGTTCGCCCGGCCGGTACTGTGGCGCGCGGCTTATGCGCTCGATCACGGCCACGCCCGCGCGCCGATCCATGTCAGCCACGCCAAGCTCGCCGCGACCGACGCCGCGATGCTGGCGGCGGAGACGGCGATCCAGGTCCACGGCGCGATGGGCTACACCTACGAGGTCGATCTCCATTACTGGATGAAGCGCGCCTGGGCGCTGGCCGGCGCGTGGGGCGACCGCGCCTTCCACCTCCGCCGCCTCGACGACGCCGTGATCGGCGGTGCGATGGCGATCGGCCCCGACCAGACTTTCGAGACAGGAATGCAACATGGCTGAAGCCTATATCGTCGATGCGGTGCGCACCCCGATCGGGCGCAAGAAGGGCACGCTCGCGGGCGTCCACCCCGCCGATCTTGGCGCGCATCCGATCAAGGCGCTGATCTCGCGCGCCGGCATCGACCCCAAGGCGGTCGATGACGTGGTGTGGGGCTGCTGCGACACGATCGGGCCGCAGGCGGGCGACATCGGCCGCACCGCGTGGCTCGCCGCCGGGCTGCCGGAGGAAGTGCCGGGGGTGACGATCGATCGCCAGTGCGGCTCCTCGCAACAGGCGGTGCATTTCGCCGCGCAGGGCGTGATGAGCGGCACGCAGGATCTGGTCGTCGCGGGCGGCAGCCAGGCGATGAACGCTATCCCCATTTCCGCCGCGATGTTCGCCGGCCAGCCTTACGGCTTCGACGATCCGTTCCGCGGTTCGGTGGGGTGGCAGGCGCGCTACGGCGACGAAGAAGTCAACCAGATCAAATCGGCCGAGATGATCGCCGACAAATGGGGCATCACCCGCGAGGCGATGGAGGCGTTCGCGGTCGAATCGCACGCCCGCGCGCAACGGGCCACCGAACAGGGCTGGTTCAGGGGCGAGATCGCCCCGCTCGCCGGGCTGGAGGCGGACGAGACGATCCGCCCCGCGACCAATATGGCGGGCCTGGCCGCGCTGAAGCCGGTGCGCGAGGGCGGCGTCATCACCGCCGGCGTCGCCAGCCAGAATTGCGACGGCGCTGCCGCGCTGCTGATCGCGAGCGAGGCGGCGGTCAAGGCGCATGGCCTGAAGCCCCGCGCGCGCATCCATCACCTCTCCGTCCGCGCCGCCAACCCGGTGTGGATGCTCACCGGCCCGATCCCGGCGACGCGGCACGCGCTGGCCAAGGCGGGCATGTCGATCGCCGATATCGACCTGTTCGAATGCAACGAGGCCTTCGCCTCCGTCCCGATGGCATGGATGAAGGAACTCGGCGTGCCGCACGAGAAGGTCAACGTTGCTGGCGGCGCGATCGCGCTCGGCCACCCGATCGGCGCGACCGGCGCGCGGCTGATGACCACGCTGCTGAACGCGCTGGAGCGCACCGGCGGGCGCTACGGCCTGCAGACCATGTGCGAGGGCGGCGGACAGGCCAACGTCACCATCATCGAGCGGCTGTGAGCGGCGCCATGACCAACCCCGCCATCGATATCCCCAACCTCCTCTATCGCTACGCCGACGCGATCGATTCGGCCGATTTCCACCGCGCGGCGCGGATGTTCCGCCACGGCTGCCTCGTCACCGGCGGGGGCGAACTGCGCGGCGAGGATGCGATCGTCGCGATGTGGAAAAGCTGGGTGCATCTCTATGCGGACGGCACGCCGCGCACCCGCCACATCATCACCAATCCGGTGATCGAGCTTTCCGAGGATGGGCAGAGCGCGACCTGCCGCTCGCAATGGACCATCCTCCAGGCGACCGACGACCTGCCGCTTCAGGTGATCGCCGCCGGCCATTATGCCGACAAGCTCGCGATCATCGACGGCGAGTGGCACTACACCGAGCGCCAGTATCTCGCCCCCGAACTCGTCGGCGACATGAGCGCCCATCTCCTCCGCACCATCGCACGCAAGGAAGCCTGACCATGGGGATCTGCGACGGACGCACCGTCATCATCACCGGCGCCGCGCGCGGGCTGGGGCGCGCCTATGCGCTCGCCTTCGCCATTGAGGGCGCGAACGTGGTGGTCAACGATATCGGCGCCTCGCTCGGCGGCGAGGGACGCGACATCAGCGCGGCCGACGACGTGGTGGCCGAGATCAAGGCGGCCGGCGGCAACGCGATCGCCAATTACGAGGACATCACGGACTGGGACGCGGCGAAGCGGATCGTCGACGCCGCCGTCGCCGCGTTCGGCGGGCTGGACGTGGTGGTCAACAACGCCGGGATCGTGCGCGACCGCATGTTCGTCTCCGCGACGCCGGAGGAATGGGACGCGACGATGCACGTCCATCTGCGCGGCCATTTCTGCCTGTCGCGCCACGCGGTCGATCACTGGCGCGCGCGGCAGAAGGCGGGCGAGCCGGTCGACGCGCGGATCATCAACACGACGAGCGGTGCGGGCCTGCAAGGCTCGATCGCGCAGGCGGCCTATTCCACCGCCAAGGGCGGGATCGCCGCGCTGACCTTGGTGCAGGCGGCGGAGCTTGGCCGCTACGGCATCACCGCCAACGCGCTCGCCCCCTCGGCCCGCACCCGCATGACCGAGCAGGCCTTCGCGGAGAAAATGGCGACCGGGGGACAGGCGTTCGACACGATGGACCCGGCCAATATCGCCCCCACGGTGGTGTGGCTGGGCAGCGCGCAATCGGCGCATGTCACCGGCTGCGTGTTCGAGCTGGAAGGCGGCAAGATCATGCTGGAGGATGGCTGGCGCGAAGGCCCGATGGTCGATGCCGGCAAGCGCTGGAACCCGGTGGATGTCGGCGCGGCGGTGGACGGGCTGCTCGCCGAGCGGATCGCCCCGCGCAAGGTGTGGGGGACCGCCTGATGCAATTCGCCTTCACCGAGGAACAGGCGATGATCGCGGACACTGCCCGCGCCTTCTTCGCCGAGAACGCCACCAGCGAGCGCACCCGCCGCGCAATGGACGGCGACGGGATCGACCGCGCATTGTGGACGAGCTTCTGCACCGAGCTTGGCCTCGCCGGGATCGCGGTGCCGGAGGCCCATGGCGGCTCCGGCCTTGGGCTGGTCGAGTTCGCGACGATCGCCGAGGCGGCTGGCGCGCAGGTCGCCGCCCTCCCCCTGCTCGGCCTCGCCATGCCCGCGCGCGCGATCGCCGCCGGGGGCAGCGAGGCGCAGAAGCGGGAATGGCTGCCCAAGCTCGCCTCGGGCGAGGTGATCGCCGCGCCGGGCGGCAGCGATGACCTGCGCGTCACGGATGGCAAGCTGACCGGCACGGTCGATTTCGTGCCGCACGGCGGCGTCGCGGACATGTTCGTCCTCGCTTCCCCGGACGGCGCATGGATCGTCCGCGCCGACGCGCCGGGCCTCTCGATCGAACGCCCGGTGACGATGGACCAGACGCGCCCCCTCGCCCGCCTCACGCTGGCCGACACGCCGGGCGATCCGCTGCCCGACTGGCGGGCCGGGCTGGCGGCGGCGCGCGCCGGCGGCTGGATCTGCGTCGCGGCGGAAGCCTTGGGCGGCGCGCAGGCGACGCTCGACCGCACCGTCTCCTATTCGCAGGAACGCGTGCAGTTCGGCCGCCCGATCGGCAGCTTCCAGGCGTACAAGCATCGCCTCGCCGACATGATGGTGGAGATCGAGCAGGCGCGCTCGGCGGTCTATTGGGCTGCCTGCGCGGTGGACGAGGGTTCGCCCGAAGCCCCGCTCGCGCTGCACAGCGCCAAGAGTTTCGCGGGCGACACCTATATGCGTTGCGCCGGGGACATGATCCAGCTTCACGGCGGGATCGGCTTCACCTGGGAGCATGACGCGCATCTGTTCTTCAAGCGCGCCCGCGCGATCCGCGCGATGCTGGGCGACAGCGACTGGCACCGCGAGCAGGTCGCGCAAATCATCGGATTGGGAGAAGCGGCATGAGACTCGGATTCTCGGCCGAGGACGAGGCGTTCCGCACGGAGGCGGCGGACTGGCTGGCCGACCAGATGTCCGGCGAGTTCCGCGACATCAGGGGCGTGCTGGGCCTGACGGTGATGGCCGAACGCCGCAAGGAATGGGAGCAGCAGCTCGGCCGCCATCGCTGGAGCTGCATCGGCTGGCCGAGCAAATGGGGCGGCCGCGACGCGACGCTCGAACAACAGGTGATCTTCGCGGAGGAATATGCGCGCTCCGGCGCGCCCGGCCGCGTCGGCCATATGGGGATCGAGTTGGCCGGGCCGACGATCCTCGCCTTCGGCACCGAGGAGCAGAAGGCGCGCTTCCTCCCCGGCATCGCATCCGGCGAAGTCCTTTGGTGCCAGGGCTATTCGGAGCCGAACGCCGGGTCCGACCTCGCCTCGGTGCGCACCCGCGCGCGGGTCGATGAAGCGACCGGCGAATGGGTGGTGGACGGCCAGAAGATCTGGACCAGCCTCGCGCAGATCTGCGACTGGATCTTCGTCGTCACGCGCAGCGAGGAAGGGTCGAAGGGGCCGAAGGGCCTCACCTTCCTCCTCATGCCGATCGACCAGCCGGGAATCACGATCCGCCCGATCCGGCAGATCAACGGCGACGCCGAGTTCAACGAGACCTTCTTCGACGGCGCGCGCACGGCCGCCGAGAACCTCGTCTCCACGCCCGGCAACGGCTGGCAGGTGGCGATGGGGCTGCTCGCGTTCGAGCGCGGCGTCTCGACGCTCGGGCAGCAGATGGGCTTCCGGCACGAGCTGGACGCGATCATCGCGGCGGCGAAGGCGAACGGTTCCGCGAGCAACCCGCTGATCCGCCAGCGCATCGCGAAGGCCGAGATCGGCCTCAGGCTGATGCGCTACGGCGCGCTGCGCGTGCTGAGCAACACCGATCACGCGCGGCCGGACGGCGCGGCGCTGACCTACAAGCTGCAATGGGCGACATGGCGGCGCAACCTCGGCGAGCTGGCGATGGACGTGCTCGGGCAGGCCGGCGAGGTGACTTCGGGGCCGGACTACGACTTCCCGATGCTGCCGAGCCTGTTCCTGTCGTCGCGCGCCGACACGATCTACGGCGGCACCAACCAGATCCAGCGCAACATAGTCGCCGAGCGGGCGCTTGGCCTGCCGCGCGAACCGCGAGGCAACGCATGACCGCCATCCCCGCCTATCCCGCCCCGCGCGGGCTGCTGAAGGACCGCACCGTCGTCGTCACCGCCGCCGCCGGCACTGGCATCGGCTTCGCGGTCGCCAAGCGCGCCGCCGAGGAAGGCGCGCGCGTGCTCATCAGCGACTTCCACGAGCGCCGGCTGGGCGAAGCGGCGGACGCCATCGCGGCGGCGGTCGGCGCCCGCCCCGAGACGTGCCTGTGCGACGTGACCAGCGAGGAGCAGGTGCAGGCGCTGCGCGATACGGCGCTGGCGAAGCTGGGCCATGTCGATGTGCTGATCAACAACGCCGGACTGGGCGGCGAGGTGCCGGTGGTCGAGATGACCGATGCGCAATGGTCGCGCGTGATCGACGTGACGCTGACCAGCGTATTCCGCATGACCCGCGCCTTCCTGCCCGCGATGACCGCGCGCGCCGCCGGCGCGATCGTCAACAACGCCTCCGTGCTGGGCTGGCGGGCGCAGAAGGGTCAGGCGCATTATGCCGCCGCCAAGGCGGGCGTGATGGCCTTCACCCGCTGCGCGGCGGTGGAGGCGGCGGAGCATGGGGTGCGGATCAACGCCGTCGCGCCGTCGATCGCGATGCACCCGTTCCTCGCCAAGGTGACGACCGACGACCTGCTCGCCAAGCTCTCCGCGCAGGAAGCGTTCGGCCGCCCCGCCGAGGTGTGGGAAGTCGCCAACGTGATGATCTTCCTCGCCTCCGACCTGTCGTCGTACATGACCGGCGAGATCGTCTCGGTATCGAGCCAGCGGGCGTGAGCGCGCGCGTCTACCGGCATCCGCGCGACTTGATCGGGCAGGAAGGCACCGCGCTCGGCCCGACCGATTGGCTCGCGATCAAGCAGGATCGCGTCGATGGCTTCGCCAGGGTGACGGGCGACCACCAGTGGATCCACGTCGATGTCGAGCGTGCCAAGGCCGGGCCGTTCGGCGGCACGATCGCGCACGGCTATCTGACGATGAGCCTCGTCAACCTGTTCCTCCCCGACCTGATCGAGGTGCGCGGCTTCACCCATGCGGTGAACGTCGGCGCGGACCGGCTGCGCTTCCTCGCGCCGGTGAAGGTCGGCGCGCGCATCCGCGGCGTCGGCGAGATCGTCGCGGTCGAGGAGGTGAAGGGCGCGATCCAGTCCGTCGTGCGCGTCACCGTCGAGATCGAGGGCGGCGACAAACCCGCCTGCGTGGTCGATACGATCAGCCGCTATTTCCCGGAGTGACGGCCGTGGCGCTCCCCCCGACGATCCCGCACCTCGCCGCCGAGACCGCCGCGCGTTTCGGCGCGCGGCCCGCGTTGATCGAGAACGGCGAGACGTGGAGCTTCGCGGAACTGTGGCGGCGCGCGCGTCAGGCGGCCTCCGCCTTCCTCGCTTATGGCATCGAACCGGGCGACCGCATCGCGATCTGGGCGCCCAACCGCGCCGAGTGGATCGTCGCCACCATTGGCGCGCAGGCGGCCGGCGCGGCGATCGTGCCGCTCAACACCCGGCTGAAGGGGCGCGAGGCGGGCGATATCCTGCGGCGGACGAACGCGCGGATGCTGTTCACGGTCGGCGATTTTCTCGGCACGGACTATCCCGCGCTGCTCAGGGACGAGGCGCTCCCGACACTCGAACGCACGCTGCTGTTCGACAGTGATTGGAATGCCTTCCTCGCCGAAGGCGCGGGCGCTGACGACCGCCGCGTCGACGATGCGCTCGCCGCGCTCGGCCCCGATGCGCTGAGCGACATCATGTTCACCTCCGGCACCACCGGCGCGCCCAAGGGCGTGCTGACCACGCACGGCCGCATCATCCCGATGTTCGAGGCGTGGGGCGATGCGGTGGGGCTGCGCGAGGGAGACGTGTATCTGATCGTCAATCCCTTCTTCCATAGCTTCGGCTTCAAGGCGGGCTGGGTCGCGGCGCTCATCAAGGGCGCGACGATCGTGCCGATGGCGACGTTCGACGTGGCGAAGGCGATCACGCATATCGAGCGTGACCGCGTGTCGTTCCTCCCCGGCCCGCCGACGATCTTCCAGTCGCTGCTGGCGGAGCCGCGTTTCGATTCCTCCGCGCTACGCTGCGCGGTGACGGGCGCGGCGACCGTGCCGCCGATCCTGATCGAGCGGATGCGCGACGAACTCGGCTTCCGCGCCGTCGTCACCGCTTACGGCATGACCGAGTGCAGCGCGATCACCTCCTGCCGCCAGGGCGATCCGGTGGAGCTGGTCGCGTCAAGCTGCGGCAAGGCGCTGCCGGGGCTGGAGGTGAAATGCGCCGACGACGCCGGCCATGAGGTGCCGCGCGGGCAGGAGGGCGAGGTGCTGGTGCGCGGCTATGGCGTGATGCTCGGCTATCTCGACGATCCCGCCGCCACCGCCGAGGCGATCGACGCCGACGGCTGGCTCCATACCGGCGACGTGGGGGTGATGGACGCAGCGGGCTATCTGCGCATCACCGATCGCAAGAAGGACATGTACATCTCCGGCGGGTTCAATTGCTACCCGGCGGAGATCGAGAAGCTGCTCTCCGCCCATCCCGCCATCGCCGCCGTCGCCGTGATCGGCGTGCCGGACGAGCGGATGGGCGAGATCGGCCACGCCTTCGTCGTGCTGCGCTCCGACGCGCCACGGGTGGGCGAAGCGGCGCTGATCGGCTGGTCGCGCGAGAATATGGCGAATTACAAGGCCCCGCGCCGCGTGACCCTGCTCGACGCGCTGCCGCTCAACGCTTCCGGCAAGGTGGTGAAGCCCGAGCTACGCGCAATGGCGGAACGGCAAGGCTGAACCGCCGGTCGCGGCCGCAACGCCCGATCGCGCCCCGGCGCGGAACGCCGCGCTGCCGCTTATTCTTCCTCGGTAGGCGCGCCCGGTCCGTTCTTCTTGATCGATTCGATCGCGTTCACCGCGCTGGCCTTGTTGGCATAGCCTTCGGTCCAGAAGATCGTTTCGCTATTGTATTTGAAATACGCCACGAACTCGCCGGCCTTGTTCTTCTTGATCGTGAACTTGTGCGCCATCGAAAACCCTCCGCTAAGCCATGGGTGGGGCAAGCTTATCCACGAAACGCGCGGGCGTATAGCGGGAGATGTCGATGCCCGCGGGAGGCGAATCACCCAGTAGCAGCGCGGCGCCGACCCGCGCGGCGGCCGGCGCGGTCTGGATGCCGAACCCGCCCTGCCCCGCGAACCAGAAGAAGCCCGGCGCATCGGCGGCGAAGCCATAGACCGGCAGGCGATCCGGCGCGAAGCTGCGCAACCCCGCCCATTTCCGCTCGACCTGCTCGACCCGCCAGTCGACCGCCTGCTCCATCCGGTCGATCGCGATCGCGACGTCCAACTCCTCCGGCTGCACGTCGCCCGCCGCGACCGGCGTCTCGTCGTGCGGGGACAGCCACAGCCGCCCGCCCGCCTCCGGCTTGAAATAGAAGCTGCCGCCGAGATGCGCGACATGCGGCACCGCCGCCGGCACCGGCGGATCGACGCGGAGCTGGATCAACGTGCGGCGATAGGGCTGGATGCCGATCGGCGCCACGCCCGCCGCGCGCGCTACTTCATCCACCCATGCGCCGGCGGCGTTGACCAACACGGCCGCCTCGCGCACGCCGTCGCTGGTCTCGATCCGCCAGCGGCCATCCACGCGCGTCGCGGATCGCAATGCGCAGCCCAGCTCGATCACCGCGCCCGCTCGCCTGGCGGCGGCCAGCGCGTCTCCGTGCAGCGCGGCGACATCGATATAGGCGCAGCTCGGCTCGATCACGCCCACCGTCCAGCCGGGGCGCAGGCCGGGGACGAAGCGCGCGGGATCGACCCGCGCCAGTTCCACCCCCGATCCGTCGAAGCCCGCGATGAAGGCATCGGCCACCGCCTCGTCCCCCGCCTTGCCGATATGCAGCGAGCCGAGCGGCTGGAGATACCCCCCCTCCCGCAGCACATCGCCCGAAAGCGTGGTCAGCGGCTGGATCGCCGGCCCGCCATAGGTTTCGGACCAGAAAGCGGCGGAGCGGCCGGTCGCGTGATAGCCGGCGACATCCTCCGCCTCCAGCATCAGCACCCGCGCGCGATCACCGATCGCGGCGGCAAGGGTGGCGCCGGCGATCCCGGCGCCGACGATCGCGATATCGTAGGTCATCGTGCGTGCGTTTCGAGGAAAGCGTCGATCGCCGCAAGCGCGCGATCGCGCACCGGATCGGCCTCGCGCAGAATCTCATGCGCGGATTCTGGGCCGAAGCGCACCACCTGAGCCGCCGGCAGCTTTCCCGCGACGCGCAGCGCCGCGCGCGGATCGACCAGCCCGTCCGCCTCCGCGACCAGCAGCATCACCGGCGTCGTCATCGCCGCGAGGCGCGGATCGGCCTCCAGCGCGCGCGTGCCCGCGAACGCCTGCGCCAGCCATGCCCAGCTCGGCGGGCCGAGCTGTATCTCGGGCTTCTCCACATACCAGAAGCCCTCGTCCGCGTAGCGCGTGGCATCGTGGGTCAGCAGCTTCTGCCGGTCGAGCCGCGCGCCGGGGCGCTCATGCCCCTGCCACGCGGCGCGCGCGGGATCGCCGAGCCGGCACATCAGCCGCGCCGCCTTCTCCCCCAGCCACGGCCCGACCGGCGCCTTCAGCCCCAGCATCGGCGCGACCAGCACGGCGGCGGCCGGGTCCACCGCCCGCTCCACCAGCGCGCGGAGCACGAGGTAGCCGCCCATCGAATGTCCCATGATGACACGCGGGCCGGGCGCCTCCCATGATCGCCAGAAGGCGGCGAGATCGGCGATCCACGGCGCGAAATCCGCCGCATGGCCGACGCGCGGGTTGGCGGAGAGCCGCCCCGATCCGCCCTGCCCGCGCCAGTCGAACGAGGCGATCGTCCAGCCGGCATCATGCCAATGCCCGAACGTTTCCAGATACTTCTCGAACACATCGCCGCGCCCGCCCTGGAACAGGATCGCGCCGCGCGCCTCGTCTTCCGCCGGCCAGTCGAAGCGACGGATCGGCCATCCGTCGGGCGCCGCCCATTGCGAGATCGACGCGCCGGCCGGAATCGCGCGGCGGATGGGCGATGCGATGGTCATCGGGCATGGTTACGGTTTAGAAAGCCATTCCGTCTAGTGCGTCGGGAATGGCATGGTCCGTACTCCACTGGCTGCTCCCCGCGATCCTCCTGCTGCTGTTGCTGTCGGCGGGGATCGAGGATGCGCGCACGCGTGAGATCGCCAACTGGAAGAACGCCGCCATCGCGCTGCTCGCGCCGCTGTGGTGGGTGACGAGCGGGCTGGCGCCGTGGCCGGACATGGCGATCCAGTTCGGCATGGCGCTGATCGTGTTCGCGCTGTTCTGCGTGGCGTTCCACTTCGGCCAGATGGGCGGCGGCGACGTGAAGCTGATCGGCGCGCTCGCCTTGTGGCTGCCGCTGACGCCGCTGCTCCAGATGCTGCTGGTGATGTCGCTTGCCGGCGGCGTGCTGACATTGGTCATGCTGGCCGATCATCGCATCAGAAAAAGCCAACGAATTCTTGAGGTTCCCTATGGAGTCGCGATCGTCTTCGGCGGCCTCGCGGTTCTTCACGAACTTCTTCTTAACCAGTTTGCGTAATCATGACCGGAATTACCCCGGCGTGGCGGACGCTTGAAAGGCACGTTGAGTCATGGACACTCGCAAGGTTGTATTGCTGGTCGGCGCGCTGTTCGTCGCTGCCATCACCGCATTCTTCGCGCGCACCCTGATAACAGGAAGCGCCGCGCCTCAGGCGACCGCGATGGCCGGCGCGCCAGCGCCGGTCGATGGACCCAAGGTGCTGGTCGCGATCCGCGCGCTGCCCGTCGGCACGATCATCGATCCGACGGCGGTGAAGTTCCAGCCGTGGCCGAAGGAACTGGTCGAAGGCGCCTATTTCCAGGAGGGCGCGGGCTTCGACATGAAGAACGTCGTCGGCACGGTGGTGCGCAACGCGATCACCGCCGGGCAGCCGATCACGCAGGGCGCGCTGGTCAAGCCGGGCGACCGCGGCTTCCTCGCCGCCGCGCTCGGGCCGGGGATGCGCGCCGTGACGGTGCCGGTCTCCGCCCAGACCTCGGTCGCGGGCTTCATCTTTCCGGGCGATCGCGTCGACCTGCTGCTGAGCCAGTCGGTCACGGGCGGCGGCGACGGCCCGCCGCTCAAGACCGCCGAGACGATCCTGCGCAACCTGCGCGTGCTCGCCACCGACCAGCGCACCGCCGACGAGAAGGACGAAAAGGGCAACACCGTCGTCCACACCTTCTCCACGGTCACGCTGGAGACGACGCCGAAGATCGCCGAACAGATCGCTGTCGCGGAATCGGCCGGCACGCTCTCGCTGTCGCTGCGCTCGATCGCCGACAATCAGGCCGAGTTCGAGCAGGCGATCGCCGCCGGTGCGGTGAAGGCGCCCGCCAACGGCGACCCCAAGGCCGAGCGCGCGCTGATGCTGCAGGTCGCCAGCCAGCCGCAAGCCGGCGATTCGAGCGTCACCGTCGGGGCCGACGTGTCGCGCTTCCAGCGCCGCACCGTGCCGGGCAAGGCGTCCGACGGCGCGCCGCAGGGCGCGCAGGGCGCGGGCGGCAATTTCCCGGGAGGGGCGCCGGTGTTCGGTCCCGTGGTGCGGGTGGCGCGGGGCAATACTGTGACCGATGTTCCGGTCGGGGGGAAGCACTGAGATGCGTATTCGTTCGACATCGATCGGGCTGCCGCTGGCAGTCGCGCTCGCAGCGGCCGCAGTCGCCGCAACGCCCGCCGCGGCGCCGGCGCAGTCCGCGCCGGGAGCCGGCGGACCGGTCGTCCAGCTCGCCACCAATCGCGGCCGGCTGGTGACGCTGGCGCGGCCGATGAGCGACCTGTTCGTCGCCAATTCGGAAATCGCCGACGTCCAGGTCCGCTCGCCGACCCAGCTCTACATCTTCGGCAAGAAGACCGGCGAGACGACCGTCTCCGCCACGTCCAAGAGCGGGCAGGTCGTCTATTCCGCGACGATCCGCGTCGGCAACAACTTCGACTCGATCGGCCAGATGCTCAAGCTGGCAATGCCCGAGGCGCAGATCACCGCCACGACGATGAACGGCGTGGTGCTGCTGACCGGCACCGTCGCGCAGCCCGATGACGGCGCGGAGGCGGAACGCCTCGCCACCGCCTTCGTCGGCGAGGGCACGAAGGTCATCAGCCGCCTGCGCACCGCCACGCCATTGCAGGTGAACCTGCAGGTGAAGTTCGCCGAGGTGAGCCGCAGCTTCCTCAAGAACGTCGGCTCGAACATCATGACGCGGGACACGACGAACGGCTTCAACTTCGGCGTGCTCTCGGGCCGCGCGGGCGGGACGATCGGCAGCTTCAACACCAGCAACCTGCCGGTGCTCGACGCCTCGTCGAAATTCGGGCTGCCGGCCGGCTCGATCTCGCTGCCGTTCAATCCGGCGACCGGCACGTTCGTCTATCCCAATTCGGGCAGCCAGTACGGATTCACGCAGAGCACCACCGAGCGCACCACGCTCGGCCTCGCGGGCAAGTTGTTCGGTCTCGACGTGCTCCAGGCACTCGACCTCGGCGAGCGCATCGGGCAGGTGACGAGCCTCGCCAACCCGAACCTGACGGCGCTGTCGGGCGAGACCGGCACGTTCCTGGCGGGCGGCGAGATCCCGATCCCGGTGGCTCAGGGCCTCGGCGCGGTGTCGATCGAATACAAGCAGTACGGCGTCAGCCTCGCCTATACGCCGACGGTGCTGGCGGACGGCCGGATCAGCCTGCGCGTCCGCCCCGAGGTGTCGCAGCTTTCGTCGGACGGCGCGGTCACCTTCCAGGGCACGACGATCCCCGCCATCACCACGCGGCGCGCCGAAACGACGGTGGAGCTTGGCTCCGGCCAGAGCTTCATGATCGCCGGATTGCTGCAGAACTCGCACAACAACTCGATCGACAAGACGCCGGGCATCGGCGACCTGCCGGTGCTGGGCGCGCTGTTCCGCTCCAACGGTTTCCAGCGCAACGAGACCGAACTGGTGATCGTCATCACCCCGTATCTGGTGAAGCCGGTCAACGCCAACGACATCGTCCTGCCGACCGACGGCTACAAGGCGCCGACCGATCTCGATCGCATCCTGCTCGGCCAGCTCGGCGGCGGCACCAGCGGCGCCCAGCGGCCCAAGCCGACGATGGAGGCCGGTCCGCCCGCGCAGCCGGCGGTCGGCGCGGCCGCGCCGGTCACCCCGGTCCCCGCGCCCGAGCCGCGCCGCGACGACGCCGATCGCAAGGCGGCCGCGAAACCGAAGGACAAGGCTTCGGCCGCCCCCGCAGCCACGCCGGCTCCCGGCTTCTCGTTCAACTGACCCGCATCGAGGACATGAACATGGTCAAGCGCACCCTGCTCCTCGCCGCCCTACCCGCCATATTGCTCGGCGGATGCAGCGGCACGAAGAACCGCGGGCTCGAATCCGTCCACCAGCCGGTCGTCAGCCGCACCGCCTACAGCTTCGACGTCGGCACCGGCCCCGCCGGGCTGGCGCCGGGCGAGGAGCAGCGGCTCGCCGGCTGGATGGGCTCGCTCCGCCTCGGCTATGGCGACAGCATCGCGATCGACGATCCGGCCGGCGCCAGCCCGGCGGCGCGCGGCGCGGTGTCGCGCGCGGCGGCCCGCTTCGGCCTGCTCGTCTCCGGCGACGCGCCGGTGACGGGGGCGCCGGTCACGCCCGGCACGATGCGCGTGGTGGTCAGCCGGGCGCGGGCGCGCGTCCCGAACTGCCCCGATTTCTCGCGTGATCGCCAGCCCGATTTCGAGGGCAACACCTGGTCGAACCAGGGCTGCGCGGTCAATTCGAACCTCGCCGCGATGGTCGCCAATCCGCTCGATCTGGTGCGCGGCGAGCCGGGCGCGCAGGTCTATGACGCGGCGACGGGCACGCGCGCGATCGACGAATATCGCAAGGCGAAGCCGACCGGAAACGGCGGCACCGCAATCAAGATCGAAAAGATGACGACGTCGGGGAACAAGTAAGATGAACGCTCCGTGGAAACCGGGCGGCGTAGCCCATCGCGAACCCTTCGTCGCCTATGTCTGCGACGAGACGACCGCCGAGGCGATCCGCCCCATCGCAACCGAGATGGGCTGGTCGCCCGAGAAGGTGAACAAGGGCGGCCTGCGCAATGCGGTGCAGTCGCTGTCGGTCTCGGCCAGCCCGCAGATCCTGTTCGTCGATCTCGCCGAATCGGGCGATCCGCTCGGCGATATCAATTCGCTGGCCGAGGTATGCGAGCCGGGCACGGTGGTGATCGCCTCCGGTCAGGTCAACGACGTGCGGCTGTACCGCGATCTCGTCGCGAGCGGGATCCAGGATTATCTCCTGAAGCCCTTGTCGCCGGACATGCTGCGCGAGGCCTTCTCGCACGCTCAGGCGGTGCTGAACGCGCCCAAGGTGGTCGAGGGCGCCGTGGACCGGCCGCATTATGCGGTGGCGGTGATCGGCACGCGCGGCGGCACGGGCGCCTCCACCATCGCAGCGTCGCTGGCGTGGCTGATGAGCGAGAAGCAGCAGCGCACCACCGCGATGCTCGATCTCGACGTGCATTTCGGCACCGGCGCGCTGGCGCTCGATCTGGAGCCGGGGCGCGGCCTCACCGACGCGATCGAGAACCCCAGCCGCATCGACGGCCTGTTCATCGAGCGCGCCATGGTCCGCGCCTCCGACAAGCTCTCGATCCTGTCGGCCGAGGCGCCGATCAACTCGCCGATCGTCACCGACGGCAGCGCCTTCTTCCAGTTGCAGGAGGAGATGCGGGCGGCGTTCGAATGCACCGTGGTCGATCTGCCGCGCAACATGCTGGTCGCGCATCCGCATCTGGTGAGCGACATGCAGTGCGCGCTGATCGTCACCGAGCTGACGCTGGCGGCGGCGCGCGACACGATCCGCATCCTCTCGTGGATCAAGGCCAATGCGCCGCACCTGATGGTGCTCGTGCTGGCCAACCGCGTCCATCCGGGGCAGCAACTCGAGATCACGCGGAAGGATTTCGAGAATTCGATCGAGCGCAAGGTCGATTTCATCGTCCCGTTCGACCAGAAGCTCGCCGCGCAGGCCGCGAAGCTCGGCAAGCCGCTCGCGGAAGCCGGCAAGGGCTCCAAGACGGTCGCGCCGATCGCGCAGCTCGCGAGCCGGCTGTGCGAAGCCGGCGACGAGAGCGGATCGACCGACGAGGCGAAGGCAAAATCAAAGGCAAAGAGCGGCTCGCTGATCGAGCGATTCACCGATCTGAAATCGCTCCTGCCGAGAAAGCCGGCCGGAGCGAAGGCGAAGTGATCGCGCGCCCGCGCCTTTCCGCGCGGGGCAGCGCCCAAGGAGGTGTGAGGCCGCGATGCCCCTGATGCCGATTGCCATGCTTGCGCTGGGCGCGCTGACCGTGATCGCGATGATCGCGTTCGCCTTCGCCGGCCCGTCCGCGGCGCGCGCCGGCAGCCGCCGGCTCGGCGCGTTGCGCGAACGTCATTCCGCCTCGCCGGCAATGGCGGTGGAGGCGCAGATGCGCCGCATCACCGGCAAGAACGCCACCAGGGCGGATCAGGCGGCGATGCGCTTCCTGCCGAAGCCGGCCGAGCTGAAGAAGCGGCTGACGCGTACCGGCAAGAACTGGACGGTCGGTCAATACGGCATGGCGACGGTGGGTCTGCTGACGATCGTCACCCTGCTGCTGATGCTGCAGGGCCTGCCGCTGCTGCTGGCACTGATGGTCGGGCTGGGCGTGGGTGCGGGCATTCCGCACTATGTCGTCGGCTTCTTCATCAAGCGCCGCATCGCGAAGTTCAACGCGAAATTCCCCGACGCGATCGAATTGCTCGTGCGCGGCCTGCGCTCGGGCCTGCCGATCACCGAAACCATGTCGGTCGTCGCCAGCGAGGTGCCGGGGCCGGTGGGCGAGGAATTCCGCATCGTCTCGGACAAGATGAAGATCGGCCGCTCGATGGACGTCGCGCTCCAGGAAACTGCCGAGCGGATTCCGACTCCCGAGTTCCAGTTCTTCTGCATCACCATCGCGATCCAGCGCGAGACCGGCGGCAATCTGGCGGAAACGCTGCAGAACCTCGCCACCGTGCTGCGCCAGCGCGGGCAGATGAAGCTGAAGATCAAGGCGATGTCGTCGGAATCGAAGGCGTCGGCCTATATCATCGGCGCGCTGCCGTTCATCGTCTTCGGGCTGATCTGGTTCATCAACGGCAGCTACATGCAGAAATTCTTCGTCGACGAGCGGCTCATCATGGTGGGCGGCGGCGGGCTGGTATGGATGGCGATCGGCGCCTTCATCATGGCCAAGATGATAAACTTCGAGATCTGACGCGATGGAAACGGCATCCAATCCGACGCTTCTGGGCATCGACGTCTATCTGGCCGCAACGGTCCTGTCCGGGGTGGCGGCGATGGCCGTGCTGGTGGCGATCTACGCCGCGCTCAGCGTGCGCAACCCGATGGCGCGTCGCGTCAAGGCGCTGAACGAGCGCCGCGAACAGCTCAAGGCCGGCATCACCGCCTCCAGCGGCAAGCGCCGCGCGAAGCTGGTGCGCCGCAGCGAGGGCGCCGACCGCATCCGTGCCTTCCTCGCCTCGCTGAAGGTGTTGCAGGACAGCCAGCTCAAGGACGCGCAGGTCAAGCTGCTTCAGGCCGGCATCCGCTCGAAGGAATGGGCGGTCGGCGTGATCTTCGGCCGGCTGGTGCTGCCGGTGGTGATCGGCGGCATCATGGTGTTCGTCGTCTATGGCACGAACAGCTTCGCCGACTGGTCGGCGATTAAGCGTTACGGGCTGGTCGCCTTCACCTTCATCGCCTGCTACAAGGCGCCGGACATCTTCCTGAAGAACCAGATCACCAAGCGCTCGCAGGCGATCCGCAAGGGCCTGCCCGACGCGCTCGACCTGCTGGTGATCTGCGCCGAGGCCGGCCTGACCGTGGACGCCGCGTTCCATCGCGTCGCGAAGGAGCTTGGCAAGGCCTATCCCGAGCTGGGCGACGAATTCGCGCTCACCGCGATCGAACTGGGCTTCCTCACCGATCGCCGCCAGGCGTTCGAGAATTTCTCCAGCCGCATCGCGCTGGACGAGGTGAAGGGGATCGTCACCACGATGATCCAGACCGAGAAATACGGCACCCCCCTCGCCTCCGCGCTGCGCGTGCTGTCGGCCGAGTTCCGCAACGAGCGCATGATGCGCGCGGAGGAGAAGGCCGCCCGCCTGCCGGCGATCATGACGGTGCCGCTGATCCTGTTCATCCTGCCGGTGCTGTTCATCGTCATCCTCGGCCCGGCGGCCTGCTCGATCAACGACGCCTTCATCCACGGCACCCCCTGACCGGCCCGCCGTTCCGGCCGTGCGTGAGCGGCCGGAACGACGCGGCGCGGTGGATCGTTGAACCTGTGCACGAGGAGGTCCGCCGCCATGCCGTTCACCACGCCGACGCAATATCTCGCGCTAGCGCTCGCCCTGATCGCGGGCTGGCTGCTCGGCCTCGCCAGCCATCCCGGCGGCCGCAAGTGGCGCGACCGCTACATAGCGGAGCGCGACGCCCACGCCGCCACCCGCAACGAGGCGGACGCGCGCATTCGCGAGCTTGAGGCGGAGAATGCCCGGCTCGGCCGCGCCGCGCCCGTCACCGCCGCGACGATCGCGCCCAACGCGCATCGCGCCAACGAGGGCGATTATCCGCCGGACGTCGACCATATCGGAACGAACGGCTGACGCCGCCTTTGGGTCAAGCTTCGGCCGCAATCGCTTGGCAAGGCCAAGGTCCAGCGATTAAGGCCGGGACATGAGCGACCGCGACACCATCCTCACCGCCATCAAGGCGCAGATCGAACCTTTCAACAAGAAGGGCGTCGCCGTCACCGACGCCACCACCTTCCAGGGCGACCTGGAGTGGGACAGCCTGACGGTGATGGATTTCGTCGCCGCGATCGAGGACGAGTTCGACATCATCATCACGATGAACATGCAGGCGGAAATCGAGACCGTCGGCCAGCTCGCCGACGCCGTCGCCAGACTGAAGGCGTGAGATGAGCGACAGCGGCCAGCAGTCCGATCTTCCGCCGGCGGCCACCCCGGCGCCGGCCGAACGCGACCTGTTCGACAAGTTCGCTCCCCTGATCGCCGAGCGCGAGGCGCTGCTGTCGAGCGGGCTGCGCGATCCGTTCGGCATCGTGATGGAGGAGGTGAAATCCCCCACCGTCGCGGTCATCAAGGGCAGGGAGACGATCCTCCTCGGCACCTATAATTACATGGGGATGACGTTCGACCCGGACGTGATCGCCGCCGGCAAGCAGGCGTTCGACCGTTTCGGCACCGGCACCAACGGCAGCCGCGCGCTCAACGGCACGTTCCACGACCATATGGAGGTGGAGCAGGCGCTGCGCGAATTCTACGGCATGTCGGGCGCGATCGTCTTCTCGACCGGCTATCAGGCCAATCTCGGCGTGATCTCGGCGATCGCCGGCAAGGGCGAATATATCATCCTCGACGCCGACAGCCACGCCTCGATCTACGACGGCTGCGCGATGGGCAATGCCGAGGTGGTCCGCTTCCGCCACAATTCGGTCGAGGACCTCGACAAGAGGCTCGGCCGCCTGCCGAGGGAGCCGGGCAAGCTCGTCGTCCTGGAGGGCGTCTATTCGATGCTTGGCGACGTCGCCCCGCTAAGGGAAATGGTGGCCGTCGCCAAAAAGCATGGCGCGATGGTGCTGGTGGACGAGGCGCATTCGATGGGCTTCTTCGGCCCCAACGGGCGCGGCGTCTATGAGGAGCAGGGGCTGGAGGATCAGGTCGATTTCGTGATCGGCACCTTCTCCAAATCGGTCGGCACGGTCGGCGGCTTCTGCGTGTCGAACCATCCGAAGTTCGAGATCCTGCGCTTCGTCTGCCGCCCCTATATCTTCACCGCCAGCCTGCCCCCCGCCGTGATGGCGAGCGCCGCCGTCTCGATCCGCAAGCTGATGCACGCCCACAACAAGCGCGCGCATCTGTGGGAAAACACCAGGGCATTGCACGGCGGCCTCAAGGCGCTGGGTTTCCGCCTGCCGACCGACGAGCCGCAATCGGCGGTCGTCGCGGTGCTGCTCGACGATCAGGATCAGGCGGTGGCGATGTGGCACGCGCTGCTGGAGGCGGGGCTGTACGTCAACGTCGCGCGACCGCCGGCCACCCCCGCCGGCACCTTCCTGCTGCGCTGCTCGGTCTGCGCCGAGCATACGAGCGAACAGATCGCCCGCGTGATCGCGATGTTCGAGGCGGCGGGCCGCGCGACCGGCGCGATCGCCTGAACAACCGGCCCGCGCTTTTCGCGCATCGCCTGGTCTGATACTATGTCGGTCGTGAGCGCGATCGACGGGGGAAATACGCGGGAGCGGGCGATTTCGAAGCTCCGCACCATCGCGCTGGCGCTGATGGGCGTGCTCGGCGTCGCCGTGCTGTTCGCGCTGATCGTGACGCTCGGCGAGGCCAACCGCCAGCGCGACCGCGCGATCCAGCTCCAGTCGCACAGCTATGACATCATGGTGCTGGCGCGCACGCTGGACGGGACGATCGCGGAATCCGAAGCGTCGCTCGGCCGTTTCGTCATCTCCGGCGACAAGCAGCTCGGCCAGCTCTATTACGACAAATGGCAGCTCGCGGGGAAGCAGATCGACCGGCTCGCCGACCTCGCCAGCCAGAACGACAGCCAGATTCCGCGCCTCGCCCAGTTGCGGCTCGCCTATCAGCAGCGCGGCAAGGAATTGTCGCTGATCGCGCTCAGCACCAATTACGGCAAGAACGACCAGGCGCTGTCGCTCTACTACCGCGCGCGCGAGGCGCCCTCGCTGACGGCGATCGACCGCATCCTCGAGGAGGTGATTCGCAGCGAGCGCAACCTGCTCGACCAGCGCACGCGGGAGACACGCGCCGCGATCGAGCGCGCGACGCGGCTGGCGCGAATTTTCTCCGCCTTCGGCATCCTGATCCTGGTCGGCGCGATCGCGCTGGGGGCGCTCACCGTGCGCGCGCTGACCGAGCGCGGCGTCGCCCGCGCAGAGGCCGCCGCCGAACGCGAGCGCGCCGACCAGTTCGCCGCCGCCGTGGCGGTCGCCACCGCCGAGTTGCGCCAGCAGGAAACGCGGCTGCGGCAGGTGCAGAAGATGGAGGCGGTGGGCCAGCTCACCGGCGGCATCGCGCATGATTTCAACAATATGCTGGCGGTCGTGATGGGCGGGCTGGAGCTTGCCCAGCGTGGGCTGGCCGGCACGACGGCGCGCAAGGAGATCGGCCGCCATGTCGACAGCGCGATGGAGGGGGCGAAGCGCGCCGCCGCGCTGACCGGCCGCCTGCTTTCCTTCACCCGCGAGGCCGCGATCAATCCCGAGGCGATGCGCGCGGCGGACCTGCTGCGCGGCATGTCGGACCTGCTCGACCGGACGTTGGGCGACGCGATCACCGTCGTGATCCGCGACGAGAGCGCGGGCTGGCGGCTGCGCGCGGATCGCGTCCAGATCGAGAACAGCATCCTCAACCTCGCGGTCAATGCGCGCGACGCGATGGACGGGCGCGGCACGCTGACCGTCACCGCCGGCACCGCGACGCTGGCGGAGAACGAGCGCGAATGCGCCGCCGGCGACTATCTCACCATCGCGGTGACGGACACCGGCTGCGGCATGGCGCCGGAAGTCGCCGAGCGCGTGTTCGAGCCGTTCTTCACCACCAAGCCGGTCGGCAAGGGCACCGGGCTGGGGCTGAGCCAGATCTTCGCCTTCGTCCGGCAGCAAAGCGGCGCGATCGCGGTCGACACCGCGCCGGGCGCGGGCACGACGATCACGCTATATCTGCCGCGCGAGCACGAGGAGGCGCCCGCGCCTCCCGCCACGAGCGACGAGGAGGCATTCCATGCCTCCCCCGCCGCGCTCGACGTGCTGGTGGTGGAGGACGATCCGCGCGTGCTGGCCGCGACGAGCGGCGCGCTTCGCGAACTGGGCCATCGCCCGATCCCCTGCAACGACCCGCTCGCCGCGCCGGCGATGCTCGCCGCGCACGATGCGATCCGGTTGATCCTTTCCGACGTGCTGATGCCCACGCAGACCGGGCCGGAGATGATCGCCGCGCTCGACCGGCGATACGCGCACATCCCGGTGCTGTTCGTCACCGGCTTCGCCGGCGAGGCGAGCGAGGGCGATGCGTTCGCCGGCCATCACGTCCTGCGCAAGCCGTTCACGCTCAATGCGCTCGATCGCGCGATCGCCGCCGCGACCGGCGCCGATCGCGCGGCTGCGCGCCCCGGCATCGCGGCGGAATGACGGGCGGAAACGCGCCGCGCGGATATTTCGGCTGACGCCCGGCTTTCCCCCGCCTATACCGCCCCGATCGACCAGCAGCGCCGAGTGACCGTTTCCCGCCCATGAAATCGATCGACCGCTACATGGCACGGCTGATCGCGCTGCCGCTGTTCTCCACCCTCGTGCTCGCAGCGATGCTGCTGGTGCTGGACCGCATGCTGCGCCTGTTCGACTTCGTCGCGACCGAGGGCGGGCCGGTTTCGGTGGTGTGGCGGATGCTGGCGAATCTGCTGCCGGAATATCTCGGCCTCGGCATCCCGATCGGGCTGATGCTGGGCATCCTGCTCGCCTTCCGCCGCCTCGCCACCTCGTCGGAGCTGGACGTGATGCGCGGCGTGGGGATGAGCTACGGGCGGTTGCTGCGCGTGCCCTATATGTATGCGATCGCGCTCGCGCTGCTGAACCTCGCGATCGTCGGCTATGTCCAGCCCAAGGCGCGCTACGCCTATGAACAGCTCGGCTTCGAGCTGCGCACGGGCGCGCTGGGCGCCTCGATCAAGGTCGGCGAGTTCACCCATCTCGGGGACCGCACCACGCTGCGCATCGAGCAGAGCCGCGACGACGGGCGCCAGCTTTCGGGCATCTTCGTTCATACCGAGACCCAGAAGGGCGACTGGGTGGGCGTGACGGCGCAGCGCGGCCAGTTCCTCGCGACCGACGACCCGGACGTCATCATCCTGCGCCTGACCAACGGCACCCTCGTCCACAACCGCAAGGATTTCAGCACCCCGCGCGTGCTGACCTTCAACAGCCACGACCTGCCGATCAACCTGCCGAAGTTCGAGCAATTCCGCGTGCGCAGCGGCGAGAGCCTCGAGGCGACGCTGCCCGAGCTGGCGCGCACCGGCCGCACCGGGCAGACCGTCGAGGAGCGCGACAGCAGCCGATCGGAATTCCACTTCCGCCTCGCGGAAGTCGCCTCGATGTTCCTCCTGCCGCTGCTCGCGGTGGCGCTGGGCGTGCCGCCGAAGCGCTCCACCTCGGCGCTGGGCGTGTTCCTGTCGATCGTGATGATCGTGACCTATCACAAGATCAACCAATATGCCGCCTCGGTGGGGCATCTCGGCCGGATCGACCCGTTCTTCGCGCTGTGGATACCCTTCCTCGTCTTCGCCGCGCTGGTGCTGTGGATGTATCGCACGATCGCCTTCGTTCCCGGCGGCCAGCCGATCGGCGCGCTGGAGCGCGTGGCGGGCAAGGCGTGGAAGGCCGTCGCCAGCCGCCTGCCGGGCCGGCGCAAGCGCGCGGAGACCCCCGCATGACCTCCTTCTTCCCCTCGCGCACCGTCTCCCTCTACATGGGGCGGATGTTCCTGGTGCGGACGTTCGGCATCCTCGCCGGGCTGGTGCTGGTGCTCCAGGCGCTCGACCTGCTGGGCGAATCCGGCAAGATCCTCGCGGCGCAGGGCAATGGCGACGCGCAGGTGTGGTATTACGTCACGCTGCGCGCGCCGCAGATCATCGCGCGCTTCCTGCCCTTCTCGGTGCTGCTCGGCACGATCCTCACGCTCATCACGATGAACCAGAACAGCGAGGTTGTCGCGCTGAAGGGCGCGGGCATGTCCGCGCATCAGGTGCTGGCGCCGCTGATCGTCGCCAGCATGGGCGTCGCGGTGCTGAGCTTCGCCTTCAACGACCGCATCGTGCCGCGCGCCACCGCCACGCTCAACCGCTGGCAGAAGGTCGATTACGGGCCGATGCCGGTCGACCGCGGCGACCGGACGAACGTGTGGGTGCGATCCGGCCCCGATCTGATCGAGGTGGACACGATCAGGGGGCGCGGGAATGCGGCGGAACTGGGCGGCATCACCGTCTATGACCGGCAGGGCGGCGCGCTGCGCGCGATCGTCACCGCGCCGCGCGGCCGCCGCGCCGGCGACGGCTGGGTGGTGGCGCCGACGCAGCGCTTCGACGTCGCGAGCGGCAAGGTGTCGCAGCTCGGCGAGACGGTGATCGCGCGCGGCGTGACGCCCGACCAGTTCACCCTCGCCTCGGTCGATGCGGACGAGCTGTCGTTCGGCGCGCTCAGGGAGGCGATCGGCGACCTCAAGGCGGCGGGGCGGCCGACCAAGGCGCTCGAAGGCTCGCTGTGGCACAAATTGTCGGGGCCACTCTCGTCGGTGCTGATGCCGCTGCTCGGCGCGGTGGCGGCGTTCGGCATCGCGCGCTCGGGCAAGCTGTTCGTCCGCGCCGTGATCGGCATGGCGCTGGGCTTCGCCTATTTCGTCGCTGACAATTTCGCGCTGGCGATGGGCAATCTCGGCGCCTACCCCCCGTTCCTCGCGGCCTGGGCGCCGTTCCTGCTGTTCCTGTTCATCGGCGAGACGGTGCTGCTGCGCACCGAGGAATAACTACGTCAGCGCGGCAGCATCGTGCTCCGCGCGATCTTGCCGACCAGATAGGGCAGGCTGCGGTAATTGGCGTCGTGATAGGGCGAGGATGCGTCCAGCGCCTTCGACAGCCGCCGGTGCGCCTCGCCCAGCGAATGATAGGGCAGCCCCGGCAGCAGATGGTGCAGCGCGTGGTAGCGCAGCCCGACCGGCGCCCACAGGCCCGGCAGCAGGCCCGGCGGCGGCACGTTGACCGAATCGAGATATTGCGCGGTGACGGTCATCGTCTCGCCCTCGTTCTCCCACAGGTGCGCGACGAGGGTGCGGACCTGGTTGAGCACCGCCACGCCCGAGGCGACCGCCACCATGATGCCGAACGCGCGCAGCGGCAGCACGCCCGTCGCCGCCAGTGCGACCAGCGCGATCGCCCAGGCCATGCACGCGGCCTCGATCCGGTTCCACTGCGCGCGGAACTCGCCCTCCGGCATCCGGCGGCGGAAGGCGGGATTGATCGACAGCGACGAATAACGCGCCACCACCGCGCGGCGCAGCGGCGGGATGAGCAGCGACAGCGGCGTCAGCACGGCGTAGCGGATGATCAGCCCCACCGGCGCCAGCGCCGCGACGATGATGAACACGGGCAAGGTCCACGGCTTCATCAGCGCGAGCGGCAGATATTCCGGATCGTCGACCGTGCCGTAGCGCGTGCGCGCGTGGTGCAGGTTGTGAACGCCCTCGTACATGAACGACGGCACCAGCATCGGCACGCCGATCACCAGATTATAGGCGAAGCGGAACCCCGGCAGCGCGGCGTGGCGCACATGGGTCAGCTCGTGGATGAACAGCAGGGCGCGATAGAGCGCCAGCACCGACACCACTCCCGCCGCGATCGTCACGGCGGCCGAATGCGACAGGACCGCCGCCGCCAGCGCGGCATAGCCGAGCACGGCCGAGCCGAGGAAATCCGCCCAGTAGATGCCAGGACGCGGCGCATTGATGTCGCGCGTCAGCTCGGCGGCGGCCTTCAGCATCTCGCGATCGTCGGCGATCGGCAGGCGCGCGGGCGCGGCGGACGCGCGATCGAGGGTGATGGTCGTCATGGCGTGGTCCATTGGCCGAAGATAGTGGCGAGACGGTGGCGTTTACAGGCCGCCGGCGGCGCGATGATGACGGAAAGGTCACTCGCCATGATCGCTTCGTGCGATTATTGCGCCTGTCTCATGGCATCACCGATCACCATCCGCCCCGTCCTGACGAAGCGCGACCGCAAGACCTTCGTCGATTTCCCCTTCCGCCTCTATCGCGACGATCCGAACTGGGTGCCGCCGCTGAAGGGCGAGGCCCTGGGCCTCATCACGCCGGAGAAGAACGGCTGGTACAGCCATGCGAAGGCGCAGCTTTTCCTCGCCGAGCAGGATGGCCGCGTGGTCGGGCGCATTTCCGCGCATATCGACACGCTGGCGCTGGAGATGCCGCCCGAGCGCGGCTTCGGCCCCGGCACCGGCTTCTGGGGCCTGATGGACGCGGAGAACGAGGAGCAGTTCACCGCGCTGATGGCGGCGGCGGAAGGCTGGCTGCGCGATCAGGGCATGACGCGGGCGATCGGCCCCGTCTCGCAATCGGTGTGGGAGGAGCCGGGGCTGCTGATCGAGGGCTTCGATCATCCGCCGACGGTGATGATGGGCCATGCCAGGCCCGAATATCGCGGCTGGGTGGAGCGCGCGGGCTATCTGCCGGTGAAGAGGCTCTTCACCTACGACCTGCCGATCTCGGACGGCTTTCCGCCGATCGTCAACCGCATCGTCGCGTCCGGCGAGAAGAATCCGCGCATCCGCATCCGGCACGTCGACAAGTCGAAATTCCAGCAGGAGGCTGCGATCATCCTGGGCATCCTCAACGATGCCTGGTCGGACAATTGGGGCTTCATCCCGCTGACCCAGCCGGAGATCGACGATATCGGCGTGAAGCTGAAGCCGATCGTGTTCAACGACCTGATCCGTATCGCCGAACTCGACGGCCGGCCGGTCGCCTTCATGATCACGCTTCCCGATCTCAACGAGGCGATCAAGCCGCTCAACGGCAACCTGCTGCCGTTCGGCTGGGCGAAGCTGCTGCTGTGGCTGCGGCGGCCGAAGGTGCGGACGATGCGCGTGCCGCTGATGGGCGTGCTGAAGGAGCTTCAGTCGTCGCGGCTGGCGAGCCAGCTCGCTTTCATGATGATCGAGTTCATCCGCCGGGACGCGGTGGGGCGCTACGGCGCGAGCCGCGCGGAGATCGGCTGGGTGCTCGACGACAATCAGGGCATGAACTCGATCGCCGCCGCGATCGATAGCAAGGTCAACAAGGTCTATCAGATCTACGCGCGCGATCTGTAGCGGCAAGACGGGCGGCTCGCGGCATGAGGGATGGCCGCGAGCCGCCCGCGCCCGCCGTCACTTCTTGGCGAGCGGGTCCATGCCCATGTTGTTCCATTCCGCGCGGGTGCGGCACACTTTCCGCGTGACCAGCGAGCCGGTCGGCGTGTCCACCACGCAGATGCGCTGCGTGGGCGACGGCGTGTCTGTCGAAGTGGGAACCGGCGCGGGCGGCGCCACGGTGCGCGCGGCGGCGGGAACGGCGATCGCGGCGGTGAGGGCGATCGTGGCGGCGGCAATCAGGGACCGGGTGTTCATGGCTTTCCTCCTCCGAAAATTTTGCAGCCTGGGGGAGCGCTGCGCCCATCGAAGTGCATTAGTCATGCCAAACACTTGAATCGTTATTTTTCAATAGTTTAGGAAAATGACTACAGTTGTAAACTACTGAATGTCGGCGGATTGCGCGATATGTCGGCGGATTTCGCCGCGTCCCAGGTTCGTCCTCCGACCGTGAGCGCTCGACCGTCTTTTATCCGTTGGAAAACGCATCCTGCTGGGCCAAACCGCGCGGGGACGCCATAACGACAGGAACACCGCCCGATGAACGCCCCCTCCCCGATCGCCTCCCACCGCGCGTGGCTGACCGATGCGATCCAGCGGATCGAGGCGGATTTCAACCGCTCGGCGGATACCCACCTGATCCGCGTCGATCTGCCGCGCCATCCCGGCATCACGCTGTATCTGAAGGACGAAAGCTCGCATCCCACCGGCAGCCTGAAGCACCGCCTCGCCCGCTCGCTGTTCCTCTATGCCCTGTGCAACGAGTGGATCGGGCCGGATACCTGCGTGATCGAGGCATCGTCCGGCTCGACGGCGGTGAGCGAGGCCTATTTCGCGCGGATGCTGGGGCTGCGCTTCATCGCCGTGGTGCCGGCGACGACCGCCGCGCCCAAGCTCGATGCGATCCGCTTCCAGGGCGGCGAGATTCACACCGTCGACGATCCGCGCACCGTCTATGACGTGGCGCAGCGGCTCGCGGCGGAAACGCGCGGCCATTACATCGACCAGTTCACCTATGCCGAGCGCGCGACCGACTGGCGCGGCAACAACAATATCGCCGAGAGCATCTTCTCCCAGATGGCGCGGGAGGAACACCCGATCCCGGCCTGGATCGTGTGCGGCGCGGGGACCGGCGGCACCTCCGCGACGATCGGGCGCTTCATCCGCTACCAGCGCCACGCGACGCGGCTGCTGGTCGCCGATCCGCTCCATTCGGTGTTCCACCGCCACTACGCCGACCGCGGCGTCGACGCGCTGCCGGAGGGCTGCGCCTCGTGCATCGAGGGGATCGGCCGCCCGCGCGTCGAGCCGAGCTTCGTGCCCGGCGTGATCGACCGGATGGTGGCGGTGGACGACGCCGAGAGCATCGGCGCGATGCGCGCGCTGTCGGCGCGGCTCGGCCGGCGTGTCGGCGGCTCGACCGGCACGAACCTGTGGGCCTGCGCGCAATTGGTGGAGGAGATGGCGGCGGCGGGCGAGCACGGCAGCATCGTCACCCTGCTGTGCGACGGCGGCGACCGCTACGGCTGCACCTATTACGACGATGCGTGGCTCGCCGAACGCCGGATCGACTGGCGGAGCGCGGCGGCGCGGGTCGCGGCGCTGTGGGAATGATTGTCCCGAGGCTGGCGTTCGGCCCGGATGACATAAAAGCTTCCGCATCGACGCCGGGCGCCCCGCACAGCGGCACCGTCCGCGAACGCAAGATCCCCGAGCTTTCCGATGTCGCACTGTTCGTCGTCGCGGTGCTCGCCGTGTGGCTGACGCGCCGCGCGCTCAGGCGGCGGATGCGAAAAGGGCGGCCGGACGGTTGACCGCGCGCGCGCCACGCGGCACCGCTGCCGGCATGGCCGACGATACGCTCGATCGCCTCGAGGCGACGATCCGCGCGCGCAAGGACGCGGCGGCAATGAAATCCTATACCGCCAGCCTGTTCTTCCAGGGGCGCAGGCGCATCGCGCAGAAGCTGGGCGAGGAAGCGGTGGAAACCGTGATCGCCGCCTGCTCCGGCGACGACGCCAAGATCGTGCCCGAAGCGGCGGACCTGATCTTCCACCTGCTCGTCCTGCTCGCCGACGCGGACCTGACGCTCGACGACGTGCGCCGCGAGCTGGAACGGCGCGAGGGCCAGTCCGGCCACGACGAGAAAGCCGGCCGCCCGCTTTCCTTCCGCCCCGAATAGGAGCCGCATCATGGCCGTCGACGCCACCCAGCCCTATGACGATCAGAACATCTTCGCGAAGATCCTGCGCGGCGAGATCCCGTCGCGAACCGTGTTCGAGGACGAACACACATTGGTGTTCCACGATATCGCGCCCTGGGCGCCGACGCACCTGCTGGTGATCCCGAAGGGTGCCTATGTCAGCTGGGACGATTTTTCCGAACGGGCGTCCGATGCGGAAATCGCCAGCTTCGTCCGCGCCACCGGCAAGGTCGCGCGCGAGGCCGGGCTGGTCGAGAGCGGCTATCGCCTGATCGCCAACACCGGGCTGGATTCCCATGCCGAGGTGCCGCACCTCCACGTCCATATCCTCGCCGGGCGGCCGCTCGGCCCGATGCTGGTGCGGAACGACAGCAACCGCTGATCCTTCCGTCCCTCAACCTGCCCCGTTCCGGGCTAGGCGAGCGGCGCATTCGCCGCTAGGTTCCGTCGCTTAACGTATTCGGGCCGTCCGGGGGGCGGCCGAGGGAGGATTATGGCAACCAGACCCGCAGAAGGTCTTCTCGCGCGGATGACGCTCCGCAAGACGGTGGAGCAGATCCAGCGCGAGACGCAGGCCAGCGAGCTGAAACGAACGCTCAGCGCGGCCAATCTCGTTTTTCTTGGCATCGGCTGCATCATCGGCGCGGGCATCTTCGTGCGCACCGGCAACGCCGCCGCGCTCCACGCCGGGCCGGCGGTGCTGATCTCGTTCGTCGTCGCCGGCGTGATCTGCGGGCTTGCCGGCCTGTGCTATGCCGAGCTTTCCTCGACCCTGCCGGTGTCTGGCTCGGCCTATACCTATTCATACACCACGATCGGCGAGTTCGCCGCCTGGGTGATGGGCGCGCTGCTGCTGCTCGAATACGGGCTGGCGGCGTCGGTCGTCGCGGTCGGCTGGTCGGGCTATGTCGTGTCGCTGCTGCGCGACTACGGCATCATCATCCCGATCGAGCTCACCGGGCCGAGCGGCCATGCGATCATGCAGAACGGCGCGGCCGTGCTGGGCGCGAACGGCGCGCCGCTGACCTATCTGTTCAACCTCCCCGCCTTCCTGATCTGCGCGCTGCTCGGCGCGCTGCTGGTCGTCGGCGTGAGCGAGAGCGCGAAGGTCAACAACGCGATCGTGGTGGTCAAGATGGGCGTCATCATCGCCTTCATCCTGATCGTCGGCTGGTTCGTGATCCAGAATTTCGGCACGCTGAAGGCCAATTGGGACCCGTTCATCCCGCCGCCCTCCGGCGAGAAGGGCGAGTTCGGCTGGAGCGGCATCATGCGCGCCGCCTCGATCGTGTTCTTCGCCTATATCGGCTTCGAGGCGGTCTCCACCGCCGGGCAGGAAGCGAAGAACCCGGCGCGCGACATGCCGATCGGCATCATCGGCAGCCTGATCGTCTGCACCGTCATCTACATGCTCGTGTCGGTGACGATGACGCTGATCGTGAACTACAAGCTGCTCAACGTGCCCGATCCGGTCGCGGTCGCGGTGGACGCGCTCGGCCCGCAATGGAGCTGGTTCGCCAAGATCATCAAGATCGGCGCGATCGTCGGCCTCACCTCGGTGGTGCTGGTGCTGATGTACGGCCAGACGCGCATCTTCTACACGATGGCGCGCGACGGGCTGCTGCCGCGCGTGTTCGCCACCGTGCATCCGCGCTTCAAGACGCCGTGGGTCAACACGATCCTCGTCGCCATGATCGTCGCGGCGGCGGCGGGCTTCTTCGACATCAACACGCTCGGCGACATGACCTCGGTCGGCACGCTGGCGGCGTTCGGCATCGTCTGCCTCACGGTGGTATGGCTGCGCCGCACGCACCCCGATCTGCCGCGCGGCTTCAGGGTGCCGCTCTATCCGGTGCTGCCGATCCTCGGCATCCTGTTCTGCTTCGGCCTGATCTTCTCGATCGAGACGCGGGTGCTGATGTTCTTCCTGTGGTATTCGATCGGCGCGATCGTGCTGTATTTCGTCTACGGGATGCACAATTCGCGGCTCTACAAGGGCCTCGACGAGATCGAGGGCAAGGACATGGGCGAATATGTCGCGCCCGTGGGCGAGCAGCCCTGATCGAACGCCTCCGCCCGTTCGCCCCTTCGCAACGCGGGGGCGGACGGGCTAGAGGGCGGCCATGACCGCCCTCCCCTCCGACGATACCGAAGCCGCCGCCGAGCTTGCGCGGCTCGCGCGCGAGATCGCGCACCACAACCGCCGCTATCATGCCGAGGACGCGCCGGAGATTTCCGACGCCGATTACGACGCGCTCGTCCGCCGCAACAATGCGATCGAGGCGGCCTTCCCGCACCTGATCCGCGCCGATTCGCCCTCGCGCCTCGTCGGCGCCGCGCCGGCCTCGCATCTCGCCAAGGTGCGCCACGCGAAGCCGATGACCAGCCTCGACAACGCCTTTTCCGACGAGGAGGTGGAGGAGTTCGTCGCGCGCGTCCGCCGCTTCCTGCGCCTGTCGGACGACACGCCGGTCACGCTCACCGCCGAGCCGAAGATCGACGGCCTGTCCTGCTCGCTCCGCTACGAAAACCGCGAGCTGGTGCAGGCGCTGACCCGTGGCGACGGCACGACCGGCGAGGACGTCACCGCCAATGTCGCGACGATCGCCGACATTCCCCGAACTCTCCCGGCCGATGCGCCGGACGTGTTCGAGGTGCGCGGCGAGGTCTATATGGCCAAGGCCGATTTCACCGCGCTCAACGCCCGGCTCGCGGCCGAGGCGGCGGAGACCGGCAAGGAGGCGCGCCAGTTCGCCAACCCGCGCAACGCCGCCGCCGGCTCGCTGCGCCAGAAGGATGCCGCCGTCACCGCCAGCCGCCCGCTGCGCTTCCTCGCGCACGGCTGGGGCGAAGTCTCCGCGCTGCCCGGCGAGACGCAGCTTGCGGTGATGGAGGCGATCCGCGGCTGGGGCTTCCCGGTCGCCGACGATCTCGCCCGCGTCGCGGACGCCGCCGCCGCGCTGGCGCGCTATCGCGCGATCGAGGCGGAGCGCGCCGACCTGCCGTTCGACATCGACGGCGTGGTGTACAAGATCGACCGGCTCGACTGGCAGGAGCGGCTCGGCTTCGTCGCGCGCGCGCCGCGCTGGGCGATCGCGCACAAATTCCCCGCCGAGCGCGCGCAGACCACGCTGGAGGCGATCGACATCCAGGTCGGCCGCACCGGCAAGCTCACGCCCGTCGCGCGGCTCAAGCCGGTGACGGTGGGCGGCGTGGTCGTCTCCAATGCCACGCTGCACAATGCCGACGAGATCGCCCGGCTCGACGCGCATCCCGGCGATCGCGTGATCGTCCAGCGCGCCGGCGACGTGATCCCGCAGATCGTCGAGAACCTCTCGCGCAAGGAGGGCCGCGATCCGTGGCCCTTCCCCACCCATTGCCCCGAATGCCACTCCGAAGCGGTGCGCGAGCCGGGCGAGGTCGACTGGCGCTGCTCCGGCGGCCTCGTCTGCCCGGCGCAGCAGGTCGAGCGATTGCGCCATTTCGCCTCGCGCCACGCGCTCGATATCGAGGGGCTGGGCATCACCAATGTCGAGAGCTTCTTCGCCGACGGCCTGATCGCCCGCCCCGCCGATATCTTCCGGCTGACCGGGGAGCAGTTGCTCGCCCGCGAGCGCTGGGCGGAAGTGTCGGCGCGCAACCTGATCGCCGCGATCGACGCCAGGCGCAACCCGCCGCTCGACCGGCTGCTGTTCGCGCTCGGCATCCGCCACATCGGCGAGGTGACCGCGCGCGACCTCGCCCGCCGCTGGCGGAGCTGGGCGGCGTTCCGCGCGATGGTGCAAGCGGGAATCGAGAAGCGCGACTCGATGCTCCAGGCGATCGGCGAGAGCGACGACAAGTTGCTCCAGCGCACCGCGAAGGAACTCGCCGCGATCGTCGACACCAAGCAGGTCGGGCCGGAGGTGGCGCTGGCGCTGATCGATTTCTTCGCGGAGGAGCAGAATGACGAGGCGGTCCGCGACCTGCTGACGCAGGTGACGCCGGCCGACGTGATCCACGAGACCCGCGCGTCGGAGGTGTCGGGCAAGACGGTGGTGTTCACCGGCACGCTGGAGACGATGAGCCGCGACGAGGCCAAGGCGCAGGCCGAGTCGCTCGGCGCGCGCGTCGCCGGCTCGGTCTCGGCGAAGACCGACCTCGTCGTCGCCGGCCCCGGCGCGGGATCGAAGGCGAAAAGGGCCGCGGACCTCGGCATCCGCGTGGTGGACGAGGCCGGCTGGCAGGCGATCGTCGCCGCAGCGGGCTGATTTCGCGGCTAAAGTGTCGCTTTTTTGCAACGCATCATGAGCCGAGTCTGAAGCAGCGGCGGAATCGACTCGCGGCTGTCATCGTAGCTTAATAATGCAAGGGCACGGGCTCGGCGGACGGTCAGGGAACCGCCGGGAACCTGAGCAGAAGCTCGCAAGGGGAACACGAACGATGCGTACTAGCCTATTTCTGGGCGTGGCTGCGGCTGCGCTCATCGCGCCTGTCGCGGCCACGGCGCAGGAAACCACCTCCACCATTCGCGGCTCGGTGACGTCGGGCGGCGCCCCGGTCGCGGGCGCGACGGTGACGATCACCCACGTTCCGTCGGGTACCGCCGTCAACACCGTCACCGGCGCGAACGGCAGCTTCAACGCATCGGGCCTTCGCGTTGGAGGCCCCTTCTCCGTGAGCGTAACCGCCACCGGCTACCCCCAGACCACCGTCACCGATATCTTCACCGTCGTCGCGCAGGCGTATGACCTGCCGGTCGAGTTGAAGCCCGCGGAGGCCGCCACCGGAACCGCCGGCGGCGAGGTGGTCGTCACCGCTTCGCGGATCGTCAACGCGCGCACCGTGAGCCAGGGTCCTGCCACCGTTCTCACGGCCGCGCAGATCAAGAATGTCGCGACGCTGAACCGCGACGTGCGCGACCTGATGCGCCGCGACCCGCTCGCGCGCCTCGACGACACGCCCTCAGGCGGCCGCGCCGTAAGCTTCGCGGGCCAGAACGCGCGCTACAACCGCTTCTCGGTGGACGGCGTTCCCGTCACCGATAACTTCGGCCTCAACCCCGATGGCCTGCCTACCCGTCGCTCACCGGTCCCGCTCGACGCGATCGGCCAGTTCCAGACGAAGGTCGCGCCTTATGACGTGCGCGAAGGCAATTTCCAGGGCGGCGCGATCAACGCGATCCTGAAGTCGGGCACCAACCAGTTCCACGGCACCGGCTTCTATGCCTATTCCGGCGATGGACTGACGGGCAAGAACACCAAGGCAGGTCCGGGCGTGCCGACCGGCCATGTGACGCTGCCGAGCTTCAAGTTCGAGAATTACGGCGCCGAATTGTCAGGCCCGATCATCAAGGACAAGCTGTTCTTCATGGTTGCCGGCGAGCGCATCCGCGCCGGCACTCCGATCCCCGAAGGCACGGCGGAGAACAACGCCGGCACGGTGATCCCGAGCATCACCCAGGCGCAGGTCGATCAGGTCACCCAGATCGCCAAAAGCAAATATGGTTACGACACTGGCGGCATCCTGAACAACTCGCAGGACAGCGACGATCGGCTCGTCGCGCGTATCGACGCGAACTTCTCGGATCGTCAGCGCGCGTCGTTGACCTATCTTTATACCAAGGATTCGATCCAGTATAATCAGAATACCTTCACCACCGGCACGCCGGGGCTGGGTCTCGCATCTGACGGCTATATCGCCTCGAACCGGCTGCATACCGGGGTGTTCCAGCTCAATTCGGACTGGACCGACGAATTCTCGACCGAGGTTCGCGCCTTCTACAAGGATTACAAGCGCGGCCAGGATCCGGTGATGGGCCGCGGCTTCGCGCAGATGACGGTTTGCGCGGCGCCGACCTCGGACCGCACCAATCCGGGCAGCGCCGGCGCAAGCGCGTCGACGAACTGCCAGCCCGGCTATGGCACGATCACGTTCGGTCCCGACATCTCGCGCCAGACCAATGCTCTGACGAGCCGCACCTACGGCGGTCTCATCCAGGCGCGATTGAATCGCGACAACCACAATGTGCGTCTGTTCTTCGATTTCCAGGACACGAAGATCTTCAACGCCTTCCTGCAGCGTAGCGCCGGCGATTATTACTTCGATTCGATGCAGGATTTCATCGACGGCAACGCACAGCGCCTTCGTTATCAGAATGCGGTGCCGTCGCTTGACCCGAACGACGCGGCAGCGAATTTCCGCTATCAGTCCTATGCTTTCGGCCTTCAGGACACCTGGACCGTCAACGACGTCCTGACGCTGAACTACGGCGTCCGCTTCGACATGTATGGCGGCCACTCGCGCCCTGCGCTCAACCAGAGCTTCGTGGGCCGGATCGGCTATGCCAACACCGCGTACATCAGCGGCCGCTCGATCCTTCAGCCGCGCGTCGGCTTCGATTTCAAGCCCACGCCCACGATCAGCCTGCGCGGCGGCATCGGCGTCTTCTCGGGCGGTTCGCCGGACGTTTATGTCTCGAACAGCTTCTCGAACACCGGCTTCCTGTCAAACTCGATCGACATCCGCCAGAATAACGACGGCTCATATACCAATCCCGCCGGCAGCGTCGGCTTGGTCAATGTGAACGGCACGACCATTCCGGGCGCGGTCAATGACTATCTCAAGAGCGTCACGACCAACCCGGCCACCCCGGCTCCCACCAACGCGCTCGATCCGAAGTTCAAGCTGCCGTCGCAGTGGCGGGGCACCTTGTCGGCTGACTGGTCACCGCGCTTTGGTGAATCCGGGTTCGGCACGGGATGGAACTTCGGTGCGGACTTCTTCTGGTCGAAGGTGCGCAACCAGGTATTCTTCACGGACGCCCGCGTGCGCCCGAACGGTCTCCTGACGCCGGACGGCCGCACCCGCTACAGCCCGGTCACCAGCTTCGCCGATACCAACTACGACATCATTCTCACCAACACCAATCGCGGCCACAGCCTGATCGGCGTGTTGCGCGTCAACAAGACGTTCGACTGGGGTCTCGACGCGGGTGTCAGCTACACCTACCAGCGCGTGACGGATCAGGCGCCGGCAACTTCGTCGACCGCCACGTCCAACTATGCGAACGGAGCCTTCCTCGACGCGAACGGCGCCGCTTACGGCACGTCGAACGACGAGGTGCGGCACAGCCTGAAGTATAATCTGACGGTGAACCCGGCACTGTTCGGCGATTACAAGACCACCTTCGCCCTGTTCGGCGAAACCCGCATCGGCCGGCCGTACAGCTTCACGATGCAGGATGCGTCGAGCGCTCGCAGCCCGGTGTTCGGCACGGTGCAATCGTCCAGCCGTTATCTGCTGTACGTCCCGACCGAGAACGATCCGCTGGTCTCCTATGATTCGAAGGCGACGCAGGACACGTTCGAGGCGCTGATCAAGTCGAGCGGCCTATCGAAGTATCGCGGCCAGATCGCGCCGCGCAATGCGTTCAACTCGAAGTGGTTCACTCGTTTCGACCTGCACCTGGCGCAGGAAATCCCGGCGTTCGTGGGCAAGTCGCGCATCGAGGTCTTCGCGGACATCGAGAACGTGACGAACCTGATCAACAAGAATTGGGGCCAGATCCGCGAATATGCCTTCCCGTACACCATCCCGGCGGTGCGGGTGCAGTGCCTGACCGCGCCGGTCGCCACCGGCGCCTCGACCACCGGCTTCGTGGCCGGCACATCGACCGACAAGTGCGTCCAGTATCGTTACCTCTCGCCGAACACGGCGCCGACCGACACGATCTACGCGCGCCAGTCGCTCTACACGATCCGCATCGGCGCGCGCTTCAGCTTCTGAGCGCCGCCGCTCCGGCACACCCTCGCGGGCCGTCGCTCCTTTCCCGGGAGCGGCGGCCCGCTTGTTTTTGCACCGTCGCGCCGGGGCGTGTAAGGCGGCGGCGATGGCGACCTCGTTCCCGGCCCCCAGCACCAGCCCGACACCGGCGGCGGACACCGCCGCGCCGCCGCCCTTTCCGGCGACGCCGATCCGCGCGCCCACGATGTTCGCCCGCCCCTTCTTCGAGGACAAGGCGCGCGCCTTCTGGTTCCTCCAGGCGGCGGGCTGGTCGGGCTATCTGATCCTGCGCACCGTATCGAGCATCTCGAACGGCTTCACGCTGCAAGGCATCACCACCAACATCATCGAGACGATCGTCGGCTATTGCATCACCCTGCTGCTCTCGACGCTCTACGGCTATTACCGCAGCTTCCCGCGCATCGCCGGGATCATGCTGACGCTGCTGACGCTCGGCGCGGCGACCTTTCTCTATGCGCTGCTCGACACCTTTTCGTTCAGCTTCATCAAGTTCGCCGCACCCGGCATCGACGTGAAGCTGCTGATCGGCGCGCTGTTCCTCAATTTCACCGTGCTGGCGGGCTGGTCGGCGCTCTATTTCGGGATCAACTTCTATCTGATCATCGAGGAGCAGATCGACCAGATGCAGCATCTGGAGACGCAGGCTTCCTCCGCACAGCTCGCGATGCTGCGCTACCAGCTCAATCCGCATTTCCTGTTCAACACGCTGAACTCGATCTCGACGCTGGTGCTGCTGAAGCAGACGGAGCGCGCCAATGCGATGCTCTCCCGCCTCGCCTCTTTCCTGCGCTACACGCTGATCAACGAGCCGACCGCGCATGTCACGATGGCGCAGGAGATCGAGACGCTGAAGCTCTATCTCGAGATCGAGAAGATGCGCTTCGAGGAGCGGCTGCGCCCGCAATTCGATATCGATCCGGCGGTGGAGAAGGCGCACCTGCCGTCGCTGCTGCTCCAGCCCCTGGTCGAGAACGCGATCAAATATGCCGTCACGCCGCAGGAGGAAGGGGCCGAAATCCGCATCGGCGCGCGGCTCGCCGGGGATCGCGTGCAGATCGCCGTATCCGATACCGGACCGGGCTTGCAGGGAACGAAAAACCGGCCGAGTCTTTCAACCGGCGTAGGCATCGCCAATATCAGGGAGCGTCTGGCGCAGGCCTACGGGGCGGATCATCGTTTCGAGATCCAGGCCATGCCGGCGGGCGGGTTCGGGGTCGAGATAGAGATCCCGTTCCAGCTCGAGTGAGTCAACAGGGGTGTGGAGTAAATGAAACCGTCGCGCCGGACGGATGAATTGGGCGCGGCGGATTATTGGAGAATACCCAGGCAATGACCATCCGCACCATTCTGGTCGACGATGAACCGTTGGCGATCCAGGGCCTCGAACTGCGGCTCCAGACCCATGAGGATGTCGAGATCATCGCCAAGTGCCAGAACGGGCGCGAGGCGATCAGCGCGATCAAGACGCATAAACCCGATCTCGTGTTCCTCGATATCCAGATGCCCGGCTTCGACGGTTTTTCCGTCGTGCAGGGGCTGATGGAGGTGGAACCGCCGCTGTTCGTATTCGTGACCGCTTATTCCGACCATGCCCTGCGCGCCTTCGAGGCGCAGGCGGTCGATTATCTGATGAAGCCGGTCGAGGAAGCGCGTCTCGCCGATACGCTGGACCGCGTGCGCCAGCGTCTCGCGGAGCGCAAGGGCGCCGAGGAGACCGAGAAGCTCAAGGAGGCGCTGGCCGAACATGCGCCCGAAGCGGCGGCGGAAATGGCCGGCGGCGATGGCGATCATGTCAACGCCAATCGCTTCGAGAAGCTCATCAACATCAAGGATCGCGGCCAGATCTTCCGCGTCGATGTCGACACGATCGAGCTGATCGAGGCGGCGGGCGACTATATGGTCATCAAGACCGCCGACAATTCGCTCGTCCTGCGCGAAACGATGAAGGACCTGGAGAAGCGCCTCGACCCGCGCCGCTTCCAGCGCGTCCACCGCTCGACGATCGTCAACCTCGATCTCGTCAAGCAGGTGAAGCCGCACACCAACGGCGAATGCTTCCTGGTGCTCGATTCGGGCGCGCAGGTGAAGGTCAGCCGCTCCTATCGCGACGTGGTGGCGCGCTTCGTGCATTGACGCGCGGCGGAGGGAGCCGCGTCGCCTCGCTGGCGGCGCGCGCTTCGCTCTGCTAGGCGCGCGCCATGCTTACCCTCAATGCCATCACCGTCCGTCTCGGCGGGCGCGCGATCCTCGACGGCGCGAGCGCCTCGCTGCCGCCGGGGAGCCGCGTCGGGCTGATCGGCCGTAATGGCGCGGGCAAGTCGACGCTCGTGAAGGCGATCGCCGGGATGATCGAGCCGGACGCCGGCGCGATCGAGATGCCGCGCGGCGCGCGCATCGGCTATATCGCGCAGGAGGCGCCCGCCGGCGAGACCACGCCGTTCGAGGCGGTTCTGGCGGCGGACGTGGAGCGCGCGCGGCTGACGGCGGAGGCCGAAACCGCCACCGATCCCCACCGGATCAGCGACATCCATGAGCGGCTGATCGCGATCGATGCCCATGCCGCCCCGGCCCGTGCCGCGCGCATCCTCGTCGGGCTCGGCTTTGACGAGGAGGCGCAGCAGCGCCCGCTCGACAGCTTCTCCGGCGGCTGGCGGATGCGTGTGGCGCTCGCCGCGCTGCTGTTCTCGCAGCCCGATCTGCTGCTGCTCGACGAGCCGTCGAACCACCTCGATCTGGAGGCGGTGATGTGGCTGGAGGATTTCCTCAAATCCTATCGCGCGACGATCGTGGTGGTCAGCCACGAGCGCGATTTCCTCAACAACGTGGTCGATCACATCCTGCACCTGCAGGGCGGCAAGACCACGCTCTACGCCGGCGGCTACGATTCGTTCGAGCGCCAGCGCGCCGAGCGCATGGCGCAGCTCGCCGCCGCGCGCGCCAGCCAGGATGCGCAGCGCGCGAAATTGCAAGATTATATCGCCCGCAACTCCGCCCGCGCCTCCACCGCCAAGCAGGCGCAGAGCCGTGCGAAGATGCTGGCGAAACTCCAGCCGATCGCCGAACTGGCGGACGATCCGAGCCTGTCGTTCGATTTCCCCGATCCCGATCCGCTGCGCCCACCGCTCATCACGCTCGACCATGCGGCGGTCGGCTATGGCGAGACGCCGGTGCTCAAGCGCCTCAACCTGCGGCTCGATCCGGACGATCGCATCGCGCTGCTCGGCCGCAACGGCAACGGCAAGACCACCCTCGCCCGCCTGATCGCCGCGCAGCTCGCGCCGATGGAGGGGGAGATGGCCGCCTCCAACCGGATGAAGGTCGGCTATTTCACGCAATATCAGGTCGAGGAGCTGGACGCGGACGACACGCCGCTCGCGCATATGACGCGCGTGATGCCGGGCGCGACCCCGGCGGCGGTGCGTGCGCAGCTCGGCCGCTTCGGCTTTTCGGGTGACCGCGCGACAGGGCAGGTCGGCAAGATGTCCGGCGGTGAGAAGGCGCGGCTCGCGCTGGCGCTCATCACCCGCGACGCGCCGCACCTCCTCATCCTCGACGAGCCGACCAACCACCTCGACGTCGATGCGCGCGAGGCGCTGGTGCAGGCGCTGGCGGGCTACAAGGGCGCGGTGCTGATCGTCAGCCACGACCGGCATATGGTGGAGCTGACCGCCGACCGGCTGGTGCTGGTCGACGGCGGCACGGCGCACGAGTTCGACGGCAGCCTCGACGATTATGTCGCGCTGGTGCTGGCGAAGGAGCCGAAGGCGGAGGGCGCGAAGGCCAATCGCAAGGACGAGCGCCGCGCCGCCGCCGAACGGCGCGAGGCGGCGAAGGAATGGCGCAAGACCGCGCGCGAGGCGGAGACGGAACTGGCGAAGCTCACCGCCCAGCGTTCCGCGATCGATCATGCGATGTTCGATCCCGCCGGCGCGGATCAGGCGCTCGCCAAACTGACGATGACCGAATTGATGAAGCGCCGCGCCGATCTCACCGACCGCATCGAGGCGGCCGAGGCGCGCTGGCTGGAGGCGAGCGAGGCGCTGGAGGAGGCTTAAGCCTCCTCGCCCTCGCCTTCGTCCTCGCCTTCCGCCGGGCGCTCGAACCACGCCTCGACCGGGCCGGAGAGCTTGATCGTCAGCGGGCGGCCGTGGCGATCGACCTTCTTGCCCAGCGCGACGCGGATCCAGCCTTCGCTGATCGAATATTCCTCGACGTCCTTGCGCTCCGCGCCCTTGAAGCGGATGCCGACGCCGCGTTCCAGCGCCTCGCGGGCGAAATGCGGGCTGCGGGGGTCGATCGACAGATGGTCTGGAGGAGTATCGCTCATGGCGGCGCGCTTAGCGGATCATCGCCGCCGAACCAACGCAAAAACGGCGCGGGGGATACCCGCGCCGCTCCTGCGTGACCTCGTAGAAGCCGGCCGCGATCAGCGGCAGACGCGCACCGGCACGTCGCGGCCCCAATAGGGATCCCAGCGCCAGCTCGTCCAGCAGCGCGGATAATAGGGCCGCTCGTAATAATAAGCCGGCGGCGGCCCGTAATAGCCGCGATCATAATAGCCATAGGGGCGGTTGTTCGACGCGATCGCCGCGCCGATGCCGAGGCCGACGATCCCGCCGACCAGCGCCGCCGCGCCCGCGTCACCGCCACGATAGCCATGGCCATAGTGACGATAGCCGCCCCACCGCTGCGCATCGGCCGGAGCCGCCGCGACAAGCGCGGTCGCCGCCAGCGCCGCGCCAAGGCCCGCCTTTTTCAGAAAGCCATTCATCTCGAACCTCCAGAACTCTCAACACCGGTTCGCATGACCAACGCACGATGGTGCGACCGTGTTGCCTTTGCTAGCCGAGTCGGGCTGAATGAGGCCGGAATACGGCATTCACCCTCTGTTTAGGTGATACATCATGTCACATTGGCTGCTGAAATCCGAGCCTGAAAGCTATTCGTGGGACGATCTGGTGCGCGACGGCGGCACCGAGTGGGATGGCGTGCGCAACAATGCCGCCGCCGCGCATCTCCGCGCGATGCGGCCCGGCGACCGCGCGCTGATCTATCACAGCGGCAAGGAGAAGGCCGCCGTGGGCGTCGCCGAGGTGACACGCGGCCCGCGCAAGGATGGCGACGAGGGCAATTGGGTGTCGGTGGCGATCAGGCCGGTCGCGCCATTGCCTCACCCCGTCACGCTTGCCGCGATGAAGGCGGAACCGGCGCTCGCCGCGCTGCCGATGCTGCGGCAATCGCGGCTTTCGGTCTCCCCGGTCGGGGATGCGGAATGGGCGGCGATCGAGCGGATGGCCGCGCGCTGACGGCCTCACGCCGGGACCGGATATTTCATTATTCGGACACAAATTGCCCCTAGCGGCCATCGGCAGCGGGTGGAGCACCAGCACGAGTCGGGAGAATGCGGGCCTTTCGGCGCTTTTGGCGTCGCGCGCTCGCAGACCTCGTGACTGAGCGTCCTCCCCGTCGAACATAAGCCAAAAGAGGGTATCATCGTGTCGATCAATCGCATCCGCCCCGCGCTGCTCGCGGGCGTGGCCGCCGGCCTCGCCGTCTCCGCAATCCCCGCGCAGGCCCAGAACGTGGACACCGCCGCTCCCGCCGCCGCCTCCGACAGCGCGGGGCTGGGCGATATCGTCGTCACCGCCGAGCGCCGCAGCGAGAATTTGCAGCGCGTGCCGGTGTCGGTCGCGGCGGTCGGCGGCGCCGACCTGCGCAACTTCCAGGCGGCGGGCGAGGACATCCTCGCGCTCTCCGGTCGCGTGCCGAGCCTTTACGTCGAGACGACAACCGGCCGCATCTTCCCGCGCTTCTACATCCGCGGCCTCGGCAACGTGGACTTCTATCTCGGCGCGTCGCAGCCGGTGTCGATCATCCAGGACGACGTCGTGCTCGAACATGTCGTGCTGAAGTCGAACCCGGTCTATGACGTGGCGCAGGTGGAAGTGCTGCGCGGCCCGCAGGGCTCGCTGTTCGGCCGCAACACCACCGCCGGCATCATCAAGTTCGACACCAACAAGCCGACGATGGACTGGGAAGGCCGCGGCTCCGCCTCATGGGGCAGCTACAACACGGTGTCGGCGGACGTTGGCCTCGGCGGCCCGATCGTCGCCGACAAGCTGGCGTTCCGCATCTCCGGCCTGTGGCAGCACCGCGACAACTGGGTCAGCAACAATTACACCGGCCCGAGCTTCGACGGCACCAGGGGCGGCAAGGACGTGATGGGCGGCTTCAATGACCGCAACGCCCGCCTCCAGCTGCTGTTCACCCCGACCGACAATTTCTCGATCGACCTGTCGGGCCATGTCCGCGACTATGACGGCACCTCGACGCTGTTCCATCGCGGCGCGCTGCAAAAGGGCTCGAACAACGCCCAGACGACGGCGCGCGATATCGTCTCCTATGACGAGGCCGACAATAACGTGCAGGCCTATAAGACGCAGGGCGCTTCGCTGCGCGCGGCGTGGAATTTCGGCGGCGCGACGCTCACCTCGATCACCGCCTATGAGCATTCCTCGGGCTACAGCCGTGGCGACACGGACGGCGGCGCGGCGGTCAACTTCCCGTATCTCGGCAACCCGAACGGCTACGGCCAGAGCGAGGGCTATCTGCGCGGGCTGGACCAGTGGACGCAGGAACTGCGCCTCGCCTCGAACGGCGACGGCCCGTTCAAGTGGCAGTTCGGCGGCTTCTATTTCGACAGCCGCGACATCACGGACTTCTACCAGCGCGGTTATTTCCTGCTGCCGACCTCGCCGGGCTACAACCCCAACAACTGGGTGCGCCTGCATGACGTGAACACCTCCTGGGCGGCGTTCGGCCAGGCGAGCTACACGATCGGCAAGCTGACCCTGACGGGCGGCGCGCGCTATACCGAGGATCGCAAGCGCACCACCTTGCTGCAGCCGGCGCTGCGCGCCGACGGTTCGGTCAACTTCCCCGCGAACGCGCCGAGCGACGTGCGCCTCGTCGGCAAGGAGCCGAGCTGGGACGTGTCCGCGCTCTATACGGTGAATCCGGACCTGAATCTCTACGCCCGAGTCGCGCGCGGCTTCCGCGGCCCGACCATCCAGGGTCGTTCGGCGGTGTTCGGCGCGCCGTTCACCACGGCGGATTCGGAAACGATCATGTCGTATGAGGCGGGCTTCAAGTCGCAGCCGACCTCGAACCTGCGCTTCAACGCCACGGCCTTCGCCTATACGGTGAAGAACATCCAGCTCAACGGCAACGACTCGAACGGCAACGGCGTTCTGTTCAACGCCGATCACGCCAACGCCTACGGCATCGAGGCGGAAGCGGAGTGGCGGCCGATCCGCAACATCACCTTCACGCTGGGCGCTAGCGCGCTGCACACCAAGATCAAGGACCCCAACGCCTATGCACAGGTGTGCAGCCTGAACGGCGTGATGGTCTGCACCGTGCTCAACCCAATCGCGTTCACCACTGGATCGGGCACCGGCAAGGCCTATTTCGTGTCGGTCAACGGCAACCCGCTGCCCAACGCGCCGACCTTCAACGTCGACGCGGCGGTGCGCTACGACATCCCGCTGGGCAACGGCGGCGCGTTCTTCGTCAACACCGACGTGAACGTGCAGGGCTACACCAACTTCGTGCTCTACCGGACGAAGGAGTTCTACGCGGACGGCAACCTCGAACTGGGTCTCAAGGTCGGCTACACCACGCCGGACAAGAAGTATGAGATCGCGGCGTTCGCCCGCAACCTCACCAACGAGCAGAACCTCAAGGGCGTGATCGAGAACTATATGGCGGCGGTTTACAACGAGCCGCGCGTCATCGGCGTTTCGGTGTCCGGCAAGTTCAACTGATCGGGAGCCGGGGCGGCGCGATCCGCCCCGGCCGTACCGGCAAAGTAAAAGGGCGGCGTGGTCGATACCACGCCGCCCTTTTTGTCACGTCACCCGGCGAAAGCCCGGATCTCGGGCCGCAAGCGCGACCGCCGCACGCGCCCCGGACTTTCGCCGGGGCGACGCACGGCTCCGGTCAGGCCGCTTCCTTCGAGCGCGCCGCGCGCTTGCGCTCGTGCGGATCGAGGAAGCGCTTGCGCAGGCGGATCGACTTGGGCGTCACCTCCACCATTTCGTCGTCGTCGATGTACGCGATCGCCTGCTCCAGCGTCATCTTCTTCGGCGGGGTCAGGCGGATCGCATCGTCCTTGCCGCCCGAGGCGCGGAAGTTGGTGAGTTGCTTCGCCTTCATCGGATTGACCTCGAGGTCGTCCGTCTTGGCATTCTCGCCGATGATCATGCCCTCGTAGAGCGGATCGCCTGGCGCGACCATCAGGATGCCGCGATCCTCCAGCGCGTTCAGCGCATAGGCATTGGCCTCGCCCGAGCCGTTCGAGATCAGCACGCCGTTCTTCCGGCCGTCGATCTGGCCCTTGTACGGGCCGTATTTCTCGAACAGCCGGTTCATGATGCCGGTGCCGCGCGTGTCGGACAGGAATTCGCCGTGATAGCCGATCAGGCCACGGCTGGGCGCGGAGAAGGTGATGCGCGTCTTGCCGCCGCCGGACGGGCGCATGTCGGTCATCTCCGCCTTGCGCTGGTTCATCTTGTCGACGACCGTGCCGCTGAACTCCTCGTCCACGTCGATGACGACCGTCTCATACGGCTCCTCGCGGCCGTTCTCGCCGTCGCGGAACAGCACGCGCGGGCGGCTGATGCCCAGCTCGAAGCCCTCGCGGCGCATCGTCTCGATCAGCACGCCGAGCTGAAGCTCGCCGCGCCCGGCGACCTCGAACGAATCCTTGTCCGCCGCCTCGGTGATCTTGATCGCGACGTTCGACTCCGCCTCGCGCATCAGGCGATCGCGGATCATGCGCGACGTGACCTTGCTGCCCTCGCGCCCGGCCATCGGGCTGTCGTTCACCGCGAAGCGCATCGAGAGCGTCGGCGGGTCGATCGGCTGCGCGCGGATCGGCGTCTCGATGCTGGTGTCCGCGATCGTGTTCGCCACCGTCGCCACCGTCAGGCCGGCGAGGCTGATGATGTCGCCCGCCCGCGCTTCCTCCACCGGCACGCGCTCAAGGCCACGGAAGCTCATCAGCTTCGAGGCGCGGCCCGTCTCGATCACCTTGCCCTCCTGATCGAGCGCATGGATCGGCTGGTTGAGCTTCACCACGCCCGACTGCACGCGCCCGGTGAGGATGCGGCCGAGGAAATTGTCGCGATCGAGCAAGGTGACGAGGAACGAGAACGGCGCGTCCTGATCCAGCGCGGGCGGCGGGACATGGCCGACGATCTTCTCGAACAGCGGGCGCAGCGTGCCCTCGCGCACATCGGGGTTGTCGCCGGCATAGCCGTTGCGGCCGGAGGCGAACAGCACCGGGAAATCGAGCTGCTCGTCGCTCGCGTCGAGCGTGACGAACAGGTCGAACACCTCGTCCAGCACTTCCTGCGCGCGGGCGTCGGCACGGTCGATCTTGTTGACCACGACGATCGGGCGCAGGCCCAGCGCCAGCGCCTTGCCGGTGACGAACTTGGTCTGCGGCATCGCGCCTTCGGCCGAATCGACCAGCAGGATCACGCCGTCGACCATCGACAGTATGCGCTCCACCTCGCCGCCGAAATCGGCGTGGCCGGGCGTGTCGACGATGTTGATGCGCGTGCCTTCCCACTCGATCGAGGTCGGCTTGGCGAGGATGGTGATGCCGCGCTCGCGCTCCAGATCGTTCGAGTCCATCGCGCGCTCCTCGACGCGCTGATTGTCGCGGAACGTGCCGGACTGGCGGAAGAGCTGGTCCACAAGGGTGGTCTTGCCATGATCGACGTGCGCGATGATGGCGATATTGCGCAGATTCATCTGAATTCCTGGAATGGCCGCAGAACGCGGCGCGTTGCGCGCGCCGATAGCCTATTTGCTGCATTGCGGCTAGAGCTTGCGCAAAACCGATACGCGGAGCGCCAGACGATGCCCAGCCCCCTTGTCCCTCTCATGCTCGCGCTGGCGCAGGCCGCGCCGATGGCCCCCGCCGGGCCTCCTGCCTGCGCGGCTCCCGTGGCCCCGCCCGGCGGCATGGGGGGCTGGTCGAAAATGGCCCCGGTCGCAGCGGCCGTTCGCGCCGGCGAGGTGGGCAAGGCCCTGCTCCCGATCGGGTCGAGCGCCCGCGCCACGTTGCTTCCGATCGGCCAGATCGATTTCGCGGTGCCTCCAGCCAGAACGCCGGCGGCGGAAAGCGGCGGCGGCCTGTTCGGCTTCGCCGTCACTACCCCCGGGCGCTATCGCGTCGCGCTGGGCAGCGCCGCGTGGATCGACGTGGTGCGGAACGGCCGGTCGCTCCCCTCGGTCGCGCACGGTCACGGGCCGGTGTGCAGCGGCATCCGCAAGATGGTCGATTTCGATCTCCAGCCCGGCCGTTACCTGCTTCAGATCGCGGGCACCGAGCCGCTCTCGACCGGGGTGATGGTATCCGCCGTGCCGAAATGAGCGCGCGCCCAGTTCATGGCTGTTGAACCGGCCCGCCAGCGTGTTACATATGCAACACAGTTGAACGCGCGGCGCGGGCGGGTCATGCTCGCGCATCGCTGGAGGAAAACATGGCGACCACCCCCGAGACGACCACCGACGAGTTCGCGCTGAAGCTGACGCCGCCCGATCCGGTGCCGACCGTCCCCGCGGAGAAAGCCGCCGGGCTGGTCCCCGTCGACGACGGCACCAAAAGCAAGCTGGAGGAGCGGGTCGACCATTTCGTCGCGCAGCTCGTGGCGCAGGACGCCAACTCGCCCGAATTCGGCAAGCGCGTCGATGCGATCACCGCGATGGGCGCGAAGGAGATCCGCGACGCCGCCGGCCAGTCCAACCGCTTCCTCGATCGCCCGGTGCGCGCGATGGATCAGGAAACCGGCGTGGGGAAGGACCTCGCCCAGCTCCGCCGCGTGGTGGAGGATCTCGATCCGGGCCGGAAGGGCAATCTCACCGCGCCGCAGAAGCTGTTCGGGATCATTCCGTTCGGCAACAAGATGCGGAATTATTTCGACAGCTACAAATCCAGCCAGACGCACATCGCCTCGATCCTGCGCAGCCTCGCCTCCGGCAAGGACGAGCTGCTGATGGACAATGCCGCGATCGATACCGAGCGCGCGAACCTGTGGTCGGCGATGGGCCGGCTGGAGCAGATGATCCACCTCTCGCGGCTGATGGACGGCAAGCTGGAGGACAAGGCGAACGAGCTGGACGCGACCGATCCGGCCAAGGCCAAGGCGATCCGCGAGAGCGCGCTGTTCTACGCCCGCCAGCGCACGCAGGACCTGCTGACGCAGATGGCGGTGACGGTGCAGGGCTATCTCGCGCTCGATCTGGTCAAGAAGAACAATGTCGAGCTGATCAAGGGCGTCGATCGTGCCTCCACCACCACCGTCTCGGCGCTGCGCACCGCCGTCACCGTGGCGCAGGCGATGACCAACCAGAAGCTGGTGCTGGAGCAGATCACCCAGCTCAACACCACCACCGCCAACATCATCGATTCGACCGGCAAGCTGCTGCGCTCGAACACCGCGCGCATCCATGAGCAGGCCGCATCGTCCGCGATCCCGCTGGAGACGCTGCAACGCGCCTTCCAGAACATCTACGACACGATGGACGCGATCGACACCTTCAAGATGAAGGCGCTCGATTCGATGAAGGCCACCGTCGACACTTTGGGCCGAGAGGTGGAGAAATCGCGCGGCTATATCGCCCGCGCCGAGGGCGCCGCGCAGAACCAGATCGCCGCGCCGCAGGATAATTTCAAGCTGGAGTCGATGTGAGCGAAACGTCGGACCAGACGATCGCCGCCGCCCGCGCGGCCTATGAGCGGATCACCGGCGCGCATTACGACGCCGGCTACATGCTCCGCCGCCGGCGCAGCGCGGGCGCGAAGCGGCTCGGCCGGCGGCTGGCGCGGATCGCGATCGCCGATGCGGCGATCCTGATCGCCGCGACGGTGACGCTGGCGGTATGGCCGCCCGATGCACCGGTCGCACCGGAGCGGCTGCGGCAGGCGGACATCCGCGCCCTCCCCACGCAAACGGCGCGCTGGCTCGATGCGCAGCGGCTCGCGCTGCCGGCGCCCGCGGTGTCGATCGCCGACCGGATCGGGGTGCGGCTCGACACGCTCGGGGCGCAGCTTGCCGCGATCCATGAGGAGACGCCCGCGACGGCCGAAATCCGCCGGCTGGTCGGGGAGCAGCTTCCCGAATTCGTGCGCGATTATCAGCGCGTGCCGCGCGAGCTGCGCGCCACCCCGCGCAACGGCAAGACGCCGGATCGCCAGCTTGTCGAGGGGCTGGAGCTGATCGAGCGGGAGATCGGCCAGATGTCCGAGGAACTGGCGCAGGGCGATCTCGATTCGCTCGCGACGCGCGGGCGCTACCTCGAAATCAAATATCGCGGCGACGGCGGGGCTGCGTAGCTAGCGCGATTTCGAGGCAGGTGGAAACGCAGTTCAGCGCAGCTAATCACCTGCCGGCTCGGAAATCGCGGCAAACAAGGAGAATAGAGCGGTGATCCGATGCAATCGGATCGACAACCGCTCTAGCGCGCCAACGCCTTCACGCCGGGTAGTTCCTTGCCTTCCATCCATTCGAGGAAGGCGCCGCCGGCAGTCGAGACGAAGGTGAACTTGTCCGCCACGCCCGCGTGGTTGAGCGCGGCCACCGTATCGCCGCCACCGGCGACCGAAACGAGGCTGCCGTCCTGTGTCAGCGCCGCCGCCGTCCGCGCAAGGGCCACCGTTGCCGCATCGAACGGCGGCGTCTCGAACGCGCCCAGCGGCCCGTTCCACACCAGCGTCCGACACGTCTTGAGCACGTCGCCGAGCGCCTCCACCGCCGCCGGGCCGACATCGAGGATCATCTCATCAGCCGCCACTTCATGCACGTTGACGGTGCGCGTCGGCGGGTTGGCGCGGAATTCCTTCGCCACCACCACGTCATAGGGCAGATGGACGGTGCAGCCGGCGCGGTCGGCGGCTTCGAGGATTTCGTCGGCGGTGCCGGTAAGATCATGTTCGCACAGGCTTTTGCCGACATTCACCCCGCGCGCGGCGAGGAAGGTGTTGGCCATGCCGCCGCCGATGATAAGGTGATCGACCTTCGCCACCAGATGCTTGAGCACATCGAGCTTGGTCGAGACCTTCGCCCCGCCGACCACCGCTGCGACCGGATGCTCGGGGTTGCCGAGCGCCTTTTCCAGCGCCTCGAGTTCCGCCTCCATCGCCCGGCCGGCAAAGGCCGGGAGGATATGCGCCACTCCCTCGGTCGAGGCATGGGCGCGGTGCGCGGCGGAGAAGGCGTCGTTGATATAGAGGTCGCCGAGAGCGGCAATCCGTTCAATCACTTCCGCCGCATTCTTCTCCTCGCCCGCGAAGAAACGCGTGTTCTCCAGCACCGCGATATCGCCGGGCTGGAGCGTGGCGATCGCCGCCTCCGCGCCGTCCCAGTCGACGAAGCGCACCGGACGACCGAGGACTGCCGAGTAAGGCTGGACGATCCGCGCCAGCGACATTTCCGGGTTGGGCTGCCCTTTCGGCCGCCCGAAATGCGCGAGAACCAGCACCATCGCGCCCTTGTCAGCGAGTTCCGCGACGGTCGCGACGGTCGCGCGCAGCCGGGTGTCGTCGGTGACGCGGCCATCGGCCAGCGGCACGTTCAGGTCCTCGCGGACGAGCACCCTTTTGCCACGGACATCGCCGATATCGTCGAGCGTTCGAAAGGGCCTGGACATGGTTCCTCGCGTGATATGTTAGCCGGCCGCCGCCCCGGCCTTCACCGGGGCGGTGCCCATCGGATCAACCCAGCTTCGCCATCCGCGTCGCGGTGTCGACCATGCGGTTCGAGAAGCCCCATTCGTTGTCATACCAGCTCACGACGCGCACCAGCTTGCCGTCGATCACCGCCGTCTCGAGGCTGTCGACGGTCGAGGAAGCCGGCGTGTGCTGCAGGTCGATCGAGACGAGCGGCTCGTCCGAGAAATCGAGCACGCCCTTGAGCCGGGCGGTTTCCGACGCGGCCTTGAGGATCTGGTTGATCTCCTCGACGCTGGTGTCGCGCTTCGGCGTGAAGGTGAGGTCGACGAGGCTGACGTCCGGCGTCGGCACGCGGATCGCGGAGCCGTCCAGCTTGCCCTTCAGCTCCGGCAGCACTTCGCCCACCGCGCGCGCGGCGCCGGTGGTGGTGGGGATCATCGACATCGCGGCGGCGCGGGCGCGGCGCAGGTCCGGGTGGATCTGGTCGAGGATCTTCTGATCGTTGGTATAGGCGTGGACGGTGGTCATCAGCCCGCGCTCGATGCCGACCGTGTCGTTCAGCACCTTCGCCACCGGGGCGAGGCAGTTGGTGGTGCACGACGCGTTCGAGACGATCGTGTGCCCCGCCTCCAGCTTGTCCTCGTTGACACCGAACACCACGGTGAGGTCCACGCCCTTGCCCGGCGCGGAGATCAGCACCTTCTTCGCGCCCGCATCGATATGCTTCTGGCACGAGGCGCGGTCGGTGAAGAAGCCGGTGCATTCCAGCACCAGCTCGACGCCCAGTTCCTTGTGGGGCAGGTTGGCCGGATCGCGCTCGGCGGTGACGCGGATGCGCTTGCCGTCCACCACCAGGTCGTTGCCCTCGGCGGTGACGGTGCCGGGCCAGCGGCCATGCACGCTGTCACGCGCGAACAGCCACGCGTTCGACTTGGCATCGGCGAGATCGTTGATCGCGACCAGTTCCAGGTCTCCGCCCCGCTCCAGCATCGCGCGCGCCACCAGGCGGCCGATGCGCCCGAAACCATTGATCGCAACCTTGGTCATAAAACCCTCATAGCCTCCCGATAGCGTCGGTCCGGGGCGGCGGCTGCCGCTTGCCCGCTCGCGGGAGCCTTTGCGCGAGGGAAGCGTCGCGCGTCAACCGCGCAACGGGCCGCCGCGAGCGGGCTTGTCCCGAAACCGGCGGGTTCCTATCGTGAAGCGATGACAGACACCTCGCCGTTGCAACGGATCGAGGCGGCGGTCGCGCGGATCGAGGCCGCCGTCGTCGCCCAGCGCAAGGAAAGCGATTCGCTCGCGCGTCGCCATGAGAAATTGCGCGAGGCGATGGCGAAGGCCGTCGGCGCGCTGGACGAGATCATCGCGCGGGAGGACGGCTGATGGCGACGGTGACGCTGGTGATCGGCGACAATCGCTGGCCGGTCGCCTGCCGCGACGGCGAGGAGGCGCGACTCGAGCAGCTCGGCGCGATGATCGACGAGCGCTGGGGCGATGCGCAGCGCGCGTCCGGCAATACCGGCACGTTGCAGGCGCTGCTGCTCGCCGCGCTGATGCTGGCGGACGATCTCGCCGATGCGAAGGCCAGCGCCCGCGCGCCGGGCGAGACCGACGCGCTCGCCGCGATCGCCGGCCGGCTGGAATCGCTCGCGACCAGCCTTGAGAAAAGCGCGGCGAGCGCCTAAATCCCTTCACGGCGGGTTCTGCCCGGTGCGAGCCTTGAACTATCCCTGAGGCTATTCATCATCCATGGGGGCTGTCCCTGCGCAGATCCTGGTCTGACGTACATGGTCCCCACCTGACGTACTCGGCGTCGGTGGATACTCCGGCAAACGGCCACGGCGGTCCCGCCACCGCTTTTTTCGCTCTCCCGTTCCAATGACCGACGCGCTTTCCAAGACCGCGATCCGCGCCGCCGCCCGCGCCGCCCGTGCGCGCTTCGTCGCGGCGCATGGCGCCGGCGTCCCCTGCCCCGCGCCGTTCCGCGCTCTGCTGTCGCACGGCCTGACGGTCGCCAGCTACGTTCCGCTGGGCAGCGAGGCCGATCCCGCATTGCTTGCCCGCGCGGCGGTGGAGGCCGGGTGCGCGATCGCGCTGCCGCATGTCGTGGACCGCGCGACGCCGCTGCGCTTCCTCGCCTGGGACACGGAGGCGGCGCTGGCCGCCGGGCCGTTCGGCCTCTCCCAGCCGCACGATCATTGGGCGGAGCTTGCGCCCGACATCATCCTCACCCCGCTCGTCGCCTTCACGCGCCGGCTCGAGCGGCTCGGTCAGGGCGCGGGGCATTACGACCGCGCCTTCGCGCAATTTCCCGATGCGCGACGGATCGGGGTTGCGCTTTCGGCGCAGGAGGTGGAGGCGCTGCCGGTCGATCCGTGGGACATGCCGCTCCACGCGATCGCGACCGAGAAGGAATGGATCACGCCATGACGCCAAGCTGGCGCAAACCCGCCGGAATGCTCATCATCCTCGCGATCATCGCGATCTGGTGCGTGGCCGTCGTCAGCCTGTCGGGCGTCGTCGGCCAGTGGCATTGGGCGCTGCAACTGCCCTTCTACGTCGTCACGGGGATCGTCTGGATCGCGCCGCTCAAGCCGCTGCTGCGCTGGATGGAGACCGGCCGCCGGCGTTGATGTTCTTATTTTGTTCTGATACCCTCGGGCGATGGATCAGGCCCGGCCCCAGTCTCGTCAAAAGCCCCGAGCGGTGCGCGGCGCGACACGGAACGACGAGAGCCGCCGCTTCAACCTGCCGCAGACCGAGGCGGACGGCGACTGGCTCGACGATCGCGACCTGATCGACGGCGCACTCCCACCGTTGCGCACCACCGTCACCGTCGAACGGCCCAAAACGATCATCAATCGCAACAAGTCCCCCGACATCCCGTTCGACCGCTCGATCAACCCCTATCGCGGCTGCGAGCATGGCTGCATCTATTGCTTCGCGCGGCCGAGCCACGCCTTCCACGATCTCTCCCCCGGCCTCGATTTCGAGACGAAATTGTTCGCCAAGCCCGATGCGGCGGGGCTGCTGCGCGCCGAACTGGCGAAGAAGGGCTACGCCTGTCAGCCGATGGCGATGGGGACGAACACCGATCCCTATCAGCCGATCGAGCGCGAGTGGCGCGTCACCCGGCAGGTGATCGAGGTGCTGGCGGAATGTGACCATCCCTTGTTCATCACCACCAAATCCGATCGGGTGACGCGCGATCTCGATCTGCTCGCGCCGATGGCGGCGAAGGAACTGGCGGCGGTGGCGATATCGGTCACCTCGCTGGTGCCGCGCATCGCGATGACGATCGAGCCGCGCGCGCCGCATCCCGAGCGGCGGCTGGCGGCGGTGCGACGGCTCGCCGACGCGGGCGTACCGGTCTATGTCAACATGGCCCCCGTGATCCCGGCGATCACCGACAACGAGGTGGAGGCGATCGTCGAGCGCGCCGCCGGGGCCGGCGCGCGCGGCGTCTCCTTCATCCCGGTCCGCCTGCCGTGGGAGGTCGCCCCGCTGTTCCGCGCGTGGCTGGAAGAGCATTTCCCCGATCGCGCGGGCAAGGTGATGGCGATCATCCGCTCGCTGCGCGGGGGGAAGGACAATGATCCCGATTTCCACAGCCGGATGCGGGGACAGGGGCCGTGGGCCGAATTGCTGCGCACCCGTTTCCTGATCGCGCGCCGCCGCTTCGGCATCGACCGCAACGGCGAGAAGATGCGGCTCCGCACCGACCTGTTCCACCCACCGCACGGGCCGCAGGGGGAATTGTTCTAGCTGGACCGACTCCTGCCGACGGGCCTAGGGTCTGAACTCGAAGGAGCATTCCCCATGACCACAACGATCGACCGCCGCACCGACTGGACCGCCATCGGCGCCGGGGAACTGGCGGACGTCGTCGCGCTGCGCCGCGCGATCCATGCCGAGCCGGAGATCGGCAACCACTGCCCGCGCACGACCGAGAAGCTCAAGGCCGCGCTGGTCGGCCTGCCGCTGGAGATCCACGACAGCAAGACGACCACCGGCTTCGTCGCGATCCTGCGCGGCGGGCGCGCCGGTCAGGGCAGCAATACCCGCACCGTGTTGCTGCGCGGCGACATGGACGCGCTGCCGATGAACGAGGAAACGGGGCTGGACTTCGCCTCCACCGTCACCGGCGCGATGCACGCCTGCGGCCATGACGCGCATTGCGCGATGCTGGCGGGCGCGGCCAGGGCGCTCTGTGCGCGCAAGGAGCAATTGTCCGGCACGGTCGTGTTCATGTTCCAGCCCGGCGAGGAAGGGCAGCACGGCGCGCGCCACATGATCGAGGACGGCCTGCTGAACATCGCCCGCCCCGACGCCGCTTTCGCGCTGCACATCTCCCCCAACGCCCCCGCCGGCCTGTTCATCGGTCGCGAGGGACCGCTGCTCGCCTCCACCGATACCGTCCATGCGACGATCCGCGGCAAGGGCGGCCACGCCGCGATGCCGCACGACTGCCTCGATCCGATCCCCGTCGCCTGCGAGATCGTCGGCGCGGTGCAGACCTTCATCGCGCGCCGCGTGCCGGTATCCGATCCGGCGGTGCTGACCATCACGAAGATCCACGCCGGTTCCGCGCACAACATCATTCCCGACGAGGTGAAGCTGGGCGGCACCTTGCGCACCCTGTCCGAAGCGACGCGCGGCGTGATGCGCGCCGCCTTCCGCCAGATCGCGACCGACATCGCCACCGCGCACGGCTGCACCGCCGAGGTGGAGATCGACGAAGGCTATCCGGTGACGATGTGCGATCCCCGCGCCACCGGGCTGATGCGCACGCTGGCCGGCGAGATTTCCGGCGAGGAGGGCTGGTCGACCATGCCGTCGCCGATGATGGGCGGCGAGGATTTCTCCTATGTCCTGCGCGAGGTGCCGGGGGCGATGGCCTTCATCGGCGTCGCGCCGGAGGGCAGCGATCCACGCACCAACCCGCCGCTGCACAACACGAAGATGACGATCGACGAGGCGACGATGGCGAAGGGCATCGCGATGCACTGCGCCGCCGCCGAACGCTATCTCGCCAACGGCTTCGACTGAGGTCCGCCCGCCCGGGCGACCGGGCGGTCGTTCAGCGCCCCGCCGCCGCCGCGATCGCCAGCGTGCGCCGCGCCTCGTCGCGGTGGAGCAGTTCGACCATCCTGCCCTCCACCCGGATCGCGCCCTTTCCGGCATTGGCGGGATCGTCGAACGCCGCGACCAATGCGCGCGCCCACGCCACCTCCTCCTCGCTTGGGGAAAAGACCGCATTGGCCGGCGCGATCTGCGACGGGTGGATCAGCGTCTTGCCGTCGAAGCCCCACGCCAGACCCTGTCGGCATTCCGCCTCGACCCGCGCGGGATCGTCGATCGCATTGCACACCCCGTCGAGCGCCGCGATCCCCGCCATCCGCGCGCAGAGCACCAGCGTGGTCATCGCCGGCAGCAGCGGCGCGCGATCCACGCCGGGGCGGCAGCGCATCTCCTTGGCGAGATCGTTCGGCCCGAGCACCAGCGCCGCAAGCCCGGTCTCGTCCGCCGTCGCGACGATCGCGGGGAGGTCGACGATCCCCCGGCACGTCTCGATCATCGCCCACAGCGCCGGCCCTGTCCCGAGCGCGGCCCGCGCCTCACGCAGCATATCGGGCGAGGAAACCTTCGGCAGCAGCACCGCGTCGGGCGCGACGCCGGCGATCGCCGCCAGATCCTCCGCGCCCCATTCGCTGTCCAGCCCGTTGGCGCGCACCACCAGCTCGCGCCGCCCGAACCCGCCCGCGCGCACCGCCGCCACCGCCTGATCGCGGGCCAGCGCCTTCTGGTCGGGCGAGACGGCATCCTCCAGATCGAGGATCACCACGTCGCACTCCAGCCCGCGCGCCTTCTCGATCGCCCGCGCATTCGATGCGGGCATGAACAAGGCGCTGCGCCTCGGACGGATCACAGGCGCGCCTCCACCTGATCGTGGAAGTTGCGGATGCCCGCCTCCAGCGCGCCCAGCGTCACGCGCTCCACCGCACCGGCCTCCAGCCCCTGCTGCCCCAGCGCGGCGGCGCGGAAATCCTCGCTGCCGAACACGCCGCCATCGAGCAACGCCCAGCTTTTCTCCCAATGCTTCAGCGCCTTGTCGGTCGCCGGCGCCTCCGGGATCAGCATGAAATCCTCGACCAGCACGCGATCATGCGCCTGCGGCATCATCACCATCAGGTTCACGTAATCGGGGCTGACGATCAGCACGGTGCCGGGGAACATCTGATAGGTATAGGTGATCGCGGAGCGCAACGTCGGCCAGTCGCCCGCGCGCACCGCCGCTTCCTCCACGTCGCGCCCCACCGCCGATCGCTGGTGCGGCCCGATCGTGTCGGCGGTGGAGACGCCGTCCTTGAAGAACGGCCCGATCGTGTTCGCGTGGAGCCGCAGCACATGATAGCTCTCCAGGAACGCATCCATGATGAGCTTCCAGTTCGCCGGCACGTCATGCGTCCGGCGCCGGAACAGGTGCAGCCCGGCCAGCCCGAAGGCGTCGAAATCATGGCCCAGCGCATCGGCTTCGGCGAAATCGGCACTCTCATCGAACGAGAACCAGATCAGCCCTCCCGCCTCGCGCGTCGGCAGGCGTTTCAGGCCATAATCGCTCTTGTCCAGCCCCGGAAAGGTCTCGCTGCGCGGCAACCCGACCAGCTTCCCGTCGAGCGCATAGCTCCACGCATGATAGGGGCAGACGAGACGCGGGCCGCACGCCACCTCGCCGCCCTCCACCAGTCGCGTGCCGCGATGGCGGCAGACGTTGAGGAAGACATGCGCCTCCCCCGCCCTATCGCGCGTGACGAGCAGCGGCTTGCCGAAGCCGTCATGCGGCACCGCCATGTTCGGCTCCGGCAGCAGCGCGGAGGGCGCGATCACCAGCGGCACGCGCGAGAAGATGCGCGCCTGTTCCGCGACGTGCCGCGCCGGATCGGTATAGGCCGCGGCATCGACATAGGTGATGCGCGGCGCGCGGACGGTGCCGCCATCGGCCAGCGCCGCCGCGAGCGCGAGTTGCCCGGGCGTTGGCTGAAGGCGGCCGGCGGGTGCGTTCATGGCTGTCCTCTCGATCTTTTCCCGCTTGGGGTCCAAACTCGCTCAGGACAACGTCCTGATCGCCCGGAGAAGCCCGCTGGCAAGGTGGTCCCCGCAAAGTAGTACTTTGCGGGGACCCCGTCGCGCGTCGGTCACGATGCAATTGCATCGCTCCCTCCTTGCTCCTTGCCTGACGCCAAAATCCGCTCCGTCACGGCGTTGTCCTGAGTGAGTTTGGACCCTAGTGTCGCGGAAGCGGATGCGGGGAGCAAGGTCGGCAATGAATATAGGCGTCGAGCGCACATGGGTCGATGGCGTGAAGCCCTATATCGAGAAAGCCCCGCTCGCCGCGCTCGCGCTCGGCATCTCCTCCGGCTTCCCCTATGCGATGATCGGCGCGACGCTCACCACGCGGCTGGCGCAGAGCGGCATCGACAAGAAGACGGTAACGGCGTTCAGCCTCGCCTTCCTCGTCTATAATCTGAAATTCCTGTGGGCATGGATCGTCGATGGCGTGCGGCTGCCCGTGATCGGCGGGCTGGGGCAGCGCGTGTCGTGGCTGCTCGTCGCGGGGGTGCTGGTGATCGCGGCGGTCGTCAATCTCGCCCTGGTCGATCCGCAGGCGGATATCGCGCGGACCGCGCTGGCCGCGATCCTCGTCGGCGCGGCGGGCGCGACCTTCGACATCGTGATCGACGCCTATCGCATCGAGATATTGGAGCCGCGCCAGCTCGGCGTCGGCGCGGGGATGAGCCAGTACGGCTGGCGGATCGGGTCGGCCGGCGCCGGCGCGTTGGCGCTGGTGATCGCGGCGCGCGGCGGGTGGCACCTCGCCTATCTCGCCTGCGCCTGCTTTGCGCTGCCCGCGATGCTCGCCGCGCTGGTCGTCGGCGAGCCGGAGCGGCGGCGCGATCCGATCGAGCGCAAGGGCGCGTCCACCGCGCTCGACGCGATCTGGCGGCCGTTCGTGCAGTTCTTCACGCGGCCCGGCGCGGTGGTGATCCTCGCCTTCATCCTGATCCACAAGATCGGCGATACGCTCGCCAACCTCACCTTCCGCCTGCTGTTCGATGATCTCGGGTTCAGCAATGACGAGATCGCCTTCTATGACGTGGGCCTCGGCTTCTGGGCCTATCTGGTCGGGATATTCGTCGGCGGCATCCTCTACGCGCGGATGGGGATGAAGCGTTCGGTGCTGCTCGCGCTGATCCTGATGATGGTGTCCAACCTCAGCTTCGCCGGCCTCGCCGCCGCCGGTCATTCGAACGCCGGCATGGCGGGCGCGATCGGGTTCGAGAATTTCGCCAGCGGCTTCGGCGGCGTGGCGGTGGTCGCCTATTTCTCCGCGCTGTGCGACCTGCGCTTCACGGCGGCGCAATATGCGCTGATCTCCGCCGCCGCGAGCATCCTCGGCCGGATCGTCACCGGCACCACGGCGGGCGCGCTGATCGAGGCGATGGGCTATGTGAACTTCTACCTGCTCACCACCGTCATCGCGCTGCCCGGCGTTCTGTTGTTCTGGTGGATGAGCCACACCGGCATGATCGACCGCTCGATCGGTAGCGCGGGCACGATCGGCGAAGGCGATGTGCGGGAGGAAGAAGGGATTTAGGCGAACGGGACAAAGCCGGCAGCGTGGATGCACGCAGCCGGCTCAATCGTCAGAAAATCGGAAAACCGGGCGACCATCAAGCCGCTCGCGCGGACCTCAGTCCATGGTATCCAGCGGCGCCGGGCCGTTGGTCACGACTGGAATCTGCTTCACCGATCTGTCCTGCGCGGCAAGCAGATAGTCGGCGGTGGTGAGGAACGGCACGGGGTTCACCGCGTGTCCGTCGATGCGCACCTCGTAATGGAGGTGCGGCCCGGTGGAGCGACCCGTCGAGCCCATCAGCGCGATCAGCTGCCCGCGCTTCACGCGCATATTGTCAGCGACCAGAATCTTGGAAAGGTGGCCATAGCGGGTCGCGATGCCCTTGCCATGGTTGATCTCCACCATGTTGCCGTAGCCGCCGAGGCGATCGGCGTGGCTGACGATGCCGTCAGCCGTGGCGTAGATCGGGGTGCCGACCGGGCCGGGGATGTCCACGCCCGCGTGCATCGCGGCGGTGCCCCGGAAGGGGTCGCTGCGGACGCCGAAATTGCTGGAGAAGTTGAGGTGCTGCACCGGCTGCACGGAGGGAATGGAGATCACCCCCTGCTCCATCCGGTCCATCTTCTTCCATGTCATGAACAGCGAGCGGAACTGCGCCTCGCCAGTCAGCTCGGCGGCGGCGTCCGCGCTGCTCGCAGCGAGTAGCGGGCCGCCGACGGCGGGCTTCTGCCCCTCTTCCGGCGCGGCGTTGGCGGCGGTGCCGACCCCGGCGAGCGCCAGCGAGGCGGCGGCGATCGAAGCGACCCGGACGAGCTGCGTAAGAGAAATGTGCGACATCAGACCCCGACGAGCGTGCATGGAACCACTACCGCCGAGCGACCCGGCGTTACTTGTCTATCTGTCTGGATCGCACCCCCGCGCCCCGGACGACGCTTTCTGGCTCCGGGCGGTTAAAATACGCAATAGAAGCGACCATCCTAAGCGTCGGGTCGGGCCGAAGCTGCGTTGAGTCGTTATATCATGAGGCTAATCGATGGAACCGGACGGCCTGAACCACGCGTGAATCGTGTCAGACCATCGCCATCAGGCTCGCATTCCCCCCCGCCGCGGTGGTGTTGATCGAGGTGGACACCTCCTCCACCAGCCAGTCGAGCCGGTAGCTGCCGGCCTGCGGCAGCGCGATCGGCCCCGGCAGCGCGGCCAGCCCGGCCAGTGCCTCGCGCACCTGCGCCGGCTCACCCTCTATCAGCGCGCCGGCGAACGGCCCGGCCTGCGTCCAGTCCGCCACGCGGGAGACACGTCGCGCCACCGACGCCGGCAGTTCCGGGAGCAGCGTCGCATCGCCGGCGACCACCACTTCATTGCCCCCGGCCAGCGCCGCGCCAAGCTGCGCGATCAACCCCTCGCGCGTTTCCGGCAGCAGCAGCACCCGCCCGCGCGGATGGAGCACGTAAAGGTTGCGCTCGCCCACCGGCCCCGGCAGCTCCACCTCGCCGCCGAGCAGCGAGGCGCTGATCGCCTCGCGCACCCGCGCCGCCGCCGCGCCGTCGCCCGTTTCCTCCAGCCACAGCGCGAGGTCGCGCGCGGCCGGATCGGCGCTGTTCGAGGAAAGCTGCGGCGGCACCGGCCCGCCCGTCACCAGCCGGCCGAGATAGAGCGGCCCGCCCGCCTTCGGCCCGGTGCCGGAAAGCCCGCGCCCGCCGAACGGCTGCACGCCCACCACCGCGCCGATCACGTTGCGGTTGATGTAGATGTTGCCGACCTTCACCCGCGCCGTGACATGCGCGATCGTCTCGTCGAGGCGCGTATGCAGGCCGAAGGTGAGGCCGTAGCCGGTGGCGTTGATCGCATCGATCAGCCGGTCCAGCCCCGCGCGGCGGAAGCGCACGACGTGCAGCACCGGGCCGAACACCTCGCGCGTCAGGTCGGCGATATCGTCAAGCTCGATGATCGTCGGCGGCACGAAGGTGCCGTGCGCGGTTTCCCCCGCCAGCCCGATCTGCTCCACCGGGCGGCCGAGGCCGCGCATCCGATCGATATGCTTCGCAATATTCGCCTGGGCTTCGGCGGTGATGACCGGGCCGATATCGACCGCCAGCCGATCGGTCCGCCCGATCGACAATTCGTGCAGCGCGCCCTTGATCATGTCGAGCGTGCGGTCGGCGATATCCTCCTGCAAGCACAGGATGCGCAGCGCAGAGCAACGCTGCCCCGCGCTGTCGAAGGCGGAGGCGATCACGTCCGCCACCACCTGCTCGGCGAGCGCGGAGGAATCGACGATCATCGCATTCTGGCCGCCGGTCTCCGCGATCAGCGGGATCGGCGCGCCATCGGCGGAGAGGCGCGTCGCCAGCTCGCGCTGGATCAGCCGCGCCACCTCGGTCGATCCGGTGAACATCACCGCCGCCGTCTCCGGCGCGGCGACCAGCGCAGCGCCGATCGCGCCGTCGCCGGGCAGCAGTTGCAGCACGTCCGCCGGCACGCCCGCCTCATGCAGGATCGCGACGCCCTGCGCGGCGATCAGCGGGGTTTCCTCGGCCGGCTTGGCCAGTACCGGATTGCCCGCGACCAATGCCGCCGCCACCTGCCCGGTGAAGATCGCCAGCGGGAAGTTCCACGGGCTGATGCACGTCACCGGCCCCAGCGCGCCATGCGCCGGCCCGAGCGTGCGCCGCGCCTGATCGGCATAATAATGCAGGAAGTCGATCGCCTCGCGCACCTCCCCGATGGCATTGGGCAGCGACTTGCCGGCCTCGCGCACGATCAGCCCGAGCAGCGCCGGCATCCGCTCCTGCATGATCGCCGCCGCGCGATCGAGACGGGCGGCGCGATCGGCCGGCGGCACCGCCGCCCATGCCGGAGCCGCCGCCAGCGCCCGCGCCGCCGCGGCGCGCGCCTGCTCCGCCGACGCCTCGACCACCGTGCCGACACGATCGCGATGATCGGCGGGATTGAGCACCGGCCGCGCCGCGCCCTGCCCGTCCGCCGGCACGGCGCGCCATGCGTCGGTCGCGCCCGCGCGCATCGTCTCGCCCAGCGCGGCGAGCGTGCTTTCATCGCTCAGGTCCAGCCCGGCGGAATTGGCCCGCGTGCCATATAATTCGCGGGGAAGCGCGATCTGCGGATGCTTCTGCCCGACCACCGGCATCGCCGCCACCTGCTCGACCGGATCGGCGACCAGCTCCGCGATCGACACTTCCGGGTCGGCGATGCGGTTCACGAACGAGGAATTGGCGCCATTCTCCAGCAGCCGCCGGACGAGATAGGCGAGCAACGTCTCATGCGTGCCGACCGGCGCATAGATGCGGCAGGGGCGGTCCAGCTTGTCCTTGCCGACCACCTCGTCATACAGCGGCTCACCCATGCCGTGCAGGCACTGGAACTCGTAGCGGCCGATCGCGAAATCCGGCCCGGCCATGTGATAGATCGTCGCCAGCGTCTGCGCATTGTGCGTCGCGAATTGCGGGAAGACGTGATCGGTCGCCGCCAGCAGCTTCCGCGCGCAGGCGATATAAGCGACGTCGGTGTGGATCTTGCGCGTGTAGACCGGGAAATCGGCCAGCCCGTCGACCTGCGCGCGCTTGATCTCGGCATCCCAATAGGCGCCCTTGACCAGCCGCACCATGATCCGCCGGTTGGCGCGCTTCGCCAGATCGACGATCCAGTCGATCGCGAACGGACAGCGCTTGCCATAAGCCTGCACGACGAAGCCGAGGCCGTTCCAGCCGGCGAGATCCGGGTCGAGCGCGAGGCTTTCGAGCAGGTCGAGCGACAGCTCCAGCCGGTCGGCTTCCTCCGCGTCGATATTGAAGCCGATGTCGTAACCCCTGGCGATCACCGCCAGCGCCTTCACGCGCGGCAGCAACTCGCCCATCACGCGATCCGCCTGCGACCGCGCGTAGCGCGGATGCAGCGCGGAGAGCTTGATCGAGATGCCCGGCCCGCCATAGACGCCGCGCCCCGCCGAGGCCTTGCCGATCGCGCGGATCGCCTCCTCGTAATCGCGATAGTAACGCTCGGCATCGGCCGCCGTGGTCGCCGCCTCGCCCAGCATGTCGTAGCTGTACTGGAAGCCGCGCGCCTCAAGCTCGCGCGCGCGCTTCACCGCCTGCTCGATCGTCTCGCCGGTGACGAACTGCTCGCCCATCATGCGCATCGCCATGTCGACGCCGCGCCGGATCACCGGCTCGCCCGCGCGCGCGATCAGCCGGGTGAGCGCCGCGCCCAGCCCGCTGTCGTTGACGCTGCTGGTCAGCTTGCCGGTGACGACCAGCCCCCAGGTCGCGGCGTTGACGAACAGCGAGCGCCCGTCGCCGAGATGCGCGCGCCAGTCGCCGCCGGCGATCTTGTCGCGGATCAGCGCGTCGCGCGTCGCATCGTCGGGGATGCGCAGCAGCGCCTCCGCGAGGCACATCAGCGCCACGCCCTCCTGGCTCGACAGCGCATATTCGTGGACCAGGCCTTCCACGCCGCTGCCCTTGTGCTTGGCGCGCAGCGCGGTGATGAGCGCGGTCGCCGTCGCGGCGGCGGCGCTGCGGATCGACTCCGGCGACGTCGCCTCGTCCAGCAGCGCGGCGACGCATTCCGGCTCGGGCCGGCGATAGGCGGCGGTGATCGCCTGCCGCAACGGCGTCTGCGGGCGGATCGGCGGGGCGAAATCGGAGAATAGTGGTGCGAGCGCGTCGGTCATCTCGCGCCATTAGCAGAGTCGATCGTGGCAATCCGACCGATCATCAGCCATAATATGACCGAACGGACTTCATTTTAGTATATGGTCAGGCGATATGAACGGCAAAATGACGCTTCATGGTGAAATCGACGTCTTCGACAGCCGCATCATCGGCGCGCTGCGCGAGGACGGGCGCATGTCGGTGACGGAACTGGCGCGGCGGGTCGGCCTGTCCAAGACGCCGTGCCAGGTGCGGCTCCGGCGGCTGATCGACGAAGGCTATATCCGCGGCTTCCGCGCGGTGATCGATCCGGCCAAGCTCGGGCTGGACCATGTCGCCTTCGCCGAAGTGAAGCTGTCCGACACGCGCGAAACCGCGCTGGACGAATTCCGTCGCGCGGTGCTGAAGATTCCGGAGGTCGAGGAATGCCACATGATCGCGAGCAGCTTCGATTTCCTGCTCAAGGTGCGCACCGCCGATATCCGCCGCTATCGCATCGTGCTGGGCGAGCGCATCTCCAGCCTGCCGCATGTGGCGAGCACATCGACCTTCGTGGCGATGGAGACGATCCGCGACACAACGATGTAGGGCCGCGCATGGCAGCCCCGCGAACTATCGCGAAATCAATGTATTGAGGAAGAGGATGGTGGAGCCGAGGGGGATCGAACCCCTGACCTTCGCAATGCCATTGCGACGCTCTCCCAGCTGAGCTACGGCCCCATTTCCGTCCGGGAAGCGCCCCCTAGCGGGGCGCCGCGGGCTTGGCAAGCGGCTGTTTTCGCCGCTCGCCAGAATCCGTCAATTCTCTTCGTCGTCGCTCGACGTCTCGACGCCGAGGTCGTCGTCGCCGCCGAGATCCACCTCGTCGTCGGCCGAGGGCTCCTCGTCCTCGCCGGTATCGATATCGACGTCGTCGTCGCCGGCCAGATCGCTGTCGGCCTCGCCCTTGTCTGTCTTCGCCGCCTCGAACGGAAGCGGCTGCTTGGATTTCAGGATCGGCTCCGGCTCCCAGGCATAGCCGCAGCTGATGCAGGTGACGGGGTCGTCCTTTTCGAGGTCATAGAAACGCGTCGCGCATTTCGGGCACGTACGCTTCGTGCCCCATTCCGGCTTGATCATGCCGTGCAAAACCTTTCGGATGGGTGGTTCAACAGGCCATTCCCTGCGAAGTGGCGGGCGCCTTGCCATAGCATAACCCGGCTGGCAAGGCCGCTTGAGCATGACCCATGTTGCCGCCCAACCCGTCACCGTCGCCGCCGCCCCCGCCCTGAAGGGCAGAATCCGCGTGCCGGGCGACAAATCGATCAGCCACCGCGCGCTGATGCTGTCCGCGCTGGCGGTGGGCGAAAGCCGCGTCGAGGGGTTGCTGGAGGGCGAGGACGTACTCGCCACCGCCGCCGCCCTTCGCGCCATGGGCGCGACAATTATCAAAGAGTCCGCCGCCGCAAGCAGCGGCGGTGAGCAGGCGATGGGCGCTGACATCGCGCGCGGCGAGGACGGCATCTGGCGCATCCACGGAGTCGGCGTGGGCGGCCTGCTCCAGCCGCGGGCGGCGCTCGACATGGGCAATTCCGGCACCTCGACCCGGCTGCTGATGGGGCTGGTGGCGAGCCACCCGATCACCGCGACCTTCACCGGCGACGCCTCGCTCTCGGCGCGGCCGATGAAGCGGGTGATCGACCCGCTCTCGACGATGGGCGCGGAATTCACCGCCTCCCCCGGCGGACGCCTGCCGCTGATGGTGCGCGGTCTCTGCCCGGCGGTGCCGATCGCCTATACGCTACCGGTCGCCTCGGCGCAGGTGAAGTCGGCGATCCTGCTCGCCGGCCTCAATACGCCGGGCACGACGCGCGTGATCGAGCCGGTCGCGACACGCGACCATAGCGAGCGGATGCTCACCGGCTTCGGCGCGGCGCTGAGCGTCGAGGAGGTACCCGAAGGCCGGATCATCTCAATCACCGGCGAGGCCGAACTGAAGCCGCAATCGATCGTCGTCCCCGGCGACCCCTCCTCCGCCGCTTTCTGGCTGGTTGCCGCGTCGATCGTGCCGGGCAGCGAATTGGTGGTCGAGAATGTCGGGATGAACCCGACGCGTAGCGGCATCGTCACCGCGCTGCGGCTGATGGGCGCGGACATCGCCGAGTTGAACCCGCGAATCGTCGGCGGCGAGCCGGTCGCGGACCTTCATGTCCGCCACGCCGCGCTCAGCGGGATCGAGGTGCCGCCGGAACTCGCGCCGTCGATGATCGACGAATATCCCGCCCTGTTCGTCGCCGCCGCCTTCGCCGACGGGTCCACCGTTGCGCGCGGGGCCGAGGAACTGCGCGTCAAGGAATCGGATCGCATCGCCGTGATGAAGGCCGCGCTGGAGGCGAACGGCGTGTCGCTGACCGAGCATGAGGACGGCCTGACCATCCACGGCACGGGTGGCGACGCCATTCCCGGCGGCGCTCGCATCGCCTCGAAACTCGATCACCGCATCGCGATGAGCATGGTGGTCGCCGGGCTTCACGCCCGCGCGCCCGTGACGATCGACGATGCGGCGCCGGTCAGGACGAGCTTCCCGACCTTCTTCGAACTGCTCGAATCGCTCGGGGGGCAGGTGACGTGGAACTGATCGACAGGCGGCTGCTGCTTGCCGGCGGGCTGGCGACGCTTATCCCGCTCCCGGCGCTGGCACGCGGCCTCGCGAGCTATCCGCCGCCGACGCGCGAGGCGATGGTGCCGGTGGAGGGCGGCCGCGTCTATGTCCGCGTCAACGGCGATCTCGCCGGGCCGCGCCCGCCGCTGCTGCTGATCCACGGTGGGCCCGGCGGCACGCACGACGCATTGCTGGAGGCGCTGCCGCTCGCCGACGAGCGCGCGGTGATCCTCTACGACCAGCTCGATTCGGGGCGGTCCGACCGGCCCGACAACCCCGCCAACTGGCGCGTCGCCCGCTTCGTCGACGAGGTGGAGGCGGTGCGCCGCGCGCTGGGGGTCAGGCGCTGGCACGTGCTGGGGCATAGCTGGGGCGGCACCATCGCGCTGGAATATGGCGCGCTGGAATATGGCGCGCGGCGGCCGGAGGCGCTGGCCGGGCTCGCGCTCGCTAGCCCGCTGATCGCGACGAAAAGCTGGATCGGCGATGCCAATATCCTGGTCGACGCCCTCCCCGCCCCGATCCGCGACGAGATCCGGCGCTGCGAGGCGATCGCCGCGCCGCAACCGCCAAGCTGCGGAACGGCGACGCGCGCTTTCTACGCCGCCTATAACGGGCGCGAGCCGGCCTCCCCCGCGCGGCGCGCCTATGCGCAGGCGGCCGGTGGACGCGGCTTCAACGCGAAGCTGTACGAAACGATGTGGGGATCGAGCGAGTTCGTCTCGACCGGCACGCTCAGCAATTATGACGGCGAGCCGTTGCTCGCAAAGCTCGATGGAAGGCGTACCTTGTTCATCTGCGGCCAGTATGACGAAGCCCGCCCGGCGACGATCGGCAATTATGCCGCGCGCGTGCCGGGCGCCGAATTCGCGGTGATCCCCGGCGCGGCGCACAATATCTTCGGCGACCGGCCGGAGGAGACGATCGCGACCGTGCGCGGCTGGCTCTCGCGGCAGGACGCGCTGGCATGATCATCGCGGTCGACGGGCCGGCGGCGTCCGGCAAGGGCACGATCGCCAAGGCGCTCGCCCGGCATTACCACCTGCCGCATCTCGATACCGGGCTGCTTTATCGCGCGGTGGCGGCGACGGCGGAGCGGCTCGGCCTCGATCCGACGAAGGAAGCCGATGCGGTCGCCGCCTGCGATTTCGACGAGTTGACGCTGGCCGATCCGGTGCTGCGCGACGGCGAGATCGGCAAGCTCGCCTCGGTCGTCTCGGCGCATCCCCTCGTCCGCGCGGCGCTGCTCCAGCGGCAGAAACGCTTCGCGCATCAGGCGGGCGGCGCGGTGCTCGACGGGCGCGATATCGGCACGGTGATCGCGCCCGATGCCGACGCCAAATTGTTCGTCAAGGCGACGCCGACGATCCGCGCCCGCCGCCGCCATGCCGAGCTTCAGTCGCACGGCTCGACGCAGAGCTTCGATCAGGTGCTGGCCGATATCCGTGCCCGCGACGAGCGCGACAGCACGCGCAGCGCGGCCCCGCTAATCGCCGCGCCCGACGCGGCGGTGCTCGACACCAGCTTCCTCTCGATCGAGGCGTCGGTGCGCAAGGCGATCGACCTCGTCGAGGAGCAGCGCGCGCGCAAGGGGGCGCCGCGCGCTTGATCCGCTCGCGAATCCGCGCCGTTCCGCCGCATCCGGCCGCGCTTTCGCTTGTGGATAACCGTCACTTGCGCTAAGGGCGCGCGGTCCGGCGGGCTGGGGTCCGCGGGGGCCGGGCGCGGAGGTTGCTCTCTTGCGCCCTTTTCGCATGTGCGTAACGGCCCGTCGCAAGCCCCGTTCGACGGATGCCGCATCGGCATGGGGCCGGCGCGGCGGTGAAGGCCAAGACCAGCGGATTCAACCGCTTGGCCGGAAACGACATCAAGGAATCGAAAGTTTATGGCCTCTACGGCAACCCCCACCCGGGACGATTTCGCGGCGATGCTCGATGACATGTTCGGCGGCGCCGACAGCTTCGAGGGCCGCGTGGTGCACGGCACCGTCACCGGCATCGAAAACGACATGGCGATCATCGACGTCGGCCTCAAGAGCGAAGGCCGCGTGCCGCTGCGCGAGTTCGCCGCCCCCGGCCAGAAGGCCGAGCTGAAGGTCGGCGACGAGGTCGAGGTCTATGTCGACCGCGTCGAGAACATGCATGGCGAAGCGATGCTGTCGCGCGACCGCGCGCGCCGCGAAGCCGCCTGGGACAATCTGGAAGCCGAATTCGCCAAGACCGCGCGCGTCGAGGGCGTGATCTTCGGCCGCGTGAAGGGCGGCTTCACCGTCGATCTGAACGGCGCCGTGGCCTTCCTGCCGGGCAGCCAGGTTGATATCCGCCCGGTGCGTGACGTCACCCCGCTGATGGACATCCCGCAGCCGTTCCAGATCCTGAAGATGGACCGCAAGCGCGGCAACATCGTCGTGTCGCGCCGCGCGGTGCTGGAGGAAACCCGCGCCGAGCAGCGTTCGGGCCTGATCCAGAGCCTGCACGAGGGCCAGATCATCGACGGCGTGGTGAAGAACATCACCGACTACGGCGCCTTCGTGGACCTGGGCGGCATCGACGGCCTGCTGCACGTCACCGACCTCAGCTACAAGCGCGTCGCCCACCCGAGCGAGATGATCAACATCGGCGACACCGTGCGCGTCCAGATCATCCGCATCAACAAGGACACGCAGCGCATCTCGCTGGGCATGAAGCAGCTCGAGAGCGATCCGTGGGACGGCGTCGCCGCCAAATATCCGGTCGGCGCGAAGCTGTCGGGCCGCGTCACCAACATCACCGAATATGGCGCGTTCGTGGAGCTGGAGCCGGGCATCGAGGGCCTCGTCCACGTCAGCGAGATGTCCTGGACCAAGAAGAACGTCCATCCGGGCAAGATCGTCTCCACCTCGCAGGAAGTGGATGTCGTGGTGCTGGAGGTCGATGAGGACAAGCGCCGCATCAGCCTCGGCCTCAAGCAGGCGCAGGCCAATCCGTGGGAGGCGTTCGCCGCCGCTCATCCGATCGGCTCGACCGTCGAGGGCGAAGTCAAGAACGCGACCGAGTTCGGCCTGTTCGTCGGCCTCGACAACGATGTCGACGGCATGGTCCACATGTCCGACATCGCCTGGGGCGTTTCGGGCGAGGATGCGCTGGCGCTGCACCGCAAGGGCGAGATGGTCCAGGCCATCGTGCTCGACATCGATCCGGAGAAGGAGCGCATCTCGCTCGGCATGAAGCAGCTTGAGCGCGGCGGCCCGGTGGCCGGCGCCGTGGCGGCGGGCGAGCGCCTGTCGAAGAACGCGGTCGTCACCGTCACCATCCTCGAAGTCCGCGACGCGGGCCTCGAGGTGCAGGCGGGCGACGACGGCGCGACCGGCTTCATCAAGCGCACCGACCTCGGCCGCGATCGCGACGAGCAGCGTCCGGAGCGTTTCCAGGTCGGCCAGAAGCTCGATGCGATGGTGACCGGCTTCGATCGTTCGAAGAAGCCGACCTTCTCGGTCAAGGCGATGCAGATCGCCGAGGAGAAGCAGGCCGTGGCGCAGTATGGTTCGTCCGATTCGGGCGCGTCGCTGGGCGACATCCTGGGCGAGGCGCTCAAGGCTCGCGAATCGAAGAAGTGAGATCGGCGGGAACCGGGCAGGAAAATTTCCTGTCCGGTTCTCGATCCGGCACAAAATTACCGCGAATTGTCGTTTCGGTCCTATTCCGATCCGCAGTTTTTCCGATATTATTGCGCTCCACCAGTTCCGCGCGTCGGGGAACCGCTTCAGGACTTGCAGAATGATCCGTTCCGAACTCGTCCAGCAACTCGCCGAAGCCAATCCCGAGCTTTCGCTGCGTGAGGTCGAAGCGATCGTTTCCACCTTCTTCGACGAAATCGTCCGCCGCCTCGCCGAAAATGGCCGGGTCGAGCTGCGCGGTTTCGGCGCTTTCTCCACCCGCGCCCGCGACGCCCGCTCCGGCCGCAATCCGCGCACCGGCGAGACGGTGGACGTGAATGCCAAGCGCGTTCCCTATTTCAAGCCCGGCAAGGAAATGCGCGCGCGGCTCAACGTCGCTTGACGTAAGCCTCCGGGTAGCCTTCACGTCGCGGGCGATGCGCGGACGTGGCGGAATCGGTAGACGCTGGAGACTTAAAATCTTCTGCCCTTGGCGTGCGGGTTCGAGTCCCGCCGTCCGCACCATCGCGTGCGCCGCGCTGGCGCTGATCGCCGGCTGCGAGCGGCGTCCCGACGTCGGCCCCGTGGTGGCGAGCGTGATCGGCGACGCCCCCGAATTGCGCGATTCCAGCCGGGGTGAACGATCGGAGAGCGATCGGCTGCTCGCCGACTCGGTCGCGCAGGGGCTGGTCCGCTTCGACGCGGCCGGACAGATCGAACCGGGCATCGCGGAACGCTGGATCGTCACCGACGAAGGCAAGACGTACATCTTCCGCCTGCGCGAGACCTTGTGGTCGGACGGCCGCCCCGTCACCGCTCAGGAAGTAGTCGCGATCCTGAAGCGCCAGATGGCGGCGGCATCGCGCAACCCGCTGAAGCCCTATCTCACTGCGATCGACTCGATCGTGGATATGACGCCGCAGATCATCCAGATCGAGCTGTCCTATCCGCGCCCCGACCTGCTGAAGGTCTTCGCGCAGCCGGAGCTGGCGGTCATGCGGCTGCGCGATCCGGCGGGCACCGGCCCGTTCCGCATCACGCGCCGGAGCCGCTATTCGCTGCTGCTGACGCCGGTGCGCGAGTTGAACCGCTCGCCCGACGAGACGCCCGGGAAGGTGCCGGAGGATAACGTCCGGCTGATCGGCGAATCGGCGGCGCGCGCGATCACCCGTTATGCCGCGCGCCGATCGGATCTCGTCACCGGGGGAACGGTACGCGATTGGCCGCTGCTGCAAATCGCCGCGGTCGCGCCGAACAATATCCGCCTCGATCCGGCCGCCGGCCTGTTCGGGCTGGCGATCGCGCGCCGCGACGGTTTCCTCGCGACACCGGAGAACCGCGCGGCGCTTGCCGGCGCCATCGACCGTAGCGCGCTCACCGGCGCCTTCTCCCCCGATTGGCCGGCGACCGAGCAACTGCTGCCCGAGCAGCTCGATTCGGCTGCCGCGCCGGCGCTGTCGTCCTGGGTGGCGCTGGATCAGGACAATCGCCGCCGGCAGGCGCTGGCGAGCGTCGCGGCGTGGCGGCGCGCCCATCCCGAGCCGCTTCAACTGCGCGTCGCGCTCCCCGCCGGGCCGGGCGGCAACCTGCTATGGGCGCGAATCGGCGCGGACCTGCTGGCGATCGGCATCCAGCCCGAGCGCGTCGCAGCGGACGATCGCGACGCGGACCTGCGCCTGATCGACGCGGTCGCTCCCTATGACAGCGCGCGCTGGTATCTCGCGCACGCCTGCGTGTCGTGCAGCGAGGCGGCGAGCGAGGCGATCGAGGCGGCGCGAGTCGCCCCGACATTGGCCGAGCGCGCCACCGCGATCGCCGCCGCCGATGCGGCCATGGCCGCCGACGTCGCCTTCATCCCGATCGCGCGGCCGCTGCGCTGGTCGCTCGTGTCATTGCGGCTGCGGCAATGGCAGCCGAACGCGCGCGCCTGGCACCCGTTGAACCGCCTGCGTGCCGCCCCCAAGTGATGCGGCATGAACCAGCGCACCACCCGCATCCACGCCGCCGCGCTCGATAACCTGCCGCTCAGCCGCGATCCGGCGCACGTCCGCCAGCGGATCGAGGCGATGGAGAAATTGCTCGAAGGGCTGTTCGTCGTGCCGGGCATCAACCGGCGCGTCGGGCTGGATTTCCTGCTCGGGCTGGTGCCGGTGGCGGGCGACGTGGTCGCCGCCGTGCTGGGCGCATGGATCGTATGGGAGGCGCGCAACCTCGGCATGAGCCGCTTCCAGCTCACGCGGATGAGCGCGCGGGTCGGCTTCGACGCGCTGATCGGCATGGTGCCGGTGGTGGGCGACGCGGCGGACTTCTTCTATCGCTCGAACACGCGCAACCTGAAGACGATCAAGCGGCACCTCGACCGGCACCACCCCTCGACGGTGACGATCGAACGATAAAGCCCGTCAATACAGCAGGAACGCGCGCCTGCGCTCCTCCCATGCGCGTTCGTCCGGCACGGTGACCGCATCCAGATCGCCCGCCACCGCGCCCGCATCGTCGACCCATTCGCGCAATGCCGGCCCGCCGTTGATGACGTCGATCGCCAGCTTGCCGAACTCATATTCATACGGGAAATCGCGCCACAGCGGGTAATCCGGGTACAGCCGCCGGATCGCCTTGAACGCCAGTGCCTGAAGCCGCCACGGCCGGAAGGCAGCGTGATCGTAACCCGCCCCTTCGGCGTGGATGAACACGCCCGCGCAAAGCTGCCCGACATGCTTGTGAAAGGTCGGCTGGAACCAGAAATCGCGCAGGGTGCAGCCGGCGAGCCATTCCGGCGCACGCGCGCGCATCTCCGCCATCACCGCGCGCGCGTCGATATCGGGCGCGCCGAACAGCTCCAGCGGGCGCGTCGTGCCCCTGCCCTCGCTCAGCGTCGTGCCCTCCAGCATCACCGTGCCGGCATAGGCCCGCGCCATGTTGACGTTGGCGGCATTGGGGCTGGGGTTGATCCACACCCGCTCGGGCGGCCAGCCGTAGCCGGGCGCCTCGTCAGGCCGCCAGTCTTCCATCGCGATCACGCGACAATCCACGTCGAGCCGGAAGTGATCGACGAACCACCGCCCCATCTCGCCGAGCGTCAGCCCGTGCCGCATCGGCATCGGCCCTGCGCCGACGAAGCTCTCCCAGCCGGGGCGCAGCGCCAGCCCCTCGACCGGGCGACCAGCGGGGTTGGGGCGATCGAGCACCCATACCGCCTTGCCATGCGCCGCCGCCGCTTCGAGCACGTAGAGCAGCGTCGTGACGAAAGTGTAGATGCGGCAGCCGACATCCTGCAGATCGACCAGCAGCACGTCGAAGGTGCCCATCGCCTGTCCGGTCGGCCGGCGCACCTCGCCGTAGAGGCTGAACACCGGCATACCATAGGTCGGATCGGTGAAGTCGGGCGACTCCATCATGTTATCCTGAAGATCGCCGCGCACGCCGTGCTGCGGCCCGAACACCGCGCTGATCTTCACCCCCGCCGCGATCAGCGCGTCGAGGCTATGGGTCAGGTCGGCGGTGACGGAGGCGGGATGCGCGAGCAACGCGACGCGTTTCCCCTCCAGCGGCTTCCTGAGGCTCGCATCGGCGAGCAGGCGGTCGATCCCGAACTTCATGGCGCCTCAGGTGCCGGGAGCCGCGCGACAAAGCAATCGTCGTGGTGGAAATCCGGCGCGCCCGGAGGATGCGCGAGCGACCAGAAGGAGCGTCGCCCGCCGGTTTCCTCGATCACGGCGGTGAGGGCGATGCGCCGCCCGCTTCCGGGGACAAGCCCATGCACGATGACCCCATCCACAAGTCGCTCTACGCGCGGATCGACCGGAAGCGACAGGTCACGCATTCCCGCGCGATATGCATCGAACGCATAGGCGGCCCACCGGCCGGACGGCGAGAAATTGAACTCCTCATAATCCGCTCCCCCGTCGCGCTTCGCGAACAGCTCGAAGCAGGTCGTCTTCCACAATTCGTCGGCCCGGCCGGGCGCGGCGGGTTCCGGCCACACAACCTCGCCACCGCCCTCCACACGATAGTGGAGGCACAGATTCCCGTCCCGCCGGTACGCCTCCACGCTCACCTCCTTCACCGCCAGCGAGGGGAAATCGGGATGCGGGATCAGGGTGTAAATCGCCATGTCGCGCCCACCCTAGGAAAAGCGCGCGGAAATCGCTATGTGGCGCGCCTTCCTATGGCGACAAAACTCCCCTCCCCGCCCCGCGTGGGCATGGTCTCGCTCGGCTGCCCGAAGAACCTTGTCGACAGTGAGCGCATCCTGACCCAGCTTCGCGCCGACGGTTATCAGATGTCGGCCGACTATGCCGGCGCGGACGTGGTGCTGGTCAACACCTGCGGCTTCCTCGATTCGGCGAAGGAGGAGAGCCTGGAGGCGATCGGCGAGGCGATCGCGGAGAACGGCCGCGTCATCGTCACCGGCTGCATGGGCAAGGAAGCCGAGCTGATCCGCGCGCGCTTCCCCGATGTGCTCGCCGTCACCGGCGCGCATCAGTACGAGCAGGTGGTGGAAGCGGTGCACGACGCCGCGCCCGCCAACATCTCGCCCTACGTCGATCTGATCCCGGACGCCGGGCTGAAGCTCACCCCGCGCCATTACAGCTACCTGAAGATTTCGGAGGGCTGCAACCACCGCTGCGCCTTCTGCATCATCCCCTCGCTGCGCGGCGATCTCGTCAGCCGCCGCCCGGACGCGATCCTGCGCGAGGCGGAAAAGCTGGTCGCGGCCGGCACGAAGGAGCTGCTTGTCATCAGCCAGGACACCTCAGCCTATGGGGTGGACCTGCGCCACAAGGCTTGGCCGTGGAAGGGCGGAGAGGTGCGCTCGCACATGACCGACCTCGCCCGCGAACTGGGCCGGATCGCGCCATGGGTGCGGCTGCATTACGTCTATCCCTACCCGCACGTCGATCAGGTGATCCCGCTGATGGCGGAGGGGCTGGTGCTGCCCTATCTCGACATCCCCTTCCAGCACGCCAGCCGCGCGGTGCTGAAGGCGATGAAGCGCCCCGCCAACGAAGCGAAGGTGCTGGAGCGCATCCGCGGCTGGCGCGAGATCTGCCCGGACATCGCGATCCGCTCGACCTTCGTGGTCGGCTTCCCGGGCGAGACGGAGGACGATTTCCGTTATCTGCTCGACTGGCTGGACGAGGCGCAGCTCGATCGCGTCGGTGCGTTCCGCTTCGAGCCGGTCGAGGGCGCGGCGGCCAATGCGCTGCCCGATCCGGTGCCGGACGCGGTGAAGGAGGAGCGCTACGCCCGCGTGATGGAAAAGACCGCCGCCATCTCCGCCGCGAAGCTCGCGGCGAAGGTGGGCCGCACGCTGGATGTGATCATCGACGCGGTGGGTGAAGAAGGCGCAACCGGCCGCTCCTATGCCGATGCGCCGGAGATCGACGGCGAGGTGCATCTGCGCGATGCCGGCCATCTGTCGCCGGGCGATATCGTGCGGGTGACGATCGAGGACGCCGACGAGCACGATCTGTTCGGCGCGCCGTGCAAAGCCTGAACTGCGCGCTTGACCGCTTCGGCGGCACTGCTAATAGGCGCCCTCGCTTCGGCGAAAAACGCCCTGGGGCGGAGTAGCTCAGCTGGTTAGAGCAGCGGAATCATAATCCGCGTGTCGGGGGTTCAAGTCCCTCCTCCGCTACCACATTCATCCGAACATATGACGCGACAGCGGCTCCCATTCGCCGCCGCGATACCACCATGACGCAAGGCCGGTGATCGCCACCGGCCTCGCGCGGAAACCCGCGCGCAGGGCCGCCAGCAATATCCCCGCTTCCTTCGGCGCCACCTTGTTCTGAATCGTGACGTGCGGTCGCCAGCCGGACATGTCCTGCGGCACCAGCAGGCCGGCGAACGCCTCGGCGAGCCGCGCGCGGACAGCCGCCAGCCCCTCGCTCTCGATCCGCCACGCGACGCCCTGCGCCAGCGAATAAGGCTCGCGCAGCATCGCGGCCGGCGCAGGGACGCCGCGCGTCTCGTGGCTCAGGCGCTGCTTCACCTCCGCCTCCAGCGAGGGCGGCAGATGGTGGAACAGCGTGAGGTGCGCGGGCACGCGGTTGCGCTCCGCCGGATAGTGCGCGCGGCGCAGCGAATCGAACCATCCCTGATCGCCCGCGCCGAACAGCGCGGTGACGACGATCGGCGCGCTCAAATCTCGATCTGCGTGCCCAGCTCGACCACGCGATTGGTCGGCAGGCGGAAGAATTCCATCGCGCTTTCGGCGTTGCGCAGCATCCAGGCGAACAGCTTCTCGCGCCAGATCATCATCCCCGGCCGCTCGGAGGGCAGCAACGTCTGCCGCGAGAGGAAGAAGCTGGTGTCGATCATGCGGATATCCGCGCCGCACCCGTCGAACCGCTTGAGCGCCGCCGGCACGTCGGGCGCCTCCATGAAGCCGTAGCGGAGGATCACGCGATGGAAGCCCTGCCCGAGATCGTCGTGCAGGAAGCGATCGTCCTCCGGGAAATAGGGCAGGTCGGTAACCTTCACTGTGAGCAGGATCACCCGCTCATGCAGCACGCGATTGTGCTTCAGGTTATGGAGCAGCGCGTGCGGCACGCCTTCGGGCGTCGAGGTCATGAACACCGCCGTTCCCGGCACGCGCGTCGCGGAGCTGGCGGCCGAGCCGATGAAGATCTTGATCGGCATCGCGCCCTCGCGCATCCGCTGAATCATCAGCTTGCGCCCGGTCGCCCAGGTGGTGAGCATGACGAAGCAGATCATCGCGACGAGCAGCGGAAACCAGCCGCCGTCGAACACCTTGGTGAGGTTCGACGAGAAATACATGCCGTCGACGAACATGAACGTGCCGACGAACGGCACCACCGCATACCACGGCCAATGCCACACGCGCCGGATCAGCACCCCGATCAGGCAGGTCGAGATGAACATCGTCCCCGTCACCGCGATGCCGTAGGCCGCCGCCAGGTTGGAGGATTCGCGGAAGCCGAAGATCAGCAGCACCACCATCACCATCAGCGTCCAGTTGATCGACGCGATGTAGATCTGCCCCGCTTCGGATGCGCTGGTATGGCTGATGCGCAGGCGCGGCATCAGCCCTAGCTGGATCGCCTGCTGCACCACCGAATAGCAGCCGGTGATCACCGCCTGGCTGGCGATCACCGTCGCCACCGTCGCCAGGATGACGAGCGGCAGGCGCCATTGCTCGTTCGCCAGCATGAAGAACGGATTCTGCGCCGCCGCCGGATTGCCGAGCAAAAGCGCGCCCTGTCCAAGGTAATTGAGCATCAGCGCGGGGAAAATGAACCACAGCCACGCATAGGCGATCGGCTTGCGCCCGAAATGCCCCATGTCGGCATAGAGCGCCTCCGCCCCGGTCAGCGCCAGCACGACCGAGCCGAGCGCTAGAAACGCCAGCCGGCCGTCGGTCGCGGCGAAGCGCACCGCCCAGCGCGGATCGAGCGCGAGCAGGATATGCGGCTGCTTGAGGATATGGATCAGGCCCAGCACGGCGATCGTGACGAAATAGACCGCCATGATCGGGCCGAAGAACTTGCCCACCCGCGCGGTGCCGACCGACTGGATGTAGAACAGGCCGACGAGGATCGCGACGGAGATCGGGATGACGAAGCTGCTGAACCCCTGCTCCACGGTCACCAGCCCCTCGACCGCGGAAAGGACGGATACCGCCGGGGTGATCATGCAGTCGCCGAAAAACAGCGCGGAGGCGAGCACGCCGAGGATGACGAGGCTCGGCCCCCATCTCTTCCCCGCCCCGCTGCGCCGCTGGATCAGCGCGAGCAGCGCGAGGCTGCCGCCCTCCCCCTCGTTATCGGCGCGCAGGATCACCGTCACATATTTGAACGAGACGATCAGCACGAGCGACCAGAAGACGAGGCTGACCACGCCGAAGATGTGGAGCTGGTCGACCGTCAGCGGGTGATGGCCGACGAACACCTCCTTCATCGAATAGAGCGGGCTCGTGCCGATATCGCCATAGACGACGCCGATCGCGCCAACCGCCAGCTTGGAAAGGCTGTCGCGGCGAAGGTCGTGGCCAGGCGCCACGCCCGAGGCTGGAGAGGTGCTCACGAAATTTTCGCGGATACCGGAATCACGGCAGAGAGCCTGCAATCACCCTGTTGAAGCGGCGCGCCTAGCACGCCCCCCCGCGCCCCGCAACATGAGGCTCAGCGTGCCTGCGCGCCGCGCGCGGCGATCGCAAGCACGCGATCGAGCAGCAGGAGCTGGCGCGCGATTTCCTTCCCGTAATCCGATCCCGGCGCGGACAGGGCGAGCGCGCGGCGCCACAGCGGGCGCGCCGCGGCGAGATTGCCGGCACGCAGATAGGCGAGCCCCATGAAATAGGGCGGCGCGGGATGTTTCGGGGCCAGCCGTATTGCCTGCCGGAACGCCGCCAGCGCGGGAGGGGACATCTGATCGCCGTCATGCAGGGCGAGGTTGGTGCCGAGTTGCGTCCACAGGATGAAGCTGCCCGGCATGGCGCGGATGCCGCCGAGCACCACCTGGGTCGCCGCCGCCGTGTCGCCGGTGCGCAGCATCGCGTCCGAAGCGACGAGATAGGCGGCGTCGGCGGTAAAGCGCCCGCCCATCAGCCGGTCACGCAACGCGATCACCTCCGGTTCCACCGCGACCGGCTCGGTCGCGGGGGTCGCCGGATGCGCCGGCAGCGCCGGTCGCCCCTGCCACGCATAGCCCGCGGCGCCGAGGAACAGCGCCGCCCCGGCGAAGGACCAGAGCGCCTTGGGCAGACGGAACAGCAGCAGCGCGGCGAACGCCAGCAGGCCGAGCAGGGCGAGGGTGACGAAGCCGATCATTGCTTCAGCGTCTTCGTTTCGTGCATCTTGCCGGCGACTTCGGGCGGCATGTATTTCTCGTCATGCTTGGCGAGCAGGTTGGTCGCGACGAACGAGCCGTCCGGGCGGAACTCGCCCTCCGCCACCACGCCGGAATCCTCCTTGAACAGGTCGGGCGCGATGCCGGTGAAGGTGACCGGCGTGGTCGCGCGGCCGTCCGTGACGCGGAAATGGATCGTCACGCCGTCGCTGGCGCGCTTGATCGACCCCTTTTCGACCATCCCGCCAAGCCGCACCGCCTTGCCCAGCGGCAGCGTCTGCGGCGTGACATCGGACGGGGCGTAGAAGAACGCCGCCTGATCCCTGAGCGCCGACAGCGCGAGCAGCGCCGCGCCGACGATCGCCGCCACCGCCAGCAGCGCGAGCGTCAGCCGCTGATGCTTGGCCTTCATTTCTCCGCCTTCCGCATCGCGATCCAGCTCCACAGCACGACCGCCGCCGCGCCGAGCAGCGTCACCGCATAGGCCGCCGTCACGAAGGGCCAGGGGTTCATGCCGCCGCCTTCCGGCGCATCCGCGCCTCCGCCTTGGCGATCGCGAGGATCGTGCGCATCCGCATCAGCACGATGCCGACGAACAGCAGGGTGAAGCCGCCCAGCATGAACGGCAGCGGCCACAGCAGCGACGGGTCGATCTTCGATCCGGTCAGCCCGATGCTCTCACCCTGATGCAGCGTATGCCACCATATCACCGAATAACGGATGATCGGCAGCAGCACGGTGCCGGCGATGCCGAACAGCGCCGGGATGCGCCCGTCGCCGCCACGCTCGCGATCGGCGCGGGCCAGCGCGATATAGCCGAGATAGACGAAGAACAGCAGCAGCATCGAGGTGAGCCGTCCGTCCCATTCCCAATAAGTGCCCCAGGTCGGCCGCCCCCACAGCGCGCCGGTGACGAGGCAGATCAATGCGAACGCCGCCCCCGGCACCGCGATCGCCCGCGCCGCGACATCGGCGAGCGGGTGACGCCAGACGAGGAAAGCGATGCTGGACAGCGCGATCCCGCTCCACCCGCCCATGCCGAGCCACGCGGCGGGGACATGGATGTAGAGGATGCGCACGCTTTCGCCCTGGAGATAATCCGGCGGCGTCTGCGTCAGCCCCGCCCAGCAGCCGATCGCGATCAGCGCGACGCCGAGCCACGTCGCGATCGGCGTGAGCGGACGCGCCAGCTTCAGGAAGCGGGCCGGATTGGCGAAGGCGTGGAGTGCGGGCACGATGGCCGGCCAATATGGCAAGATCGCGCGGGCGTCACCCCTTGCCTGCCGCTTTCATTCGGGTTCCCGTTTGCCATGCTGCTGTCGCCGGTTGACAGCCGTCGTCGCGCCCCATCATAACTTTGGTTATGGACGCCGGGAGCGCCGGCCACGAGAGAGGATACGCGATGGCGGAGCTGACGGCGGAAGAGCGTGGGGCATTGCTCGATTCGATCCGCCGCCTGCTCGCCGACCGCTGCGCCGAAAGCGACGTGCGCCGCATCATGGACAGCGACACCGGGTTCGATCGGGCATTGTGGCGGGCGCTGGCCGATCTCGGCGTCGTCGGGCTGACCGTGCCGGAGGAACATGGCGGCGCCGGTCTCGGCCCGGTCGAGCTGGAGCTGGTGATGGAGGCCGCCGGCGCCGCGCTGCTGCCCGCGCCGTTGCTTTCGACCGCCGTGGCGGCGGCGCTGCTCGACGGGGAACGCCTCGCGAGCCTCGCGGGCGGCCACAGCATCGCGGCGGTCGCCTTCGCTGGCAGCCGCGACTGGACCGGGCGGAGCGACGTGCGCGCGGAGGGCGACCGCCTGACCGGCGCCGCGCGCTTCGTGCCCGATGCCACGATCGCCGACACGATCCTCGTCACGCTCGACGATGCGGTGTTCGCGGTCGCGCGCGAACATGCCACGATCACCCCTCTCCCGGTCTTCGATCGCACGCGGCGCATGGCCGACGTGTCGTTCCACGGTCCCGCGACGCGGATCGGCGACGGCGCGCGCATCGCCACGGCCTATGCCACCGCGCTCGTCGCGCTGGCGGGTGAGCAGGCGGGCGGCGCGCGGCGCATCATGGACATGGCGGTGGACTATGCCCGCGAGCGCCATCAGTTCGGCCGCGCGATCGGCAGCTTCCAGGCGGTGAAGCACATGGCCGCCGACCTGCTGCTGGAGGCGGAGAGCGCGACCAGTGCCGCCCGCGACGCCGCCCGCCAGCTTGCGGCGGGAAGTGCGACGCAGGACGCCGCCATCGCGCTGGCCGCCTTCGCCTGCGGCGACGCCTATGTCCGCTGCGCCAGGGATGCGATCCAGATGCACGGCGGCATCGGCTTCACCTGGGAGCATCCCGCACATCTCTATCTGCGCCGCGCGCGATCGGGCGCGCAGCTCTACGGCGACGGCGATCATTGGCGCGAGCAATATGTCCGCGCGCTGGAGGCTCAGGCATGACCGACGAACAGTTGAAAGCCGAGGTCGAGGCGTGGCTCGCCGCCAACTGGAAGGGCGTGAAGCCGCACCATGACACGTTCGGCCGCGATCCGCGCAGCGAATGGCTGGCGAAGGTGCGCGACGCCGGCTGGGCCGTGCCGCGCTGGCCGGAGAAATGGTACGGGCGCGGCCTGTCGAACGATCAGGCGAAGATCGTCGAGCGCGCCTTCGCGGCGGTCGACGCGCCCGGCGCGGGGCAGGACCGCACGAACCTGTGGGCCAATACCGCGCTCGCCCATGCCACCGACGCCTTCAGGCGTGAGATCGTGCCGAAACTGCTCGCCGGCGAGGTCGGCATGTGCCTGCTCTATTCGGAGCCGGGCGCGGGCAGCGACCTCGCCGCGATCCGCACGCGGGCGGACAAGGTGGAGGGCGGCTGGCGCGTCACCGGCCAGAAGGTGTGGACCAGCGGCGCGCAGGTCGCCGATTACGGGATGCTGATCGCCCGCACCGACTGGGACGTGCCCAAGCATCGCGGCATCAGCTTCTTCTTCCTGCCGATGAAGCAGGACGGCGTGGAGGTGCGCCCGCTGCGCCAGATCACCGACGAGGCGCATTTCAACGAGGTGTTCATCGACAACGCCTTCGTGCCCGACGCCAACCTGCTCGGGCCGCTCGGCGGCGGCTGGGGCGTGTTGCAGACCGCGCTGGCCTATGAACGCTCGGTGATGGGCGATCGCGCGCGCGGGCCGCGTTCGGGCGCGGGCGGGCCGAAGGGCGACTATTCGCTGATCGGCCTCGCGCGGGAGGCCGGGAAGCTCGGCGACCCGGTGATCCGGCAGGAGCTGGCGCGGGTGGTCGCGTGGCGTGCGCTCAACAAGCTCAACACGCAGCGCGCCAAGGCCGAGCTGCAACAGGGCACATCGTCATCGATCATGTCCCTGGGCAAGCTGGCGATGAGCCGCATCCTGCACGAGGAAGCGCGCGTCCGCACCCTGCTGCTCGGGCCGGAGAGCCTGTTGCAGGGGCCGGAGCATCCGCGCGCGGAGGACGCCAACTTCCTGACGCTCAACGCCTATTTCACCTCGATCGGCGGCGGCACGGACCAGATCCAGCGCAACATCATCGGCGAGCGGGTGCTGGGCCTGCCGAAAGAGCCGGAGGTCGATCGCACCATCCCGTTCCGCGAGGTGCAGGCGGGGTAGGATTCAAGCCGCCGCCTTCTCCTTCGGCGCGGGCGTCTTGGGCTTGTAGGCGCACAGGTCCACTTCCACGCAGCGCCAGCATTCCGGCTTGCGCGCCTTGCAGACATAGCGGCCATGCAGGATCAGCCAGTGGTGCGCGTGGACGCGGAACGGCTGGGGCGTCTCCTTATCCAGCTTCTTCTCCACGGCGAGCGGCGTCTTGCCCGGAGCGAGGCCGGTGCGGTTGCCGACGCGGAAGATATGCGTGTCCACCGCGAAGGTCTCCGCGCCGAACGCGACGTTCATCACCACGTTCGCGGTCTTGCGTCCGACGCCGGGCAGCTTCTCCAGCGCATCGCGATCGGCCGGCACCTCGCCATCATGGTCGGCGATCAGCGCCTTGCTCAGCGCGATGACGTTCTTCGCCTTGGTGTTGAACAGGCCGATCGTGCGGATGTGCTGCTTCAGCCCCTCCTCGCCCAGCGCGACCATCTGCCGCGGCGTCTTCACCTCCTCGAACAGGCGCCGCGTCGCCTTGTTGACCCCCACGTCGGTGGCTTGCGCCGACAGCACCACCGCGACGAGCAACTGATAGGCGTTGCCCGATTCCAGCTCCGTCTCGGGATGCGGGTTCAGCTCGGCCAGCCGGCGGTAGAATTCGAAGATGTCGGCCTTCTTCAAAGACCCAGCACCTCGGCCATGTGATAGCGCCCGGCGGGCTTGCCCGCGAGCCACAGCGCCGCCTTCAGCGCGCCGCGCGCGAAGATCGTGCGATCCTCGCCGCGATGGCCCAGTTCGATCCGCTCGCCCTCGCCCGCGAATACCACCTGATGATCGCCCACGACCGAGCCGCCACGCAGCGAGGAGAAGCCGATCGTCCCCTCCGTCCGCGCGCCGGTGAGGCCCGCGCGGCCGTCGACGCGCACCTCGGCCAGCGTAGTACTACGCCCCGCCGCCGCCGCCTCGCCGAGCAGCGTCGCGGTGCCGGACGGGGCGTCGACCTTGTGGCGATGGTGCATCTCGACGATCTCGATGTCCCAGTCCGAGCCGAGCCGCTGCGCCGCCTCGCGCACCAGCACCGCGAGCAGCGTGACGCCGAGCGAGGTGTTGCCCGTCTGGAGCACCGCGATCCGCTCCGCCGCCCTGTCGATCAGCGCGTGATGCGTCGCGGAAAGCCCGGTCGTGCCGATCACGATCGGCGTCCCCGCCGCGACCGCCGCCGCCAGATGCCCCTCCAGCGCGGCCGGCGCGGAGAAATCGACCAGTACGTCCGCCGCCTGCGCCAGCGGCGCGGGGTCGTCGCCCGCGTCGACTCCGCCGGCGACCGTCACGCCTTCCTCGCCGGCGATCGCCGCGATCGCGCGACCCATCCGCCCCGCGCTGCCATAGATTCCGACCTTCGTCATATGTTCCTCGCGGTTTGGCGGTTCAGGGGCGCGCTCTTGGCACAGTTCGCCGGGCCGCGCGACAGTTTCGGCCGCCTTGCGCCCTGCTTCGCCCGCTGCCAAACAACGCGCAACCGACCCGTCATGGAGCAAGTAATGCGTTCTCGCCAATTCCTGTTCCTTTCGGCCATGCGGTGCGCGGCGTGACCCGCACGCCGCCGGCCGAATGGGCGCATCACAAGGCGGTGTGGATCGGTTTCCCGTCCCACCCGGAGCTGTGGCAGGACGATCTCGATCAGGCGCGGGAGGAGGTCGCCGCCTTCGCCCGCGCGGTCGATGCGGAGGGACGCGGCGAGAAAGTGCTGCTCGTCGCCGCCGATGCCGAGGCGGGCGTGGCGGCGGCGAAGCTTGCGCCGTTCGCCGAGGTGGTGGTCGAGCCGTTCGGCGATATCTGGCTGCGCGATACGGCGACGATCGTCACCGGCGACGGCACGGTGCGCGATTTCGCGTTCAACGGCTGGGGCGGGAAATACGACCTGCCGGGCGACGAGGATATCGGCGCACGGCTCGCCCGCCGCCGCGGCAAGCGCATCGTGCCGTGCGACTGGGTGCTGGAGGGCGGCGCGCTCGACGGCGACGGCACCGGCCTTGTCGTCACCACCGAGCAATGCCTGCTCAATCCCAACCGCAACGGGCTGATCGGCAAGGCGGAGATCGCGGAGCGGCTGGAGCGCGACCTCGGCTACGATCGCGTGCTATGGCTGGGCGACGGGCTGCTCAACGACCATACCGACGGCCATGTCGACAATCTCGCCCGCTTCGTCGGCGAGGGGCGGCTGGCGATCCCGGTCGCGGCGGAGAACGATCCCAACTGGCAGGTCTATCAGCAGGCCGCCGAGCGCGCGCGGGCATTCGGCGTGACGGTGGTCCCCGTCCCCTCCCCCGGCCGCGTGATGCGCGACGACGAGATCGTGCCGGCGAGCTACATGAATTTCTACATCGGCAACGCCAGCGTGGTCGTGCCGGTGTACGGCGCGCCCGACGATCAGGCGGCGGTGCAGCAGTTCCAGGCCTTGTTCCCCGATCGCCGGGTGATCGGCCTGCGTGCCGACGCGATCCTGACCGGCGGCGGCAGCTTCCACTGCATCAGCCAGCAGATTCCGGGGTGATTTGGGGGCGGCGGATTTGGGCGGTTAGAAGGCTGTCTGCTATAGGATGAACTGGCCGGAACGCAGACATATCGAACGCAAAGGCTTAGATGCCTATATTTTCGGTGAATGTTCCGGCTATCCCTGCAAAAATCGACCCTACCAGAGTGAATACGGCCATTGAAGTTAGGGACAACTCAGCACCAAAAACGGCATCTATAAGAGCCAGCACTGGGAAAATAATAAACCCAACAACGAAAAAGAATGCGCCACGCTTTGGGTTGAAATCAAAGACTTTGACCTTCGGATCGGGTGGATCGCGAAGCCCCCAGAGCGAACTTAAGCCAATCACCAGCAGCGGAAACCAAACCCAGATCGGCCATGATTGCCCCTCCCGAAAAACCCATGTCCGCACGAGGCCAGCGAGACAGAGAATAGCGATGCCAAAATATGCCAACGACTTCCTGTTGATCATGAGGTCGTTCCCGCCTCTAGCTCATGTTACATTGTTTTGATCGTGCCATCGAGAAAGCATGTCCGCAATGGCGGCCACAGCACACGGCGCTCAACGTCAAAAACTGCGGCGTTAGCCGTCGCCCCACGCCCCAAAACAAAACGGGCGCCGCTCCCGCGACGCCCGCCTCATTCCTCACTCAGCCGGCGCGGCGATCACGCCGCGTCGCCGGCCTTCTTCTTCGCATTCTCGGCATAGACGCGGATCGGCTCCTTGCGGCCGTCCACCACGTCCTTGTCGATCATCACCTCATCGACACCCTGCATGCCCGGCAGGTCGAACATCGTGTCGAGCAATATGCCCTCGAGGATCGAGCGCAGGCCGCGCGCGCCGGTCTTGCGCTCGATCGCCTTCTTCGCAACCGACACCAAAGCGTCGTCGGTGAAGCCCAGCTTCACCTCCTCCATCTCGAACAGCTTCTGGTATTGCTTGACCAGCGCGTTCTTCGGCTCGGTCAGGATCTTGACCAGCGCCGGCACGTCGAGGTCCTCCAGCGTCGCGACCACCGGCAGGCGGCCGACGAACTCGGGGATCAGGCCGAACTTGAGCAGGTCCTCCGGCTCGGTCTGGCGCAGCATCTCGCCGGTGCGCTTTTCCTCCGGTGCGGCGACATAGGCGCCGAAACCGATCGACTTGCCCTGCAGGCGGTCGCCGATGATCTTCTCCAGCCCGCTGAACGCGCCGCCGCAGATGAACAGGATGTTGGTCGTGTCGACCTGCAGGAACTCCTGCTGCGGATGCTTGCGCCCGCCCTGCGGCGGCACGCTGGCGGTGGTGCCCTCCATCAGTTTGAGCAGCGCCTGCTGCACGCCCTCGCCCGATACGTCGCGGGTGATCGAGGGGTTTTCCGCCTTGCGGCTGATCTTGTCGATCTCGTCGATATAGACGATGCCGCGCTGCGCCCGCTCGACATTATAGTCGCTGGCCTGGAGCAGCTTGAGGATGATGTTCTCGACATCCTCGCCGACATAACCCGCCTCGGTCAGCGTCGTCGCATCGGCCATGGTGAAGGGCACGTCGAGGATTCGCGCCAGCGTCTGCGCCAGCAGCGTCTTGCCGCAGCCGGTGGGGCCGACGAGCAGGATGTTCGACTTGGCCAGTTCGACATCGGCGCCCTTCGCGCCATGGTTGAGCCGCTTGTAATGGTTGTGCACCGCGACCGACAGGACGCGCTTGGCCTGCTTCTGCCCGATCACATAATCATCGAGCACGTCGCAGATTTCCTGCGGCGTCGGCACGCCACCGTCCTTCTTGGAGACGAGCGCGGACTTCGTCTCCTCGCGGATGATGTCGTTGCACAGCTCGACGCACTCGTCGCAGATGAAGACCGTCGGGCCGGCGATGAGCTTGCGGACCTCGTGCTGCGACTTGCCGCAGAACGAGCAGTAGAGGGTGCTCTTGGAGTCGCCGCCGGAGAGCTTCGTCATTCAATCGATCCTTTCGCGCCTCCACGGCGGAGGCGACTTTCGGGCCGGGCATCGTAACCCGGCCCGTCACGAAACGGCAATGCCTTAATCCGCCTGACGGCTCAGGGCCTGAATCCGCCTGAGGGCTCAGGCCGCCGCCGCAACCTCATCGGCCGGCGCGGGGCGCTTGTCGAACACCTCGTCGATCAGGCCGAATTCCTTCGCCTCGTCCGCCGACATGAACTTGTCGCGATCCATCGACTTCTCGATCTCCTCCAGCGGCTTGCCGGTGTATTTCGCGTAGAGCGAATTGAGAAAATGCCGCATCCGCAGGATCTCGCGCGCCTGGATCTCGATATCAGCCGCCATGCCCTGCGCCCCGCCCGAAGGCTGGTGGATCATGATCCGCGCGTTGGTGAGCGCGACGCGCATCCCCGGCTCGCCGGCCGCGAGCAGGAACGAGCCCATCGAGGCGGCCTGACCGATGCACACCGTGCCGACGCGCGGGCGGATATATTGCATCGTGTCGTGGATCGCCATGCCCGCCGTGACGACCCCGCCCGGCGAGTTGATGTACATGAAGATGTCCTTCTTCGGATTTTCCGATTCGAGGAACAGGAGCTGGGCGGTGATGAGGCTCGCCATGCCATCCTCGACGCCGCCGGTGACGAAGACGATTCGCTCGCGCAGCAGGCGGGAGAAGATGTCGAACGAGCGCTCACCGCGATTCGACTGTTCGATGACGATCGGCACCAGGCCCGCCTGGTTCTGCTGCAGGCCGAGGCCCGCGCTGGCCAGCTTGCCCGCGAAATCGCCGGTGTCGAACGGATTGTGCATGGAAGACTCTCTTATCCTGATGGACCGCCAACATCGGCGCTCCGGCGGGGTTGTTCAAGCCCCGCGCAACGGCGCCGGGTGTGCCAGATAGGCCAGCCTTCGCACCTCGCGCCGCCCGCGCACGACCGTATCGAGGATCAGCCCGGCGAATCCGTTCAGCGCGGCAAGAATGGTGAGGCCGGTGACGGCGATCGCGGTGGGGAAGCGCGGCACCAGCCCGGTCTGGACATAGGTGATCGCCAGCGGCACCGCGAGGATCACCGCCAGCGCCAGCAGCAGTGCGCCGATCGCACCGAAGAACCACAGGGGCCGCTCGATGCGATAGAGCGTGATGATCGTGTTGAGGATGCGCCAGCCGTCGCGATAGGTGGACAGCTTGGAGGTCGATCCCTCCGGCCGGGCGAAATAGGGCGTCTCGATCTCCGCCACCGGCATCTTGAGTTCCAGCGCGTGGACGCTGATCTCCGTCTCGATCTCGAACCCGGCGGAGAGCACCGGGAAGCTCTTGACGAATCGCCGCGAGAATACCCGGTAGCCCGAGAGGATATCGGTGAAGCTGCGCCCGAACAGTCGCGCCAGCATCCCCGTCAGCAGCGCGTTGCCGAAGCGATGCCCGCGCCGATAGGCCTCGGTCGCCTCGCCGATGCGGCTGCCGACCACCATGTCGAGCTGCTCGTCAAGCACCCGCGCGACCAGTGCCGGGGCGGAGGCGGCGTCATAGGTCGCGTCGCCGTCCGCCATCACGTAGATGTCCGCATCGACATCCGCGAACATGCGGCGCACCACCGCGCCCTTGCCCTGGATACGCTCCGAGCGAACGGTTGCCCCGGCGGCGCGCGCCACCTCGATCGTGCGGTCGCGGGAATTGTTGTCATAGACGTAGATCGCCGCGCCGGGCAGCGCCGCGCGGAAGCCGGCGATCGTCTGCGCGATGGCGGCTTCCTCGTTATAGCATGGCAGCAGGACGGCGATCGTCGGTTCGGTCGGCACGGGCACCCCAGGGCAAAAACGCATCGAGCCTGTCGAGGCCCCCCGCCCGCTCCTCTAACAGGAAAGGCGGCGGCCCGACAGGCTCGTTGCAAAGCCGTCTCCCCCAAAGGGGAGGAGCTTGAGTGGTCCGGCTCAGCCTTCCTTCTTGGCAACCGGCTTCTTCGCCGGAGCCTTCTTCGCGGCAGGCTTGGCGGCCTCCTCGGCGGGGGCCTCGTCCTTGGCGACCGCCTTCTTCGCAGGGGCCTTCTTCGCGGCGGGCTTGGCGGCTTCCTCGGCCGGAGCCTCGTCCTTCGCCGCAGCCTTCTTGGCCGGCGCCTTCTTCGCCGCCGGCTTCGCGGCCGCTTCCTCGCCCGCGTCGGCCTTCTTCGCCGCCGCCTTCTTCGGGCGCGGCTTGTGGTTGTCGTGGTCGTGGGTGTGCGTGCCGGTCGAGAAGCCGTCGTCGCTCTCGATCGCGGCTTCCAGCTCCTCGCGGGTGGCTTCGCGGTCGGTCACTTCGGCCTTGTCGAACAGGAAGTCGACGACCTTGTCCTCATAGAGCGGCGCGCGGAGCTGGGCGGCGGCCATCGGCTCCTGCTGGACATATTGGATGAAGCGCTTCTGGTCCTCGCCGCGATACTGCTGCGCGGCCTGTGCGATCAGGCGGTTCATCTCCTGCTGCGTCACCTCGACGCCATTGGCCTGGCCGATCTCGGACAGGAGCAGGCCGAGCCGCACGCGGCGCTCCGCGATCTTGCGGTAATCGTCGCGGTCGTTCTCCAGCTCCTCCATCGCGGCCTTCGGATCGGCCTCATGGGTCGCCTCATGCTCGAGCTGCTGCCAGATCTGGCCGAACTCGGCCTCGACCATCGACGGCGGCACCTCGAAATCGTGGCCGGCGGCGAGCTGGTCGAGCAGCTTGCGCTTCATATAGGTGCGGGTGAGGCCGTTATGCTCCTGCTCGATCTGGCCCTTCAGCAGCCCCTTGAGCTGCTCCAGGCTCTCGAGGCCAAGGTTCTTGGCGAGATCCTCGTCGATCTTGCTCTCGGCGGCGGTCTTCACCGACTTGACGGTGAGGTCGAACGTCGCGTCCTTGCCGGCCAGTTCCTTCGCCGGATAATCCTCCGGGAAGGTGACCTTGATCTGGCGCTCCTCGCCGTTCTTCACGCCGACGACCTGATCCTCGAAGCCGGGGATGAGGCGGCCTTCGCCAAGCTCGATCGCCATGTCGGTGCCGGTGCCGCCCTCGAACGCCACGCCGTCCATCGTCTTGCCGACGAAATCGACGGTCACCTGGTCGCCCAGCTTCGCCTTGTGGGTCGGCTTGGCGTCTTCCCAGCGCTTCATCTGGTCGGCGAACTTCCTGAGCTGCTCCTCGACCGCCTCGTCGGCGACCGGCACGGTCAGCCGCTCCAGCTTCAGGTTGTCGATCGCCGGGGCCGGCACCTGCGGCAGCACCTCCAGCTCGACCTTCAGCTCGGCGTCCTTGCCCGGCTCGTAACCGTCGGCCAGCTCGACCGAGGGCTGCATCGCCGGGCGAAGCTGCTTGTCGGCGAGCAGCGACTGCACGCCCTCCTGGATCGAGGTGTTGAGCGCGTCCTGCAGCAGCGCGGGGCCGTGCATCTTGCGCACCAGGTTGGTCGGCACCTTGCCGGGGCGGAAGCCGGGCATGCGAATCTGCGGCGCGACGCGCTTCAGCTCGGCATCGACCTTCTTCTCGATGTCCTTCGCGGTGATGGTGAGCGTGTAGGCGCGCTTCAGCCCTTCGTTCAACGTCTCGACAGTCTGCATCGTCAGCCTTCGTAAAGGAAAGAATCCGTAAGGAGGTGCCGCCCCGCGAGGTGCGGGTGACTGGTGCGGGCGAAGGGACTCGAACCCCCACATCTTGCGATACCGGAACCTAAATCCGGCGCGTCTACCAGTTCCGCCACGCCCGCATGGGACACCGCCGAAGTGCGCGCCTCTATACCGCCGCCGCCGCTTCGGCAAGCCGCGCCGGCAACCCTCTCTCCTCGGGCGCGTTCCGTCAGGGGAAAGGAATTGTCATGGCCACCACGCCGCCGCCGGATGTCCCCAAGCCGAGCCAGCCCGAACCCCCGGCGCCGCCTCCGCCCGAGATCGTGCCGCCGGGGCCGGACGTGGACGTGCCGGAACCGGCCCCGCCCATCGACGATCCCGCGCCGGTCAATCCCGTTTCCGCTGTGTGAAGACGCTTTTCCGCTTGAGGGAATGGCGCGAGTGACGGGGCTCGAACCCGCGACCTCCGGCGTGACAGGCCGGCGCTCTAACCAACTGAGCTACACCCGCTTGGAAAGCGTGAGGCGCGCCAACTAGGCGGGCGATCCGGGGCTGTCAACCGGGCTTGTCGAACCTTTTTCGAATCGGCGCGCGTGGCGGCGATCCTGCCGCACCAGCGTGCCGTGTTCGAACAGGAATCCGGCGATGTCCGGCTTGCCCGCCGCGCCCAGCACGGTCTGGATGATGACCAGCAGCGGCACCGCGAGCAGCGCGCCCGGCGTGCCCCAGATCCAGCCCCAGAAGCTGATCGAGACGAGAATCAGGATCGGGCTGATCGTAAGGCGATGCCCGACGATCAGCGGCGTCAGCACGTTCGCCTCGATCAGGTGGCAGCCATACATCATCCCCGGCGCGGCGAGCGCGGTCCACACGTCGCCGAAGGTCATCAGCGCGCCGATCGCGATCAGCAGCGCGGCCACCACCGGCCCGAAATAGGGGATGTAGTTCAGCAGCGCGACGATCCCGCCCCACATCAGCGGCGAGGGCATCCCCAGCAGGTGCAGCATGCCCGCGACGGTCAGCCCCAGTGCCACGTTGATGACGGTGATCGTGCCGAGATAGGACGATACGTGATCCACCACATCCTGAATCACCCGCGCGGTGGCCATCGCCCCGCCGAAGCTGGTGCGGCTGGTGATCGTCCGCTCACGCAGCCGCGTCCAGCCGGAGAGGAAGAAGAAGGTGACGAGCACCGCGTAGAAAAGCTGGATGATCGCCGCCGGCGCGGAACTCGCCGCCAATTCGAGAATCGATTGCGGCTGGGTGACGGTGGCGGCCGGCAGCGGCCGGATCGGCGTGGAGGCGATCTGGCGCAGCGTGCGGTTCGCGTAATGCTCGAGGTTCGAATAGAGATCGAGCAGCGGCGCGAGATTCTCCTGGATTCGTCCGATTCGCTTGGGCAGCAGCCGGAAGAAGTCGATCGCCGGAAAGACGATCGCCGCCACCACGATGTTCGCCGCGATCAGGAACAGCAGCACGCAGATCAGCGCCGCCAGCGGCGACGGGATGCGCCGCCGCTCCAGCCATTCCAGCATCGGGATCAGCGCGATGCCGACGACCAGCGCGACCGTGGTGGGCAGGAAGAACTCCGCCCCCGCCTTCAGCGCGAACGGCGTGCCGAGCACCACGCCCAGCCCCGCCAGCAAGGTCAGCGCCGCGAGCAGCCGGTCGCGGCGCAGCGCGATCCGCGCGTCCTCGATCCCGCCAGCGGTCAGCGGCAGGCCGAATGCTCCTTCCGGCGGCAGCGGGGCGTCGGAGCGGTCATCGGAGGGATCGGCCATCGCGCGACACTAGCGACAAACCGGGAACATCGCCAGCGTCCCCGGCCGCATTCATCCACCATGCCACGGCCCGTCCTCCAGATACAGATAATCCGCCTCGAACTCGCCGATCCGCGCCAGCCGCGCGAAGTCCATCACGTGCGCGTGACCGCGTGAAATCTCCACCACGCCATCCTCCCGCAACCGCCGTAGCGTGCGGTTGATGTGCACGCTCGTCAGCCCGCACGCCTCGCCCATGTCCTGCTGGGTCAGCGGCAGCGCGAACCGTCCATCGACCGCCCGACCCACAGCCGCCATGCGCAGGTTGGTCTCGCACAGGAAGTGCGCCACCCTGCCCGCCGCGTCGAGCCGCCCGATGCGGAAGATCCATTCGCGATGCAGCGCGGCGTCGAGCAGGGTGCTGAACCATAGCAGCCGGGCGAGATGCGGCATCGTCGCCATGATCGCATCGAGCCGCTCATGCGGCACCAGCGCGATCCGCGATTCGGTCAGCGTGGCGATGTCATGGTCGATATGCCGCGTCGGATAGCCGTGCAGATCGACGAAATCGCCCGGCACCTGATAGGATACGAGCTGCCGGTAGCCGTCGCGCGCATCCATGTAGCGGCAGATGAAACCCTCGATCAGCAACGTGCTGTTGTGCAGGCGATCGGCACGATGGGCGATGATCCGCCGCGGCGGCACGACCACCACCTCGGAAATCGCCGCCTCCAGCACCGCCATTTCCTCGGCGGTCAGTTCCGACCGCCGCCGCCCGCGCAGAAAATCCCTCGTGCGATCCAAGCACCGCTCTCCGATCCGCAGCACCGTTGCTACGCAATCGTAATGTTCCGCGATCGGAACAGTTCCGCACCACGGTCAGGCCGCCGCGCGATCCTCGAACAAGGTCTTGAGATCGCGCTTCAGTATCTTGCCGTTGGCGTTGCGCGGCAGCGTCTCGGCAGTGAAGCGGATCGCCACCGGCACCTTGAACGCCGCCAGCCGCTCGCGCACCCACGCCTGAAGCTCGGCCTCGCTCGCGCTGGCGCCGGGCGCGAGATGTACCACCGCCGCCGGCTCCTCGCCCAGGGTGCGGTGAGGGATGCCGATCACCGCGCAATCCGTCACCGCCGGGTGGTCGTAGAGGGCGTTCTCCACCTCGCTCGAATAGATGTTCTCCCCGCCCCGGATCAGCATGTCCTTGGCGCGGTCGACGATGTAGCAGAAGCCCTCCTCGTCCAGCCGCGCCAGATCGCCGGTGCGCACCCAGCCGTCGACGAAGGTCGCCGCCGTCGCCTCGGGCTTGTTCCAATAACCCTTCACGATCATCGGCCCGCGCGCCCACAATTCCCCGATCTGACCGGCCGGCAGCTCCCGCGTCCCGTCCGCGTCCATGATCCTGAGGTCGGCCACCGCGACCGGGGGGCCGCAGCTTTCCGGGCGGTTGAGGTAATCCTCCGCCCCGTGCGTGGTGACGGTGGCGGTGGTTTCCGTCATGCCCCAGCCGTTGGCGGGAAGCGCCTTCAGGTCGCTCGCGATCTTGCGCACCAGTTCCGGCGCGGAGGGCGCGCCGCCATAGGCCATCATCTCCAGGCTGGAGAGGTCGAAGCGGTGCCGCTCGGGATGCTCCAGCAATTGCCAGGCGATCGTCGGCACGCCGCCGGTGGAATTGACCCGCTCACGCTCGATGACCTCCATCGCGCGCAGCGGCTCGAACTTGCGCATGTAGATGGTGGTGCTGCCCGCCGCCATCGCGCCCATCAGCCCGGCGGAGAGCGCGGTGGCGTGGAACAGCGGGATCACCGTCAGCGCCACCTTGGGCGCGGGCTCCGGCAGCGGCTCGCCGCGCCGCACGAACATGCGCGCCATCGCGAAGCCGCTCGACAGGATGTTGCTCATGAAATTGCGATGCGTGCCCAGCGCGCCCTTGGGATTGCCGGTGGTGCCGCTGGTGTAGAGGATCGACACGTCGTCGTCGGGCGCGAGATCGGTTTCCGGCAGGTCGCGGTCAAGCAGCCCCGCCCAGTCGCGCGGCGCGCCGATCACGTCCTCCAGCCGCGCGGCGGGCGCTTCCGGCGAAGTCGCCGCGCGGCTCACCAGCACGCGGGCGAGCGCCGGGAAGGCGGCGCGGTGCGGCGCGATCCGCGCCCACCGCTCATCGTCCGCGATCAGCACCTTCGCGCCCGAATCGCTCAGGCCATAGGCCAGCTCGTCGCCGGTCCACCACGCGTTGAGCGGCACGACGATCGCGCCAATCACCGCCGCCGCGAAGAAGCCGACGATCCATTCCGGCAGGTTGCGCATCGCGATCGCCACGCGGTCGCCCTTCTCCACGCCGTGCGCGCGCAGATCGTGCGCCAGCGCCGCGATCGCGCGGAACTGCGCCTCGTAGCTGACCCGCTCCTCCTCGTAGATCGTCGCGAGCCGATCGCCATGGGTGCGCGAGAACTGGACGAGCGCCGCCATGTGCGGCGGCACGTTCTTCCACACCCGCGTCGGAATCCCGCGAATCTCCTCCGTTTCCATTTCGAAACGGGTGCCGGGCGCGGTAAGGATCGCCGTTGCTTCTGCCAGCGACACCGCCGGCCACGCCTTGCCCGCTGCCGATTGATTCTCCACGACGATCCTCTCTCACTAGAAAAACGGGTTTGTCATCGTCGAGGTTAGGATTGATTTCCGCGCCGCTCAAGCGATAGGGCGTGAAGACGATTTGAAACAGGGGTATGGAGCAGGCATGAAGATCGCCAGGCCAGAGAAACACGGTTTCAACCCCGGCCGGCTCGCCGCGATCGATCGCCTGCTGAAGGAACGATACCTCGATTCGGGCAAGTTCCCCCATGCCCAGCTGTTGATCGCGCGCGACGGCGAGGTGGTGCATTTCTCCTCGCAGGGCGCGGCGCGCGAAGGGAAGGAGAAGCAGATCGACGAAGGCTCGCTGTTCCGCATCGCCTCGATGACCAAGCCGATCACCTCGCTTGCCTTCATGATGTTGGTGGAGGAGGCGCTGGTCGCGCTCGACACGCCCGTCCACCATGTCCTGCCCGAACTGAAGGGTGTCGGCGTCTATGCCGGCGGCGGCGCGGGCGTGCCGTTCGTGACGAAGCCGACCGACGAGCCGATGCGGATGGTGGACCTGCTGCGCCACACCGCGGGCTTCACCTATTCGTTCCAGAACCGCTCGAACATCGACGCGGCGCATCGCGAGCTGAAGCTGGAGAACTGGCACGGCAAGTACGATCTCGACAGCTTCGTGGCCGCGCTGGGCGAGTTGCCGCTGGAATTCTCGCCCGGCACGCGCTGGAACTATTCGGTGGCGACCGACGTGCTCGGTCTCGTCGTCCAGCGAGTCGCCGGGATGCCACTGGAACGCTTCTTTGAGGAACGCATCTTCAAACCGCTGAAGATGCACGACACCTTCTTCACCGTGCCGGCCGACAAGCTCGACCGGCTGGTCGATTGCCAGACCTTCGTGCCCGGCAAGGGCAACCAGATGTTCGACCGCGCCAGCGACAGCATGTGGGCGAAGCCGTTCACGCTCGTCTCCGGCGGCGGCGGGCTGGTGTCGACCTCGCACGACTACAACCGCTTCTGCCAGATGTGCCTCAATGGCGGCGAGCTGGACGGCGCGCGCGTCGTCGGCCGCAAGACGATCGACCTGATGACGGTCAACCACCTGCCCGGCAATGCCGACCTCAGCTCCATGTCGGATTCGATGTTCAGCGAGACGCAGAACGCCGGCACCGGCTTCGGCCTGGGCTTTGCGGTGACGATCGACGTGGCGCGGTCGATGATGCCGGGATCGGTGGGCGAATATTATTGGGGCGGCATGTTCTCGACCGCCTTCTTCGTCGATCCGGTCGAGCGGCTGTCGATGGTGTTCATGACGCAATTGTCGCCCTCGTCGCTCTATCCGGTGCGCCGCGAGCTGAAGACGATGATCTATTCCGCGCTGGCCTGATCGCCGCGCCTTACCGACCAACTGGAGAAACCCGACATGACTTCCCCCGTCCGCACCGAACGCCACGGCGACGTGCTCGTCATCATCTCGAACTCGCCGCCGGTGAACGCGCTCGGCGCGGCGGTGCGCGACGGGCTGGAGGCCGGCGTGAAGGAAGGCATCGCCGACGGCTCGATCGCCGCGATGGTGCTGCGCTGTGACGGGCGCACCTTCTTCGCGGGGGCGGACATCACCGAGTTCGGCAAACCGCCGATGGGCGCCTCGCTGCATGAGGTGATCGACATGATGGACGCCTCGCCCAAGCCGATCGTCGCGGCGATCCACGGCACCGCGCTGGGCGGCGGGTGCGAGACGGCGCTGGCCTGCCACTATCGCGTCGCGGTGCCCTCCGCGATGATCGGCACGCCGGAGGTGAAGCTTGGCCTGCTCCCCGGCGCGGGCGGCACGCAGCGCCTGCCGCGCCTGATCGGTATGAAGGCGTCGCTGCCGATGCTGGCGATCGGCGATCCGGTGCCGGCGAAGAAGGCGGCGGAACTCGGCCTGATCGATCGCGTGGTGGGCGAGGACAGCCTCGAGGCGGACGCGATCGCCTTTGCCCGCGAGATTGCCCGCAAGCGCCCGATCCCGCGCATCCGCGACAAGGACGCGAAACCCGATCCCGAAGCGGTCGCCGAATTCCGCAAGGCCAATGCGAAGAAGTTCCGCGGCTTCGATGCGCCGGAAGCGAACATCCGCTGCGCCGTCGCCGCGACCGAGCTTCCCTTCGACGAGGGCATGAAGTTCGAGCGCGACGAGTTCATGAAGCTGATGACGGGCGTGCAGTCCGCCGCCCAGCGCCACATCTTCTTCGCCGAACGCCAGGCCGCCAAGATCGACGACGTCGATCCGAAGACGCCGCTCCGCCCGATCAATCGCGTCGGCGTGATCGGCGCCGGCACGATGGGCGGCGGGATCAGCATGAACTTCCTGTCGGCGGGCATCCCCGTCACCATCGTCGAGATGCAGCAGGAAGCGCTCGATCGCGGCGTGGGCGTGATGCGCAAGAACTACGAGGCGTCCGCCGCCAAGGGCCGCATCAAACCCGACGCGCCGGAAAAGGCGATGGGGCTGCTCACCCCCACGCTCAGCCTCGACGACCTCGGGGACTGCGATCTCATCATCGAGGCGGTCTATGAGAATATGGACGTCAAGAAGGACATCTTCGGCAAGCTCGACAAGATCGCCAAGCCCGGCGCGATCCTCGCGTCGAACACCTCCTATCTCGACATCAACGAGATCGCCGCCGTCACCGGCCGGCCGGAGGATGTGGTGGGGATGCATTTCTTCTCCCCCGCCAATGTGATGAAATTGCTGGAGGTGGTGCGCGGCGACAAGACCGCGAAGGACGTGCTCGCCACCGTCATGGCGCTCGCCAAGAAGATCAGGAAGGTCGCGGTGGTCGCGGGCGTGTGTCACGGCTTCATCGGCAACCGGATGCTCGCCCCGCGCCAGATCGAGGCGAACAAGCTGCTGATGGAAGGGGCCACCCCGCAGCAGATAGACAAGGTGCACACCGATTTCGGGATGCCGATGGGGCCGTTCCAGATGTCCGATCTCGCGGGCGTCGACATCGGCTGGCACCGCGACCCGAACCGGATCGAGACGATCCGCGACGCGCTCTGCGCCGAGGGTCGCTGGGGGCAGAAGAAGCAGGCCGGCTTCTACGATTACGATGAGAAGCGTAACCCCACCCCTTCCCCGCGCGTCGCCGAGATCATCGAGGAATTCCGCCAGAAATCGAACCTGCCGAAGCGCGAGATCACCGATCAGGAGATCGTCGAGCGCACGCTCTACACGATGGTCAACGAAGGCGCGCTGATCCTCGAGGAGAAGAAGGCGCAGCGCGCGTCGGACATCGATGTGGTGTGGATCTACGGCTACGGCTGGCCGGTCTATCGCGGCGGCCCAATGTTCTGGGCGCAGAGCGAGGGGCTGAAGAAGGTCGTCGCGGGGCTGGAGAAGCATGGCTTCAAGGTCGCCGAAAGCCTCAAGGCGGCGGCCGAGAGCGGCAGCCAGTTGAAGTGACCAATGCCGTCGTCCCCGCCCGCGCGGGGACGACGAACCTCGTGAGGTATCCCGATGACCGAACGCTCCGCCCTTGAAACCGCCGCCGCGATCCGCGCGGGCGAGACGACCGCATTGCTCGAAACCGAGGCGGCGATCGCCCGGATCGAGGCGCGCGACGGGCCGCTCAACGCGGTGGTGGTGCGCGATTTCGCCCGCGCCCGCCACGCGGCGGCCGAACTCGACCAGCGCATCAAGGAGGGGTTCGACGCTCCCCTGCTCGGCGTGCCGATGACGGTGAAGGAAAGCTATGACCTCGCCGGCCTCAAGACCACCTGGGGCTTCACCGAGCATCGCGACTTCACGGCGAAGCGCGACGCGGTGCTGGTGCAGCGGCTGAAGAACGCCGGCGCGATCGTGCTGGGCAAGACCAACGTGCCGGTCGGGCTGGCGGACGTTCAGTCGAACAACCCGATCTATGGCCGCACGCACAACCCGCACGACCATGGCCGCTCGGCCGGCGGCTCGTCGGGTGGCAGCGGCGTGGCGCTGGCATCGGGCATGGTGCCGCTGGAGATCGGCTCCGACATCGGCGGCTCGATCCGCACGCCGGCGGCGTTCGACGGCGTGTGGGGGCTGAAGCCGACGTTCGGCCTGCTCTCCACCACCGGTCATCATTTCCCCGGCACCGACGGCGCACGCGTCGCGCTCAGCGTGTGCGGGCCGATGGCGCGGAATGCCGACGATCTCGCGGCGGCGCTCGACATATTGGCGGATCATCCGGTCGGCCCCGCCGCCCCGCGCCAGCCGGACGAATGGCGCATCCTGATCCTCGCCGATCATCCCGAAACGAGCATCTCGGCGGAAATGCGCGCCGCGCTGGAGAAGGTCGGCGCGGCCTTCGCCGCTGCGGGCGCGACGGTGGATCGCGAGAGCGACCTGCTGCCGGATCTGTCGGCGCAGCACCGCCATTACATGCACATGCTCAACATCGCGATGACGCGCGGCGCCCCCGATCCGGTGCGCGGGACGCCGACCCTCGCCGAATGGTTCGACCTCGCCGATCATCAGGCGCGCAACATCCGCCAGTGGCATGAGCTGTTCGGCCGCTACGACGCGGTGATCGCGCCGATCTTCGGCACCACCGCCTTCCCGCATGACGATACGCCGCTGACCGAGCGCCGGCTGGAGATCGACGGACGGGACACGTCCTTCGCCACCCAGTTCGCCTGGGCCGGGCTGGCCACCTTCGCCAACCTCCCCGCGACCAGCGTGCCGGTGGCGACCGGGGCGGGCGGGCTGCCGATCGGCGTGCAGGTGATCGCCGACCGTTATCAGGACCATCTTTCGATCGCGGCCGCACGCGCGGCGCACGATCTTGTCTGGAGCAAATGATGAGCGACGACCTCGAACAATTCCGCGCCGAGACGCGCGCCTGGCTGGAAGCCAATTGCCCGCCCGAGATGCGCGAGCCGGTCCGCACCGAGAAGGACGCCGTCTGGGGCGGCCGCGACCAGAGCGCGATGTCGCCCGCGCAGAAGCAGTGGATGGACCGCATGGGCGAGCGCGGCTGGACCGTGCCCGACTGGCCGAAGGAATATGGCGGCGGCGGCCTCTCGGCGGCCGAGACCAAGGTGCTGCGCGAGGAGATGGCGGCGATCCGCGCGCGCAATCCGCTCTCGTCGTTCGGCATCTCGATGCTCGGGCCGGCGCTGCTGAAATACGGCAACGAGGCGCAGAAGAAGGAGCATCTGCCGAAGATCGCGCGCGGCGAGATTCGCTGGTGCCAGGGCTATTCGGAGCCGAACGCGGGCTCCGACCTCGCCAGCCTCGCCACCAAGGCGGAAGACAAGGGCGATCACTTCCTCGTCAACGGCCAGAAGATCTGGACCAGCTACGCCGACAAGGCCGACTGGATCTTCTGCCTCGTCCGCACCGATCCGACGAACAAGCACAACGGCATCAGCTTCGTGCTGTTCGACATGCGCACGCCGGGCGTGTCGACCAAGCCGATCCTGCTGATCTCCGGCTATTCGCCGTTCTGCGAAACCTTCTTCGACAATGTGAAGGTGCCGAAGGAGAATCTGGTCGGCGAGCTGAACAAGGGCTGGGACGTCGCGAAGTACCTGCTCGGGCACGAGCGCGAGATGATCTCCGGCATGGGCCTCGGCGGGGGCGGCAAGAACCCGCTGATCGAGGGAGCGAAGGCGACGATCGGGCTGGACGCCGAGGGCCGCCTCGCCGATCCGGTGCTGCGCGCGCAGATCGCTTTGTTCGAGGTGCGGGCGAAGGCGTTCGCGGCGCAATCCGAGCGCTTCATCGACGAACTGAAGGCCGGCAAGGCGCATCCCGCCCAGCCCTCGATGATGAAATATTACGGCACCGAGCTGAACAAGTCCCGTTACGAGCTGATGATGGCGGCGGGCGGCTCGGACGAGCTGGAATGGGAGAGCGAGGCTACGAACGGCGGACGCGAGGCGCGCGCGTGGCTGCGCACCAAGGCGAACTCGATCGAGGGCGGCACGTCGGAGGTGCAGCTCAACATCATCGCCAAACGCATCCTGAACCTGCCGGGCGCGTGAAGCCCCGCCCGTCTTCCAGCCATCAACCGCTCCGGCCGCGCCGGGGCGACGGAGTGAAAAATGCCGCTTTTCCTGAATGATGAACAATCGATGCTGCGCGACACGGCGAAGGATTTCGTCGGCGAGAGCGCACCCGTCAGCCACATGCGCAAGCTGCGCGACGACAAGGACGCCACCGGCTTCAGCCGCGATTTGTGGAAGCAGTTCGCCGAGATGGGCTTCACCGGCATCCTGATCGGCGAGGATCAGGGCGGCCTTGGCCTCGGCCATGTCGAGGCGGGCGTGGTGCTGGAGGAGATCGGGCGCAACCTCTCCCCCTCCCCCTTCCTCTCCACGGCGGTCGCGGCGGTCGAGGCGCTGAAGGGCACCGGCCATGCCGAGCGCTGGTATCCCGGCATCCTGAAGGGCGAGACGGTCGCGGCGCTGGCGATCGACGAAGGGGCGAAGCACCGCTCCAGCGTCGGCCTCAAGGCGGAGCGCGCCGGCAACGGCTTCCGCCTCTCGGGCAGGAAGCAGTTCGTCACCCACGGCCATGTCGCGGACCTGCTGATCGTCGCGGCGCGCACGGCAGGCGCGGCTGACGACGAGGCGGGCGTCACCCTGTTCGCGGTGCCGCAGGGCGCGGCGAAGATGTCCGTCACGCCGGAGCGGCTGGCGGATTCCAGCCTCGCCGCGCGGATCGAGTTCGACGGCGTCGAGGTCGATGCCGATGCGGTGATCGGCGAGGTCGACGCCGGCCGCGATCCGCTCGGCCGCCTGCTCCGCGCGGGCCGCACTGGCGCTGCCGCCGAGATGCTCGGCGTCGGCGCGGGCGCGATGGACATGACGGTCAATTACCTCAAGGAACGCAAGCAGTTCGGCACGCTGATCGGCAGCTTCCAGGCGCTCCAGCACCGCGCCGCGCATCTCTACAGCGAGATGGAAGTGGCGCGCGCCGCGGTGCTCAAGGCGCAGCAGCTTCTCGACGCCGGAGACGACAAGGCGGACGCCGCCGTCTCGGTCGCCAAGGCGATGACCGGCCTCGCGACGATGCTGTCGGTGCAGGAGGGCGTGCAGATGCACGGCGGCATCGGCATGACCGACGAGTACGACATCGGCTTCTACATGAAGCGCCAGCGCGTGCTGGCCGAGATGTTCGGCGACGCCAATTTCCACGCCGACCGGCTGGCGCAACTGGCGGGTTATTGAGGGAGACTCATCAGCCGTCACCCCGGCCTTGTGCCGGAGTCCACCGGGAGGCAGGGAGCGGACGAGAGGTTACGGCTCATCCCCTGCGGCTTGGTGGACCCCGGCACAAGGCCGGGGTGACGGCGGTGGGTGCTTGTCGACCACTCGCCTTTTCCTCTACCTCCGGCGACCGCAAAGGAACCGCCACCAGTGTCAGACACCCCCACCCCCGCCGAACTCGCTGCCGATCTGGTCGACCTGCTCGACGTGGAGGAGATCGACACCGATCTTTATCGCGGGCGGCGCTCGAACGGCGGGGTCGGGCGCGTGTTCGGCGGGCAGGTGATCGCGCAGGCGCTCCAGGCGGCGCAACGCTCCACCGACGCGCCCAAGACCGCGCATTCGCTCCACGCCTATTTCATGCGGCCGGGTGACGAGAATTATCCGATCATCTATCGCGTCGTGCGCGATTTCGAGGGGCGCAGCTTCGCCACCCGCCGCGTGATCGCGATGCAGCGCGGCGCGCCGATCCTCAACATGGCCGCCTCTTTCCAGACGCCGGAGGAAGGCCTCCACCATCAGGACCGGATGCCCGACGTGCCGCCGCCCGAGGAGCTGGAGAGCGAGGCGCAAATCCGCGCGCGCGAAAGCGAGCATGTCGACGAGCGGTTCCGCCGGGCGCTCACCCGCCCGCGCCCGATCGAGATCCGCCCGGTCTATCCCCGCAAATGGTTCAATCCCACGCCGACCGCGCCGGTCCAGCATAGCTGGTTCCGCGTCGTCGCGCCGGTGGGCGACGATCCGGCGATCCACCGTGCGATCCTGTCCTATGCCTCGGACATGTCGCTGCTCGGCACCTGCATGTTGCCGCACGGCGTGAACTGGACGACGCCGGGCTTCCAGAGCGCCAGCCTCGACCACGCCGTGTGGCTGCACGAGGATTTCCGCGCCGACGACTGGTTGCTCTACGCCACCGACAGCCCGTGGGCGGGCCACGCGCGCGGCATGAATCGCGGACAGATCTTCACCCGCGACGGCCGGCTGGTCGCCAGCGTCGCGCAGGAAGGGCTGATCCGGCAGCGCGAGGCAAGGGGCTGAAAGCTATCAAGCCCCTCCCCTGAAGGAGAAGGGTTAAGAATGGAGAGGATGACCGCCATGCAGATCGACCGCCGTGGGTTCGTCGCCGGAGCCGCCGCGCTCGGCGCCACCGCCGCCCTCCCCCTCCGCGCCGCCGCCGCCACATCGGGCGACGCGGCCGCGATGGCGCTGCTCGATCGGCACGCGGAGGCGCTGCTCACGACCTATCCCGAGCAGGCCGCCTTCCTCGGCATCGACACGGGCAAGCGCGCCGCGCTCAAGTCCATGCTGAGCGATCATAGCATCGCGGGCGAAGCACGGCGCAAGGCGGACGCCGCCCGCCGCCTGTCCGAACTGCGCGCGATCGACCTGACGCACCTTTCCCCCACCGTCACCACCCATGTCGAAACCGCCACTGTCGCGCATGAGATCGCGCTCGACGGCTGGCGGCGGATGCCGGTGGGCGACATGGCGTTCCTTTCCGCCAACGGCTATCGCTCGACGCCCTATGTCGTCAGCCAGGGCAATGGCGCGTTCGTCGACGTGCCGGACCTGCTGGAGAACAAACACCAGATCGCAACCAGCGCCGACGCCGAAGCCTATCTCGCCCGGATGCGCGCCTATGCGAAGGAGCTGCGCGACGAGACCGAGCGGGTGAAGGCGGACGCGGCGAAGGGCGTCTATCTCCCCGGCTTTCTTAACGACATCACCGCGCGCCAGCTCCGCGACGGGGCGGCGAAGCCGGCGGAATGGTCGATCGTCACCGGCATCGGCGCGAAGCTGCGCGCCGCCGCCTTGCCCGACGAATGGAGCGCCCGCGCCGCCCGCATCGCGGAGCAGGAGATCGCCCCCGCCCTCGCCGCGCAGGCCGACGCCTTCGTCGCGCTCCGTCCGAAAGCGCCAGACGTCGCCGGCATGTGGCGGGTGCCCGATGCGGAGAATATCTATGGCTGGCTGGTCGAGGCCGGCACCACCACGAAACGCACGCCAGAAGAAATTCACGCCGCCGGCCTCGATCAATGCAAGGCGCTGGCGGCGGAGATGGACCCGCTGCTGCGCGCGCAGGGCCTGACGCAGGGCACCGCCGGCGAGCGGCTCGCGCAGCTCGGCAAGCGCCCCGATCTGCTGTTCGCCAACACCGATGCGGGCCGCGCCGAGTTGCTCGCCTATCTCAACAGCGTCGTCGCGAAGATCAGGCCGCTGATGCCGAAAGCGTTCGGCAAGCTGGTGCGCGGCAACCTCAACATCAAGCGCGTGCCGCCCGCGATCCAGGACGGCGCGCCGAACGGTTATGCCGGGCCGGGATCGATGGACGGGAAAATCCCCGGCACCTATTACATCAACCTGCGCGACACCGGCATCTGGCCGCGCTTCGCACTGCCGACGCTGACCTTCCACGAGGGGATTCCGGGCCATATCTGGCAGGGCGAATATACATTCGATCTGCCGCTGATCCGCACCTTGCTGAGTTTCAACGCCTATTCCGAAGGCTGGGGTCTTTATGCCGAGCAGATCGCGGACGAAGTGGGCTTCTACGCCGACGATCCGCTCGGCCGGATCGGCTATCTCCAGTCGATGAACTTCCGCGCCGCCCGGCTGGTTGCGGACACCGGGCTGCACCACAAGCGCTGGACGATGGCGCAGGCGATGGAATGGTTCATGGCCACCACCGGCTTCACCGCCAGCCAGGCGCGATCGGAGTTGAACCGCTATTGCACCTGGCCGGGCCAGGCGCTCGGCTACAAGACCGGCCACAACGAGATCAACCGCCTGCGCGACGCGGCGAAGGCAAGGATGGGCGCGCGCTTCGACGTGCGCGGCTTCAACGACACCGTGGTGCAGACCGGCGGCGTCCCGCTCGGCGTGCTGGCGAAGGTGGTGGAGCGGTGGGCGGCGGCGTGAGATGACACGGCGTCTCGACCGGTTAAAACAACAGTTTGGTTATACTCCTTTGATCGAGGTGCCGCATAATACGCCAAGCATTAAGACGAATTCAGGGGAGCAAGCATGAGATCGATTTACCACTTGGGCGCTACCGGGCTGGCTTGCCTTGCACTGCCAGTTACAGCCGCAGCGAAAGCCATCACTTATGATTGCGATACATCCGCCAATCATTTTTCGGAATTGAGCCTTCCCTCCCCCAGCGTTCCATTTTCAGTTTCCGGCAAGGTTCAATTACTCACACTTGCCGGAAGCGAAACATATGCACCTATCGCTCGTATTCAGATCGCTTCGGCAGCTGTGCCGGGACGGACGCCAAGCGCTTATGCCGGCTTCTCCCTCTCCGCGCCACCGGCAGATCCTAAAAAAAACGCCTTCTGGAGAGGCGTCAATCCAGATGCTGAGTTACAACCTCAATGGCAAGGACGATGAAATCCTGCCGCTTTCACTAACGGCGAAGCCGGGCACCATTCAGCCGTTTAGGCTGATCTATGATGGCAAGGAAGTTTCAGTGAAACTGGGAGGCGAAACCAGAGGCCTTCGATTGAAGGCAACCGAACCCGTAGTACAAATCGTTTGCTCGACAGGTGAATTTCTCATCACGGACTTGGTGATAGAGCCTCTTCAATAGGACGGAATATTGGCGAAGGCCGGATAACGGCTCTCCGCCCCCCTAAACCGCCGTCCGCCCATATTCCTGCTTCGTCACCGGATGGCTCGACGACAGTCCGCCGTCCACCGCGATCGCCTGTCCGTTGACGTAGCTCGCGTCATCGGAGGCGAGGAACAGCGCCACCTTCGCCAGTTCCTCCGGCTGCGCGCCGCGACGGAGCGGGTTCAGACGCCCGAGCCGATCCATCTTCCCGGCGTCGCGCGCGTAATCGAAGGTGGGCCTGGTCATCCCCGTCTCGGTCAGGCCGGGGCAGATCGCGTTGACCCGCACGTTCGAGCCGGAAAGCTGCTGCGCGGAAACCTTGGCGAGGTTGATCACGCCAGCCTTAGACGCCGAATAGGCCGGCGACCCCGCGCCGGAGCGGATGCCGGCGACGCTGGCGGTAAGGATGATCGCGCCCTTGCCGCGTTCGGCGATGCGGGGGGCGGCGTGCTTCACGGCGAGGAACGGGCCGATAAGGTTGACGCGCAGCACCTCGGTGATGAGGTCCACGCTGGTGTCGAAGATGTTCGCCATGCCGCCGGAGATGCCGGCGTTGGCGAACATCACGTCCAGCCCGCCGTAGCGGTCGCAGGCGAGCGCGACCGCCTTCTCCACATCGGCTTCCGAGCCCGCATCGATGCGGATCGCCTCCGCCACGCCGCCGCCGGCGCGGATCGCCTTCGCGGTTTCCTCCGCGCCGTCGGTCACGTCGGCGACGATCACCCTGCCGCCCTCGGCCGCGAACAGCGTCGCCGCCGCGCGGCCGATGCCGGAGCCAGCGCCGGTGACGATGATCGACTTGTCGGTGAACCTTGCCATTTCCCGTCTCCTGTTCAGATCGTCACGCCGCCATCGATCACCATCACCTGCCCGGTCATGAAGCCGCTCGCCTTCGACGCGAGATAGACGACCGCGCCGGCGATCTCCTCCGGCTCGCCGATGCGGCGCAGCGGGGTGGTGCGGTTGCGCTCGGCCACCGCCGCCTCGTCCTCCCACAGCGCCCTGGCGAAATCGGTCTTGATCAGGCCCGGCGCGATGCAGTTCACGCGGATGCCGTAGCGGCCATATTCATAGGCCAGATTGCGCGCGAGCTGCATGTCGGCCGCCTTGGAGATGCAATAGGCGCCGATCGTCGCCGATCCGCGCAGTCCCCCGATGGAGGAGACGATGACGATCGATCCCTCCCCGCGCTCCTTCATCTCCGGCGCGACCATCGTGATCAGCCAGTGATTGGAGATGATGTTGTTGTCGAGGATCTTGCGGAACTGCTCGTCCGCGATCCCCTCCTGCGGGCCGTAATAGGGATTGGAGGCAGCGTTGCAGACGAGGCAGTCGATCCGGCCGAACGCGCGCCGCGTCTCGTCCACCAGATGCTGCAAGCCCGCCTTGTCGGAGATATTGGCGGCGACGGCGATCGCGGTGCCCGCGCCGAAACGGTCGTTGATCTCCTTCGCCACCATGTCGCAGGCGTCCTGCTTGCGGCTGGAGATGACCACCTTCGCCCCTTGCTCGGCGCAGGCGATGGCGGCGGCCTTGCCGATCCCGCGCGAGGAACCCGTGATGAGCACGACCTTGCCGGTCAGATCGAACAGCGACATGCGCGAATTCCCCTTTCTACGCCCCTGCCTTCACGGCGAACGCCCATGCCGCCTCGGCCAGTGCCGGCACGCGCGCGCTGGCGGCCTCGGCATTGGCGTTGGAGGCGGTGCCGATCAGGAAGCGCTTCCTGATCCCCTGCACGATCGACGCGAGGCGGAACATGTTGAACGACAGATACCAGTTGAGATCGGGCAGCCCCTCCGGCCGGTTCGTCCTCTCGCAATAGCGCGCGACGACCTCCTCGACGGTCGGGATGCCGGTTTCCGGCCCGGTCAGCCCCATCACGCCGGAACGCCCCTCCGGCTGCGTCACCCACGAGATCAGGAAATAGGAGAAGTCCGCCAGCGGATCGCCGAGCGTCGACAATTCCCAATCGAGCACGGCGGCGACGCGCGGTTCCAGCCCCGGCGCGAACTTCATGTTGTCGCAGCGATAGTCGCCGTGGACGATCGAGGTGCGCGTCTGCGGCGGCAGGGTGCGCGGCAGCCATTCGATCAGCCGCTCCATCGGCTCCATATGCTCGGTCTCGGCGCCGCGATATTGCTTCGTCCAGCGCGACACCTGCCGCTCGAAATAATTGCCGGGACGGCCGAACGTCTCCAGCCCGGCCGCGACATGATCGACGTTGTGAAGCTGCGCGAGCGTGTCGATCATCGCATTGTAATGCGCGCGGCGCGTGTCGGCATCCATGCCGGGGAAGGCGCCGTCCCAGATCGTGCGCCCCTCCACCATCTCCATCACGTAGAAGGCGGAGCCGATCACCGCATCGTCCTCGCACAACCCGAACGGGCGCGGCACGGGGAAGCCGGTGGGGTGCAGCCCGGCGATCACGCGATATTCGCGATCGACCGCATGAGCGGACGGCAGCAACTCGCCCATCGGCTTGCGACGCAGCACGTAATCGCGCGCCGGGGTATTGAGCTTGTAGGTCGGGTTGGACTGGCCGCCGGCGAACTTGGCATAGGTCAGCGGCCCGGCGAAGTCCGGCACATTGTCCTTCATCCATGCCGAGAGGCGATCGGTATCGAGCCGGTCGCGCTCGGCGATGTCGGTCTGGAGGCTGGTGTCGGTCACTGATCGAACACGATCACGCTGCGCGTCGTGTCGCCCTTGCGAAGCTCGTCGAACGCATGGTTGATGTTCGCGAGCGGCATCCGGTCCGCGATGATCGTGTCGAGATCGAGCAGCCCGCGCTGGTAGAAATCGACCAGCCGGGGAATATCGACCGGGAAACGGTTGTAGCCCATGATCCCGCCCTGGAGCCGCTTGCCGGAGAGCAGGTCCATCGCGGAGAGGCCGACCTTCTCGCTGAGCGGCATCATGCCGAGGATCGTCGCCGTGCCGCCGCGTCGCAGCACCTTCACCGCGGTATCCGCCGATTGCGGGCGGCCGACCGCCTCGATCGCGTGATCGACGCCGCCCCTGGTGGCCTCCACCACCTCCGCCACCGTATTTTCCGCGAGCGGATCATAACTGTGGGTCGCGCCGAGCTTCTCGGCGATGGCGCGCTTCTCCGGCACCGGATCGAGCGCGATGATCTTGCCCGCGCCGGCGATCTTCGCCGCGTTCACCGCCGCAAGCCCGATCCCGCCGCAGCCGACGACGCACACCGTCTCGCCCGGCGACACATCGGTGGTGTTGAACACCGCGCCCGCGCCCGTCGTCACCGCGCAGCCGATCAGCGCGGCGCGGTCCAGCGGCATATCCGGGTCGATCGCGACGCAGGCATGTTCGTGCACCAGCATCATCTCGGCATAGGCCGACAGGTTGAGCATCTGGTTGACCGGGCTGCCGTCCGGGAACCTGAGGCGCGGCTCCGCCCCGGCCTGTCGCCGTGTCTCCGCGCCGAGACAGAGATACATCCGGCCCGTCACGCAATATTCGCAATGGCCGCAGAAGGCGGAAAGGCAAGTGACGACATGGTCGCCCGGTTTCACCGTGCGCACCTCGGAACCGACCGCCTCGACGATCCCCGCCGCCTCATGGCCGGGAATCGCCGGCAAGGGATGCGGATAGGCCCCGTCGATGAAATGCAGGTCGGAACGGCACACGCCGCAGGCGAGCGTGCGGATCAGCACCTCATGCGCCGCCGGCTTGGACACGTCGACGTCCATGATCTCCAGCGGCTTCTTCGCTTCGAACAAAACGGCGGCCTTCATGCGCCTCTCCAGTCGATAAGGTCATCCCGGTCGCAGCCGGGGCACCAGGGGTCAGTCAGCAAGCGGGTTTCAGCGCGAGACGCCGATGTCCCCGCTCGAAATCTCCACGCCGCCGCGCGGCGCGGGGCGCTCGGCTTTCCAGTCGGCGTATTTGCCGAACTCGTCACGCGCGATGGCGCGGCAGTGCACCTCGTCCGGCCCGTCCGCGAAGCGCAGGGTGCGCATCGCCGCCCAGGCGTGGGCAAGGCCGAAATCCTCCGCCACGCCGCCGCCGCCATGCGCCTGGATCGCATCGTCGAGAATCTGCAGCGCCATGTTCGGCGCCTGCACCTTGATCATCGCGATCTCGAGCTTGGCGGACTTGTTGCCGGCCTTGTCCATCATGTCGGCGGCCTTGAGGCACAGCAGGCGCGTCATCTCGATATCGATGCGCGCGCGGGCGATGCGCTGCTCCCACACGCTATGGTCGGAGATGCGCTTGCCGAACGCGACGCGGCTGACGAGGCGCTGCGCCATCTTCTCGATCGCGACCTCCGCCACGCCGATCGTGCGCATGCAGTGATGGATACGTCCCGGCCCGAGCCGGCCTTGCGCGATCTCGAAGCCCCGGCCCTCGCCGAGCAGCAGATTCTCCACCGGCACGCGGACATTGGTGAAGCTCACCTCGCCATGGCCGTGCGGTGCGTGGTCATAGCCATAGACGGAGAGCATCCGCTCGATCTTCACGCCCGGCGTGTCCATCGGCACGAGGATCTGGCTCTGCTGCTGATGGCGCGAGCCTTCGAAGCTCGTCTTGCCCATCAGGATGCCGATCTTGCAGCGCGGATCGCCCACGCCCGACGACCACCATTTGCGGCCGTTGATGACGTAATGATCGCCGTCGCGCTCGATCCGCGTCTCGATATTGGTGGCGTCGGAAGAGGCGACCTGCGGCTCGGTCATCAGGAAGACGGAGCGGATCTCGCCGTTCATCAGCGGGCGCAGCCACTGCTCCTTCTGCTCGCGCGTACCGTAGCGGTGCAACACTTCCATGTTGCCGGTATCGGGGGCGGAGCAGTTGAAGCATTCGCTCGCCCAGCCGACCTTGCCCATCTCCTCGGCGCACAGCGCATATTCGAGGTTGGTGAGCTGCGTGCCCTCGAACTCGAACGTGTCGTCGACATGCGACTGTCCGGAATGCGGCGGCATGAAGAAGTTCCACAGCCCGGCTTCTTTCGCCTTGGCCTTCACCTCCTCGATCACCGGAATCACCTTCCACGGATCGCCCTCGTGATGCTGGCGCTCATATTCCGCCTGGCGGGGGCGGATGTGCTGGTCGATGAAATCGCGTACCCGGTCGCGGAAATAGGTTTCGCGTTCGCTCAGCGTGAAGTCCATCGCATCCCTCCAAGGCCTGTTCAGCCAGCGGCTCTAGACCGTACCCATCTTTCGGTAAAGCGCCCGAATCATCATTTCTCCCTTATGAAAACGCCCTGCCGCAACACGCGCGAAAGGGACTGTTCCTTCGAATTGTTGCTGCTAAGGTGGCCGGATGCACGGCACGGGGGATACCGGCCGGGGGGAGGAGACGAACACGCGGCGCTTCCGGGCGAAACGTGACGCGATCCTCGCCGCGGCCGCTGAGGCGATCAACGAACAGAGCGCGAAGGGCATGACCTTCGCCGATGTCGCGCGACGCGTCGGGCTGAACACCACCAGCGTCACTTATTATTTCAAGCGCAAGGAGGATCTCGCCGCCGCCGCGTTCGAGCATACGCTCGATTCGCTGCTGTCGATGCTCGACGAGGCGATGGAGGAGACGACGCCGGACGCGCGGGTCGAGCGTTATCTCGCGCTCAACATGGCGCGGCTGATGCGCGTCCAGCGCGGCGAGGAACGGCAGATGGCCGGGCTTTCCGACCTGCGCGCGATGGACGAGCCGGTGCGCTCGCGGCTGATGGCGCGGTGGCGCGAGGTGTTCCGCCGCACCCGCCTGCTGTGGGGACCGGCGGAGGCACGGCAGCAGACCGACCTCAATGGCGCGCGCGCGCACGTGCTGCTGGAGAACACCTTCTGGCTGCCGGTATGGCTGGGCCGCTACGAGCCGGATCAATATCCCCGTGCCGAAGCGCGGCTGATGGAGGTGTTCCGCCACGGCATCGCGCGGCCGGAAGCCGAATGGCGCCCGGCGCCGATCGACCTGCCGCATGACGAGGCGGTGCCGGGGCGCGAGGCATTCCTGCTGGCGGCGACGCGGCTGATCAACGAGCTTGGCTATCGCGGCGCCTCGGTGCAGCGCATCGCGTCCGAGCTGAACGTCACCAAGGGCAGCTTCTACCACCATCTCGACGCCAAGGACGATCTGGTCGTCGCCTGCTACAAGCGCAGCTTCGACACGATCGCGGCGGCACAGCGGCTCGCCGACGAGCGCGGCGGGAGCCATTGGGACCGGCTGGCGGGCACGATCGCGACCTTGCTCGACGTGCAATTCTCGGAGCTTGGGCCGCTGCTGCGCACCACCGCGCTCACCGCGCTGCCGCTGGGCGTGCGGCAGGTGATGGTGGAGCGATCGAACCGCATCGCACGCCGCTTCGCCGGCACGATCTCCGACGGGATCGCGGAAGGGACGATCCGCGCGGTCGACGCGCTGATCGCGGCGCAGGCGCTGATGGCCTTCCTCAATGCCGCCTTCGACATGCGCAAATGGGCGTGGTCGATGCCGCGCGAACGCGCGATCGCGCTCTACGCCTCCACCCTCACCTTCGGCCTGTTCGACGATCGCGTGATCGGGGATTAGCCCCTTCCGTCACCCCGCCGCGCGGACGGGATGACGGGAGGCGACTCAGTAACCGTTGAGCCGCCCGAACCGGTCGCGATGCCACGAGGCATTGCCCCACATCGTCTCCAGCACCGCCGCGCGCTTGAGATAGAGGCCCGCGTCGAACTCGTCGGTCATGCCGACGCCGCCGTGTAGCTGCACCGTCTCGCGGCTGACGAGGCGCAGCGTATCGTTCGCCACCGCCTTCGCGAGGCTCACCGCCTGATCGACGTCCGAGCGCCCCGCGTCGATCGCCTCCAGCGCGCCTTCCACCGCCGAGCGCATCAACTCCAGCTCGGTCAACATCTTCGCCATGCGGTGCTGGAGCGCCTGGAAGGTGGAGAGCACCTGCCCGAACTGCACGCGCTGCTTGAGATAGTCGAGCGTCTGGCCGAACGCGCTTTCCGCCATGCCGAGCATCTCGGCGGCGGTGACGGCGGCGGCGCGGTCGGCCACCGCCTGCGTCAGCGCATTGTCGCCGAGCTTCTCGGCCGGGGCATCCCTGAACGTCACTTCGGCATGGCTGCGGCTGTCAGCCATGCGCCGCGCCGCCACCGCCACGCCTTCGCCTTTCGGCACGAGATAGAGGCCGTCGGTCGCCGCGACGACGAACGCATCCGCGCCGTCGCCTTCCGCGACGAACTTCTTCACGCCATTGAGCTTGCCGCCCGAGACGGTCGCCGCGAACTTCATGTCGTGGCTCGGCCCCTCGTCGATCGCCAGCGTCGCGATCGCCTCGCCGCTGGCGAGCTTCGGCAGCCATTCGCTTTTGGCCTTGTCCGACGATCCCATGACGATCGCGCTCGCCGCCACGGCGGTCGAGGCGAGCGGAGTCGCCGCGAGATTGCGGCCGAGCTGCTCCAGCACCAGCCCGAGCGAGAGATAGCCGAACGCCGACCCGCCATATTCCTCGGGGATGACGATCCCGGCCCAGCCCATGCCGCCGATCGCGCTCCACGCCTCGGGATCGAAGCCCTTGCCCCCGCCCGCGTCGCGCAGCTTGCGGAAGGCGGCGACCGGGCTTTCGTTGTCGGCCCATTCGCGCGCCATGTCGCGCAGCATCACCTGTTCTTCGTTCAATGCAGCCATGTCATTTCCCTTTCACCGGAAACCGGGGAGGAGGACGTCTGCCGCATCCCCCTCCACCCGGCCCTCTCCAGACGCCTCCCGCGCGCCTAACCGAATTCACTGGTGATCGAGCATCCCCAGGATGCGCTTGGCGATCACGTTGTTCTGGATCTCGCTCGATCCGCCGTAGATCGACACCGCCTTGCCCCACAGCCAGGTGCGGGTCTGCTCCAGTTCCTCGCGCGAGAAGCCTTCGCCTTCCCAGCCCAGGCCCTGCATCCCCATGATCTCGACGTTCAGCTCCGCGCGATCCTGCGTGATGCGCGCGCCGACGTTCTTCATGATGCTGGTCGCGGCGGAGGGGCCGGCATTGCCCTTCGCCTCCAGCGCGGCGCGGCGCAGCGTGAGCGCGAAGGCGCGCTGGTCCATCTCATGCTTGATGATCCGCGTGCGCAGGTCCGCGTCGGCGATGCGCCCTTCCGCGTCGGTGCCGCGATATTTCTTCGCGATCTGCGGCACGGTGCTGCCGGCGTTCATCCGCGCCGCCGAGCCGCTGCCGCCGGAAAGCGAGTTGCGTTCGTGCTGGAGCAGGCGGGTGCCGATCTCCCAGCCCTGCCCCTCGCGCCCGACGAGATTGCCCTTCGGCACCTTCACGTTGGTGAAGAAGGTCTCGCAGAACGGCGACGCGCCGGAGATCAGCCGGATCGGCCGCGTCTCCACGCCCTCGCTGGTCATGTCGATCAGGAGGAAGCTGATGCCGGCATGTTTCTGCGACTTGTCGGTGCGTACCAGCGCGAAGCATTTGTCGGCCCATTGGCCGCCGGAGGTCCAGGTCTTCTGGCCGTTGACGAGATAGTGATCGCCCTTGTCCTCGGCGAAGGTCTGGAGGCTGGCGAGGTCCGATCCCGCGCCCGGCTCCGAATAGCCCTGGCACCAGCGCACCTCGCCGCGGACGATGCCGGGAATATGCGCCTGCTTCTGCTCCTCGCTGCCATATTCCAGCAGCGTCGGGCCGAACATCATCACGCCCATGCCGCCGATCGGGTTCCACGCGCCGATCCGCGCCATCTCCTCCTGCAGCACGCGCGCCTCCGCGCGGGAGAGGCCGCCACCGCCATATTCCTTCGGCCAGGTCGGCACGCCCCAACCCTTCTCGCCCATCGCCTCGCGCCACTTCTTCTGCGCCGGCGTCTCGGCGGTCGGCCCGTCGACGGCGGACATGGCGTTGTCATGCCCCTTCAGCGCGGGATCGAAATTCGCCTCCAGCCACGCGCGCGCTTCCTGTCGGAAGCTGTCGAGGCTGTCGGCGGGGCGGTCCAGGTCGGCGGCGGTGGCCATCGTCATCACTCCACGAATCCGAATCTGAATATCGGGTATGGCGAGCGGCATCGCATGACTTGCGCCAAGATGCAAAGGGACAACGCCATCGCAAGCCGATAGAATGGCGCGCGATCGAACGAGGCGCCCATGCAGCGCCGCTGGAGGGGCTGCTTGATCCGTTTCCATCACCGCGCGGTGCCGATCGCGCTGGCCGCGATCCTGATCGATTCGATCGGCTTCGGCATCGTCATGCCGGTGCTGCCGACGCTGATCGTCCATCTCGCGCGCGTCGGCCTGCCCGATGCGACGCGGATCGGCGGCTATATGCTGATCGCCTTCGCCGCGGCGCAGTTCCTTGCCGGGCCGGTGCTGGGCAATCTCGGCGACCGTTTCGGCCGGCGCGTCGTGCTGCTCGCGGCGATGACCGCCTTCTCCGCCGATTACGCGCTGATGGCGGCCGCGCCGACGATCGGCTGGCTGTTCCTCGGCCGCGTCATCGCCGGCATCACCGGCGCGACCTACGGCCCCGTCAACGCCGTGATGGCGGACGTGACCCCGCCGGAAAAGCGCGGCGCGACCTTCGGCCTGGTCGGCGCGGCGTTCGGCGCGGGCTTCATCATCGGCCCGGCGATCGGCGGGCTGCTCTCGACGCTCGGCCCGCGCGCGCCGTTCATCGCCGCCGCCTGCCTCGCGCTGGTCAACGCCGCGACGATCGCGCTGATCATGCCCGAAACCCTGCCGCCCGAACGCCGCCGGCCGTTCGAGTGGAAGCGCGCCAATGTGTTCAGCGCCTTCGCCCCCCTGCTCCACGCGGGCGGCGCGACGCCGCTGCTGGCCGCCACCCTGCTCTGGCAGATCGCCCACATGGTCTATCCCGCGACCTGGGCCTTCTATGCCGAGATCGCGATGGGGTGGGACGGGCGCGCGGTCGGCTGGTCGCTCGCGGCGGTGGGCGTCTCGATGATGGTGGTGCAGATCTTCCTGATCGGCCGCGCGATCAGGGCGTTCGGCGAGGAGCGTACCGTGCTGATCGGCCTCGTCGTCGGCGTGATCGAATTCACGCTGATCGCCTTCGCCACCAGGGGCTGGGAGGTCTATGCGCTGATCCTGTTCGGCGCGCTGGCGGGGCTGGTGTTCCCCTCGATCAACGCGATCCTGTCGAACCGGGTGGACGCCAGCCATCAGGGCGCGCTGCAGGGCGGGATGGCGAGCCTGTCGAGCATCGCTGCGATCGTCGGCCCGCTGGTGATGACGCAGACGTTGGCGGCCGGCGCGGATCGCGGCTTTCCGGGCGCGGCCTTCCTGCTCGCGGGGCTGCTGGCGGCGCTGGCGCTGGCGACGATCTGGCTGGGCGTGGTGCAGCGACGCGGCGCGCTTGCGTGACGGCGCCCGCCCGCCCATCTTTGCCGAAACGCGCTTGAGGGAGGCCCAATGATCGACCTGCATTTCTGGCCCACGCCGAACGGCCACAAGATCACGCTGTTCCTGGAGGAAGCGGGGCTGGACTACGTCATCAAGCCGGTGAACATCGGCGCCGGCGACCAGTTCAAGCCCGAGTTCCTGAAGATCGCCCCCAACAACCGCATGCCCGCAATCGTCGATCACGCGCCGGCGGACGGCGGCGGGCCGATCGCGATCTTCGAATCGGGCGCGATCCTGCTCTACCTCGCCGAGAAGACCGGCCGGTTCGGCGGTGAGGGGCTGCGCGAGCGGACCAAGGTGAACCAGTGGCTGATGTGGCAGATGGGCGGCCTCGGCCCGATGCTGGGGCAGAACCATCATTTCAACCGCTACGCGCCGGAGAAAATCCCTTACGCCATCGACCGCTACGTGAAGGAGACCAACCGGCTCTACGGCGTGCTCGACCGGCGGCTGGAGGGTCGCGCGTTCATCATCGGCGACAGCTACACGATCGCGGACATGGCGTGCTATCCGTGGATATTGCCCGAGATCCAGGGGCAGGACATGGCCGATTTCCCGCACCTCGCCCGCTGGCACGCCTCGATCCGCGCCCGCCCCGCCACGGAGCGCGCCTATGCGCGGGGCAAGGCCGTCGCGCCGCAGCAGCAGACGCTGAGCGAGGAGGCGAAGAAGGTGCTGTTCGGCCAGACGGCGAAGGCGTCATCGTAACCCGCCGCGCGCCGGGGATAGCCTCCGGCGTCGCACCGCTATAAGGCGCCGCTCGCAACCGCCGGAGTCCAGCCCGACGATGATCGGCGCCATCGCCCTGCTCCTCACGTGCCAGCTCGCCGGCGAGATCCTGCGCCGCGTGACCGGCGTTCCGCTGCCCGGCGCGGTGATCGGGCTGGTGCTGCTCATCGCATGGCTCGCACTCGTCCGGCGCGAGCGGCCGGTGCTCGGCGCGGTGACGGGCTGGCTCACCGCCCATCTGGCGATCATGTTCGTGCCGGCCGCCGTCGGGGTGATCGAGCAAGGCCCGATGCTGGCGCGTTACGGCGTCGGCCTGATCGCCGCCACGCTCGTTTCGACCGTGCTGACGATGATCGTCACGGTGCTGGTGTTTCGCTGGGCAGCCGGTCGTTCGGAAGACGGCGAGGAAGCGGCGCGATGAGCGGATTGCTGTCCACGCCGCTGCTCTGGCTCGCCGTCACGCTGATCGTGTTCGAGGCGGCCGATGTGCTGTCGCGCCGCAGCGGGCGGCATCCCATGTGCCATCCGGTGCTGCTCGCGACGCCGGTGCTGATCGCGATCCTCATCGCCACCCGCACGCCCTATCCGGTCTATCGCGACGCGACGGCGGCGCTGAGCTTCCTCCTCGGGCCGGCGGTGGTCGGGCTGGCGGTGCCGATCTGGGCGCGCCGCGCGCTGATCCGCCGGCTTGCCTTCCCGATCGCCGCCGCGCTGGGCGCAGGCGCGCTCACCGCGATCGTCAGCGCGGTCGGCGTGCTGTGGCTGTTCGGCGCGCCGCATGAGTTGCTCGCCACGATCGCGCCGCGCGCGACCACGACGCCGGTGGCGATGGACATGGCCGCGCAGATCGGCGGCATCCCCTCGCTCGCCGCGATCATCGTGATATTCGCCGGGATATTCGGCGCCATGACCGCGACCCCGATCTTCAACGCGTTGAAGATCGCGGACTATCGCGCACGCGGCTTCGCGGTGGGCATCTCCGCGCACGGCGTCGGCACCGCGCGCGCCTTTCAGGTGAACGACACCGCCGGCGCCTTCGCCAGCCTCGCGATGGCGCTCAACGCGGTGTTCACCTGCGTCCTGCTCTCGCTGTTCGCGCTGCTGGCCTAGGGTTCAAACTCAATCAGGACAATGCCGTGATCGCCCGGAGAAGCCCGCTGGCAAGGAGTGCGGCGCAGCCGCGTAGCTGAAGCTACGCGCAAGCGAGCGACGCCGTCCAGCGGGCTTCTCCGGGCGACCGCTGCGCGGCGGGCGTCTTTTTGCGTCATGCGGCGTCGGGGCACCCCGCAAAGTATTACTTTGCGGGGACCCCGTCGCGCGTCGGTCACGATGCTCGCGCATCGCTCCCTCCTTGCTCCTTGCCTGACGCCAAAATCCGCTCCGTCACGGCGTTGTCCTGAGTGAGTTTGAACCCTAACCCGTCTCCCGCCCCGGCCGACGGCTCAGCCCGACGTCGAGATGCGCGCCGGCGTCGACGCGCCACACCTCGCCGGTGATCGCGCGGCCGGCGGGATCGAGCAGCATCTCGATCGGCCCGGCGATATCCTCCGCCTGCGGGGCCATCGCCATCGGCGTCATCCCGGCGATGCGCGCGTCGAGCGCCGCCTTGCCCTCCGCGCCGAGCGCCTTCTCGAACCAGCCGGTGCCGACATAGCCGGGCGCGACGGCATTGACCCGGATGCGCGGCGCGAGCACCCGCGCGAGGCTCTGCGTCATCGTGATCATCGCGCCCTTCGACGCGGCATAGGCGATCGACGAGCCGATGCCGTGAAGCCCGGCGACCGACGCGACGTTGACCACCGCGCCGTGCGGGCTGTCGCCCATCCCGGCCGCCGCGACCGCGCGGGTCATCTGGAAGGCGGCGATGGTGTTGAGGCGATAGATGTCGATGAAATCCTCCGCCTCCAGCCCGTCGAGCCGCTCGTGCGCCATGTGCTTGGTGCGTCCGGCATTGTTGACGAGGAAGTCGATCCGCCCGAATCGTTCCGCCGCCGTCGCCGCCAGCGCGCGGCAGGCGGAATCCTCGGCGATATCGGCCTGCACCGCGATCGCGCCCTCGCCCACTTCCGCCGCCAGCGCCTCCGCCTCGTCGCGGCTGTGCGCATAGTTGATGACGCAGGCGACGCCGCGCCGCGCGAGTCGCCGCACCACCGCCGCGCCGATCCCCGTGCCGCCGCCGGTCACGATCGCCACCGATCCCCTCATCCTCGCCTCCATCCGCTTTTTCGAAAATCGCGTATGGCATTCGGCGATCGCATCGCCTAGCGGCTTGATTCATGACCGATGCCGCCGAAGCGCTCGCCGAGCCGTTCGGGTTGCTGCCCGACCTCATCCGTCTTCACGCTCGCCGCCAGCCGGACAAGCTCGCGATAGCGGACGATGATTCGCAGGTGACTTATGCCGCGCTAGGCCGCGCGATGGATCGCGTCGCCGCCGCGCTGCAACGTGACGGCACGCAGCAGCGGCAGGCCGTGGCGATGGTCTCCTATCCCTCGGTCGAGCAGGCGATCGTGTTCCTCGGCGCGCTGCGCGCGGGCAGCATCGCCGCGCCGATCCAGCCCTCCGCGACGCCGGAACAGATCGCCGGCATGATCGCGGACAGCGGGGCCAACCTCGTCTTCCTCGACGCCGCCAACGCCGATGCGCTGAAGGGCCAGGCGCTCGCCGCGCGCATCGTCCGGCTGGAGGCGCTGGGCGACTGGCTCGCGCCCGAGGGTGCGACGCCCGCCCCGGTCGCGATCGCGCCGGAGGATGGCTTCAACATCATCTATTCCTCCGGCACCACCGGTATTCCCAAGGGCATCGTGCAGAGCCATGCGATGCGCTGGCAGCATTTCTCGCGCAATGCCGCGGCCGGTTTCGGCACGGCGGTGACCTTGCTCTCCACCCCCCTCTATTCGAACACCACCCTCGTCAGCTTCCTGCCGACGCTGGCGTGGGGCGGCACGGTGGTGCTGATGAAGAAGTTCGATGCGCACCGCTTCCTCGAGCTGGCCGAAAAGTATCGCGCGACCCACACCATGCTGGTGCCGGTGCAATATCAGCGCATCATGGCGCTCCCCGATTTCGACCGGTTCGACCTGTCGGCGTTCCGTTTCAAGACATGCACCTCCGCCCCCTTCAAACCCGAGCTGAAGCGCGACGTGGTGAACCGCTGGCCCGGCAAGCTGGTGGAATATTACGGCATGACCGAGGGTGGCGCCTCGTTCGCGCTGGTCGCGGATGAGTTTCCCGACAAGCTCCACACCGTCGGTCGCCTGCTGCCGGGGCATGAGGCGAAGCTGCTCGACGAGGAGGGCAATGAGGTGCCGCCCGGCGGGATCGGCGAGATCGTCGGGCGCTCTCCGGCGATGATGAACGGCTACCACGGCCGCGAATCCGCGACGCGCGACGCCGAATGGTTCGACGCGGAGGGCGGCCGCTGGCTGCGCCACGGCGATGTCGGCCGGTTCGACGAGGACGGCTTCCTGACGCTCATGGACCGCAAGAAGGACATGATAATCTCGGGCGGGTTCAACGTCTTCCCGTCCGATCTGGAAGCGGTGCTGGCGGAGCATCCGGCGGTGGCGGACTGCACCGTGGTGGGGGTGCCGAGCGATGAATGGGGCGAGACGCCGGTCGGCTTCTACGTGCCCCGCACTGGCGCGACGGAAAGCGCGGAGGACATCCGCCAATGGGCCAATGCGCGGCTGGGCAAGACGCAGCGGCTGTCGGCACTCCATGTCGCAGACGAACTGCCGCGCAGCGCGATCGGCAAGGTGTTGAAGCGCGAGCTGCGCGACCGGCTCGCGGCGGGGGAGTTCGCATGACCTGCCTGAAGCAGATCCTCGACGGCCTCGCGCCGATGCCCGACGCCCCCGGCTGGCGCGGCACGATCCCCGACGACTGGCTGCAGGGCCGCACCTCCTATGGCGGGCTGTCGGCGGCGATCGCGCTGCATTGCGCGATGCGATCGGATGACGACCTGCCGCCGCTGCGCTCGGCGCAGGTGTCGTTCGTCGGCCCGCTCGCCGGCCCGATCCTCGTGACGACGCACCGCTTGCGGCGCGGCAAGAACGCCGCCTTCATCGAGGCCAGCATCGAGAGCGAGGCCGGGCTGGGGCTGCGCTGCACCTTCGTCTTCATGCGCGCGATCGAGAGCGAGGTGGATTACCAGACCACCAGCCTCCCCGATTTCCCGCGCCCCGGCCCGAACGACACCACCTTCAAGGGCGCCTCCGCCGTCGCCTTCACCCGCAATTTCGAGTTCCTCGACCGGCGCGACGGGCCGGGGCTGAAGCCGGCGGAATGGCTGCGCTGGACGCGGCTCAACGAGCGCGAGGGGCTGGACCCGATGGTCGAGCTGCTCGCGGTCGGCGACTGCCTGCCGCCCGCCGCGCTGCGCCTCATCGGGCGCAACGTGCCGATGAGTTCGATGACGTGGATCCTGAACGTGCTCGGCCCCGCACCTTCCACGGAGGACGGCTGGTGGCTGCTGCGCTCCAATGCGGATTACGCGCGCGCCGGCAGTTCCTCGCAGCAGATGGGCATCTGGAACACCGCCGGGGAAATGGTCGCGGAGCAGATGCAGTCGGTGGCGCTGTTCGCCTGATCCGCGCGACAAGTTGCGACAATTTCCGCCCGCGCCGGACATATCCGCGCGACAGCTCGCCGATAGACCCTTCGTCAACGGCCGGGAAATCCTCCCCGCCGCATGATGAGGATCGATGATGAAGAAGCTGCTTCTTGCTCTCGCCCTGGGTTCCACGGCGCTGTCCGGCGCGCTGCCGGCGCTCGCCCAGACCAGTCCGCCCGCGCCGGGCGCCGCGCATCCCGCGCGCGACCCCAACCGCATCGTCACCCGCGAGGAGATGCTCGCCCGCGCTGACAAGATGTTCGATGCGATCGATACCAACCACGACGGCAAGATCACCCCAGACGAGCGCAAGGCCGCGCATGAGAGGATGCGCGAAAAGATGCGCGAGCGCTGGCAGGCCCGCCATCCCGATCAGCCCCGCCCCGCGCCCGACGCGAACGGCGCGACCGCGCCGGAGGGGCACCGCTGGCACGGTCGCGGCGGACACGGGATGCGGATGGGCATGGGTATGCGCGGCGGCGATCCGAACCGCGTCATCACCCGCGAGGAAATGCGCCAGAAGGCGATCGAGCGTTTCGACCGCATGGACCTGAACCATGACGGAAAGATCACGCCGGACGAGCGCAAGGCCGCACGCGAGCAGATGCGCGAGAAGTTCCGCGAGCGGATGCAGATGCGCCACGACCAGCGCGGCGCCCCGCCGGCGGACGGCGCCCCCGCTCCAGCGCCGACACCGCGCACCAACTGACCAGCCCCCGGCTGGCCCCGCCGGGTGGCGCTCCTCCCGCCACCCAGCGCTTTCCTCGGGATCACGACATGATAAACATGGACTGGATGGGGGAGACGCCGCACCTTCTGCTCGTCGACGACGAACGCTCGATCCGCGAGCCGCTCGCCGCCTATCTCACCAAACAGGGCTTCCGCGTCACGCAGGCGGGCGACGCTGAGCAGGCGCGGGCACGGCTGGCGGCCTATGCGATCGATCTCGTCGTGCTCGACATCATGATGCCGGGCGAGGACGGCCTCTCGCTCACCCGCCATCTCCGCGAGACGAGCGAACTGCCCGTCATCCTGCTCACCGCCCGCGCCGAGGAGACCGACCGTATCGTCGGGCTGGAGATGGGCGCGGACGATTATGTCGTGAAGCCCTTTTCCCCGCGCGAGCTTTCCGCGCGGATCAAGGTGGTGCTGCGCCGGGTGCAGGCCGGCGGCACGCGGCAAGCCGCGCCGGAGAGCAATTCCTATGCCTTCGCCGGCCGCCTGCTCAAGACCGGCGAACGCACGCTGGTCGATCGCGACGGTGTGTCGGTACCGTTGTCGACCGGCGAATATAATCTGCTGCTGGCCCTGGTCTGCCGCCCGCGACAGGTGTTGACCCGCGACCAGTTGCTCGACCTGACGCAGGGACGCGAGGCGGCGGCGTTCGATCGCTCGATCGACAACCAGATCAGTCGCCTGCGCCGCAAGATCGAGGACGATCCCAAGGCGCCCGAGATCATCAAGACGGTCTGGGGCGGCGGCTATACCTTCGCCGCCGAAGTCACCCGGCTGTGAGCGCATCGCGCCGCAGGCGCCTCCCGTGGCCGCGCAATCTTGCCGGGCAGATGGCGCTCCTCATCGCGCTGGCGCTGTTCGTGGCGCAGGCGGTGAACTTCGCGCTGATCGTGCATGACCGCGCCGCCGGGCGGCTCGAACAGGCCTCCGCCGTGCCCGCGTTGCGCATCGCCGACGCGATCGGGCGCGAGGCGGAAGGCGAGCTGATCGCCGCCGATCGCGGCCGCATCCGCCGCGTCGCCTCGAATCCGCTCGCCCCCACGTTGCCGCGCCGCCCGGAGGTAGCGGAAGCGGTGCGTGCCAATCTGACGCGCCTCGGCATAACGGTCGGGCGGGTGGACGCCGCCATCGTTCGTCTCCCCCCGCGCGACGGGGCAAGCGAGGAAGCGGGCGGACGGCGCGCCGGCCACCACCGCCCGCGCCGGCTGCTGGTGATCGCGGTGGAGCAGCCCGGCCACGGCTGGCTGATCGCGCGCACCTTCTGGCCCGATGCGGGGCCTGCGATCCTGTGGCGGCTCGTCGCGCAGACCCTCGTCCTCTATCTCATCGTGCTGGTGCCTGTGCTGTGGCTGGCGCGACGCATCTCGCGCCCGTTGAACGCGCTGACGCTGGACGCGCGGCGCTTCTCGCTCGACGGCGACACCCCCGCCGTGCCGGAGGAAGGACCGGCGGACGTGCGCGCGGTGATCGCCGCGTACAATGCGCTGCGTGTCCGCGTCCGCGCGATGCTGGACGAGAAGGACCGGATGCTCGGCGCGATCGGGCACGACCTGCGCACCCCGCTCGCCGCGCTGCGCGTGCGGATCGAATCGGTCGAGGACGAGGCCGATCGGGCGCGGATGGTGGATATGATCGCGGAGATGAACGGAACGCTGGACGACATATTGAGCCTCGCCCGGCTGGGCCGCCCGAGCGAGCCGGTGACGGAGGTCGATCTCGCCGCGCTGGTCGATGCGGTGGTGGAGGATTTCCGCGACATCGGCCACGACGTCTCCTTCGACGAGGCCGCGCGGTTGCCGGTGCGGTTGCGGCCGGCGCTGATCCGCCGCGCGGTGCGCAACCTGATCGAGAATGCGGTGAAATATGCCGGCGCGGCGGAGGTGCGGATCGCACCGCACGGCCCGGCGGTGGCGATCATCGTCGCCGACCGCGGCCCCGGCATCCCGCCCGAGCGGCTCGCCGACGTGTTCGAGCCGTTCACCCGGCTGGAAAGCTCGCGCAATCGCGACACCGGCGGGGCCGGACTGGGGCTGGCACTGGCGCGCGCGATCGCGCGCGAGGCCGGCGGTGACATCGCGCTCGCCAATCGCGACGGCGGCGGGCTGGAGGCGACGCTGACGCTGCCGATACGCCGGGACCGATAGCGTTGGCGGCTCCGCCGCCGGGGCAGCAGACAATCTTTGCGAAATCGCAGGATTTCATGTCTAGCTCGGCGGCATGCGCTTTCCGCTCCGCAGCCTTGCCGCTCTTTCGCTCGCGATTCCGGCTCTGGGCTGTGGCGGATCGGACGGCAGCGGTTCCGCCGGCAGCGTCGCGCCGACGCCGGCCGCGACCTCCACGAGCACGAGCACGAACTGGGCGACGGGCGCGGCCGCGCTGTTCGACGTGCAGCCGAGCCTCGCCAATTGCACCTCCGGCACGCTCAAGGCGAGCGTCAAGGCCGATTTCCTCGCCAAGCTGAACGGCGTCCGCGCGCTGCACAACCTGCCGCCCGTCACCTATTCGGGCGACGAGGACCAGCAGGAGCAGGATTCCTCGCTGATGATGGCGGCGGCGAAACAGCTCAGCCATTCGCCGGATTCGAGCTGGCAATGCTATAGCGCGAGCGGCGCGGCGGGCGCGGGATCGAGCAACCTCGTCGGCGGCTGGGGCAGCGGGCTGCCGCTCAACAGCGAGGACGATTATCTCGGCCTGTGGCTCACCGAGAACGGCGCCGCCGACATCGGCCACCGCCGCTGGATCCTCAGCCCGTTCCTCGGCAAGACCTCTTATGGCCGCGTCGCGCTCACCCTGCCCGACGGCTCGCGCGCCAGCGCCGCGTCGATGCGGGTGTTCCGATTCAACGCCGATCCGCCGGTGCCCACGGGCATCCCGCCGTTCGTCGCCTATCCCTATGGCGACTATCCCCAGCGCTATTTCGGGGTCGGCGACTATCTGTCGTTCACCGCCATCGCCAGCACGGCGAGCTCGTGGGCCAACCAGAGCGTCAGCTTCGCCAGCGCCACCGTGAGCGTCACCGGGCCGTCCGGCGCGCTGCCGGTCACGGACATCAGCACGGACAATCGCGGATACGGCGTGCCCAATTCGATCCAGTGGCGCGTCACCGGGCTGGCCGCCGGGATCACCTATACCGTGGACATCACCGGCGTGTCGGGCAGCTCCCAGACCAGCTATTCCTATACCTTCCGCATCGTTTCCTGAGCCGATTGCAATCCCGGCGCGTTTCGGCTAGGGCGCGCGCTTCCTCGTGAAATCGTGGAAAAATGCTTGCGGGAGGGCTGACGCCCGCTCGTACCGCTAGACTTGAAACCAGGCCGGTCCCTCGCGGAGCGGCCGGATTGAGAGAGTGACATGGCAAAGAAGATTACCGGCTATATCAAGTTGCAGGTGCCCGCCGGCGCCGCCAACCCCTCCCCGCCGATCGGCCCCGCGCTCGGTCAGCGCGGCGTGAACATCATGGAATTCTGCAAGGCGTTCAACGCGCAGACGCAGGACATGGAAAAGGGCGCGCCGCTCCCGACGGTCATCACCGTCTATGCGGACCGTTCGTTCTCGTTCGAGACCAAGACGCCGCCGGCGACCTTCCTCATCAAGAAGGCGCTGAACCTGAAGTCCGGCTCGAAGGAACCGGGCAAGGTGACCGCGGGCAAGATCAAGCGTTCGCAGCTTTCGGAAATCGCGCAGGCGAAGATGAAGGATCTCAACGCGAACGACATCGAAGCCGCGACCAAGATCATCGAAGGCAGCGCGCGGGCCATGGGCCTCGAAGTGGTGGAGGGCTGAACATGGCGAAGCTGACCAAGAAGCATAAGGCGGTCACGATCGATCGTGAGAAGCTGCACGGCGTGGACGAGGCGATCGCGCTGGCCAAGGCCAACGCCACGTCGAAGTTCGACGAGACGATCGAGATCGCGCTGAACCTCGGCGTCGATCCGCGCCACGCCGACCAGATGGTGCGCGGCGTCGTCACGCTGCCCGCCGGCACCGGCAAGACGGTGCGCGTCGGCGTGTTCGCCAAGGGCGCGAAGGCCGATGAGGCGCGCGCCGCCGGTGCCGACGTCGTCGGTGCGGAAGACCTGATGGAGACGATCCAGGGCGGCACGATCGATTTCGACCGCTGCATCGCGACCCCGGACATGATGGGCGTCGTCGGCCGTCTCGGCAAGGTGCTCGGCCCGAAGGGCCTGATGCCGAACCCGAAGCTCGGCACCGTGACGATGAACGTCGCCGAGGCGGTGAAGGCGGCCAAGGGCGGCCAGGTGGAATATCGCGTCGAGAAGGCCGGCATCATCCACTCCGGCATCGGCAAGGCGAGCTTCGCCGCCGAGGACCTGCGCCGCAACTTCGACGCGCTGGTCGACGCGGTGGTGAAGGCCAAGCCGTCGGGCGCCAAGGGCAAGTATGTCCGCAAGATCGCCGTCAGCTCCACGATGGGGCCGGGCATCAAGGTGGACGTGGCGGAGGTCGCCGGCGCCTGAGCCGCGCGACATCGCAAGGATAGAAGGGCCGGGAGCGATCCCGGCCCTTTTTCTTTGCGCGCGCGGTGGACGCCCGGCAGGTTGACCGCCTTCTCCGCCCGCGCCATTGCAGATGCGCATCGAGGTGCTTTCAAATAGTTTGGCCTCCCACTAAAGGCGCCTGCATGATCCGTCCGCTGGCCATCGCCCTGCTCTGCTCCGTCGCCCCGCTCGCCGAGGCGCAGACCGTCGACACCAATGCGCAGCCCGATATCGTCGTCACCGGGCGCGGGCTGGACGACCGGCCGGGCGACCGCGCGTTCGACGTGGTGGCGATCGACCGCGACCGCATCACCGACAACGCCAGCACGCGGCTGGAGAGCATCCTCGCCGATGTCGCCGGGCTCCAGCAGTTCCGACGCTCGGACTCGCGCTCCGCCAACCCGACCAGCCAGGGCATCTCGCTGCGCGGCATCGGCGGCAACGCCTCCAGCCGCGCGCTGCTGATCCTCGACGGCGTGCCGCAGGCCGATCCGTTCGGCGGCTGGGTGCCCTTCCCCGCCTACGCCACCGAGCGGCTCGGCCGCATCCGCGTGACGCGCGGCGGGGGCAGCGGCTATTTCGGGCCGGGCGCGCTCGCCGGCACGGTGGAGATGGATTCGGCGACGCCGGACCAGCTTTCCCCGCTCGCGCTCGGCGTCGCCTATGGCAGCCGCAACTCGCTGGAGGCGGACGGCAGCGCGGCGTTGGTGCGAGGGCCGGGCTTCGCCACCCTTTCCGGTAGCTATGCGCGCGGCGACGGCTTTACCCCCACCGTCGCCGAATCGCGCGGGCCGGTCGATCGCCCCGCGCCTTACGAGCAGGCGAGCGGCGCGTTTCGCGGCGTGATCGGCATCGCGCCGAACACCGAGCTTCAGGCGAACGTCAGCGCCTTCACCGACACGCGCGATCGCGGCACCGCCTATACCGCCAACACCAGCCAGGGCGCGGACGCCAGCCTGCGCCTCGTCGGGCGCGGCGCATGGGGCTGGTCGGCGCTGGGCTATCTCCAGACCCGCGCCTTCTCCTCGCAATTCGCCAGCATCAACGCCGCGCGCACCACCGCGACCGAGACGCTCAACCAGTATAACACCCCCGCCACCGGCATCGGCGCGCGGGTCGAGCTGTCGCCCCCTCTCGGGAAGGACCTGTCGCTGCGGATGGGGGCGGACGTGCGCTCCGTCTCCGGCAAGACGCAGGAATTGTTCAGCTACGTCAATGCGCTGCCGACCCGTCAGCGCTTCGCCGGCGGCGAGACGCGCAACATGGGCCTGTTCGCCGACGGCAGCGCCGATCTCGGCCGCGTGACGCTAGATCTCGGCGGGCGGATCGACTGGTGGCGGATCGCGAACGGCTATCTCGACGAGCATATGCTCGCCACCGGCGCGTCGGTGAACAACCTGCACTTCCCGAACCGTGACGGGACGGAAGCGACCGGGCGGGCGGGCGTCGCGTGGCGGCCGATCGATGCGATGACGCTGCGCGCGGCGGCCTATCGCGGCTGGCGGCTGCCGACGCTCAACGAGCTTTACCGCCCGTTCCGCGTCGGCGCGGACGCCACCGCCGCCAATGCCGCGCTGAACCCGGAGAAGCTCACCGGTTATGAGGGCGGGCTGACCGTCTCGCCGACCGCGACTACGTCCCTTGCCGTCACGGTGTTCCACAACCGGCTGGAGGACGCGATCGCCAACGTCACGGCCGGGATGGGGCCGGGCAACTTCCCCGGCGTCGGCTTCGTCGCGGCGGGCGGCGTCTATCGCGTGCGGCAGAACCTCGACGCGATCACCTCGACCGGCGTGGAGCTGGACGCGAGCTGGCGCGCCGGGCCGTTCAACGCGCGCGCCTCGTGGCAGCATGTCGATGCGCGGGTGGAGGCATCGGGCGCGGCCGCGGGGCTGGACGGCCTGCGCCCGGCGCAGACGCCGATCGACCAGGTTTCCGGCACGCTCGGCTGGCGCGCGGGCGACGCCTCGCTCTCCGCCACGCTGCGCTACATCGCCCGGCAGTTCGACGACGACCAGAACACGCGCAGCCTGCGCCCCGCCACCACGCTCGACGCGGTGGCGACGCTGCCGCTCGGCCGCGCGTGGCTGATCGAGGCGCGCGCGGAGAATGTCTTCGACGTGCGCGTGGAGGCCGGGATCAGCGGCAACAACATCATCGAGCAGGCGACGCCGCGCACCCTGTGGCTCGGCGTGCGATACCGGATGCGCTGATCCTTGACGCCGCGACGCATCTCGCCCGACAACGGAGCCGAGAAACGAAAAGCGGAGAGGCAGATGCCGCACTACGGCGATTTCCAGACGTTGATCTACGGCGCGGGCCTTTCCGGCGTGCAGCCGACGCTGCCGGTCGATTTCGCGACGCTCAAGGCGCGGGCGGAGGCGGCGATGCCGCCGGCGGTGCTCAATTACGTGCAGGGCGGCTGCGGCGACGAGTTCACGCAGGACGAGAATGCCCGCGCCTTCCACCATTGGGGCATGGTGCCGCGCATGATGGTGGATTGCACCGAGCGCGACCTTTCGATCGACCTCTACGGGCGCAAGCTCGCCTCGCCCTTGTTCATGGCCCCGATCGGCGTGACCGGGATCGTGACGCAGGACCAGCACGGCGACCTCGCCGCGGCGCGCGCCTCGGCCATGACCGGCGTGCCGCTGTGCGCCTCGACGCTGTCGAACGATCCGCTGGAGGATGTGAAGCGCGCCTGCGGCGACACGCCCGCGCTGTTCCAGCTCTATACGCCGCGCGACAAGGATGTCGCCGCGAGCCTCGTCGGCCGCGCCGAGGCGGCTGGGTATGACGCGATCGTCGTCACGCTCGACACCTGGGTGACGGGCTGGCGGCCCCGCGACCTCAACGTCTCGAACTTCCCGCAATTGCGCGGCGCGGTGCTGACCAATTATTTCGTCGATCCAGCCTTCCGCAAATTGCTCGCCAAGGCGCCGGAGGAGGATCTGCGCACCGCGATCGGCACCTGGGGCGCGACGTTCGGCAAGGTGCTGACCTGGGACGACCTGCCGTGGCTCAAATCGCTGACGAAGCTGCCGATCGTGCTCAAGGGCATCTGCCATCCCGATGACGCGCGGCGCGCGATCGACGGCGGGGCGGACGGCATCTACGTCTCCAACCACGGCGGGCGGCAGGCGAACGGCGGGATCGCCGCAATCGATATGCTGCCCGGCGTGGCGGAGGCGGTGAAGGGGCGCGTGCCGGTGCTGTTCGATTCCGGCATCCGCTCGGGCAGCGACGTGGTGAAGGCGATCGCGCTCGGCGCCGACGCGGTGGGAATCGGCCGCCCCTATGCCTATGGCCTAGCGCTCGGCGGCGCGGAAGGCGCGGCGCATGTGCTGAAGTCGATCCTCGCGGAGGCCGACCTGCTGATGGCGGTCAACGGCTATCCGACGTTCGCGGCAGTGCGGGCGGAAGGGGCGCGGCGAACCGACCGCTAGGTTGACTTTCTCCCGCCCCCGTGTATTGGCCCGCGCTCGTCCGGCAGCCTCGCGCCGCCGGGCACCGTCCGAGACAGCGGGTGCCGGGTTGCCGGCTTAATCCTCCCGCCGAGACGGGGACAGGATTTTTCCGGTCAGCCACTCGTGGCGCGCCGGTCTGCCGCATCGCCGCTTTCGGCCATGCGTCTGCTTCCCATTCCCCATCGCTGGACAACTCCATGCGCCCCGAAAAGGCGCGTGGGGAAACGCAACCGGGCGTGGGTTTCGGCCCATGCCCAGAACGTGGAGAATGGCATGGATCGTGCTCAAAAGGCCGCGGCCGTCGCCGAGCTCAACCGCACCTTTTCCGAGGTCGGCGTGGTGGTCGTCACCCGCAACCACGGGATGACCGTCGCGCAGTCGACTCAACTGCGCAACAAGATGCGGGAGGCCGGCGCCAGCTACAAGGTCTCGAAGAACAGGCTTGCCAAGATCGCGCTCGACGGCACCGACTATCTCTCGCTGGGCGACATGCTCACGGGTCCGGTCGGTCTCGCCTCCTCGATCGACCCCGTCGCCGCGGCGAAGGTGGTGGTCGAGTTCGCGAAGACGAACGACAAGTTCGAAATCGTGGGCGGGGCGATGGGCGCGAATGCGCTCGACGTGGAGGGCGTGAAGGCGCTCGCCACGCTGCCGTCGCTGGACGAGCTCCGGGCGAAGATCGTCGGGCTTCTCGTGGCGCCCGCCACGAAGCTGGCGACCATCACCCAGGCGCCCGCCGGGCAGCTCGCGCGCGTGCTCAAGGCCTATTCGGAGAAGGAAGCGGCCTGATCTTCGGGCGGCTTTATCAAGCGAAACTGAAGCCCCCTTGGGGCTTGCGATTTGAAGGAAGTGAACAATGGCAGACCTGAACGCGCTGGTTGACCAGCTTTCCGAACTGACCGTCCTCGAGGCGGCCGAGCTTTCGAAGCTTCTCGAAGAGAAGTGGGGCGTGAGCGCCGCCGCTGCGGTCGCGGTTGCGGCTCCGGCCGGTGGTGCGGCTGGCGGTGCGCCGGCGGCCGAAGAGAAGACCGAGTTCGACGTGGTCCTCACCGGCGACGGTGGCAAGAAGATCAACGTCATCAAGGAAGTCCGCGCCATCACCGGCCTGGGCCTGACCGAGGCGAAGTCGCTGGTCGAGTCGGCGCCGAAGCCGGTCAAGGAAGGCGTCTCGAAGGACGAGGCCGAGAAGATCAAGAAGCAGCTCGAGGAAGCCGGCGCGACCGTCGAGCTGAAGTAAGCCGCAGCGCGGGCACGGGCTGGCACGCCAGCCCGCACCTCGCGCAAGGCCGGCTGGCGCGGCCCTGAGGGCCGCGTCCAACGTCACGGGATTTACTCCCGTGACGGGCCAACGACAAAGAAGGGGCGGTTCCCACCACGGGAGCCGTCCTTTTTTTACGCCGTCATCCCAGCTTTCGCTGGGATGACGAGAGTCATTTTTTCGCCATCGTCCCACACCCACTCATGCCGTTGGCCGGGATCACGGCAATTATCTCTTCACCGTCGTCCCATGCGCGCGGATGCCGATCGCGTCGTGCATCCGCGCCGGCTCGTCGAGCCACAGCGGGCCGAGCTTGCCGCCATCGGGCCGCTCCACACCGATTGCGAACGCGGCGGTGGTCTGGCCCGGCGTCCCCGCGCCGGCATCGTAAAGCAGGTTGAGCGCGACGACGGGCACGAACATCGGCCGCCCGGCGGCGGTGAGCGCGACGATCGCCTCGCGCGGCAGGGTGGCGATGCCGCGCACCGCCCGCTCCTCGCCCGGCGCGAGATCGAACGGCGGCACGATCGGGCGCTCGACCGGTTCGGCGAACAAGGCGTCGAGCACCGCGTCCTGCCCTGGCTGCGCGCTGGTCAGGCGGATCGCGAGCCGAACGCCGCGCGCCACCGCGCTGCCCTCGTTGCGCACGAGCAGCGCGACATCGGCGGTGGCGGTGACGAGGTTGATGCCCGCGCGATGCACCACCGGCGCGGCGAGATCGAGCCAGGCGCGTTCGCTCGGAGCGGGGCGCTCAAGGAATTGCGGCGCGTCCGGCACGGGCGCGGGCGCAAGCGGCGGAACCGCCGGTTCGGGCGGCACGGGCGCGGGCGCGGGCGGCGGAACCACAGGTTCGGGCGGCACCGGCGCGAGGGGCGCGATTGCAATCTCCTCCGCCACCGTTTCCACGACACCGCGCCGCCGCCAGACGAAAAACGCTGCGATCAGCGCGATCAGTCCGGCCAATACCGCCGGCACGAGCCAGCCCGGCCAGGCCTCGCCGGCTTCGGATTGCGTCGCCGGCACGACAACGGGCGTCGCGACCGATGATGGCTCGGCGGAAGGAGAAGCCAGCGGCGCGGGCGTGACGGCGGGCGCCGGTGCCGGGGCAACCGGCGGCGTCGGCACCGCCGGCGCTGCCCGCGCGGTCGGACGCGGCTCCGGCTCCCGGCGCGGCGGCGCGGCGGCCGGCGTCTGGCGCGGAGTCGGCCGCGCGCGCGGCGGAGCCTGCGGCGCGCTCGACGGTTCGATCGGCACCACGACGAGCGGTTGCTCGCTGACCGGCGTCGCCGAGGGAGCCGGCGTCGGTGTCGGCAACGGCACCTTGAGCGGGGCGGGCGCGAGGTTTTCCGGGCTGGTCTTCGGGATCGCCTGCGCGATCGCCTGTCCGCCAGCCAGCGCCGTCCCGGTCAGCGCCAGCCCCATGATAGCCGTTTTCATCCCGCGCGCGTTATCCCCACCAAGCTGAACCGCACCATACCGTCATTGTTCAGCCGGTCGCGCCACCGGCACGACTGGCAGCCACACCGCGCTCGCCTGCGCCCCGCCGCGCATCAGCGTGACGGTCGCCTTCTGATAGTCTCCGGGCTTGGCGAGGAAGATGTTCGGCACATATTTCTGCGGGTTGCGATCGTAGAGCGGGAACAGGGTCGACTGCACCTGCACCATGATTCGGTGACCCGGCTCGAACACATGGTTCACCGTCGGCAGGCGGAAGCGATAGCGCTGCACCTTGCCCGCGGGGATCGCCGAGGGATGCTCGAAGCTGTCGCGATAGCGGCCGCGGAAGATATCGAGGCTGACCGCGAGCTGATATCCGCCCTTCTTCGGCTCGTCGGCATATTGATCGGGATAGACGTCGATCACCTTGACGACGAAATCGCCGTCCGTGCCGGTCGTCTTCGCGAACAGGTCAGCGATCGGCGGGCCGGACACGCGCATCGCCTGCGTCAGCGGCGCGGTCTGATAGGTCATCACGTCCGGGCGGCCGTCATAGCTGCGCTGGTCCTGCACCAGCCATGCCGCCCAGCGGCCGTCGCCGAAATTCACCGGGCGCGGCAGATGCGGCACCGGCTTGGCCGGATCGGAGACGTAGCTGTCGCCCCCTTCCCCGCCCTTGTCGAAGCCGAGGCCGCCGTCGCCTTCCAGATAGATCGGCTTCAGCGGCGCGGCACATCCCGCCTCGCACGCCAGCGGCCATTGCGCGAACCTGTCCCAATGGTTCTCGCCGGTGTTGTAGATCAGCGCCTGCGGCGGCGCGAACGCCGGCCGGCCGTCGCGCAGATACTGGTCGAAGAACGGGAAGAGATATTTCTCGCGCCACTCGGTCGCGGTGTCGCCGTTCCACTTGAAGTCGCCGAGCGAGGAGCCGTCGTAATTCGCCTGGCTGTGCCGCCACGGCCCCATCACGAGGAAGTTGTTGCCGAGCTTGCCCTTCGCCTTCAGCGCCTCCCAGGTGTGGATCGCGCCATACATATCCTCCTGATCCCACAGCCCCTGCTCCCACATCGTCGGGACGTTCGAGGGATTGGCCGCGACCAGCTTGTCGAGCGCCTGCCCCTGCCAGAAGGCGTCATAGGAAGGATGCGCCACCATCCGCTGCCAATAGGGCAGCGCGGCATAGCCCGACTGCTCCGCCCATGCCCCGGCCGAGCCGATGCGGCGGAAGCGATCGTAATCGTCGTAGATGCCCGAGGCCGGCTCCTCCGCCGCGCCCTTGAAACCGGTCTGCGAGCCGAGCCAGCCGATATTGGCGAGCCGGAACGCGCCGTAGTGGAACCAGTCGTCGCCCATCCAGCCGTCGATCATCGGGCTTTCCGGCGCGGCGACCTTCAGCGCCGGATGCGGATGGAGCAGCGCCATCACGACGGTGAAGCCCTCATAGGACGAACCGAGCATCCCGACACGGCCATTGGATTCGGGCAGATTGGCCTTGTTCGCCAGCCAGTCGATCGTGTCCCAGGCGTCGGTGGTGTGATCCACCTTCGTCGGGTTGAGCGGGCCGACCACCGGACGGGTCACGACATATTCGCCCTCCGACCCGTATTTTCCGCGAATATCCTGGAACACGCGGATATAGCCGGCGCGGACGAACGGCTCGTCGCCCTGCGGCAGGATCGAGATCATGTGCGGGCTGGCCATCCGCGCCACCCGGCCGGAGGCGTTATAGGGCGTCCGGGTGAGCAGGATCGGCGCATTGGTCGCGCCCCTGGGGATGACGATGACGGTGTGCAGCTTCACCCCGTCGCGCATCGGGATCATCACCTCGCGCTTCACGTAATCGTTCGCCTCGGTCGGATAGGCGAAGTGCGCGGGGATATCGCCGCCCGGAGGCGGTGCGCTCACCTGCTGCGCGGCGAGCGGCGCGGCGGTCAGGGCAAGGCAGGCGAGGATCAGCGACTTGCGGTGCATGGGGATTTCCCTGTTCGGTGGATGCCGCCGGTTATGCCCGCTCGCCCGCGCGGATCAACCTGCCGCGCACCTTGACGTTGCTGGAACGACATCCTACATCGCCGCTCTTGCCGGAGCTTCGGGACATGATGCGGCGTCGCGCACCGTATCGCACGAATGGAAGCTTTCCGGTTTCATAAGACGCTCAAGGCTGCCGTCACCCAGGATGGGATGGACTGCGGCCTTTTGGCGTCTGTTCTCGCGCTCGAACGGTTTTTGACTGAGGGCTGACAGCTACATGGCAACCAAGGCGATCGAGGGCGCTACCACGCCCAAGCGGCGCATCCGCAAGGTGTTCGGCAACATCCACGAAGTGGTGCAGATGCCGAACCTCATCGAGGTGCAGCGCGAAAGCTACGAGCAGTTCCTGCGCTCCGATCCCTCGATCGGCTATGTCTCGGGCCTGGAGAAGACGCTGCGCAGCGTCTTCCCGATCCGCGACTTCGCCGGCACCGCCGAGCTGGATTTCGTCAACTACGAGCTTGAGCCGCCGAAGTTCGACGTCGAGGAATGTCGCCAGCGCGGCATCACCTATGCCGCCCCGATGCGCGTCACGCTGCGCCTGATCGTGTTCGAGGTGGACCCGGATACGGAAACCCGCTCCGTGCTCGATATCAAGGAGCAGGACGTGTACATGGGCGACATGCCGCTCATGACCGAGAACGGCACCTTCTTCATCAACGGCACCGAGCGCGTCATCGTCAGCCAGATGCACCGGTCGCCGGGCGTGCTGTTCGATCACGATCGCGGCAAGACCCATGCGTCCGGCAAGTATCTGTTCGCCGCGCGCGTGATCCCCTATCGCGGCTCGTGGCTCGATTTCGAGTTCGACGCGAAGGACATCGTCAACGTCCGCATCGACCGGAAGCGCAAGCTGCCGGTGACGGCGCTGCTGTACGCGCTCGGCCTCAATTCCGAGGAAATCCTCAATCATTTCTACAACCGCCTCACCTTCGTTCGCGGCGAGGGCGGGTGGAAGATTCCGTTCCAGCCGGAGAACTGGCGCGGCGTGAAGCCGATGTTCGACATCGTCGACGGCAATTCGGGCGAGATCGTCTTCCCGGCCGGGCAGAAGATCAGCCCGCGCGCCGCCAACAAGGCGGCGAAGGACGGTCTCACCGACCTGCTGATCCCGACCGAGGAGATCTACGGCCGCTATTCGGCCTATGACCTCATCAACGAGGCGACCGGCGAGATCTACGTCGAGGCGGGTGACGAGATTTCGCCCGAGAACCTCGAGAAGCTCGACAAGGCGGGCGTCGATCGCATCGAGCTGCTCGACATCGATCACGTCGCTACCGGCCCGTGGATCCGCAACACGCTCAAGGCCGACAAGGCCGAGGAGCGCGAGCAGGCGCTGTCCGACATCTATCGCGTGATGCGCCCCGGCGAGCCGCCGACGCTCGAGACGGCCGAGGCGCTGTTCGCCGGCCTGTTCTTCGATCCGGACCGCTACGACCTGTCGGCGGTGGGCCGCGTCAAGCTCAACATGCGCCTCGATCTCGACACCGACGACAGCGTCACGACGCTGCGCACCGAGGATATCCTCGCGGTGGTCAAGACGCTCGTCGACCTGAAGGACGGCAAGGGCGAGATCGACGACATCGACAATCTCGGCAACCGCCGCGTCCGCTCGGTGGGCGAGCTGCTGGAGAACCAGTATCGCGTCGGCCTGCTCCGCATGGAGCGCGCCGTGAAGGAGCGCATGTCGTCAGTGGACGTGTCGACGGTCATGCCGAACGACCTGATCAACGCCAAGCCCGCCGTCGCCGCGGTGCGCGAGTTCTTCGGCTCGTCGCAGCTCTCGCAGTTCATGGACCAGACCAACCCGCTCTCCGAAGTGACGCACAAGCGCCGCGTCTCGGCGCTCGGGCCGGGCGGGTTGACCCGCGAGCGCGCGGGCTTCGAGGTCCGCGACGTCCACCCGACGCACTACGGCCGCATCTGCCCGATCGAGACGCCGGAAGGCCCGAACATCGGCCTGATCAACTCGCTGGCGAGCTTCAGCCGCGTCAACAAGTACGGCTTCATCGAGACGCCGTACCGCAAGGTGATCGACGGCAAGGTCACCAACGAGGTGGTCTATCTCTCCGCGATGGAGGAAGCCAAGCACACGATCGCGCAGGCCAACGCCGAGGTCGACACGGACGGCCGCCTCACCGAGGAGCTGATCTCCGCGCGTCAGGCGGGCGAGTTCCTGATGGCGCTGCCTGAGACGATCACGCTGATGGACGTGTCGCCGAAGCAGCTCGTGTCGGTCGCCGCCTCGCTGATCCCGTTCCTTGAGAACGACGACGCGAACCGCGCGCTGATGGGCTCGAACATGCAGCGTCAGGCGGTGCCTTTGGTCAAGGCCGAGGCGCCGTTCGTCGGCACCGGCATGGAGGAGACGGTCGCGCGCGATTCCGGCGCCGCCATCGCCGCCCGCCGCGCCGGCGTGATCGACCAGGTCGATGCCAGCCGCATCGTCGTCCGCGCGACGGGCGAGGTTTCGGCCGAGGAATCGGGTGTCGACATCTACACGCTGATGAAGTTCCAGCGCTCCAACCAGTCGACCTGCATCAACCAGCGCCCGCTGGTGAAGGTGGGCGACGTGGTGCGCGCCGGCGACATCATCGCCGACGGCCCGTCGACCGAATTCGGCGAGCTGGCGCTGGGCCGCAACGCGCTCGTCGCGTTCATGCCGTGGAACGGCTACAACTACGAGGACTCGATCCTCATCTCCGAGCGGATCGTGAAGGACGACGTGTTCACCTCGATCCACATCGACGAGTTCGAGGTGGCCGCCCGCGACACGAAGCTCGGGCCGGAGGACATCACCCGCGACATCCCGAACGTCGGCGAGGAGGCGCTGCGCAACCTCGACGAGGCGGGCATCGTCTATATCGGTGCCGAGGTGGAGCCGGGCGACATCCTCGTCGGCAAGATCACGCCGAAGGGCGAAAGCCCGATGACGCCGGAGGAGAAATTGCTCCGCGCGATCTTCGGCGAGAAGGCGAGCGACGTGCGCGACACCTCGCTGCGCCTGCCGCCGGGCGTGGCCGGGACGATCGTCGACGTGCGCGTCTTCAACCGCCACGGCATCGACAAGGACGAGCGCGCGATGGCGATCGAGCGCGAGGAGATCGAGCGCCTGAAGAAGGACTCGGAC
>MKSU01000014.1 GCA_001897375.1 Sphingomonas sp. 67-36 | reverse complement strand
TCTGCCTTCATGGGCTTCGTTCACCTCGCCTGCGCCATCATCTGGTTACGATGAATGCAGACAACGCCTAGAGCGGAGCGCCACCCATCTTGTAGGTCACCTGCAGGTAGAAGCTGCGGCCGATGCCGTCGAACCACGTCGAATCGTAATAGGGGTAGCTGGACCAGGTGCGATCGAAGATCGGCGCCTGATCGAACAGGTTGTTGATCGTGCCCGTCACCCGCAGGCGATCGGTGATGTCGTAGCGCGCGGTCAGATTGAAGGTATAGCTCGCCTTGATATAGGCGTCCTCGTCGTAATTGGGCAGCTTGCCGAGCCGCTGCCCGGTCAGCGTGGTGGAGAAGCGGTCCAGCGTCCACGTCAGGCTCGCCATGCCCTTGTCGCGCGGGATGTAGTAATTGCTGTCGTAGCGCAGCTTGTCGACGATCGGATCGCCCGGATACTGCCGGATCGTGTGATTGAAGACATAGGTGTAGCCGGCCGACAGCGCGAATTCGCCGAGCGCGGCGGTCGGCAGCTTCACATGGACGGCGGCGTCGATGCCGTCGGTGGTTTCCTCCGCCACGTTGATCGGCTCGATATGGACGCCCTGAATCTGTCCTTCGAGCGCGCCGCTGGCGTAGCGCTGCACACGGCTGATCGCATCTACGCAGGTCGGCGTGGTGGAGCCGGACAGGCGGCATGAGGATTCGGCGCGGAGCAGGCTGTCGATATCCATATCGAGCACCTGGTTCTTCATCTTCACGCGGAAATAATCGACCGACACGTCGAAACGCCGCGACGGCTGCCACACCACGCCGCCGTTGAACGAGGTGGAGGTTTCCGGCCGCAGGTTACGGTTGCCGAGCTTGTAGGCGATGAAATTCACCTCGCAATCGTCGGTCTCCTGGGTCGCGCACTGATAGTAATCGGTCCCGCCGGAATGGACGTTGCCGGGGCCGCGGAACACGTAGTTGAGGTCAGGCGCGCGGAAGCCCGTGCCGTAGGCGCCGCGCAGCAACAGGTGCGAGGTCGGGCGCAACTCCCCACCGACATTGTAGGTGAAACGGCCATAGCCATTGCGGTCGGCGCGATAGTGATCGTAGCGTCCCGCCGCGCTGATGCTGAGAACCGACAGGACGGGGACACGGAACTCGACGCCCCCGCCCCAGTGGCCGCGCTGCCCTTCGCCGTCCGAATCCACCAGTCCGACATAATATTGCGTCAGCGCCAGCGGATCGGGGCGGAGGTTGAAGCCCTGATTGCCCGCCTCGAACACCGCCGCGAAGCCGACCGGGCCGGCCGGCAGGTTGAACAATTGCGTGGTGTTCACCGTGGCGGAGAGATTGTTCACCCACGATTTCGGCCGATAGACCGCATCCGCCGTGATCGAGCGATATTGCGCCGGGGTGAGCGGCGTATAGAGCCGCGCCACGTCCGCGTCGAAGATCGGATAGCCGCTCGCCTCGTCGACACCCTGCTGCTGGCCGAGGAAGAAGGCGTTGGCCTTGCCGATCACGACCTCCGGGAACGCCACCTTGGAATGATATTCGGCGTGATTGAACGACAGCTCGTAATGCCACCGATCACCCTCCCCGAACGATCCCCTGATTCCGGGCGTGAAGCTGAACGCGACCGAATCGTTGCGGGTCATCGCCGGGCCGAAGCCGCCCATCTCCTCCGGCGTGAACTGGCGCGTCCAGTTATCGAGCTGCGCGCCGCTATAGGTCGCGTCGGGCGACAGGTTGGGATTGAAGAAGGTGCCCTCCTCATTCCCGTCCGGCGCGACATAATACCAGCTCAGCACGTCGCGCATCAGCTTCAGCCTTGAATAGCTGAGCTGGAGATCGGCGAACAATTCGGTCTTCTCGCCCAGTGCAAGACCCAGCGAGCTATAGGCGTTGATCGACTTCCGCTCCGACAGCATCGTGCCATAGGCAACCGACTTGTCGCTGCCGCAGAAATAGCCTGGCCCGTCGAACGTGTCGTAATTGGGCCGCGACGCATAATAGGTCGAGCCCTGGTTCAGCGACGAAAGCTTGTCGCAGGTCGATTTGCCCGGATTGATATAGTCGTAATATTCGTCGGTGCGCAGGAAGGTGCGCCGCGCGACGGGTGACACCGGATTGTCATTGGTCGAATCCTGCCGCGAGCGCTGCCATTGCCACAGCGGGCGCTGGTTGAGCAGCTCGACGCCGAGCACGCCGTGGAAACGTCCCGTATCCCACCCCGTCACGCCGGTGAGACGATAGGAGGCGCCGCCGCCGTGCTGCGTATCGCCGTAGCGGAAATCGAGCTGCGTGCCGTCCATCTTGGACTTCATCTTGAAGTTGACGACGCCCGCCACCGCGTCCGAGCCATAGATCGCCGAGGCGCTGCCGCTCAGCACCTGGATCTGGTCGATCAGCCCGACCGGGATGTTCGAGATATCGGTGAAGTTGCTGTTGCCTTCGAACGGCAGCGGGAAATCGGCGATGCGGCGGCCGTTGACCAGTACGAGCGTATGGTTCGGCCCCAGCCCGCGCAGGTCGACCTGCTGCGCGCCCGGCGTGAAGGACGAATTGGAATAATCCTGCTGGCTCTGCGTCGCGCCGCCGTTCTGCGTCAGCGAGCGCAGGACGTCCGGCACGCTCTGGAAGCCGTTCTTCGCGATGTCGTCGGCGGTGACGGTGGTCACCGGCGCCGGGCCTTCCTGTTGCAGGCGCGGGATGCGCGAGCCGAGCACGACGACGTCGCCGCTCTCGTCGGCCGATTGCTGCGCGCCTCCCCCGGTCTGCGCCAGCGCCGCGGTGGCGGTGGTCATCAGGCTGGCGCCGCACAGCGCGACGGTTGCGATTTTCGACAGACGCATATGTTACCCCCCGGAGCCCCTTTTTGCCCGATTGACATAATGACATGCTTATGGCGCATGTTACGAAGTCAATATTTCACTTTGCTCGCTTATATCGACATTTTGTGCCGGAGATTAGTAGAAGATGGGCCGAACACAACAATTTTTCATGAAACTGGCCCTCGCCGCGGCCGCGCTGATGCCGATCGCCGCCGCCGCGGCCCCCGCCCTGCCTTCGGCCGGCTATAATTATTACTCGATCGGCAACACCGCCGGCACCCTGCGCGCCAGGACTTCGCCCGGCCTGATGCTGGTCGGCGGCGGCGACTGGAATCGCGAGGCCTTCCGCTGGTTCGTCGAGAAGGCGGGCAGCGGCCATATCGTAATCCTCCGCGCGTCCGGCGGCGCCGACGCGGGCGAGGAGATGTTCCGCGACATCGGCGGCGTCGCCTCGGTGGAGACGCTCGTGTTCAGCGACCGCAAGGCGTCGAGCGACCCGCGTGTGCTGTCGATCATCGCCCATGCCGACGGCATCTTCATCGCCGGCGGGGATCAGGCGCGCTATGTGCGGTACTGGAAGGACACGCCCGTCGCCCGCGCGCTCAACGCCCATGTGCGCAAGGGGCGGCCGATCGGCGGCACCAGCGCCGGCCTCGCGATCCTCGGCGGCACCGCCTATGGCGCGCTCGACGGCGGCAGCATCGATTCAATGACCGCGCTGAACGATCCCGCCGGGCCGGCGATGACGATGGTGCACGGTTTCCTCAGGATGCCCTATCTGGCGCATGTCGTCACCGACACGCATTTCAACAAGCGCGACCGGCTGGGCCGGCTGATCGCCTTCGTCGCCTCCGCGCGCGCCAGCGGAGACCGGCACGCGATCGGCATCGGCGTGGACGAGCGTGGCGCGCTGTGCGTCGATGCGAAGGGCGTCGCGCGTTTCCACGGGCCGGACGGCACCTTCGCATGGCTCATCCAGCCGCGCGGCGTGCCCTCGCTGAAGCGCGGAACCCCGCTCGACTGGGACGATATCCGCGTGACCGGCATCGCCCCCGGCCACACCATCGACCTGCGCACGCTGAAGATGCCGGAGATAGCCTTCACCAGCACCGCATCGGTGCGCGACGGGCGGCTGGATGGCGTGCCCGTCCTGCCCGACCGCCGCTGGTCGCTGGCGATCCACGGCGGCGCGGGCGTGATCCCGCACGGCGCGCTGACGCCGGAGCAGGAGCGCGCCTATCGTCAGGGCCTGACCGACGCGCTCGTCGCCGGGTCAGCGGTGCTGAAGGCGGGCGGCAGCAGCCTCGACGCGGTGGAGGCTGCGGTGATGGCGCTGGAGGACAATCCGCTGTTCAACGCCGGGCGCGGCGCCGTGTTCGACGCGGAGGGCAAGAACCAGCTCGACGCGGCGATCATGGACGGCGCCTCGCTGCGCGCCGGCGCGGTGGCGGGCGTGAGCGCGACGAAGAACCCGGTGGCGCTGGCGCGCGCGGTGATGGAGCATAGCGGCCACGTGCTGCTGAGCGGGGCCGGGGCGGACGAATTCGCCCGCGAGCAGGGCATCGAGCAGGTCGACCCTTCCTATTTCCGCACCGAAAAGCGCTGGCAGGAATATCTCGATTGGAAGCGCGGCAACGAGCAGGCCGCGCAGGACCCGACGCATCGCTTCGGCACGGTCGGCGCGGTGGCGCTCGACATGCACGGCCACCTCGCGGCGGCGACCTCGACCGGCGGGCTGACCGGCAAGCGCTGGGGCCGGATCGGGGACACGCCGCTGATCGGCGCGGGTACCTACGCCTTCGGCCGCGACTGCGCCGTATCGGCGACCGGCACCGGCGAATATTTCATCCGCGAGAGCGCCGGGCGGCAGGTGTGCGACCGCATCCGCTGGCGCGGCGAGAGCGTGGCGAGCGCCGCGCAGGACACGATCGGCGAGATCGCAGACATCGGCGGCGACGGCGGGCTGATCGCGATGGACGGCGATGGCCATGCCGCCTTCGCGATGAACACGGAAGGGATGTATCGCGGCGAGGTGAGCGCCGACGGCGAGCCGCGCGTCGCGATCTATGCCGACGAGACGGTCGATGGCAAATAACGCGCAGGACGAATTCGACGCGCAACTGCTCGCGCTGCTGCGGGAGGATTCGCGCAAGCCGGTGTCGGAGCTTGCCGCGACGCTCGGCGTGTCGCGCGCCCTGGTCTATGCCGGGATCGCGCGACTGGAACAGGGCGGGACGATCGCGGGCTACACCGTCCGCCTCGGCGTCGCGCGCGAGCGGCGGATGATCCGCGCGCATGTCATGCTGAACCTGTTCCCCAAGCTGACGCAGGCGACGTTCGAGCAGCTCGCCGCCATGCCGGAGCTGACCGCGCTCCACGCCATCGCCGGCCAGTTCGACATGATCGCGATGGTCGAAGCCGACAGCCCGGAGCGGCTCAACGACCTGATCGACCGCATCGGGATGATCGAAGGGGTGGAGCGCACCACCTCCTCGATCATCCTCGCGACCAGATTGCAGCGCTGACCGGGGCTGTTCCGCCGCCACTTCACGCGATATCCGCGCGGCATGGCACGGCGGAAGCAGGGGCGGCGAAGGGCGGCGGGGCGCCGGAGGGGGCGAGCCACGCCTCTCTCCGACCTGCTCATTCCCGGCGCGTTCGCATTGGTCGTCCTCATCCTGTGGTTCGCCACGGCGAGCCGGCCGGACAAGCCCGCGCCAAGGAAGCTGACGATGGACGAGGCCCGCGCCGCCAATGCCGCGATTCCGTTCGTCACCGACACGCCGACGCCGGCGAAGCCGTTCCGTTTCCGTGGCGGCCCCGCCGCGCGTGAGCAGGCGGTGCGATGCCTCGCCACCGCCGCGCTGTACGAAGCGGGCGGCGATCGGCGCGGGCAGCGCGCGGTGATGCAGGTGGTGCTCAACCGCGTCCGGCTCGGCGGCTATCCCAAAACGGTGTGCGGCGTGGTCTATCAGGGCGCGGCGCGGCCGACCGGGTGCCAGTTCTCCTTCACCTGCGACGGCTCGCGCACGCGCCGCCCCGAACATGCCGGCTGGATCGCCGCGCGCCATGCCGCGCAGCGCGCGCTGTCCGGCTATGTCTTCCGCCCGGTCGGCACCGCGACGCATTACCATACCGACTGGATCGTGCCCTATTGGATCGGCTCGCTCGACAAGATCGCGCAGGTCGAGAGCCACATCTTCTACCGCCCGCGCCGGCGATAGGTCAGCCCATCCGCGCGCCGACGTGCGGCTCGCCGCGCGCCTCGGCGAAGCGGGTCTGGCGCATCCGCTCGGCATAGCCGGCGCGCTGGCCGTCGCTGCGCTCGGCGTGACAGGCGGGGCAGCTCACGCCCTCGACATAGAGCGCCGAGGCGCGATCCGCCGCGCTCACCGGCCGGCGGCAGCCGCGGCACAAGGCATGGCTCCCGGTCGCCAGCCCGTGCACCACCGTCACCCGCTCGTCGAAGACGAAGCATTCGCCTTCCCACAGGCTTTCCACCGGGGCCACGGTTTCGAGATATTTCAGGATGCCGCCCTCGAGGTGATAGACCTCGTCCACCCCTTCCGCCCTCAGGAAGGCGGTGGCCTTCTCGCAGCGGATGCCGCCGGTGCAGAACATCGCAACCCTTGGCGCCGTGCCGTCGCCGAGCAGGGCATCGCGTTGCGCGCGGAACCACGCGGGGAAGTCGCGGAAGGTCGGCGTGCGCGGATCGACCGCACCGCGAAAGGTGCCGACCGCCACCTCATAATCGTTGCGCGTGTCGATCACGATCGTGTCCGGCGCGGCGATCAGTTCGTTCCACGCCTCGGGCGCGACATATTGGCCGACGTCGCCGAGCGGATCGATATCCGGCTCGCCCATCGTCACGATCTCTCGCTTGATGCGCACCTTCATGCGATGGAACGGCAGCGTCGCCGCGCGCGAGAATTTCGGCTCCAGCCCGGCGCATCCCGGCAGCGCGCGGATGTGCCGCAGCACCGCCGCGATCGCCTCGTCGCTGCCAGCGATCGTGCCATTGATCCCCTCGCGCGCGAGCAGCAGCGTGCCCTTCACGTCGAGCGACCGGCAGAGATCGAGCAGCGGCTCCCGGATCGCCGCGCAATCCTCGAACGGCGTGAAGCGATAGAGCGCCGCGACGCAGATTGGCAGGTCGCGGGAATCATGGTCTGCTGCTGGCATGGCGGGCGGAGCCATAGAGCCCCCGCCCCGATTCCGCTACTGCCGCACGACCACCGCGCCGCCCTTCATCACCATCCCGATCCGCCGCACCGCGCCGATATCCGCCGTCGGATCGCCATGCACCGCGACCAGATCGGCCAGCATCCCCGGCTTCACCGCGCCCAGCTTCGCGTCCAGCCCGAACCAGCGCGCATTGCCCCAGGTGGCGGCGGTCAGCACCTGCGCCGGGGTCATGCCGCCCGCCACCATAAGCTCCATCTCGCGCGCATTCTCGCCATGCGCGAACACGCCGACATCGCCACCCATGCACATGCGCACGCCCGCCCTGAGCGCGAGCCGGAACGCCTCGCGGGCGAGCTTCACGCTGGCCGGCGCCGGCTCGGCCCCGTTCCAGCCGCGATAGCGCGCGACCGAATCCGATGCGGCGAGCGTCGGGCAATAGGCGATCCCCTTCGCCGCCATTGCCGCGAAGATTTCCGGCGTGCCGCCATAGCCATGCTCGATCGTGTCGACGCCGGCCGCGATCGAGCGGCGCATCCCCTCGGCGGTCGCGGCATGGACCGCCACCGGCCGCCCGGCATCGTGCGCCGCCGCGACCGCCGCCCTGATCTCCTCCGCGCCCAGCGTCGCGCGGCTGTCCTCGCCGGGCCGCCAGCGATAATCGGCATAGAGTTTCACCCAGTCCGCGCCCGCCGCGATCTGCCGCCGCACCTCCGCGACGACCTGATCGACGCCGGAGGCTTCCGCCGCGCCCTGCGGGATCGCGACGCCCGGCTCGAACCCCTTCGGCCCGTAGGCGCCGAGCGCGACGATCGCCCTGGTCGCCACCGACAGCCGGGGGCCGGGCATGATCCCCTGCTCGATCGCCTGCTTCAGCCCGACGTCGGCATAGCCGGCGCCCTCCGTGCCGAGATCGCGCTCGCTGGTGAAGCCGGCGAGCAGGGTCGCGCGCGCCTGCGCCACGGCGCGCGCGGTGCGCAGCGCAAGCGGCTCGTGCAGCACCTGATCGTCCCAGCTCGTCTGGTTATAGGGATGGAGAAAGAGGTGGCCGTGCCCCTCGATCATCCCCGGCATCAGCGTGTCGCCCGGCAGCGCCAGCACCTCGGCGCCCGCCGGCGCGGCGAGATCGGGGCCGACCGCGACGATCGTCTCTCCGCGCACCAGCACCTGCCAGCCGGGATGACGCTTGCCGTCGACCGGATCGAACACCGCATCGGGCTTGATGAGCATCGCCCCGCCGGGGCCTTCAGCCATCGCCGCCGCGCCGGCCGATCCGAGCAGCGCCGCCATCATCAGCGCGATCAAGCGCATGGTTTTTCCCCCGTTATTTCGTTACGCCTCCGCGCATGGATATAAGCCTTCGTCCCCTGCTCCTAGCCCCGCTTCTGCTTTCGCTGACCGCCACCGCCGCCCCGGTGGACGCCGACATGGCGCGCTGGCGGGCCGAGGCGGCGCGGGTGACGATCACGCGCGACGACTGGGGCATCCCGCATGTCCACGGCAAGAGCGACGCGGACGCGGTGTTCGGCATGATCTATGCGCAGGCGGAGGACGATTTCCCGCGCGTCGAGGCCAACTATCTCACCGCGCTCGGCCGCAGCGCGGAGGCCGATGGCGAGGAGGCGATCTGGGCCGATCTGCGCCAGCGGCTGTGGGTCGATCCGGCGGCGCTGAAGCGCGAATATGCCGCCAGCCCCGCGTGGCTGCGCGCGCTGATGGATGCCTGGGCGGACGGGCTGAACTATTATCTCGCGACGCACCCGGAGGTCCGCCCGAAGGTGCTCACGCGGTTCGAGCCGTGGATGGCGCTGTCCTTCACCGAGGGCAGCATCGGCGGCGATATCGAGCGCGTCTCGCTCAGCGAACTCAAGACCTTCTACGGCAACCCGACCCCGCCGACGCCGGAGGAGAACGGCAGCGTGCCGCGCGAGCCTTCGGGATCGAACGGCATCGCCATCGCGCCGAAGATCACCGCGAACGGCCATGCGCTGCTGCTCATCAACCCGCACACCAGCTTCTATTTCCGCTCCGAGGCGCAGATGACGAGCGACGCCGGGCTGGACGCCTATGGCGCGAGCACCTGGGGCCAGTTCTTCATCTATCAGGGCTTCAATGCCAAGGCGGGGTGGATGCACACTTCCTCCACCGTCGATAATGTCGACGAGTTCGCGGAGAAGGTGCGCAAGGCCGGGGACGGCTACGTCTATGCCTATGGCTCCGCCAGCCGCGCGGTGACAAGCGAGCGGGTGACGCTGCGCTATCGTCGCGCGGACGGCTCGATGGGCGAGCGCGGCTTCACGACGTGGCGCACCCATCACGGCCCGATCGTCGCCGCGCGCGGCGGGCGGTGGATCGCGACCGCGCTGATGTGGAAGCCGGTGCCGGCGCTGGAGCAGAGCTACCTGCGCACGAAAGCGACCGATCTCGCCGGCTTCATGCGGATCGCCGAGCGCAAGGCCAATTCCTCCAACGACACGTTGTTCGCGGACAGCAAGGGCGAGATCGCCTTCCTGATGCCGCAGTTCATGCCGCTGCGCGACAATCGCTTCGACTACACCCGCCCGGTGGACGGCAGCGATCCGGCGACCGACTGGAAGGGGCTGCACGCGCTCCCCTCGCTGCCCAACGTGCTCAACCCCGGCACCGGCTGGGTGAAGAACACCAACGACTGGCCGTGGAGCGCCGCCGGGGCGGACAGTCCGAAGGCGGCGGATTTCCCGCGCTACATGGACCAGACCGGCGGCAATGCGCGCGGCGCCCATGCCGACCTGCTGCTCACCGGCAAGACCGGCTGGACGGCGGCGAAGCTGCGCGACGCGGCGTTCGACAGCTATCTCCCCGCCTTCGCGAAGCTGATCCCGCAACTGGTCTCGGCATGGGATGCGCTGCCCGCCGCCGATCCGCGCCGCGCGAGCCTTGCCGGGCCGGTCGCGCTGCTGCGCGGCTGGGACTATCGCTGGGGCTACGATTCCACCGCGACCAGCCTCGCGGTGTTCTGGGGCGATCACCTGTGGCGCGAGGTCGGCAGCTTCGCGCAGGCCGAGCGGATGAACGTGCCCGATTATATCGCGGCGAAAGTCTCCCCCGGCGCGCGGCTCGACGCGCTGGCAGCAGCGGTGACGCGGCTGACCGGCGATTTCGGCGACTGGCGGATCAAATGGCGCGAGATCAACCGCTTCCAGCGGCTGGACGACGCGATCAATCCACATTTCGACGACAAGGCCGCGTCGCTGCCGGTGCCCTTCACCTCGGCGCAATGGGGCAGCCTCGCCTCGTTCGGCGCGAAGCCGTGGCCGGGGACGAAGCGCTATTACGGCACCAGCGGCAACAGCTTCGTCGCGATCGTCGAGTTCGGCCCGCGCGTGAAGGCCACGGCGGTGATGGCCGGCGGACAGAGCGGCGATCTAAAGTCTCCGCATTTCGCGGACCAGATCCGGCGCTACGCCGACGGGCAATTACGCCCGGTCTATTTCTACCCCGACGAACTGCAAGGGCATGTCGAGCGGCGATACCGCCCCGGCGAGTGACACTGACCTCATCCGGCGGCGGCGAGCAGTTCGGCGAGCGATGCCGGCCTGACGCCGCGCCGGGAGAGTTCGCCCAGCACGCGATCCCACCAGCGCCAGAAAAGCGCGAGATCGGCGGCATCGCGGACATAAGGCGTATTGCCCGGCACCAGCGATGGCGAGTGGAAGGCGAAATTGAGCACGGCCGCCCCCTCCCCCAGCGCAACCGCGATCGCCTCCAGCGCCTCCGTGACGGGCACGCCTTCCGGCGTCAGCGGCACGCGTGAGAGCAGGCGCGCGCGGGCGCAGACCCCCAGCGCGCGCGGGATCGCGCCGAGACGGGCATGGAGCCGCGCGCCGTGACGCCGCAGCGCCCCGGTGAAAACGGTGGAGAGCGGCAGTTCGATCAGCCCGGCCTCGCGCCACGCCGCGCCTCCCAACAGGGTGAAATCCGGCCCGCCCTGCGCGCGATAATCGAAGCCGGGGCGCATCGAGCTGTCGAGGCGATAGCCGTGCCGCGCCAGCAGCGCGAGCATCTCCGGCGACACGCCATAGCGGCCGGCGCGGAACGCGACGGGCCGCGCGCCGAACGCCGCCGCGATCGTGTCGGTCAGCGCGGCCAGCTTCGCCTCCAGCAAGGCGGAGGGCAGGTTGCCGGCGAAGGAGGCGGCGGGTGACAGCGGCTCCTCGAACGGCGGATTGACCCACGGATGAAGCTGCGCGCCGATCGCCGCGCGCGGATCGGCGGCGACCACATCGCGCAGCAGGCCGACCGCGCGGGGATCGGCGGCCACCGGGTGATCGATGAAGAAGGTGAGCGCCGCGCCCGCGTCCGACAGGCGATGATGCGCCTCGGGCAACGCGGCCAGCGCGGTCACGCCCCGCGCCGTGCGCGAGAAGGGAGCCGACCAGTCGAACTCCTCCTCGGTATCGACGAAGATCGTGTAGCGCGGGCCGAAATCCGCCGGCCAGCGCACCAATGCCGCGGCATCGGGGGGCGGCACGCGCCAGCGCCGCGGGACGATCGCGGGCGCCGCCACCGTCGTCAGTTCGTCGATGCCTGCCCCATGTCGCCGATCAGGCCCGTCGGCAGGCGGAGAGTCAAGCGTTCCGCCCCGATCACCAGCGCGCCGCGCAATTCGGTCGCCAGATTACGCGCCAGCCGGATCGCGAAGCCGGTGCCGAGCAGCGGCGCGCCCGGCATCTCCACCTCGCGCTCGGCATCGAGCGTCAGCAGCGTCGCCTCCGGCACGGCGGCGAGCGCACGCGGGCGGGTGATGTCGATCGCCACCGCCGTCTCCTCCGCGCGCGCGGCGATCGCCAGCTTCTCGTCCGGCGCGGCGCTGGCGACGAGCGCGGCGACCAGCCGGCCGATCAGCCGCTCCGCGATCCGCGCGTCGCAGGCGAGCGCGATATCCGGCGACACCGGCGCAAGGTCGATCGCGCAGCCGCGCAGCCGCACCAGCGGCGCGAGATCGTCCAGCATCCGCGACAACAGCGGGGCAAGCGCCACATTGTCCTCGCGCAGGTCCAGCGCATCGCCCTCGATCCGTGCGGCCAGTTCCAGATCCTCGATCGCCGCGACGAGATCGCCGGCATGGCCCCGGATCGTCGCCGCGCGCTGGCGATAGACTTCCGGCACCGGGCCAAGCATCGCCGTCTCGATCAGTTCGGAGAAGCCGGCGATCGCATTGGTCGGCGTGCGCAATTCATGCACCAGCCGCCGCAATCCCTCGACGCCACCCGATTCGGTGCCGCGCCCGATCGCGCCCTCGTCGACGCGCGGGCGACGCGCGCCACCTCGAAAGCCGATGAAGCGGCCGGTCGCGGGATCGAACATCGGCACGCCGGAAATGCGCCAGTCGCCGGCCAGCGCGGACCGTCCGCCGATACTGAGCCGCGCGTCGCGGAACGCGGTGCGATGGCGGAACGCCCCGCTCGCCACGCCGTCGACCTGCGGCTGGCCGTCTGCGCCGGGCAGCAGGAAGCCGATCCCGATCACCGCCGCGCGCGGCGCCGCATCGATCCAGCGGATCACGCCGGCCGAATCGGTCTCGAAGCTGAAACGCTCGGTCGGCTGGGCCTCGTCCGGCTCCTCGCTGCTCGCTATCGGCTGCTCGCGATGCTGCTGGCGGAACGCGGCGATGCGATCGACCAGCGCCGCGATCTCGAAGCCGCCGCCGGGTGCGGCCGCCGGCTCGGCATCGAGCACATCCGCGAACGGATCGGCGACCAGCGTGACGATCGGCGGCGCCTCCGCGACGGCCGGCTCGACCTCCGGCATCGCGATTTCCGCGCCGTCGTAGCCGAGCGCGAAATCCGCCGCGCCGAAGCTCTCCAGCGCGCGGACCACATCCGCGCCGAGATCGTCGCGATGGCGCAGCACGGCGCGCCCGGTGGGGCCGAGCGCGGGAAGCAGGGAACGCCATTCGGCATCGCCGAGCCGAGCCGCGCGCAGCACGGGCGCGGCCACCGCCGGCTCGTCCTCCGCGAAGATCGCGACCAGCCCCGCCGAGGGGCTCGCCAGCGCCAGCGCGCGCGCGGCGGCGGTGCGCACCGCCGCCGGGACGCGCCCACGCAAGCCGCGCAGGTGATCGAGCACCTCGCCGCTCTCCTCGATTCGCCCGCGCGCGAGAAGGTCCGCGATCTGCCGGAACGCCGCCTGCGCGCCGAACGGCGTGGAGGCGTCCGCAGCGAGAACGGTCTTCAGGCTGTCGTCGAATCGCACCGCTGTCATCCTTGCCGGCGGGCGACCTTTTCGTCGCCGGGGATCGCCTGATTAGTCCTCATCCCGCCTTCGCGAAACAGTAGATTTTGGCACGTCGCAATGTGGGACAATTGCGTTTGCGCGCAATATTCCTATGGATACGTCCACCAAATCGCCATGAACGTGCGTGGCGACAGGCGGAGAATGACGTGCTCGATCGGATCGACAGGCAGATACTGGCTTATCTTCAGGAAGACGGGCGGATGACCAACGTCGAACTCGCCGATCGCGTCGGCCTCACCGCGCCGCCGTGCCTGCGGCGGGTCCGTGCGCTGGAGCAGGCCGGGGTGATCCGCGGCTACCACGCCGATTGCGATCCCGCGCAACTGGGTTTCCCGATCACCGTGTTCGCGATGGTCAGCCTCAGGAGCCAGGCGGAAGCCGACCTCGCCGCGTTCGAGTCGCATGTCGCCGCGCTGCCCGAGGTGCGCGAATGCCATATGCTGAACGGCGAGATCGATTTCGTGCTGAAGATCGTCGCCACCGATCTGGAGAGCTTCCAGCGCTTCCTGACGACTCACCTCACCACCGCGCCGAACGTCGCCAGCGTCAAATCGTCGCTGACGATCCGCAGCGCCAAGTCCGCATCGGGCGTGCCGATCGTCGACTGAGGTTCGCGGCGGCGGGCAAAAAAAGGGCGGCGCGACGGCCGCCCTTTTCGTTTTCGCCTGTCGCGCCCGTCAGGCCGCCGGGGTGGCCAGCGCGGTGAGCCAGAAGGAGGCGATGTCCGCGCGCGGCGCGCCCTTCACCGCCTCGAACGCCGCCTTGGCCCCTGCGGTGTCGCCGGAGTTGGCGAGCGCGATGCCGAGGTGGGTGTTGATCGCGTCGGCGTCCACGCCGCCCTTCTGCAGAGCGACCTTATAAAGCTCGATCGCCTTGGCGTAATTGCCCGCGCCGAGATGCGCGTCGGCGGTGCCGGCGGCGAGCTTGCCGTTGGCGGCGGCCTTCGACTTGGCGTCGAGCGGATCGAGCGAGCCTTCGTTCGCGATCGCCTGCTTGGCGACGCGATAGAGATCGTTCGCCGTGACCGAATCCGCCGGCAGCTTGCCCGCCGCGCGGCCTTCGTCGATCACCGCCTTGCCCTCGTTCGGCAGGCCGAGGTCGATCGCATATTGCGCGTAGATCTCGTAATCGAACTGATCGGCCATCGCCTTCTCGCGGCGGAGCAGGCGGAACAGGTCGACCTTCTGCGCCTTGTCGAGCGTCACGGCAGCGCCCTGCTGGATGCCATAGACGAACACGATGTCGCGCCAGTTCTTCGCGGTGGGATAGGCGGTGATGTAGCGCTTCATCCAGCCGATCGAATCGGGGATCAGGCGCTTCTGCAGCGTCTTGGCCATCGCATAGCGATAGAGCTGCTCGTCCGGCTTCTGCCCGGCGGCGATCTGCGCGTCCATCGCCTTCTGGAGATCGGCCGAGCCGCCGGCGATGTCGCCGCTCTCCATCTTGATCTTCACCATCTGGAGCGGAAGGTTCGGATCGGTGTAGCCGAGCTGCTGCGCGCGCTGGAAGAAGGCGATCGCCTCCTGCGGCTGCTTGGCGTTGGCGGCGATGATGCCGCGCTGATAGTTGAAGCGCGCCTGATCGGCCTGCGGCGTGCGCGGATTGGCGATCAGCGCGTCGAGCGGCGGCTTGATCTTGTTGTCGTCGATCTGGCCGTTGGGCGACTGGCCGACCGCAAGCTGAAGCTCGAACACGGAGGCGATATATTTGTCGTCGTCGGTCTTGGCGGCGGCGGAGACCTGCTGCACCAGCGGCGCGGCGGTGGCATAGTCCTTCGCCTGGATCGCGGCCTGCGCCTTGGCGGCGAGCGGCTGGACGTCCTTGCTCAGCTTGAGCGGCGGGGTCTTCGCCTCCTCCGCCTTCTTTTCCTTGGCGGATGCCGGCGTCACGAGCGCGATGCTGCCTGCGCCGGAAAGGAGGGCGGCGGCGATCGCGGCCCGGTAGATGCTTTTCATCGCGTTATTCTCTCCGTTCTGGAAGGCGCGCGGGCGCCTCCGCGCCGCTCTACCTTCCTGCCCCTGCAGGTTCAAGAAACCCGGTGTTCCCTGACGTCAATCCGCTGAACATGGATTGAACGCCTTCGGTTCCCCCGATAGGCGCTGGCGCCATGATCGCCGTGATTTCCCCCGCCAAGACGCTGGACTATGCGACTCCCCTGCCCGCGATGGCGACCACCGCGCCGCGCTTCGCGGAGGAGGCGGCGACGCTGGCGAAGGCCGCGGCGAGGATGTCGCGCCGGAAGCTGGGCGAGCTGATGCACATCTCGGACAAGCTCGCCGCGCTGAACGCCGGGCGTTTCCGCAGCTTCGAGACGCTGCCCGAGCGGCCGGCGATCCGCGCCTTCGCCGGCGACGTCTATACCGGGCTGGAAGCCGCGACGCTGGACGAGGCGGCGATCGATTTCGCGCAGGATCACCTCAGGATGCTGTCCGGCCTCTACGGCCTGCTCCGCCCGCTCGACCGGATGCGCCCCTATCGGCTGGAGATGGGCACGCGCTGGGCGCCGCGTCGCAGGAAGCTGACCGACTGGTGGGGCAAGCGCATCGCCGACGCGCTGGCGGGCGATATCGCGGCGGAGGGATCGGGCGTGCTGCTCAATCTCGCCAGCCAGGAATATTGGGCGGCGGTGGACGGGCTGCTGCCGGGCAATATCCGTATCATCGACGTGGATTTCCGCGAGGCGGACGACCGCTTCATCAGCTTCCACGCGAAGAAGGCGCGCGGCATGATGGCGCGCTGGCTGGTCGAGCATCGCATCGCCGACGCGGACGCGATGCGCGGGTTCGACAGCGACGGCTATGCCTTCGACTCCGCCGCGAGCGACGGGGATAGCTGGACCTTCCGCCGGCGATGAGCGCGGTCGTCATCGGCGCATCCGGCGGGATCGGCGGCGCGCTGGCCGACGCGCTGGAGGATGAGGGCGAGACCGTCCTCCGCCTCTCGCGCCCCGACATCGACGTAACCGACGAGGCGACCATCGCCGCCGCCGCCGCGCGCGCCGGATCGCCGGAACTGGTGATCGTCGCGACCGGCATCCTGCATGAGGACGGGCACGGCCCGGAGAAAGCGCCGGGCGATCTCGATCCGGCGTGGCTGGCGCGGCAATATGCCGTCAACGCGATCGGCCCGGCGCTGGTCGCGAAGCATTTCCTGCCGCTCATGCCCAGGGCCGGGCGCAGCATCTTCGCGGTATTGTCCGCGCGGGTCGGCAGCATCTCGGACAACCGGCTGGGCGGCTGGCACGGCTATCGCGCGTCCAAGGCCGCGCTCAACCAGTTCATCCGCACGCTGGCGATCGAGGACAAGCGGCGCAACGATCGCGGCATCGTCGTCGCGCTGCACCCCGGCACGGTCGATACGCGACTGTCGCGCCCGTATCTGCAATCCGGCCGCGACATCTTCGCCACCGGACGCGCCGCCGTGCAGCTGCTCGACGTCATCGACGGCCTTGCCCCGAAGGACAGCGGGCGGCTGTTCTCATGGGACGGGACGGAAATCGCTCCCTGACCGATATTTAATCTTCGCGTCACGGCTCCGCGATTCTTTCTCGTGCATTACAGGCTCCGACGCCGACAGACGTCGTTCGAAACGGAGTGATGCAATGATGAAGTCCGCGATCCTCGCCGCCATTTCCGCCGCCGCGCTCGCTTCGGGCGGGATGGCCTATGCGCAGACCCCGACCGCGAAGGCGACCACCGCCGCCAAAACCACCGTCGCGACCAAGACCACCACCGTCACGAAGCCGGCGGCGACCACCGCCAAGACCACCGTCGCCAAGGCGACGCACGTCGCGCGCAAGACGACCACCACCCCGACGGGCCGCATGGTCACCACCAAGACCTCGACCGGCAAGACCATCACGTACAATTGCTCGAAGGCGGGCAACGCCAACAAGAAGGCTTGCAAATAACCCGCATCTGATCCCCCGAGCCTTCGGGGTCGCCACGCCACCCTCGCGCGCGCATACGCGGGCGCGGGGGTGGTCAGCGCTTTCGCAGTCGGCTAGGGTTCGTCATCGAAACGACACAACCCGAAAGCGCTGATTCTTGACCGACGAGATTCTCCTCGCCGACCCTTCGGACATTGCCCCCATCTCCATCGTCGAGGAGATGAAGACGAGCTACCTCGATTACGCGATGAGCGTGATCGTCGCCCGCGCGTTGCCGGATATCCGCGACGGGCTGAAGCCGGTGCATCGCCGCATCCTGTTCTCGGCGAACGAGAGCGGCTTCGCCTGGAACCGGCCGTATCGCAAGTCGGCCCGCATCGTCGGCGACGTCATCGGTAAATACCACCCGCACGGCGACACCGCGATCTACGACGCCCTCGCGCGCATGACGCAGGACTGGTCGATGCGCGCGCCGCTGATCGACGGCCAGGGCAATTTCGGCTCGATGGACCCCGATCCGCCCGCCGCGATGCGTTACACCGAGGCGCGCCTCGCCAAGATCGCGGACTATCTGCTCGACGATCTCGACAAGGACACGGTCGATTTCCAGCCGAACTACGACGGATCGGAAAGCGAGCCGCAAGTGCTGCCCGCGCGCTTCCCGAACCTGCTCGTCAACGGCGCCGGCGGCATCGCGGTCGGCATGGCGACCAATATCCCGCCGCACAATCTCGGCGAAGTGATCGACGCCTGCCTCGCCTATCTCGACAATGGCGCGATCACCACCGAGGAGCTGATGGAAATCGTGCCGGGGCCGGATTTCCCGACCGGCGCGATCATCCTCGGCCGTTCCGGCGCGCGCTCCGCCTACGCCACCGGGCGCGGTTCGATCATCGTGCGCTCGCGCCATGTGATCGAGGAAGGGCGCGGCGACCGGCGCTCGATCGTCCTCACCGAAATCCCCTACCAGCAGGGCAAGAACGCGCTGGTCGAAAAGATCGCCGAGGCCGCCAAGGACAAGCGCATCGAGGGCGTCAGCGACATCCGCGACGAATCGAACCGCGAAGGCGTGCGCATCGTCGTGGACCTGAAGCGCGACGCGACGCCGGAAGTGGTGCTGAACCAGCTCTGGCGACACACGCCGGCGCAATCGAGCTTCCCGGCCAACATGCTCGCGATCCGTGGCGGGCGGCCGGAGATGCTGGGCCTGCGCGACATCATCCAGGCGTTCGTCCAGTTCCGCGAACAGGTCATCACCCGTCGTTCCAAGTTCGAGCTGGCCAAGGCGCGCGACCGTGCGCACATCTTGCTCGGCCTCGTCATCGCCGTCACCAATCTGGACGAGATGGTGCGGATCATCCGTGGTTCCGCCAGCCCGGCGGAGGCGCGCGCGGCGCTGCTCGCGCGCGAATGGCCGATCGCGGAGATCGCCTCCTATATCCGGCTGGTCGAGGCGCTGGACGCCGAGGTGACCGGCGACACCTATCGCCTGAGCGAGATCCAGGTCCGCGCGATCCTCGACCTGCGCCTGCATCGCCTCACCGCGCTCGGCCGCGACGAGATCGGCGCGGAGCTGGAGCAGCTCGCCGCCTCGATCGCGGAGCTGCTGGAGATCCTCGCCAACCGCGCGAAGCTCTATCAGGTGATGCGCGACGAGTTCGCCGAGGTGCGCGAATTGTTCGCCACCCCGCGCCGCACCGAGATCGCCGCCGCCGCCGACGGGATCGAGGACGAGGATCTGATCGAGCGCGAGGACATGGTCGTCACCGTGACCATGCAGGGCTATATCAAGCGCACCCCGCTGGAGGCGTTCCGGGCGCAGGCGCGCGGCGGCAAGGGCCGCAGCGGCATGGCGACCAAGGACGAGGATATCGTCACCGAGCTGTTCGTCACCTCGACGCACACGCCGGTGCTGTTCTTCTCCACGCTCGGCAAGGTCTATCGCTACAAGGTGTGGAGGCTGCCGGAGGGCGGCCCGGCCACGCGCGGGCGGCCGATGGTCAACCTGCTGCCGCTGGCCGAGGGCGAGACGATCTCCACCGTCCTGCCGCTGCCGGAGGACGAGGCGGAATGGGGGGCGCTCCACGTCATGTTCGCCACCGCGAAGGGCAATGTGCGCCGCAACAGCATGGACGCCTTCACCAACGTCCCCTCGAACGGCAAGATCGCCATGAAGTTCGAGGGCGAGGATGAGGACGATCGCCTGATCGGCGTCGCGCTGCTCGACGAGGAGGACGACGTGCTGCTGGCGACCCGCCACGGCAAGGCGATCCGCTTCCCCGGCGGCGACGTGCGCGAATTCCAGAGCCGCAACTCCACCGGCGTGCGCGGCATGCGGCTGGCGAAGGGCGACGAGGTGATCTCGCTCTCGATCCTCCACAAGGTCGGCGTGCGCGATTCCGACGAGCGCGAGGACTATCTCCGCCATGCGCCGTGGAAGGGCGAGGATGCCGAACGCGCCCCGCGCGCGATGGACGATGAACGCTTCGCGCATCTGGCGGAACACGAGCAGTTCATCCTGACGGTGTGCGCCAACGGCTATGGCAAGATGTCGTCGGCCTATGAATATCGCCGCACGGGTCGCGGCGGCCAGGGCATCACCAATATCGACAATATCGCCCGCAACGGCCTCGTCGTCGCCAGCTTCCCCGCGACCAAGGCGCAGCAGCTCATGCTGGTGACGGATCAGGCCAAGATGATCCGCATCCCGCTGGGCGACCTGCGGGTGATCGGGCGCGGATCGGCCGGCGTGCGGTTGTTCAACGTGGCGAACGACGAGCATGTCGTCTCCGCCGCGCGGATCGAGGAAAGCGCGGAGGAGGGCGAAACGCCGGCGACCGAAGCGACGGGCGAAACGGAATGACCGTCCGCCCGTCCGTCGCGTACAAGGTGCTGACCGCCGGGCAGATGGCCGCGCTGGAACACGACGGCAGCTTCGCCGGCGCCCCGGTGGATGTGGCGGACGGCTACATCCACCTCTCCACCGCCGATCAGTTGACGGAGACGGTGGACAGGCATTTCGCCGGGCAGGCCGACCTGCACGTCGCGGCGGTGGACCTCACCTCGTTCGGCGCTTCGCTGAAATGGGAGAAGTCGCGCGGCGGGCAGGATTTCCCGCACCTCTACGAGCCGCTGCTGCTCGAAACGCTGATCGCCTACGGCCCGCTGGAGCGGGAGGCCGACGGGACGGTGAAGCTGCCGGTGGCGGGCTGATCGCCGGGGAGCCTTTCCCGCACCGCCGCGATAAAGCCGAGCGGATCGTCGAGCCGGTGCGCGATGCTGCGAATCCGCCGTCGATGGCCCGGCAATGGCGCGCGCAATTCCAGCATTACATTCGGATGGGCAACCAGCGCGAGGTTGAGCGCGCTCCGATCGCGTTCGTTTCCGGCTGCATCCACCCCGGCGACCGCCCCCAACGGCACGTTGACGCGCCTGAACCCGCCCACCGCCATCAGCACCGCATCCGGCCCGACAATCACCGGGCGGCGACGCATCTTCGCGATTGCCCGGATCAGCCACATCAGGCCGCAAAGGCTGGCAACTGACAGCACAAGCGCCACGCGCGGAAACCAATGCGCCACCAGCAGATGCGTCACCAGCAATTCGATCGAAGCAAGCCCGGCCAGCACCCATAGCATCGGCGCAAGCGCGCGATGATAGGTGAAGGCCTTCACCTCTCGCCCGCGTCCACCACCGCGAGCAGGAAGCCGTCCCACTTCTTCTCCCCGACCGTCTGGATCGCCGTCGCGGTGAGGCGCGGCTCGCCCGAGACATAATCGAACAGCGCCCGCGTGCCCCGGATGCGCGGATCGGCGCTGGCGGCATCGAGCACCCCGCCCTCGCGGATCACGTTGTCGACCACGATCACCGTGCCCGGCCGCGACAGGCGGATCGCCTCGCGTACATAGGCGACGTTGTTCTCCTTGTCGGCGTCGATGAAGGCGAGGTCGAACGGGCCTTCCAGCCGCGCGATCGATTCGAGCGCCGGGCCGGTGATGACCTCGACGCGGTCGCCGACGCCCGCCGCCGCGAGATTGGCGCGCGCCACGTCGGCATGATGCGGATCGATCTCCAGCGACACGATGCGGCCGCCCTCGCCCACCGCGCGCGCCAGCCACAAGGTCGAATAGCCGCCGAGCGTCCCCACCTCCAGCACGCGCCGCGCGCCACGGATCAGCGCGAGGAGCTGGAGCAACTTCCCTTGCGCCGGGGAAACGTCGATATCCGGCAGGCCGCCCGCCGCATTGGCGGCGAGCGTCGCGCCCGGCGCCTCATCCGCGCCGAGCAGCCTTTCGCCGATATAACGGTCGACCGCCGCCCAGCGCGCATCCTGCGGCTGGGTGCGCTCGACCATCGGGCTTATTCCTCGCCCTTGTAGATGCGGACGAGCCTGTCGAGCATCGCCAGCGCCTCGCCGCGCTCGCGCTGGAAGGTGTTGCGGCCGATGATCGAGCCGTTGCCGCCGCCGTCGCGGATGTCGCGCGCGTCCTGATAGACGGCGTCCGCGCCCTTCGCCGCGCCGCCGGAGAACACCACGATGCGCCGCCCGGCGAAGCTGCACTGCACGACATGCGCGACGCGCTTGGCCTGGGTCGACCAATCGCCGCCCTCATAGGCCTTCTTCGCGTCGGCCTGCTCGATATGGTCGGTCGGCAGCTTCACCTTGATGATGTGCGCGCCGAGCAGCGCCGCCATGTGCGCGGCATAGGCGCCGACGTCGAGCGCCAGCTCGCCCTCCTTGGAGAGCTTGCCGCCGCGCGGATAGGACCAGATGACGGTGGCGATGCCGACCGACTTGGCCTGCGCCGAAAGCTCGCGGATTTCCTCCATCTGCTCGAACACATGGTCCGAGCCGGGATAGATGGTGAAGCCGATCGCCGCGCAGCCCAGCCGCAGCGCGTCGTCCACGCCCGCCGTCACCGCCTGATCGACGCTGGTCGCCCAGCTATTCGAGCTGTTGCACTTCAGGATCGTCGGGATCTGGCCGGCGAACGTCTCCGCCCCCGCCTCCAGCATGCCGAGCGGCGCGGCATAGGCCGAGAGGCCCGCGTCGATCGCGAGCTGGTAATGGTAATGCGGATCGTAGGCCGGCGGGTTGATCGCGAAGCTGCGCGCCGGGCCATGCTCGAAGCCCTGGTCGACCGGCAGGATGATCAGCTTGCCCGTGCCGCCCAGCTTGCCCTGCATCAGGATGCGGGCGAGATTCGCCTTGGTGGCGGGAGAATCGGATTCATACTTGTCGAGAATGGCCTTGACCGTCGGCGTCATCGCTTACCCCTGAGTGCAACCAAGATGTTCCTGCGCCTGTTAGCCGGGGGGGCCGCGCGGCGCCAGTGGGGATTGGTATTGACCGCGACGAGGCGAAAGGGCTTCCTTCGCGCAAGGGAACCGGGGGGAGAATGAGGATGCGCCGCGCGTCAATGGTATTGCTGGCGCTGGCCTGCGCGGCGCTCGCCACGCCCGCCCCGTTGGCGCTGGCGGAGAAGGCGCCGCGCATCGGCGAGCCGGCGCCCGATTTCGAGCTGACGCTGTTCGCCGGCGACAAGGTGAGGCTGTCGGAACTGCGCGGCAATGTCGTCGTGCTCAATTTCTGGGCGACATGGTGCGTGCCGTGCCGCACCGAACTGCCGACGCTGAACGCTTTCTATGAGATCACGCAGAAGCACGGCCTGCGCGTGTTCGCGGTGACCACCGAGGATTCGGTGCCGCTCTACAAGCTCAAGCCGCTGTTCGAGAAGCTCGCCATCCCGGCGGTGCGCCGCGTGAAGGGGCCATATGCGGTGATGGGCGGCGTGCCGACCAATTACGTGATCGATCGCGCCGGCGTGGTGCGATACGCCAAGGCCGGCGCGCTGGACCTCGATACGCTCAACACCGTGCTCATACCGCTTCTGAACGAGCATCCGCCGACGTGAGCCCCCCCGCACCCGCCAGCGCGCGCGCATAAGCGTCGAGATCTACGTTGCCGCCGGACAGGATCACCAGCATCCCGGCCTCCACCGGCGCCTTGCCCGCCAGCACCGCCGCGAGCGCCACCGCGCCGCCCGGCTCCACCACGAGCCGCAGATATTCCGCCGCCCAGCGCTGCGCCGCCGCCACTTCCTCCTCGCTGACCGCCACGCCCTTCGCATCGCGCCGCGCCAGCACCTCGAAGGTGAGCGGCGAAACTTCCTTGGTCTGGAGCGCGTCGCAGGCGGTCGGCGGCGGATTGGGACCGACCGGTTCGATCCAGCTCGCCTCCAGGCTGCGCGTCATGTCGTCCCAGCCCTCCGGCTCGACGATCGTGATCCGCGCATCGGGCAGCGCGAGCGCGATCCCGGCGGCGAGCCCCCCGCCGCCGCACGGCACGATCGCGTGGGCAGGCGCACCGAGGCCCGCCTCCTCCATCTGCCGCACCGCCTCGATCGCGGCGCTGCCCTGCCCCTCGATCACCCATGGATCGTCGAAGCTCGGCACCAGCGTCGCGCCGCGCGCCCTGGCGAGTCGCCCCGCGATCACCTCGCGGCTTTCGGTCGCGCGGTCGTAATCCACCACCTCCGCGCCCAGCGCCAGCGTCGATTCGCGCTTGGCGCGCGGCGCGTCGGCCGGCATCACGATCGTCGCGGCGATGCCCAGCCGCTTCGCCGCCCAGGCGATTCCCTGCGCATGATTGCCGGAGGAGAAAGCGACCACGCCGCGCGCGCGCGCCTCCCCATCCAGCGCGGTCAGCCGATGCCATGCGCCGCGAATCTTGAACGCCCCGATCGGCTGCAGCGACTCGGCCTTGAAGGCGATCGGCACATGATTGATTTCATGGATGAAAAGCGGCGTCGGCGGCAGGATCGCCGCTACCTTCGCCGCGGCGTCGCGCACGCCGGCGCGGGTTGGCTGTCGCACAATTGTCACGATCGATCCTGCGTCATTGGAATCCACTTTACATTCGGGTCCGGCGACCCTAACTCGCCCATCCGCTGCCCCATGGGACTTCCAACCGCAAGGCAGCTTTTTTCGCTCGACGCCGAAAGGCAATTGGAGGTCCCTTGAGTTGCACCAGCATCATAGCGCGCTGGGGCTAGCTGCCCCCTCGATTGTTCCCGCCACCTCTGTCGGCGGAGCCATTGACATTGCGAAGCAGAAGCCGGTCCAGCCGGTGACGCTTGTTCGTCCGCACGCAGCCGCGCGGGCCGCCCGCTTCTTTTCGGAGAAGTTTCCGGGCCGCTCGATGTATGCGGTGAAGGCGAATCCCAGCCCCGAACTGATCGCGACGCTGTTCGAGAACGGCATCACGCATTTCGACGTCGCCTCGATCGCCGAGGTGCGGCTGGTCGCGCGCACCGTGCCCGGCGCCATCCTGTGCTTCATGCACCCGGTGAAGGCCGAGGAGGCGATCGCCGAGGCCTATTTCACGCATGGCGTGCGCGTGTTCAGCCTCGACAGCCTCGAGGAGCTGGACAAGATCACCCGCGCGACGAAGGGCGCGGACGATCTTACGCTCTGCGTGCGGCTGCGCGTGTCGTCGGAGCATTCGAAGCTCAGCCTCGCGTCCAAGTTCGGCGTCGCCGCGCATGAGGCGAAGGCGCTGCTGATGGCGACCCGCCAGGCCGCCGATGCGCTCGGCATCTGCTTCCATGTCGGCAGCCAGGCGATGACGCCGGAAGCCTATGCCGAGGCGATGGAGCGCGTGCGCCACGCGATCGTCGATGCGGCGGTGACGGTGGACGTGATCGACGTCGGCGGGGGCTTTCCGTCCTCCTATCCGGGGATGGAGCCGCCGCCGCTGGAGCGTTATTTCGAGACGATCCACCGCGCGTTCGAAAGCCTGCCGGTCAGCTATTCGGCCGAGCTGTGGGCGGAGCCGGGCCGCGCGCTGTGCGCCGAATACAGCTCGCTGGTGGTGCGCGTCGAGAAGCGGCGCGGCAACGAGCTGTATATCAACGACGGCGCTTACGGCGCGCTGTTCGATGCGGCGCATATCGGCTGGCGGTTCCCGGTCGCGTTGCTGCGCGAACCGGAATCCACCGTGCGTGACCACCCCTTCTCCTTCTACGGCCCCACCTGCGACGACCTCGATCATATGGTCGGGCCGTTCCTGCTGCCGGCGGACGTGCAGGCCGGGGATTATATCGAGATCGGGATGCTCGGCGCCTATGGCGCGGCGATGCGCACCGCGTTCAACGGCTTCGGTTCGGACGAGACGATCGTCGCGCTCGATGAGCCGATGGTCTCGCTCTACACCGTCGTGGAGCCGAAGGTCGCGAACAACGTCGTAACGCTGTAACGTCCACAAGACAGGGTTTCGGGCGACGGTGCGCTTCGCGCGCGCCGTCGCCCTTGGGGTTTCCGCGTCCCCTTCAATGACGACGGCATCGTATGCGGGAGTTTCCCATGACCGACACGCTCAACAAGACCGCCGCGGCCAACGCGCCGATCAACGACAACCGCAAGGCCGAACTGCTCTCGAAGCAGGTGAAGCATATCGACATCAGGAGCTTCGACGCGCGCCCGATCGTCGATGCGATGTCCGACATGAGCTTCACCAGCCGCGACCTCGGTCGCGCGACGAATATCTACAACCAGATGCTCGCCGACAAGGATTGCACGGTGTGCCTGGTGATCGCCGGTTCCACCTCGGCGGGCGGCTGCATGGACCTTTATGCGGAGCTGATCCGCAACAAGATGGTCGACGTGGTGGTCGCCACCGGCGCGACGATCGTCGACATGGATTTCTTCGAGGGGCTGGGCCACAAGCACTATCAGGCGCAGGAAATCCCCGACGACGACACGCTGCGCTCGCTCTACATCGACCGCATCTACGACACCTATATCGACGAGGAGCAGCTTCAGGACTGCGACTTCACGATCAACAAGATCGCCAACGAGCTGGAGCCGCGCGCCTATTCCAGCCGCGCCTTCATCCGCGAGATGGGCCGCTATCTTTCGGAGCACGGCAAGAAGGAGAACAGCCTCGTCAAGCTCGCCTATGAGCATGATGTGCCGATCTTCTGCCCGGCGTTCGTCGATTCCTCGGCCGGCTTCGGGCTGGTGAAGCATCAGGTCGACCAGATGAAGGCCGGCAAGCCCTATCTGATGATCGACGCGGTGGCCGATTTCCGCGAACTGACCGAGATCAAGATCCAGGCCGGCACCACCGGCCTGCTGATGATCGGCGGCGGCGTGCCGAAGAACTTCATCCAGGACACGGTGGTCTGCGCCGAGATTCTCGGCCACGAGGATGTCGAGGTGCATAAATATGCCGTGCAGATCACCGTCGCCGACGTGCGCGACGGCGCCTGCTCCTCGTCCACGCTTCAGGAGGCGGCGAGCTGGGGCAAGGTCAACACCGGCATCGAGCAGATGGTGTTCGCCGAGGCCGGCTCGGTCATGCCGCTGCTGGCGTCCGACGCCTATCATCGCGGCCTGTGGAAGGACCGGCCCGAGCGCCGCTGGGCGAAGCTGTTCGCCTGAGCGGCACGCGGCCAGCGCAAGCTGGCCGCGAGACCGCGAAGGGCCGGCCGGCGCGGCCACGGCCGCGTCCGACGTCATGGGATTCACTCCCATGACGGCCGGCCTCCCCTTCTACGCGAACACCCGCGCCAGGCTCCGTTCCAGCATCACGAATTGCCACAACGTCCGCCCGTGCTCTTCCCGGCCCGCGCGATGCGCCGCCGCGATCCGCGCCAACCGATCGAGATCGAACCACCCGGTATCCGCGAGCATCCGCGACTTCGCCAGCGCCGCCGCGCGATCCGCCAGCGGTCCGCGAAACCATGCGCCAACCGGCGTGACGAAGCCCATCTTCGGCCGGTAGAGGATGTCGCGCGGCAGATAGCGCTCCATCGCTTTCTTCATCAGCCACTTGCCCTCGCCGTGCCTGAGCCGCATCGACGCGGGCAGCCGCGCGGCGAATTCCACCAGCCGGTGATCGAGCAGCGGCTCGCGCACCTCAAGGCTCACCGCCATGCTGGTGCGGTCGCTCTTGGTGAGGATGTCGCCGGGGAGCCAGATCTTCATGTCGGCATATTGCGCCCGGTCGAGTCCGTCGCGCGCCGGCGCATCGCGCATCGCCACGACATAGCGATCCTCGGCGCGATGCCCGCCGAGCGCGCGCCGCGCGGCGTCGGTGAACAAGGCGCGGCGCAGATCGGGCGTCGTCACCCCCACCGCGCGGGCATAGGCATCGCCGCCGTCGGCCGCGAGTTCGAGCAGGGTGGTCCGCGCGCGCAGCGGCCGGGGCGCCCAGTCTGCCTTGGGGTAGAAGCGCCCCAGCGTCCCAAACAGGCCGGCGCGCAGCCCGGCAGGGAGCAGCCCGCGCACGCGCTCCTCGGCTGCATGGAAGCGGTAGCGGCGATAACCGGCCAGCGCCTCGTCCGCCCCGTCGCCCGACAGCGCGACCGTCACCTGCTCCCGCGCCAGCGCGCAGACCTGCCAGGTGGCTAGCGCGGAGGCGTCCGCGAACGGCTCGTCGAAGGCATGGGTCAGCGTGTCGATCAGGCGGAAGTCGCTCGCGTCCACCACCCGCTCGCGATGATCGGTCGCGAAGCGCGTGGCGACGGCGGCGGCATGAGCGCGCTCGTCGAAATCGGCCACGTCGAAGCCGATCGTGCAGGTCTTCACCGCCTGCGGCGACGCTTCCGCCATCAGCGCGACGACCGAGGAACTGTCCACCCCGCCCGACAGGAACGCCCCCAGCGGCACGTCCGCCACCATGCGCGAGCGGACGCCTTCGCGCATGTGGGCGAGCAACTCCTCCTCCAGCGCGGCGAGGCTGCCGCCGGCGCGGTCGGCGAAGGAGATGTCCCACCAGCGGCGCGGCGCGGGCACCGGCTTGCCGCGCTCGACCAGCATGAAATGGCCCGCCGGCAGCTTCCTCACCCCGGAGACGATACAGGCGTCGTCGGGGACATAGCCGAACGCCAGATAATCCTCGACCGCGCGCACGTCCGGCACCCGGCGCAGCAGCGGATGGGCGAGCAGCCCCTTCAGCTCGGAGGCGAAGGCGAGCGCGCCATCGGCCAGCTCGACATGGTAAAGCGGCTTCACCCCCAGCCGATCGCGCGCGAGGAACAGCGTGTTGGCCCGTGCGTCGTGGATCGCGAAGGCGAACATGCCGACCAGCCGGTCGAGCAGCGCCGGTCCCCACGCCGCCCAACCGGCGAGCAGCACCTCGGTATCGCCGTCGCTGCGGAACGCCCAGCCGCGTGCGGCAAGCTCCCGGCGCAACTCGCGGTAATTATAGATCTCGCCGTTGAAGACGATGGCCAGCGCGCCGTCCGCGCTCGCCATCGGCTGCGGCGAGCCTTCCACGTCGATGATCGAGAGCCTGCGATGCCCCAGCCCGACGCCCGGCGCGGTCCACACGCCCGCGCCGTCCGGCCCGCGATGCGCCATCGCGTCGGCCATCACGCGCACCCGCGCCGGATCGACCGGCTTGGGCGTGCCCGGATAGTAAAGCCCGGCGATCCCGCACATCAGCGCGTCGCCGTCGCGCGATCCGCCACGCCGTCGATCGGCCCCAGCGCGGCGAGGAAGCGCTCGATCGCGGCACGCGCGCGCGGCCCTTCCGCCGAAAGATGGATCGCCACCGCCGCCTGATCGCCGCCCAGCATCCGGGCCCTGAGCGTGGCGAGCTTCACGATTGCATCTTCCCCGGTGACGATTCCGCCGGCGCGATACCATGACGCCACGATCCGCTCCACCGGCCCCGGCGCGGTGATGCGCATCGCGCTGCCGCCGGCGATGCCCGGCTCGTCGGCGACGCGCACCCAGATGTCGTTCTCGCGCAGCGCGCCGGTGCCAAAGGCGGCGAGCTTCTTCCCCTCGCGCTGGCTGGCGAAGACGGCGACGGTCATGTCCACCGCCGTGCCGTCCGCATCCATGTAGCGGCCGAACAGATAATGGTCGGCGCCGGGGTAATAGGGTTGCCACGGCGCGCTTCGGCTGAGCGGCGCGCGCCGCCAGCCCGGCACCTCCGGCAGCGCGATCCGATCGGGCAGCGTGGCGGCGCGCGCGGCGATCGCGGCGCTCCACCCGGCGAACAATCCCGCGGTCGCCAGCACCAGCGCCGCCGCGGGGAGGAGCGCGATGCGGTGGCGAACGGGCCGCGCCAGCGTCGCCGGATCGAACGCCGGATCGTCCGGCGCGCGATCGAACCAGCGCCAGCCGATCGCCATCACCAGCGCCATGACGAGGCCGAAGAACAGCCAGCCATATACGATATGGTCGAACCCGGTCGCCGCCTCGACCGAGGTGAGATGCGCGGCGTAGATCGTCCCGAAAGCGCGGATGCCGTTGGCGATCACCGGCACGACGATGCTGACAGCGAGGAAGACCGCGCGCCGCCGCCATGAGGTAAAACAGACGTTGGCGACCAGCACACCATAGGCCAGCATGGCGATGACGAACTTCGCGCCGGAACACGCCTCCGCCACCTCGAAATAATAACGGCCGGCGTGGATCAGCACGCCGTCCACCTCGGCCGGCACGCCGCACAGGTGGAGTAGCGGCAGGGTGATCGCCACCGTCACGCGCTGCAACGGCGGCTCCAGCATCTCGCCGAACGGGACGAGGAATACGGCGTAGCAGAGCGGGAACAGCAGCCCGCGCGCGACATTCGCGCCGAGCAAGGTCACCACCGCGCCCTGGAGCATCATCACCAGCCCGAGCTGCCGCGCGAACGCCACGCCCCCCGCATCGCCGAGCAGCCAGCCCAAGCCGCCCGCCGCGACGATCGCGAGGCCCGGCCACCAAGCCACCGGTTCCAGCGCGGCCAGTTCGCGCCGTCGGGTCCACACCAGCCATGCGATCACCGGCGGGATGAACAGGCAGTGGCCGAAAGTGGTGCTGGTCCACCAGATCGAGACGAGATGGAACAGGTCTGCGTGGAAGGCCGTGAGGATCAGCGCCGCGACCAGCGCCAGCACGACGAGGGAGCGCCGCCATTCCCGCGCCGCCGCCGGCATCGCGACAGGTCGGGCGATCGCGAGCGTCATGCCAGCCCGAGCAGGCCGTCGAGCGGGGCGAGCGCCGCCGCCCAGTCGTAGCGCGCGATCACCCGCGCCCGCGCCGCCGCGCCCAGCGCCCGCGCCGCCGCCGGATCGGCGAGCAGCGCGCCCACCGCCGCGACGAAGGCGTCCGCGTCCGGCGCGACGCGGATCGCGCCGTCATGGTCGATCCCCTCCGCCGCCGCCAGCGAGGCGACGACCGGGCGGGCCATCGCCATCGCCTCCAGCACCTTGTTCTGCACGCCGCGCGCGAGCTTCAATGGCGCGACCACCACGCTCGCCGCCGCGAGCCAGCCACGCACGTCCGCCACCTCGCCGGTGACGATCACCCGCTCGCCCGCCAGCGCGCGCACCTCGGGCGCGGGCGCGCGGCCGACGATCGCGAAGCGCGCGCCGGGGATGCGCGGCAGCATGTCGCGCGCGAACCATGTCACCGCGTCGATGTTCGGCCGGTAATCCATCTGCCCGGTGAAGACGATCAACGGCCCCTGCCCCACCACCGGCACATGGCGCGCGACGGGATCGTAATAAGCGGTGTCGATGCCGTTCTCGATCGCGATGCTGCCGGGGAGCAGCGCCGCCTCCGCCTCGCTCACGAACAGGCTGGCGTCGACGCGCCCGGCCACCTCGCGCTCGAACGCGGCGAGCAGGCGCGCCTCGCGGCGCATCATGTAGCGGGTGAAGCCGTGCGCATCCCCGGCATAAGCGGCGAATTTCGCCGAATCGAGATCAACGAAATCCATGATCGCGCGCGGCCCGGCAACCAGCAGATATTGCGCCATCTGCCCCGAAAAGACGTAGATCGCGTCGATCGGCTGTCGCGCGAGGATGTCGCGCACCGCGCGCTCCACGTCGCGATGCGCGAAGGCGGTGAGCGACACCGGCTGCGCGGTCGCCAGCGCCTCCAGTCCCGCGCGGGCGCGCGATTTGGTGCGCGGCACGATCACGCATTCGTCCACCAATGCGCGATATTCCGGCGCGGGGACCAGATCGCGCGGATCGTCGGCGAAGGCGACCAGATGCACCCGCGCCCGGCCCGCGAGATGGCGCAGCACATGAAAGCTGCGGATCTTGTCCCCGCGATCCGGCGGGAAGGGCACGCGATGCGCGATGAACAATATCTCGCTCACCCCAGCCCCCGGCTGATCCACGGACCGATCAGGTTGGCGACCGGGAGCGGCAGCCGCCGCCACGTCCGCACCATCAGCGCATATTTCGGGTTGAGCGGATTGACCTCTCGCGCCGCGCCCTTGCTCCACCGGGCGTAGGCGAGTGGTCGCCCCTCGAACCCCCAGTTCTTCTTGAACGCCGCCGCGCCCGTTCCGGCCTTGGACCGGCCGAAGTCGAAATGCGTGCAGCCCTTCGCGCGGGCGTGCGCCATCAGCGCGAAATACATCCGGTCATTGGCGCGCAATTCGCGCGCCGCCGCCGTCCCGCCGCCCCAATAGGGATAGACGGTGCCGTCGAAGTAGAGGCTGAGCACGCTGGCTACCGCGCGGCCCTTGTGGCGCACGGTCAGCACATCGGCGTCCATCGTCTCCAGCACCGCGCGGAACAAGGCGCGCGGGAATACCGGGGTGCCGAGATTGCGGACCGATTCTGCATAGACCGCGTAATGCTCCGCCGCGCGTTCCGCACCGCCGGTCACGAGCTCCAGATCGTTCGCCAGCGCCTTGCGCACCTCGGCGCGCTGCTTGCGCGGAATCGCCTTCAAGTCCGCCTCGTCATCGGCGGCCAGTGGGCGGACGAAGCCGAGATAGGTCGTCTCGTCCACCACCCAGCCGGCCGGAGCAGTCCCGCCGCGCAGTTCGATCGACGGCAGGCCGAACGCCCGCGCGGCGGCGACCAGCGCCTCGCCCTCCTCGCCCAGCACGCCGCCGTCGACCGCGAACCCGGCGGAGACGAGCGCATTGCTGAACAGCGGCGATCGCATCTCGGTCAGCGGCAATACGCCGGCGATCGCGCGGTCGCGCTCCGCGACGAGATAGCGCGCGCGCTGGCCGCACCCGCGTTCCACCGCGCGGCTCCATGCGGGGAGGTGGAAGGGCGTCGCACCGGGTTGCGCGCGGACGAACGCCGTGATCGCCGCGTCGTCCGCCGGCGCCGCCTCGCGCACAATCGCGGTCATCGCGCCGCCGCGATCGCGTCGATCCGCCCCCAGTCATGCCGCCGAATCAGTTTGCCGAGCTTGCCCGCCATCGCGCCGAGCCGGCTATAATGGCGGAGCTTCGACCGCAGCGGCGCGTCGCCGACGCGCGGCTGGCCGGGATCGACCTCCCAAGGGTGGAAATAGAAGATCGCCGGCTGCCCCGCGCCATTCACCTGCCGCACCGCGAAATCGGTCAGCGCGGCCGGCAGCAGGCGGAAGAAGCCGCCTCCCGTCGCCAGCCGCCGCCCGGCGATCTCGGCCACCGTCACCGGCAGTTCGATCAACGACGCGTCGGCCAGCGGGCGCCAGGCGTAGCGCGGGCTGTCGCGCCAGCCGTAATGATCGTGCGCGATCGGCGCGACGCTGGACGAATAGGCATAGCCTTCCTCCGCCAGCACGATATGCGCCCAGGGCGTGCGCGCGTCGATCGAGAAGCTCGGCGCGCGATAGCCGGTGACGGCCATGCCCCCGGCATCCTCCAGCGCGATGCGGGTGCGGCGCAGGTCGTCGCGGAAGGCGGCGGCGTTCATCGTGAAGACGCGCGCATGGTCCCAGCCGTGGCTGGCGATCTCATGCCCCTCCGCCACGATGCGGCGGACCAGCGCGGGATGACGCGCGGCGACCCAGCCAAGCGTGAAGAAGGTGCCCTTCACCCCCGCCTGGGCGAACAGGTCCAGCACCATGCCGGTATTGCGCTCGACACGCGATTCGAGGCTTTCCCAGTCATCGCGCGCGATCGTCTTCTCGAACGCGCCGACCTGAAACCATTCCTCGATATCGACCGACAGGCCGTTGACGACGCTCATCTCACGCAGCGGCGCCGCGCACCGCCTCCAGCCGCGAGGCGGGCGGGCCGACCTCATTCTCCACCCAGTCGACCAGCAGGGTAAGCACGCGGCGCAGCGCGGCGTCCTGCTCCTCGATCCGCGCCTCCAGCGCGGCGATGCGTTGCACGAGCGCGGCAGCGTCCTCGCCCGTGACGGCGGGAGCGGCCGCGGAGGGCGATGCGGTCGGCAGATCGCGCGCGGCGTCGGCCTGCACCTCCTCGATCAAGGCGGCGTCGATCAGCGTCGCGCCGACGATCGCGGCGTGCAGCATCACCCGGCCCATAAGCTGGTTCACCCGGCGCGGCACGCCGCCGGTGATGCGGTGGAGCAGCGGGAAGGCGTCCTCCGCGAAATCGGGACTGCCCTGCCAGCCCGCGACCTGGAGCCGATGGCCGACATATTCGGCGATCTCCTCCTCGCCCATCGGATCGAGGTGGTGGATCGCGATGACGCGCTGGCGGAGTTGCTCCAGCGCCTGCGATCCGTGCAGCCGCTCGCGGAACTCGGGCTGGCCGAGCAGGAAAATCTGGAGCAGCGCCCTCCCGCCAGCCTGGAAATTGGACAGCATCCGCAGTTCCTCGACGGCGGAGATGTCCAGCGCCTGCGCCTCGTCGACGATCAGCAGCGTGCGCCGCCCGGTGCGCGCGACTGCGTTCAGCCCGCGCTCGATCACGGTGAGCAGTTCGGCCTTGTTGCGCGGCGCGTCGGCGACGCCCAGCCCGGTCGCGACGATCCTGAGCAGGTCGTCCGCCTGGATCGCGCTGGAGACGAGCGAGATGACGTTGAGGTTCGCCGGGTCGATCCGCGAAGTCAGGTGGCCGACCAGGGTCGTCTTGCCCGCGCCGATGTCACCGGTGATGACGATGAAGCCCTCGCCCTGCGCCAGCCCATAGCCGAGATAGGCCATCGCCTTGCGGTGCGTGGCGCTGTCGAACCAGTATTTCGGGTCGGGCGTGAGCTGGAACGGCCGCTCGCGCAATCCGAAATGATCCTCATACATCTCGCGATGTTCCCTGTTTTCCGTGCCGCCGCGTCATCGGAACGTGTACCTTGCCCCGAGCAGCCCCTGCGCCGACCATTGGCTGTCGAAGCCGCGCTGGTCGTAGGTGTAGAGGCCGAGCGATGCGATCGTGCCGATCCGGCCGAAGCGATATTGGTACGCGCCGGTAATCCCCGCGCCGAGCACGCCCCGCATCCCCGGCAGGTCGGCGTCATAATAGTTCATGAACAGATTGGCATCCACCTCCGACACCCGGCTCAGCGCGCGAGAGTAGAAGATCTGCGCGTAATAGCTCTCGTCGTTGGTGCCGAACACGGTGATGCCCGGCGCGGCGGGCGGGGAGAACAGGCGGCGGTTGGCATAGCCCGCGCCGATGCCGATCCGCGTCCGCCCCTCCGTGCGGGTATAGATCACGTCCACGCCGCGCGTGCGATAGACGGCGGTGCTGACCGACTGGAAAGCGCTGTTGAGGCATCCGCCCGCGCCGCCGGTCGCCGGTTGCGATGCGAAGACGCAGCCGGTGAATTGCTGGCCGAAGCCGTCGCCTTGCGTCTGGAAGCTGGTCGGCAGCGTCGCGAGGCCATCGCGAAGCTGGCGGCCGAAGGTGGTGACGCCGTCATAGACCACTGCACGCACCGCGCTGTCCGGCGACAAGCGCCACGAAAGCGAGCCGAAATAGGTCGCGCCGCCGTAGCGATAGCCGGCGTTAGCCTGCAACTCCAGCCGGGGCGACGGTCGCCAGATCACGCCCGCGTCATAGATCAGGCCGTCGGTGTTATAGGCGATGCGGCGCGGCGAGGCGGGATCGGTAACGAACCGCCCGTTGCCGTCCAGCACCGGATTGCCGTTGACATCGAACAGCGCGTCGCGCTGCGTCGCCTCGATCTTCTCATAGCCGACGCCACCGCGCACCGCGACGGTGCGGCTCACCGGCTGCACCACGTCGAGCCTGGCGAACTCGCCCTCGTAGCGCTGCGAAAGCTGGCTGGCGAAGTCGCGCTCCAGCGCGCCGCTCAGCGTGATGCCGAACGGCGCGATCCGCCCCGCCCCGACACCGATCGAGGCCATCGCGAGATGGCTCGTCTCGTCGTCGAAATAATCGAGCCGCTGCGCACCCGGCGCGATCCCGGTGAAATCGGGGGCGTCGACCCGCGTATAGCCGAAGCGATAGGCCGCCGTGACCTGCGCCGGCCCGACATTGGTCGCCAGTTGCGGAGCGACATAGAGCGAATAGACGTTCGAGATATTGGCCGAATCGTCGCTGAACAGCCCTGGCGCCGCGCCGCGGATATCCATGCGCGAGCGGGTCGCCAGCGCGCCCGCGTCGATCGATAAGGCCGGCGAAAGCTTCACCGACCCGCGCGCGAGACCGGAGAGCATGTCCACATCCGTAAGGTTGCCGCCCCACGGGATGCGGCGCTCGTAGCGCGCGCTGATCTGCCCTTCGGCGCGGCCGTTCGACACTCCGGCATCGACGCCCACGGCGACCTGCGTCCACGTCACGACATCGTCGTTGGTGAGGTCGGCGCCGACCGCCTGCCCCAGTTCGACATAAGGCGCGATATAGCGCGTATCGGCCAGCGCCGGCGACGCCGTCATCGCCGCGCCCAGCGCGGCCGCGAGAAGCGGTCGTCTCACCCGCGCTCTCCCTGTCCGTAATAGCTGCCGAAGCGCCCGTAGTGCGGCTCGTAAGAGGTCGCGTTGAGCACCAGGCTGATATGCTCGCAGCCGTCGAGCAGGCCCACCGCCTCGCGCACGTCGCTTTCGGTCGTGCGGTCGGCGCGGACCACGAGCATCACTTGCGCGACGAGCAGCGCCAGCACCGAGGCGGGCGAGGCGGCGAGCGCGGGCGGCGAATCGAAGATGATGATGCGGCGCGGATCGGCCGCGAGAAGCCGATCCAGCACCTGCGCTGTGCGCGCGCTGGCAAGCAGCTCCGTATCGGCATGGCTGCGCGCGCCGGATGGGAGGAGCGAAAGCTGCGGCACATCCGTCTTGAGCACGAACGCCTCGGGATCGAGCGAATGGTCGCTCAGGATGTCGAGCAGCCCGGTCGCGTCCTCCAACCCCAGCGCCGGCATGATATCGGGCTTGGCGAAATCGGCATCGACCAGCAGCACCTCGATATCCCGCTCGGCGGCAAGGCTGATCGCGAGGTTGATCGCGCACCACGTCTTGCCCTCGCCCGGCTTGCCCGAGCCGACCAGAATCGTGCGCGCGCGGCGTTCCGGCGTCGCGGCGGCGATCGCGCGGGCGTTGAGCAGCAACTGCCGCTTCACCAGCCGGAACTCCTCCGCCAGCGCCCCGACCGGCGCACCGGGCACCAGCATGCCCTTTTCCGCCAGCATCACGCGATCGATATGCGCGAGGCCGGACGGTACGGCCCAGCCATCCGCATCCTCCGGCTGCACCGCGAAATCGCGCAGTTCGAGCGGAATGGCGGCCAGCGTCGCGGCAGCCTCCGCCGACATGGTTTCGGCGCCCGGCGGCGGAGCCGGCGCGTCGTCGAGGAAGGTGTGGACCGGTTCAACCGCATGTTCCGGCCGCGTGACGATCGACGCGGCCCGGCGCACACGGAACTGCGCGTCGAAATCGTAGATCTGCGCGGCGCGTTCGATCAGCGATTCGTCGCGAGGGGCGGACGGATTGCTCATGCGGCCATCCCCCGCTGGACCATCTCGACACCGAGCAGGATGATGTAGCTCCCCAGCAGCGCTGCGGTGCCACCGGCCAGCCATTTGAGCTTCTTCACCCGATCCTCGGCCTGCGCGCGCGTCACCATCTCGCCGATCGATCCGATCACCGCCATGCCGGACGCCTTCTCCAGCCGCTGCGCCGTCGGGAAAGTGGCCTGCACCTGCCCCAGCGCGAAGGCCGCGCCCAGCCCGCCGATCAGCCCCGCCGCCAGCACTCCGGTCAGCAGCAGCGGCCGGTTCGGCGCGGTCGGCGTGCGCGGGCTGGTCGGCGGATCGATCACGCTGAACTTCACCGCATCGGTCTGAGTCTGCGCCTGGCTGTGCAACGCGACCTGCTGGCGCTGGGCGAGAAGCTGGTCGTACTGGTCCTTGAGCACGCCGTAATTGCGATCGATCCCGCCCTGTTCGGCGGCGACCGCCGGGTCTTGCGCCAGCTTGGCGTTGAGCGTGTCGAGATCGGACTGGAGCTGGCGCTTCCGCACCAGCAGCGCGGTGACGGCCGCTTGCCGGTCGGCGCGCATCGACTGGAGCGAGAGAAAGGCTGGATTGTCCGCCGAAGCCGCGCCGCCCGATGCCGGCTCGTTGCGCGCATCGGCCTGCGCCTGCGCGAGCTGCGCCTTCAGCGCCACCACGTCGGGATGGTTGTCGGTATAGCCCCGCGCGCGCGCATCGGCGAGCTGGCCCTGGATCGCCGACAGCCGCGCGCGTGCCGGGCCGATGCCCGGCGCTGGGCCGGCGCCGGGGATGTTGCGCGGCGTGCCCGCCATCTGACCGCTCAGCGCCGACAGATTGGCCTGCGCGGCGGCGAGGTCGCTGTCGACCTGCCCCATCTGGGCGCGCGCCGCGCCGATCCGGTCGCTGACCGATCCGGTGCCGGGCAGCGAGCCGAGATAATGGTTCTGGAAATCGGCGCGCTTCGCCTCCGCATCCTGCAGCTTCGCGCCAAGCGACTGAAGCTGCGAATCGAGGAATTGCAGCGTCTGCGTGCTCTGGCTTCGATCGTCGGACAGGTTCTGCTCGACGAACAGGTCGATCAGCTTCTGCGTGATCTGCCGGGCGAGGCGCGGCGTGGAGGCGGTGGTGACGATCTCGAACAGATTGTCCTGCTGCGCGGTGATCTTGATCGCGTTCTGGAGGCTGGCGGCGCGATCGGTGACGGCACGGTCGGTCGTCGCCTGCTGTGCCAGATCGGTGCCGCGCACCACCTTCTCGAGGTTGACCGCCGAGGTCAGCGTCTGGCGCACCGTGTCGATATCGCGCGCCTGATCGCCCAGCCCGCCGCCGTTCGGGCCGCCCGGCAGCACTTGCCGCATCTGCACGAAGACGCGGGCATGGCTCTCGTAGCGGCTGGGTATCTGGCTGACGAACAGCCAGCCGAGGATGCAGATCCCCCACGCCACCGCCAGCGCGAGCCAGCGGCGGGTCCACATCATGTGGCCGGCGATCCGTATCTCTTCAAACAATCCCGACACGCGCGCTCCTTCAGAACATGCTTTCGGGGATGATGATGACGTCGCCCGGTTCCAGCTTCACGTTGGCGGAAGGATCGCCGCTCTTGAGCAGGCGATTGATCTTGAGCCGATATTCATGCTGCTTGCCGGTCGCGCGGTCGTAGCGGATCAGGCGGGCGCGGTTGCCGGCGGCATATTGCGACAGGCCGCCGACCGCGATCATCGCGTCGAGCAGCGTCATGTTCGCGCGATAGGGCAGCGAGGCCGGCTTCTCCGTCGCGCCGACGATGCGCACCTGCTGGCTGTAGGTGCCGGAGAAATTCTCCACGATCACCGAGACGATCGGGTCCTTGATATACTCGGCCAGCGCAGCCTTCATGTCCTCGGCGAGCTTGGCCGGCGTCTTGCCCACCGCCGACATGTCGTTGACCAGCGGCGTGGTGATGCGGCCGTCGGGGCGCACCTGTACCTTCGCCGACAGCTCCGGATTGCGCCACACGAAGATCTGGAGCGAATCGAGCGGGCCGATGACATATTCCTCGCCCGGCTGCTCCGCCTTGGCGACGAAAGCGGCGGGCGGCAACGTCGCCGCAGGGCGGGCCTTGTCCCGAGCGCAGGCGGCCATCGGCAGCGACGCCAATGCCATTATCGCCAGGCCACGGGAACCATTGCCGAAACGCATACCAGTCTCCTTCGCGCGTCCGGCGTCACGGGTGACGTCTTCCCCGACGGAGGCGCTTGCATCCGCCTATCGGGCAAAGAGGTGAAGATAGCGTTAGGAAAGACCGACCACGCGTTCTACCGCCTTGGGATGGCCCAGGAATGCCGTCGGGCTGGCGGTGAGGCCATAGGCGCCGGCGAGGAAGATGGCGATGACGTCACCCGGCTCCGCGTGCGGCAGCGCGACGCGATCGGCCAGCCGGTCGAGCGGGGTGCAGAGGCAGCCGACGACCGAAACCTCCTCCAGCGCCGCTTCCTCCCCCATGCGATGCGCCACTGCGACCGGATAGTTGCGGCGCACCACCGTGCCGAAATTGCCGCTCGCGGCGAGCTGGTGATGCAGCCCGCCGTCGACGACGAGGAAGGTCTCGCCCCGGCTCTCCTTCCGATCGACGATGCGGGTCAGGTACACCCCAGCTTCCGCCACCAGCCAGCGTCCCAGCTCGATCGCGAAGCCCGAATCGGCGAGGATCGCGGGGCGAGCCGCCAGCGTTTCGGCCAGCGCCGCGCCGATCCGCTCGACATCCACCGCCACGTCGCCTGCGAAATAGGGCACGCCGAATCCGCCGCCGAGATTGACGAGCGGCGGGGCCGCGCCCGCCTCCTCCGCCAGCCGCGCGGCGAGCGCGACGGTCGCCATCTGCGTCTCGATGATCGCCTGCGGATCGAGCGCCTGCGAGCCGGCGAAGATATGGAAGCCGCGCCAGTCCGCCCCGCCCTCGCGGATCAGCCGCACGGCGTCGGCGGCGCGCTCCGCATCGATGCCGAAGGGCGATGGGCGGCCGCCCATCTTCATCCCCGATCCCTTCAGCTCCAGATCGGGATTGACCCGCACCGCGAGGCGCGGCTGCCGGCCAAGCCGCTCACCGATCGCCAGCGCGCGCCGCACCTCGCCGGTCGATTCGGCGTTGAGCGTCGCGCCCGCCGCGATCGCCGCCTGCAATTCCGCGTCGCGCTTGCCGGGGCCGGCGAAGCTGATACGCGCGGCCGGCATCTCCGCGCGCGCGATCGCCAGTTCGCCGGCGGAGGCGACGTCGATCCCGTCGACCAGCGGCGCGATCGCGGCGAGCAGCGTCGCGTGCGGATTGGCCTTCACCGCATAATGCAGGTCGATGCCCGGCATCGCCGCGCGGAAGCGCGCGACGCGGGCCGCGACGATCGCCGGATCATAGACGAAGCACGGCGAACCGGCCTCCGCCACCCACTCCCGCGCGCTGCGCTCCCCGATCGTCAGCGCCCCGCGCTGGCCGGCGAACTCGGGCGGGATCGGCCCCATCGGTTTCATGACGTCACCTCCGCGCGGATGCGGGCGCGGTCGAGCTTTCCGTTGGGATTGCGCGGCAGATCGTCGCGCCACTCGATCCGGGCCGGCTGCATGAAATTGGGCAGGTCGCGCCTGAGCCGCTCGCGCAAGCCAGGCTCGCGTGCCGCGTCGCCGCGCAGCACCAGCACGATCGCCTGCCCCAGCCGCGCGTCGGGCACGCCGACCGCGACCGCCTCCGCCGCCTCGCCGCCGGAGACCGCCGCTTCCTCAAGCTCCGCCGGGCTGATGCGGTTGCCCGCGCTCTTGATCATCTCGTCGTCGCGGCCGACGAAGCGCAGCAGCCCGTCCGCATCGGCCGCCACCGTATCGCCGGACCATACCGCCGTCCCGCCGTAGCGCGAGAAGGCCGGCGCGGGGCGGAAACGCTGCGCCGTCCGCTCCGCGTCGCGCCAATAGCCCTGCGCGACGAGCGGCCCGGCGTGGACCAGCTCGCCCGGCTCTCCCGCCCCCGCCCGCGAGCCGTCTGGGCGAACGACCATCACCTCGGCATGGGGGATCGCGCGCCCGATCGATTCGGGGTGCGCGTCGACCAGCGCCGGATCGAGGAAGGTCGAGCGGAACGCCTCGGTCAGCCCGTACATCGGATAGAGACGCGCCGCCGGGAACGTCTCGCGCAGCGCGCGCACCAGCCGGGGCGTCAGCGCACCGCCGGAATTGGTCAGCCGCCGCAGCCGCGCGGCGGTCTCGGGCGGCCATTCCGCCTCGATGAGCTGCACCCACAGCGGCGGCACGCAGGCCAGGGTCGTCGCGCCGACCCGCTCCACCGCCTTCACCACGTCGCGCGCGGTGAGATAGTCGAGCGGCGCCACCGCCGCGCCCGCCGCCCAGGTCGAGAGAAGCTGGCTCTGGCCGTAATCGAAGCTCAGCGGCAGCACGGCCAGCACGCGATCTTCCGGCACGATCTCAAGATAATGCGCGACGGAATTGGCACCGAGCCACAGGTTCGCGTGGCTCAGCATCACCCCCTTGGGCCGTCCGGTCGAACCGGAGGTGTAGAGGATCGCCGCCAGCGCATCGGGATCGGCGGCGGAGCGCGGCAGCGCATCCCCCTCGTCCGCCGCGATCTCAACCCGCACATCGCCCGGCAGGTCGCCCGGCTCCAGCGTCGCGGCGCGCGGGGCGTGGGTGAGCAACAGCCGCGCGCCGCTATCGGCCACGATATGCGCCACCTGCGCGCGCTTGAGCAGCGGGTTGACCGGCACATGGACGAGGCCGGCGCGCGGCGCGGCAAGCGGCATCAGGCACGCCTCGCGCGTCTTGGGCAGCCAGCTCGCCACACGGTCGCCCGGCGCGAAGCCGAAGCCGGCGAGCCACCCCGCGAGCCGCGCCACCGCCTGCTCCACTTGCGCGTAGCTGAGCGTCGTCGCCCGCTCGATCAGCGCGGGCGCATCATCCGCACCGGCAAGAACGCGGTCGATCGGTTGCGGAACAGGGTCGAGCCTCACCATTGTCCCTCCATGACCGAAGCCGTTGCGGATTTCATCCCCCCGGCTTAACGGCTCGCTGCAACGGCAAGGGATCGTGCATGAAGCGGGGAAGCATGAACGACATCGAGCAGGCGGTGCGCGCGGTGCTGCGCGATGCGCTGGGACTGCCGGAGGCACAGGTCGCGGCGTTCGAGACGGATACGCCGCTGTTCGGAGCATTGCCCGAGCTTGATTCGATGGCGGTCGCCGGCGTGCTGACCGAGCTGGAGGACCGGCTGGGCATCACGATCGACGACGACGAGGTCGATGGCGACATGCTCGAGACGTTCGGCGCGCTCGCCCGTTTCGCCGCGGACAAGGTGGCGGCCTGAGCGCCCCGCGCCTCTCTCATTACGAATGGCGCGGCGGCCGCGAGGCGATGCTGCGCTTCGGGCCGGATCACGGCCCCACCGTCATCGCCGCGCTCCCCTTGTTCGAGGAAGCCAACCGCACCCGCGCGGCGGTGGTCGACGTCCTGCGGCGGCTGGCGGCGCGCGGGATCGGCGGGGCGCTGCCTGACCTGCCCGGCATCGGCGAAAGCCTCGTCCCGACCGCGCAGGCGTCACTGTCCGACTGGCGCGCGGCATTCGCGGCGGCGGTGGGAACGCTCGCCGGGCCGGTGTTCGCGATGACGTGGCGCGGCGGCGCGCTGATCGACGGCGAGGCCGCGCTGGCCGGGCGTTGGCGGCTCGCGCCGCTGACCGGGGCGGCGCAATATCGTGAGCTTGAGCGCATCCGCCAGCTCGGCGGCGGCACGGACTATGCCGGCAACCGCTTGTCGCCCGCGCTGCTCGACGAACTCGACGCCGCCGAGCCGCTGGACGCGGGCGCGCTGCGCGTCGCGCGGCTGGACGGCGATCCGCGCGACGCGGCGATCCGCCTGCCCGGCCGCCCGCTGTGGCGCGCCAGCGAGCCGGGGGTCGATCCGGCGTTGCAGGAGGCGGTGGCGGAAGACCTCGCTTCATGGATCGCGAAATGCGCCGGCTGATCGCCTTTCCCTGCGAGGGCGAGACGCTGATCGGCTCGTTCGACGAAGGCGCGAGAACAACCGGGTTGCTGATCGTCTCCGGCGGGAACGAGATCCGTGCCGGCGCACATCGCGGCATGGCGCTGCTGGCGGCGGAACTGGCTGCGGAGGGCGTGCCGGTGTTCCGCTACGACCGCCGGGGCGTCGGCGATTCGGGCGGCGTCAATCGCGGCTTCCGCGCGGCGCGCGCCGACCTGCTCGCGGCATGCGAGGCGTTCCGGACGGAGGCGCCGCAGGTCGATCGGCTGGTCGCATTCGGCAATTGCGACGCCGCGACGACGCTTGCCCTTCACGGCCGCGACGGCGGGATCGCGCGCGTGCTGCTCGCCAATCCCTGGGTGGTGGAGCCGGCCGACGACCTTCCCCCGCCCGCCGCGATCCGCGCGCATTATGCCGCCCGGCTGCGCGACCCCGCGACGTGGCGGCGGGCGCTCGGCGGCGGCGTCTCGCCCGGCAAGCTGATCCGGGGTCTGGCGCGCATCGCCCGCAAGCCGCCGCCCGCCGAGCCACTCGCAGCCGAGGCGCTCGCCGCGATCGCCGGCTGGGGCGCCGATGCCACCGTCATCCTCGCGGAAGGCGACGCGACCGCGATCGCTTATGCCGATGCCGCGAAGCGGGCGGGGATCGCGCCGCCTACGGTCACGATCCCCACCAATTCGCACGGTTTCGCGCGCGAGGCGGACGCCGCCGCGCTGGCGGCGGCGATCCGCGATCTTGTCACCGCTTGCGAATGAACGCGCGGATATCGTTGGAAAGCTTCTGCAAATCCTCTTCGTGCACATACATCATGTGCCCGGCGTGATAATAATGCCATTCGATCCGCCCGTCGGTCGGCATACCGGTGCGCGAGAAGGCATATTCCGCGCCGAAGAAGGGCGTGGCGAAGTCGTAATAGCCCTGCCCCTCGAACACGCGCAGCCCGCTGTTCTCGCGTAGCGCCCGGCCGATATAGGGCGCGACGTTGACATAGGTCTCGCCGCCGCGCTCTCCGCCGAGCGCCCAGTCCCAGCTCGTCACCGCGCCGATCGAGGAATAGACCAGCTCCGGCGAATATTTCAGCTCCTCGCGCACCCACTGGTTCATCGCGGCGGTGTATGAGCCGTCGATGCCGTAGAAGCTGGGGTCGTTGTCCGGCTCCTCGCCGGCATTGTCATAATCCTTGCCGGTATAGCGCGTGTCGAGCCGCCCGATCGTCAGCCCGCGATCGCGCAGGAGCTCCTTGTAGAAGCGGCTCGGCGAGAGCCTGAGGTCGGCATTCTGGAGGAAGGTCTGCGACACGCCGGTGAAGCGCGAAAGCTGCGGCAGGATCTGCGCGCGCTCCTCGGCGGAGAGATTGTTGCCCTTGAGCAGCGCGGAGGCATAAGGCCCGATCGCCCAGGCGCGCGCCTGGGCGACAAACTCCTCCACCGTCGCCGGCTTGTTCGGCACCTTGTCGTGATACCAGGCGGTCGCTGCCATCGATGGCAGGTTGGTGACATAGCCGAGTTCGTTGCCCGGCGCGTCGGCCGCCTGGCTGAAATCCATGATCGAGGAGATCAGGATGATGCCGTTGACCGCGACGTCGGTATAGCTGCCCTCAAGCTCATGGATCACCGCCGCCGAGCGCGTCGTGCCGTAGCTTTCGCCGCCGATGAACTTCGGCGCGTTCCAGCGGCCGTTGGCGTCGAGCCACAGGCGGATGAAGCGCGCCATCGACTTGGCGTCCTTGGTGACGCCCCAGTAATCCTTGGGATCGGTCTTGCCGAGCGCGCGGCTGAAGCCGGTGCCGACCGGATCGATGAACACGAGGTCGGTCACGTCGAGCAGCGAGGCATTGTTGTCGATGAGGCGATAGGGCGGCGCGCCGTCGTCCTTCGCATCCGGCAGCACGACGCGCTTCGGCCCGAACGCGCCCATCTGGAGCCACAGCGAGCCGGAGCCGGGGCCGCCGTTCCACAGGAAGGTCACCGGCCGGTTGGGATCGGTCGGCCCCTCCTTGATATAGCTGTACGAGGTAATCGCGGCGAGCGGCTTGCCGTCCTTGTCCTTGAGATAGGTTTCGCCGGCGATCGCCTTATAGGCGACCTTCACTCCGCCGAACGTGCCGCTGTGATGCGTGACAGAGACGACCGGCGGCGGGATCGCGGGATCGCCGCTCTTTTCCGCCGGCGCCTTGTCCTCGGCCTTTTTGTCCTGCGCGATGGCCGGCGCGGCCAGCACGATGCTCGCCGCCGACAGCGCGAGCGCGATCCGAAACTTCATTATTTCCCCCGGTTACGGTTGCGTGACGCGAGGTTTGCGCCACGACCGGGGCGAGCGCAACCCTACTCGGCGGCCTCGGCCAGCTTCTCGAAGTCCGCTTCCGCGAGGAACCGCTCGGCATCCAGCGCCGCCATGCAACCGGTGCCGGCCGCCGTCACCGCCTGACGATAGACCTTGTCCATCACGTCGCCACAGGCGAACACACCGGGGACGCTGGTGCGCGTCGAGCCGGGCTGGACCGCGACATAGCCGTCCGCGTCCAGCTCCAGATGCCCGCGGAACAATTCGGTCGCCGGATGGTGGCCGATCGCGACGAAGCCGCCCTGCACGTCGAGCCGCGACGCTTCCCCCGTCACCGTATCGCGCAGGTCGAGCGCGACGAGGCCGGCGGTGCCGCCGCCGTCGACGAATTCGCGCACCTCCTTGTTCCACAGCACCTTGATGTTGGGATGCGCGAACAGCCGCTCCTGCAGGATCTTCTCCGCGCGCAGCGAATCGCGGCGGTGGATCAGCGTCACGTCGTCGGAATGGTTGGTGAGGTAGAGCGCCTCCTCCACCGCCGTGTTGCCGCCGCCGATCACCGCCACCTTCTTGCCGCGATAGAAGAAGCCGTCGCAGGTGGCGCAGGCGCTGACACCCTTGCCCTTCATCGGCTCCTCGCTGTCGATGCCGAGCCACCTGGCCTGCGCGCCGGTGGCGATCACCAGCACCTCGCCCTCATAGACGTCGCCGCCATCGCCGGTCAGGCGGAACGGGCGCTGCGACAGGTCGACCTCGACGATCGTGTCCCACATCAGCCGCGTGCCGACATGCTCGGCCTGCTTCTGCATCTGCTCCATCAGCCATGGGCCCTGGATCACGTCCGCGAAGCCGGGGTAATTCTCCACATCTGTGGTGATGGTGAGCTGGCCGCCGGGCTGGATGCCCTGCACGACGATCGGCTGCATCCCGGCGCGCGCGCCGTAGATGGCGGCGGAAAGGCCGGCCGGGCCGGAACCGAGAATCAACATGCGGGTGGTGTGCGTGGTCATGGCGCATGATGTAGATTGTGCATTCGCGCTTGCAAACCGCCCGCGTTGCGCGGCCGCCCAACTCCTGCTTTGGTGGCGGCATGACGGACTTTACCCCGATGCTCCAGCCCGATCGCGGCCAGCCCGCGCGCGCGATCCATGTCGTCCACCCCGATGCCTTCGCCGACTGGCTCGCCGGTCAGCCGCCGCGCGTGCGCACGGCGGTCGCCGCCGGGCGCGTGGCGGGCAAGCCGGGCGATCGCGCGGTGCTGCCGGGCGAGGCGGCGGAGGACTGGTCGTACCTGCTCGTCTGCCCCGAGCCGGAAAGCTCGCCGTGGCGGATCGCCTCGCTCGGCACCTCGCTGCCGGAGGGGACGTATCGCCTCGCGTCGGGCGAGCCGGGGGCGGCGATGCTCGGCTGGCTGCTCGGCCAATATCGCTTCGAGCGCTACCGCGCCGACCCCGCCGAGCCGCGCGTGCTGCTCTCCGGCGAGCCGGCGCGGATCGAGGAGGCGCTGCGCGTCGCGGAGGCGACCGCGCTGGTGCGCGATCTGGTCAACATCGGCGCGTCCGATCTCGGCCCGGCTGAGCTGGAGGAGATCGCGGAGGGGCTGGCGAAGCAGCACGGCGGCACGCTGACCGTGACGCGTGGCGACGCGCTCGCCACCGGCTATCCGATGATCCACGCGGTCGGGCAGGCGGCTTCGAAGGAGCGCGCGCCGCGCCTGATCGAGCTGGAATGGGGCGATCCCGCACATCCGCGCATCGCGCTGGTCGGCAAGGGCGTGTGCTTCGATTCGGGCGGGCTGGACATCAAGCCCGCCGCCGGGATGCGGCTGATGAAGAAGGACATGGGCGGCGCGGCGCACATGCTGGCGCTGGCGAGCCTGGTGATGGGCGCGCGGCTCAAGGTGCGGCTGCACCTGCTCGTGCCGGCGGTGGAGAATGCCGTCGCGGGCAACGCCTTCCGCCCCGGCGACGTGCTCAGGACCCGCAAGGGGCTGACGGTGGAGAACACCAATACCGATGCGGAAGGCCGCCTGATCCTCGGCGATGCGATTGCGAAGGCGGTGGAGGCGGAACCGGCACTGATCCTCGACTTCGCCACCCTCACCGGCGCGGCGCGCGTGGCGCTGGGGCCGGACCTGCCGCCGCTGTTCGCCAACGACGATGCGCTGGCGAGCGAGCTTCTGGCCGCGGCGGAGCGAGTGAGCGACCCGCTGTGGCGGATGCCGTTGTGGGACGGCTATGACGAGATGCTCAAATCCGACGTGGCGGACATGGTGAACTCGCCCGAAGGCGGCTTTGCCGGTGCGGTCACCGCCGCCTTGTTCCTGCGCCGCTTCGTCCCCGCGACGATCCCCTGGGCGCATGTCGACACCTTCGCGTGGCGGCCGGCGGCCAAGGCCGGGCGGCCGAAGGGCGGCGACGCGCTCGGCCTGCGCGCGGCGTGGGAGGTGCTGAAGGCGCGCTATGCCTGATCCGTCACCGATGCTAGGTTGAGCAAAAGATCAGGGTCGCGCGATTCTCGACAAAGGGAGCGATGCGATGGGATTACTGATCACGGCGATGATGTTGGCCGGCGCGGCGCAGCCGTTCACCGCGCCGGAGCGGCTGGCGGCGGCGCGGGCGGCCGGCTTCAAGGTGAGCGGAAGCCGCATCGTCAACGAATGCGACGTCACCGCCGAGCAGATCAATTTCGAGCGCGAGGACCTCAACGGCGACGGCGCTCCGGAGATCATCGTTTCCGATGGCGGCGCCTGCTACGGCAACGGCGGCTCGATGTTCGTCGTGCTGACGCGCAACAGGCAGGGTGCGCTCGCCCCCGTCCTCTCCGCGCAGGGAATGGCGGTGGTGCGCCCGACGAAGCACCTCGGCTGGAAGGACATAGAGATCGGCGGCCCCGGCATGGGGCGGATGCCGGTCGCTAGGTGGAACGGCAGCAAATACGTCTATTGAGCGGGTCAGACCGCGCGCGCCTCGCCCACCTCATAGGCGACGAGATCGCGCGCACCGATCCCCAGCGCGGGCCATGCCGCCCGCCACGCCCGGATGTGATCGGAGGCGAAATGGCGGCGCAACGCGGCTTCATCGCGCCACAATTCCTTGATGTGGATCAGCCCGGCGTCGAGCACGTCCCCGGCATAGGCATAAAGGATGCAGCCATCCTCGGCGCGGCTGCGCGCGATCATTTCCGCCATCGCCGGCCGCGCCTGATCAAGCTTGTCCGGCGGCAGCCGCATCGTGCCGACGATCAGCAGCATCACGCGCTCCGCCGGCTCAACCCATCGCGCGTGCCATCGATCAGCACGAAGGCGACGCGCGCCATCGCCGCGCCGCGATTCTCCCAAGAATGGGCGGTGCCGCGCTGGATCAATATGTCGCCCGCCTTCAGCAGCGTCTCGTCGCGATCCATCATCGCCCAGATCTCGCCGGCCAGAACGATCGCATAATCCACCGTGTCGGTGGTGTGCATCCCGGCGCTGCGCTCGCTGCCGGTATGGTGGTCGGCGTCCGGATAGAGCAGGGCGAAGACCTGCGCCGCCAGCGCGGCCTGCTCCGCGCGCGATCCGACTTGCGGCGGGAAGTCGATCACGCGCAGCACCGTGCCGCCCGGCGGGGGCAGCACGCCCTTGTGCGCGGTGATCGTGTCCGCCGCCTCGACCGGCGCGGGCGCGGCGGCGGTGCGCCAGATATTGTCGCTGCGGAACGGCGAGCCGGGCAGCGCGAAGCCCGCCGGGCTGGGGCCGTCTTCCACGATATGCGAGCGCCCCTCGCCGTCGATCGCGGTGAGCACGCGGCGGACCGGCGGCAGCGGCGCGAGCGTCATGCCCCCGCCCCCGCCGCGATGATCGGCGCGAATTTCGCCGCCGTCAGGCTCGCCCCGCCGACCAGCGCGCCGTCCACGTCGCGCGCATGAAGCAGCGCCGCCGCATTGTCCGCCGTCACCGATCCGCCGTAGAGCAGCCGCACGCCCGCGCCGCCGTCCGCGCCGAGCAGCTCGACCAACGTCGCGCGGATCGCGCCATGCATCGCCTCGACATCCGCCACCGTGGCGGTGCGCCCGGTGCCGATCGCCCAGATCGGCTCATAGGCGATGGCGAGCCAGTCGCCCGCCGCGCCTTCCGGCAGCGAGGCGCGGACCTGCGCCATCACCACCGCCTCGGCGCGGCCGCTCTCGCGCTCGTCCAGCGTCTCGCCGACGCACAGGATCGCCTGCATGGCGTTGCGGCGCAGCGCCTCCGCCTTGGCCTTCACGTCGGCATCACTCTCGCACTGGCCCTGCCGCCGCTCGGAATGGCCGACGATCGAGAACGTCGCGCCCGCCTCCTTCGCCATCGGCGCGGAGATGCAGCCGGTATGCGCGCCGCTGTCGGCGGCATGGACGTCTTCCGCCCCGATCGGGAAGGACGCGCGCGCCGCCGCCGGCGCGATCAGCGTGGCGGGCACCGCGATCGCCACGTCGACGCGCGGATCGAGCGCCGCGCCGATCCCGTCAAGCTCGGCGAGGCTCGCCAGCGACCCGTTCATCTTCCAGTTCCCGGCAACCAGCTTACGACGCATGTCCCTCCCCTTGCGCAACCACAATCACGGATGATCCGGTCGATAGCCGCGCTCGGCGCTTGATGCCACCGTGCCGCGTCCCGAGGGTCCAAACTCCATCAGGACAATCCGCCCGCCCCGAAGGGGTCGCCGGGCGATCACGACATTGCCCTGATGGAGTTTGGACCCTAAAGCCGCAAGCTGCAACTTCACGGATTTCAACGCGCATGCTCGGTTTCTTCCGGCGGATCACCAATTCAAAGATCGGGCTGGTCATCACTTTCGTCACCCTGGGCATGATCGCGCTGGCCTTCGCCGCCGGCGACGTGACCGGGCTGAGCGCGGGCAGCGGGGGCATGACCAAGACCACCGTCGCGCGGATCGGCAATGTCGCGATCGGCGAGGCGCAGCTCAAGCAGCGCGTGGGCGACCAGCTCAACGAGATCCACCAGCAGAACCCCGGCGTCGACATGCCGACCTTCGTCGCCAACGGCGGCGTGGAGGGGGTGCTGGACCAGCTCATCACCGGCATCGCGCTGGAGAAGTTCGGGCAGGATCAGGGCATGGCCGTCAGCCGCGCGCTGATCGGCAGCGAGTTGCAGAGCATCCCCGCGCTGATCGGCCCGACCGGCAAGTTCGATCAGGCCGCCTATGAGCGCATCCTCCAGCAACGCCACATGACCGACAAGCAGGTGCAGGGCGAGATCGCGCAGAGCACGATGGCGCGCTTCCTGCTCGCCTCGACGGTCGGCGCGGCGCAGCTGCCGGAATCGGTCGCGCTGCCCTATGCCTCGCTGCTGCTCGAGCGGCGCACCGGGCAGGTCGCGCTGATCCCCGCCGCCGCGATGCCCGCCGGCCCCGCGCCGACCGACGCGGAAGTGCAGGATTTCTACAAGCGCAACCTCGCCAATTATACCGTGCCGGAGCGCCGCGTGATCCGTTACGCCCGCGTCACCGCCGAGATGATGAAGGCGCAGGCGCAGCCGAGCGACGCGGAGATCGCGCAGGCCTATAACAACAACCGCGCCCGCTACGCCGCGAAGGAAAAGCGCTCGCTGACGCAGGTCGTGGTGCTCGACCAGAAGGCCGCCGAGGCGCTCGCCGCCAAGGCGAAGGCCGGCTCAATCACCGAGGCCGCGCGCGCCGCCGGGCTGGAATCGCGCACGATCAGCGCGATCGAGAAATCGGCCTATGCCGCGCAGACCTCCGCCGCCGCCGCCGATGCCGCGTTCGGCGCCGCGAAGGGCGCGACGATCGGCCCGGTCAAGGGCGGGATCGGCTTCGTCGTCGCCAGGGTCGATGCGATCGAGCAGGTGCCGGCCAAATCGCTCGCCGAAGCGCGCGACGAGATCGTCAAGGCGCTGACCCAGCAGAAGCTGGTCGAGGCGCTGAGCAAGATCCACGACAAGCTGGACGACGCGATCGCCGAAAACGCCAATTTCAGCGAGCTGGTGGCGGACAACAAGCTGACGGCGGAGACCACCCCCGCGCTCGCCGCGACCGGCCTCAACCCCGACGATCCCGCCGCCAAGCCCGATCCCGCGCTGGCCGAGATCGTCAAGGCGGGCTTCGCCGCGGAAGAGGGCGATTCGCCGACGATGGTGCAGCTCGGGCCAGACGGCAGCTTCGCGCTGGTCGCGCTCGATCGCGTGGTCCACGCCGCGCCGCGCCCGCTCGACAAGGTGCGCGAGACGGTGGCGAAGGATTTCGCCGCCGATCGCGCGCGCAAGGCGGCGCGGCAGGCGGCGGCGGCGGCGCTCGCCAAGGTGCAGAAAGGCACCCCGCTGGTGCAGGCGCTGGCCGGCGTGAACGGCGCGGCGGTGCGCCCGATCGAGGGGATGCGCGGCCAGATCACCTCGCGGCAGGGCGTCGATCCGGCGCTGGCGCTGATGTTCAGCCTGCCGGGCGGCAGCGCGCGGCTGCTGGAGGCGCCGAACAATGCCGGCTGGATGATCGTCAAGGTCGACACGATCGTCGGCGGCGACGCGGCGAGGACGCCGCAGCTCATCGCCTCCACCCGTCAGCAGATCGGCAGCCTGATCGGCCGCGAATATGCCGAGCAGTTCACCAATGCGGTGAAGGCCGAGCTGAAGGTGGTGCGCAACGCCGCCGAGATCGCGCGGATCAAGGCCGACCTGTCGGGCAAGGACGCGGGCAATCAGTAATCCAGCCGAAGGCGCGCTCGCGGCCGGGCGCCCCGCGCTCGTGTGGCGGCGGCGCGTCGCCGATACCGAAACGCCGGTCGCCGCCGCGCTCAAGCTGATCGAGCCGGGGCGCGGCGATTTCCTGCTCGAATCGGTCGAGGGCGGATCGGTGCGCGGGCGGCACAGCCTGATCGGCCTCGCGCCTGATCTCGTATTCCGCGCGCGGGGCGACAGCGCCGCGATCAACCGCCACTGGCTCACCGACCGCGACGCCTTCGCGCCCTGCCCCGAACCGACGCTGGCGGCGCTGCGCCGGCTGGTCGCGGATTGCCGCGCCGACGTGCCGGCGGAGCTGCCGCGCGCGCTCGCCTGCCTCGTCGGCTATTTCGGTTATGAGACGATGGCGCTGGCGGAAAACCTCCCCGTGCCGGAGGCCGATCCGCTCGGGCTGCCCGACATGATGTTCGTGCGGCCGACCGTGATCCTGGTGTTCGACCGGCTGGCCGATGCGCTGTTCCTCGTCGCGCCCGTCTGGCCGGACGCGGCGCGTGACGCCGCCGCGATCGTCGCCGAGGCGGAGGAGCGGCTTGATGCGGTCGAGGCGCGGCTCGCCACCGCCGGCGTGCCGCCGCGTGTGACGGGCGAGCCGGCGGAGGTGGCGCTGACCCCTGTCCTTGCGCCCGGCCGCTATGGCCAGATGGTCGCGCGGGCGAAGGAATATATCGCCGCCGGCGATATCTTCCAGGTCGTGCTGGCGCAGCGTTTCACCGCGCCTTTCGCGCTGCCGCCGTTCGAGCTGTATCGCGCGCTCAGGCGGATCAACCCGTCCCCGTTCCTCTATCACCTCGATCTGCCGGGGTTCGCGCTGATCGGCTCCAGCCCGGAAATCCTCGTCCGCGCGCGCGACGGCGAGGTGACGATCCGCCCAATCGCCGGCACCCGCCCGCGCGGCAAGACCGCCAGCGAGGACGAGGCCAACCGCGCCAGTCTGCTCGCCGATCCCAAGGAGCGCGCCGAGCACCTGATGCTGCTCGATCTCGGCCGCAACGACGTCGGGCGCGTCGCGGCGGCGGGCAGCGTGACGGTAACGGACAGCTACATGGTCGAATTCTACAGCCATGTGATGCACATCGTGTCGAACGTGGTCGGCCGGCTCGATCCGTCGCACGATGCGATCGACGCGCTGCTCGCCGGCTTCCCCGCCGGCACGGTCAGCGGCGCGCCCAAGGTGCGCGCCTGCCAGATCATCGCCGAGCTGGAGCGGGAAAAGCGCGGCGCCTATGCCGGCGGCGTTGGCTATTTCTCGCCGGACGGGTCGATGGATTCATGCATCGTGCTGCGCACCGCCGTGGTGAAGGACGGGACGATCCACATGCAGGCGGGCGCGGGCATCGTCGCGGATTCGGACCCGGCCTATGAACAGCGCGAGTGCGAGGCGAAGGCCAGCGCGCTCGTCGCCGCCGCGCGCGAGGCGATCGCGCAGGCCAGCGCGGCGGGCTTCGGACAATAGGCCCTGCCGCTCGTCAGCGCGCCGGCACGATCTCCACCAGTTCGACGATGGAATCGAAATGCGGCTGCGGCACGATCAGCCGCCACCGCGCGTCGCCCACGCGATCGAGATAGGCGATCATGTCGCGCCGCGCGTCCAGCCCGTATTCCAGCGGCAGCCGCTCGTCCCCCAGCTCGAGCGTGCCGAGGAACACCCCGCGCCCCGGCGGGCCGGCGAAGAAGCGGCCGATCGGGCGCTGCTTGCCCTCGTTGATCGTGAACCACGTCTCGTCGCCGTTGCGCCCCACGGTGCAGGCGCTCGCCGGCAGCTCGACGAAATCCTTGTTCACCGTCCGTTTCGCGCCGAGCTTGACGATCCGGCAGCGATAATCGCCGGCGGGCGGGATCGGGTGGTCGAGCGCGCGATCGGGATCGTAGAGCGCATCGTCGCGCGCGATCACCTCCGCCCCGCCGCCGGCCTTGGCCTTCGCCACCGCGTCCAGCCACGAGGTGCGCCAGTTGCGCAGCCGCACGCGATCGTTCTGCGTCGCGGCGCGGCGCCACGCCACCTCTACCCCGCCACAGGTGTCGGCGCGTTCGGACGCCGCATGTTCGGGCACCACGGCGGCGGCCGCGTCAGGCGCGGCGGCCTGACACGCCGCCAGCGCGGCAAGGCCGAACAACAGGCTCACGCCGCCGTCCAGCCGCCGTCGATCGAGAGGTTCGCGCCGGTAACCTGCGCCGCCTCGTCGCGGCACAGGAACAGCGCGAACGCCGCGACCTGCTCGGGCGTGACGAACTGCTTGGTCGGCTGGGCGGCGAGCAGCACGTCGCTCATCACCTGCTCGCGCGTCATGTTGCGGGCCTTCATCGTGTCCGGGATCTGGTTCTCGACCAGCGGCGTCCAGACATAGCCGGGCGAGATGCAGTTGACGGTGATGCCGTCGGTCGCGGTTTCCAGCGCCACCGTCTTGGTCAGCCCGTCGATGCCGTGCTTGGCGGCGACATAGGCCGACTTGTTGGGGCTGGCGACCTTGCTGTGCGCCGAAGCGGTGGAGATGATCCGCCCCCACTTCTTGCTCCGCATGAACGGCACCGCGGCGCGCATCATGTGGAAGGCGCTGGTAAGGTTGATCGCGATGATCGCGTTCCATTTGTCGATCGGGAACTGGTCGACCGGCGCGACATGCTGGATGCCGGCGTTGTTGACGATGATGTCCGGCCCGCCAAGCTCGTCATGCGCGCGGCGGACCATCGCCGCGATCTCATCGGGCTTGGTCATGTCGGCCGCATCGTACAGCGCCTGCGCGCCGCTCAGCGCCGCCAGCCCGGCGCGCTCCTTCTCGATTGCGTCGGCGTCGCCGAAGCCGTTGATGACCACCGCCGCGCCTTCGGCCGCCAGCGCCTTGGCGATCGCGAGGCCGATGCCGGAGGTCGAACCGGTGACGATCGCGCTCTTGCCCTTGAGAAACATGGTCACTCCTATCTCGCCAGGTCGAAGGCCGCGGTGCGGCCGGTGAGGATATTCTCCGCGACCAGCTCGGCATTGGCCATCGTGGCCTCCACCGCCTCGCGGCCCGCCGCCCAATGCTCGCGCATCGTGCGGGTGGAAAACTCGAAGTCGCGCGCGCCGCCCTCCCACGCATTGGCGCGGTAGATGAGGTGGACGAGGCTGACCGGCTGTTCCGCCGCCATCGCCGCCAGCGCCTCGACCTCGCGGTCGGCGGCGAGTTCCGGCGGCAGTTTGGCGAGAACGCGGCGCACCAGTTCGCGCTCTTTCCGGAGCCGCATCATCTGGTCGGTCACCTGCCGGGTGCGGCTGGAGAAGGCGATCTCCTTGGCGCGCGCCGCCACGTCCATGATCGTGCGCGGCCGCTCGTCAGCGGCGGAGAACAAATCGACCTGAAAGACGATCATCTCCGCGCGCTGGTTGTCGAGCACATGCTGGAGCGGCGTGTTCGACACCAGCCCGCCGTCCCAATACCAGCGCCCGTCGATCTCGACCGGCGGCAGGCCCGGCGGCAACGCGCCGGACGCCATCACATGCCGCGCGTCGATCCGCTCGTCATAGGTGTCGAAATAGCGGAAATTGCCGCTCTCCACATCGACCGCGCCCACCGAGAGCCGCACCGGCCCGTCGTTGAGCAGATCCCAGTCGACCAGTTCGTCCAGCGTGTCGCGCAATGGCGTCGAATCGTAGAAGCTCAGCGCCCCCGGCGTCCCCGGCACGGCCATGAATGGCGGGATGAAGCGCGGGCCGAAGAAGCCCGGCACCCCGGCCATCGCGACGAAGCCGGCGGACCATTCGTGGACGAATTCGCGCACCATGTCGTCGGGCAGGATCGGGAAGCTCGGCAGCCAGCTCGTCGCCTGGTTCCAGAATTGCCGCAGCCGCTCGACGCGCCGCTCGGGCGGGTTGCCGGCGACGATCGCGGCGTTGATCGCGCCGATCGAGATGCCGGCCACCCAGTCCGGCTCGATCGCGGCGGCGGAAAGCGCCTCGATCACGCCGGCCTGATAGCTGCCCAGCGCGCCGCCGCCTTGCAGCACCAGCGCCACGGTATCGGGCAAGGGCAATGCCCGCGCTCGGCGCCGGCGGGGTTCTACGTCTGCCATGCGCCGTTCCTGCACGGGTGCAGGCCCGCGATCAAGTTCGCCCCTTGCAACCGCCCGCTCGCTTCGCGCATTCAGGAGCGCGTAAATGCACGGCGACAGGGGATAGCGCGATGCGGCTCGACGATTTCGATCCGGACATCAATGTCGAGGATCAGCGCGGCCAGAGCTTCGGCGGCGGCGGATTCGGCGGCGGCGGCGGCGGAATGCTGCTGGGGCTGTTGCCGCTGATCGGCAGCCGCTTCGGCTGCGGCGGCATCGTCGTGGTGCTCCTGCTGCTGGCGGTGTTCGGCGGGCTGGGCAACCTCGGATCGATGCTCGGCGGCGGGACCGGCAACACGCCGCAGGTGCAGACCGGCCAGCGCCCGTCATCCGGCGCGGGCGGCGCGACGGCGGCCTGCTCGGTCGACGCATCGAGCCGCTCCGCCTGCAACGCCTTCAGCTCGGCGGACAAGACCTGGGCAGCGATCTTCTCCCGCTCGGGCGAGCGGTTCCAGCAGCCGAAGCTCGTCTTCTATTCCGGCATGGGCCAGTCGGGCTGCGGCGCGGCGCAATCGGCGATGGGACCGTTCTATTGCCCGACCGATCAGGGCATCTACCTCGACACCAGCTTCTTCCGCGAATTGCAGGACCGGTTTCACGCCGCCGGCGATTTCGCGCAGGATTATGTGATCGCGCACGAGTTCGGCCACCATATCCAGAACCTGCTCGGCACGTCGGAGCAGGTGCAGCGCCAGCAGGCGCGGTCGAGCGAGGTGGAGGGCAACCACCTGTCGGTACGGCTGGAATTGCAGGCGGATTGCTATGCCGGCGTCTGGGCGGCGCAGAACCGCGACCGGCTCGATCCGGGCGACGTGCAGGAGGGCATGACCGCCGCGCAGGCGATCGGCGACGACACGTTGCAAAAGGAAGCGCAGGGCCGCGTCGTGCCCGACAGCTTCACTCATGGCACCTCGGCGCAGCGGCAGGCGTGGCTGAAGCGCGGGCTGGACAGCGGCGATCCGGCGCAGTGCGATACGTTTTCGGGGGCGATCTGAGAGTATCGGATGAGGCGGCGGCTGGAACGGCGGAGATTGGGTGGTTTTCGGACTGGCCGCTTCGGAGCCGCAGGAAACGGAAGCAGACGCGCTGCTATGCGAACTCGTCTCGCTTCTGCTCGGGCCTTAATCGTCCAATCTTGCGAGCGGCAGCGTGCCAGAGACGAGTTTCGAAATGTCTTAGCTGTTTCCTGGCTTCTAGGTCTCCTGCCTTTGCGGCTCGTCTAAGCCACCGCCGATATCCAATCATATCATTTCGGTTGAAGAAACTCATTGCCGCATTGTTCGCAGCGCGAGCATCGCCTTTTCGGTAAGCGCGACGATATAATCCTGCTGCGCTGAATGCGCCAGCAGGAGTGCCGAAGCTTGAGGCGCTGTTATCGTCCGAAAACCAGTCGGCCAACTCGATCATAGCGCCTGTGTGGCCGCGTAGCGCAAGGTGCCACATGATCGGCATCCACAAGCCGCAGCGCCGCTCATGTCGGATCGCCAGTCCTCTAAGGTAAAGCCGATCGGCAGGTGTTTCGTCCAAAATGAGGTCCATCGACCAACCTTCGCATACCGACTTCATGTCTGCTAGGGGCGCGCTCTCTGATCACAATCAACGGCTGACTGTGGGGCGTAAGCCGACGCGACGCTTCCCCCGCAGAAAACCCACGAGGAAAGCGCGCGGCGATCCCGGCCCAGCCGCATCACCCCGCCCGGAACATCTCCGGCGGGATCGCCATCACCGCGTCCGCCCCGCCCTCGATCTGCCGCCGCAGCGAGCCGGCCTCGGGCAGCATCCGCTCGGCGAAGAAGCGCGCGGTGACGAGCTTGGCGTCGAGGAACGCGGCATCGCCCTCCCCCGCCGCCTTCAGCTCGACCGCCGCCTTCGCCATGCGCAGCCACATCAGCCCCACCGCGACCAGCCCGGTGAGGTGCATATAGGGCACCGCCCCCGCGCCGATATTGTTCGGATCGGCCATGTTGGCCATGAACCACATCGTCGCCGCCTGCATCTCGCCCAGCGCCTTCTCCAGCCGGGTCGCGAGATCGGCGGTCGCGGCATCGCCCTTGGCAGCGGCGCATTCGCCCGCGACCAGCGCGAAGAACGCCTGCACCGCGCGGCCGCCGTTCGTCGCCAGCTTGCGCCCGACGAGGTCCATCGCTTGCACGCCGTTGGTGCCCTCGTAGATCATCGCGATCCGCGCATCGCGGACGTACTGCTCCATCCCCCATTCCTGGATGTAGCCGTGGCCGCCATAAACCTGCTGCGCGTTGGTGGCGATCTCATAGCCCTTGTCGGTGCCGACGCCCTTGATGACCGGAGTGAGCAGCCCGATCAGGTCGGCCGCCGACTGGCGCTCCTCCTCCGTCGCCGCGCCATGTTCCAGATCGACCAGCAGCCCGCCCCACAGGCAGAGCGCGCGCAGCCCCTCGGTCCACGCCTTGCCGTGCATCAGCATCCGGCGCACGTCGGGGTGGACGAACAGCGGGTCCGCCTTCTCGTTCGGCTCGGCCGGGCCGGTCAACGCGCGCCCCTGCCGCCGGTCGCCGGCATAGACGACCGCGTTCTGATAGGCCGTCTCGCCCACCGCGAGGCCCTGCAGGCCGACGCCGAGCCGCGCCGCGTTCATCATGATGAACATCGCGGCGAGCCCCTTCATCTCCTCGCCGACCAGCCAGCCCTTCGCGCCGTCATAGTTCATCACGCAGGTGGCGTTGGCGTGGATGCCCATCTTGTGCTCGATCGAGCCGCACGACACCGCGTTGCGCTCGCCGAGCGAGCCGTCCGCGTTGACGAGGAACTTCGGCACCACGAACAGCGAAATGCCCTTCGAGCTGTCCGGCGCGCCCGGCGTCTTGGCCAGCACGAGATGGATGATGTTCTCGGTCAGGTCATGCTCGCCGGCCGAGATGAAGATCTTGGTGCCGGTGATGCTGTACGATCCGTCCGCCTGCGGCTCGGCCTTGGTCTTGATGAGGCCGAGGTCGGTGCCGCATTGCGGCTCCGTCAGGTTCATCGTGCCGCCCCACTGGCCGGAAACCATCTTGGGCAGATAGGTCCGCTGCTGCTCCGGTGACCCCTTCACCATCAGCGCCGCGATCGCACCATGCGCCAGCCCCGGATACATGGCGAAGGCCATGTTCGAGGAGATCATATATTCCTGAAACGCCGTCGAGACGACGTGCGGCATGTTCTGCCCGCCGAACTCCTCCGGCGCGGAGAGCGTGCCCCAGCCGGATTCGACGAACCTGGCATAGGCTTCCTTGATCCCCTTCGGCGTCGTCACCGAACCGTCCGGGTGGCGCGTGCATCCCTCCAGATCGCCCGACTGGTTGAGCGGGAACAGCACCTCGGCGACGAAGCGGCCGCCTTCCTCCAGCACCGCATCCACCATGTCCGGCGTCGCGGGGGCGAAGGCCGGGAGGTTCGCATAATTGCCGAGCTTGACGACATGATCGAGCACGAAGCGCGTATCGCGCACGGGGGGCGTATATTGCGGCATGTTCAGGCTTCCCTGGTTGCGCCGGTTTCGAGCAGGGCGACGAATTCGCCCAGTTCCTCGATCGCGGCGTCGATGTCCTGCTTCTGCGCTTCCAGCGTCGCGATGCGCGCGCGGCAGCGCTCGATGGTGACGGCGCGCTGGGTATGGCGGCCGTCGTCGATATCGTAGAGGTCGATCATCTCGCGGATTTCCGCGAGGCTGAAGCCGACGCGCTTGCCGCGCAAAATCCACGCCAGCCGCGCGCGATCGCGATGCGAATAGATGCGCGCGGTGCCCCGCCGCTCCGGCGCGATCAGCCCCTCGTCCTCATAGAAACGCAGCGCGCGCGGCGTGACGTCGAATTCGGCGGCGAGATCGGTGATCGTGAAGCTGGTGCGATCGGGCAGCGACGGTATCGGGGCGTAGGCGGAGACGCTCGACATGGGGAGAAGCTAACTCACCCTTACGTGAACGTCAACTTGCGATCATTCGCCGCATAGCGGCTTCCCGTCGCTCCCGCGCAGCGCCCCTGCCTCGGACTCCGCGCCGCTCAGCCTTTCGACCGAAAGCGCGGTGAGCGAGGCCCGGCCGGTGCAGAAACGATCGCATTCCGCCGGCAGCACCGGCGGGAAGATCAGTCGGCGCCCGTCGAAGCGCGCGTCGAAATGGCATCCCCCGCCCAGCGTGACGGCGAGCTTTCCCGTCCCCTTCGCCGTGCCGCGCGCGAGGCAGCCGTGCCCGTCTCCGTAATCCACGCCCGCGCCGATGCGATAACCCTTGCCGGCACGGACGATGCACGCGCGGTCGTTCTCCGCGCCATAGGCGCCGACCGGATCGAGTTGCGCGGGGTCGGCCACCACGCCCGCCGTGATTGCGGCGCGTTCAAGCTGCGCCCCGGCGCTGTTGCGATCAGCCTCCGGCTCATGCGCCGCCCGCCCGCATCCGGCCAGCAACATGCCCAGCGACAGAACGAGCGCCGCTCGCCTCAATCGACGCGCTCCAGCCGGCCATCGGCGATGCGACGGTAGAAGCAACTCGGCGCGCCGGTGTGGCACGCCGGGCCGGCGGGATCGGCGATCAGCCACAAGGCATCCTGATCGCAATCGACGCGGACTTCCACGACGCGCAGCACGTTGCCGGATGTCTCGCCCTTCTTCCACAACCGCCCCCGGCTGCGCGACCAGAAAGTCGCCTCGCCGCTGGCGAGCGTCGCCGCCAGCGCCTCAGCATTCATATGCGCGACCATCAGCACCCCGCCACCGACGCGATCGGTGACGACCGCCGTGACGAGCCCGTTGGCGTCATATTTCGGATCAAGGGCAAGGCCCGATTCGCGTGCATCGGTCATGGGCGCGGTTTTAGCGAGACGATCGGGATTGCGCCAACGGGCCGGCGATACTCACCCGGCCTGACAGAAGCGCACCCCATCGTCCCCCGGCTCCAAACGAAACGGGGCGACCCGCAGGCCGCCCCGTTTGCGTCAGTCGTTCGGGCGAACGCTCAGTGCGGACGGCTCAGCCCGGCGATGGTGCGATCGACCAACGCCTTGTCCGCATCCTTGCCGTGCCGCTCGGCGATCAGCGCGGCCGCCGCTTTCGCCGCCGCGTCGGCGGTCCTGGCGCGGACCTCGGCGATCGCGGCGCGCTCGGCGGCTGCGATCTTGTCCTCCGCCATCCGGGCGCGGCGCTGCACCAGTTCGGCGGCGTCGAGCTTGGCCTGTGCGACGACCGCCTCGGCCTCATGCTCCGCCTGCGTCGCCATTTCGGCGGCGTTCTTTTCGGCATCGGCGATCTTGCGCGTATATTCGTCGCGCAGCGCCTCCGCCTCGGCGCGAAGCTGCTTCGCGTCGTCGAGCTGCTTGCGGATGTCGGCGATCTGGCGATCGAGCATCCCGGTGACGGCGCGGATGCCGCCCTTCCAGATCACGATCGCGAGGAACGCGGCCATCGCGATCGACACCCAGACGGTGCTGTTCAGCACGCCGAACAGCGCCGGATCGACGGCGTGCTCCGCGCTCTCGGCGGCGGCGGAGAGAAGAACCAGATCAGCCATTCGCCATCGCCGCCTTCACGGCCCCCCTCGCCTCGTCCGCCGTCACGCTCGCGCCGGAAACGCGGGCAACGATGTCCTGCGCGGCCTCGGCGGCCACCGCCTCGATCTCGTCCAGCGCGCGGTTGGTGGCCGCGCGGACCTCCGCCTCGCCGGCGGCGATCTTCACCGCCTGCTCCTCATTGGCGGCGTGGAGCGTCGCCTCGGTCGCCTTGGCGGCGCGGGCGCGCGCCTCGGCGACGAGCGCTTGCGCCTTCTCGCGGTTGGCATGGTCGCGCAGGCGCCACGCTTCCTCCGCCTTGTCGGCCTCGTCGCGCGCGCGGCTGGCGGCGGCGAGATCGTCGGCGATCGACCGATCGCGCGAATCGATCGTCTTCTGCACCCTGGGCAGCATCCCGCGGCCCACGATGAAGAAGACGATGCCGAACGTCAGCAGCAGCCAGAAGATCTGCGACGCATAAGTGGCGGCGAGCTGGGATATCTGTGGCATGTTCGTCCTGCCTCGGCGGACCGGAGCGCTCTCACGCGCACCGGGCCGCCCAAGGAAAAGCCGTTTTCGTTACGCGACGAAGATCAGGATCATCGCGACGACGAACGACAGCAGACCGAGAAGCTCGGCGGCGGCGAAGCCGATGAACAGGCGGCCCTGCTGGCCGTCGGCCGCGCCCGGATTGCGCAGCGCGCCCTCGAGGAACGAGCCGAAGACATTGCCGACGCCGATGGCGGCCATGCCGGCGCCGATCGCGGCGAGACCGGCACCGATGAGCTTGGCGGCTGCGGGATCCATAGTTTTAACTCCAGTGTTGAAAGGGTTGGAACGCTTGGGAAAACTCAGTGCAGGTTGACCGCGTCGTTGAGATACAGCGAGGTCAGCAGCGCAAAGACATAGGCCTGGATGCCGGCCACCAGCAGCTCGAGCGCGGAGATGCCGACCATCAGGACGAAAGAGGGGACGCCGACGAACAGGCCGGGCGCGATCCCGGCGGTGCCGGAATTGATGATGAAGCCCGCCAGCACCTTCAGCAGCACGTGACCCGCCGTCATCGCGACGAACAGTCGCAGGCCGAGGCTGAACGGGCGCACCATGAACGAGACGAACTCGATCAGCGGGATCAACGGCAGCAGCCACACCGGCGTGCCATGCGGCACGAACAGGCTGAAGAAATGCAGGCCATGCCGCCAGAAGCCGACGATCAGCACGATCGAGAAGCTCATGATCGCCAGCACGCCGGTGATCGTGAAATGGCTGGTGAAGGTGAACGGATGGATGCCGAATAGCCCGAGCGGCAGCAGGCCGAGCACGTTGGCGAACAGGATGAACATGAACAGCGAGAAGATATAGGGGACGTAGCGCTTCCCCTCCGGCCCGACGTTCGCCGACAGCATGTTGTCGACGAAGCGGACGAAGCCCTCCACCATCACCTGCCCGCGGCCGGGGATCAGCGCGCCGCGCGTGCCCATCGTCATGAAGGCGATCAGCGCGATCGTCGCCACGCACATCCACGCGGCCGAATTGGTGAAGGCCACGTTGTAGCCCGCGATCGACCAGTTCTGGGTTCCGAACAGCGGTTCCACCAGGAACTGGTGCATCGGATCGATCTTGCCGCCGGCTGCCACTTCGCTCAATCCTTGAACAAAGCGCCCGAAGTCACTTCGGGCGCTGTGAAATCCGAATGATGTTCCTGAAGGCGACGACCGTCCCGAGGGCGAGCATCACCAACAGGGCCCAGGGAGAAGTGCCGGCGAACCGATCGATCACCCAACCGATCAGGGCGCCGCCCGCCATTCCCCCCACAAGCTCCGCGAGCACGCGATTGCCGAGGCGATACCCCGCATCGTCCGCCGCTTTGCCCGCGCCTGCCCGAAGCGCCTCGTCCTTCCGCGCCGCCTGCAGCCGCTCATCGAGCGACTTGAGGCGCGCGTCTTCGCCGAGGGTTTCCGGTCCGGACTCGTTTTCGGCCATTCGCGCTCTCCCGTGCGACGGACAGGCGCTGTCAGGCCGAAAGGCGAGCCCGCCAAGGCCGGGTCCGGTTAGCCGGGGGGTCCGGGGGTGTCAACTCTTCGTCACCCTCCGGTAACGGTCGGATATTCGGGGGCGCCCCTTCTCGCGCCACCACCTCGAATCAGATACAGCGCGAATCGCGTTGCGGCGCGCTGGCCCCACGCGTCTCCCACATGCCGCCCGGCGTCTTGTATTTCTCGCCCGGCGACAATTGGAGGATCAGGTTGCAGCCGGAGGTGAAGGCCATCTGTTCCACCGTCGCGCCGGCCGCCTGCGCCTTCTGCGTATAGGCGGCCTTGCGCTGGATGTTGATCGAATTGACCAGCGCGCGCAGCTCCGGCGTCGGCGCGCCGACGATGCCGAGATAGCCGTCCGGCTGCTCGCCCACCTTCCCTTCGGCGCGCGCGGCGGCATAGGCCGGGTCGCGCTGCGCGAAGGCGGTGGCGGAAAGGCCGGCGAGAGCCACCGCGCCGGCAACCATCAGCAAAGCCTTGTTCGTCATGGTCAGAAAATCCCCGGATTCTGCTTGATCAGCGATTTCGCGTCGCTGTCGAGGCGATATACCACTTCCTGCGTCACGTTGATGTTGAGATTGATGACGATCGGCTTGTCCGGCGCGGTGACGTTGACGCACGCCGCCGTGCCGCCTGCCAGCAGGATCATCGTCGCTCGTCGCATCGTGTCTAGGGTCGCGCGCCTTTCGTGCTTCGTCAATTCCATCGTCCTCATGGCATTTTCTCGCTTGCGGTGGGCTGAACGGGCGCGGGCGGCTTGCCGCGCTTCTGCTGCTCCTCCAGCAGGGTCGGCAGGTTGCGTTCGATCAGCCGGCTGGGATCGTAGAAGGAAGCGACCGAATCGAGCAGCCCGCGGAAGGGCGCCTTGATGCGGACGTTGAATACGAACGGCAGCTTCTGGAGCCGGCGCACGAGGAAGTTAGATTTCGCGCCTTCGCCCTGCGATACGCCGGCAAAGCGCACTTCCGTCACCATCTCCCCGGCGAGCGGGCCGTTCATCACGATGTCGAGGCTCTTGTAGCGCAAGGATTTCAGCGCCTGGAACGCAATATTGCCCCAGGTGCCAAGATCCTTCTCGGTCAACTCCCCGACATAGGCGATGCTTCCGCCGCCGTCGCGCACCACCAGATGCCCGCCCTCGATCCGGCCGCCGGACTGGTCGAAGGCGATCGGCAGCACGCCGTCGAACGTGCCGGTCGCATCGAGGTTCTTGAAATCGAATTGCTGGAGGAATTGCGCCGCTTCCGCGCCCTTCACGCGGAAGGTGAGGCGATGGATCTCCGGCGCGGAGAAATCGAGCAGCGAGGGGTCGAGCGTCAGTTCCCCGCCAGCGAACGGCCAGCGCGCGCCCTCGATGCGGATGCGGGTGCCCGCGAGCGTCTGATAGGTGATTCGCCCGTCGTTCACCGGCACGCCGGGGTTGATCGAGGCGACCGTCGCCACCTGCCCCGGCGCGCTTTCCAGCGCGAGCAGGTCGGTGAAGCGGATCTCCCCCTTCAACCCTGTGACGGGGCCGAAGGCGGCGGCGAGGTCCGTTCCGGCGGTGCGGAAGGTGCCGGCGGAGGTGACGCCCGCCGCGCCCCAGCGGATATCGCCCTCGCCGCTCACCGTGCCGTTCACGTCCGCGATCACGCCGTAAGTGAGCGGGGTCAGTTCGTCCGGCTGGAACTCCTTGCCGAAGGTGATGCCGGGCACGGCGAGTCGCGCCTCGCCCGCGCCGCTGCCGAGCGCGTGGCGGATCGTGACGTCCGCGACCTTCACCCCCTTCTTCGGCTCGCGCAACGCGCCACCGGCGGTGATGACCCCATCGGCGAGCCGCAACGTGACGTCGCTCCCGGCGAGCGGACGGAAGCGCGGAGCAGGCGCGGCGTCGCTCACCGTCAGCCCGCCGTTAACGTCTAGCGCCGCGCCGGCGAACCGCCAGCGGCCGGCCGCCTCGCCGAGCAGCAGCGGGACGGCGCCGATCCGCCCCGCGCCGCCGGAGAAAGCGCCGGAGACGCGACCAGCGCCGAAACCGCCGTCGAGCGTCGCGAAATCGAGCCGCGTCTGCTGCCCCTCCTGCCCGATCCGGGCCTTCACGCCGGTCGCGGAGAAGCCCCCGGCCCGCGCGGTCAGCGCATCGGCGGCTAGCGTGAGCGGGCTGGAGCCGATCGCCCCCTCAAGGCGCGGGGCGGCGATTCGCGCGCCATAGTCGATCCCCTTGCCGGTCGCCCGGAACAGCGCCGCGCCGGTCGGGCACAAGGTCAGCCGCGCCGGGCGCAGCGTGAGACCGCCGGCAGCGAGTCGATCGAAGGCCAGCGGGGTGCAGGCCGGGTTGAGCGCTACGCCGCCCGCGCCGATCGTCGCGAGCAACGGCAGGTGCAGATTCTCCACCCGCCCGTCGCCGAGCGGACCGGACAATGCCGCCGTCGTCCGGAGCGAGATCGCCCCGCGCGCGGTCCGCGCGAACGTCACCGGCGACAGCGACAGCCGCGCGCCGCCGGTTTCATAGGGAGCGATCGTCGCCGAACCGGCGATCGGGGCACCGGCGGCGCGCTGCCGCACCGCGATCCGCGTCGCCGGGAAGCCACCGCCGGAGAGCATCGCCGTGCCGTCGATGCGCGGGCCGGCGGGATCGCCGAGCGCGATGCCGCTCCCCTCGCCCAGCGTCAGCCGCGCACCGCTCGCAGCCGTAGCGGCGAGGCTGGAGAGCGCGAGCAGGCCGCCGCTTGTGACACCCGCCTGCGCCGTCACATCGAAGCGCCGCGCGGCGCGATCCGCCGCCGCCGCCAGCCCGCGCGCGATCGGGCCGAGCGGCGTGCCCGCCGTCCCCGCCACGCTGCCGGCGACGCGACCGCGCAACCGCTGGTCGAGCGCCACGCCAGTCGCGCGCATCGTTCCGGCGACGATCGGCCGGCCCTCGATCAACCGCCATTTGCCGCGAAAGCCGATCCGCTCGCCCACCGCGCCCGGCAGCGCGAACACGCCACCGGCGATATCCGCCCGCCCCTCGGTCCGGCGCGCATTGCCGGCGAAGTCGATCGTTCCGCCCATATCGGCCGCCCGCGCGCCACCGCCGCCGACCGCGCCCACGGCAAGCGCGGCGCGGCCCGACCAGCGATCGAGCGAAGGGCCGAGCAACATGTCGAGATTGACGCGCGCATTCCTCGCTACGGCATCGCCGCAGCGCGCCTCGGCCAAGCGCACCGGCCCACTGAGTTGCGGCCCCGCGCGCCCGATCGCCACCTTGAGGAAGGTGGTGGGACGGGCGGCCGTGCAGCCGGCCACCGTCACCTTCTCGCTCAGCGCGGCAATTGTTCCGCTGAACCCATTATCGAGAAAACCTTTTCCGCTGATTTTCATCCCTATCACGCCATAAGGCGTCTCAAGGCGTATCCGCGCGTCCTCCACCCTTAAGTCGAGCGCGGGGAGCGCGAATTTCCCGCCGGTCGAGGCCGGCAGCAGCCGGTCGATCGCGCCAAGTGAGAGCTTGCCGTCCACCAGCCGCGCCCGCGCCCGGACATGGCCGGCGCGCACGGCGGCGAGATAGGGGCCGGTCGCCCCCAGGTCGATCCGCGTCTCCAGCCAGTCGGCGACGAGATCGGGATCGGCCGGGTCGCCGATCACCACGTTCGTCAGCCGCTGCCGCCCCAGCCCGAGACCGGCGATACGATAGCGCGCGGCGACCCCGCTGCGGCCCAGTTCGCGATCGATGAAGCCGGTCGCGATCGGCACGCGCTCCAGCCACAGCGCGCCGAGCGCCGCGACGGCGGTCGCCCCGAGCGCGACCCCGATACGGCCCTTCCGGCGGCGAGGACGCGGCGTTTCACCTTCCTCCTTCACCGCCGCGCGCAACCCTTTCCATTCGTTCGATGTTCGATTCATAGCCACCGATACAACGCGCGTGCAATTGCATGGAGCCGTGCGCCGCCTTACGCTCCGCCGCGATGGCCGATGGCGACCCACCTTCCTCCGATGCCACCGGCCATCGCGCGCGATTGCGCCAGCGGCTGCTCGCGCGCGGCGGGGGCGACGCGCTGCTGGATCATGAACTGATCGAATATCTCCTCACCCTCGCCATCCCCCGCCGCGACACCAAGCCGCTCGCCAAGGCGTTGCTGCGCGAGTTCGGCGGGATCGGCGGGCTGCTGACCGCCGATGCGGAGGCGCTGACGCGCGTGCCCGGCATGGGCGAGACATCCGCCGCCGCGATCAAGATCGCCCATGCCGCCGCGCTCCGCCTGCTCCACGGCGAGGTGGCGGCGCGGCCGGTGCTGGCGAACTGGCAGGCGCTGCTCGACTATCTCCATGCCGACATGGCGCATCACGTCATCGAGCGTTTCCGCGTGCTTCACCTCAACACGCGCAACATGCTGATCCGCGACGAGGTGATGAGCGAAGGCTCGATCGATCAGGCGCCCGTTCACGTCCGCGAAGTGATCCGCCGCGCGATCGATCTCGGCTCGGCGGCGATCATCCTCGTCCACAACCACCCCTCGGGCGATCCCTCGCCGAGCCGGGCGGACATCGACATCACCCGCGCGATCGCCGATGCGGCGAGGGGGCTGGGCATCGCCGTCCACGACCATATCGTGATCGGCGCGCAGGGCCATGTCAGCCTGCGCTCGAAAGGGCTGATCTAGCCCCCTCCCTCAATCCAGATTCGGCCGCAGCAGGCGTTTCGCGCGGTCCAGATCGACCCCGCGCCGCGCGGCATAGTCGGCCACCTGATCCTCCCCGATCCGTGCGACGCCGAAATATTCGGCCTGCGGATGCCCGAAATAGAAGCCGGAGACCGCCGCCGTCGGCAGCATCGCAAAGCTCTCGGTCAGCGTGATGCCCGTCGCCTGATGCGCGCCCAGCATCTCGAACAATTGCGTCTTGAGGCTGTGTTCCGGGCAGGCAGGATAGCCCGGCGCGGGGCGAATGCCGCGATATTGCTCGCGGATCAGCGCCTCATTGTCGAGCTGTTCGTCGGGGGCATAGCCCCACAAGGTCGTGCGGACATGCCGATGCGTCGCCTCCGCCAGCGCCTCGGCGAACCGGTCCGCCAGCGCCTTCAGCAGGATATCGGAATAATCGTCGATCGCCGCCTTGAAGCGGGCGAGATGCGGCTCGATGCCGTGGATCGACACCGCGAAACCGCCGATCCAGTCGCCCTTCGGATCGACGAAATCGGCGAGGCACATGTTCGGCCGCCCCTCGCGCTTGACGATCTGCTGGCGCAGGAACGGCAGGCGCACCACATCCGTCCCCTCGACCAGATTGAGCAGGTCGAGGCCTTTCAGTTCCTCGGCGTTGAAATCGCCCTTGAGGTCGACGATCACGTCGTCGCCGTGCCGCGCGCACGACCACAGGCCGGCGACGGCGCGGGCAGTCAGCCATTTTTCCGAGATGATGCGGTCGAGCATCTTCTGCGCATCGTCATAGAGCGAGCGAGCGCTCTCCCCCACGATCGCATCGTCGAGGATCGCCGGGAACACCCCGGCCAGTTCCCATGCACGGAAGAACGGCGTCCAGTCGATATAATCGCGCAGGTCGCTCAGGTCCCAGTCGCGGAAGACGTGGACGCCGGGCTGGAGCGGCGCTGGCGGTTTCAGCGCCATGTCCGCCCTGAAGCCGTTGGCGCGCGCCTTTTCCAGCGGCAGCAGCTCGTTCTGCCCCTTGCCCTCGCGCGCCCGGCGGACGGCGGCATATTCCTCCGCCACCTTCGTCACATAATCGTCGCGCTGCGTATCGCTGACCAAAGTGGTCGCGACGCCCACCGCGCGGCTCGCGTCGAGCACATGGACGACCGGCCCGGAATAGGCCGGCGCGATGCGCAGCGCGGTATGAACCTTGGAGGTGGTCGCGCCGCCGATCAGCAGCGGCATCGTCATCCCGGCGCGCTCCATCTCCTCGCCCACCGTCACCATCTCGTCGAGGCTGGGGGTGATGAGGCCGGACAGGCCGATCATGTCGGCATCATTCTCGTTCGCCGCCTGGAGGATCGTCGACCACGGCACCATCACGCCGAGGTCCACCACTTCGAAGCCGTTGCACTGGAGCACCACGCCGACGATGTTCTTGCCGATATCGTGCACGTCGCCCTTCACGGTCGCCATCACGATCCGGCCCTTGGCCTTGGCCCCTTCCTCCTTCTCCGCCTCGATGAACGGGAGCAGGTGGGCGACGGCCTTCTTCATCACGCGGGCGGACTTCACCACCTGCGGCAGGAACATCTTGCCCGCACCGAACAGGTCGCCGACGACGTTCATGCCGTCCATCAGCGGCCCCTCGATCACCTCGATCGGCCGGGGCAGCGAGAGGCGCGCCTCCTCGGTATCCTCGACGATATAAGCGTCGATGCCCTTGACCAGGGCGTGCTCCAGCCGCTTGCCGACCGGCCAGCCCCGCCATTCCTCCGCCGCCTTCTCCGCCGCCGCATCGGTGCCGCGGAACTTCTCGGCCAGCGCGACCAGCCGCTCCCCGGCTTCCGGATCGCGGTTGAGCACCACATCCTCGCACGCGGTGCGAAGTTCGGGGTCTATCGTATCGTAAACATCGAGCTGCCCGGCGTTGACGATCGCCATGTCCATGCCGGCGGGGATGGCGTGATAGAGGAACACCGAGTGCATCGCGCGCCGCACCGGCTCGTTGCCACGGAACGAGAAGCTGAGGTTGGACAGCCCGCCGGAGATATGGACATGCGGGCATCGCCGCTTGATCTCGCGCGTCGCCTCGATGAAATCGACGCCGTAATTATTGTGCTCCTCGATCCCCGTCGCCACCGCGAAGACATTGGGATCGAAGATGATGTCCTCCGGCGGGAAGCCGATGCCCATGAGCAATTTATAGGCACGCTCGCAGATTTCGATCTTGCGCGCCTGCGTGTCCGCCTGCCCCGTCTCGTCGAACGCCATGACGACCACCGCCGCGCCATAGGCCATGCACTTTCGCGCATAATGGAGGAACGATTCCTCGCCCTCCTTCATGCTGATCGAATTGACGATCGGCTTGCCGGAGACGCATTTCAGCCCGGCCTCGATCACTTCCCATTTGGAGCTGTCGATCATGATCGGCACGCGCGCGATATCCGGCTCGGCGGCGATCAGCTTGAGGAACGTGGTCATCGCCTCCACGGCGTCGAGCAGGCCCTCGTCCATGTTGATGTCGATGACCTGCGCACCATTCTCGACCTGCTGGCGCGCAACCTCCACCGCGCGGGCATAGTCCCCGGCCATGATGAGCTTCTTGAACGCCGCCGATCCGGTGACGTTGGTGCGCTCGCCGACGTTGACGAAGGAGGTGGAGGATGCGGTGGCGGTCATGAGCGGTCGATTCGATTCCGTTTGGGCTGGGCGTGTCACGGCGGCGGGCAGTCAGCCCGCCATCGTGAACGGCTCCAGCCCGGCCAGCCGCGTCCGCACCGGCGGGGTCGGCAGCGCGCGCGGCGGCAACCCGGCGACGGCATCCGCGATCGCCCTGATATGCGCCGGCGTCGAGCCGCAGCAGCCGCCGAGCACGTTGACCTGCCCTGCGCGCGCCCATTCGCCGACAAGGGCGGCGGTGGTCGGCGGCTCCTCGTCATAGGCGCCAAGCTCGTTGGGCAGCCCGGCATTGGGATAGACCATGATGAGCGTGTCGGCGATCTCGCTCAGCGCCTTGACGTGCGGGCGCAATTGCTCCGCGCCGAACGAGCAGTTCAGCCCGATCGTGATCGGTTTCGCATGGCGCACCGCGTGCCAGAAGGCCTCGACCGTATGGCCGGAGAGGTTGCGCCCGGAAAGATCGGTCAGCGTCATCGACAGCATGATCGGCAGGTCGCCGCCCAGCGCCCCCCCCGCCTCGATCGCGGCCATGACGCCGGCCTTGGCGTTGAGCGTGTCGAACACCGTCTCGATCAGCACGAAATCCACGCCACCCTCGACCAGGGCGTCGATCTGCTCGCGATAGACCTGCTTCAGATAATCGAAGTCGATCTCGCGATAGCCGGGGTCGTTCACGTCAGGGCTGAGCGACAGCGTCTTGTTGGTCGGCCCGATCGCCCCGGCGACGAAGCGCGGGCGGCCATCCTTCGCTTGAAATTCGTCGGCGACGCGGCGCGCCATCCTCGCGCTTTCCACATTGATCTCGCGCACCAGATGCTCGGCGCCGTAATCGGCCTGGCTGATGCGGTTGGCGGAGAAGGTATTGGTCTCCGCGATATCCGCCCCCGCCTCGAAATAGGCGCGATGGATCGATTCGGGCACCTCGGGCTTCGTCAGCGCGAGGATGTCGTTGTTGCCCTTCTGGTCGCGCGACAGGCCGAGCGCGCCGGCATAGTCCGCCTCGGCGAGCTTCCAGCCCTGTATCTCGGTGCCGAACGCCCCGTCGGTGATGAGGATACGCTTTGCAGCCTCGGCGTTGAAGATATCGCGAACGCTCATGACCAGTCCTTATGCCGCAACGGCTTGCGCGCCGTTCCTCGCGCGCAGCCCCAGCAGGTGACAGATCGCGAAGGACAGTTCGGCGCGGTTCAGCGTGTAGAAGTGGAACTGCTTCACCCCGCCCGCATAGAGCTTGCGGCAAAGCTCCGCCGTCAGCGTCGCGGCGACGAGCTGGCGTGCGTCGGGCAGGTCGTCCAGCCCCTCGAACAGCCGGCCCATCCACGGCGGGACGGCGGTGCCGCACATCGCGCTCATCCGCTGCACGGCGGCAAAATTGGAGACGGGCATGATTCCCGGCACCACCTCCGCCGCGATCCCCGCCGCCGCGACGCGATCGCGAAAGCGGAAGAACGTCTCCGGCTCGAAGAAGAATTGCGTGACCGCGCGTGTCGCGCCGGCGTCGATCTTGCGCTTGAGGTTGTCGAGATCGGCGGCGGCGTCGGCCGAATCCGGGTGGCTCTCGGGATAGGCCGCGACCGACAGCTCGAACGGATGCAGCCGCCGCAGCCCCTCGACCAGGGCGGCGGCATTCTCATAACCGCCCGGATGCGCCTGATAACGCGCGCCCTGCACCGGCGGATCGCCGCGCAGCGCGACGATATGCCGCACGCCAGCCGCCCAATATTCGCGCGCCACTGCGTCGATTTCCTCGCGCGTCGCCTCGACGCAGGTGAGGTGCGCGGCGGCCGGGATCGCCGTCTCGCGCGCGATGCGGGCCACGGTGGCGTGGGTGCGCTCGCGGGTCGATCCGCCCGCGCCATAAGTGACCGAGACGAAGCGCGGCGCGAGCGGCGCGAGCGTGCCGATCGAATGCCACAGCGTCTCCTCCATCTTCTCCGTCTTCGGCGGGAAGAATTCGAAGCTCACGTCGATATCGCCCGCCACGTCGGCATAGAGCGGCGCGTCGAGCGCGCGGCGCGCCTCCTCCATCTGATTGAGTGACAGGGTCATGCCGCCTTCACCTCTCTGAGCGCCGCGCCCTGCCGGACGCCGAGCCACAATTTCACCGTCAGTTCTCCTCCCGCCAGCGTCTCCACCTTCGCCAGCGTCAGCCCGGCGGCGGCGAACCACCGCTCGATCTGCGCGTCGGAGAAGCCGAGCCGGGTGTGCGCGTCCTGCGCGCGCAATTCCTCGCGGTCGTGCGGCGCGAAGTCCGCGATCAGCAGCCGTCCGCCGGGCGCGAGCACCCGCGCCGCCTCGACGATCGCCGCGCCCGGCTGCTGCGCGAAGTGCAGGACGTGATGGATGATCGCCACGTCCGCCTCGCCGTCGCCCATCGGCAGCGCATAGAGATCGGCCTGCCGCAGCTCGACATTGGCCAGCCCCTGCTCGCCCAGCTTGGCGCGGGCGAGGCGCAGCATCTCCGAACTGCGGTCGATGCCCAGCGCGGTGTGGGCGCGCGGCGCGAACAGCTCGATCATCCGCCCGGTGCCGGTGCCGATGTCGATCAGCCGCCCGACCGGCGCGTCGCCGAGCGCGGCGAGCATCGCCGCCTCCACCTGCTCCTCGGCGACATGGAGTGAGCGGATCGCGTCCCATTGGCCGGCATTGGTCTCGAACCACGCCGCCGCCGATGCCGCGCGATCGGCGCGCACCGCCGCCAGCCGCGCCACGTCGGCCGCCGCCTGCCGGTCAGGCGCCGCCGCTTCCCAGCCGTCCAGCGCCGCCGCGACCGGGGCCACCGCCTCCGCCGGGCCGAGCGCGACGAACACCCAGCTTCCTTCCTTGCGCCGCTCGGCCAGCCCGGCGTCACACAGGATTTTCACATGGCGGGAGACGCGCGGCTGGCTCTGCCCCAGCACCTGCGCCAGCTCGCCCACGGAAAGCTCCATCGTGCGCAGCAGGCGCAGGATGCGCAGCCGCGACGAATCGGCAAGGGCACGGAAGATTTCGAGCGCGTCGATCATGGAGATGAAGATATAAAGATATCTTTATATGAGGTCAACGCGCTATCCGTCGAGCAATGCTTGCGGAGCAAAGGCGGCTGGGCCACGTTGTCCGCCCCATTACCGGGAATAGGGAATGACGAGATGAAGCGTATCGCCACCACCCTCCTCGCGATCGCCGCCGCCGCCAGCCTCGGCGCGTGCAGCAAGAACGCGCAGGATCAGAGCGCGGAAGCCGCCAATGCGATCGGCGCGGACGTTTCCGCCACCACCCGCAACGCGGTGGACGATGTGCAGGCCGCGACCGATCAGGCGCTCGACAGCGCGGGCGCGGCGCTGGACAATGCCGGCGACAAGATGAAGGCCGGCGCGGAAAACGCCGACGCGAAGCTCGACCGGCATCTCGACAAGGCCGGCGACGCGATCAGGAACGGCGCGGACAAGGCGCGCGACGCCACCGGCAAGGCGCTGAAGGATGCCGGCAACGCGGTCGACAGGAATTGATCGGACGGCTAGCGGCGGGGATCGCGCTGGCGCTTCTCGCCGCCTGCTCCTCGCAGCCGGCCGCGCCGGGCGCGGTAAGCGCGGACGAGGAACGGCAGTTGAATGACGCCGCCGCGATGCTCGATGCCAACAGCGTCAGCGCGGCGGCGGTCGCCGGAAACGATGAGGACGGACAATGACCAATCGACGGCTCGGCGCCACCGATCTGGAGATCACGCCGCTGGTGTTCGGCGGCAACGTATTCGGCTGGACGGCGGACCGCGCGACCAGCTTCGCGCTGCTCGACGCCTTCGTCGATGCCGGCGGCACGATGATCGACACCGCCGACGTCTATTCCGCCTGGGTGCCGGGGCATAAGGGCGGCGAATCCGAGAGCGTGATCGGCGAATGGCTGCGCGCCGGCGGCAAGCGCGACAAGGTGCTGATCGCCACCAAGGTCGGGATGCTGCCCGGCGAGGGCGGCGAGAAGCTGGCCCCCGCACGGATCGCGGCGGCGTGCGAGGCGTCGCTGAAGCGGCTCGGCACCGATCGCATCGACCTCTATTTCGCGCATCAGGACGACGAGGCGACCCCGCAGGAAGCCGCGCTGGAGGCGTTCGGCAAGCTGGTCGACGCCGGCAAGGTGCGCGTGCTGGGCGCGTCGAACTTCCACGCCGCGCGGCTCAAGAGCGCGAACGAGGCGGCGGAGGCCGCCGGGCTGCCCCGTTACCATGTCCTCCAGCCCGAATATAATCTCGTCAGCCGCCACAAGTTCGAGGGCGAGCTGCAGGATTATTGCATCGACCATAATATCGGCGTGGTGCCTTATTACGGGCTGGCATCCGGCTTCCTGACCGGCAAATACCGCTCGCGCGACGATCTCGGCAAAAGCGTGCGCGGCGGCCGGCTGGGGGACTTGCTGGAGGGCAAGGGGCGCAAGGTGCTGGATGCGCTCGACGCGGTGTCGGTGGAAAGCGGCGCGACGCTGGCCCAGATCTCGCTGGCGTGGCTGATCGCCCAGCCCGGCGTCACCGCGCCGATCGCCAGCGCGACCAGTGTGGAGCAGCTCGCCGAGCTGATGCCGGCGGCGACGCTGACGCTCACTCCCGACCAGCTCGCGCGCCTCACCGACGCGGGGGCGTGACGCGCGGTAGCGGAATGGCAACGCCTTTCCCGCTATGGACCGTGGGATGATCCATCCCTCCTATATCGCGCTGGGCGTGGCGGCGGTCTGCGCCGCGGGGTCGGTGACCGTCGCGGCGACCCGGCCGACGCCGCGCCACATCCTCGTCTCGCGCGCGGTGCCGCCGGTGACGAAACCTCCGGCGCAGGTGGCTGCGGCTCCCGATCCTGCCGCCTATACGATCCGGCACGTCCTCCCGATCAAGGGCGCGATGCGGATGGGGGATTTCCACTGGGACGAAAGCGGCGCGCCGAGGGCCGGGCGGATCGTCATCACCGTCGATCTCGCCGCGCAGGTGCTCAGCATCTTCCGCGACGGCTATGAGATCGGCACCGCCGCCGTCCTCTACGGCGCGGATGCCAAGCCCACCCCGACCGGCGTCTATCCGATCACCCAGAAGGACGCCAACCACGTCTCCAATATCTACGACGCGCCGATGCCGTACATGCTGCGGCTGACCAACGATGGCATCTCGATCCACGCCAGCGAGGTGCGCGACGGCTATATGACGCACGGCTGCATCGGCGTGCCTAAGCCATTCGCGAAGAAATTGTTCGACGCGGTGAAGCTGGGCGACACGGTGATCGTGACACACGGCGAGAAACTGCACATCGGCCAGCCGGTGACGGCCGCCTGATCTAAAGCGCGCGGAACATCACCAGCGCGTCGACGAAACCGTGCGCCGGATGCGCGAACGCCCCCGGCAGCCGCCCGACGATCGCGAACCCCTCGGATTGCCACAGCCCCACCGCGCGCTCGTTGGTGCTGACGACGAAGTTGAACTGCATCGCGCGAAACCCGCGCGCCCTCGCATGATCGAGCGAATGGCGGCACATCGCGCGCGCCACCCCGCGCCCGGCGGCGGCTGCTGCGGTCATATAGCCGCAATTGGCGACATGCGCCCCGCCGCCCGCCTGATTGGCGCGCAGATAGTAAGTGCCGAGGATCGCGCCATCCTCCTCCGCCACGAACGTCTGCTTGTCCGCGCCCAGCCAATAGGCCAGCGCGTCCGCCTCGTTCATCGCCGGATCGAGCGTATAGGTTTCGCCCGCGCGGATCGTCGGGCCGATGATCGACCAGATGGCGGGCGCATCGACGGCGGTGGCGGGGCGGATCAGCATCGCAATCGTCTCTCAGTTTCGCGGCGCCTGCCGCCGGTAGCTCAGCGCCTCCGCGACATGCGCCCGGCCGACCGCTTCCACGCCGGCGAGATCGGCGATGGTCCGCGCCACGCGCAGCATGCGGGTATAGCCGCGCGCGGAAAGCCGCAGCGCCTCCGCCGCCTGCGCCAGCAAGGCGCGGCCCGCCTCGTCAGGCGTGGCGACTTGCTCCAGCACCACGCCGTCGGCCTCGGCATTGGTGCGCGCCGCCACGTCGCGATAGCGCCTGGCCTGTACCGCCCGCGCCGCCGCGACCCGCACAGCCACCTCGGCGGAGCCTTCGGCCGGCGGCGGCATGACGAGATCGGCGGCGGACAGCGCCTGCACCTCGACATGCAGGTCGATGCGGTCGAGCAGCGGCCCCGAAACCTTCGCCTGATAATCCGCCGCGCATTTCGGCGCGCGGGCGCAGGCGAGGCTGGCGTCGCCGAGATGCCCGCAGCGGCACGGATTCATCGCCGCGACGAGCTGCACCCGCGCGGGGAAGGTGACGTGCGCATTGGCCCGCGCGACGCTCACCACCCCCGATTCGAGCGGCTGGCGCAGCGAATCGAGCACCGCGCGCTGGAACTCCGGCAATTCGTCGAGGAAGAGCACGCCGAGATGCGCTAGGCTCACCTCGCCCGGCTTCACGCGCAGCCCGCCGCCGGTCAGCGCCGCCATCGAGGCGCTATGGTGCGGGCTGCGAAACGGGCGGGCGCGGGTGAGCTGGCCGCCGGAGAGCGTGCCGGCGACCGATTGCACCATGCTCACCTCCAGCGCCTCGGCGGCGTCCAGCGGCGGAAGGATGCCCGGCAGGCACGCCGCCATCAGCGACTTGCCCGCCCCCGGCGGCCCGACGAACAGCAGGTTGTGCCCGCCCGCCGCCGCGATCTCCAGCGCGCGCTTGGCGACCTCCTGCCCCTTCACCTGTCGCAGGTCGGGACCGGCATGTGTCTCGTCCACCTCGCCGGGCGCGGGAGCGGCGAGCAATTGCTGGCCCTTCAGATGGTTGATGAGCGAGATCAGGTCGGGCGCGGCGACCACCTCGATCGATCCGCTCCACGCCGCCTCCGGCCCCTGCGCGGCGGGGCAGATCAACCCCCTGCCCGTCTCCGCTGCATGGAGCGCGGCGAGCAGCACGCCCGGCGACGGCGCCAGCCGCCCGTCGAGCGTCAGTTCGCCGACGATGACGTAATCGGCCAGCGCCTCCGCATCGACCACGCCCATCGCCGCGAGCAGCCCGAGCGCGATCGGCAGGTCGAAATGCGATCCCTCCTTCGGCAGGTCCGCCGGCGACAGGTTCACCGCGATCCGCTTGGGCGGCAGCGCCAGCCCCATCGCGGCGATCGCGCCCCTCACGCGCTCGCGGCTTTCGCCCACCGCCTTGTCGGCCAGCCCGACGAGATTGAACGCCGGAAGGCCGGGAATGAGCTGCACCTGCACCTCCACCCCCCGCGCCTCCAGCCCGAGATACGCGACCGTCGCGACTATTGCTGCCATTTTTCCCCCGGTAACAAAGCGTTCATACCGGATTCGTCACGAACGGAAACCTCTCTTGAACCGCCTTGCGAACCGGATCGACCTGCCCCAAATGCCCCCCATGTCCCAGCGCCATCCCGTCTCGCGGATCATCCAGCTCACGCTTGGCGTGCTGCTGCTGGTCGGGGCGGCGCTGCTCGGGCCGTTGCCGGGGCCGGGCGGCATCTTCCTGTTCGCCGGCGGCATGATCCTGATCCTGCGCAACTCGCGCTGGGCGCAGGTGCGCTGGGCGCGGCTGAAGCGGCGCTGGCCGCGCACCGGCCATCTCGTCGACCGCACGATGCGCCGGCCGAGCGCCCTGCGCCGCCACGCCCGCAGGCGCGCGGAGCGGCAGGCGCGATCACGTTGACTTGGCGCGGGCATTGGCCTATGCGCCGCACCGTTCGGGCCGTCCTCACGTGACGGCCTTTAGTTTTTCAGATTCGGGAATGAGCGATGAAGCGGACCTTTCAGCCGAGCAACCTGGTGCGGGCACGCCGTCACGGCTTCCGTGCGCGGATGGCGACGGTGGGCGGTCGTGCGGTGATCCGGGCGCGTCGCGCGCGCGGCCGCAAGAAGCTGTCGGCCTGAAGCGGCGGCCGCTCTCGCGGCTGACCAGGCGATCGGAATTTCTGGCTGCCAACGCCGGGCGTCGCGTGCCGATGCCCGGCTTTGTCTTGCTTGTCCGCCCGCGCGAGGACGGCGACGAGGCGATCCGCGTCGGCTTCACCGTGACGAAGAAGATCGGCAATGCGGTGGTGCGCAACCGCATGAAGCGCCGCTTCCGCGCGCTCGCCCGCGAATTGATGCCGGTCGAGGGAATCGGCGGCGCGGACCATGTGCTGATCGGCCGGCAAAGCGGCGTCGAGCGCCCCTATGCCACGCTGCGCGACGAACTGGCCAAGGCGCTCGCCAAGGCGCGGCGGCGATGATCGCGAAGGCGCTCGTGCTGCTCGTCCGCGCGTGGCAGATCGGGCCGTCGGTGGTGCTGCCGCCCACCTGCCGCTATCAACCCTCGTGTTCCGCCTATGCAATCGAGGCGCTTCGCCGCTATGGGGCAGCGCGCGGAAGCTGGCTCGCGGCGAAACGCATCGCGCGCTGCCATCCGTGGGGCGGGCATGGCTATGACCCCGTGCCGTGACCCGAATCGCCAGAGACAGGATCTGACGTGAGCGAAGACAACAAGAATTTCGTGCTGTTCGCGGTGCTGGCCGTGCTGATCCTGTTCGGCGGGCAGTGGCTGGTGAGCCATTTCTTCCCGTCCAACCCGGCGGTGACGAAGATCGAGGGCGGCAAGACCAAGGTGGTGGAGGGCAAGGCCGCCGCCACCGCCGAGGCGCCCGGCGCGATCCGGGACCGCAAGCTGGTGCTGGCGGAAACGCCGCGCGTGAAGATCGCGACGCCCACCATGCAGGGCTCGATCAACCTGAAGGGCGCGCGGATCGACGATCTCGTGCTGACCAATTACAAGGAGACGATCGCGAAGGATTCGCCGCCGATCCGCCTCCTCTCCCCGGCCGGCACGACCGACGCCAATTTCGCCGCCTTCGGCTGGCGCGACGACGGCCTCGCGCCGCCCGCCGCCGATACCGTCTGGACCGCCTCGTCCGACACGCTCGCGCCGGGCAAGCCGGTGACGCTCTCCGCCGCCAACGCCAGGGGCCAGCGCTTCCAGATCGAGCTGTCGGTCGACAACGACTATATGTTCTCGATCCGGCAGACCGTGGCGAATGGCGGTGCCAACGCGGTGCCGGTGGCGGCCTACGGCCTCGTCAATCGCAGCGGCGTGTCGAAGGATCCGGCGAGTTGGACGATCCACACCGGCCCGATGTCCGTCGCCAACGGCAGCGCCAATTATGCGCCGAACTTCAAGGACGTGGACAAGGAGCCGCAGAAGTTCACCTCGACCGGCGGCTGGCTCGGCTTCACCGACAAATACTGGCTCACCGCGCTGCTGCCCGATCAGGCGCACAGTTTCGACGGCCAGTTCCGCGCCGGCGCGAACAGCAGCTATCAGGCGGACTTCACCGCCGCGCCGCAGGTGCTGCCGCCGGGCCGCGAGCTCACCCAGACGACGCGCTTCTTCGCCGGCGCGAAGGAAGTGAAGCTGCTCGATCGCTACACCGACAAGGAAGGCGCGACCAAGCTCGACTATGCGATCGACTGGGGCTGGTTCCGCATCATCGAGAAGCCGATCTTCTATTATCTCGACTGGCTGTTCCGCATGGTCGGCAATTTCGGCGTGGCGATCATCATCCTGACGCTCACGATCCGCGCGCTCGTCTTCCCGATCGCGCAGCGGCAATATGCCTCGATGGCGCACATGCGCGCGATCCAGCCGAAGATGAAGGCGATCCAGGAACGCTTCAAGGACGACAAGCAGCGCCAGCAGCAGGAGATCATGGCGCTCTACAAGGCGGAGAAGGTCAATCCGCTCGCCGGCTGCCTGCCCACCCTGCTCCAGATCCCGATCTTCTACGCGCTCTACAAGGTGCTGATGCTGACGATCGAGATGCGGCACCAGCCGTTCGTCGCGTGGATCAAGGACCTGTCGGCGCCCGATCCGCTCACGCCGGTCAACCTGTTCGGCCTGCTCAACTTCACCCCGCCGCATTTCATGGCGATCGGCGTGATCCCGATCATCCTGGGCATCAGCATGTTCTTCCAGTTCAAGCTGAACCCCACGCCGATGGACGACACGCAGAAGCAGGTCTTCGCGCTGATGCCATGGGTGCTGATGTTCGTGATGGCGCCGTTCGCGGTGGGTCTCCAGGTCTATTGGATCACCACCAACATCATCACGATCATCCAGCAGCGCGTGCTCTATGCACGCCACCCGGCGCTGCTCGAGGCCACGCCGAAGTGACGTTCGACGACGACCGGATCGAGGCCGCGCGAAAGGTTTTCGCCGGCCCGATCGAGTTCCTGAAATCGGCCCCCGCGCTCAGTTTCCTGCCCGATGCGATCGTGCCGGAAGTGGCGTTCGCGGGCCGGTCGAACGTCGGCAAGTCGTCGCTCATCAACGCGCTGACCGGCCGCAAGGCGCTAGCCCGCACCTCGGTCACGCCGGGGCGGACGCAGGAGCTGAACTTCTTCGACATCGGATCGCCGCTCTCCTTCCGGCTGGTCGACATGCCCGGCTACGGCTTCGCCAAGGCGCCGAAGGACATGGTGAAGAAGTGGCGTTTCCTCGTGAACGACTATCTGCGCGGGCGGCAGCAACTGAAGCGCGCGCTGGTGCTGATCGACAGCCGCCACGGCATCAAGGACGTCGATCGCGAGATACTGGAGATGCTGGACAAGGCGGCGGTGAGCTACCGCCTCGTCCTCACCAAGGCGGACAAGGTGAAGGCGACCGACCTCGCCGCCGTCATCGAGCGCACCGCCGAGGAAGCGCGCAAGCGCCCCGCCGCGCATCCCGACATCATCGCCACCTCGTCGGAGGGCGGCCTCGGCATCCCGGAGCTGCGCGCGGCGGTGACGGAGGCGATCGGCTGACCGCCTTTCCTCTCGCGATAGCTGAAAAATAGGCTATCGCCTGTCCGCGACATCACATCAAAGCGGGCAGCGACGCATGAAGCTCATCATCGGCAACAAGGCCTATTCGTCGTGGTCGCTGCGCGGCTGGCTGGCCTGCCGCCAGTCCGGCCTGCCGTTCGAGGAGATGGTCGTCCCGCTCTACGATCAGGACTGGGACAAGCGCCGCGAGGGCGACGAATTCGCCCCTTCCTCCGGCAAGGTGCCGATCCTGTGGGACGATGACGTGGTGGTGTGGGACAGCCTCGCCATCATCGAATATCTCATCGACAAGGTCGGCCGCGAGAAATTCTGGCCGGAGGACGATGCCGCGCGCGCGATGGCGCGATCGATGGCGGCGGAGATGCACTCCAGCTTCGCCGCGCTGCGCCGCGAATGCGGGATGAACATCCGCCAGGTCTATCCGCCGCGCCGCCCGTCGGACGAGGTGATCGCGGACCTCACCCGCATCATGGAATTGTGGGCGCAGGCCCGCGCGCGCTTCGGCGGCGACGGCGATTTCCTGTTCGGCGCGTTCGGCGCGGCGGACATCATGTTCGCGCCGGTCTGCACGCGGATCGTCACTTATTCGCTCCCCGTCGCGCGCTTCGCCACCGGCTATGTCGAGGCGGTGCTCAACCACCCCTTCATGCAGGACTGGATCGCCGCCGCGCAGGAGGAGGAATGGGTGATCGAGAAGTTCGAGCAGCCGGCGGGCGAGGCGTGACGCTCGATCCGCTGGCGCTCGCCGAGGCGCTGATCGCCTGCGAGAGCGTCACCCCGGCGACCGGCCGGGTGTTCGACGTGGTGGAGGCGATGCTGGCGCCGCTCGGCTTCGCGGTCGATCGGTTCATCGTCGGCGAGGCGCCGGACGGCCCGGTCGAGAACATGATCGCGGTGCGCGGCACGGAAGGCCCGCATTTCGCCTTCGCCGGCCATCTCGACGTGGTGCCGCCCGGCGAGGGCTGGACCTCGGGCGCGTTCGCGCCGGAGGTGCGCGGCGGGCTGCTCCACGGGCGCGGCGCGGTGGACATGAAGGGCGGGATCGCCGCCTTCATCGCCGCCCTGTCCCGAGCGCCCGCGCAAGGAACCGTGAGCCTGCAGCTGACCGGCGACGAGGAAGGCCCGGCGATCCACGGCACCCGCGCCATCCTCGACCGGCTGGCGGCGCGCGGGCTTAAGCCGGACATGTGCCTCGTCGGCGAACCCACGTCGGTCGACCGGCTCGGCGACATGATCAAGATCGGGCGGCGCGGCTCGGTCAACATCTGGATCGACGTGCCGGGGCGGCAGGGCCATGTCGCTTACCCGCACCTCGCCGACAATCCGATCCCGAAGCTGGTCGCCGCGCTGGCGGAGATCGGGGCGATCACGCTCGACCACGGCAACGACTGGTTTCAACCGTCGAACATCGAGATGACCGATATCACGGTCGGCAATCCGGCGACCAACGTCATCCCGGCGCGCGCCGCCGCGCGGCTGTCGATCCGCTTCAACGACGAGCAGAACGGCCCCGCCCTCGCGCGGCGGATCGAGGCGATCGTCCATTCCCATGCACCGGAGGCGATGGTGGAGGCGCGCATCTCCGGCGAGGCGTTCCTGACCGAGCCGGGGCCGCTCTCGGCGCTGGTGTCGGCGGCGATCCTCGCGCGCACCGGCCTCACCCCGGCGCTGTCGACGACCGGCGGCACGTCCGACGCGCGCTTCATCGCGGCGATTTGCCCGGTGGTGGAATTCGGCCTGACCAACGCGACGATGCACAAGCTGGACGAGGCGGTGGCGGTGGAGGATCTGGCGATGCTGACCGATATCTACGCCGACATCATCACCCGAGCGACACGCTCCTGATCTCGGGCCTGATCTCCAGCCTGATCTCCGACTCCATTTCCAGCTCCAGATCGGCGAGCGCGGCGGACCAGGCGAGGAAATCCTCCTCCCCCATCGGCCGCGCGACGCCATAGCCCTGGATCGCATCGCAGCCGAGAATGCGCAGCAGCTCGACCTGATCGGGCGTCTCCACGCCCTCCGCCACCGCCTCGCAGCCGAGGCCGTGGATCAGCCCGACGAGCGAGCCGGTGATGACCCGCGCCGCATGATCCTGCGTGATCGCCCCGATCAGCCCGCGGTCGAGCTTGATGCGGTCGATCGGCAATTGCCGCAGCCGCGCGACGCTGGAAAGCCCGGTGCCGAAGCCGTCGATCGCGATCGTCGCGCCTTCCTCGCGCAATTGCGCCAGCGCCGCGATGGCGTCGGCACGCGCGTGGGCGGCGATCGTCTCGTTGATCTCCAGCTCCAGCAACCGCGCCGGCGCTCCCGCCTCGCGCATCGCGGCGCGCAGCCGGGTGAAGAAATCGACGCGATCGATCTGGCGCGCGCTGACGTTGATCGCCAGCCTCCCCGCGAAGCCGAGCGAGGCCCAATGCGCGACCGTGCGCGCGATGCACGCCAGCACCCAGTCGCCGATCTCCACCATCAGCCCGCTTTCCTCGGCGCGGCCGATGAAAGTGCCGGGCAGGCGCAGCCCGTCGCGCGGATGGCGCCAGCGCAGCAGCGCCTCCGCCGCGACGACATTGCCGTCCGCCAGCGAGACCTCGGGCTGGAACACCAGGGTGAATTCGTCGCGATCGAGCGCGTCGCGCAATTCGGCGTCGAGGCGCACGCGGCTGGCCATCTGCTCCGCCAGTTCGTCGCTATACAGTTCGAACCGCCCGCGCCCGTCGGACTTGGCGCAATACATCGCGGCGTCAGCGCAGCGCATCAGGTCGTGCAGCGTGATGCCGTGATCGGGGCGCAGCGCGATGCCGATCGAGGCGCCGATCGACGCCTCCCCGCCCATCAGCGGAAAAGGCGCGGCAAGCGCGTCGAGCACCTGCGCGGCGATCCAGCCGGCGTCGCGCGGATCGGCGAGCAGCGGGAACAGCATGGTGAACTCGTCGCCCGCCAGCCGCCCGATCAGCGGCGGATAGATGTCCGCCTCCGCCACCGCGCGATCCGATACGCCGCGCAGGCGATCGGCGACCATCGCCAGTAGCATGTCGCCGCAGGCATGGCCGTGCGTGTCGTTGACCGCCTTGAAGCGATCGAGATCGATGAAGAACAGCGCACCCGTCTCGCGCGGCGTCTCGGCCAGCAGCCGCTCCGCCCCGGTGCGGAAATTGGTGCGGTTGGCGAGGCCGGTCACCGGATCGAACAACGCAAGCCGCTGGATGCTGTCGAGATTGTCGGCAAGCTGCGCGAACAGCCGGTCCATCGCGGTCGCCAGTTGCGGAACGGCGGCCCGTATCTCATCAGGCACCCGCCGATCGATCTCGCCGTCGGCGGCCTCCGCCAGCCGGTCCACCGCGCGGTCGATCGCCTCCGCCGTGGTGGCGACGGCGCGCTGAGTCGCGGCCCAGCACATCGTCGCGCAGACGATCGCCGGAATGAGCGCGCTGGCATAGGCGCCGGCCCCGAAATTGTCGCGCGAAGTGACGAGCAACGCTAGGAAAAAAGCGACGCCGCCCGCGCACAGCGCGAACATCACCGCCCTGTCCTTCAGCGTTTCGCCCCTTGCCATTATGGTTTCCCGATCTCCGCCCGCACGGCACGAGAATCGCGCCAGAACGCGTTACTGCTGACACATAAAGGTTAATGTTTCGGTCGGGATCGGCGGAAAACCACGTAGATCGCGCCATTGCCGCCGTGGCGCGGATGGGCGTTGCGCAGTGCGGCGATGTGCGGCGCATGGCGCGAGGCGGCGATCCAGTCCGCCACCGCCGCGCGGATCGCGCCACGCGCGTGCGGCCGCTCGCTCTCGGGGCGCGGCGGCTTGCCGGTGACGAGCAGCAGCACGCGATCGCCGCGAGCGATCGACCGTTCCAGCCCGGCGTCGAGCAGCGCATGGGCCGAGCGCAGGTTATGGCCGTGGAGGTCGAGCGTCGCGTCGGGCTGGACGGTCCCGCGCGTGATCCTGCGGTCCCAGCTCCCGTCGAGCGTCGCGGACGGCGAGGGCGAGAGCGCGGTCGCCCGGCGCGAGGGAATCGCCGGAGGCGGCTCCACCGCGACACGGCGCTTGCCGGGAAGCGGCGCCGGCTCAGGCTCGGGCGGCGCCTTCGCGACTACGCGCGGCGGACGTGGATGAAGCGGGCGGACGCTGGCCTTCACCCGCGCCCACAGCGCCGCCTCCTCAGCGTCGAGACGCCGGCCGGCCACCGGCCGCCCCTCCCTGCAACCGATCCAGCGTGCCGATCGGCAGCAGCAGGAAGGCGGTGCCGCGCGCGCTCATCCCGCCGGCGATCGCGCGCGCGTCGTTGCCCGCGCCCCAGAAGGTGTCGAAGCGGTTGGCGCCCTTGATCGCGCCACCGGTATCCTGCGCCACCCACAGGCCGGTCGCATCGGTACGGTCCATCGACAGGAACACCGGCGCGCCGAGCGGGATGAAGCGCGGATCGGCCGCTACCGTCGTCCCGCCCGCGACGGGCAGGCCGAGCGCGCCGACCGGCGGCCCGTCGAGCAGGCGGAAGAAGACGAAGCTCTTGTTCTCGCGCATGATCGCGCGGCCCTGGTCGGGATTGGCGCGCAGCCAGCTCACTATTCCCTGCATCGAAAGCTGGTTCGGCCCGAGCAGCCCGCGCTGCCGCATCAGCGCGCCGATGCCGGTGTAGTCGCGCCCGTTCTGCGAATCGTAACCGATGCGCAGCACGCGCCCGTCCGGCATCCGCACCAGCCCCGATCCCTGCACCTGAAGGAAGAAGAACTCGACCGGATCGACCGCATAGCCGAGCACGCGCGCCCGGCCCTGCAGCGCGCCCTGCTCGATCGCGGTGCGGTCATAATAAGGAATGAGCTTCGTCCCGTCGACGCGGCCGCGAATGCTCTTGCCTTTCAGGCTGTCGGAGAATTGGCCGAGATCGACGTCGATCAGGTCGTCGGGCCGGGCGTAGATCGGCGCATAGCCGTCGCGATAGGTCGGCGAGCCGGCGATTTCCGGGATGTAATAGCCGGTGGCATAGGCGCGGCCGTCGCCCACCTGCACCGCCTCGAACCAGCGCGCGAAGAATCCCTGCGCGTCGCCGGGTGCGGTGGAGGCGGCGGCGGCGCAGGCCGGCTGCCAGTCAGCGCCGCTGGTCAGCCCCGAGACATCCGCGCGACGGATGAGCGAGGGGCAACTCAGCCTGAACGCCGCCAGCGCCTGCGCCGCGCCATCGCGGGTGATCGGCAGCGTCACGATATCCGGCCCGCGCGCCAGCCCGGCGGTGAGGGCAGTGGCTGCGCCGGGCGAGGTGACCTGCGCCACCGGCGGCAGCGGGGTGGCGGGAGTCAGCTGGCGCACCGGAGCCTCGCCTCCGCGCGAGGGTAGCGTGCCGCCCGGACGCGGCGGCGGCGCGACGCCACCGACGCAGGCGGAAAGCGCGAAAGCGCCGACGAGCGCCAGTCCCCCCCGACGGATCATGCGGCGCTCCCTCAGGCTTCGTCAGTGTCGGCGAGCTTCCAGTTCGGATCGCTGCTCTTGAGCGTCCGCGCGAAGGTCCAGACGTCATGCGTCTCGACCGCGTCGCTGGTCGATCCGGCGATCACCTGCCCGTCCGCATTGCGCGTGACGGCGGCGATGTCGGCATCGAAACGCACGGTGATCCGCGCGTCGCGTCCGGTGAGCGAGGCACCGACGATCGTCGCGCGCTCGATCGAGACGAGGCGATTCTCCAGCACCTCGCCCGCTTCCCTGCGCGCGGTGATCGATTCGCCAAAGGCATGGGCGACGTCCGGCTCGACCAGATCGGCCAGCGCCTTCTCGTCGCCGCGCCAGAACGCCTCGAGGATCATGCGATAGGCCGCCTGCGATCCTTCGAGGAAGCGCGGCACGTCGAAGCCCGGCTCGCCCGAGACGATCGCGCGCAAGCCGCTCTCCGCCCCGCCCTCGATCGGGCGGACGGCGGCTTCGCGCACTTCCGGCGTCACGTCGATGGTGCGCGGCAGCGCGGCGGCGGGGACGCGATCGTCGGCCGGCTTGGGCAACGGCTGCTCATGCCCGGTGCGCTTGCCGAGCACCGAGTAGAGACGCAATGCCAGGAACCCGGCAACCATCGCTAGAAGGACAATATAGAACACCCGGCCTCCGATACGCTGAACGCACAACATAGGCGCGAAGCTCCCGCGATTCAATTTTTCGCGGCGTTGAATCGGCGCAATACGCCTGCTAGGCGCGCGGAACACAATTTCCGGGCGTCGCCGACGCTCTTTTATCGCATCATTTGGGGAAAGATTCGAGATGGCCGAACAGGACAATGGCGTGACGACCGGCGGCGAGCCGCTGCCCAATGGCGCCGACACGCTGCCGCAGGTCGGGCTGATCTCGCAATATGTGAAGGACCTGTCGTTCGAGAACCCGAACGCGCCGGCGATCTACCAGAGCCAGCAGGCGCCGGAGATCAACGTGCAGTTCGACATCGGCTCGCAGCAGGTGGCGGACGAGGTGCACGAAGTGACGCTGAAGGTGGAGATTCGCGCCGAGAGCGCCGGCACCGTCGCCTTCCTCGTCGAGCTTGCCTATGCGGGGCTGTTCGGGCTGCGCAACGTGCCGTCAGACGCGGTGCAACCGTTCCTGCTCGGCGAAGGCCCGCGCCTGCTGTTCCCGTTCGCGCGTCGCGTGGTGGCCGATGCCGTGCGCGACGGCGGCTTCCCGCCGCTGCTGCTGGAACCGATCGACTTCAACGGCCTCTACATGCAGCAGGCGGAGGCGCGCGCGCAGCAGGAAGCGGGCACCGTCGGCAACGCCTGATATCGCCCGCGACCGGCTGAACCCATGAACCTGACCCGCGCGCTCGGCTCGGTCGGCGGCCTTACGCTGGCGAGTCGCGTGCTCGGGCTGGTGCGCGATTCGCTGTTCGCGCGATTCGTCGGGGCGGGCTTCGCCTCCGACGCCTTCCTGATCGCCTTCCGCCTGCCGAACATGTTCCGCGCGCTGTTCGCGGAGGGCGCCTTTTCCGCCGCGTTCATCCCGATGTTCAACCACAAGGTCGCCAACCCGGACGGGCGCGGCCTCGATGACGGGGTGAGCTTCGCGCAGGACGCGCTGTCGGTGCTGCTCCCCGTGCTGATCGGCATGACCGTCATCATGGAGATCGCGGCCTGGCCGGTGACGTGGCTGCTCTCCGGCGGCTTCCACGATGCGACGCCCGACCAGTTCGCCTTCGCGGTGCAGCTCGCGCGGATCACCTTCCCCTACCTGCTGCTCATCAGCCTCGTCTCGCTGCTCGGCGGCATCCTCAATTCGCTGCACCGCTTCTGGGTCGCGGCGGCCGCGCCGATCCTGCTCAACCTCACGCTGATCGTCGCGCTGCTGTTCTTTCACCGGCACGAGCCTTTGTTCACCGCGCGCAACCAGGCGATCGCGGTGACGGTGTCCGGCGCGTTGCAATTGCTGTGGCTGGCATGGGCGTGCCGCCGCGCGGGCGTGCGGCTGCGCATCCGCCGGCCGACGCTCAACCCGGATGTGAAGCGGTTGCTCTCGCTGATCTGGCCGGCGGCGGCGGGCGCGGGCGCGGTACAGATCAACCTCGTCGTCTCCACCGCGCTCGCCGCCAGCCTGCTCTCGGCGGGATCGGTGAGCTACATCTATTTCGCCGACCGGCTGAACCAGCTTCCGCTCGGGCTGATCGGCATTGGCCTCGGCACCGTGCTGCTCCCCACCATCTCCTCGCAGCTCGGGCGCGGCGAGGATGCCGCGGCGATGGAGACGCAGAATCGCGGCATGGAGCTGGCGCTGTTCTTCACCCTGCCCGCGACGATCGCGCTGATCGTGTGCGGCGAGCCGATCGTCGCGGCGCTGTTCCAGCACGGCAAGTTCAACCCCGGCGACACGGTGGCGACCGCGCAATCGCTCGCCGCCTTCTCGCTCGGGCTGCCGAGCTACATCCTCGTGAAGGTGCTGACGCCCGGCTATTACGCGCGGCAGGACACCAAGACGCCGGTGCGTTTCGCGACCATCTCGATCGCGGTGAACCTCGTCCTCAACCTCGCCTTCATCCTGCCGCTCGGCCATATGGGACCGCCGCTGGCGACCGCGCTCGCCTCAACCGTGAACGTGTGGATGCTGTGGCGCGAGCTACGCCGACGCGAGCATTTCATGCCCGACGCGCAGCTCCGCCGCCGCGCGTGGCGGCTGGGGGCGGCAGCGCTGCTGATGGGCGTGGTGATGTATTTCGCCAACGACCTGTTCCGCCCGTACACTACCGGCCCCAGCCTGGAGCGATGGGGCGCGATGTTCGTGCTGGTGGCATTGGGCGGGCTGGTCTACGTGGCGGCGACCTTCCTGTTCGGCGCGTTCCGGCTCGCCGACGCGCGAAGGTTGATCCGCAGACAGAGTTAAGAAGGACATCATGCGCGTCGTTTCCGGCATCCAGCCCACCGGCAATCTCCATCTCGGCAATTATCTGGGGGCCGTGAAGCAGTGGGTGGCGATGCAGGACGAGGTGCAGGCGGCCGGCGGCGAGACGATGTATTTCATCGCCGACCTCCACGGCCTGACGCAGTGGATCGCGCCCGCCACGCTCAACGCCAACACGATCGAGATGACCGCCACTTTGGTCGCGGCCGGGATCGATCCCGAGCGCTCGATCCTGTTCAACCAGACGCGCGTGCCGGCGCACAGCGAGCTGGCGTGGCTGCTCAACAACGTCGCGCGGGTCGGCTGGCTCAACCGCATGACGCAGTTCAAGGACAAGGCGGGCAAGAACCGCGAGGGCGCGTCGGTCGGGCTGTACGATTATCCGGTGCTGATGGCGGCGGACGTGCTGCTCTACAACGCCACTCACGTCCCCGTCGGCGAGGACCAGAAGCAGCATCTGGAGCTGGCGCGCGATATCGCCGCCAAGTTCAACATGGATTACGAGCGCGAGCTGTTCACCCTGCCCGAGCCGCTGGTAAGCAAGGAAGCGCCGCGCATCATGTCGCTGCGCGACGCCTCGGCAAAGATGTCCAAATCGAATCCGTCGGAGATGTCGCTGATCAAGCTGATCGATTCGGACGAGGTGATCGCCGACAAATTCCGCAAGGCGAAGACCGACCCCGAGCCGCTGCCGGATTCGTGGGAAGCGCTGGAGGGGCGGGCCGAGGCGCGCAACCTCGTCACGATCTTCGCCGCGCTTGCCGACCGCACCCCTGCCGACGTGGTGGCGGAATTCGCCGGCAAGGGCTTCGGCCAGTTCAAGCCCGCGCTGGCCGATCTGGCGGTGGCGAAGCTCGGCCCGATCCGCAACGAGATGCAGCGCCTGCTGGACGACCGCGCGGCGATCGACGCGATCCTCGCGCGCGGCGCGGAAAAGGCCCGCGCGCTGGCCGCCCCGACGCTGCGCGCCGCGCAGGAGACGATGGGGCTGGTGGCGTAAAGGGCGAATAGACCCGGCCGACCCGCCACTCCCGCTCCGTCGCCCCGTCCCGCGCACATTCCACCGTCATCCCCGGCCTCGTGCCGGGGGGCCACGGAGGCGCGGACCGCGAAATTCGCCAACTATTGGCGCGCAGCGCCTGACGTCATGCGTCGGCCAAATGTCTGCGCAATATAATTACATATATTTCAATAACTTATAAAACTGGCACGACCCCTGCTTAGTGCCGGGCATAACGCGGAGCCGCGCTCCGCCACCCGAACGGAGCCGACCAGATGACCGCCACCGACGCCAACGCCGCCGCCCAGAAGCCCGAGATTTTCGGTGTCTGCCGCCGTCTCGGCGACGATTTCGGTTTCCACCCGAACATCCTGCGCGTCGCGCTGGCGGTGGGGCTGGTATGGAGCATCGAGGGTGTCGCGGCGGCCTATCTCGCGCTGGCGGCGATCGTCGTGATCAGCCGGCTGGTCGCCCCGGAGCCGAAGCCCGCCGCGGCGAGCGCCGCCGAAGTCCCCGCAGCCGCGACCGGGCAGAACAACACCCCCGCCCCCGCGCTGTCACAGGCGGCCTGATCCCGCGCCTCGCCCGATGCGTCAGCTTTCGAGCTGGTGCATCAGGGCGCGGACGGCGCCGTCGATATCATTGTCGCTGTCGCGCAATTCCTCGATCCGCCGCACCGCATGGATCACCGTCGAGTGGTCGCGTCCGCCGAACTTGCGGCCGATCTCCGGCAGCGAGCGGGTGGTGAGACGCTTGGCGAGGTACATGGCGATCTGGCGTGGCCGCGCCACCGCGCGCGCGCGGCGCGCGGAAACGAGGTCGATCGGCTTCAGCTCGAAATGCGCCGAGACCGCCTTCTGGATCTCGTCGATCGTCACCCGCCGCTGGCCGCCGCGCAGCACGTCGCCCAGCACGCTGATCGCGAAATCGAGGTCGATCGCATCACCGGTGAGCTGTGCGTAAGCGACGACGCGGTTGAGCGCGCCTTCCAGTTCGCGGATGTTGGTGCGGATGCGCCCCGCGAGCATGTCGAGCACCTCGCGCGGCACGCGCGCGTCGGGCAGGTCGGCCAGCTTGCGATCGAGGATCGCGCGGCGCAACTCAAGCGACGGCGCCTTGATGTCCGCCACCAGCCCGATCGCCATCCGCCCGACGATGCGTGATTCGATCCCGTCGAGCGCCTGCGGGCAGCGATCGGCGGAGATCACCAGCCGCTTGCCCGCCGCCATGATCTCATTGACGGTGTGGAAGAATTCCTCCTGCGTCGAATCCTTGCCCGCGATGAATTGCAGGTCGTCGATCAGCAGCAGGTCGCAGCCGCGCAGCCGCGCCTTGAACGCGAAAGTGTCGCGGGCGCGCAGCGCGGCGACGAAATCGAACATGAAGCGCTCGGCCGACATGAACATCACCCGCGCGTCCGGCTGGGCGGCGAGGAATTCATGCGCGATCGCGTGCATCAGGTGGGTCTTGCCCTGCCCGGTGCCCGAATGGAGGAACAGCGGGCTAAAGCGCACCGGCCCCGGCGCGGCGAGCGCGCGCGCGGCGTTGAACGCCACCTTGTTCGAGGCGTCGACGACGAAGCTGTCGAAGGTGAAGCGCGGATCGAGCACCGGCCGCTCGCCCGACGCGCGCGCGGGCGTGGTGGGAGCGGCGGGCGCGGCCACCGGCGCGATCACCTCGGGCGCGGCCAGCGCGGGCGCGGTCTCGATCGCGACGGTGCGCACTTCCGGCAGCAGCGCGCGGAATTCATGCAGCAGCCGGTCGGCGTAATGATTGCGGACCCAGTTGGTCATGAACGCCGACGGCAAGGTCAGGCGAATCGACTCCGCGTCGCCGGTCTCGACCAGCTCGATCGGCTTCAGCCACTGCTCGAACAGTCGCGCCCCGGCCGATTCGCGCAGATTCGAGCGCACGCGTGCCCAGGCACGCGCCGCTTCGTTCATCTGCTCCGAACCTCGACCGGTTGCCACCACGCACGCATCTCCCCTCGGCTGCGACACAGGCGTCGCGCCCTTTTCCTGACCGACAAAAAAAGTCCCCCGATGTGGTCCCCACCACGGTCGGAATAGAATGTATCATTGAGCGCGCGGCCTCGGCCATCGCGACGGAGCAAGGTTTAGGAACAAGCCGGTGAGTCGATCAAGAGCGCGACCTGACACAATCCCGAAATAAACACAGTTGACTCGCGCAAATGCGTCGAAAATCTCACAATTCACTGAAATATATGAGTTATTCTGGAACGAGCGTCACTCGGGACGCCGCGAATCGCGGGAAATCCATGACTCTTTGATTACAGCACCGGCAACGACAAAAAGCCCGCCGGGATGGCCGGCGGGCTTAACGTCGAAATAACCGTGATCGGCCGTCAGGCCAGCCCGGCAATCCGCTTGGTCAGGCGCGAAAACTTGCGGCTGGCGGTGTTGCGATGCAGCACGCCGCGCGCGACGCCGCGCGCCAGCTCCGGCTGCGCCTCGGCGAGGGCGGCGGCGGCGGCGGTCTTGTCGCCGGCGGCGAGCGCGGCTTCCACCCGCTTCACGAAGGTGCGGATACGGCCCACGCGGGCACCGTTGACTTCGGCCCGGCGCTGGTTGCGGCGGATGCGCTTCTTCGCTTGCGGCGTGTTCGCCATTGACGTCCTCGAAATCTGGTCGATGAAAAAAGGGCGCCGGGTATCCCCTTCGCCCTGGAAGCGCGGCCCTTAGCGCGCCATCCCCGCCCGGTCAACCACGCTGACAGGCCGGACACCAGAAGGTCGATCGCCCGCCCTCGGCATAACGCTCCACCACGCCGCCGCATGCGCACGGCAGCCCCTCGCGGCCGTAAACGAGGAACTGCTTCGAGAAATAGCCGAGCTCGCCGTCGGGCCGGGCATAGTCGCGCAGCGACGATCCGCCCGCCTCGATCGCGGAGAGCAGCACCGCGCGAATCGTCTCAACGAGCCGCGCCAGCTTCGCGCGCGACACATCGCCCGCTGCGCGTTTCGGCGAGATATGCGCGAGATGCAGCGCCTCGCAGACATAGATGTTGCCCAGCCCCGCGACGATCCGTTGGTCGAGCAGCATCAGCTTGATCGACGCACGCCGCCCGGCGAGCATCCGGTAGAGATAGGCGGCGGTCAGGTCCGGCCCCAGCGGCTCCGGCCCCAGCGCGGCGAAGGCCGGGAAGTCCGCCAGCGCGTCGCTGCGCCACAGGTCGATCGAGCCGAATCGGCGCGGATCGTTGAGCGCGACGCGCCGCCCCGCTCCCGTCTCGATCAACAGATGGTCGTGCTGCAGCAATTCGCCCGGATCGATCCGCCAGCGCCCCGACATGCCGAGGTGGAAGATCATCGTGTCGCCGCGATCGGTGGCGACCAGCCCGTATTTCGCCCGCCGCCCGAGCGAGACGACGCGCGCGCCCGTCATCCGCTGGCGCAGGTCGTCGGGGAACGGGCGGCGCAGGTCTGCGCGTCGCGTCTCGATCGCGGCGATCGACGCGCCCTCCAGCACCGGGGCGAGGCCGCGGACGGTGGTTTCTACTTCGGGAAGCTCGGGCATTTGTCGCTCCCACTAGCCCGAAGGCACCGCCCCCGCTAGGGCTGCACGCCATGAGCGAAACCGTCTCCTTCGGCTATGAGGAAGTGACGCCAGAGGAAAAGACCGCCCGCGTCGGCGGGGTCTTTGCCAGCGTCGCCAGCCGCTACGATCTGATGAACGACGCCATGTCCGCGGGCATGCACCGGCTATGGAAGGACCGCTTCGTCCGTCGCGTGAAGCCGCGCGCGGGCGAGCAGATCCTCGACATGGCCGGCGGCACCGGCGACATCGCCTTCCGCCTCCAGCGCGACGGCGCGAGCGTGACGGTGGCGGACATCAATCCGGCGATGCTCGAAGTGGGCATGAAGCGCGCGCAGGAACGCGGCATCGACGGCCTCGTCTGGACCGAGGCCAACGCCGAGACGCTGACCTTCCCCGATCGCTTCTTCGACGCCTATACGATCGCTTTCGGCATCCGCAACGTCACCGATATCCCGGCGGCGCTCAGCGAGGCGCATCGCGTGCTGCGGCGCGGCGGGCGCTTCTTCTGCCTTGAGTTCTCGACCACGCAATGGCCGGGATTCAGGGAAATCTACGACAATTATTCGCATCATCTGGTGCCGCGCATCGGCCAGCTTCTGGCGGACGATCGCGACAGCTATCGCTATCTCGTCGAATCGATCCGCCGCTTCCCGGACATGCCGACGTTCGAGCGGATGATTCGCGAGGCCGGTTTCATCCAGACGAAGGTCGAGCCGCTGCTTGGCGGGCTGGTGGCGATCCATAGCGGCTGGAAGATTTGACCTCCCCGATCGTCCATAGCTGGCGGCTCCTGAAATGGGGCCGCATCCTCGCGCGGCACGGGGCGCTGCGCGGGATCGAGCGCGATCCGAACACGCCGCCGCGTCTGCGCCGCCTGCTGCGCATCGCCCGGTTCGGCGCGCGCACGCCGAACGTGCCGCGCTATGCCGATGCGTTCCAGGCGATTGGCCCGGCGGCGATCAAGCTCGGCCAGACGCTCGCCACCCGCCCCGATCTGGTCGGCGAGGCGGCGGCGGCGGACCTGCTGCGGCTGCAGGACGCGCTGCCGCCGGTGCCGTTCGCGGAGATTCGCCCGCAGCTTCAGGCAAGCTTCGGCCGCCCGCTCGATCATCTGTTCGCGCATATCGACGAGGTGCCAGTCGGCGCCGCCTCGATCGCGCAGGTGCATCGCGCGGTGACGACCGACGGACGCGAGGTGGCGGTCAAGGTGCTGCGTCCCGGCGTGGAGGAGGAATTCGCGCGCGCGATCGAGACCTATGAATGGGCCGCCGCGCAGGCCGAGCCGATGGGCGGCGAGATCGCCCGGCTCCAGCCGCGCCTCGTCATCGAGACGTTCAAGCGCTGGACGGCGCGCGAGCTTGACCTGCGGCGCGAGGCCGCCTCCGCCTCCGAGCTGGCCGAGGGGATGACGGCCGAGCCGGGTTATATCGTCCCGAAGGTCGACTGGCAGCGCACCACCGGCAAGGTGCTGACGATCGAGTGGATCGACGGCATCAAGCTCTCCGACCGCGCCGCGCTGGTCGCGCAAGGCTATGACCTGCCGGCGCTGGCCCGCACGCTCGTCCACGCCTTCCTGCGGCAGGCGATCGCGGAGGGCTTCTTCCACGCCGACATGCACCAGGGGAACCTCTTCGCCGTCCCCGGCAATCGCATCGTGGCGATCGACTTCGGCATCATGGGCCGGATCGACCGGCGCGCGCGGGTGTGGCTGGCGGAGATCCTCTACGGCCTGATCACCGGCAATTACCGCCGCGTCGCCGAGATCCATTTCGAGGCCGGCTACGTCCCGCCGCACCACAATGTCGCCGAGTTCGCCACCGCCCTGCGCGCGGTGGGGGAGCCGATGCGCGGGCTGCCGGTGAAGGAAATGTCGATCGGCATGATGCTCGACGGCCTGTTCTCCATCACCCGCGACTTCGACATGGCGACCCAGCCGCACCTCCTGCTGCTGCAAAAGACGATGGTGATGGTGGAAGGCGTGGCGACCAGCCTCGATCCCGACATCAACATGTGGGACACCGCCGGCCCGGTGGTGGAGGAATGGATCAGGACCGAGCTTGGCCCGGAAGCGGCGATCGCCGACCGGCTGGTCGCCGATTTCCGCACGCTCGCCCGCCTGCCGGACCTCGTGCGCCGCATCGAGGAGCGTTTCCCGGCTCCCGGCGGCGCGCCACCCACTCCGCCGCTGCGTGAGATCGAGGTGGTGCGGATCGGCGGGGGCTGGCGCTATGCGGCGGTGGCGCTGATCGCCGCGCTGGCCGGCGCCGGGGCGGCGCTGGCGGCGATCTGGCTCTAGCATCATGGTGGCGGGGGGGATCTGGCTGGCGACGCCGACCCGGTTCGCCGGGCTGTCGAGTCGCACCGCGCGGATCGTGCTGGCGCTCGCGGCGCTCCTGCTGCTGCTCGCCTGCTATAGCGCGATCGGCGCGCCGGCGCCGAAGCTGGCGTCGGACGCCGCCGGCGAATCCAGCCACACCACCGATCGGATGCTGTACGAGAATATCGTTTCCGACATCCGTTACGGCGACAATTATTATACCGCGACCGCGACCGAGCTGCGGCGCGGCCACTATCCGCTGCGCCCGTTCGTCACTTTCCGCCTGCCGGCGTTGGCGGTGATACAGGCGTGGCTGCCGCAATGGCTCGCTCCGCTCCTGCTCTACGCGCTGGTCGCGGCGGTGGTGCTGGCGTGGATGGTGCGATTGCGCGCGGTCTTCGCCCGGCCGCTACCCACCGCGATGGCGTTGTTGCTGCTCGCGGGCGGACTGGTGGCGTGCGTGCAGCCGCTGCTGATGGTCTTCCATGAAATATGGGCTGGCCTGCTCATCGCGCTCAGCCTCGCGGCGCGGCGGCCGGGCCGCTGGATCGAATCGGTTTCGATCGGGCTGGCCGCCACGCTGATCCGCGAGACGGCGGCGCTCTATCTCGGGCTGATGTTCCTGCTCGCGCTGGCGGACGGCGAGCGGCGCGAGGCATTGGGCTGGTTCATCGCCGCGACATTGCTGGCGGTGGTCGTCGCCTTCCATGCTCATGCGGTGGCGATGGTGGTCCGACCGCTCGATACGCCCTCGCCCGGCTGGCTGGGGATGCTGGGCTTCGGCTTCTTCGTGAAGTCGCTCGCGTCGACCACCGCGCTCGTCGTCGTGCCCACCGCGATCGCCGCGCTGCTGGTGACGCTGAGCCTGTTCGGCTGGGCCGCCTGGCGCGATCCGACCGGATTGCGCGTGCTCGTCACGCTCACCGGCTATGCCTCGCTGATCGGCATCTTCTGCCGGGCGGACACCTTCTATTGGGTGATGCTGCCCGCCCCGCTGATGCTCGTCGGGCTGGCGTTCGTGCCCTATGGCCTGCGCGACCTGATCGCCGCCGCCCTCGACAAGCGGCGCATCACCGTGACAAGGGTATTGCGATGAAGCGCATCCTGTTGATCGTCGGCGGCGGCATCGCGGCCTACAAGGCGTGCGAGCTGGTGCGCCTGCTGCGCAAGGCGGGGCACCATGTGCGCTGCGTGCTGACCGAGGGCGGCAGCCATTTCGTCACGCCGATGACGCTCGCCGCGCTGTCCGAGGACAAGGTCTATACGACTTTGTGGGATCTGAAGGATGAGGCGGAGATGGGGCATATCCAGCTCAGCCGCGAGGCCGACCTCGTCGTCGTCGCGCCGGCCACCGCCGATCTGCTCGCGCGGATGGCGGGGGGAATCGCCGACGATCTCGCCACCACCCTGCTGCTCGCCACCGACAAGCCGGTGCTCGCCGCGCCGGCGATGAACGTGCGCATGTGGCAACACGCCGCCACCCGCCGCAACATCGAACAACTCCGCGCCGACGGCGTGACGGTGATGGCGCCGGATGAAGGCGCGATGGCCTGCGGCGAATACGGCCCCGGCCGCCTGCCCGAGCCTGCCTCGATCGTCGCGGCGATCGAGGCGCGGCTCGCGCCACATGCCACGCCGCTTGCCGGCCGGCATGTGCTGGTCACTGCCGGCCCGACGCACGAGCCGATCGATCCGGTGCGCTACATCGCCAATCGCAGCTCGGGAAAGCAGGGCTTCGCAATCGCCGGGGCGCTGGCCCGGCTCGGCGCGCGGGTGACGCTCGTCGCCGGCCCGGTCGCGCTGCCCACGCCGCTCGGCGTCGAGCGGATCGATGTCGAGACGGCGCGCGAGATGGCGGCGGCGGTCGAGCATTCGCTGCCGGCCGATGCGGCGGTGATGGTCGCGGCGGTCGCGGACTGGCGCGCGGAGGACGCCGCTGCGCAGAAGATCAAGAAGGCCGGCGGTGGCACCCCGACGCTGCGCCTCGCCGAGAATCCCGATATCCTCGCCACGCTGGCCCACGGCACGCGCCGCCCGCGCCTCGTCATCGGCTTCGCGGCGGAGACGGAGAAGGTGCTCGATCATGCCGCCGCCAAACGCGCGCGCAAGGGCGCCGACTGGATCGTCGCCAACGATGTGTCCGGCGACGTGATGGGCGGCGACGCCAATACCATCCATATCGTCACCTCCGATGGGGTGGAGAATTGGGAGCGGCTGCCCAAGGACGCGGTGGCGGCCCGGCTGGCCGGGCGGATCGCCGAGGCTCTGGCTGACCTTTCGGGGGCCTGAACATTCGGGAGCCTGATATTCAGGAGATGGCGACCGGCCCGCGTTCGACTATATGAGCGCCGATGAGCAACTCGATCCCGATCCAGGTGAAACGCCTGCCGCATGGCGACGGCCTCCCCCTCCCCGGCTATGCCACCGCGGGCGCGGCTGGCATGGACGTGGTGGCGGCGGAGGATGTAACGCTCGCGCCGGGCGCGCGCCACGCGGTGGCGACCGGCTTCGCCATCGCCATTCCAGAGGGCTATGAGGTGCAGGTGCGCCCGCGCTCGGGGCTGGCGCTCAACCACGGCGTGACCTGCCTCAACACACCCGGCACGATCGACAGCGACTATCGCGGCGAGGTGAAGGTGATCCTCGCCAATCTCGGCGATGCATCGTTCGAGGTGACGCGCGGCCAGCGCATCGCCCAGCTCATTCCCGCCCCGGTACTGCGCGCGGCGCTGGATGAGGTGACGACGCTGGACGACACCGCGCGCGGCGCGGGCGGATTCGGATCGACCGGGCGGTGATCGCGCTCGCCGCCCTGCTGCTTGCGCAGACGGCTTCGGCAGATGCGCCAGCAGCCGACCCGCCGGCGGAATGGAGCAAGCTCGCCGATCTGCCGCTGATCCGGCGTGGCGCGATGCAGCAGCCCGAACTGTCGCGCTTCGTGCATGATGAGGTTGCGGCAGGGCGCTGCTCGGCCGCGCAGCGCGGCGCGGACGGCTTTACGCTGGCGGTCGACCTCGCGGTGCTGGTCGACCGCTCCGGCGAGGTGCGGCGCATCGTGCCGCGCGCGATCGGCTGCCCGACGGTCGAGCAATATGCGGCCGGCCTCATCTCGCGCATGGCGCGCGCCAACCTCGCCCCGGCTGCCAGCGGTGCCTGGTATCGCATCACCATCGGCTTCGCATGGAAGGAGTGACGCTCGAACCGGACGAGTTGGCGCGCTACGCCCGGCACCTCGTCCTGCGCGAGATCGGTGGGATTGGGCAATTGCGACTGAAGCGCGCGTCGGTCGCGGTGGTCGGCGCGGGCGGGATCGGCTCGCCCGCGATCCAGTATCTCGCCGCGGCCGGCGTCGGGCGGCTGACCCTGATCGACGACGATCGCGTCGAGGCGTCGAACCTCCAGCGGCAGACGATCTTCCGCACCGCCGACATCGGCACGGCGAAGGTCGCCGCGGCCGCTGAAGCAGCCACGGCGATCAACCCGCATGTCCTCATCGAGCAACGCGCCGCGCGGCTGGACGAGGGCAATGCCACCGACCTGCTCGCCGGCGCCGACGTCGTAATCGACGGCAGCGACAGCTTCGCCACGCGCCTCGCCGTCGCCGATACCGCGCTCGCATCGCGCATTCCGCTCGTCTCGGCGGCGGTAGGGCAATTCGAGGGGCAACTCGCCGTCTATCGCGGCTGGGAGGCGGGCAAGCCTTGCTATCGTTGCCTCGTGGGCAACGCCCCGTCGCGTGACGGCGGTTCCTGCGCAGATGACGGGGTGCTGGGGCCGATGGTCGGCATGATCGGCAGCCTCGCCGCGCTTGAGGCGATTCGTTCCATCATCCCGTTCGGCGACGATCCGGCTGGACAATTGCTGATCGCCGACCTGCTCTACTTTCGCGTCCGCACGATTCGACTTGAGAAAGACCCGGCCTGTCGTTGCAGAATTACAACTCGGTGACTCAAGTGGTGGAACTTTCTTAACGAACCGGCTTTAGAGGCTTGCAATGCCCGGGGGTTGATGCAAATAGGCCAACGGACCGGAAAGGGAGTTTAACATGCGTCTTGCCAAGTACATTGCTGCCGCTGCTGCTGCGTCGCTCGCGGTTGCACCGGCGATTGCCGCCCCCGCCAACCCGGCCGCGAGCCTCTCGGTTGGTCAGGCGCGTGCCGCGACCCCGAGCGCCTCGAAGGACAAGCTGGCTGGCGGCGGCGTTCTCATCGCCGTTCTCGCTGCGGCGGCTGTCATCGCCGGCATCGTCGTGATTGCCGACTCGGACAGCAAGTCCAGCAGCAACTGAGTTCCCCGAGAATTCGGAAGAAATAGCGGTCTTCGGGCCGCTATTTTTTTGTCTGCGATTCGTGCGTCGGCAGCATGAGTTGCCTGTCGCGCCGTTGTCGGCCAATTACAGCTATCGTCTCCGTTCCGGATCAATTCGTCAGCGAATCGAAATGCCGCCGGGTTTGGCGCGACGCTTCATCAAACCCCGTAGTGCGCGCGATACCAGTCGACGAAGCGCTCGACGCCCTGCTCGATCGACGTTGCGGGAATGAAACCCAGATCGCGCGTGGAAATCGCGATATCGGCATATGTAGCCGAAACGTCGCCCGGCTGCATCGGGTGCATCTCGCGCACCGCCTCGCGCCCGCACGCCGATTCGATCGCCGCGATCAGGTTCGACAGTTCCTCAGCGCGGCTGTTGCCTAGATTATAGCGGGCGTGCGGCGTGATGCTGCCGCCCGGCTTCTCCGCGCCATCGTCAGCAGGCGGCCGGTCGAGCGCCGCGAGGACGCCGGCCACGATATCGTCGATATAGGTGAAATCGCGCCGCATTGCGCCGTTGTTGAACACCTTGATCGGCCTTCCCTCCAGGATCGCCGAGGTGAACAGCCACGCCGCCATGTCGGGCCGCCCCCACGGGCCATAGACGGTGAAGAAGCGCAGCCCGGTCTGTGGGATACGGAACAGATGGGCATAGCTTTCGCTCAGCATCTCGTCCGCCCGCTTGGTCGCCGCGTAGAGCGAGACCGGCCGATCCACGCGATCCTCCACGCTGAACGGCAGCTTCGTATTGCCGCCATAGACCGACGAGGACGAGGCATAGACAAGATGCCGGACGCTAAGCCCCCGCGCCAGTTCCAGCACATTGACATGCCCGGCCAGATTGGAACGGACATAGGCGCGCGGATTCTCCAGCGAGTAACGCACCCCCGCCTGCGCCGCGAGATGGATGATGCGGTCGACGCCACGCCCCGCGACCGCCATATCGAGCGCCTGTTCGTCAGCGATATCGCCCTCGACGAACTCGACCGCCCCGCCGAACCGGGCGGCGAGATCAGCCAGCCGCGCACGCTTCAGCGCCGGGTCGTAATAATCGTTGAGATTATCGATTCCGACCACATGCTCGCCCCGTCCGGCGAGCGCTGCCGCGACGGCATGGCCGATGAACCCCGCGATCCCGGTGACGAGGATCGTCACGCGACGAGTTGCCGCGCGAAATCGCGGACGGCAGGGCCGATATCCTCGCGGGCCAGCGCCAGCGCGAGATTGGCGCGGATATAGCCGGCCTTGTCACCGCAATCGTAACGCTGCCCGTCGAACATCACGCCATTGAACGGCTGCCTGCCGATCAGTTGCGCCATCGCGTCGGTAAGCTGGATCTCGCCGCCGGCGCCACGCACGGGATTGTCGAGAATCCGCATCACCTCCGGCTGGAGGATGTAGCGGCCAGGGATCATCAGATTGGAGGGCGCGGTGCCGAGCGCGGGCTTCTCGACCAGCGCCGCCACCTCCACCACGCGACCGTCGCGCACGCCCGGCGAGATGATGCCGTATTTGTCGGTCTGCTCCGCCGGAATCTCCAGCGCGCCGATCACATTGCCGCCGGTGCGCTGATAGACCTCACGCATCTGCGCGAGCAGCCCCGGCGTGCCGACCATCAGTTCGTCGGGAAGCAGCACCGCGAACGGCTCGTCGCCGACGATCTCGCGCGCGCACCACACGGCATGACCCAATCCGAGCGGCTCCTGCTGCCGGACATAGACCGGCGAGCCGGGCTTCTGCCGGATGCCCTCGATCGCCGCGAGGCTCTTGCCGCGATCCTTGAGCGTCGCCTCCAGCTCATAGGAGATGTCGAAATGATCCTCGAGCGCCGATTTGCCGCGTCCGGTGACGAAGATGATCTGCTCGATCCCCGCCTCGATCGCCTCTTCCACCGCATATTGGATCAGCGGCTTGTCGACGACGGTCAGCATCTCCTTCGGCATCGCCTTGGTGGCGGGCAGGAAACGCGTGCCGAGACCGGCGACGGGGAAAACGGCCTTGCGAAGCGGCTTGATCGACATGCACTCGTCCCTGTTGCGACGTCTCGCGCCTTATCCGGCGGCGTGCGGCGCGGCAATTCGCTTACTGGCGCCGAACGGTTAGCGGGTCATTAAGTCACGACGAATAGAGCGGGAAGCCATGAAGGTCCTGCTCATTTTCGGCACACGGCCGGAAGCCATCAAGCTGTTTCCCGTGGTGCGGGCGCTGGCGGGGAGGCCAGGCATCGCACCGCGCGTCTGCGTGACGGCGCAGCATCGCGGGCTGCTCGATCAGGTGCTGGCGATCGCCGGGCTGACGCCGGACATCGATCTCGACCTGATGGAGCCGGGGCAGACGCTCGACCGGCTCACCGCGCGATTGCTCACCGGGCTGGGCGAGACGATGGATCGCGAGCGACCCGACCGCGTGATCGTGCAGGGCGACACCGCGACCGCGATGGCCGGCGCGCTGGCGGCCTACTACCGCAAGATCCCTGTCGCGCATGTCGAGGCCGGGCTGCGCTCAGGCAATATCTATCACCCCTGGCCGGAGGAAGTGAACCGCCGCATCGTCGCCCCGATCGCGGACCTGCATTTCGCGCCGACGGATACCGCCGCCGAGGCGCTGGCGCGGGAGAATATCCGCGCCGGGGTGCATGTCACCGGCAATACGGTGATCGACGCGCTGCACTGGACGAACGCGCGGATCGACGCCGAACCCACGCTCGCCGCCGGGCTGGACGATATCGCGCGACGCTTCGCGGGGAAAAGGATCGTCCTCGTCACCACGCATCGCCGGGAGAATTTCGGCGGCGGCATGGAGAATATCGCCCATGCCATCGCGGATATCGCCGCGCGCGAGGATGTCGCGGTGATCTTCCCGATGCATCCCAATCCCAATGTCGGCGCGGTGATGGACGCGATCCTCGGCGACCGGCCGAACATCGCGCGGATCGAGCCGCTCGACTATCCGCATTTCATCCGCGCGTTGCGGCTGTGCCATCTCGCACTCACCGATTCGGGCGGGGTGCAGGAGGAAGCGCCCGCGCTGGGCAAGCCGGTGCTGGTGATGCGCGACACCACCGAGCGGCCGGAGGGCGTCGCCGCCGGCACCGCCAGGCTGGTCGGCACCGATCGCGCGCGCATCGTTTCCGAAGTCTTCACCCTTATCGACGACAAGGCGGCCTGGTCCCAAATGGCCCGCGCCCACAATCCCTTCGGCGACGGCCATGCGGCGGAACGGATTGCAGGGGTGATTGCCGATGGCGCCGGATAACGAGCTGAAGGTCGCGGTCCTCGGGCTTGGCTATATCGGCCTGCCGACCGCCGCCGTGATCGCGCGGACCGGCGCGAAGGTGGTCGGGATCGACGTGACGCCTTCGGTGATCGAAACGGTCAATTCCGGGCATGTGCATATTGAGGAGGTCGATCTCGACGGCCTCGTCTCCGGCGTCGTCGCGCGCGGCAATCTGCGCGCCTCGCTGGAGATCGAGCCGGCCGATGTGTTCGTCATCGCCGTGCCCACCCCGTTCGCGGAAGATCATGCCCCCAACATCGGCTATGTATTGAAGGCCGCGACGACGATCGCCGCCGTGCTCAAGGCGGGCGACACCGTGATCCTCGAATCGACCTCCCCGGTCGGTACGACGGAACAGGTGCGCGACCTGCTCGCACAGCTTCGGCCCGATCTGCGCGTGCCTGGCATATCCACCGAGGCGGCGGACATCGCGATCGCCTATTGCCCCGAACGGGTGCTGCCGGGACGCATCCTGGTCGAGCTGATCGACAACGACCGGGTGATCGGCGGCATCACCCCGCGCTGCGCGCGCAAGGCGCTGGCTTTCTATCGCCGCTTCGTGCGCGGCGCGTGCGTCACCACCAACGCGCGCGCGGCGGAGATGACCAAGCTGACCGAGAACGCCTTCCGCGACGTCAACATCGCTTTCGCCAACGAGTTGAGCATCGTCGCCGAGAAGATGGGCGTCGACGTATGGGAGGTGATCCGCCTCGCCAACCGCCATCCGCGCGTCAACATCCTCCAGCCCGGCCCGGGCGTCGGCGGACATTGCATCGCGGTCGATCCGTGGTTCCTCGTCCATGCCGCGCCGGAGAGCACCCCGCTGATCCGCACCGCGCGCGAGGTGAACGACGGCAAGACCGACTGGGTGATCGCCCGCGCAACCGCCTTGCTGGAGGCGCTGCCCGGCCTGCCGGTCGCCTGCCTCGGCCTCGCCTTCAAGCCCAATATCGACGATTTCCGCGAAAGCCCCGCGCTGAAGGTGGCGGAGGCGCTGGCGGCGCGCTTCGGTTCGCGGATCGCGGTGGTGGAGCCTTATGCCAATGCGCTCCCGTCCGAACTGGCGGCGACGGGCGCGCGGCTGATCGATATCGACAGCGCGATCGCCGACTGCCCGATCATGATCGTGCTGGTCGATCATGATATCTTCCGCTCGGTGCCGATAGAGGAGCGCGCCGGCAAGCATGTGCTCGATACGCGCGGTATCTGGGGCGACATGAACCTTGCGGTGCCTTCGGATCGGCAGCGCCGCGCGGCCTGATTCGCCCGGACGGTGCCGGCGATCGCCATAGCGGCTTGAGCCTTGCGCCGGCGGGACTATACCGGCCCGCGTTTCAGTAGCTGTATCCTCGATGGTTCTTTCGCGTCTTTTCCGCAAACCCGCTCCCGCCACGGCCGCTCCACCGCCCGAAGTGCCGGCCGGCGTGCGCATCTATGCGATCGGCGATGTCCATGGCCGGCTTGATTGCCTCGACGATCTGCTCGCCGCGATCGACCGCGACAGCATGGGCTTCGGCGGCGAAATCCGGCTGATCTTCCTCGGCGACCTGATCGATCGCGGCCCGGATTCGCGCGGCGTGGTAGAGCGCGCGATGGCGCTCGCCGCCGCGCCGCGGCAATGCGACTTCATCAAGGGCAATCACGAGGAACTCCTGCTCCACGCGGCGCAGGGCGAGCGCAGCGCGCTGACGGTGTTCCATCGCGTCGGCGGGCGCGAGACGATGCTGAGCTACGGCGCCGACCCGGACGAATATGACGCCTGCGATTTCGAGCAGCTCGCGGAGATGATCCGGCGGCTGGTGCCGGCCGATCACCTCGCCTTCCTCGATTCGTTCGGCGACGGCGTGGCGCTGGGCGATTATCGCTTCGTCCATGCCGGGATGCGTCCCGGCGTGCCGTTCGAGGAGCAGAAAGCGTCGGACCTGCGCTGGATCCGGCGCGAGTTCCTCAATTTCGACGGCAGCTTCGACGGCGTGATCGTCCATGGCCACACGATCAGCGAGGCGCCGGAATTCCGCCACAACCGCATCGGCATCGACACAGGCGCCTTCGCCACCGGCCGGCTGACCGCGCTGGTGCTGGAAGGGCCGGAACAGCGCATCCTCGAATCGCGCGGGCCGGCGGGAAACTATTGAAGTCGCGCGAATAAGCGATTTCCATACGACGTTCACTCGAACGGCAGCATTCCCCGTTCAGCGCACAAGAAAAAACCGGCCGGCATCACGCCGACCGGTTTTCGATTCGTCTATCGGCAAGGCCGATCAGTGACCGCCCGGACCTTCCGTCGGCGCAGCCGCGCCCGGCGCGCCCGCGCCGCCGCCCATCTGCTGCTGCATCTGCATCTGGCGCAGCACCTGCTCCGGTAGGAAGTCGAGCAATTCGACATCGAATTGCAGCACCGAATTGGCCGGGATCGGCCCCTTGGCCTCGGAACCGTAGCCGAGCGACGGCTTGATCCAGAAGCGGTACTTGCTGCCCTTCGGCATCAGCTTCAGGCCCTCGCTGAAGCCCGGCACCACGCCCGTCACGGGGAACGGCGTCGGCTGCTGCGACTTGTCGAAGGTCTTGCCGTCGAGCAGCTTGCCCTCATAGTTCACCAGCACGACGTCGGTGTCGGTCGGCTTCGCGCCGCTGCCGGGGGTCAGCACTTCATATTGAAGGCCCGAGGCGGTCGTCACCACGCCCTTGTGGCGCGCGTTGCGGGTGAGGAAATCGTCGCCCTGGAAGGCGAGCGCCGTCGCCGCGACCAGCGCGGCGAGGATGCCCAGCACCAGCCATACGACATAGCTGCGCTTGACGGGCGGAATCGGGACGGCGGTGACGGTCGACATGATGATCCTCAACGGCTGAGGCGGGGTCGTGCCGAACACGACCTGGTCGCGATTCGGTAAAACGGCCGCGCCGCCCGGCTTGCGGGCGGCGCGAAAGCTGTTTACCGGGCGCCGTCGCGCTCGGCGCGCTTGCGTTCCAGCTTGCGGGCGCGGCGGACGGCGGCGGCACGCTCGCGCGCACGCTTCTCCGACGGCTTCTCATAGTGGCGACGCAGCTTCATCTCGCGATAGACGCCCTCGCGCTGCAGCTTCTTCTTGAGCGCGCGCAGCGCCTGGTCGACGTTGTTGTCGCGAACGATGATCTGCATAAACTCGCACTTCTCCGAATCGATTGGCACAGCCAAATAGCCAAGCCGGCGTCGAACAACGTCCGCGCCGTGAACGGGAGGCCCCTATCAGCGCGGCGGCGCAAAGGCAAGTTGCCGGTGCGTTATTGCCCCGGTTGTTGCCTCGCCGTCACGGCGCATATGGATTACGGGGATGTTACAATGGTGAAACCTGCGCGAGACATGGCTCGCCTAATCGCGCGCCCATGCTAAACGTCGCCGCCGAAATGGACACGGAAACCCGTCTGCTGATCGTCGACGACGATCCCGGCATCCGCGAGCTGACCGCCGGATTCCTTTCCTCGCACGGCTATATGGTCGACACCGCCGCCGATGGCGCGGAGATGCGCCGGCTACTCGCCGCGGAGAGCTATGCGCTGATCGTGCTGGACGTGATGATGCCGGGTGAGGACGGGCTTTCGATCCTGCGCTCGCTCGATCGCGCGAAATCGCCGGCGGTCATCATCCTCTCGGTGATCGGCGAGGAGATCGACCGGATCGTCGGGCTTGAGATGGGCGCGGACGATTATGTCGCCAAGCCGGCCAACCCACGCGAGCTGCTCGCCCGCATCCGCTCCGTGCTGCGGCGCAATCAGGGCGGATCGCGCGCCGCGCCGGGCGAGCGGCCGCATGTGCGCTTCGTCGGCTGGCGGCTCGATCCGGTGGGGCGGCAGCTCATCGACCCGGACGAGGTGGTCATCAACCTCTCCGACGGCGAGTTCCGCCTGTTGCTCGCCTTCGTCGAGCACCCCCGCCGCGTGCTCACCCGCGACCAGTTGCTCGACCTGTCGCGCGGGGTGAACGCGGAGCATTTCGATCGCGCGATCGACGTGCAGATCAGCCGATTGCGCCGCAAGCTCGCCCGCGACGGCGACGACGACCTCATCCGCACGGTACGCAACGAAGGCTATATGTTCACGGCCGATGTCGACCATCGCTGAACGCCGCCCGGTGCGGTCGATCGCCGCGCCGATCGTCGTGCTGGTGCTGGGCGCGGTGGTGCTGACGGCGGTGATGATGTTCGCCGTCACCTTCAACGGCCCGCCGCCCAAGGATCCGCCGCGCGGCGTCGCCAGCATCGCCTATGCGCTGCGCACCGGCAAGCAGCCGGGCGACCCCGGTCCGCCGCTGCGCATCTACATCGCCGATCGCCCGCCGATCGCGCTCGGGCCGGAGCACGCCGACAAGGACGCCGCCATGCGCCTCGCCCACGCGCTGCATGTGCCGCACGACGACGTGGTGGCGGTGATAGTGCGCACCCCGCGCGGCATCCCCAGCGCGTTCGTCGGCGGCTTCGCCTTCGGCTGGCGCACGCCGGAAGGCTGGCGAATCGTTGAGGGGCGGCCCGGCCCGCGCTTCAGCAACTGGCACGGCCGCACCCTGATCGCGATGTCGATCACCGTGCTGCTGCTGTCGATACCGGCCTGGTGGATCGCGCGCGTCATCTCCGGTCCGCTGCGTCGGCTGGCCAATGCGGCGGACCAGGCACGGGCGGGCGCGGCGCGGCCGGTGTTCCCGGCGGGCGGCCCGGCGGAGGTGCGCGCGCTGACCACCGCCGTCGCCGACATGCACGACCGCCTCGCGCGCCATGCCGAGCAGCGCACCAACATGCTCGCCGCGATCGCGCACGACATGGGCACGCCGCTCTCCCGCCTCGCCTTCTGGATCGAGCAATTGCCGGAGGGCGCGCGCGACCGGGCCTCCGCCGACATCGACGAGATGCGGGCGATGATCGCCGACACGCTGAATTTCGCGCGCGACGAGGCCGGGGAACGCGATCATTCGCTGGTGGAGCTGGGCAGCCTGCTCGACAGCGTGGTGGAGGACATGAGCGTCGGCGGCGCGGCTGTTTCGCTGATGCCGGGGCCGCGCGCGGTGGTGCGCGGCGATCCGCGCGCGCTGCGGCGGGTGTTCGCCAACCTGATCGGCAACGCGATCCGCTACGGCGGCGCGGCCCGCGTCAACTGGTCGACGGCGGATGCCGAGACGACGATCCGCATCGAGGACGAAGGCCCCGGCATCGACCCCGCGCAGGCGGAGCGGCTGTTCGACCCGTTCGTGCGCGGCGATCCCTCGCGCAACCGCGCGACGGGCGGCACCGGCCTCGGCCTCGCCATCGCCCGCGCGATCGTCATGCGGCACGAGGGCCATGTCACGCTCGCCAATCGCGAGCGCGGCGGCGCGATCGCCACCGTCACGCTGCCGCTCGCACGTTGAAACAATCTGAAATGTTCGGTCGCGCGGTGAAATATCCGCGTGACGTTCCGGCCCGATCAGCCGTGCCACCCCTTCCGGCGAAAGCCGCAACGGACGGCATGGCGATCGCTCGCTGCGCCAGCCCCCGCCAGACTCCCGGCTGGCGGGGGCTTTCATTGCCCGCTAGGAGCGCATCATGCACGGCGCGCCCCTCACCCTCTACAACAGCCTCACCCGCGAGCTTGAGACGTTCGTCCCGATCGCCGCGCCGAAGGTCGGCGTCTATTCCTGCGGCCCGACCGTCTATAACTACGCCCATGTCGGCAATCTGCGCGCCTATGTCTTCACCGACACGCTGGCGCGGACGCTGCGCTGGAAAGGCTATGACCTCACCCACATCATCAACATCACCGACGTCGGCCACCTGACCTCCGACGCCGACGCCGGCGACGACAAGATGGAAGCGGCGGCGAAGAGGGCCGGGCAGGATATCTGGGCGATCGCCGCGCATTACACGCAGGCGTTCAAGCAGAACCTCAAGGATCTCAACATCGGCGATCCGACGCGCTTCCCGCTCGCCACCGATCACATCGCCGAGATGATCGAGTTCGGGCGGGCGATCGAGGCGAAGCATTGCTACCGGCTGGAGAGCGGCCTCTATTTCGACGTCTCCACCGTTCCCGATTACGGCCGCCTCGCCCGCGCGCGCGACGACGAGGGCGAGAGCCGGATCGACCCGGTTTCCGGCAAGCGCCATCCGCAGGATTTCGCGATCTGGCGCACCTCCGCGCCGGGCGAGAACCGCCAGATGGAATGGGATTCGCCGTGGGGCCGCGGTGCGCCGGGCTGGCATCTCGAATGCTCGGTGATGAGCAAGAAATATCTCGGCGAGCAATTCGACATCCATACCGGCGGGATCGACCATCGCGAGATCCACCACCCCAATGAGATCGCGCAGAACCAGGCGCATTGCGAATGCCCGGACACCGGCGCGAACCTGTGGATGCACAACAATTTCCTCGTCGAACGCGCGGGGAAGATGAGCAAATCCTCTGGCGAGTTCCTGACGCTCACCGCGCTGGTCGATCGCGGCTTCCATCCGCTCACCTATCGGATGCTATGCCTTCAGGCGCATTACCGCAGCGAGCTCGAATTCTCCTGGGAGAATCTCGCGGCGGCGCAGGTGCGGCTGAAGCGGCTGGTGCAGGCGGTGGAGGGCTTGCGTGCGCGTCCCCCCGCCCCGTCGGCGCAATCGGCCGACGGCTATCGCGAGCAACTCGACGCGGCGCTGTCCGACGATCTCAACACGCCCAGGGCGCTGCCGGTGCTCGACGCGATGCTGGCCGACCGCAAGATCGCACCACAGGAGCGGCTGCTGGCGCTGGCCGATTTCGACGCACTGCTCGGGCTGGACCTCTCCCGCCTTCGCCGCGAGGACCTGCGCGTCCGCCCGGCAAGCGCGACGATCGACGAGGTGGCGATCGCGGCACGGCTCGCCGAACGCCGCGAGGCGCGCGCGGCGAAGGACTTCGCCCGCTCCGACGCGATCCGCGACGAGCTGATCGCGGCCGGCGTGGAGGTGATGGACGGCGACGCGCTGGCGTGGGACTGGCGGGTGACGGTTTAAGCCGTCACTGCATCGCCCGATCCCGCTCCGCCACCAGCGCTGGGATCGACGGCCGCGCCGGCTTCCCCGCCAGCGTCGCCGCCTCCGCCTCGATCGCCGCGACGCGAACCTTCGTTGCCGGATGAGTGCGGCTGCGGAAGAAGCCGCCGTCCACATCCCTGCCATGCGCCTGCCAGAAACGGGCCGCCGATGCGGGGTCGTAGCCGGCATTGTAGAGCAGGTGGACGCCGAGCCGGTCGGCCTCCTCCTCCGCGCGCTGCGTCAGGCGGGCGTTGCGGCCGAACTCGCCGAACAGGCCGCCCTTCACGCCCGCCGCCTCGAGCCGCGCGCGATGCTTCAGGATGACGTGCGCCAGCTCATGCGCGACGACCACCGCCACCTCGTCATCGCGATAGCGTTCGAGGAAGCGGACGCCGATCTGCACCACCTTGCCGTCCGACTGCGCGGTCATCTCCGGGCCGAGCACCACCTCGAAGGTCGTATCGCATCCGGGCAATCCGGCGATGTCCACCGCTCGCCGCGCACCGGCCCGTATCGTATCGAGCTTCACCCGCATCCCGCCGCGCGCGATCGCCGCCAGCGCGGCGTCGCGGTCGGCGACGGAGGGCGGCGTGGCGTCTTCCCTCGTCTCCTCGCCATTCACCGCGGCCACGCCGTCATTTGCCTCCAGCCCGGCGCGCGCGGCTGGCGAATCGCCGACCACCGCCTCCACCGCCACCGGCGCGGCGAAGCCGAACGCCCGCCGCGCCGCCGCCTCGCTTGCCCGGTCATATTGCGTGATCGCGTGGAGCAGCGCCCCGGTCGCCGGCGCCTGCCGCTCGCACAAGGCGGCGTTGGCGGTCGCCAGCCGATAGCCGATCGTGCCGAGACGCAGGTCGATCGCGCGCAACGCCTCAAGGCTCTCCACCGACAGCCCCGCCGGCGCGGCGGCGGTCAGGGCGAGCGGCAACAGGGCGGCGGCGATACGGAGCTTACTCACGACACGGACGATAGGCGCGGGCGGATCGGGACGCTATCGTGGGCGTCATGAAAGCCGTTCTTCCCGCGATCGCCCGCCCGCTTGTCGAGCCGCACCTCCCCGCCGGCGTCACCGTCGCCTGGTGGAAAAGCGTCGAGGAGGCGAAGGCGATGATCGCCGATGCCGATATCGCCTGGGTCGACATGGAAAAACCCGCGAACGTCGCGGCGACGATGCGCGCCTCGGGGCCGAACCTCAAATGGGTATCGACGATCTATGCCGGGCTGGACGCCTTCCCGCTCGACGTGTTGCGCGCACGGCGGGCGATCGTCACCAACGGCGTCGGCATCAACGCGCTGGCGGTGGCGGAATATGCGGTGATGGGCGTGCTGGTCACGGCGAAGCGCTTCGACCGGATCGTCCGCGCCGCCGACGCCCATGAATGGCTGCTCGACGCGCCGGGGATGACCGAACTGCACGGCACCCGCGCGCTGATCGTCGGGCTGGGCGCGATCGGCCGGCTGATCGGCGACCGGCTGGAAGCGTTCGGCGTCGAGGTGACGGGCGTCACCCGATCCGGCCGCGACGGCACGCTGACGCCTGACCAGTGGCGCGATCGGCTCGGCCAGTTCGACTGGGTGGTGCTCGCCGCACCCTCCACCCCGGACACCAAGGCGATGATCGGCGCCACGGAACTTGCCGCGATGAAGGGCGGTGCGTGGCTCATCAACATCGCGCGCGGCGACATGATCGACGACGACGCGCTGCTCGCCGCGCTGCATGGCGGGACGATCGGCGGCGCTTTCCTCGATCCGACCAATCCCGAGCCGCTGCCGCCCGACCATCCGCTGTGGTCCGCGCCGAACTGCATGATCACCATGCACCTTTCGGGGCGCAGCGGGCGGGCGAAGATGTTCCAGCGCGCCGCCGCCCTGTTCCTGCGCAACCTTTCCGCCTTCGTGGAAGGCAAGCCGATGGAAAATGTCGCGGATCTGGACGCCGGATACTGACGCCCCGTCTCGTCTCAATTGCCCGTAAACCATGCGGAGGCTATGCCCCCCGACGATGAGCGACAGTCCAGTGCAGTTGATCGAGCCGGTGCGTCATGGCGACGCGCGTGGGTGGTTCACGGAATATTACACCGAGCGGCGTTTCGCCGAGCGGGGCATCGCCTGCCGTTTCGTGCAGGACAATCATTCGCTGTCGGCGCCGGCCTTCACCCTGCGCGGGCTGCATTTCCAGACCCCGCCGCACGGGCAGGACAAGCTGGTGCGCTGCATCCGCGGGCGTATCCTCGACGTGGCGGTGGACGTGCGGCGCGGCTCGCCGACCTATGGCCGGCATGTCGCGGCGGAGCTGTCGGCGGCGAACGGGCGGCAGTTGTTCGTGCCGATCGGCTTCGCGCACGGCTTCCTGACGCTGGAGGACGATTGCGAGGTGACCTACAAGGTCTCCGATTATTACGCGCCGGAATGCGACGGCGGCATCCGCTGGGACAGCGCGGGGATCGACTGGCCGCTTCCGCCGGACATCGCGCCCGAGCTGTCGGCCAAGGACGCGAAGCTCCCGGCGCTGGCCGATTTCGACAGCCCCTTCCCCTATGACGGCCGCCCGTTGGCGCCGCTTGCCTGAGGTAATGTGATGCGCATCTTCGTCACCGGCGGGGCCGGGTTCATCGGCTCGGCGCTGGTCCGCCACCTGATCGCCGATACGGGCCATGAGGTGCTCAACTTCGACAAGCTCACCTATGCCGGCACGCTCTCCACCGTCGCGGAGGTGGCGGGGAGCGAGCGCTATCGCTTCGTGCGCGGCGACGTGTGCGACGCGGCGGCGGTGCGCGCGGCGATCGCGGATTTCCGCCCCGACGTCATCACCCACCTCGCCGCCGAGAGCCATGTCGACCGCTCGATCGACGCGCCCGACGCCTTCATCCAGACCAACCTCGTCGGCACCTATGTGATGCTCGCCGAGGCGCGCGGCTGGTGGCAGTCGCTGGAGGGCGCGGCGAAGGACGCGTTCCGCTTCCACCACATCTCCACCGACGAGGTGTACGGCTCATTGGGCGACACCGGGCTGTTCACCGAGGACACTCCCTACGATCCGCGCTCGCCCTATTCGGCGTCCAAGGCGGGAAGCGACCATCTCGTCAGCGCCTGGGGCCATACCTTCGGGCTGCCGGTGCTGATCACCAACTGCTCGAACAATTACGGGCCGTATCACTTCCCCGAGAAGCTGATCCCGCTGATGATCGTCAAGGCGCTCGCCGGCGAGACGCTGCCGGTCTACGGCACGGGCGCCAACGTGCGCGACTGGCTCTATGTCGAGGATCACGTCCGCGCGCTGCGGGCGGTGTTCGAGCGCGGCGCGCCGGGCCGCACCTATAATGTCGGCGGCAACAACGAGAAGAAGAACCTCGAGGTGGTCGAGACGGTCTGCGCGATCCTCGACGCCGAGCGACCGCGCGCCGACGGCAGGTCCTATAGGGAGCAGATCGGCTTCGTCGCCGACCGCCCCGGCCATGACGCGCGCTATGCGATCGACGCGTCGCGCATCCGCGACGAGCTCGGCTGGGAGCCGGCCGAGACGTTCGAAAGCGGGATCGGGAAGACGGTGCGCTGGTATCTCGCCAACGAGCCATGGTGGCGCGCGATCGTCGACGAGCGCCAGGCCGACAAGCGGCGGGGCCTCGCGGCGTGAGGGAGGTCCTCGTCACCGGCGGCAACGGCCAGCTCGGCACCGAGCTGAAGCGCTATCCATGGCCGGCCGGCTGGCGCGTCGTGCCGGTCGATATCGATGAGCTCGACCTGCGCGATACGCACGCGATCGCCGCGATGGTCGCATCGCGCCCGTGGGCGGCGGTGATCTCCGGCGGGGCCTATACCGCCGTCGACAAGGCCGAGGAGGATGTCGTCACCGCCTGGGCGGTCAACGCGCTCGCCCCAGCCGCCTTCGCGCAGGCCTGCCGCACGGCGGACGTCCCGCTGGTCCATGTCTCGACCGATTATGTGTTCGACGGGTCGAAGCAGGGCCGCTGGGCGCCCGGCGACCCGACCGGGCCGCTCGGCGTCTATGGCGCCTCGAAGCTCGGCGGCGATCTCGCGGTGGCGACCGGCTGCCCGCGCCATGCGATCGTCCGCACCTCATGGGTGGTCAGCGCGCACGGCAACAACTTCATCAGGACCATGCTGCGCGTCGGCGCGGAGCGTGACACGCTGCGCGTGGTCGACGACCAGCATGGCGCGCCGACCAGCGCGGCCGATCTCGCCGCCGCGGTCGCGACGATCGCGCTCGCCATGGCCGACGATCCCGCCGCGCCGGCCGGCACCTTCCACTTCAGCAACGCCGGCGAGACGACATGGTGCGGCTTCGCCCGCGCGATCTTCGAGCGCGCCGCGCGGCGCAGCGGCCCCGCGCCCACGGTCGAGGCGATCGCCACCGCCGACTATCCCACCCCCGCGCGCCGCCCGGCCAACTCGCGGCTCGACCACGAAGCGATCCGCACGGCTTACGGCATCACGCCGCGCCCGTGGCAGGACGCGCTCGACGACATCCTCGACGAACTGATGGGAACGCCCAAGTGAAGGGAATCATCCTCGCCGGCGGGTCCGGCACGCGGCTGCACCCGGCGACGCTGGCGATCAACAAGCAGCTCCTGCCGGTCTATGACAAGCCGATGATCTATTATCCGCTGTCGGTGCTGATGATGGCCGGCATCCGCGATATCCTGATCATCTCCAGCCCCGAGTTCATCGACAATTACCGCCGCATGTTCGGCACCGGCGGCGACTGGGGCCTTTCCATCGCCTATGCCGAACAGCCGCGCCCCGAGGGCCTCGCGCAGGCCTTCACCATCGGGCGCGACTTCGTCGGCGGCGACCGCGTCGCCCTGGTGCTGGGCGACAACATCTTCTTCGGCGCGCACCTCACCGACCTCCTGGCCAGCGCGGTGGCGCGCAAGCACGGCGCGACCGTGTTCAGCTATCGCGTCGAGGACCCGGAACGCTATGGCGTGGTCGAGCTGGACGGAAGCGGCCGCGCGATCAGCCTCGAGGAGAAGCCGGCGAACCCGAAATCGAACTGCGCCGTCACCGGCCTCTACTTCTACGACAACCGCGTGCTCGATCTCGCGCGCGACCTGAAGCCGTCCGCGCGCGGCGAGCTGGAGATCACCGACCTCAACCGCCTCTACATGGAGGCCGGCGACCTCTACGTCGAGCAGATGGGCCGCGGCTATGCGTGGCTCGACACCGGCACCCACGACAGCCTGCTCGAAGCCTCCGAGTTCGTCCGCACCATCCAGCACCGCCAGGGCATCCAGATCGCCTGCCTCGAGGAAATCGCCTTCCACCAGGGCTTCATCTCCGCCGAGCAAGCCCTCGCGCGCGGCAACGCACTCTCCAAAACCGCCTACGGCCGCGCCATCGTCAACGCCGTCCGCGAGCGCACCGGATCAGCAATCGCGTAGCGCGCCAGCGTCGATCGCCGCATCGATCGCCGCGTCGTCCACCTCGACCTGCCCGTCGAGCATCAACATCGCGAGGCCGTGGGCCAGCGCCCATGCCCGGAGCGCGAAGATGCGCGGGTCCGTACCCGCCGGGGCGAGCGCGGCCGCCGCCGACCGCAGCATCGTCATCGCATCGTCCGGCGCATCGTCATGCAACCCCGCCGGCGCGGGATGCGCGAAGACCAGCCGGAACAGCCCCGGATTGTCGCGTGCGAAGCGGACATAGGCCGCCCCTGTCGCGCTGAACCCCGCCGTGCCCCCACCGGCTCGCTCCGACGCAGCGCGCTGCGCCGCCGCCAGCTTCGCCAGCGCCTCGCGCCCCAGCGCGGCCATCAGCGCGGCCTTGTCCGGGAAGTGGCGATAGACCGCCGTCGCGCTCACCCCGACGCGTCGGGCAAGCTCGCGCAGCGACAGGTCGTCGGCGCCCTGCTCCTCGATCAGCGACACCCCCGCCGCCAGCAGCGCGGCGCGCAGATCGCCATGATGATATGCCTTGGTCACCGGCCCGAGATAGCGCGCCGCTGCCGCTGGCGGCAAGCCGGATGTTGACAACGATCACATCGCGTGTATGTTTACAGCGATCACATCGGAGAATCGTCATGGCCGGAACCGTCGAAACCGCGATCCGCTCGGTCGTCGCCAAGGGCATCGAGGTCGTCGCGGACTTCAACCGCAAGCATCTGCCGAAGACCGATCATCCCTTCCTTACCGGCATCCACCAGCCGCTCGGCGGCGAGATGACGTTGGTCGACCTGCCCGTCACCGGCACGATCCCGGCGGCGCTGGACGGGCGCTACCTGCGGATCGGCCCGAACCCGGTTGCGCCCGATCCGGCCGGCTATCACTGGTTCGTCGGCGACGGCATGGTCCACGGCATCGCGCTGAAGGACGGGAAGGCGCTGTGGTATCGCAACCGCTGGATCCGCTCGCGCGCGGTGGGCGCGGCGCTGGGCGTGCCGCCCGCTCCCGGACCGCGCCACGGCGATTTCGACACGGTGAACACCAACGTCCTCGACATCGCCGGTCGTACCTGGGCGCTGGTCGAAGCGGGCAGCTATCCGGTCGAACTGGACGAGACGCTGGAACAGCAGACCTACAATCCCTTCGACGGCACGCTGGAAGGATCGTTCACCGCGCATCCGCATCTCGATCCGCTGACCGGCGAGCACCACGCCATCGCCTATGAGGCGACCGATCCGGGCACGATCCGCCATGTCGTCGTCTCGGCGGAGGGCAAGGTGGTGCGCGAATTGCCGATCGCGGTGAAGAACGGACCGTCGATCCACGATTGCGCGATCACCGCGCGCTATGCGGTGATCCTCGACCTGCCCGTCACCTTCTCGATGAAGGCGCTGATCGGCGGGCACCGCTTCCCCTATCGCTGGAACCCCGATCATCGCGCCCGCGTCGGCCTGCTGCCGCGCCACGGCACGGCGGAGGACGTGATCTGGTGCGATGTCGATCCCGCCTATGTCTTCCACGTCGCCAACGCCTATGACGATGCCGACGGACGCGTGGTGATGGACGTGTGCGCCTATGAGACGATGTTCGCCGGCGGCCCGGAGGGGCCGAACGGCCGCAACCTCGGCCTCGAACGCTGGACGATCGACCCCGCCACGCGCATCGTCGCCCGCCGCACGATCGACGCCAGCCCGCAGGAATTCCCCCGCCCCGACGAGCGGCGCTTCGGCCAGCCCTATCGCTACACCTATGCGATGGCGCTGCCCGAGAGCGAGGAGGACCGGTTCGTCGGCGCGACGCGGCTCTACAAGCACGATCTGGAGACGGGCACGCGCGAGACGCACGACTTCGGCACCGGCCGTTATCCCGGCGAGTTCGTCTTCGTCCCCGCCGGGCCGGATGCGGCGGAGGACGAGGGCTGGCTGATCGGCCTCGTCATCGACCTGCCGCAAGAGACGACCGACCTTGCGATTATCGACGCGCGGGACTTCGCCGGGCCGCCGGTCGCCAGCGTCCGCGTGCCGCATCGCATCCCGCCGGGCTTTCACGGCAACTGGCTGGCTTCACAAGGCGGCTGATCGGGTCCATGCGCGGGCCTGCGAAGCAAGGAGACCCGCGCATGGACCTCGGATTGAACGGCCGCACCGCGATCGTCTGCGCATCGAGCCACGGCCTCGGTCGCGCCTGCGCCGCCGAGCTTGCCCGCGCGGGCTGCGATCTGGTCATCAACGGCCGCGAGGCGGAGCCGCTCGCCGCCGCCGCGCAGGCGATCCGCGACGAGAGCGGCGTGCGAGTGGAAACGGTCGCCGGCGATGTCGCAGACCCCGGCGTGCAGCACGCGCTGATCGAGGCCGCCGGCACGGTCGACATCCTCGTCAATAACAACGGCGGCCCGCCGCTGCGCGATTTCCGCCAGCTCGACAGCGAAGCGATCCACGCGGGGCTGGATGCCAACATGGTCACGCCGATCCGCATGGTGCAGCAGGTGATCGACGGCATGATCGGGCGCGGCTTCGGGCGGATCGTCTGCATCACCTCCGGCTCGGTGAAAGCCCCGGTCGCCGGCCTTGATCTTTCCAGCGGGGCGCGGATCGGGCTGACCGGTTTCCTCGCCGGGGTCGCGCGGCAGGTCGCAGCGTCGGGCGTGACGATCAACTTCCTGCTTCCCGGCCTGTTCGCGACGCGGCGGCTGGAAGGCGTCAACCGCTTCGCCGCGCAGGCACAGGGCATCGACATGGACGAGGCCGAGCGCCGCAACCGCGAGCGCATCCCCGCGCGCCGCTTCGGCGACCCGGCCGAGTTCGGCGCGGCCTGCGCCTTCCTCTGCTCGAAGCAGGCGGGCTTCATCACCGGGCAGAGCCTGCTGATCGACGGCGGCAACTACGCCGGGATCATGTAGCTTCGCGCAGCCGGAGCTTTCCTTCGTTGCGTTGCGGCGCTATCGCGCGCAGCTTCATTGCTCTTTGCATCGACGGAAAGTGTGCCATGGCCGCCAATTGGGCCCCCGACAGCTGGATTTCGCACGAAGCGCGCCAGCTTCCCGATTATCCCGACGCCGCCGCGCTGAAGGCGGCGACGGACCAGCTTGGCAGCTATCCCCCACTCGTCTTTGCCGGCGAGGCGCGCAATCTCACCGCCGATCTGGCGAATGTCGCGGCGGGCAGGGGCTTCCTGCTGCAAGGCGGCGATTGCGCGGAGAGCTTCGCCGAATTCCACCCGAACAACATCCGCGACACGTTCCGGGTGCTGCTCCAGATGGCGGTAGTGCTCACCTTCGCCTCCAAGCTGCCGGTGGTGAAGGTCGGCCGCATGGCGGGCCAGTTCGCCAAGCCGCGCTCGGCCTCGACCGAGACGATCGACGGCGTGGAGCTGCCCAGCTATCGCGGCGACAACGTCAACGACATCGCCTTCACGGCGGCGTCGCGCACACCCGATCCGGCGCGCATGGTGCAGGGCTACAGCCAGTCCGCCGCGACGCTCAACCTGCTGCGCGCCTTCGCCGGCGGTGGCTACGCCAATCTGCATCAGGTTCATCGCTGGACGCACGATTTCATGGGCCGCTCTCCCTGGGCGGCGAAATATGCCGAGACGGCGGACCGCATCGGCGAGGCGCTGGAATTCATGGCCGCGTGCGGGATCAATCCCGATACGGTGCCGCAGCTCTCGCAGACGCAATTCTACACCAGTCACGAGGCGCTGCTGCTTCCCTATGAGCAGGCGATGACGCGGCAGGATTCGCTGACCGGCGAATGGTATGACACCAGCGCGCATATGCTGTGGATCGGCGACCGCACGCGCTTCGAGGGATCGGCGCATGTCGAGTTCCTGCGCGGCGTGGGCAACCCGATCGGCCTGAAATGCGGCCCGAGCCTCGAGCCGGACGAGCTGCTGCGCCTGCTCGATACGCTCAATCCGGCGCGCACGCCGGGACGCGTCACACTCATCACTCGCTACGGCCATGACAAGATCGAGGCCGCCTTCCCCCGCCTGCTCCGCGCCGTGACGCGCGAGGGGCATCCGGTGGTGTGGAGCTGCGACCCGATGCACGGCAACGTCGTGAAGGCCGCCAACGGCTACAAGACGCGCCCGTTCGAGCGCATCCTCGCCGAGGTGCGCGGCTTCTTCGCCGTGCACCGCGCGGAGGGCACGCATGCCGGCGGCATCCATGCCGAGATGACCGGCCAGAACGTCACCGAATGCACCGGCGGCGCGATCGACGTGACCGAGCAGACGCTGGCGGACCGTTACCACACGCACTGCGACCCCCGCCTCAACGCGGGCCAGAGCCTGGAGCTGGCGTTCCTGCTGGCGGAGATGCTGAACGAGGAAATGGCGGAGCGCCGCAAAGCAGCGGCTTGACGCGGGCGCCGGCGGGCCGTAAGCGCCCGCCTCCACCTGCAAGATGGCCCCTTCGTCTAGCGGTCTAGGACGTCGCCCTCTCACGGCGAAAACACGGGTTCGAGTCCCGTAGGGGTCACCAGCGATTTCAATCGCTTAGCGCGATTTCTGGGTGAGAATTTTCCAATTATCCCGAATATTTCCCGAACAGACGACCTCGTACGTTTCTGAACGCGTGCGGATGGCTTTTGGGCAGCGTGCAGGCGGAGTCCCGCCTGCGTCCAGGCGTCCAGGCGTCCAGGCGTCCAGGCGTCCAGGCGTCCAGGCGTCCAGGCGTCCAGGCGTCCAGGCGTCCAGGCGTCCAGGCAAGCCTTAACGCCTTTTCGCGTCGATATATTTCTTCAGGCTTTCGATCGGAATCAACGTTGCGGTTCCGACCTTCACGATCTCGATCTCGCCGTTCCTGATAAGCTCGTAGAGCTTCGTCCTCTTGATCCCGGTAAGCTTGACCGCATCCGGGACGCGCACACTGATCCGATATGCTTCGAGTCCCGGGGAAAGCTCGACATGCGGCTTGATCGCTGAACTGAACCGCGCCGGGTTCGTCGGAGGCTCCGAGGGTTAAGTTAGGCTGCCATGCGCTCGTCGTCGAGCATGGCGTAATATCGATCCTCGGCTTCGGCGGGAGGGACGTTGCCGATAGGCTCGAGCAGACGGCGATGGTTGAACCAGTCCACCCACTCGAGCGTGGCATATGATCGTCTCGGCCAAGGCGTTGTCATAGGAGTCCCCGACACTGCCGACGGACGGTTCGATCCCGGCTTCGGCGAGGCGTTCGGTGTACTTGATGGATACGTATTGGGATCCGCGATCGCTGTGATGGATGAGGCCGCCCCGATGGGCCGGCCGGCGATCGTGAAGCGCCTGTTCCAAGGCATCGAGGACGAAGCTGGCATGCGCCGTTCGGCTGGCCCGCCAGCCGACAATCCGCCTTGCATAGGTGTCGATGACGAAGGCCACATAGACGAAGCCAGCCCAGGTCGCGACGTAGGTGAAATCCGATACCCACAGCATGTTCGGCGCCGGGGCGTAGAACTTGCGATTGACGTGATCCTGCGGGCACGGCGCAGCCTTGTCGCTGATGGTCGTGCGCACCGGCTTGCCTCGGATCACCCCTTGAAGGCCCATTTCCCGCATTAATCGAGCGACGGTACAGCGAGCGACGGCGAAGCCCTCTCGCTTCATCTGTCGCCAAACCTTCCGCACGCCATAGACTGCGAAATTCTCAGCAAACACGCGGGCGATCTCGGGCTTCAAATCCCGGTCGCGCCTGGCCCGCTCGGAAAGCAGGGACGGATCCTGTCGCTGCGCAACGTGCTGATGATAGGTGGATGGGGCGATCGGCAGAACCCTGCAGATCGGCTCGACCCCATAGGCCTCACGATGCTCATCGATGAAGGCGATCATTTGCGAAACGGGCGGTCGAGCTCCGCCTGAGCAAAATATGCGGATGCCTTGCGGAGGATCTCGTTGGCCTGCCGCAGCTCGCGGTTCTCGCGCTCCAGCGCCTTCAGCTTCTCCGCGACATCTGTCGGTACGCCCGCCCGCTTACCGCTATCGACCTCAGCCTTTTTCACCCACTCCAACAGCGTGTGCGCGGAGCAGCCGATCTTCTCGGCTATCGAAACCACCGCCGCCCAGCGGGAGGGGTGTTCCCCCTCATGCTCGACAACCATGCGTATGGCCCGCTCGCGGACCTCAGGCGAAAACTTGTACGTCGTCTTGCTCATCGTGGCTCCACTCTCTCAGGAGATGGAGCCTCCGGCAAACCCGGCGCGGTTCAATCGCTGCTCGGACAGCGTGCGTGGTCGTGGCGCTCCCGTGACGTACCTGCCTCATAGTGCTTCCTTCCATTCCCGCGAAAGGATCACACCATCAAACCGTGGAATCAAACACCTAGTGCATCATCGCCTCCTTCGCCATGGCCGGATAGGGTGGAACAAAGCGGAACCGGAGGCCGGCCATGGCGGTGTCGCCGTTTCGGGGGCTGGCGAGCGATAGCCGGTCGTTCGCCGTTCCTCCCCCATTACCAGCACGAATTCGGTTTTGTCGGCGGTGGACAGCGCATGTTTGGCCTCCTCGGCCGCCATCCGAAGGCGGGCTTCGAAACCCTGCGGATCCGTTGCTGCCAGTCGCCCGTCCGGATCCAACGCTGGACGGACGAGGTCGATCAGGCTGTCGTTGAAGTCATCACCACCCAGATGATTATCCGGACGAAGCGCGGACCTCGACAATGTCGTCGAACATTTCGACGATCGATGCGTCGAATGTGCCGTCGCCCAAATCGAAAACCAGAAAGAGTTCATGCTCGTCGCGATTATGCACCCCAAAAGCAAACGCGGCGGTTGTTGGCCCGTTGATCAGCCGGCGGACCTCCAGCCCGGCCAGTTCGCCCGCACGCCGGGTGGCCTTGCGCTGGCGGTCATTGAAATAGGCCAGCACCGTGATGACTGCCTGCGTGACGGGAGTGCCGGAAAAGGCTTCGGCATCGGCCTTAGGCGTTGTCTGCATTCAGTGGATTCCGTTTTGAGTTGAGGTCTGATTCAAGGTTGCCGAAGGAGACGAGCCTTGAGCAGACGGAAGCTGACGGACGA
>MKSU01000013.1 GCA_001897375.1 Sphingomonas sp. 67-36 | reverse complement strand
AGACCAAGCGCTGGAAGGGTGCTCCCTACCAGCGGTCCGACATGAAGAAGGCGATCGTCACGCTCAAGGACGGGCAGTCGATCGACGTGACCGAGGGGGCCAAGGCGTAATGGCACTCAAGCATTACAACCCGACCAGCCCGGCCCGCCGCGGCCTGATCCTGGTCGACCGTTCGGCGCTCTACAAGGGGCGTCCGGTCAAGGCGCTCACCGAGGGCAAGACCAAGACGGGCGGCCGCAACAACAAGGGCCATGTCACGTCGCGCGGCATCGCCGGCGGCCACAAGCAGCGTTATCGTTTCATCGATTTCAAGCGCCGCAAGTGGGATGTCGAGGGCGTCGTCGAGCGTCTGGAATATGACCCGAACCGCACCGCCTTCATCGCGCTGGTGAAGTATGCGGACGGCGAACTGGCCTATATCATCGCGCCGCAGCGCCTCGGCGTGGGCGACAAGGTGATCGCCGGCAAGAAGACCGACGTGAAGCCGGGCAACTCGATGGAGCTGGGCCAGATGCCGGTCGGCACCATCGTCCACAATGTGGAGATGAAGCCGGGCAAGGGCGGCCAGATCGCGCGTTCGGCCGGCACCTATGTGCAGGTCGTCGGCCGCGACAAGGGCATGGTGATCGTTCGCCTGAACTCGGGCGAGCAGCGCTATATCCGCTCGGACTGCATGGCGACGGTTGGCGCGGTTTCTAACCCCGACAACCAGAACCAGAACTTCGGCAAGGCCGGCCGCAGCCGGTGGATGGGCAAGCGCCCGCTGACCCGTGGCGTCGCGAAGAACCCGGTCGACCACCCGCATGGCGGTGGCGAGGGCCGGACTTCGGGTGGCCGTCATCCGGTCACGCCGTGGGGCAAGCCGACGAAGGGCGCTCGCACGCGCCACAACAAGGCGACTGACAAGATGATCATCCGCAGCCGTCACGCGAGGAAGAAGTAATGGCGCGCTCCGTCTGGAAGGGTCCGTTCGTGGACCTGCACCTGCTCAAGAAGGCAGAAGCCGCGCAGGACGCCGGCACCCGCGCCGGTCCGATCAAGACCTGGTCGCGTCGTTCGACGATCCTGCCGACGTTCGTTGGGCTGACGTTCAACGTCTATAACGGCCGCAAGTTTGTGCCCGTCTCGGTCAACGAGGACATGGTCGGCATGAAGCTCGGCGAGTTCGCGCCGACCCGGTATTTTCCGGGCCACGCGGCTGACAAGAAGGGCAAGCGCTGATGAGCAAGCCTGCATCACCCCGCAAGGTCGGCGAGAAGGAAGCGCTCTCGGTCGGCACGCAGATCCGCGGTTCGGCGCAGAAGCTGAACCTCGTCGCGGGCCTGATCCGCGGCCGCAAGGTCGGCGACGCGATGAACATCCTCGCCTTCTCCAAGAAGGCGATGGCGGTCGACGCGCGCAAGGTGCTCGCCTCCGCGATTGCCAATGCCGAGAACAACCACAACCTCGATGTCGACGCGCTCGTCGTCGCCGAGGCGTCGGTCGGCAAGTCGATCACCATGAAGCGGTTCGCCACGCGCGGCCGCGGCAAGTCCACCCGCATCCTGAAGCCGTTCTCGCGGCTGCGGATCGTCGTGCGCGAGCAGGAAGAAGCCTAATGGGTCACAAGAGCAACCCGATCGGTCTGCGCCTGCAGATCAACCGCACCTGGGACAGCCGCTGGTATGCCGACGGCGCGGATTACGGGCGCCTCCTGCTGGAGGACCTGAAGATCCGCAAGTACATCCTCAAGACGCTGCCGCAGGCCGCGATCTCGAAGGTGGTGATCGAGCGTCCGGCCAAGCTGTGCCGCATCTCCATCTATGCCGCGCGCCCCGGCGTGATCATCGGCAAGAAGGGCTCGGACATCGAGAAGCTGCGCAAGACGCTCAGCGCGATGACCAGCTCGGACGTGTCGCTGAACATCGTCGAGATCCGCAAGCCGGAAGTCGACGCCAAGCTCGTCGCGCAGGGCATCGCCGACCAGCTCGAGCGTCGTATCGCCTTCCGCCGCGCGATGAAGCGCGCGGTGCAGTCGGCGATGCGGCTGGGCGCCGACGGCATCCGCGTGCAGTGCGGCGGTCGCCTCGGCGGCGCCGAGATCGCGCGCACCGAGAGCTATCGCGAGGGCCGCGTGCCGCTGCAACCGCTCCGCGCGAACATGGATTATGCCGAGGCCGAGGCCCACACCGCTTATGGCGTGTGCGGCGTCAAGGTCTGGATCTTCAAGGGTGAGATCCTCGGCCATGATCCGATGGCCACCGACCGGCTGATGATGGAGGCCCAGACCTCCGGTGTGCGCCCGGCGCGCGAAGACCGCCGTTAAGGAGTAGAGAACGTGCTGCAACCGAAGCGCACCAAGTTCCGCAAGGCGTTCAAGGGCCGTATCCACGGCGACGCCAAGGGCGGCACCGCGCTCAACTTCGGGGCCTATGGCCTCAAGGCGATGGAGCCGGACCGGATCACCGCGCGCCAGATCGAGGCGGCCCGCCGCGCGATCACGCGCCACATCAAGCGCCAGGGGCGCTTGTGGATCCGCGTGTTCCCGGACGTGCCGGTTTCGTCGAAGCCCGCCGAAGTCCGCATGGGCTCGGGCAAGGGTTCGCCCGAATTCTGGGCGGCGCGCGTCAAGCCGGGCCGTATCCTGTTCGAGCTGGACGGTGTTCCGGGTCCGCTTGCCGCCGAAGCGTTCGAGCGCGCGGCGATGAAGCTCCCGATCAAGACCAAGGTCGTGGCGCGTCTCGGCGACACGTCGCACCTCGGAGGCGAGTAAGATGGCGAAGAATAGCGATTTCACCGGGCAGAGCGACGATCAGCTCGTCGAGGCGCTGGGCAACCTGAAGCGCGAGCAGTTCAACCTGCGCTTCCAGGCGGCGACCAACCAGCTCGAGAAGCCGAGCCGCGTCCGCGAGGTCCGCAAGGACATCGCCCGGATCAAGACCCTGCAGGCGGCTCGCGTCGCCGCAGCGGCCAAGTAAGAAGGACGAGAAGACATGCCGAAGCGCGTGCTGACCGGGGTGATCGTCTCGGACAAGGGCGACAAGACGGTGGTCGTGAACGTGGAGCGCAAGGTCAAGCACCCGCTCTACGGCAAGATCATCCGCCGCTCGAAGAAGTATCACGCCCATGACGAGGCGAACGAGTTCAAGGCCGGCGAGACGGTGCGGATCGAGGAGACCAAGCCGCTATCGAAGCTGAAGACCTGGAAGGTGATCGATCGGGTCAACGCCCGCGCGACGCCGGCCGAGGTCGTGATCGACGAACCGGCCGCGTGATCGTTCGCCCGCCTTATCGGGGCGGGTGGAAAGTTTGAAGGCGGCGCTGGGTCGGTATCCAGCGCCATAGACGAGAAGGAAGCGGATCAATGATCCAGATGCAGTCCAATCTCGACGTCGCTGACAACAGCGGCGCGAAGCGGGTGCAGTGCATCAAGGTGCTGGGCGGCTCGAAGCGTCGCACCGCCAGCGTCGGCGACATCATCGTGGTGTCGATCAAGGAAGCGCAGCCGCGCGGCCGCGTGAAGAAGGGCGACGTGCATCGCGCCGTCATCGTGCGCACCGCCAAGGACATTCATCGTCCGGACGGCTCGACCATCCGTTTCGATTCGAACGCCGCGGTGCTGGTCAACAAGAACGAGGAGCCGATCGGCACCCGTATCTTTGGCCCGGTGGTCCGCGAACTGCGCGCCAAGAAGCACATGAAGATCATCAGCCTTGCGCCGGAGGTGTTGTAATGGCCGCCGCCAGGATCAAGAAGGGTGACCGCGTGATCGTCCTGTCCGGCAAGGACAAGGGCAAGACCGGCACCGTCACGCTGGCCATGCCGAAGGACGGCAAGGTCGTCGTGGAAGGCGTCAACATCGCCACCCGTCACCGCAAGCCGAGCCAGGCCAACCCGCAGGGCGGGCTGGAGCGCACGGAAGCGCCGTTGCACATCTCGAAGGTGGCGCACGTCACCGCCGATGGGAAGCCGACGCGCGTCCGTTTCGAGGTGAAGGACGGCAAGAAGGTCCGTGTGGCCGTCAAGTCCGGGGAGAAGATCGATGGCTGACGCTTACACCCCGCGTCTGCGCAAGCTGTATGACGACACTATCGCCAAGGCGATGATCGAGAAGTTCGGCTACAAGAACGCGCTCGAGATTCCCCGGATCGACAAGATCGTCATCAACATGGGCGTCGGCGAGGCGACCCAGGACAAGAAGCGCGTCGAGCAGGCCGCTTCGGAGATGGAGCTGATCGCGGGCCAGAAGCCGGTGATCACCAAGGCGAAGAAGTCGATCGCGCAGTTCAAGCTGCGTGAGGGCATGCCGATTGGCGTGAAGGTCACGCTGCGTCGCGAGCGCATGTACGAGTTCCTCGACCGCTTCATCACGATCGCGCTGCCGCGCGTGCGCGACTTCCGCGGGCTGAACCCCAAGAGCTTCGACGGCCGTGGCAATTACGCCTGCGGCCTTAAGGAGCAGATCGTGTTCCCGGAAATCAACTACGACCGCATCGACAAGGTGCGCGGCATGGACATCATCGTCGCGACGACCGCGAAGACCGACGAGGAAGCGCGCGAGCTGCTTCGCCTGTTCGGCTTCCCGTTCCCGCAGGATGCCCAGGTTGAGGAAAAGAAGGCCGCGTGAGCGTCCTTTCCGCTGATTTGAACGAGAGAGCTTAAGTCCAATGGCGAAACTGAGTTCCGTTAACAAGAACGAGCGCCGCAAGAAGCTGGTCAAGCAATATGCCGGCAAGTTTGCAGCGCTCAAGGCGAAGGCGAACGACAAGTCGCTCGACGAGACCGAGCGTCTCATCGCGCGCCTGAAGATGGCCGAACTGCCGCGCAACGCGAACCCCACCCGGGTGCGCAACCGTTGCGAGGTGACAGGTCGTCCGCGCGCTTATTATCGCAAGTTCCGTCTCTGCCGCGTGCAGCTCCGCGAACTGGCCAACAAGGGCCTGATTCCGGGCGTCACGAAGTCGAGCTGGTAAGGATCACGAACAATGGCAGTGACCGATCCCCTGGGTGATCTGCTCACCCGCATCCGCAACGGCCAGCGCGCGCGCAAGGACAGCGTCGTATCGCCGGCGTCGAAGCTGCGGACCCGCGTGCTCGACGTGCTTCAGCGCGAGGGCTATATCCGTGGCTACAGCGAGGAAGACCTTGGCCCGGCCAAGGGCGTCCGCATCGAGCTGAAGTATTTCGAGGGCCAGCCGGCGATCAAGCACGTCGCGCGCGTCTCGAAGCCCGGCCGCCGCATCTACAGCGGGTCGAACGACCTGCCGCGCGTGATGAACGGCCTGGGCATCACGATCGTCTCGACGCCGAAGGGCGTTCTGTCCGACGCGGAAGCGCGCGAGCAGAATGTCGGCGGCGAAGTGCTGGCGGAGGTGTTCTGATGAGCCGCATCGGCAAGAAGCCGGTCGCGATCCCTTCGGGCGTGACCGCGAACATCGCGGACGGCAACCTGAGCGTGAAGGGCCCCAAGGGCTCGCTGTCACTCAAGCTCGCCGACGAAGTCACCTATGACGTCCAGGCGGACGGCATCTCGGTGCAGCCGGCCAACGAGACCAAGCGCGCTCGCGCCTTCTGGGGTATGCAGCGTACGTTGGTGCAGAACCTCGTCACCGGCGTGACCGAGGGCTTCACCAAGAAGCTGCTCATCAACGGCGTCGGCTATCGCGCCGCGGCGCAGGGCCGGAAGCTGAAGCTTCAGCTCGGCTACAGCCACGATGTCGACATCGACGTGCCGGAGGGCCTTGAGGTCAAGACCCCGGACAACACGACGGTGGAGATCACGGGCGCCGACAAGCAGAAGGTCGGCCAGCTCGCCGCCGAGATCCGCCGCTGGCGTAAGCCCGAGCCGTACAAGGGCAAGGGCATCAAGTACGACGGCGAGTACATCTTCCGTAAGGAAGGGAAGAAGAAGTGACCAAGGGCCTTTCGCTTTTCGAGAAGCGGCGTCGCCGCAATCGCACGGCGCTGCGCGCGCGCGCTGGCACTCGTCCGCGCCTTTCGGTGCATCGCTCGGGCAAGCATATCTATGCCCAGGTGATCGACGACGAGGCGGGCCGCACGATCGCGTCGGCCTCGACGCTGGCGGGCCACGAGGGCAAGACCGCGACGGTCGCGGCGGCCACCGAGGTCGGCAAGCGCGTCGCCGAAGCGGCGAAGGCCGCCGGCGTCACGCAGGTCGTGTTCGACCGTGGCGGCTTCCTGTTTCACGGCCGGGTGAAGGCGCTGGCGGAAGCCGCGCGCGAAGCCGGACTGGAGTTCTAAGACATGGCTGACGAGAACAACACCGAGGTTCAGGCCACCACGGCCGCTCCCGAGGCGGCGGCGCCGGCCAGTGCCGGCGAGGCGCCCCGCGGTCGCGGCGCGCGTGGCGGCCGTGGCGGTGGCGGTGGCGGCGATCGCGGCCGTGGCGGCCGTGACGGCAACCGCGGTCGTCGCGACGACCGTCGCAACAACAACGAGGATGGTGGCGAGGAGCTGATCGAGAAGCTCGTCCACATCAACCGCGTGTCCAAGACCGTGAAGGGCGGCAAGCGCTTCGGCTTTGCGGCGCTGGTCGTCGTGGGTGACGGGAAGGGCCGCGTCGGCTTCGGCCACGGCAAGGCCCGCGAGGTGCCGGAAGCCATTTCGAAGGCGACCGCCTCGGCCAAGAAGCACATGGTCCGCGTGCCGCTGAAGGAAGGCCGCACGCTGCATCACGACGGCAACGGCCATTTCGGCGCCGGCCGCGTCACCGTCCGCTCGGCGCCGCAGGGCACCGGCATCATCGCGGGCGGCCCGATGCGCGCCGTCTTCGAGAGCCTGGGCGTGCATGATGTGGTGACCAAGTCGGTCGGCACGTCGAACCCGTACAACATGATCCGCGCCACCTTCGAGGCGCTGGGCAGCCAGACTTCGCCGAAGTCGGTCGCGCAGCGTCGTGGCAAGAAGATCGCCGACCTGCTCGGCCGCGGCCATGGCGCTGACGCGCAGGCCGCCGCTGCCGAAGCGGCGGCCGTCACGGAGTAAGGCTCATGGCGAAGATCAAGATCAAGCAGACCGGCTCGCCGATCCGCCGCACCAAGGACCAGCGCGCGACGCTGATCGGGCTCGGCCTCAACAAGATGCACCGCGTGTCGGAGCTGGAGGACACCCCCGAGGTTCGCGGCATGATCCGCAAGGTGCAGCATATGGTCGAGGTGCAGGGCTGATCGCCCGGCATTTCACCAGGTGACAAATCCGGGGAAGGGGGCTAACGCGCCCCCTTCCTTTTTCCATTGCGCGTAACAAGCGAAAGCGAGTGCATAAGATGAAACTGAACGAACTCCGCGACAACGAAGGCGCCCGCCATCGCAAGATCCGCGTCGGGCGCGGCATCGGCTCGGGCAAGGGCAAGACCGGCGGCCGTGGCCAGAAGGGCCAGAAGAGCCGCGAGGGCGTGTCGATCGCCGGCTTCGAGGGCGGCCAGATGCCGCTCCACATGCGTCTGCCGAAGCGCGGCTTCAACAACATCTTCGCCAAGGATTATGCCGAGGTGAACCTCGGCGCGATCCAGAAGGCAGTCGATTCGGGCAAGCTGACCGGCAGCGATGTCGATCACGCCGCGCTGAAGGCGGCCGGCCTGGCGCGCGGCGGCAAGAACGGCGTGCGCCTGCTCGGCAAGGGCGAGCTGAAGGCGAAGCTGAACTTCACCGTCGCGGGCGTTTCCGCCTCGGCGCGCGAGGCGATCGAGAAGGCCGGTGGCTCCGTCACCGTGCCAGAGATCGTGCCGGCGGCCGAAAAGGCGAAGGCCAAGAAGGGCACCGCCCGCGCGGCGAAGCTCGCCAAGGCCGCGAAGTAAGTCTCCGCCGCTCCGGCCCGGCATGGCCGGGGCGGAATTTGCTCGGCGGGTTAGACAAGCCTTCGAGCATGACTATATGAGCGGCGGGGCGGGGCGTTCAGCGCCTTCTCCGCCGTTTTCGTTTCCGAAGGCACCGACGCACGATGGCATCCGCAGCCGACCAGATGGCGCAAAGCATCAGCCTCGCGAAATTCTCGCAGGCGACAGACCTCAAGAAGCGGCTGTGGTTCACGATCGGCGCGCTGATCGTGTTCCGCATGCTGAGCTATGTGCCGCTCCCCGGCATCGACCCGACCGCGCTGGGGCTGCTGAGTCAGCAGACCAAGGGCGGCGTGCTCGATTTCTTCAACACCTTCTCGGGCGGCGCGCTGACGCGCATGTCGCTGATCGCGCTCGGCGTGATGCCGTACATCACGGCGTCGATCGTCGTGCAGCTCGCCACCTCGCTGTCGCCGCAACTCGCCGCGATCAAGAAGGAAGGCGAGAGCGGACGCAAGAAGCTCAACCAATATACGCGTTATGGCACCGTGCTGCTGACCGCGATCCAGGGCTATTTCATCGCCGTCGGGCTGGAGGCGCTGGGCGCCAACCAGGGCGTGCAGGCGGTGATCCAGCCAGGCATGATGTTCCGCGTGGCGGCGGTGATCTCGCTGATCGGCGGCACGATGTTCCTGATGTGGCTGGGCGAGCAGATCACCAGCCGGGGCATCGGCAACGGCGTGTCGCTGATCATCATGGCGGGCATCGTCGCGCATCTGCCGACCAGCCTGTTCAACCTGCTCGAGGGCGGCCGCTCGGGCAGCCTCGATCCGGTCAAGCTGATCGGCATCATCGTCGCGATCGTCCTGCTCGTGCTGTTCATCTGCTTCATGGAACTGGCGCAGCGCCGCATCCTGATCCAATATCCCAAGCGACAGACGCAGCGCGGGATGCAGGCCGAGCGCAGCCACCTGCCGCTGAAGCTCAACACTTCGGGCGTGATCCCGCCGATCTTCGCCTCGTCGCTGCTGCTGATGCCGCTCACCATCACCCAGTTCGCGGGCAACCGCGTGTCGGGCGAAAGCTGGTGGGGCGACGTGATCATCAGCCTCAACCAGTATCTCCAGCACGGCTCGCCGGTTTACATGATCCTGTACGGCGCCGGCATCATCTTCTTCACCTTCTTCTACACCGCGGTGCAGTTCAACCCGGAGGAGACGGCGGAGAATCTGAAGCGCTATGGCGGGTTCATCCCCGGTATCCGGCCGGGCAAGAACACCGAGCAATATCTCGATTACGTGCTGACGCGCATCACCGTGATCGGCGCGGCCTATCTCACGCTGATCTGCCTGTTGCCGGAATATCTCGTCACGGCGCTGTCAATTCCCTTTTATCTTGGCGGCACCAGCCTTTTGATCGTGGTCAACGTGACGATGGACACGGTAACGCAAATCCAGTCGCACCTGCTGGCGCACCAGTATGGCGATCTGATCAAGAAGGCGAAGCTGAAGGGCGGCCGGCTGCGCTGAACGCGCCAAGAATGTGGGGGAGAGGGTTCGCGTGAACATCATCCTGTTGGGGCCGCCGGGGGCGGGCAAGGGCACGCAGGCGGCGCGGCTGGTCGCCGATCGCGGCATGGTGCAGCTTTCCACTGGCGACATGCTCCGCGCGGCGGTGAAGGCGGGCACGCCGGTCGGGCTGCAAGCCAAGGCGGTGATGGAATCGGGCGGGCTGGTTTCCGACGAGATCGTCTCGGCGCTGATCGGGGAGCGGCTCGACCAGGGCACCGGCAACGGCGCGATCTTCGACGGCTATCCGCGCACCGCCGCCCAGGCCGAATCGCTCGATGAGCTGCTGGCCGCGCGCGGCGCGAAGCTCGACTATGTGATCGAGCTGGCGGTGGACGAGGACGCGCTGGTCGAGCGCATCGTCGGCCGCTTCACCTGCGCCACCTGTGGCGAGGGTTATCACGACAAGTTCAAGCAGCCGAAGGTCGCGGGCACCTGCGACGTATGCGGCGGACATGAGTTCAAACGCCGCGCCGACGACAATGAGGAGACGGTGCGCACGCGCATGGCGGAATATCGCGCCAAGACCGCGCCGATCATCCCGATCTACGAGGCGCGCGGGCTGGTTCGCCGCGTCGACGGCATGGCCGATATCGGCGAGGTGACCGCCGCGATCGAGGCGATCCTCGACGGCAAGTGACGCTTTGTTTCCTTCCCTCGCCGCCTTGTCATGGCGACGAGGGAGGGGATGATGCGCCGTTTCCTGATATCGGTCGCGCTGCTCGCGGCGCTGCCACCCAACGTCGCCCGTGCCGAGGTGCTCTAGGCCGCGCGCGATGGATAGATCACCTTCACCAACGATGTCGCGGCCACGCCCGCGCGGGCGTGGGCCGTGCTGGTCGAGCCGGCGCGCTGGTGAGATCCGGTGCATAGCTGGTCGGGCGACTCGCATAACCTCGCGCTCGATCCGCGTTCCGGTGGCTGCTTCTGCGAGCGATTGCCCGCCAGGGGGGACGAGCAGGCCGGCGGGGTGGAGCATGGCCGCGTCATCTTCGTGCGCCCGCCACACATGCTGCGACTCGCGAGCGCGCTCGGGCCGTTGCAGGGTGATGCGGTGAGCGGGGTGTTGACCTTCACCATCGTGCCGGCTGATTCGGGACACAGCACGCTGACGCTTCACTATATCGTCGGGCGGCTATTTCCACGGCGACGCGACCACGTTTGCGCCGGTGGTCGATTCGGTCCTCGCCGCGCAGGTCGCGCGCTGGCGGGCGGCGACGGAGCAATCCTCCGCCAGATGAACAATTTGTCATGCCAGAGCCACTCGCGGGATGTGCGGGCGGAGCTATCCCATGTCTTGTAGCCGTGTGTCCCCTCGCACGGCTCGCTTGATCAATGTCACCTTACTACGAGATCGGTACCCGAAACTCCCGGGGGTACCGAGGCCGGCGGGAAGTTCGCTTCCCGCCGGCTTTCCGTTTTCAGGGCGTGTTTTCGTCGCGTGAGGCGCTCGCTTGACAGCGGTGCCGGCAACTCGTAGGGGCCATCGCTTCCAACACAACGGTTGCCGGCGGCGCATTCGTGCGTGCGCCGCTTTCCTGCGTCTTGGAAGTCAATGCGACGAGATAGGGCCCGTGGCAGCCATGCCGGGCCTTGTGGAGCACAGGAGAACAAGTTTCATGGCACGTATCGCGGGTGTCAACATCCCGACCAACAAGCGCGTGGTGATCGCGCTGACCTATATCCACGGCATCGGCCCGGCCAAGGCCAAGGAAATCACCGAGAAGCTGAAGATCGCGCCGGAACGCCGCGTGCAGGACCTGTCGGATCAGGAAGTGCTGCAGATCCGCGAGACGATCGACGCCGATCACACCGTGGAAGGCGATCTGCGCCGCGAGACCGCGATGAACATCAAGCGGCTCATGGACCTCGCCTGCTATCGCGGCCTGCGTCACCGCAAGGGCCTGCCGGTCCGCGGCCAGCGCACGCACACCAACGCGCGCACCCGCAAGGGCAAGGCGAAGCCGATCGCGGGCAAGAAGAAGTAAGAGGGACGTCCATAAGGACGGTTCTCGCTTTTTCTCCCCCGGCGGCAGGGTCGAGGCGATCCGCCTCCCGGCCGCCGAGTTGAAAGATAAGGTCAGGAATACCAAATGGCACAGGCACCGCAGCGCCTTCGTCGGCGCGAACGCAAGAACATCACGGCCGGCGTGGCCCACGTCAACGCCAGCTTCAACAACACGATGATCACCATCACCGACGCGCAGGGCAATGCGATCAGCTGGTCTTCGGCCGGCATGATGGGCTTCAAGGGCTCGCGCAAGTCGACTCCTTATGCCGCGCAGGTCGCGGCCGAGGACGCGGGCAAGAAGGCCGCCGAGCACGGCGTCCGCACGCTCGAGGTCGAGGTGAAGGGTCCGGGTTCGGGCCGCGAATCCGCGCTGCGCGCGTTGCAGGCGGTCGGTTTCCAGATCACGTCGATCCGCGACGTGACCTCGATCCCGCACAATGGCGTGCGCCCGTCCAAGCGTCGCCGCGTCTGATCTTGTGGCCCCCGGCTGACGAGTCGGGGGTTCTTTTGCACCAAGGCCGGGGCGAGCCCCCGTTCCGGCCCAACCCCAGGGGACGTGAGCCTTGTCCGTCAACGCAAAGAACTGGCAGGAACTGAAGAAGCCCAACGCGCTCGAGAAGAAGGGCGGCGACGGGAAGCGCAAGGCGACCTTCGTCGCCGAGCCGCTCGAGCGCGGCTTCGGCCTGACGCTCGGCAACGCGCTGCGCCGGGTCCTTCTGTCCTCGCTTCAGGGCGCCGCCGTCACCTCGATCAAGATCGAGAACGTGCTGCATGAATTCAGCTCGCTCGCCGGCGTGCGCGAGGATGTCACCGACATCGTGCTGAACGTCAAGCAGGTCGCGCTGAAGATGCAGGGCGAAGGGCCGAAGCGGCTCCAGCTTTCCGCCACCGGTCCGGCCGCCGTGACGGCGGGTGACATCGCGGTGAGCGGCGATATCGAGGTGATGAACCCCGATCTCGTCATCTGCCACCTTGACGAGGGCGCGACGCTCAACATGGAGCTGACCGCCGACGTCGGCAAGGGATACGTCCCGGCCGTCGCCAACCGTCCGGCCGATGCGCCGATCGGGCTGATCCCGGTCGATGCGCTTTATTCGCCGGTGCGTCAGGTCAGCTACAAGGTCGATCCGACCCGCGTCGGTCAGGACCTCGATTATGACAAGCTCACGCTGTCGCTCGAGACCGACGGCACGGTGACGCCGGAGGACGCGCTCGCTTATGCCGCGCGCATCCTGCAGGACCAGCTCGCGTTGTTCGTCCACTTCGACGATTCGGCGATCGCGCGCTCGGCCCCGATCGGCGTCGCGGCCCCGGCCGCCGGCGCGGAGCCGCAGGGCGACACGCAGCAGATCAACCGCTACCTGCTCAAGAAGGTCGATGAGCTGGAGCTGTCGGTCCGTTCGGCGAACTGCCTGAAGAACGACAACATCATCTACATCGGCGATCTCGTCGGCAAGACCGAGGCGGAGATGCTGCGCACCCCGAACTTCGGCCGCAAGTCGCTGAACGAGATCAAGGAAGTGCTGTCGTCGATGGGCCTGCGCCTTGGCATGGAAATCCCTGGCTGGCCGCCGGAGAACATCGAGGAAATGGCCAAGAAGCTCGAGCAGGAGATCATGGGCTGAGTCTGCACCGGCGCAAGCAAGCTTGCGCCGGAGACAGACCAGCCCGGCCGGCGGGCCAATGGCCCGTCCGACGACGCGGCTTCGCCGCGTCGGACCTGCGAAGGAACTGGACCCCGGCCAACGCCGGGGTGGCGTTAAGTTGGGTGGTCCGCGTCGCCACCCGGTACGGGGTACCTGAAACGGCCCCCTAACGAACGGAAAGGACTGAATATGCGTCACAAGGTTGGCGGCCGTAAGCTCCAGCGCACCTCGGCCCATCGCGCCGCGCTGTTCCGCAACATGTCGGCCGCGCTGATCAAACACGAGCAGATCACCACCACGCTCGCCAAGGCGAAGGAGCTTCGCCCCTATGTCGAGAAGCTGATCACGCTCGGCAAGAAGGGCGGCCTGTCGAACCGCCGCCTCGCCCACGCCCGTCTGCTCGACGATGCGCAGCTCGTGAAGCTGTTCGACGTGCTGGCGGCGCGCTACGCCGGCCGCAACGGTGGCTACACCCGCATCATCAAGGCCGGCATCCGCGCGTCGGACGCCTCGCCGATGGCGGTGATCGAGTTCGTCGACCGCGACGTCTCGGCCAAGGGTCAGGATTCCGGCCCGGTGATGACCGACGAGGATTTCGACGCGGCGGCTTGATTCTCCGCGCCAGATGTTGACGAAATCGATAAAGCGGCAGCGCGTTCTATGGAGCGCGCTGCCGCTTTTCGTTTCCGGCGTATGTTACGCACAGGACCAACCATCGATTGTTTCTGAGCAGCCGCCGGAGGTGGCGTTGCGCGCGGTCGACCTGCTCGGCGACAGCGAAATGCCGCATGTCGAAGCTCCGGCCACATGCGAGTTGCGCATTGAGCCGTATCGAAAGATCCCGAAGTCCGAGAGCGTTGCGCCGGTAGGAGGGTTGGTCCCGGAGCTGTTGATCGGGGCGCTCCACGGAGCTGCGCTACGGAAATACGTTGAGCTTCTTCCCGAAGTGCTGACTGAACAGGTGCAAATCGATGGCATCTTGAATTCGGATCTGGAGCGAATACCGCTTCTTCCGAAGCCTGCATATGTTCCGCAGGCTAGCGAAAGCGTCTTCACCATGGGGACGCGCAAGGCGCCTCAAAAGCCGCTTCAGTGCCATGCACGCGTGCGGGTTGATGCGATCAGGATCGAGGCGACGACCCACCGGATTATGTTGCAGACCCGATTCACCTATTCCGTGGACCGGGACGGCGTCGAGAAATCCTATTCGGCGTCGGGGAAGCCGATATTTCTGTGGTATTTTGTTGATCGCTCCAATCCCGCGGAATTGCAAAAAATAAATGACATAAAGAATGGATTCGGAGGCGGGTTCGCAACCTTCCTGGAGAAAGCCAGGGTGAATTTAGCGCGGTCGCCGAATTGACCAAGCCTTTCCCGCGGGCCGACACATCGCTACAGGCCCGACATGGAACATCCCGACAGCATCCTTATCGTCGATTTCGGCAGCCAGGTGACGCAGCTCATCGCGCGGCGCGTGCGCGAAGCGGGCGTCTATAGCGAGATCGCGCCGTTCCAGTCGGCCGAGGCCGCGTTCGAACGGATGAAGCCCGCTGGCGTGATCCTGTCGGGCGGCCCGGCGTCGGTGCTGGATGACGGCAGCCCGCGCATTCCGCAGGCGATCCTCGATTCGGGCCTGCCGATCTTCGGCATCTGCTACGGCCAGCAGGCGCTGATGCACCAGCTCGGCGGCGCGGTGGAGCGTGGCAATTCGGGCGAGTTCGGTGAGGCGTTCATCGATATCGCCGATCGCTGCGCCTTGTTCGACGCGGTGTGGCGCGAGGGCGAGCGGCATCAGGTGTGGATGAGCCACGGCGACAAGGTGACCGCGCTCGCCCCCGGCTTCCGCCCGGTCGCGGCCAGCCCCGGCGCGCCTTATGCGGTGATCGCGGACGACGCGCGGCGCATCTACGCGATGCAATTCCATCCCGAGGTGGTCCATACGCCGGATGGGGGGAAGCTGATCGCCAATTTCGCGCGCCACGTCTGCGGCCTCTCCGGCGACTGGACGATGGCCGAGTTCCGCCAGACCAAGATCGCCGAGATTCGGGAACAGGTCGGCAAGGGTCGCGTGATCTGCGGGCTTTCCGGCGGGGTCGATTCGGCGGTCGCGGCGGTGCTGATCCACGAGGCGATCGGCGACCAGCTCACCTGCGTCTTCGTCGATCATGGCCTGATGCGCGCGGGCGAGGCGGATCAGGTCGTCAGCCTGTTCCGCGGGCATTACAATATCCCGCTCGTTCATGTGAACGCCGAGACCTTGTTCCTCAACGGCCTAGCCGGCGTCACCGATCCGGAGGCGAAGCGCAAGTTCATCGGCAAGACCTTCATCGAGGTGTTCGAGGCGGAGGCGAAGAAGATCGGCGGCGCGGAGTTCCTCGCGCAAGGCACGCTCTACCCTGACGTGATCGAGAGCGTCAGCTTCACCGGCGGCCCCTCCGTGACGATCAAGAGCCACCACAATGTCGGCGGCCTGCCCGAGCGGATGAACATGAAGCTGGTCGAGCCGCTGCGCGAATTGTTCAAGGACGAGGTGCGCGATCTTGGTCGCGAGCTTGGCTTGCCCGACATCTTCGTCGGCCGCCATCCGTTCCCCGGCCCCGGCCTCGCCATCCGCATCCCCGGCGAGGTGACGAAGGAGCGCTGCGATATTCTCCGCAAGGCCGACGCCATCTATCTGGAGGAAATCCGCAACGCCGGCCTCTACGATGCGATCTGGCAGGCGTTCGCGGTGCTGCTGCCGGTGCGTTCGGTCGGCGTGATGGGCGACGGGCGGACCTATGACAGCGTGCTGGCGCTGCGTGCCGTCACCTCCACCGATGGCATGACGGCGCAGGCGTTCGAGTTCCCCGGCGGTTTCCTCGCGCGGGTGGCGACGCGGATCATCAACGAGGTGAAGGGCATCAACCGCGTGACCTACGACTATACCTCGAAACCGCCGGGGACGATCGAGTGGGAATGACGCGGATTCGCGGCAAGATGCTGGCCGCGGCGTTGCTCGCGCTCGCCGCGCCTGCCGCCGCCGCCTCCAACCCGCCTGCATGGACGCGGCCGATCGCGCCGTTCCATCTGATCGGTCCGATCGATTATGTCGGCACCGAAGGGCTGGCGGCCTATCTGATCCACACCAGCGCCGGTGCGATTCTGATCGACGCGCCGATGGCGGAGAACGCCGCGCGGCTGGAAAGGAACATCGCCGCGCGCGCGAAGCTGCGCGATGTTAAGCTGATTCTGCTCAGCCATGCGCATTTCGATCATGCCGGTGGCCTCGCGGCGCTCAAGCGCGCGACCGGTGCGAAGCTGGTCGTCGGCGCTGCCGATGCCCGCGCGGTCGAGACCGGCACGCCGCCGGGCGAAACGAACTACGGCGTGATCCGCTTCCCCGCCGCGCATGTCGATCGCGCCATCCGTGACGGCGAGACGGTGACGCTCGGCGGCGTGACGCTGACGGCGGTGGCGACGCCCGGCCACACGCCGGGATGTACGAGTTGGAAGATGCGCATCCTCGATCGCGGCGTGCCGCGCGATGTGTTGTTCGCGTGCAGCATCACGGTGGCGGGCAACCGCCTGGTCGGCAACCGCGCCTATCCCAGCATCGTCGGCGACTTCCGTCGCAGCTTCGACCGGCTCGCGCGCGAGAAGCCGGATGTGGTGTTACCGTTCCACCCCGAGACGGCTGACGTGCTCGGCCGCGCGAAGCGGGATGCACTGGTCGATCCCACGGTGTTGCCGAAAATGGTGCAGGACGCGCGAGCCGCGTTCGACGCCGATCTCGCAAGGCAGCAGCACCAGCATCTGGACTGACACCCTTTACCGCGAATTAAGGCGGCTGGCCCGTGCTGCCGGCAATGGATCGGGCAACCTTGCGGCGCGCTGGCCGCGCTCTCGCGCATTTTTCAAAGTCCCGGAATCTGTTCGAGTGCCACGCGCTTCCCGTCTATGGACTGTGCTTGCTCGGCGCCGGCATCGCCGCGTGCGCCGTGGCGACCGGCCGGTTCGATTATGACCCCGCCATGCTTGCGGACGTGCTGCAATCCGCCGGCGTGGTGCTTGCATTCGTCTATACGGTGAGGTGGATCGGTTTCGTGAAGATCGCGGATCTGCTCGAACAATCGGCGTTGCTGCCGCTGGCCGGTGTCGTCTTCGCCTTTTATTCGATCGTCGTCGCATCGTTCAACGCGCCGATCGCGGACGGGATGCTGGCGCGAATGGATCGGGAGTTTCTCGCGCTGGACAGAGCGCGCACGGTAGACCTGTTGATGGCGTCGGGCAGGATCAAGTTCATATGGGCGTGGATCTACAACAGCTTGAAATTCACGCCCGGCATCCTGCTGGCGGCTTTGATCCTTTCGGGCGAACGTGCGCGCGCCTGGGCGGTTCTTACCGCCCTTGTCGCAACGGCCTTCGTATGTATCGCCTTTATCGCGCTTATGCCCGCTTACGGGAATCCGCCATTTCCCTATGAATTCGTGGATGTCCTGAACGGCGCGCGGGACGGCACGGTGCGGACATTCGATTTTTCCGTCGTCACTGTCATGGTCACTTTCCCGAGCATGCACGCGGCCGATGCGGTCATCCTCGCCTGCGCGTTCGGATGGCTCGGGCGCTGGGCGATGCCGCTGGTGGTGCTCAACGCCCTGATGTTCGTATCCGCCCTGACGGTCGGAGGGCATTATGCGGTCGACCTGATCGCGGGCGGCGTGATCGGCGCCGTCATGCTGGCGCTGTCGCTGCGGCTGCATGGCGAAGCGGGACATGCCGTGCGGCTCCCGGCGTTATCGCTGCCTCGCTTCCTGTCTGCGCGAACGGTAGTGTCCGGGTAGTGAAGGGAACGGGATGATTGCGGAGGCTTCTCTCGCCGATACGGCCGCGCTTGTCGCTCTGTGGGAAGCCTGCGGGCTGACCCGCCCGTGGAACCCGCCGACGCGCGACATCGCGCGGGCGCTCGCCGGCCCCGCCTCGACCATTCTCGTCGCGCGGCGCGATGGGGCGGTCGCCGGCAGCGTGATGGCGGGGCATGACGGGCATCGCGGCTGGGTTTACTATCTCGCCGTCGCGCCGGACGCGCGTCGCGCGGGGCTGGGCCGCGCGCTGATGGATGCGGCCGAGGCATGGCTGCGTGAACGCGGCGCGCCGAAGCTGCAACTGATGGTGCGCACGGGCAACGAGGAGGCGCTGGCCTTCTATCGCGCGCTGGGTTTTGTCGATCAGCCGGTTGCGGTGCTCGGCCGTTTCCTGGATTGAAGGAGCATGATCACACTCTACGGCATCCCCAATTGCGACACGGTGAAGAAGGCGCGCGCGTGGCTCGACCAGCGCGGCGTCGCTTACGCTTTCCACGATTATAAGAAGGCCGGCGTGGACGAGGCGGCGCTGCGCGATTGGGTGGCGCGGCTTGGGTGGGAGAAGCTGCTCAACCGCGCCGGCACCACCTTTCGCAAGCTGCCGGAGGAGGCGAAGGTGGGTCTCGATGCGGAAAAGGCGATCGGGCTGATGCTCGCCAATCCTTCGGCAATCAAACGCCCGGTGGCGACGACGGGCGACACGTTGCTCGTCGGCTTCGATGCCGCGCAATATGAAACGCTTGTGTAACGGATAGTTACGGCGCACATTCCGTCCCGGACATGGGGGAAGACGGATGAGCCAGTTTGCGACGCGCGTGCCCTTGTGGTTCCGCATCGCCGCCCTTTTGCTGGTCGTGTGGGGCGCAGTAGGCGTTTTCGCGTGCGTCCAGCAATTCCGCCTCGGCGCCGATGCGATGGGCGACGCCACCGCTTATGATCGCGCGCTCTATGCCGCGATGCCCGGCTGGTACAATTGGGTCTATGCGCTCGCGGTGGGCAGCGGATTTGCGGGCGCGGTGGCGCTGCTGCTCGGCAAGGCGGTGGCGCGCCCGCTGTTCGTCGTGTCGCTCGTCGCGGTGATCGTCCAGTTCGGCTACCTGTTCGCGAGCACCGACATCATCGTCAGCAAGGGCCTGTGGGTGGTCTATTTCCCGCTGGCGATCGTCGCGGTGGCGCTGTTCGAGCTATGGCTTGCCGGGGTGGCGATTCGCAAGGGCTGGGTGCGGCGCGGGCGCTGGGTGCGGTAGCACGCGGGCTGGCGTTGCGGCTGATGAACCTCTAAGCCTGCCGCCCATGTCCACGACCTTCACGATCGACAGCTCCACCAGCCGGGCGACGCCGGTCTCGGCGCCGATGAAGCGCGTCACCGTCCCCGCCGTGCGCAAGCGCAAGGGGGGGGAACCGCTGGTGATGCTCACCGCCTATACGGTGCGCAACGCGCAATTGTTCGATCCGCATTGCGATCTGCTGCTGGTCGGCGACAGCCTGGGGCAGGTGATCTACGGTCTGCCGTCCACCGTCCCCGTGACGCTGGAAATGATGGCGGCGCACGGCGCGGCGGTGGTGCGCGGCAGCTATCACGCGATGGTGGTGATCGACATGCCGTTCGGCAGCTATGAGGCGTCGCCCGAAAAGGCGTTCGAGAGCGCCGCGTGGCTGCTCAAGCAGACTGGCGCGGCGGCGGTGAAGCTGGAGGGGGGAGAGGCGATGGCGCCGACCGTCAGGTTCCTCGTCGATCGCGGCATTCCGGTGATGGGCCATGTCGGGCTGACGCCGCAGGCGGTGAACATGCTCGGCGGCTATGGCGCGCGCGGACGGACGCAGGAGGAAGCGGCGAAGATCATCGACGACGGCCAGGCGATCGATCGTGCCGGCGCGTTCGCGATGGTGGTGGAGGGCGTGGTCGAGCCGATCGCGATCGAGCTGACCCGCACGGTGGAATGCGTGACGATCGGCATCGGCGCGTCGGCGCATTGCGACGGGCAGGTGCTGGTGGCGGAGGACATGCTCGGCCTGTTCGAGCGCACGCCGCGTTTCGTGAAGCGTTACGGCGACATGGCGAGCTTCGTCTCGGGCTGCGCCGAGGCCTATGCGGGGGAGGTCCGCTCGCGCGTTTTCCCCGGCCCGGCGCAGACCTATCAGCCGAAATAGCAAGCCGCTTCCGTTTCTCCCGGCGCATCGCTAAACAGACGCGCTTTTCCAGTATCCGGAGTTCGCCTTGGCCCTGACGCCGCAAAGCAATGAAGCGTTCCTGCGTGAAGTCGATGACGAGCTGCGCCGGGATCAGGCGCTCGATTTCTGGCGGCGGTACGGCCGGTGGCTGATCGCGGCGATCGTCCTCGGGCTGGGGGCGTTCGCGGGATTCCTGTTCTGGCAGAACCAGCAGGGCAAGGCGGCCGAGCGGCAGGGCGAGCAGCTCCAGACCGCGTTCGACGATCTCGGCGCGGGCAAGCCCGATGCCTCTGCCAAGACGCTGGCGGAGTTGGCGCAGTCCAGGTCCGACGGCTATCGCGCGGCGGCCCGTTTCACCCAGGCAGATATCGCACTCCGCAAGAACGACCTGAAGGGCGCGGCGCAGCAATTCGCGGCGGTCGCGGGCGATCAGTCGATGGCCAAGCCGTTCCGCGATCTCGCGTTGATCCGCCAGACCAGTGCCGAGTTCGACGCGCTCAAGCCCGATGTCGTCGTCAGCCGGCTGCGCGGGCTGGCGATCGCCGGCAATCCCTATTTCGGTAGCGCGAGCGAACTGGTCGCGATCGCCTATCTGAAGCAGGGGCGGCGCGATCTCGCGGGGCAGCTCTTCGGCCAGATCGCGGCATCGGAGCAGGTGCCGCCGTCGATCCGTCAACGCGCGGTTCAGATGGCCGGGGTATTGAACGCCGGCGCGACCGGCGGCACGGGCAACGGCGAGACGGGCGGCAACGAGAAGGCCAAGCAGTAATGAAGAAGGTTCTGGCTGCGCCGCTGGTGATCGCCGCGCTCGTCGGCTTGAGCGGCTGCGGCATATTCAAGGGCCACGGCCCGAGGAAGACGCCGACGCTGGGCGAGCGTATTCCCATCCTTGTTTCGGAAAACGGCGCGGCGGTCGATCCGTCGCTGTCCGGCGTCGTCGTCACCTTGCCGCCGGCGACGGCGAACGACGCCTGGGCGCAGCCGGGCGGCAATGCGGCGAAGAATATGGGCAATCTCGCGCTCGGTGCCTCGCCGACGCGGGTATGGAGCGCGCGGATCGACGGCGGATCGAACCGGCAGCGGCTGGGCGCCGCGCCGGTAGTGGCCGAGGGCAAGCTGTTCGCGGTCGATGTCGATGCCGTGGTCCATGCCTTCCGCGCCGATACCGGCGCGGCACTGTGGACCGCGCGGCTCGCCACCGGCAAGAAGAACAGCGCGGCGCGCTTCGGCGGTGGCGTCTCCTATGACGACGGCAAGGTTTTCGCGACCGACGGGCTTGGTGACGTGGTGGCGCTGAACGCGACGGACGGCGCAATCGTGTGGCGAGCCAAGCCGGGCGGCCCGCTGCGCGGCGCGCCGACCGTCGCCGGCGGCCAGGTCTATGTGCTGAGCCAGGACAACCAGCTTTTCGCGCTGGGAGAGGCGGACGGCAAGGTCATCTGGGCCGAATCCGGCAGCCTCGAATCGCAGGGCGTGTTCGGCGTCGCCGCGCCGGCGGTGGCCTCGGGCACGGTGATCGCGGGCTTCTCATCGGGCGAGCTCAGCGCCTATCGCTACGAGAACGGGCGGACCTTATGGCAGGATGCGCTGTCGCGCACCTCGATCTCCACCTCGGTTTCCAGCCTTGCGGATATCGATGCCGATCCGGTGATCGCCGATGGCCGCGCCTATGCGGTCGGGCAGGGCGGCCGCATGGTCGCGCTGGAGATTTCCACCGGCCAGCGCCTGTGGGAGCAGAATCTCGCCGGCACCTCCACGCCGTGGCTGGCGGGTGAGTGGCTGTTCGTCATCACCGACGACGCGCGGCTGATCTGCCTGTCGCGCGCCAACGGCAAGGTGCGCTGGATCTCGCAGCTTCGCGGCTACAAGAACGTGAAGAAGAAATCCGGCGCCTATGTGTGGTTCGGGCCGGTGCTGGCAGGCGACAAATTGTGGCTGACCAACACGCGCGGCGAGATCGTCGGCATTTCCCCGACCGACGGCAAGGTCGCCACCACGATCCGGCAGGGCGCGGAATTGAGCCTGCCGCCGGTGGTGGCGAACTCGACACTCTATGTCCTCGACCAGAAGGGGCACATCACCGCCTATCGGTGATGATTGCCCATAGGTGACGGGCGCGCGCATTGCGGCTATTGCGCCGCGATGCCGCTTCCCATCGTCGCGATCGTCGGCCGACCCAATGTCGGCAAATCGACCCTGTTCAACCGCCTCGTCGGCAAGAAGCTGGCGTTGGTGGACGACCGTCCCGGCGTCACACGCGACCGGCGCGAGGGCGATGCGCATCTGCTCGGCCTCGATTTCCGTGTCGTCGATACCGCCGGCTATGAGGACCATGACCCCGATACGCTCCCCGGCCGGATGCGCCGGCAGACCGAGGCGGCGGTCAAGACAGCCGATGTCGCGCTATTCCTGATCGACTCGCGCGCCGGGATCGTGCCGCTGGACGAGGAGATCGCCCGCTGGCTGCGCGGATCGACCACGCCGATCATCCTCGTCGCGAACAAGGCGGAGGGACGCTCGGGCGAGCAGGGCGTGCTCGAATCCCTCGCGCTCGGCTTTGGCGATCCGGTGCAGCTTTCGGCCGAGCATGGCGAGGGCGTCGCGGACTTGTTCGAGGCGCTGCTGCCGCATCTCGAGCGCGCGGAGGAGGAAACGGTCGCGGAGGAGGATGAGGAAGCGGACGACGCGCCGCTGAAGCTCGCCATCGTCGGCCGCCCTAATGCCGGCAAGTCGACCCTCGTCAACCGGATGCTTGGCGAGGATCGCATGATCACCGGACCGGAAGCCGGCATCACGCGCGATTCGATCGCGATCGACTGGACGTGGAACGGCCCCGCCGGTCCGCGCGCGGTGCGGCTGATCGACACCGCCGGAATGCGCAAGCGCGCCAAGGTGCAGGACAAGCTGGAGAAGCTCTCGGTCGCCGACGCGCTTCACGCGGTCGATTTCGCCGAGGTGGTGGTGCTGCTGCTCGACGCGACGCTGGGGCTGGAGGCGCAGGATCTGCGCATCGCCGACAAGGTGTTGTCGGAGGGACGCGCGCTGCTGATCGCGCTCAACAAATGGGATGTCGCGGCCGATCCCTCGTCGCTGTTCAACGGCGTGCGCAAGGCGCTGGAGGACGGCCTCAGCCAGGTGAAGGGCGTGCCGCTGCTCACCGTTTCGGCGGTGACGGGCAAGGGCATCGACCAGCTTCTCGCTGCCGCGTTCGAGACGCGCGCCGCCTGGTCTCGCCGTGTGCCGACCGGCGAGCTGAACCGTTGGTTCGAGCGCGCGATCGAGGCCAATCCTCCGCCCGCGCCCGGCGGCAAGCGCATCAAGATGCGTTATGTGACGCAGGTGAAATCGCGGCCGCCGAGCTTCGTCATCTTCGGCACGCGCGTCGATCAGCTCCCCGCCAGCTACGAGCGTTATCTGATGAACAGCCTGCGCCGCGATCTCGGTTTCGGGGCGGTGCCGGTGCGCCTGACGCTTCGCGCGTCGCGCAATCCGTTCGCGCAAAACAAGGGGTGAGGACAGGACCCTGTCGCGCAAAGGTTTCCCCACGCTAACCCATCGTTACCCCGTGTTTACGATCTTCGGTTAGATGTCGCATCGGACGCCGCAACGCGGATACGGAGGGAGACAGGGGTGTCGTTCGAGGGCTCCACGCTGATCGACTGGAATGTTTTCGCGCGTGCCCGCACGGAGCTGGGCGCGGGCTTCATCCGCATCCTGGGCTATTTCCGCGAAGACGGCGTGAAGTCGCTCGCCGCGATCGAGGAAGCGGCGCAGGCGCAGAATGCCGCCGCGATGGTGATCCCCGCACATACGCTGAAGGGCGAATCCCTTCAGTTCGGGGCGGAGCCGCTCGCCGCGCTTGCCGAATCGATCGAACTGGCCGCGCGCTATTGCGTCGAGACGCGCGACGCGCCGACTGACCTGATCGAGGATATCGTGAAATTGCGTCCGCTGTTCGAGCAGACGCTGGCGCTGCTGGAGCGGGAGACGAACCCGCTGGCGGAGCGCCGCCCTCTCGCCTTCGGCCGCCGCCCGGCTCCGGGAGGCTTCGGCCAGGCATGACGCCGCGCCGCCCGTTGGGGCAGGACGCGGCGCAACCCGTTACTCGTCCTCGCTCTTGGCGTTGAGCTGGATGTAATTCTGCAAGCCCATTCGTTCGATCATGTCGAACTGGCGCTCCAGCGTGTCGACATGCTCCTCCTCGCTTTCGAGAATTTTGGTGAACAGGTCGCGGCTGACGTAGTCCTTCACTTCCTCGCAATGCGCGACCGCGCCCTTGAGCTGGGCCACCGCCTCCAACTCGAGCGCCAGATCGGCCTTCAGCACTTCCTCCACCGACTCGCCGATGCGCAGCCGCCCGAGAAGCTGGAAATTGGGCAGCCCGTCGAGGAACAGGATGCGCTCCGCCAGCCAGTCGGCGTGCTTCATCTCGTCGATCGATTCGTGACGCTCGAACGCGGCGAGCTTCTTCACGCCCCAATGGTCCAGCAGGCGGTGGTGCAACCAATATTGATTGATCGCGGTCAGCTCATTCTTCAGCGTCTCGTTGAGCAGTTCGATGACGCGCGGGTCGCCCTTCATTTCTTCATGTCTCCGGTTGAAGCATGTATTCTACCGCGCGGTGGATGGCCGCGGCAACCGGAAAAATGGCGGATTTCCGCGGTTTTTCTTGCTGCGACTGTTACGCAGCAGCGCGTTCCTGATCGATAATGGATCGCGCATACGTCACGCACTGGCCGCATTTCGGCTGGCGGCCGAGCGAGCGATAAGCCTGGCAGGTCGTCTTCGATCCGGCGCGCGCAGCTTCGCGCACTTCCGCTTCACGAATGGCATTGCACACGCAGACGACCATGCGGCTCTCCCTGGCTCTGCCGAATCCTCTATCGTTACTGCGATGCGCTCGCAAGTGCTTTTGCGGATGGTTCGCAATTACGCGATCGCCGCATCGGTTGCCATTTGGCGCGCGCGATGCTGCGCCAGAGCCATTCGCACGGGCCATAAGCGAATCGGTCCAACCACGGTTTCGACCACAGCAGCATCAGCGCCCAGACCGCGAGCACCACCGGATAGAGCTGCCACCGCTCCAGCCGTCCGAACCAGCCCAGCCCATAGCCGTAGAACAACAGGGTGCAGACGATGCTGGTGCCGAGATAGTTGCTGAACGCTATCCGCCCGACGGCGGCGATCCGCGCGGTCAGCCATCGCACACGCCCCGAGGTGACGAGCAGGACGACGAGCGAGGCATGGGCCAGCGTCATCCATGGCCGCAGCAGCACGAGATGCAGCGGCTCGGTGAGGATCAGCACGATCGGGTCGAACCGCGCGCGCGTCAGCCACAGCGCCAGCGCGGCATAAGGCGGGGCAGTGAGCGCATAGCCGCCGATCGCCACGCCCCAATAAGCGCGGCGTGGCCATGCGCCGGAGAAGAAACCGGCGCGGAACAGCGCCATGCCGAGCAGCATCAGCCCGAGCGTTTCGGGCAGCATCCCCGGCATCACCCGCGTTTCGAGAAAGGCCGCCTCGCGCGCGCGGGCCGGGGCGATCTCGCGCCAGCCGCCGCGATAGATGGCGATTTCGCGCGCGGCCGGCGGATGCGGCGGCACCAGCGCAGCACGATAGTTCGCCCATCGCGCCCGCACCGCCTCGCTCGCATTCGGCGCGGCGGCGATCGCCTCGAACCTTTGCGTGTCGATATAGCCGAGCACGCCGACCGCGAGCTGCCACATCAGCAGCGCCGCCGCCGCGCCGGCCAGCAGCCGCGCCGGCCAGCGCCACACTGCGAACAGCAGCGCGCCGCACACCGCGTAGAGCGTCAAGATGTCTCCCGCCCAGATCAGATACGCATGGACCAGCCCGATCGCGAACAGGCTCGTCATCCGGGCATGATGCACCCGCGCCGGGCTGGCGCCGCCCGCCAGCGCGCGCTCGGCGACGAGCAGGGTGGAGGCGCCGAACAGCATGGTGAACAGGCCGCGCATCTTTCCGTCGGCGAGCACATAGATGCTCGCCCACGCCCACCAGTTCGCCCCGCTCGCGCCGCCGGCGAAATTGGGGTCGACATAGGCATAAGCGGGCAGCGCGAAGGAGACGATGTTGAGCAGCAGGATGCCCATCACGGCGACCCCGCGCACCGCGTCCAGCGTCGCGATTCGCGAGGGTGGCGCCGCGCCGCCGGGAAGGGCGTTCACCGCCGCGCGATGAAGGCGATGGGCAGGCCGACCAGCACGACGTGGCAGAACAATTGCGTCACCACCCCCGCCGTCGAGGGCATCACGCCGAAGCGCAGCGGCACGACGACCAGGTTCATCGCGACGAAGGTGACGAGGCCGTAGCCGATGCCGGCCAGCACGGGTTGCCGCCGCAGCCACGCCATCCGGTCGGCCGCCAGCACGAACGTCGCCGCCATCACCGCCATCAGCGCATAATGGACCGCGAGGCCCAGCAGCGCGACCGGCAGCCCGCGCACCGGCACGCCGGGGAAAGGCCCCGATGCAACATAGGCCAGCATCTCCGAGATGGTGCGCCTGCCGTAGAACAGGGTCAGGCCGATCGCGGCGAGGATATCGAGCGTCCCGGCGACGAACGTCGCCTTCGCGATGCGTCGACCGGCGGAGGAGGGCGCGGAGAAGGTCTGCTGCATGTCGGGATTATAGAACGGGCTGATTCGGAAAGCCAATTCGCGCGGTGTGGCGGGCTGGTTCAGACCGTCGCCGCGTTCGCCAGTCCGCATTCGGCCTCGCCCGTTTCGATCTGGATCGTCGCATGGCCGATCCCGAAGCGGACGTGGAGCATCGTCTGCGCTTCGTAGAGGAACGCGTCGCCGGGGTGGCCGGCCGGGATCAGCAGGTGCGCCGTCAGCCCCGGCTCGGTGGTCGACATCGGCCAGATGTGGAGATCGTGCACCTCGCGGACGCCGGGAAGCTCGGCGAGCGCGGCCGACACCCCGTCGTAATCGATCCCGCGGGGCACGGCGGCGAGCGCCATCTCGACGGTTTCGCGCAGCAACCCCCACGTCTGCCAGAAGATCAGCGCGACGATCACGAGGCTGACCAATGCGTCGATCCATGCCGCGCCGGTCAGCCAGATCACGAGGCCGGCGACGACCACGCCCGCCGACACCGCCGCGTCGGCGGCCATGTGGAGATAGGCGCCGCGAATGTTCACGTCGCCCTTGCGGCCCGAGGCGAACAGCAGCGCGGTGCCCGCGTTCACCGCGATGCCGATCGCTGCGACCCACGAGACGGTGAGGCCCGAGACCGGCGCGGGATTGCCGAACCGCTCGATCGCCTCCATCGTGATCGCGCCGAGCGCGACGAGCAGCAGCAGTGCGTTGGCGAGCGCGGCGAGGATCGTCGACCCCTTCAGCCCGTAGGTGAAGCGTTTCGACGGCGGCGTCCGCGCCAGCGCAGCGCCGCCCCACGCCACCGCGAGGCCGAGCACGTCGGACAGATTGTGCCCGGCATCGGCGAGCAGCGCGACCGAATGGGTCAGCAGCCCCGCGATCGCCTCCGCGATCAGATAGGCGAGGTTCAGCCCGATGCCGATCGCGAAGGCGCGGTCCCATTGCGCCGGCGGGGCGTGGTGGTGATGGCCGTGGCCATGTCCGTGATCGTGGTCATGCCCGTGATCATGACCGGCGTGGCTGTGTCCGTGATCGTGTCCGTGATGATGCAGCCCCATCAGGCGGCCTCCAGCAATCGTTCGGCCTGCGCGCGGGCCTCGTCGGTGATCGTCGCGCCGGAAAGCATCCGCGCGATCTCCTCGCGCCGCGCCGCCTCGTCAAGCGCGGTGACGCCGGTGCGCGTGACGACGCCGTCGTGGCTCTTGGCGATCAGCAGGTGGGCCGCGCCGCGCGCCGCGACCTGCGGGCTGTGCGTCACCACCAATAGCTGCGCGCGGCCCGCCAGCCGCGCCAGCCGGTCGCCGATCGCGGAGGCGACCGCGCCGCCGACGCCGCGATCGATCTCGTCGAACACCATCGTCTCCGCGCCGCCCTCCGCCGCCAGCGCCACCTTGAGCGCGAGGATGAAGCGGGACAGCTCGCCCCCGCTGGCAATGCGGATCAGCGGGGCGAAGGGCGCGCCGGGGTTGGTGGCGATCTCGAACTCCACGCGGTCCTTGCCCGCCGCGCCCCAGCTATCCGGGCCGGCGGGGGTGATCGCGGTGCGGAAGCGCGCCGCGTCGAGCTTGAGCGGCGCCAGTTCCGCCGCGACCGCTGCGTCGAGCCGCGCTGCGGCGGCGGCGCGTGCCTCGCCCAGCGCGGCGGCGGCGGCGTCATAGGCGCGCGAGGCCCGCGTCACCGCCGCCTCCAGCGCGGCGATCCCTTCCTCGCCCGCGTTGAGCCGCGAGAGCCGCGTGCGAAGCTCGTCGGCCAGCGCGGCGAGGTCGTCGGGCTGGACGCGATGCTTGCGGGCGAGGCCGCGCAGCTCGAACAGCCGCGCCTCATCCTCCTCCAGCGCGCGCGGATCGTAGGCGAGCGCGAGGCGGGCGTCGTGCAGCCGCTCCTCCGCCGTGCCCGCCTCGGTCAGCGCGCGGTCGATCGCGGCGAGTGCATCGGCCAGCGCCGGATGATCGTCCGCGACCCGCTCCAGCACGCGCGCCGCCTGCCGGAGATGCGCGAGCGCCCCCTCCGATCCCTCGAGATGCCCGGCGATCGCGCCGAGGTCGTCCGCGATCCGCGCGGCGCGCTGCATCGCGCGGCGCTTGTCGGCCAGCGCCTGTTCCTCGCCCGGCTCGGGGGCGAGCGCGTCGAGCTCGGCCACGGCGTGTTCCAGCCATTCGCGGTCGCGCGCGGCGGTGTCGATCTCGGCACGCGCGGCGGCCAGCGTCTCCTCGGCGCCGCGCCGCGCTGCCCAGGCGGCGGCGGTCGCCCCGGTGTCGATCCGGCCGAAGGCGTCGAGCAGCGAACGGTGTCCGGCCGGCGCGAGCAGCCCGCGCTCGTCGTGCTGGCCGTGGATCTCCACCAGCAACGCGCCGATCTCGCGCAGCAGGCCGGCGGAGGTGGGCTGGTCGTTGAGGAAGGCGCGGCTGCCGCCGTCGGCCTTGACGATGCGGCGGACGATCAGCGGCTCGCCCGGCTCGACCTCGAAGCCGTTGGCCTCCAGCAGCCGCGCCGTCTCCGCCGGCGGATCGAAAGTGGCCGTCACCGATGCCTGCGCCGCGCCGTGGCGCACCAGCCCGCTGTCCGCGCGCGCGCCCAGCGCCAGCCCGAGCGAATCGAGCAGGATCGACTTGCCCGCGCCGGTCTCCCCGGTCAGCACGCCGAGGCCGGGGCCGAATTCGAGGTCCAGCGCCTCGATCAGCACCACGTCGCGGATCGACAGCGCGGTCAGCATCGCGCGTTCCCGCGTGCGCGGCGCCGCGCGATGAACCGGGCGGCAGCGGTCCGCGCCCGGATCATCGCGTCAGAACCCCGGCGTATTGGAAGACGGAGAGGCCGGGGTCGGCGCGCCCGGCGCAGCCTGGGTCGGCGCGGGTGGCGCGGCGGTGCCGGGCGTCGCCGCCGGCGCGGTCGCCACCGGCACGACGAGCTGGCCCGGCGCGAGCGGCGGGATGTTCGCCGGCGGATATTCCTTCACCAGCTTGTACGCCCGCTGATACCAGTCGGTGCCCGGATAGTTCGCGCCCAGCACGGCCGCCGCCTTCTCCGCCTCGCCCCGCACGCCGAGCGACAGATAGGTCTCGGTGAGCCGCATCAGCGCCTCGGGCGTGTGGGTCGTCGTCTGGTAATCGTCCACCACCTTGCGGAAACGCAAAGTCGCCGCGAGCCATTGGCCGCGCCGTTCGTAGAAGCGGCCGATCTCCATCTCCTTGCCCGCGAGGTGGTCGCGGACGAGATCGACCTTCAGCCGCGCGTCGGCGGCGTAGCGCGAATTGGGATAGCGGCGGATCAGCTCGCCCAATGCGTCCTGCGCCTGCGAGGTGATCTTCTGGTCGCGCGTCACGTCGCTGATCTGCTCGTAATAGCACAATGCGATCAGGTAATAAGCGTACACCGCGTCCTTGTTGCCCGGATGGACCGAGATGAAGCGCTGCGCCGACTGGATCGAATCGGTGTAGCTGCGCGCGAGATAATGGCTGAACGCGCCCATCAGCTGCGCGCGGCGCGCCCACACCGAATAGGGATGCTGCCGCTCCACCTCGTCGAACAGCGCGGCCGCTTCCTTGTAGCGGTGCGCGTCGAGCCGGTGCTTCGCGGCGGTGTACAGCGTGCCGACGTCGCGCGCGACATAGGGCAGGTCGCCCTTGGCGCGGTTGCGCGCGCAGCCGGCGATCGGAAGGGCAACGACGGCGACCAGCGCGAGTGCCAGCGGACGGGAGAAAGGGATACGCATCTGCAACGCCTTTAGCCTATGCCCGCCGCCACGAACAACGGGGAAACGCATTCGTCGCGGCGCGCGTTGAATGCCGGTAATCGAGCTATCCGGAGAAGAACATGACTGCGACCTTGCTGGCCACCAAGCGCGTCGAAAAACCGTGGGGGCGGCATCACCTCTATCCCGGCTTCCCCGATCCCGCGCCGGGCGGCGAGCCGATCGGCGAGGTGTGGTTCCAGTCGCCGCATCCCGAGGAGCCGGAACTGCTCGTCAAATATCTGTTCACCAGCGAGAAGCTGTCGGTGCAGGATCACCCGTCAGACGCGGAAGCGAAGGCGCGCGGGCTGCCGCGCGGCAAGGACGAATGCTGGGTGGTCCTCGCCGCCGAGCCGGATTCGACCATCGCGATCGGGCCGAAGGCGCCGATGACCGCCGATGAATTGCGCGCCAGCGCGCTCGACGGGTCGATCGAGCACAAGCTCGACTGGAAGAAGGTGAAGGCCGGCGACTTCTATTATTCCGGCGCCGGCACGATCCACGCGATCGGCGCCGGGCTGACGCTGATCGAGGTGCAGCAGAACGCCGACGTCACCTATCGCCTGTACGATTACGGCCGTCCGCGCGAACTGCACCTCGACGACGGCGTGGCGGTGGCGGACCTCGAACCATGGTCGCCGCCGCCGATGCCGGGGGAGGTGTCGCCGGGACGGACGATCCTGGTCGAAGGGCCGAAATTCGTGCTGGAACGCTGGGATGGCGGCGCGCGCCAGATCGCGTTGCCGGCGGGGACGTGGGGCTGGCTCGTGCCGATCGCCGGCAGCGGCGTGGTCGGCGGCGTCGCCTGGCGCGCGGGCGACTGCGTGATGGTTTCGGGCACGGAGGAATTGCACGCGGAGGCGGGGAGCGACCTGCTGTTCGCCTATCCCGGCACGGCGCGCATGGCGGCCGGATGAACCAGTCCCGGATCAGGACTCGCTGTACGAATTATCGGGTGAACGACTCGTTAAAACGCGTTAAGGGTCGAGGCGTATATTACTAGTATATTACTAACAGCAGACGTTCATCGTCAGGGTCGCGCCGCACGGAATTCGAATCTGGGGAGTTTGGAAATGGGCATCAAGTTTGCGGGAGCGGCGGCTCTGTTTGTGTCTTCGCTGGCGGTGGCCGCGCCGGCCTATGCGGCGGTCGAGGTGAATCCGACGGGCGTACCGCCGATCACCGCCGGCTCATGCGGGGCGATCAACTTCACCGGCGTCACCGAGCTGGCTTGCGCCGGCGGCTATGACAAGAACCTCCTCAAGGGTTCGGTGGATGCTCCGGGCCTCGCCGCCCTCCAGGCGCTGGGTTACACCGGTGGGGCGAACTTCCTCGAGAAGATCGAGAATCTCAGCGGCAACACCGTCAATTTCAATACGATGCTGACGGGCATCACCTATATCGGCATCCATTATGGCGCGGGCAGCGGCATCGGCAACGCCACGTCGTTCTTCAAGCTCGACGCGGGCACGGGTGTCGACCTGTTCTCGCTCCTGAAGGACAATCAGAACTTCAAGGGTCTGTCGAACGCCGCGATCTTCAGCACCGGTGGGGAAAACGGCGGTGGCGGCGGTGTGCCGGAACCGGCGACCTGGGCGCTGATGATCATGGGTTTCGGCGCGGTCGGCGGGGCGATGCGCGTCCGTCGTCGGGCAGTCCATTTCGCGGCCTGATCCAGCGACCATCTGCTGAAAAACGAGGCGCCGGTCGGAAACGACCGGCGCCTTTTTCGTGCGATGCGATGTCGGCCGGCGGGTCCGCGCGGCTCCTTCACGGAGCAGGAGCGGACGCCCGGATTATTTGCCCTGTTCCTTCTCGAACATCTCCAGCCGCTCGCGATCGTCATCCGAGACGAATTCGCAGGCGAGCATCGTCCGGCCTTTCAGCCCCGGGCCTTGCCGCGCGACGATCGAGACGAGGCCCATGTCCTTCATCGGCTGGTCGGCATCGGGCAGCGCCCGCGTGAAGCCGAGCGAGGATGCGCCGAACAGGTGCGAGCTTTCCGGCGCGAGGTGATAGGTTTCGGCCAGTTTCGCCGCGACCTCGCCCTCGATCAGCACGCCGAAGGCCGATCCGGCGAACAATATGTCCTGCGTGGCGAAGCCGTCGCGCGTGATCGGCGCGGGGAGGTGATAGACCGCTCCGCCGAGCCGCGAGGTATCCGGCTTGGCGAGCTTTTCCGCCGCTTCGTAGAGCGTTCGCGCATTGCCGAAGCTGTAGGGCGGCTGGCAGATCGCGGCGGCGAAGAAATCGGGCGCGGCGAGTTCTTCGGCGGCGACCGGAGCAGCGAGCAAGGCGAGGGCGGCGAGCGTGGTCAGGCGAATCGACAAGGTCGTCGCTTGCCCCGAGGAATGGGGGCGATCAAGGATTCGCCTCTCCTCCGCTTGTCGAAGCCCTGCCATTCCTCGCCGGAAAGACAGCCCTTCGACAAGCTCCGGGTGAACGGAGCAATGAGAATCCGTCACGCCTGCATCAGTTTCGGGAAGAACCCCTCATGCGCCTCGCGCAGCGCGTCGAGCGTCACCACGTCGTCGCGATTCGGACGCTCGAAGATCAGCCGCTTGCCGCCGGTGCGCCCGAGCGGCTCGGCCTCGACCCCTGCCTCCAGCGCGGCCTGGAGGAAATCGGCCAGCGCGTGATCATGGACCGTCACGACATAGACGCCCTGTTCCTCCGCGAAGAAGGATTCGGCGCAGCCGAACGGCTGCTTGCGGTCGATCATCGCGCCGATGCCGCTCGCCAGCGCCATTTCCGCCAGCGTCGCCGCGATGCCGCCGTCCGACACGTCATGCACCGCCGATAGCTGGCCGGAGAGGATGCCGGCGCGGATCAGGTCGCCGGTCGCCTTTTCGGCGGCGAGATCGACGCGCGGCGGCGGCCCTTCCTCGCGGCCATGCACCTCGCGCAGCCACAGGCTCTGCCCGAGATGCCCGCGCCGCGTGCCGACCGCGAGGATCACGTCGCCCGACCCCTTGAAGGCGATCGTGGCGGATTTGCTCCAGTCGCCGAGCAGCCCGACGCCGCCGATCGCGGGCGTCGGCAGGATCGCCGAGCCGCCACCCGTCGCCTTGCTCTCGTTATAGAGGCTGACGTTGCCCGACACGATCGGGAAGTCGAGCGCGCGGCACGCCTCGCCCATGCCCTCCAGGCAGCCGACGATCTGCCCCATGATCTCCGGCCGCTGCGGGTTGGCGAAGTTCAGGCAATTGGTGATCGCGAGCGGGGTCGCGCCGACGGCGGTGAGATTGCGCCACGCCTCGGCCACCGCCTGCTTGCCGCCCTCCACCGGGTCCGCGAGGCAATAGCGCGGAGTGCAGTCGGTGGTGATGGCGAGGCCCTTGCCGGTGCCGTGGACGCGCACCACCGCCGCGTCGCCGCCGGGGCGCTGCACGGTGTCCGCGCCGACCATGTGGTCGTACTGCTCCCAGATCCAGCGGCGACTGGCGATATCGGGGGAGCCGATCAGCGTCAGCAGATCGGCGGCGATGTCCGTGCTCTCCGGCACGTCGGTCAGCGCCCTGGCGGGCGGGGTGGGGACGTGCGGGCGATCGTAGAGGGGGGCCTCGTCGGCGAGCGGGCCGAGCGGGATGTCGCACACCACGTCGCCCTTCCACTTCAGCACCATGCGGCCCGTATCGGTGACATGGCCGATCACCGCGAAATCCAGCTCCCACTTGCGGAAGATCGCCTCCGCCTCGGCCTCGCGGCCGGGCTTGAGGACCATCAACATGCGTTCCTGCGATTCGGAGAGCATCATCTCATAGGGCGTCATGCCGGTTTCGCGCTGCGGCACGTCGTCCATGATCAGCTCGATGCCGACGCCGCCCTTCGACGCCATCTCGACGCTGGAGGAGGTGAGGCCCGCCGCGCCCATGTCCTGGATCGCGACAATCGCGTCGGAGGCCATCAGCTCAAGACACGCCTCGATCAGCAATTTCTCGGTGAAGGGGTCGCCGACCTGCACGGTGGGGCGCTTTTCCTCCGAATCCTCGGAGAAATCCGCCGACGCCATGGTCGCGCCGTGGATGCCGTCGCGGCCGGTCTTGCTGCCGACATAGACGATCGGATTGCCGACGCCCGACGCGGCCGAATAAAAGATTTTGTTCGTATCCGCGACGCCGACCGTCATCGCGTTGACGAGGATGTTGCCGTCATAGGCGGGGTGGAAGTTCACCTCGCCGCCGACGGTGGGCACGCCGACGCAATTGCCGTAGCCGCCGATGCCGTGGACCACGCCGGAAATGAGGTGCCGCATCTTCGGATGATCGGGCCGCCCGAAACGCAGCGCGTTCATGTTGGCCACCGGCCGCGCGCCCATCGTGAACACGTCGCGCAGGATGCCGCCCACGCCGGTCGCCGCGCCCTGATACGGCTCGATATAGCTCGGGTGGTTGTGGCTCTCCATCTTGAAGATCGCGGCCTGCCCGTCGCCGATGTCGATCACGCCGGCATTCTCGCCGGGACCACAGATCACCCACGGCGCCTCGGTCGGCAGCTTCTTGAGGTGGATGCGGCTCGATTTGTAGCTGCAATGCTCCGACCACATCACCGAGAAGATGCCCAGCTCCACCAGATTCGGCGCGCGGCCGAGCGCGTGGAGGAGGCGGTCATATTCCTCGGGCGACAGGCCGTGCTCGGCGACGATCTCGGGCGTGATCTGGGTCATGGCAGCGCCTTTAGGGGGCAAGGCGGATCGGAACAACACCGGGATGGCGTTGTGGGCTGTCGTCACCCCTTCCCGCGCGAGCGCAGCCGCCGCAGCAGCCCGCGCTTCGACAGCGGCTCGAACATCTCGGCCGGGCCTTCCGGATCGAGCACCTCGTTGTCGGCCAGCCATGTCTCCACCGCGTGGAGGTCCGGCACCTCATAGGGGACCAGCGTCCGTCCGCCGGCGCCGCGCAGCGATTCGATCGTCGCGATCAGCCCGCGTCCGGCGATCGAGGCGGCGATCTCCGCCGGCTCGCGGCCGAGATGCTCGGCGACCAGCCCGTCGCGGATCGCGGCGATGCGCGAGCCCTCGTCGCAGATCGTCACGTCGCATTCGGTGTCGAGCCGGAGCGAGCGGTTGTTGAAGTTCGACGAGCCGACGCGCACCACCTCCTCGTCGATCACCAGCACCTTGGCATGGACGTAGATCGGCTGCCCGGACGGCGCGACCGGATGATACATGCGCAGCCGGTCGTGCGGGTCGCGTCGCTTGAGCGCCTGGAACAGCCGCGCCCGCGCCGTATCCATCGCGAGCGGCTCCAGCCAGCCCTGCGCCACCGTCGGGTTGATGACGACGATCTCCGGCCCGTCCGGCTCGGCCAGCCGTGCGGCGATCGCCTCGGCCACCCGGCGCGAGGCGAAATACTGGCTCTCGGCATAGATGCGCCGCTTCGCCCGGCCGATCAGGTGGAGGTAGAGCTGCTCGATCTCCAGCACCTCGGGCTGCCCGTCCCATTCGGGCTGGCTGCGCGAGATGGCGACGTCGGTGGCGGTGAAATCCGGCGTCAGGCTTTCGGGCCAGCAATCGCCGTGCGGCGGCGGCGCGGCGATCGGCGCGCCGCCGGCGATCTGCCAGCGCTCGCGGCACAATTCGCCCAGCGCCGCCGCAACAGGCCCTTCCAGCGCGGTGGTGGCGTCGTGCCACGGCTTGTACGGCTTGCCGTTGGGCGAGACGCGGTGCTTGTCGCCGTCGCGATGCGTGCGCGTGTCCCAGCGCGCGTCGGTCATGTCGATGCCGCCGCAGAAGGCGATCGAATCGTCGATCACCACGATCTTCTGGTGCTGCGAGGCGGCGACCGGGTGATGGCTGTCGAGCTTCAGGTGGATGCGGCGGTGCGCAAAGCGCCATTTGGTGAGCGTCCACAAGGTCTCGCCGCGGAACAGCGTCTTGAGCGCGCCCTTGTCCCAGCGCAGGATGAACACCTCGAGCCCCGGCGTACGATCCACCAGCCAGGTGATGAAATCGCCGACCGTGACGGGGACGCCGGCGCGGGCCTCGTCGTAAACCAGCGTGATGCGCGCGTCGAAATCCCAGCCTATCAGCAGGATCTGCCGCCGCGCCCGTTGCATCGCCTCCCACGCGGCGCGGAAATAGTCCGCCGCGTCGATCACCACCGCGGCGCGGTCCGCCCGCGCCACGCGCCAGCGGGTCGCGTCGGGGAGGGTCACAGGATGTCGCGCACGCGTTCCGGCGGGCGGGCGATGACCACGCCCTTCCCGGTTTCGACCACCGGGCGCTCGATCAGCGCCGAATCGGCGGCCATCGCGTCGAGCGCGGCGGCATCGTCGGCCAGCCTGGGGGCATCCTTGCGCATCGCGTCGCGCGGGTGGATGCCGCCGCGCCGATAGACGCGCTCCAGTTCGTCGCGGGTCGGCGGCGACTTGAGATATTCGACGATGGTGATCTCGGCCCCGGCTTCTTCGAGCAGGGCAAGCGTCTCGCGCGACTTGGAGCAGCGCGGATTGTGCCAGATGGTTGCCTTCATGCCCTCTTTCTAGACCAGCCGCACGCGCGGTCCACCCTTTGCCGTCCGCGTGCGCGCAACCCAGAAGGCGAGCGCCGAGAACAGCGCGTAAGCGAACAGGGCGAGCAAAGGTTGCGATGCCGGCACCGGATCGACGATCGCCGCAGGCTGCGGTTGGAGCCAGTTGACCGCCTGCAACGCGAACAGCGCGATCGCCAGCGCCGCCAGCGACAGCCGGCCCGCGCCGCCCGTCGCGACGGTGCGGCTGGCGTAGAACAGCAGCGCGCCGCCGGTCAGCGCCAGCTCCAGCGGCATCTCGATCGCGGGATGGTTCCACAGCGCGAGGCCGTAGCGCGCGCCGCTGCCCAGCAGGGTGAGATCGGGCGCATGGACGATCAGGTCGAGCAGCCAGTGCGAGGCGACCACCGCCGCGCCGATCGCCGCCGCCGGCCAGCCGCCACCGAGCAATCGCGTGCCCGCCGCCCATGCCGCCGCGAAGCCCAGCGCGCCGATCAGGCTGTGCGTGAAGCGCATGTCGTAGAGGTCCATCGCGTTCATCGCGGTGAAGCCGGGGACGGCGCGCATATGCTCGACGCCGAGCAGGACGAAGGCGAAGAAGGCGATGTCGACGAGTTGCGCGGCGATGAACAATGGCCCCAGCCGTTGCGCCCTGGGGCTGGTCGCGGCGACGAGGGCGGGGGCGTAATGGCCGATGAACATGCGGTGCTCCCTCCTGTGCGCCAATCCTCGCCCGGCGCGGCGCGCGGTGCAAGCGGCTATGAGCGAAGGGAAGCGATGCTTCGCCCGGCGCGGCTAGCGCGCACCGGGCGGGCAAGGGTCAGGCGAAGCGGACGGCCGTCTTCGCGCGGCGGCGCATCGCCCCGCCGATCGCGCCGAAGCCCAGGATCATCAGCGCCCAGGTCGCCGGCTCGGGCACGCCCGCGCTGAATGCCTGGAAGCCCGAGATCGCATAATATTGGTCGCCGCCGAACGCGGAGAGCCGGAAGCGGTCGGTGGTGAAATTGCCCAGCGTGCCACTGTCGCGCGTCGTCAGCCCCCAGCCGTCGACCGCATCGGCGCTGAACGCCGACTGCCAGCCCGATCCGTTCCAATATTCGACGAGATAGCCGTCGTTATTGTCGCCCTGAAGGACGAGTCGGTCGAAAGTGAAGCTCTGGTTGAGGTACAAGGTGACATAATAAGGCGAGACGGTCTGCGTCTGGTCCCACCAGAACGAACCGTTGTTCCACTGCTGTCCTTCCGGCGCGAGGGTGCTGCTGACGAGGCTGAGGACGTTTGACGGCGTGGCGCCGCCCTCCCAGCCCGATCCGGCGCGGAGAACGCCGTCACCGCCCGGATAGACGATGGTGCTGGTGTACGAAGGAATCACGTTCGCCGCATTCGCCGCCGCCGGAACGGCCGTTGCCGCCAGCGCGGCCATTGCCGCGAAAACCACCGCCTTGCGCATATCCGTCCCCTTTTGCCGAATGCCGCCAATTCCTTTCGAGCCCCGCCCGTCGCGGGGCGAGGCTCGATCACGGAGTTAACATTAGCATAACCATTCGGCCCGCGCGATCCCCTCGCGCGTCGCAAGTGCTTCATTTCGGGGCAATCGCGGCCGGAGCGGCGCGGGCGGTCAGGCCCCCTGCTTCGCCAGCCACTCCTCCAGCCACTTGATCGTATATTGGCCCTGCTGGAATTCGGGATCGTCGAGCAGCGCCTGGTGCAGCGGGATGGTGGTCTTCATCCCCTCGATGACGAATTCCTCCAGCGCCCGGCGCAGGCGGCGCAGCGCGCCCTGCCGCGTGGTGCCATAGACGATCAGCTTGGCGATCATGCTGTCGTAATAAGGCGGCACCTTGTAGCCCGCGTACAGCCCCGAATCGACGCGCACGTGCATCCCGCCCGGCGCGTGATATTGCTGCACCAGCCCCGGCGAGGGGGCGAAGGTCCGCGGGTCCTCGGCGTTGATGCGGCATTCGATCGCGTGGCCGCGGATATGCACGTCCTGCTGGCGGAGCGTCAGCGGGTGGCCCTCGGCGATGCGGATCTGCTCGCGGACGAGATCGAGGCCCGTCACCATCTCGGTCACCGGATGCTCGACCTGGAGCCGGGTGTTCATCTCGATGAAGTAGAACTCGCCGTCTTCCCACAGGAACTCGATCGTGCCGGCGCCGCGATAGCCCATGTCGGCCATCGCCTTGGCGACGATCCCGCCCATCCGCTCGCGCTCAGCCTCGGTGATGACGGGGGAGGGGGCCTCCTCCAGCACCTTCTGGTGGCGGCGCTGGAGCGAGCAGTCGCGCTCGCCGAGGTGGATGGCGTTGCCCTCGCCGTCGCCGAACACCTGGAATTCGATATGGCGCGGGTTGCCGAGATATTTCTCCATATAGACGGTCGCGTCGCCGAACGCCGCCTTCGCCTCGCTGCCCGCCTGCTGCATCAGCGTTTCGAGCTGACTTTCCTCCGGCACCACCTTCATGCCGCGCCCGCCGCCGCCGGATGCGGCCTTGATGAGCACCGGATAGCCGATCTCCGCCGCGAGCTTCTTCGCCTCAGCGACATCGGTGATCGCGCCGTCCGATCCGGGGACGAGCGGCAGGCCGAGCGCGCCGGCCGTGCGCTTCGCCTCCACCTTGTCGCCCATGATGCGGATATGCTCGGGCTTCGGGCCGACGAAGATCAGGCCGTGCGCCTCGACGATCTCCGCGAACTTGGCGTTCTCGGAAAGGAAGCCGTAGCCGGGGTGGATCGCGTCCGCCCCCGAAATCTCGGCGGCCGAGATGATGTTCGGGATGTTGAGATAGCTTTCGGCGGCCGACGGCGGGCCGATGCAGATCGCCTCGTCCGCCAGCCGGACGTGCATCGCATCGGCATCGGCGGTGGAGTGCACCGCGACTGTCTTGATGCCCATCTCATGGCATGCGCGATGGATGCGGAGCGCGATCTCGCCGCGATTGGCGATCAGCAGTTTCTTGATCTGCGGCATGCGCGGCCTACTCGACGACGACGAGCGGCTGATCGAACTCGACCGGCTGGCCGTTCTCGACCAGCACCGCCTTCACCGTCCCTCCGGCGGGCGCGACGATCGGGTTCATCACCTTCATCGCCTCGACGATCAGCAGGGTGTCGCCCGCCTTCACCTGCTTGCCGATCGAAACGAAATGCGCGGCGCCCGGCTCGGCGGCGAGATAGACGGTGCCGACCATCGGCGAGCGCACTGCATTGGCGTGGCTCGGCGCGGCGGGTGCCTCGGCGGCGGCCGGCGCAGCAGCGGGCGCCGCCGGCGCGGCGGCCGGGGCGGGCGCATAGTGCATGGCCGGCGCGGCGATGGCCGCGGCCTTGCGCGCGACGCGGATCTTGCGCTCGCCTTCTTCCACCTCGATCTCGGTGAGGTTGGTCGCATCGAGCAGCTCGGCGAGCTGGCGCACCAGCCCGACATCGACCTTCATCGCGCCCTTGTTGTCTTCGTTGTCAGCCATGTGGACCAATTTCCCCCTGGGAATTTCAGGGCGCGCGCTCTGTCAGAACCGCGCCGCCGCTTCAAGCGCGAGCATATAGGATGTTGCGCCGAACCCCGCGATCGTGCCCTTCGCCGCGCGCCCGACGAAGGAGATGTGGCGGAATTCCTCCCGCGTGTGGGGATTCGACAGATGGACCTCGATCACCGGCGTCCGCACCGCCTTGATCGCATCGTAGAGCGCGATCGACGTGTGAGTGAAAGCCCCGGCGTTGAGGAGCACGGCCCGCGCGTCGCGCGCCTGCGCCTCGTGCAGCCAGTCGACGAGGTGGCCCTCGTGGTTCGACTGGCGCATGTCGATCTCCAGCCCCAGCTCGCGCGCGCGATCCTCCAGCCGCCCGGCGATGTCGTCGAGCGTGTCATGGCCGTAGATTTCCGGCTCGCGCGTGCCGAGCAGGTTGAGGTTCGGGCCGTTGAGGATGTAGATGAGGCCGGTCATTGCGCGCCTTCTCGCATTGCGCGCGATGGAGCGCAACATTCCTGCGCGCCGCATTGCCCCGCCTGCCTCCGCCCCCTAGATGGCGGCGCATGACGCATACCGACGGCACCATCTCGATCACCGTGAACGGCGAGCATCGCCGCGTCGCGAGCGGCCTCACGCTTGCCGGCCTCGCGAACGAACTCGGCCTCGCGCCGGAGAAGGTGGCGGTGGAACGCAACATGGTGGTGGTGCCGCGCTCCACGCTGGGCGAGGTGGCGCTGGAGGATGGCGACGAGCTTGAGATCGTCCATTTTGTCGGCGGCGGCGACCATGACGATACCTGGACGGTGGCCGGGCGCACGTTTCGCTCGCGGCTGATCGTCGGCACCGGGAAATACCGGGATTTCGCGCAGAACGCCGCGGCGCTGGAGGCGTCGGGGGCGGAGATCGTCACCGTCGCGGTGCGCCGCGTCAACGTCAGCGACCCGAACGCGCCGATGCTCACCGACTTCATCGATCCGAAGAAGGTGACCTACCTGCCCAACACCGCCGGCTGCTTCACCGCCGAGGATGCGATCCGCACGCTCCGGCTGGCGCGCGAGGCGGGCGGCTGGGACCTCGTGAAGCTGGAGGTGCTGGGCGAGGCGCGCACGCTCTACCCCGACATGGTCGAGACGCTGCGCGCGACCGAGGTGCTGGCGAAGGAGGGCTTCCTCCCGATGGTCTATTGCGTCGACGATCCGATCGCGGCGAAGCGGCTGGAAGATGCCGGCGCGGTGGCGATCATGCCCCTGGGCGCGCCGATCGGCTCCGGCCTCGGCATCCAGAACGAGGTGACGATCCGGCTGATCGTGGAGGGCGCGGGCGTGCCGGTGCTGGTCGACGCCGGGGTCGGGCAGGCGTCCGACGCGGCGCGGGCGATGGAACTTGGCTGCGACGGCGTGCTGATGAACACCGCGATCGCCGAGGCGAAGGACCCGCTCCTGATGGCGGCGGCGATGAAGGCGGCGGTGGAGGCGGGCCGCCTGAGCTATCGCGCCGGCCGCATGGGCAAGCGCCGCTACGCCGATCCGTCCAGCCCGCTAGCCGGGCTGATATAAGGAACCGGCGAGGCCCTAAACCGTTGGTTTCCGTAGAAGGAGACTGGAGATGGGCGAACTGATCGACAAGATCAAAGGCAATGTGAACGAAGCCGTCGGCAAGGCCAAGCAGGCGATGGCCGACAAGGACCCCGCGACCCGCACCGAGAAGGATGCCAGGCTGGAAGCCGAAGGCGCCGGGCAGGAACTGAAGGGCAAGGGCCAGCAGTTCATGGGCAAGGTCAAGGGCGCGCTCGGCGACGATATCTGACCTGCCGCGCATTGCCGGTAACAGAGGCCGCTCCATTCGGGGCGGCCTTTTGCTTGTGGCACGCGCCGGCGCGGTCGTTGGCGCACTGGCGGCGTGAGGCGCTTGGCGGTGATCGCGGAACGGGCTCGAATCACCTGAAATCACCGTCGTCGTGCGGCTCGCGTTGTTGTGCGTGGGACCCGATCGGAGTAGATTCCGCCAGCCGGTGAACGCTTGTGGGATCAGCCGCAATCCACGGTTGAACGCGAGCTTTGCCGGATACCGCCAATGGCTTTGCTGTGCGGGTCGTAGCGAGGCGTCCGTGTTCCGGGATGTCCGGAACGAAAGTGGCGGCGATCCGGTTTTTTTGAGTCGCCGGGCGCGGGATGACGCGGGCGGTGACAGGAGTGTGCATGCGAACGAAAATCTTCACGCTTGCCCTGCTGGCGGTCGCGCCGGCGTCGGGCAGCGGTCAAATCAACACCGCGGCGGCATCTGACACGACAAACGACAAGGGCGGGGTCAGCGCCGCCGAATGGACCGCGATGCTGAAGGCGGCGAAGCCCGGCAGCACGATCGACCTCGACAGTCGGAAGGTGGCGTTCGCACGCTATCGCGGCCTGTCGAACGTCACGATCAAGGGCGGTGTGTTCGGCGTGATTGTCCTCGACCAATGGAAGAACGTCACCTTCTCGGGCACGCGCTTCGAGCCGCGTGACGGCGACAACCCCGCCGGCTCGCTGGTCGTCGCCTATCAGCCCGACGGGTTGAAGTTCGACTGCACCTCGTTCACCGGCGCGATGAACGCGGACGGGCAGCTTGGTTTCGCCTCGATCAGCGTGCGCGGCGGCAACAATGTCTCCGTCACGCGATCGACATTCAGCAATATCGGCAATTATCTCTCCTTCCTGCGCACCACCAATGTGCAGGTGACCGACAACAGCTTCAGCTATATCCGCGAGGGCGTGGACCTCGTGGGCACACGCAATGTAGTGGTGGCGCGCAATTCCTTCGGCCCCTTTCGCCCCGCGCCCCGCGATCATGCCGACGGCATCCAGTTCTTCACCGCCGGCCTGACGCTGCCCACTGATACCGCCGCGCAGAACGTGTTGATCGAGAACAATCTCGTCGATCCGGGCGCCGGATATCGCGCGCAGGGCATCTTCTTGCGGGACGAGGCGGGCCTCGCCGCTTCGGGGCGCGGATATTCGGACATCACGATCCGCAACAACGTGCTGATCGGCACCGGCTGGCACGGCATCGCCGCGGGCGATCCGGTCCAGCGGCTGCTGATCGAGAACAACCGCCTGCTTATCCGGCGGAATGCCAATGATCCCGTCACCAACAACTGGATCCTGGTCAAATCCGGCGGTGCGACGGTGCGCGACAACACGGCGGGCACCTTCACCCTGGGCAAAGGGGTCATCGCGAAGAATAACAAGGTACTCGCCCGCGTGGCGACCAGCGCGGAAATCGCGAGCGCCAACGCGCAACTGGCCGCCTGGAAAGGCGTGGCGACCGCTTCGCGCTGCCCGGGATAGGCGCCGCGACCGGGAGCGAAATTCGTCCCTGACACGAGCGGGAAGTGCGACTAAGACGCGCCTTTTCCCGCTTTCGAGGATGTGCGCATGCCGGTTCGCGATTATTCCGCCTTCGTCTCGCGGACGCTGGATGACGCGACGATCCCGGAGCTTCCGCGCCACTATCGCGGCAAGGTGCGCGACAATTACGACCTCGCCGACGGCCGCCGCGTCATCATCGCGAGCGATCGCCTGAGCGCGTTCGACCGCATTCTGTGCACGATTCCCTTCAAGGGCCAGATCCTCACCCAGACGGCGCGCTTCTGGTTCGAGGAGACCGCCGACATCTGCGCCAATCATGTAATCGAATATCCGGACCCCAATGTCCTGATCTGCCGCCGGCTCGATATCCTGCCGGTCGAGATCGTCGTGCGCGACTATCTCGCGGGGACGACCGACACCTCGATCCTCAAGCGTTACAAGGCCGGTCAGCGCTCGATGTACGGCATGACGCTGCCGGACGGGATGCGCGACAACGAGCGGCTGGCCGCGCCGGTCATCACCCCGACCAGTAAGGAATTCGACGGCGGCCATGACGAGCCGCTCACCCCGGCCGAGATCCTCGAGCGCGGGCTGCTCACGCGCGCGCAATGGGAGGAGGTGAGCGCCGCCGCGCTGGCGCTGTTCGCGCGCGGGCAGAAGCTGGCCGACGAGCGCGGGCTGATCCTGGCGGACACCAAATATGAGTTCGGCGTCGACGGCGCGGGGCGGATCGTCCTCGCCGACGAGATTCATACCCCCGACAGCAGCCGCTACTGGCGGAAGGCGACCTATCAGGCGCGTTTCGAGGCGGGCGAGCGCCCGGACAGCTTCGACAAGGATTTCGTCCGCTCGTGGGTCGCCGCGCGCTGCGATCCCTATAAGGACGCGATCCCCGCAATTCCGGCGGACCTGATCGTCGGCACGACGAACACCTACGCCGAAGCCTTCGAGACGATCACCGGCCGCGCATTCGAGCCGGACCTTGCGGGCGCGACGGTGCTGGAGCGCATCCGCGAACGGCTGGCCCCGCTGTTCGGCGCCGCCTGATGGGCGAGCCTGTGTTGCGCCTGACGGTGGCGGAGCTGTCGGCGTTCCTCGACGCCGCCTTCCCCACCGCCGCGCGGGCGACGCTGGGCGAGGTGGAGAGCCTCGCGCGGGGCCGCCTGCGGATGCGGCTCGATCCGCTGCCGGCGATGGCGCGGCCGGGCGGCATCGTCTCCGGCCCGACGCTGATGGCGCTGGCCGACGTCGCCGCTTACGGCGTGATCGCCGCGCATCACGGCCCGGAGGCGATGGCGGTGACCAACGCGCTGTCGATCTCCTTCCTGCGCGCCTGCCGGTTCGAGCCGATCGTCGCCGACGCGCACCTCATGAAGCTCGGCCGGCGGCTGGCGACGGTCGACGTGCGGATCTGGCAGGGCGCGGAGGATCGGCTGGTCGCGCAGGCGACGGTGGGCTACGCGCTGCCCTGATCGCTCATCGCCGGCCGTCCGGCCCCAGCGCCCGCTCGACGATGCGGCGCATCACGACATAGCCGGCGGCATTTGGATGGACGCCGTCGCCCGACCATTCGGCACGGAAGGCGTGGTCCCTGTCCTCCAGCGCCGAATGATAATCGATATAGGTCAGCTTCTCGCGGCGCGCGTAATCGGCGAGCCAGGCATTGAGTGCGCGGATGCTCTCCACCGGCGCGATGCCGGGCCGCCAGCCGAACCGCGCGGCGGGCGGCACGGAGGCCAGCACGACCCTGATCCCGTGCGCGCGCGCCAGTTCAGCCATCGAGCGGATGTTGCCCTCGATCGCCGCCAGCGTGGTCGGGCCGGTGTTGCCGGCGATGTCGTTGGTGCCGGCCATGATGTGGACGGTGCGCGGCTTGAGGTCGATCACGTCGGCGCGGAAGCGGCCCAGCATCTGCGCCGTCGTCTGCCCGCTGATGCCGCGGTCGATGCGATCGGCGGTGAAGAAGCCGGGATCCTCGCGCTGCCACAATTCGGTGATCGAATCCCCGAAGAAGACGATGCGGCCGGCACTGGCGGGCGGCAGCGCGGCATTCTCGGCGCGATAGCGGCACAGGCCGGGGAAGTCGCTGACGAGCAGCGCATCCTGCCAGCGCTGGTAGATCGCCATGCCGTCGGCGGTGACGGGCGGCGCGGGCTGACCGGCGGCCTTCGCCTTCGCATAGCGCGCCATATAATCGGCGACGATGGGCGGCATCGCCGGTAGCGCGGCGCAGGGATCGGCGAGAATGCCCACCGCCAGCGGCGGGGAGGCCGGTGCGGCCTGCCCGGCAAGCGCCAGCGCGGCGATCAGGGCGACGGTCATTTTCCTTCCCCTTGCAGATAACGCCAGTTGCGCGCGAGCAGGTCGAGCGCGTCGGCCTGATTGATACCTTCCTGTTCGATGAAGACATAAGGCACGCGGGCGCGTTTCAGCGCGGCGAGGATCGGCGGCCATGCGATCGTGCCCTCCCCGACGGGCGCCGACGCCGGTATCTCGTAGAGCGAAGGCGTGTACGGCCCGCGCCAGTCCTTGACGTGCGCCAGCCGCACCCGTCCGCCCGGCGCGAGATACGGCAGCGGATCGGCGCCGGCGGCGATCGTGTTGCCGATATCCAGCTCGAGTCCGACAAGCGCCGGATCGGTCTCGGCCAGGATCAGGTCCAGCCCGTAGCGGCCGTCGTAGCGCCGGAAATCGAAGCCGTGGTTGTGATAGGCGAAGCGCATCCCCGCCGCCTTCGCCATCTCGCCGAAGCGGTTGAAGCGCGCGGCGGCCGCCTTGATGTCGTCGGCGGTGATGCGCTGCGTGGCGGCGCGGAATTTCTCCTCGGTGATCGGCAGCGTCAGGCCGGGGAGGCGCGGCACGGCGGCGACCACCCATTCCAGCCCGATCGCGGCGGCGGCGTCGATCGCGGCGGCGGCCTGCTCGTCGCGCATGTCGGGATAGAGGCCGTGCGCGCCGATCGCGATGAGGCCGTTGGCCGTGAGCAAAGCGCGCCACTGGGCCGGCGTGCGATCGTGATAGCCGGCGAATTCGACGAACCGGATGCCGATCCGCGCGATCGCCGCCAGCGTGCCCTCGACATCCTTCGCCAGCAGGTCGCGCAGCATGTAGAGCTGCACGCCGATCGCCGGCGCGAACGCGGGCGTGACGGCGCTGGCCGGCCCGGCCGCCGCCGCGACGGCGGTGGCTCCGGCGAGGCGGAGAAGGTGGCGGCGATCGAGCTTCATGCGTCCTTCCCTACTCTTGTCCCCGAAAAAGACCGGGCCGGACATGGCGTCCGGCCCGGCAGGGGATGGCTCAGAAATGGAAGCTCACCGTGCCGCCGATGGTGCGGAACGCATCGGGGCTGACGATCTTCGAATAGCCGCCCGGATTGATCGCCGCCGGGGCGGCATAAGCCGCGTAGAAATGCTTGTTGAGCAGGTTGCGCGCATAGATGCCGACATGCCACGCCCCGTTGCTCGCGCCGATGCCGATCGTGCCGTTGAGCAGGCCATAGGCGCCGATCTCGGACTTCGGATCGCCGAGCACCGCCTGCGTCCGGTCGCGCCACGCCCAATTGGCGTTGGCGTCGAGCGTGAGGTCATCGTTCAGCGGCTGGTTGAAGTCGCCGCGCAATGTGTACGACCATTTCGGCGCGTTGGGCAGGCGATAGCCGGCGTAGTTGGCGACGTTCGCGCTGGTCGTCGGATCGACGTAGCAGCCGACACCCACCGTCGGCGACACCGGCTGGCCCGGATAGCAGGTGCCGAGATATTCGCGGAACGTCGCGTCGCTGTACGCGCCGTTGGCGGACAGGCGCAGGCGCGGCGAGACGCGCAGGCTGGTCTCCACCTCCACGCCGCGCGCGCGCATCCCGCCGGCATTGGACAGGTAGAAGGCCGGCGGCGTGACGCTGGTGTCGAACGTCTGCGCCTGGAAATTGGTGAAGTCAGACCAGTAGAGCGCGGTGTTGAAGGTCAGCGCGCCGTTGAACATCTGCGACTTCAGGCCGATCTCGTAGCTCTTGACCGTCTCCGGCTTCACCTCGTGGATCGTGCCGGTGGTGCCGTCGATCGCCGGCCCCTTATAGCCGGTCGACCAGGTGGCGTAGAGCATCACGTCGCGGGTCGGCTCGATCTGCAGGCCGACCTTGCCGGACACGTTGTCCGCCCGCACCGTGCCGGAATAGTTCGGAAGCTGGCCCGAAACGATGGCGGGGAAGGGCAGCTTCTCCACGACCAGCTCGCCGTGGTTGCGATCGTTGGTGTAGCGCAGGCCGCCGATCAGCTTGACGCCCTCGACCACCTTGTACGTCGCCTGCCCATAGGCCGCGAGGCTGCGCACGTAATTGGTGTTGAGGCGGTTGCCGCCGCCGAGCACCACCGGCACGCCATAGCCCGGGAATAGCGGGCCGAAGTTGAAATCGCCGTATTGCGCCGTCCAGCCGCCGTTGGTGGTGTGATAATAATAGAGGCCCAGCGTATATTCGAGCCGCTTGCCGGCGGGCGAGGTGAGGCGCAGTTCCTGCGTGAACTGGTTGCTGTCGACCCCGCCGTCGCTGTGGTTGAAGATATCGGCCGGCGAGCCGTCGATGTCGGCGAGTTGCGTCGTCTTGAGCGAGCGATAGGCGGTGATCGAGGTCAGCGTGAAGTCGCCCAGCCGGTAATCGGCCTGAAGCGAGCTGCCCCACAGCCGCGTGTCCGCCGTCCAGTCGCCGTCGTTATAGGCGATATAGACGTTATGCCCCGGCTTCACCGCGAACCGGTTGAAGGCGAGATTGTAGAGCGGATTGGTGCCGAGCGATTCGATGAGCTGCCCGTCACGCGCGAAGCCGGTCTGATATTCGCCGGTCAGCAGCAGCGAGAGGTTCTCGGTCGGCTCCCACAGCAATTTGCCGCGAATGCCGTAATTGTTCCGATCGCCGATGCGGGTGCCGTTGACGACATTGGGGATCGCGCCGTCCTGCGCATTGTGGAACGCGCTGACGCGCAGCGCGACGTTGCTGCCCAGCGGCACGTTGGCGGTGGCGCGCTCGAGCTGATCGTTGCGCTCGCCATAGGAGAGGTCGAGGTCGAGCGAGCTGACGCCGAGCTGGGGCTTCTTCGTGATGATCTGGATCACGCCGGCGGAGGAGTTCTTGCCGAACAGCGTGCCCTGCGGGCCGCGCAGCACCTCGACGCGTTCGACGTCGGCGAAGCCGGTCGCGCCGGGGTCGCGCGACAGGCCGATCACCACGCCGTCGACGACGAGGCCGACGGTCTGCTCGACGCCGCTGTCATAGGTCTGCGTGCCGATGCCGCGAATCTGGTAGCCGCCGCCGTTCGAGACCGGGTTGGTCGCCGAGAAAGTGATGTTGGGCGCGAGATACTGGATGTCGGTCGCCTCGCGGAAACCGGTCTTCGCCAGATCCTGGCCGGAAACCGCGCTCACCGCGACGGGAACGTCCTGCAACCGCTCCTCGCGGCGCGTCGCGGTGACGATGATGTCGTCGGGATTCTGCGCCGCCGCGCCCGCCTGCGGCGGCTCGGCCGCCCATGCCGGCGTCGCGACCGTCATCAGCGCCGTCGCCGAACCCAGCAACGCGCTCCTCAATGCCCGCTTTTCCATTTTTCCTCGCTCCTCCCCCGGCGATTCGCGGCCGGACCGCCCGGCACCTGATCGCTTCGGGCCGGTATGGCTGTAATTTACAGTCAGTCAAGCCCGTTTGTTTGTTGACCGCGCCCGCCCAATCGCGCTAGCCGGATGGAAATGACGCGCTATGCGTGCCGATGGACGGCGGATTCGTCGCCGACTGGAGGAGGGGAATGACGGAAGTTCGACGCCGGCGGACACAAGCGGAGCGAAGCGCGGGAACGCGCGCCGCCCTGCTCGATGCCGCGATACGCATGTTGCGCGAGCACGGTTACGGCGCGACCACCACGATGCTGGTCGCGGCGGAGGCCGGGGTCAGCCGCGGCGCGATGCTGCACCAGTTCCGCACCAAGGCCGATCTGATGACCTTCGTGGTCGAGGCGGTCTATGAGGAGGAGCTGGAGCGCTACGCGGAGCATTTCCGCGGGATGAAGGACACGCGCCGGATCGTCCGGGCCTATCCCGAAGTGGTGTGGGAGGTGCTGAGCCGCCCGTCCGGCGTCGCGGTGCTCGAAATCCTGCAGGGATCGCGCAGCGATCACGTCCTTGCCGAGAAGCTGGCGCCGATCCAGGCGCGGATCGAGGAGGATGCGCTCCGCCACGTCCGCGAGACGACCGGTGTGGCGGATACGTCGATGGCGATGATGCGGCTGATCGTCTGGGCGGTGCGCGGGCTGTCGATCGCCAGCGTGCTCACGCCGCGACCGGAGGAGGTGGCCGCGTCGGTCCGCCTGCTCAGCCGATTGGTCGATGCGGGGTTCGAGACCGGCGTGCTGCGCCTTGATGGCACCGGGGCCGCGCAATGAGCGCCGCGCGCTTCCCGCTCGCCGCGCTGGCGATCCTCGCCGCGTCGGCGGCGCTTCCCGCAACCGGAAAGGACAGGCCGATACCTGCGAACAAGACACGGGCTGACGGCGCCGCTTCCGTCGATGCCCGCGCCGCCGCGCTCGTCGATGCGATGACGCTCGACGAGCAGCTCTCGCTGCTTAAATCCCGCTCGGGCGGCAGCCTGCTCGATCTCGGCGTGCCGCTGCCGCCGTTCATCCCGGAGGCGATGCGTCAGCCCAAGCCGAAGGGCGCGATCGGCACCGCCGGCTTCGTGCCGGCGATCGAGCGGCTCGGCTTTCCCGCGCTGCAACTGGCCGACGCCAGCCTCGGCGTCGCCGATATCGGCTATCTGCGGCCGGGCGATCATGCGACGGCGCTTCCCTCCACGCTGTCGCTCGCCGCGACGTTCGATCCGGCGATGGCGCGCGCGGCGGGCGACATCATCGGCGCGGAGGCGTTCGCCAAGGGCATCAACGTCCAGCTCGCCGGCGGGGTGAACCTCGCGCGCGAGCCGCGCAACGGGCGCAATTTCGAATATCTCGGCGAGGACCCGCTGCTCGCGGGCACGCTGGCCGCCGAGCAGATCGCGGGCATCCAGGCGCATCACGTCGCTTCCACGATCAAACATTTCGCCGCCAACAGCCAGGAGAGCGGCCGCTTCGTCTATGACGTGCAGGCGTCAGACGCGGCGCTGCGCGAATCCGATCTGCTGGCGTTCGAGATCGGCATCAAGCGCGGCAAGCCCGCCTCGGTGATGTGCGCCTACAATCGCGTGCGCGGCAGCTATGCCTGCGAGAGCGATTATCTGCTGAAGGACGTGCTGCGTGGCGACTGGGGCTATCGCGGCTGGGTGATGTCCGACTGGGGCGCGACGATGAGCCTGAAGCCGTCGATCGACGCCGGGCTCGACCAGCAGTCGCCGCAGGACAAGGATTATTTCGCCGGCATCCCGGCGGCGATCGACAAGGGCGAGATCAGCCGCGCGCAGGTGCGCGAGATGGCGCTGCGCATCGTGCGCTCGATGATCGCGGTCGGCGCGCTCGATCACGTCGCGAAGCCGGGCGGCGCGATCGACCAGGCCGCCCATGCCGCGCGCGCGCAGGCGATGGCGGAAGCGGGCATGGTGCTGCTCAAGAACGACGGCCTGCTGCCGCTCGCCGCTAGTGCCAGGACAATCGCGGTGATCGGCCGCCACGCCGACAAGGGCGTGCCCGCCGGCGGCGGCTCGTCGCAGGTGATCCCCTATGGCGGCGTCTATCGCGACGTGCCGGAAGGGACGCACCCGCTGCTCGCGCTGATGGCGCCGTCCTATGACCTGTCCTCGCCGCTCAAGGCGTTGCAGGCGGCGCTGCCGGGCGCGCGGATCGTGTTCGACGATGGATCGGACGCAGCTCGCGCCGCCGCCGTCGCGAAGGACGCGGACATCGCGCTCGTCTTCGCGGTGAAGCCGGAGATGGAGGGGATCGACAGCGCGGACCTGTCGCTGCCTTACGGGCAGGACGCGACGATCGCCGCCGTCGCCGCCGCCAATCCGCGCACCGGCGTGGTGCTGGAGACCGGCAACCCCGTCGTCATGCCGTGGCTCGACAAGGTCGGCGCGGTGCTGGAGGCGTGGTTCCCCGGCCAGCGCGGCGGCGAGGCGATCGCCGCGATCCTCACCGGCGCGTCGTCGCCGTCGGGCCGCCTGCCGCTCACCTTCCCCGCCGCGACCGATCAGCTCCCGCACCCGCGGGAAGTGGGTTACGACCCGGCGAAGCAGCGTCCGCTCGGCATCGGCGTCAAATACGATCCGTTCACGATCGATTACAAGGAAGGCAGCGACATCGGTTATCGCTGGTTCGAGAAGACCGATGCCAAGCCGCTGTTCCCGTTCGGCTATGGCCTGACCTATACCAGCTTCGCCTACGCCGGGTTGAAGCAGGCGGGTGGCGCGGGGCTGAGCGTCACCGCGCGGATCACCAACACCGGCAAGCGCGAGGGCGTGGAGGTCGCGCAACTCTATATCGCGCCGCCGGGCCGCACGCACCGGCTGGCCGGCTGGGCGCGGGTGGCGCTGAAACCGGGCGAGACGCGCGAGGTGACGATCGCCGCCGATCCGTGGTTGCTGCTCTCCTATGACGAGAAGGCCGGACAATGGGTGCGGCCGGCGGGCGAGTATCGCTTCTTCGTCGGCAAGTCCGCCGGCGAGCCGGAATTGCGCGGCACCGCGCGGCTCGACGCCGCTGTCGAGAGTCGCCGCCGGTGAAGCCGTGGTGGCTGCTCGCGTCGGCGGCGCTGCTCACCGCCGCCGCGCCTGATGCCGCGCCGGTCGTCGCGACCGATACGGGGCAGGTGCGCGGCGCCATGGCGGACGCGGTGGAGGCGTTCCTCGCCATTCCCTATGCCGCGCCGCCGGTCGGCGCGCTGCGCTGGCGGGCGCCGCAGCCCGCCGCGCACTGGAGCGGGGTGCGCGAGGCGGGCGCGATCGGCCCGGATTGCATCCAGGCGCGCGAGGCGAGCGATACGCGCCCGATGGCGGAGGATTGCCTCACCGCGAACGTGTGGCGGCCGGCCGGGCATCGCGGGGCCGCGCTGCCGGTGGTGGTGTGGATCCACGGCGGGGCCTATGTCGCGGGCGGCAGTTCCGACCCGCAGACGCGCGGGGAGGCGTTCGCGCATGACGGCATCGTCGCCGTCACCTTCAACTATCGGCTCGGGCGGCTGGGCTTCTTCGGCTTCCCGGCCCTGTCGGCGGAGCATCCCGACGAGCCGAAGGGCAATTACGGCCTGCTTGACCAGATCGCCGCGCTGCAATGGGTCAAGCGCAACATCGCCGCCTTCGGTGGCGATCCGCGCCGCGTGACGGTGATGGGCGAATCCGCCGGGGGCGAATCCGTGCTGCTGCTCGCCGGATCGCCGCTGGCGCGCGGGCTGTTCGCGCGCGCGATCGTCCAGTCCGGCGGCGGCGCCGCGCCGCTGCTCGGCCGGCGGTTGCTGCATGAGGATGCAGCGGGCGGGGTGTCGGCGGAGAAGGCGGGGCTGGCCTTCGCCGCCTCCGCCGGGATCGAGGGCGGCGATGCGGCGGCGCTGGCCCGGCTGCGCGCGCTGCCTGCGTCGAGGATCAACGACGGGCTCAGCATGATCTCGCTGGTGTTCGGCGGCCTCGCGCGCTTCACCGGGCCGATCGAGGACGGGCGCGTGGTGACGGCGGACACCGATCGCGCGTTCGCCGCCCGGCACGACGCATTGCCGCTGCTGATCGGCACGACCGACGCCGATCTCGGGCTGAACCGCGCGACGACGAAGGACGAGGCCTTCGCCGCCTTCGCCGATCCCGCCGCCGCGCGCGCCGCTTATGATCCGGGCGGGCAGGGCGCATTGCCGGCGATCAACACGCTGATCGGCGCGGATCGCTCCATGACCGAGCCGGCGCGCCGCATCGCGCGGATCACGGCGGCGCGGAACGCGCCCGCATGGCGCTATCGCTTCGGCTATGTTGCGACCCCGATCCGAAGCAAGCCGGTTCCCGGCGCGGAGCATGCCAGCGACGTAGCTTATGCCTTCGGCACGATCCGCGTCGCATATCCCAACGGCCTGACGCCGGAGGATATCGAGGCGCAGCGCCTGTTTCATGGCTATCTCGTGCAATTCATCAAGGCGGGCGATCCCAATGGCGCGGGCCTGCCGCGCTGGCCGCGCGTCGGCAAGGACGGCGAGCCGCTGATGGATTTCACCCGCGATGGCAAGGCGGTGGCCGTTCCCGATCCGTGGCGAGCGCGGCTCGATCTGACTGCGGGAGCACGACAGTGAAGGCGCTGTTGCTGGCCGGCGCGATGCTCGCTTCCGGCGCTGCCGGCGCGACTCCCGCGCTGATGCCGCTCCCCGCCTCGGTTGCGGTGAGCGCGGGCGCGCTGGCGATCGCCGGGCCGTTCGCGCCGCGCTGGTCGGGTTGCGGCGATGCGCGGCGGCTCGATGCGGCGGCGGCGCGGTTGCAGGCGGATATCGGGCGGCAAACCGGGCTGGCGTTCGATGCGGGCGCGGCGGTGCCGCTCGCCGTCACCTGCGCCAGCGCCGACGACGCGGCCGACAAGGGCGAGGGCTATCGCCTGACCGTGACGGCGCAGGGCATCCGTATCGACGCGCAGGGGCGCAGCGGGGTGCTGCGCGCCTTCGCCACCTTGCGCCAGCTCGTCGGGCTGTCGCCGCAGGGTATCCGGCTCGCGGCGGTGACGATCGATGACGCGCCGCGTTTCGCGTGGCGCGGGGTGATGCTCGACACCGCGCGCCATTTCCTCGCCGTCGAGACGATCAGGCGCCAGATCGACGCGATGGAGCGGGTGAAGCTCAATGTCCTCCACCTCCATCTCAGCGACGACGAGGGCTTCCGCGTCGAGGTCCGCCGCTATCCGAAGCTGACCGCCGGCGGCGAATATTACACGCAGGCGCAGGTCCGCGAACTTGTCGCCTATGCGGCGGAGCGCGGCATCCGCGTCATCCCCGAATTCGACGTGCCGGGCCACAGCCGCGCGATCGTCAGGGCCTATCCCGAACTGGGGGTGGAGGGAAAGAAAGGGCCGCTCGGCACGGCCGACGTGGCGCTCAACCCCGCCGCGCCCGCCACGTATCGCTTCCTCGATGCGCTGGTCGGCGAGATGGCGGCGCTGTTCCCCGATCCCGTCTTCCACATCGGTGGCGACGAGGTGGCCAGCGGCGTGTGGGACGGCGACGCGGGCGTCCGCGCGCTGATGACGCGCGAGAAGCTGGCGGACAGCCGCGCGGTGGAGAATTACTTCCACCGCCGCGCGCAGCAGATCCTGCGCCGCCATGGCAAGACGATGATGGGCTGGGAGGAGGTGGCCGGGCGCCCCGGCCTCGCCACCGACGCGATCGTGCAGGCGTGGCAGACCTCGAACGTCACCGCCGACGTCACCGCCAAGGGTTACCGCACCGTGGTGTCGGCGGGCTATTATCTCGACCTGCTGATGCCGGCGGACTTCCATTACGCGTTCGATCCCACCGATACCGCGTCGGCCGGGTTCACCCCCGCCTTCGCCGCCATGCTGCGCAAGGCCAGCCCGTTCCTCGCCGGCTATGTCGGCGATGCGCTGGTCGCTTTCCCCCGCCCGCCGCTCACGCCGGAGCAGGAGAAGCTGGTGCTGGGCGGAGAGGCGCCGCTGTGGACGCCGACGACCACCGACGAGATGGTCGATCATGTGCTGTGGCCGCGCGCGGCGGCGCTGGCCGAGCGCTTCTGGTCGGCGAAATCGGTGCGCGATCCCGCCGACATGTATCGCCGGCTCGGCGCGATCGGCGCGCTGCTGACGGTCGACGGGCTGGACGACCGGGCGAACCGGATGCGGATGGCGATGCGGCTCGCGCCCGATGCGGTCGATCCGGTGATGACCCTGCTTTCGATCACCGGGCCGGTGCGCAACATGGCGCACGACCACCGCATCAAGGCCGCGCTGGCTGGCAAGCGCATCGTCCAGCCGCTCAATGCGCTGGCCGATGCAGCGCCGGTCGATTCGCTCGTCGCGCGGCGCTTCGCCGCCGATGCCGCGCGTTATGCCGGGGGCGACCGGTCGCTCGCGGTGGCGCTGACCGGCGAACTGACACGGTGGCGCGACAATGACGCGCGCTTCGTCGCGGCGTCGGCGCGCCGGCCATTGCTGGAGGAGGCGCGGCCGACCTCGGCGCAGATCGCCGCGCTGGCCGGCTACGGACTGGAGGCGATCGCCGCGATCGAGGCGCACCGGCCGCTCGATCGCGATCTCGCCGCGAAGGCACGCGCCGCGCTCGACACGCTCGACACGCAGGAGAAGGCGTCGTGGCGGCCGATCGAATCCTTCCTGCTGCCGCAGCCGCCCGCCGACCTGATCGTCAAGATCGGCCCCGGCGTCCGCGCCCTGATCGACGCGGCCGCCGCGCGCTGACCCTAGCCCCCGCGCCGCGCGATCGCGCCGAGGAAGCGCGCGGAGGGCTTGGGCGTGCGCCGGAAGGTTTTCGGATCGACCGACACCAGCCCGAATTTCGGCTTGTAGCCCGCCATCCATTCCCAATTGTCGAGCAGCGACCAGTGGAAATAGCCGCGCAGGTCGATGCCGTCGGCGATGCAGCGCTGCACCCCGGCGATCGCGCCGCGGATATAGGCGATGCGCCGCGTATCGTCCTCGGTCGCGACGCCGTTCTCGGTGACGTAGATCGCCTTCCTCGTCCGCCCTGCGACCAGCCGCACCGATCGCTCGATCGCGTCGGGGGTGAAGGCATAGCCCATCTGCGTCAGCTCGGTGCCCGGCGGCGGGGGGACGTCGACGTTCGCGTCCACCGCGCTGCCGGTATAGGTCTGCACGCCGATGAAGTCGCCCGGCGCGGCGAGCCAGCGGTCGAGCATCTCGGCCTGCTTGCGCTTCAGCCCGCTGTCGTCGCTCCCGGCGGCGTGGTCCGCCGTCACCGCCAGCGTCAGTCCGATCGGGAATTTCGCGCCACCGGCGCGCATCGCGTCGATCGCGGCGGCGTGGGCGGCGAGCACGCCGTCATATTGCGCTTCCCCGGCCAGCATCGGGCTGGCCCAGCCCGGCGCGCCGGCCGCCGCGCCCGCCGCCTTCTGCATCATGGCGATGATCGGGCGCGCCTTGTCGAGCATCCCGCCCCAGCGGACGACGGTGGAAAGGTTCGGCTCGTTGAAGGTCGCGGCGAGGTGGATCAGGTCGCCCATCTCCTCCGTCACGCGGCGACAATGCGCGGCGAAGGCGGCGACGTTCGCGGGATCGGCATAGCCGCCCGACGCCGCCACCCAGCGCGGCACGGTGAAATGATTGAAGGTGACGGCGGGCGCGAGGCGATGCTCGCGGCACGCCTCCAGCACGCGGCGATAATAAGCGAGGCCGGCGCGCGATATCTGCCCGCGCTCCGGCTCGATCCGCGACCATTCGATCGAGAAGCGATGCGCGTTGAAGCCGAGCGCGGCGACCAGCGCGATATCCTCCATGACATGGTGATAGGCGTCGCAGGCGTCGCCGGACGGCTCGGCGAAGATCGTCGGCTTGACGTGCTCTACCACCCACAGATCGCTGGCATAATTGCCGCCCTCGATCTGATAGGCCGCGCCGGCGGTGCCCCACAGGAAGGCGGGCTTAGCCGCCGCTGCCGCCACGCCGGCCCGCGCGCTCGACGCCAACGCCCCCGTCGCCGCCGCCGATAACAGGAACTCACGTCGTTGCATCGCACCCTCCACCCGTTTTCGGAAATGGAGCTGCATAACATACAGTCAGAGTTGCTTGTAAAGAAGTTTTCGGCCGCCGCGCCGCCCGTCAGCCGTCGACGCTGAAAAGCCCGGCGCTCGGCCAGCCGTCCATGTGCGGCTGGACGCGGGCGAGCAGCTCGCCGCCATAAGGGGCGCTGCGGTGCAGGTCATAGGCGGCCTGCGATTCGTAGATCTCGACCAGCGAGATTCTGTCGGCGTCGTCGGTCGCGACGAAGATGTCGCAGCGCAGGCACCCCGGCTCGCGCTCGCGTACGAAGGCGACATTGTCGCGCAGCGCCTGAAGCAGCGCGGGGCCTTTGCCGGGCAAGGCGGTGAACGAGGCGATGACGCCGACCTGCATGATCTTTCTCTCCTGCTTCACGATAAGGTTAGAAGACTAACCTAAATTCTGAACTCGGCGAAAGTCTCCGGCGCGAACATTTCCTCCACGGTCAGGCGGCGCGGCGAGAGGCCCTGTTCGTGGTGGTAGCGGGTGAAGGTCTCGATCACATGGCGGTTGCGCTCGATGCCGTATGGCCACCATTCGCGGCCCATCGTGGCGATCGTGTCCTCCACCGCCGCGATCTGCCACGGCAGCATCGTCTTCAGCGAGGCGGAGACGAGCAATTGCTCGTAGCTCAGCCGCTGCGCCGCGACGAACGCCTTGCAGAGCGCCTGCGCGATCCAGCGGTTCTTCTCGTAAACGTCGCGGCGGATCGCGACGACGTGCATGATCGGGAAGATGCCGGTCTTGGCGAAATAGGCTTTCTCGACATCGACGAAATCGGGGAACAGCCGCCCCACCTTGTCCGGCTCCGAATAGAAAGTGGAGGGCGCGCGGGCGGTGTGGAGCGCGTCGATCTCGCCGTCCGCCAGCATCCGCGCCAGCGTCTGCTCCGGCCCGATCGCCGCGACGCGGAATTGCGGCGGCAGGTTGAGCTTCAGTTTCTCCTCGCGCCCCGGTTCCTCCTCCCCGCCGGTGACATAGGTGACGGAAGACGGATCGACGCCATATTCGTCCTGCAGGATGCCGCGTATCCAGACCGGCGCGGTCATCTGATATTCCGGTACGCCGATGCGCTTGCCGATCAGGTCGGCCGGCTTCTCGATCCCGCTCGCCTTCGAGACGAAGATGCAGGAATGGCGGAAGAAGCGCGACGGGAACACCGGTATGGCGATGAAGCCGGGGTCCTCGCGCCCCAGCGTGACGCAATAGGAGGACATGGAAAGCTCCGCGACGTCGAACTCGCGGTTGCGCAACATGCGGAAGAAGGTCTCCTCCACATCGAGCGCTTGGAAATTGAGGTCGATCCCGTCGGGCTGGACGCGGCCGGTCTGCAACGCCTCGGTGCGGTCGTAATTCCAGCAGGCGAAGGAAAGGGGAAGGCGGCTCATGGTGTCTCCGTGGCTTCGCGGATGATCGTGTCGGGGAAGATGTCGGCGCCGCGCCGGCTCGATTCGATCAGCGCGGCGCAGGCGGCGACGGTCTCCAGCCCCCAGCGGCCGTCATGGACCGGCGCGCGGACGCCTTCGATCGCGGCGGCGAATTCGTCGATCACCGCCTGACGCGGAACGACGGGCGGGGCGAGCGGTCGCCATTCGCGCGCCGCGTCGGCATAGATGGCGAGGCCGGTCGGCGTCAGCCGGATGTCGGCGCGCTCGCAACTCGCCAGCACGAAGCCGAAATGCTCGTGATGCGGCGCGGGCGCGGGGAGGGCGCCCTTGCCATAAGTGCGCGCGAGCTTCGCGTCGCCCTCGTCCTGTCGCGGCAGCGATCGTCGCGCCGCGCCATATTGCTCCGCGTCCTTGACGTGGCCGAGTTCGCCGATCCAGCCCATCAGTTCGTCGCTGTCGTAATGCGCATAGCCGCTATAGGTCAGCGAGGCGGTGGCCCCGCCGTCGAAGAACAGCAGCGCGGCATAGGCCCCGTCGCTCGGGCGGGCGGCGTCCCAGTTTCCGCTGCTGGCGCGGATCGCGCGCAGCTTCCGCCCCGCGAGCCGCCGCACCATGTCGATCTGGTGCGCCGCCTGGCTGAACACCACCCCGCCGCCGCGCGCCGGATCGAGCTCCTCCGGGCGGCGCGGGCGATACATGAAATCGGTGAAGTTGAACGTCAGCAACTGGCGCAGCGGTCCATGGGCGCCCGAGGCGATCAGCCCGGCGGCGGCCTGCACCGGGGCGTCGAAGCCGTGGCTCGGCCCGACCACCAGCACGCGGCCGGCGCGGCGCGCGGCGTCCGCCATCGCCGCGCAATCCCGGACATTGGTCGCCATCGGCTTTTCGACCAGCACATGCTTGCCGGCGTCGAGCGCGGCGATCGTCTGCGCGGCATGATGCTCGTGCGGCGAGGCGATATAGACCGCGTCGATATCCGGCGCGGCAAACATCTCCTCCGGCGAGTTGAAGGCACGCCCGCCGAACTCGCGCGCGAATTGCGCGCAGGCGTCGGCGCGCGGATCGGCCGCGCCGGCGAGCGCGATGCGCGCGTCGCCGATCAACGCCGGCAGCGTGAGCATGAAGCCGCGCCCCAACCCGATGATTCCCAATCGAATCCTGCTCATCGCGCGTCGTGTTCCCTTGGGCCGCACACGGTTTTGACGGGTCGTGGCTTGAATGTCAAAATACTTCGATATAGAAGTATTTCAATCAGGATGGGGACAGGTGATGACACCCGAGCAGAACGACCTTCTTTGCCGCGTCGAGGGCGATGCGCCGATGGGGAGGCTGATGCGCCAGCACTGGCTGCCGGCGTGCATGATCGAGGAAGTGGCGGAGCCGGACTGCACGCCGCTCCGCGTGCGGCTGCTGGGCGAGGACATGGTGGTGTTCCGCGATACGCAGGGCCGCGTCGGGGCGCTGGACGAGAAATGCCCGCACCGCCGCGCCTCGCTCGCCTTCGGGCGCAACGAGGAGTGCGGGCTGCGCTGCCTCTATCACGGCTGGAAGTTCGACGTGGAGGGCAATGCCGTCGACATGTCGTCGGAGCCGGCCGACGCCGCCTTGCGCAAGACGATGAAGGCCCGCGCCTGGCCGGTGCATGAGGCGGGCGGCTTCGTGTGGGTGTGGATGGGCGATCCGGCGCGGGTCACGCCGTTCGATCCGCCCAACTGGGCGATGGCGCCCGCGGACAAGATCAGCATCGTCAAGATGCACGGCGCCTGCAACTGGGCGCAGGTGCTGGAAGGCTCGATCGATTCGGCGCACAGCTCCAGCCTGCACTCCACCAACATGCCGACCGCGAGCGAGGTCGAGGGATCGACCGCCACCGACACCGCGTGGCTGCGCCCGTCCGCCGACAAGGCGCCGCGCATCGAGGTGCAGAAGACGCCGTTCGGCTTCCGCTACGTCGCGATCCGCACGCCGATCGTCGACCCGGAGAGGCAGGATTACGTGCGCATGACGCTGTTCGTCGCGCCGTTCACCGTCCACATCCCGCCGAACGACCAATATCACCTGAGCCAGATGCTGGTGCCGATCGATGACGAGAACACGATGTTCTACTGGATCGCCTGGCATCCCGAGAAGGGCATCTCGCAGGATGCGTGGCGGCGCTTCTGCGGCGCGGAAGTGGGCAAGGATGTCGAGCCGGTGACGTTCCGCAAGGTCCGCAACGCCGAAAACAATTACATGCAGGACCGCGCGGCGATGAAGGCCGGGGACTTCACCGGCATCTACGGCATCCCGACGCAGGACATGGCGATGTGGGAATCGATGGGGCCGATCGCCGACCGCAGCGAGGACCGGCTGGGATCGAGCGACAAGGCGATCTTCACCTTCCGCACGCAGATGTATCGCGCGGCGCAGGCGGTGGATCGCGGCGAGCCGGCGATCGGCACCACCGCGCCGCGCATCCCCGCCGCCGGGCTGATGTCGTTCGAGGGGATGGTCGCCAAAGGGCGCGACTGGCGCACCATCAACGTCTCGCCGGAGGAGCGGGCGATCGAGAACGCCGAGGCGTGAGCGCGCCTCGCCCCGGCGCGAAATGCGGCGGCGGTGACTGACTATTAACTGCCCGCCCCTAGAGCGGGGGCATGAAGGCGATTCCGTTCGTGGCGCTGGTGGCGCTCATCCCCGTCGGCGGCTGCGCCGGCACGGATCAGGGCAGCGCGCCGGCCACGACGATCGTTTCTCCTCCCGCCTCCGATGGAACGACGACCGCACCGGTTTCCCCGCCGGCCGATGCGACTGCCGGGACCGGCACGGGTACGGGCACCGACACTGGTACTGGCTCCGGCTCCGGCGCCTCCGGGGCGGATGCGTCCGCCACATCTGTCAGCGCCGCCGAATGGACCGCGATGCTGAAGGCGGCAACGCCCGGCAGCACGATCGATCTCGGCAGCCGGAAGGTGGCGTTCGCGCGCTATACCGGCCTGTCGAACGTCACGATCAAGGGCGGCGTGTTCGGCGCGATCGCGCTCGACCAGTGGAAGAACGTCACCTTCTCGGGCACGCGCTTCGAGCCGCGTGACGGCGACGATCCCGCCGGCTCGATGATCATCGCCTATCAGCCCGATGGGCTGAAGTTCGACTGCACCTCGTTCACCGGCGCGATGAACGCGGACGGGCAGCTTGGCTTCAGTTCGATCAGCGTGCGCGGCGGCAACAATGTCTCCGTCACGCGATCGACCTTCAGCAACATCGGCAACTTCCTCGCCTTCCTGCGCACCACCAACGTGCAGGTGACCGACAACAGCTTCAGCTATATCCGCGAGGGCGTGGATCTCGTGGGCGCGCGCAACGTGGTGGTGGCGCGCAATTCCTTCGGCCCCTACCGCCCCACGCCCACCGATCACGCCGACGGCATCCAGTTCTTCACCGCCGGCCTGACCGACACCGGCGACACCGCCGCGCAGAACGTGCTGATCGAGGACAATCTCGTCGATCCGGGCGCCGGATATCGCGCGCAGGGCTTCTTCTTGCGGGACGAGGCGGGCCTCGCCGCGTCGGGGCGTGGCTATTCGGACATCACGATCCGCAACAACGTGCTGATCGGCACCGGCTGGCACGGCATCGCCGCGGGCGATCCGGTCCAGCGGCTGCTGATCGAGAACAACCGCCTGCTCATCCGCCTCAACCCCACCGATACCGTCACCAGCAACTGGATCCTCGTCGCCGCCGGGGGCAGCGCCACCGTGCAGGGCAATGTCGCGGGCAATTACAATCTGGCGGCCGGGGTCGTTGCGTCGAACAACACCACGATCGCGCGCGCCGCGACCAGCGCCGAGATCGCCGATGCGATGGCGGCCTGGGCGAAGTCGTTCACGCCGGCGGCGCAGTGCAAGTGACGAGCCGCCGTCGCGCGATCGCCACCATCGGCATTTGACAAATTAGTTCGTATCCTTAGCATTATCGGCGTCCCGGTGAAGGCCGGAGGAATCGCCGGGAGAGGATATGACCGTGGGTATTCATGGCCGAAGGATCGGCGCGCGAGCCGATAGCGGCGTCCTTCCGGGGCGCCGCTCCTGATGCACGGCAGCGTCGAGCCGATCCGCGACGCCGCGCCGGACGCGGACGTACATGCTCCCCCCACCCCGCGCGAGCGCCGCTGGGCGCTGGCGCTGCTGCTCGCGGTATCGACGATCGCGTTCATCGATCGCACGATCCTCAACACCACCGGACAGGCGATCAAGGCCGATCTGAAGCTGAGCGACATGCAGCTCGGCCTGCTCGGCGGGGCGGCGTTCGCGCTGCTCTACGGGATGCTCGGCATTCCGGTCGCGCGGCTCGCCGAACGCTATAACCGCGTGCGCATCATCGTCGTCGCGATGACGATATGGTCGGCGATGACCGCGCTGTGTGCCGCCGCGGCCGGCTTTCCCGGCCTGTTGCTCGCGCGCATCGGCGTCGGCGTCGGCGAGGCGGGGGCGGGGCCGCCGTCGCAATCGCTGATCGCGGACTATTTCCCGCCGGACCGCCGCGCCTTCGCCTTCGGCATCCTCGGGCTGGCGACGCCGATCGGGATCATCCTCGGCGCGATCGGCGGCGCGGTGGTCGCGCAGCATTTCGGCTGGCGCGCGGCGTTCCTGCTGGTCGGGCTGCCGGGGCTGGTGCTGTCGCTGATCGTCTGGTTCGGCCTGCCCGAGCCGGCGCGCGGGCTGGCCGACGGGCGGCTCGCGGGGGCGGAGGCGCCGCCGCTCGGCGCGGTGGTGCGCCGGCTCGCCGGCAGCCGCGCCTTTCGACATCTGGTGATGGCCGGCACGGTGGTGAGCTTCGTCGGCTCGTCGGGCATGACCTTCGCGCACCCCTTCTTCGTGCGCAATTTCCCGGTCGGCTACACCGAGGCGGCGATGGCCTTCGCGCTGATCAACAGCGTGTCGCTGGCCGGCGGCTATCTGCTCGGCGGGATGCTGACCGACCGGCTCGGGCGGCGCGACGTGCGCTGGTATGGCTGGATGCCGGCGATCTGCATGGTGCTCACCTCGATCACCTATGTCATCGGCTTCTCGCAATCGACATGGTTCTGGACGATCGTGCTGCTGATCCCGCCGGGCCTGTTCGCCGGCGTCTATTACGGGCCGACCTATGCCATCACGCACAATCTGGTCGAGCCCAGGATGCGCGCCTCCGCCACCGCGATCCTGACGCTGATCATGAGCATGGTCGGCATGACGATCGGCCCGGTCGTGACCGGCTGGCTCAGCGACTTCTATGCTGCGCGCGCGTTCGCGGGCGATTATGCGGCGGTCTGCGCGCAGGGGACTCAGATCGCATCCTGCGCCAGGGCGTCCGGGGAAGGGCTGCGCGCCGCGCTGGTGACGGTGTGCGTGCTGTTCTCGATCGGCGGGCTGAACTTCCTCTGCGTCGCCCGCAGCTTGCCGGGCGAGCTGGCGCATCTGAAGCGCGCGGACTGATTGCCAACGGCCGATCGGCCGCTAAGCTGCCGCCCGGAAACGAAAAGAAGGGGGCGGATTATGAGGTCGATCGCGCTGGGCGTGTTGCTGGTCGCGGCGCCGGTGACGGCGCGGGCGGCGGAAGCGCCGCCGCCGGGGCTGGAAGCCGCGCTCGCTTATCCCTTCCCCACCTCGCTCGTCGCGGCGGAGGCGGCGGACCGCATCGCCTGGATCAGCGTGGTGAAGGGCGTGCGCAACGTCTGGACCGCCGCCGCGCCCGACTATCGCGCGCATGCGCTCACCCGGTCGCTCGCCGACGACGGGCAGGAACTGACCGGGCTGGTGCTCTCGCCCGACGGCACGCGTGCGATCTGGGTGCGCGGCGGCGATCACGATGCCAACTGGCCGATCGAGTGGGAGCCGAATCCGGCCGACAGCGCCGCGCCGGTGACGCTGGAAATCTGGTCCGCCGCCACCGCTGGCGGCGCGCCGGTGAAGATCGCGGAGGGTGACGCGCCGGCGATCTCCGCGACCGGCCGCGTCGCGTACATCAAGGGCGACAAGGTGTGGAGCGTCGACGCCGCCGGGAAGGATAAGCCCGCGCAGCTCATCGCCGATCACGGCAAGGCATCCGCGCTCGCCTGGTCGCCGGACGGGACGCGGCTCGCCTTCGTCTCGCGGCGCGGCGATCACGGCTTCGTCGGGATATGGTCCGGCGCGGACCGGCCGATCGTCTGGCTGGCGCCGTCCACCGGGTTCGACGGCGCGCCGGTCTGGTCGCCGGACGGGCGCCGCGTGGCGTTCACCCGGCTGCCCGGCGCGGGCGGCGCGCCGGAACCGATGCTGACCGAGGCGCCGCGCCCGTGGTCGATCGTCGTCGCCGACGCGGCGACCGGCGAGGGCAAGGCGGTGTGGCAAAGCCCGCGCACCGCCAACGGCTCCTATCCCGGCGCGATCGCGGACGGCGCGGCGCTGATGTGGGGCGCGCGCGACCGCCTCGTGTTCCGCGCCGAGCTGGACGGCTGGCCGCACCTCTATTCGCTGCCGGCGGCGGGCGGCGAGCCGCTGCTGCTGACGCCCGGAAACTTCATGGTCGAGCACACCGCCATGTCGCGCGACCGCGCGACCCTGCTCTACGGCGCCAATACCGGCGTGGCGGCGGAGGATGACGACCGCCGCCACCTGTTCCGCGTCCCGATCGACCGCGCCGCGCCGGTGGCGGTGACGCGCGGCGAGGGGCTGGAGTGGACGCCGGTCGCGGCCGGCGGCGATCGCATCGCTTTCGTCGCGGCGGGGCCGACCCGCGCCGCCGAGGTGCGCGTGACCGGCGCGGGCGGCCGCGACACGCTGGTCGGCGATTCCTCGGTCGGCTACGCGCCGCCGATGGTCGCGCCGAAGCGCGTCCTCTTCAAGGCGTCCGACGGGCTGACCGTCCACGGCCAGCTCTTCGAGCCGGCGGGTGGCGGCGCGAAACGCCCCGCGATCGTCTTCGTCCACGGCGGGCCGATGCGGCAGATGCTGCTCGGTTTCCCCTATATGGATTATTACGCGCACAGCTACGCGGTGAACCAGTATCTCGCGTCGCGCGGCTTCGTCGTGCTGTCGGTCAACTATCGGCTCGGCATCGGGTACGGCCGGGCGTTCCAGCATCCCGACAAGAGCAGCTTCCGCGGCGCATCCGAATATCGCGACGTGCAGGCGGGGGCGAAATATCTGCAATCGCTCGCCGGCGTGGACCCGGCGCGGATCGGCATCTGGGGCGGCTCCTATGGCGGCTATCTGACCGCGCTGGCGCTCGCGCGGGACAGCGCGACGTTCAAGGCCGGGGTCGACCTGCACGGCGTGCATGACTGGTCGCGGCTGATCGCGGAGGAGGACAAGCCGGCGGTGCGCTATGAAAAGGGCGATTGGGAAGCCGCGCTCAAGAGCGCCTTCGAAAGCTCGCCGGTCGCCGACGTCGCGCGCTGGAAATCGCCCGTGCTGCTGATCCACGGCGACGACGACCGCAACGTGCGCTTCAACCAGACCATCGATCTCGCCCGGCGGCTGGACGATGCCGGGGTGCGCTACGAGGAGCTGGTCCTGCCCAACGAGATCCACGGCTTCCTGCGCTATGCCGACTGGCTGAAGGCCGATGTCGCGACGGTGCGCTTCTTCGAGGCGGAGCTGAAGGACAAATAGGCCGGACCCCGCCGGCCGCGACCTTATTCCGCCGGCGCGTCCGGCGGCGAGACGATGATGACGACGCGGCGGTTCTCGCGCCGTCCGGCGGCGGTGGCGTTGCTTTGCACCGGATCGGCCTTGCCCAGCCCGCGCACCTTCAGGCGCTCGTGGTCCATCCCGCCCTCGGTCAGCGCGTCGGCGACCGACTGCGCGCGCCGCAGCGACAGCGCCTCGTTATAGGCGGCCGTCCCGGTGACGTCGGTATGCCCCTCGACCCGCGCGCCGGCGAGGCCGACCTTCGCCAGCGTGCCGGCGAGATGCTTCAGCCGGTCGCGCTGGCCGGGGATGAGATTGCTCTCGTCGGTCGCGAACAGCAGCCGGTCGGCCAGCCCGAACTCCCAGTCGTCACCCTTCTCGACGAAGCCGTTGGCGCGCAGCACGCTTGCCTGCTCGGCGGTGAAGCCGTGATGCTGCTGCGCCACCGGCGCCGGCTGCACGGTGGCGCAACCCGCCAGCGCAAGGGTGAGGGGGATGAACAGGGACCTGGGCAACATCATCGAACACCACGCTAACGGGAAGGAACCACATCGGGCAGCGGCGGCCCGTCCCGCCGCTTGGAGGCGTACATCGCCTCGTCGGCGGCGCGCAGCAACGCGGGCGCATCCGTGCCGTCACGCGGGAACAGCGCCATGCCGATGCTCACCGAGCAGGTGATCTCGCTGCCGTCGGGCAGGATCACCGGCTCGCGCATCGCCGCATGGATGCGCTCGGCGATGGCGGCCATCTCGCTTGCGCCCGATGCCTGCGTCATCAGCACGGCGAACTCATCCCCGCCGAAGCGCGCCGCGAGATCATTGCGCCGGATGCAGTGGCGCAGCCGGTCGGCGATCTCGCGCAGCAGTGCGTCGCCCGCCATATGGCCGAAGCGATCGTTGACGCGCTTGAAGCGGTTGGCGTCGAGATAGAGCAGGCCGATCCATGTCTCCGCGCCGCCGGCCGCGCCGATCGCGGTGGCCAGCCGCTCCTCCAGCACCGCGCGGTTGGCCAGCCCGGTCAGCGCATCGTGCGAGGCGCGGTGGGCGAGCGCCGCGTTCTCGCTCCGCAGGTGATCCTGCCAGCCCTCCAGCTCGCCGAGCAGCGCGTTGAAATCCTCGCCGAGCGTATGGATCTCCTCGATCGGCGCGGGCGGCGCGCGCAGGTGCAGCGCGCGCCCGACGCGCACCTGATGCGCGACGGAGGCGATCGCCTGCAGCGGCGCGGCGATCCGCCGTTGCAGGCGCAGCGACAGGAAATAGGTGAGCGACAGCGCCAGCGCGAGGCACGCCAGCCCGCAGCCCAGCCCCACCACCAGATAGCCGCCGAGATTGCCGAAGCCGGCATAGACCCGCGCCTCGCCGATCGGCTGGCCGCCGTGCCGGATCTGCACCACCGCCGGCTGCGGCCACAGCGCCTCGGCGATGGCCAGCTCGATGCGCCGGATCAAGCGGTCGCCGGGGGTGTGCCGCACCTCGATGCGCTGGTCGCCGGTGGTCAGCACGATCGCGCGGATGCCGTCGCTGTCGGCGAGCGGCTGGACCGCCTCGCGCATCGCCGCGCGGTCCTGGAAGACGATCGCCGGCTCGGCGCTGTAGCTCGCGAGGCCGCCGACCAGCCGCAATTCCTCGCGGACATAGCTGTCCACCACCAGGATGCTGCTGAGCAGGCCGCCCAGCGCGGCGAGGACGAGCGTGAGCAGCATCACCCTGAACTGCACGCGGGCGAGCGCGCTGCGCAGCGTGGGGCGGCCGGGGGCGTTCCCGCTCATCGCGTCGCCCCGCTCGACAGGCGCAGCACGCGCGGGTCGACGGTGACGCCGCTGCGCGACACCGCGTCGAGGTTCAGCTCGAACGAGATGTCGGACCGGCGGACGTGCAGGCAGAACATCGTCCCGCCCCGGCACGCCGCATCTTCCTCCGCGATGGTCAGCAGCGGCCGCTCATGCCCCTGCGCGATCAGCCGCGACAGCCGTTGCGGCGGCACCGTGCCGAGATAGAGCGTGTCGCACGAGGCGGGGACCGACGCGGCGCCCTCCGGCACGCGCGTGACGCGCACGCCGCGTCCGCCGGCCGACAGCGTATCGAGGTCGCCGTCGGTCATCCGCGTCGGCCCGAGCAGGCAGAATTGCATCGGATCGGGCTGCGCCGGCCAGCGCGTGAAGCTGATGATGCCGCGCACCATCGTCGCGATCGCCCGGCCGGGGGCGTCCGCGCCGGCGGGCACGGGGGTGCTGACCGGAAAGAACGCGGCCTGCGCGAAGATCATCAGCGGAGACAGAAGGAGAAGCACGCCGACCCACATCGCCAATGGCGTTCGCGAAGGCGCCGCCGTGCCATATTGATACGATAGCGAACCGAACCTGTCGAGCCGCCGGGCGGCCGGCGGCGCTTGCGGGAATCCCGAAAATGCCCATTGCGCTAAAGCTTTGCCAATACTTTTCGTGGCATGGCGTAGCGATGACAACGGTCGCGGAGCGGTGGGGAAGGGGGCTGCGTCGCATGGCGCTGGCGCTCCTCGCGCTATGCTGCTGCGTGCCGGCCGGGGCGCAGGTGATCGGCCTCAGGCCCGTGCTGTGCCACGCCGTGACCGATTCGCGGCAGGCGGACGAGGCGCTGTCGTCGCTGCGTTTCTCCTGCGCCGGCACGCCGCGCGGCTATCAGCACGGCAGCCTGTGGCTGCGCGCCACGCTCGACCGGCTGCCGATCGAGCCGCGCAACCTCGCGCTGATGGTCCACCAGTCGCGCTTCGACCGGCTGGCGGTGGCCTATTCCTATGCCGATGGCGCGGTACGCTGGCAGGAGGTGAGCGGCGGCCGGTTCGGGGCGCACTGGCGCGCCGGCGGCCAGATATTGTTCGAGGCGCCGGATCGCGACGCGCCGGTGGTCGCGGTGACGATGCGCTTCGACCGGCTGGCGGAATACGGCCTCGTCCACGCGCGGCTGATGCCGCAGGGGGACAGCGCGCGGCAGACGACCGCGCTCGCGCTCGTCGTCGGCGCATCGCTGACGCTGCTGCTGATCGGCGGCCTCTACACCTTCTCGCTCGCCTTCGCCCTCCGCCGCCCATATCTGGCCTGGCACGGCGCATGGGCGGTGTGCATGCTGCTGTGGGGCGGCATCTGGTCGCAGCTCCACCTGCTGATCGTCCCCGGCATGGCGGGGACCGTATCGGCGCAGACCTGCACCTTCCTCTCCTGCCTCGCCGTCACGCTGGCGACGGTGAGTGCGGTGACGTCCTTCGCCCCTCGCATCCTGCCGCGCCGGCTGAGGGCCACCACCCTTGCGCTCGGTGCCGCCGTCGCGCTGTTCGGGGTGCCGCTCTCGTTCGTGCGCGGCCCCGGCCTGATGGAGCTTGCCGCGCTGCTCGGCTGGCTGATCCTCGCCGACCTGCTGGCGGTGACGATCTGCCTCGCGCTGGCATGGCGGCGCGGCGCGACCGAGGCGCGGGACTTCGCGGGCGCATGGTCCGTCCCGATGGCGACGCTGGCGATCATCCAGCTCGTCGACATGGACGACGGCTTCTGGGGCGCCGGATCGAAGCTGGTCATCCTGCTCGCCGCGACATGGCAGACATTGTGGCTCACGATCGCCGCGACGCGGCGGCTCGGGCGGCTGCGCATCGAGCGCGACCGCGCCCGCGCCGGCGAGGTGCTGGCGCGCGAGCTGGCGCGGCGCGACGCGCTGACCGGGGTGCGCAACCGGCGCGGCTTCGTCGAGAGCGTCGCCCCGCTGCTCGATCGCGCGCGCGCCGACGGCCTGCCGGCCGCGCTGCTGCTGATCGACATCGATCGCTTCAAGTCGATCAACGACGAGCACGGACACGACGCCGGCGACGTGGTGCTCAGCCGTGTCGGCCGGCGGATCGCCGCCTGGGAAGGCGCGATGTGCACGGCCGGGCGGATCGGCGGCGAGGAATTCGCGTTGCTCGCGATCGGGCTGGAGGGCGTGGTGCTCGATCGCTTCGCCGAAAGCGTCCGCGCCGGGATCGCCGCGTGCGACCATCGCGACACGATCGGCGACCGGATCGTCACCGCCAGCATCGGCGTCGCCGAAGCACGCCCGGCGGCAGAGTTCCGGCTGCTGTTCAAGCTCGCCGACGAAGCGCTTTACGCGGCGAAGCGCGACGGGCGGAATCGAATCCGCCGGATCGCCCCGGAGATGACGGAGGGCGGCCGTCCGCCGCAACGGGCGAGCATCAATCGATAGTCTTGAGCGTGTGTTTCGGAATTATATGAGTCCAGTCACGCTGATCTTGGAATTATATGATTTAACAGCAAAAATCTCTCTTTTGCCCGTCCGATCCATTTGACAGCGAAGGATCGCGGATTAAGGTAGTTACCGACCTTACTAAAGCGTGGGCGGGGCACATCGATGGGAGGATACCGGCAGTCCGGAACCGGCGGCGCAGCACGCCGCGCGCCCGGCGAACGCCGATTCTCCCCGCTGACCTGCCTGCCACGCCGACCGGCCGCCGCCGGATCGGCCCAGCGCCTTGCCGACATCATCGCATCGAATGACCGGGGCCGGATGCCGTGCGCGCGCGCGGTGGCCGGCGCTCGACGGAGTACGTCAGGAACATCGTGAATCACCGCCAAGGGGGCAGATACATGCGCAATTCCAGGATCACCACGCTGGCGCTTCTCGCCGGAACCGTTCTCACCACGGCGCCGCTGATCGCGGGGGCGCAGACCGCTCCCGCCGCCGCGACCTCAGCGCAGCCGCAGGATGAGGAATATGGGCGGCTGATCAACGAATATCTGGTCGACAAGCGCTTCACCTCGGAGCTGGTCGATCACATGCCGGCGTCGGCCACGGTGCCTTCGCCGCTCAAGTTCTTCGGCCGCATTCCGGGCAAGCCGGGCGAGATCACCTATGCGGAGGATATCGAGCGTTATTACAAGGAGCTGGCGCGCACCTCGCCGCGCGTGAAGTTCTGGACGGTCGGCAAGTCGGAGGAGGGGCGCGATATCGTCGTGATCGCGATCGCCGACGAGGAGACGCTCAAGAACCTCGACGCCAACAAGGCCGCGCTCGCCGCGCTGGGCGATCCGCGCAAGACCAGCGAGGCGCAGGCGAAGCAGCTCATCAAGAGCGCCAAGCCGCTCTACTGGATCACCAGCGGCATCCACTCGCCGGAGCTGGGCGGGCCGGAGATGCTGATCGAGCTGGCCTATCGCCTCGCGGTGGAGGAGACGCCGTTCATCCAGAACATCCGCAACAACATGATCACCTTCATCACCCCGGTGCTGGAGGTCGACGGCCGCGACAAGATGGTCGACACCTATTATTACGGGAAGAAGACCGGCAATCCGCGCCCGCCGCTGATGTATTGGGGCAAATATGTCGCGCACGACAACAATCGCGACGGCATGGGCCAGTATCTCCAGCTCACCAAGGCGCTGACCAACGGCGTGCTCGATTGGCACCCCACGGTGCTGCACGACCTGCACGAGGCGCAATCCTATCTGTACGTGTCGACCGGAACGGGTCCGTACAATCCCTCGCTCGATCCGATCGCCAGCAACGAATGGTGGCTGCTGGCGCAGACCGAAGTGATGGAGATGTCGAAGCGCAACGTCCCCGGCGTCTTCACCTACGGCTTCTATGACGGCTGGGTGCCGAACTATCTGTTCTGGATCGCGCAGACCCACAACGGCTTCGGCCGCTTCTACGAGGTGCAGAGCTACGGCCCGGATATCCAGAAGGGGCTGAAGCTGCCGCCGTCGACCACCAGCCGCGAATGGTATCGCGCCAATCCGCCGCTGCCGTCGATCGACTGGGGGCCGCGCAACAACACCAACATCCAGGAATCGGCGCTGCTGATCGCGCTCAACAAGGTGGCGACCGATCGCCAGATCTACCTCGAGAATTACTGGATCAAGAACAAGCGCTCGGTCGAGACGGGCCGCACCGGCGACATCAACGCCTGGGTGATCCCCGCCGCGCAGACCGCGAAGCTCAACGTGGTCGACATGGTCAACGGCCTGCGCCGGCAGGGCGCGGAGATCAGCGTCGCCAGTGCGCCGTTCAAGGCCGGCGGGGTGGACGTCGCGGCGGGCGATTACGTGATCCGCGCCGACCAGCCGTATCGCACCCTGGTCGACATGTATCTCGGCGTGCAGAACTATCCGATCGCCAACCCGCGTCCCTATGACGATACCGGCTGGACGATGGGCTATATGCGCAACGTCACGGTCAAGACGATCAAGGACCCGTCCGTCTTCCAGCAGTCGATGACGATGCTGGCGGACGACGTGCGGCCGAAGGGCGTCGTCACCGGCTCCGGCCCGGTGATCCTGGTCAACCACAGCGGCGACAACGAGCTGATGTCGTTCCGCTTCCGCCTCGCCAAGACCAAGATGCTCGCGGCCGAGGCGCCGTTCGAACTGGGCGGGCGGCAATATGCGGCCGGCACCTTCATCCTGCCTGCCGCCAACCGCGCGGAGGTGGAGAAGGTCATCGCCGATCTCGGCCTCACGGCGGAGGCGGTCGGCGCGGTGCCGTCGGTGGCGAACCACGCGCTCAGCGTGCCGCGGATCGGCTATCTGCACTCCTGGCTCCGCACCCAGGACGAGGGCTGGTGGCGCGCCGCGCTCGACCATTATGGCGTGCCCTATACCTATTTCGCCGACATCAAGGCGCGGCAGGGCGGGCTGCGCGCCAAATATGACGTCATCATCTATCCGACGGTCGGCTCCAGCGCGAAGGATCAGGTGACCGGCGTCGCGATGAACGGCAACAAGCCGATCCCGTACAAGAAGTCCGCGCTCACCCCGAACCTCGGCACGCTCGATTCCGCCGACGACATCCGCGGCGGCCTCGGCGCGGACGGCATCGCCGAGCTGAAGAAGTTCGTCGAGCAGGGCGGCACGCTGATCGGCGATGGTTCGACCGTGGAGATGCTGGCCGAATATGGTGTCGCCTCCGGCGTGAGCGTCGCGGAAACGCCCAAGCTCTACACCAAGGGCGCGATCATGCGCGGCGTGTTCAAGGACAAGACCAGCCCGCTGACCTATGGCTATGCCGGCAACGAGATGCCGGTCTATTTCTCGCAGGCGCCGGTGCTGAAGATCGGCGGAAGCGGGCCGGGCATGGGCTATTTCGATCCCAATGCACCGGGCAGCAACATCGCGCAGAACATCACGCCGAACGACAAGCCCGCGCATATCTCGCCGTGGCAAGGCTCGGGCCAGCAGGCCTCGCCGGCCAATACGGACGTGTCGAACTCACCGTTCGGCTCGATGCTGCCGACCTCGCGCACGGGCGGCGCGGCGCCGACGCAATTCCCGCGCGTGGTGATGGCCTTCCCGGCGAAGGCGGACGATATCCTGCTGAGCGGGATGCTCTCCGGCGGCGAGGCGTTGCAGAACAATGCGCTGCTGGTCGATGTGCCGAAGGGGCAGGGCCATATGGTGCTCTACGCGCTGCGGCCGTTCTGGCGCTGGCAGACGCAGGGGAGCTATTTCCTCGGCTTCAACGCGATCATCAACTGGGATCACCTCGACGCCGGCGCGAAGAACGGCGCGAAGGGCGACTGATCCGTTCAGGCTTCCGGCGCGGCGGATCATGCCGCCGCGCCGGCGAAGGCCGGGACTTATTCCATGAAGGCCGCCCGCGCCCGCAAGGCGGCGAGGCAGACCGCCAGCGTCTCGATCGGATGGGCGGCGAGCCATTCGCCCCGCTCGCCGGTGACGATGAAGGCGCCGTCATGTTCTTCCAGCCAGTGTCCGGGCGGGACAAGCGTGCTCGCCGCCGTTCGCGATTGCGAATAGTTGAGCGCGCGGACGCGCGCGCCGTCCTCGCCGCGCCAGATGCCTTCGCCGATCGCCGGAAGCCGCGCCAGCGCGGGGAACACCGCCACCGCGATCAGCGCATCGAGCGCGCGGCCCGGCTCCTCCGCCAGCTCGCAGGCGCGGATCGCTTCGGCGAGCGGGGAGCGGATGGGGCTGGTCATGCGGTCGTTGTCTTCGTCCCCACGTAGCGCGCGCGGCCGAGTTCCGCACGCCGGCTCGCGCTGCGCGTCTTGAGCAGGTCCTGCCGCGAGAGCAGGCCGAGCACGCGCCGCGTTTCGGGATCGACGATCGGGATGCGGCCGATCCCCGAATCGACGATCAGGTCCGCCACCACGCCGCTGGGCGTGTCGGGATAGGCGACCGGCTGCGCGGCATCGGATATCGCGTCCGCCAGCGGGGTCGCGTCGTCGTCGCGATCGACCTGCCAGCGCAGCGCGTCGGTGCGCGAGACGAGGCCGAGCAGACGCCCCTCCGCGTCCACCACCGGATAGCTGCGATGCGCCGCCTCGCTGGCGAAGAAGGCGATCGCCGCGCCGACCGTCATCGAGCCGGGCAACGTGTCCGGGTCGCGCGTCATGATCTGCGCGGCTTGCAGCAGGTCGAGCGGGTCGACGGTATATTCCTGCAGGATATGCCGCCCGCGCCGCGCGATCTTCTCGGTCAGGATCGAGCGGCGCATCAGCAGCACGCTGACGGCATAGGCCGCGCCCGCCGCCGCGATCGTATAGGGCGCGGCTTCGAAATGCCCGGTCAGCTCGACCGCGAACAACGCGCCGGTCATCGGCGCGCGCATCGCGCCGGACATGATCCCGGCCATGCCGACCATCGCCCAGAAGCCAGCATCGCCCGGCAGCACCTGCCCGAGCAGGAAGCCCGCCGCGCCGCCCAGGATCAGCAGCGGCGCCAGCACGCCGCCCGAGGTGCCCGATCCCAGCGCCACCAGCCACACGATCGCCTTCACCACCAGCAGCGCGATCACCACGCGCAACGCCAGCGCGCCATTCAGCAGCGCATCGATGCTGGCGTAGCCCGCGCCCAGCACGTGCGCGTCGATCAGGCCGCCGAAGCCGACCACCACCGCGCCGATCGCCGGCCACCACATCCAGTGCACCGGCAGGCGGTGGAACATGTCCTCGACGCGATAGAGCGTGACCGACAGCAGCGCCGCCTCCAGCCCGACGATCAGCCCGGTGCCGCCCGCGGCGGCGAGCGCCCAGGCGGCGGCGGGGGCGTGCGCCCCGGTCGGGAACATCGCGCCCGTGCCGATCAGCAGCGGCCGCCACGCGAAGGAGACGAGCGAGGCCACCACTACCGGCACGAAGCTGCGCGGCTTCCATTCGAACAGCAGCACCTCCACCGCGAGCAGGATCGCGGCGAGCGGCGTGCCGAAGATCGCCGTCATGCCCGCCGCCGCGCCGGCGACGAGCAGGGTCTTGCGCTCCGCCGCGCTCAGCCGGAAGCATTGCGCGAACAGCGATCCGATCGCGCCGCCGGTCATGATGATCGGCCCTTCCGCGCCGAACGGCCCGCCGCTGCCGATCGAGATCGCGGAGGACAGCGGCTTGAGCAGGGCGACCTTGAGCGACAGCCGGCTCTCCCCGAACAGGATCGTCTCGATCGCCTCCGGGATGCCGTGGCCGCGGATCTTGTCCGATCCGAAACGCGCCATCAGCCCGACGATCAGGCTGCCGATCACCGGGATCGCCACCACCATGAGGCCGACATGCGCGTCGGTGATGACGGTCTTGTCGGCGGAAAGCCGCCCGAACCAGAACAGGTTGGTGGCGATCGCGATCAGCTTGACCAGCACCCACGCGCCGAATGCGCCCCCGCTGCCGACGACGATCGCCATCATTGCGAGCATGACCATGCGGCGATCGACGCTATGATCGGCGAGCTGGTGCCCTTCGGTGGCGCGGGGCGGGGTAAGCGACATATGTAAGGCGGGCCTTGTCGGACGATGGGCGGCGCGCGTTTATATCGCAATGCGATATGTTTCAATCGGGGAAGAAGCGGAATGGCGGCGGAGGAGGAGATTGGAGATGCGGATTATGCGGCGCTGGCCGAGTTCCGCCATGCGATCCGCCGCTTCCAGTCGTTCAGCGAGGCGCGCGCGGGCGAGATCGGGCTGACCCCGCAGCAGCATCAGGCGCTGCTCGCGATCCGGGGCAGCGCGCCGGACGAGGCGACGGTGGGCCGCGTCGCGGAGCGGCTGATCCTCAAGCCGCACAGCGCGACCGGCCTCGTCAACCGGCTGGAGGCGCTGGGGCTGGTGACGCGCGAGGCGACCGCCGCCGATCGCCGGCGCGCGCTGCTGCGCCTGACGCCCAAGGCGTATCGCATCCTCGACGCGCTGTCGGCGGTGCACCGGGAGGAGATCAGGCGGCTCAGGCCGTTGTTCGCCGAGATATTCGCCCAGCTCGGTTAGCGTACCGACCAGCGGCGCAGCTCCATCCCGGCGCCGCCGGCCGGCAGGCTGAACACCATCCCGTCCTCGCCCACCGTGATCGTCCCGCCGAACCGCTGCCGCGCGTCGCCGAGGAAGGCGGGATACATCACCCGCGAGGGCATCGGCGGGATATTGTGGCTGAAGACGAGATGCTTCACCCCCGCCGCCTGCGCCTCCGCGGCGGCGTCCTCCGGCGTGGTGTGATAGTTGAGGATGTCGCGCGTGATCTGGGTGAGCGCGGTCTGCCGGCGCTGTTCCAGCACCTCGGTCATCAGCGCGACGAGCCGGGGTTGCAGCCCCTCGTGCACCAGCAGGTCCGCGCCGCGCGCGTTGCGCACGATCGAAGGGGTCGGGCTGGTGTCGCCGCTGAACACGATCGAGCGGCCCTTGTAGGCGAAGCGATAGCCGACCGCCGGCTCGACCGGGCCGTGATCGACGCGGAAGGCGGTGACGGTGACGCCGTCGCCGGCATAGACCGGCACCGGCGACCAATCCCCCTTCGGCGGCAGCGCGAAGGGCAGCGCCACGCCGCCCGCGCCGGATGGCGGCGCGACGATCGGGCCGTGGTGCGCGGTGCGGAAGCCGGCGTCGATCGCATAGGCCTGATCGAACCCGGCGACGACCCGCCCGGTCCCCGCCGGGCCGTGGACGGGAAGCGGGCGCGTCCGCCCCGCGCCGGTCCAGGCGAGCAGCAGCACCGGCCCCAGCCCGTCGATATGGTCGGAATGGAGATGCGTCAGGAAGACGCGCTCGATCCGCCCGTTGGGGATGCCCATCAGCATGATGTTGCGCGCGCCGCCCTCGCCAGCGTCGACGACGAAGACATGCCGCCCCGCGATCACCACGCTGCACGGCCCGGCGCGCGTCGGATCGGGCATCGGCGAGCCGGTGCCGCACAAGGCGACGTGCAGCCCGTCGGGCAGCTCGCGCGTAACGTCCACTCCGGCGCGCGCGTCGATCGCGATCCGCGCCGCCTCGCGCCCGATCGCCCCCGGAAACGCCGCCACCGCGAGCAGCGCCGCCAGCGCCGCGCCGCCCGTCGCCCACCAGATCGCGTGCCGCATCCAACCTCTCCCCGTTCTTTGCAGCGAGGATAAGCGATATTATGGCATTATCAATGCCGATACTTGCGCCGCGCGCCGCGCGTGATAGGATCGCCGCCACAAAAGCGGGGAGAGGATGCGGCCGTGACGCAGATATCGCGCGTGCTCGTGGCGCTGGTGGCGCTGTTCAACATCGTGCTGGGGCTGGGTTTCCTGCTCGATCCGGCGGGATCGGCGCAACGCTTCCTGCTGGAGCCGCTCGGCACGCAGGGGATGGCGACGCTGCGCGCGGACTTCACCGCCTTCTTCGTCGTCGGCGGGGTGGCGGCGCTGACCGGCGCGTGGCGGCGGGACGGCGCGCCGCTGCTGGTGCCGCTCGCCTTGCTGTCGGTCGCGATCACCGGGCGCGTGGTCAGCCTGATCGCGGATGGCGCGCCGGGCAGCGCCTTCCCGCCGATGGCGGTGGAGGCGGTGATGATCGCGATCCTGCTGCTCGGCCGCCGCGCCTTCGCGGAGGCGCGGCCATGAAGCGCTGGCAGAAGATCGCGCTCGGCACGGTCGGCGCGGCGGCGGTCGCGGGGTTCGCGGCGAAGGATTATGTGCTGCTGCATCTGCCCGGCTGGCTCGCGCCGCGCGTCCACCCGTTCCGCGAGATCACCTGGCAGCCCGGCCCGGCGAAGCCGCTCCTGCCGCCGGACAAGCGCCCGCCCAATATCGTGTTGATTCTCGCCGACGATCTCGGCTTCAACGATATCAGCTTCAACGGCGGCGGGGTGGCGCGCGGGCTGCTCAAGACGCCGAACATCGACGCGATCGGGCATCAGGGGGTGAGCTTCGCGCAGGCCTATGCCGGCAACGCCACCTGCGCGCCCTCGCGCGCGGCGCTGCTCACCGGGCGTTATCCGACGCGCTTCGGCTTCGAGTTCACGCCGACCGACACGCGCTTCGCCAAGACGATCGCGGGCTTCCCGAGCAACTGGCAGTACAAGACGATCCTCGACCAGCAGGCGGTGGACAATGATCCCCCCGCGAACAGCAAGGGCATCCCGACCAGCGAGCGGACGATCGCCGATCTGCTGCGCGCCGGCGGCTATCACAACATCCATCTCGGCAAATGGCATCTCGGCGGGGAGCCGGGGATGCGCCCCGAGCAGCGCGGCTTCGACGAGAGCCTCGGCTTCATCATCGGCGGCCAGATGTACGCGCGCGAGAGCGACCCGAACGTCGTCAACTCGAAGCAGGATTTCGATCCGATCGACAAATATATCTGGGCCAACCTGCCGTTCAGCGTGCAATATAACGGCGGCGAGCGGTTCCACCCCGATCGCTACATGACCGATTATCTGACGCATCAGGCGATCCGCGCGATCGACGCCAATCGCAACCGGCCGTTCTTCCTCTACCTCGCCTATAACGCCCCGCACACGCCGCTTCAGGCGCTCAAGAGCGATTATGACGCGCTGTCCGCGATCCCCGATCGCCGCACCCGCGTCTATGCCGCGATGATCCGCGCGCTCGATCGCGGCGTGGGGCAGGTGATGCAGGCGCTGAAGGAGCGCGGGCTGGATCGGAACACGCTCGTCATCTTCACCAGCGACAATGGCGGCGCGCATTATATCGGCCTGCCCGACATCAACCGCCCGTATCGCGGCTGGAAGGCGACCTTTTTCGAGGGCGGGATCAGGGTGCCGATGTTCATGCGCTGGCCCGCGCGGATCGCGCCGGAGACGCGGGTGGACGGCGTGGTGAGTCATTTCGATCTCTACGCCACCGCCGCCGCTGCCGCCGGGCTGAAGCCGCCGACCGACCGGGTGATCGACGGCATCGACCTGTCACCCTATGTCGACGCGCGGCACGAACCGATGCCGAAGCGCACCCTGTTCTGGAAGAGCGGCGACTATCAGGCGGTGCGCGACGGCGACACCAAGCTCCAGATCCTCGATATCCCGCGCCAGTCCCTGCTCTACGACCTCAAGGGCGACCCGACCGAGCAGCGCGATGCCGCCGCCGCCAGCCCGGCGGAGGTGCAGCGGCTCACCGCGCTGATCCGCCGTCATGATGCGGAGCAGGTGAAGCCGTCATGGCCGGCGCTGATCCGCTCGCCCATTGCCATCGACCGCCCGCTGGGTACGACGCCGCGCAAGGGCGAAACCTATATCTACTGGGCGAACTGATGGCGGCGGAAGACGGCAGGCGAAAGCGATCGGAAGCGAGCCGGCGCAAGATCGTCGAGGCGATGGTCGCGCTGGTCGGGGAGGGCGATCCCGCGCCCGCCGCCGAGCAGATCGCCGCGCGCGCCGGTGTCGGCCTGCGCACCGTCTTCCGCCAGTTCGCGGACATGGAGGCGATCTACGCCGGCATGGCCGAGCGGCTGGCGCGTGAATATCAGGACTGGCTCGATCCGTTCGTCGCGGCGGACTGGCGCGGCCAGCTCGACGAGATGCTGGCGCGCCGGCTCGAAACCTATGAGCGGCTGATGCCGTACAAGCGCGCCGCCGACGCGCATCGCCACGCCTCCGCGACGATCCAGCAGAATCATGCCGGGATACTGGCGACGATGCGCGAGCGGCTGGTCGGCCTGCTGCCGCCGGCGATCGCCGGAGATGCGGTTCTGCTGGAGGCGATCGACCTGCTGCTGAGCTTCGAGACGTGGCAGCGGTTGCGGCTCGACCAGACCTTGCCGCCCGAAAACGCCCGCGCGGTGGTGTCGGGCGCGATCGCGCGGCTGTTGCCGCAGGAGGACAAGAAATGACGCTGACGTTCGATTGCTTCTGGTCGTTCCGTTCGCCCTATTCCTATCTGGTGACGCCGCGGCTGGTGGCGCTGGAGCGCGATTTCGACGTGCGGTGCAACGTTCGCATCGTCCGCCCGATCGCGGTGCGCCAGCCGGAGTTCTTCTCGAACAGCGATCCATTGTGGGTCAGCTACCTGATGCGCGACACGGTGCGGACGGCGGAATATCTCGGCCTGCCCTATCGCTGGCCGCGCCCCGATCCGGTGGTGATGGACTTCGCGACGCGCACCTATCCCAGGGAGCAGCCCTATATCCACCGGCTCAGCCGGCTGGGCCAGCTCGCCGCCGAGCGCGGGCGCGGCCTGCCGTTCATCGACGCGGTGAGCCGCCTGATCTGGAGCGGCGCGACCGATAACTGGCACGAGGGCGACCACCTCGCCCGCGCCGCCGCCGAGGTCGGGCTGGACCTCGCCGAGATGGACCGCGTGGTGGAAGCGGAGGGCGACCGGCTCGCCGCCGCGATCGAGGCCAATGAGGCGGACCAGCGCGCCGCCGGCCATTATGGCGTGCCGCTGATGGCGTTCGGCGGCGAGCCGTTCTTCGGGCAGGATCGCTTCGACCAGCTCGTCTGGCGGATGGAACGGGCGGGGCTGGCGCGCCGCGCCGATTGAGCCGCTTGCGTTGATGCCGCCAACCGTTTCATGTTGCACGGAACGGAAACGATCAGACGGGGGACGGGATGCGCGCAGCAGGGATTCTGGCGGGGGCCGCGCTGGCGGCGATGGCGGCGGCCGGCGTGGCGCAGACCGCGCCCACCGACCGCAAGGCGATCGAGGCGCGGTTCGACCAGCATATCAGCTCGGCCGACCAGCTCGCGTGGCTGAAGGACATGTCGTCCGCGCCGAACCATGTCGGCTCGCCGCACGACAAGGCCAATGCCGAGGCGATCCTCGCCAGGTTCAGGCAATGGGGCTGGGACGCGCATATCGAGACGTTCCACGTCCTCTATCCCACGCCGATCTCCACCACCGTGGAGATGGTCGCGCCCGAGAAGATCGTGCTGGGCGGGCAGGAGCCGCCGATCCCCGGCGACGATACCTCGTCCAGGACGGCCGATGCGCTGCCGCCCTATGTCGCCTTCCAGGGCGACGGCGACGTCACCGGCGATCTCGTTTATGTCAATTACGGGATGCCGGAGGATTACAAGGACCTCGCCCGGCGCGGCATCGACGTGAAGGGCAAGATCGTCATCGCGCGCTACGGCACCGGCTGGCGCGGGCTGAAGCCCAAGCTGGCGCAGGATCACGGCGCGATCGGCTGCATCATCTATTCCGATCCGGCCGATGACGGCTATGCGCAGAGCGACGCCTATCCGGTCGGCGGGGCGCGCCCGGCAGGCAGCGTCCAGCGCGGTTCGGTGGCGGACATGCCGCTCTATCCCGGCGACCCGCTGACTCCCGGCATCGGCGCGACGCTCAACGCCAAGCGGCTGACGCGCGAGGAAGCGCCGACGCTGCTCAAGATCCCGGTGCTGCCGATGTCCTATGGCGACGCGGGCAAGCTGCTCGCGCGGCTCGGCGGCCCGGTCGCGCCGGCGCCGTGGCGCGGCGCGCTGCCCGTTACCTATCACATGGGCGGCAACGGCGGCGTCTCGGTCCATCTCGCGGTGAAGTCGAACTGGAAGCTGACTCCGGCCTATGACGTGATCGCGATGCTGAAAGGCGCGCGCTACCCCGATCAATGGGTGATCCGCGGCAACCATCATGACGGATGGGTGTTCGGCGCGGCCGATCCGCTCTCGGGCAACGTCGCGATGCTCTCGGAGGCGAAGGCGCTGGGCGAATTGTACCGCTCCGGCTGGCGGCCGGCGCGGACGATCGTCTATACGAGCTGGGACGCGGAGGAGCCGATGCTGCTCGGCTCGACCGAATGGGCCGAGCAACATGCCGACGAGCTGAAGCAGAAGGGCGCGATCTATATCAACACCGACGGCAACGGGCGCGGGATGCTCCATGCGCAGGGCAGCCATCCGTTCCAGCATCTCGTCAATGCGGTCGCCGCCGACGTGACCGATCCCGAGACGGGCGCGAGCGTCGCGGCGCGCGCCCGTGCGGGCGTTCTCGCCGATGCGTTCGATCGTACCGGGCATGTCAACGAGACCGCGCTGGCGGCGGCGGAGAAGGGCGGCGACCTGCCGCTCGGCGCGCTGGGATCGGGATCGGACTATTCCGCCTATATCCAGCATCTCGGCCTGCCCGCGCTCAACATCGGCTTCGGCGGCGAGGATGAGTCCGACGGCGTCTATCATTCGATCTACGACAGCTTCCACCATGTGACGACCTTCGACGATCCGGGCCTGAAATATGGCGCGGCGCTGTCGAAGGTGGTCGGGCGGCTGGTGCTGCGGCTCGCCGACGCCGATCTGCCGGTGCAGCGCTACGGCGACTTCGCCGATACGGTCGCGGCCTATCTGGGCGAGGTGAAGAAGCTCGCCGCCGATCGCCGCGCCGAGGATGCGAAGCGCGACAGGCTGACCGCCGACGGCGCGTTCCGCCTCGCCAGCGACCCGCTCAAGCCGGTCGGCGCGCCCGCGCCGGAGGCAATGACGCCCGAGTTCGATTTCGCGGCGCTCGACGGCGCGGTGAAGACGCTCAGGCAATCGGCCGCCGCGTTCGACGGCGCGCTCGCGGCGCGCGGCGCGGCGCTGTCGCAGGCGCAGCGCGACCGGCTCTCGGTGCAGCTTCGCGACATCGACCAGTTGCTGCTCGACGATCGCGGCCTGCCGGAGCGGCCGTGGTACAAGCACCTGATCTACGCTCCCGGCCGCTTCACCGGTTATGGCGCCAAGACGCTGCCCGGCGTACGCGAGGCGATCGAGGAGCGCCGCTTCGGCGATGCCCGCGAATTCGTCGGCCGCACCGCCAAGGTGCTGCGCGACTATGCCGCGCGGCTCGATCAGGCGCGCGCGACGGTGGAGGGGAAATAACGGCGGAGGTTCAGCCGGGGCAGGCCGCCAGCGCGCGCTCCCGCGCGGCGAACAGTTCGCCGATATCGGCGCGCGCGGTGAGCAGGTCCTTGAGCGTATAGCCGTCGAGCACCGTCATGAACGCGGCGAGCGCCTCCGCCAGCGCGACCGTCAGCCCGCATGCCGGGGAGATCAGGCAATCGCCGCAATCGACCAGTTCGAACCCGTCCTCGGTATGGCGGACGAGCGCGCCGACGTTGATCTCCTCCGGCTTGCGGCCCAGCCGGATGCCGCCGCCCCGTCCGCGCACGCTGGCGATATAGCCCGCGTTGGCGAGATCGTTCACCACCTTCATCAGATGGTTCTGCGAGACGCCATAGGCGCGCGACACCTCCGCGATCGAGCATAGCCGATCCGGCCGCGCGCCGAGGTAGAGCAGCACGCGCATCGCATAATCGGTATAGCGCGTCAGGCGCATCGGTGGCTCCGCCTCACTTGGTCGCAGATAACATATATTTCTATTGCATCTTTTTTCGGATCGCTGCAATAGATGTATATCGAATACATGATTGGAGCGAATCGTGGAGCATCCCGTCCAGATCGAGGAAGCCGCGCTGGAGCGCCTGATCCCGCTGTTCTACGCGCGCGTCCGCGAGGATGACGAGCTTGGCCCGGTGTTCAACGACGCGATCGCCGACTGGCCGGAACATCTCGACAAGCTGGTCGCCTTCTGGTCGTCGGTGATGCTGACCAGCGGGCGCTACAAGGGCAATCCGATGATGGCGCATATCAAGCACATCAGGCGGATCACGCCGGAGTTGTTCGACCGCTGGCTCGCGCTGTGGAAGGCGACGACCGACGAGGTGATGCCGCCCGCCGCCGCCGCCGCGCTGCAGGCGAAGGCCGCGCGCATCTCCGAGAGCCTTCAGCTCGGGATGTTCTTCCGCCTCGATCCGTCCTCGCGGCCGGGCCGCGCCGCCGCCTGACCGGGCAAAAGGAGCAAGCGATGCAGACCGGATCGGCGAGCGCCTCCACGGACCCCCGCGCACGGGCGCGGGCTCAGGAGCAGGCGCAGGTGGAGTTCCGCCGCGCGATGAAGATCATCGCCCTCGCGGCGGTGCTGATGGCGGCGGGGGCCTTGTGGTATCTGTCGCTCTCCGGGCCGCTCACCGTCACGATGGTCGTCGCGACGACGCTGGGGGTGCTGATCTCGGTCATGCTCGGCTGCGGGCTGTTCGCGGCGGCGTTCTTCAGCGACAAGAGCGGCTACGACCAGAACGTCTCCGACGCGACGCGCGTCAAGGCGCCGCCGTCCAATCCCACCGCGCTGCCCGAGGGGCTGGAATCATACAGGCGCACCGACGATTTCACCGACCGGACGGTGCCTGCCGCCTTGCTCGCCGACCATAATACCAAGGCCGGCACCTGGGGCCTGATCCGCGTCACCGCCGGCATGTTGCGCTATCGCGTCACCGATCCGCGCCGCGCGCCGTTCGAGACGATCCTGACCCCGGACACGCTGCCGGGCATCGTCGAGCCGACGATCCTCCATCATGTCGAGCCGGTCCCCGGCGTCCGCTTCCACGTCGAATTCTGGCGCGCGCGGGCGGGCTAGAGCGATTTCGAGGCAGGTGGAAACGCAGTTCAGCGCAGCCAATCACCTGTCGGCTCGGAAATCGCGGCAAACAAAGAAAATAGAGCGGTGATCCGATGCAATCGGATCGACAACCGCTCCAGCCGAAGATCCCCGGGGGGAGGGATGCCGTCGCCGCCTGCGTCGGGCGGCGACGGCGTCTTGTCGTCAGAACGACTTGCGCAGGTTGAGGCCGATCGTGCGCGGCCGCGCCGAGGTGACGCTGGTCAGCCCGACGCCGATCGCGCTCGACGAGGCGCGGGTGATCGCCACCGAATCGAACAGGTTGTTGACGAAGATATAGGCGCCCCAGTCGCCCGACCGCTCGATGCCGACGCGCGCGTTCACCAGGTCATAGCCGTCGATGTAGCGGGTATAGACATAGGTCGGCCGGAAATCCGAATAATAGCCGCCGGAGTGGCTGTAGTCGGCACGGATCACGCCGTCGAAGCTGTCGGTCAGCGGCCAGGTATATTGCGCGCTGCCCCCCATCGTGAACTTCGGCACATAGGGGATGCGATTGCCCTTCAGCCCCGAGCTGGCGGTGGCGAGGTTCGCCGGCAGCACGTCCTCGGTCAGCTTGGCGGTCATGTAGGTGGCGTTGGCGTTGAGGTTGAGGCCGTGGACTGGCTGGAGCGACCCCTCGAACTCGATGCCCTGCACCCGCGCGGCCGAGGCGTTGCCGATATAGGAGAAGGCCCCGTTCGGCGTGCGCTGCGTGATCTGTATGTTCGACCAGTCGATGCGGAAGGCGTCGAGGTTGAGGATCAGCGTGCGGCCCAGCCAGGCGGTCTTGAAGCCCGCCTCATAGTTCCACAGCGAGTCCGAACGGTACGGCGTCAGCGCGGTGTCGAGGCCGAGCACCTGGTTGACGCCGCCGGGGCGGAAGCCCTGCGCCGCCTCGGCATAGAACATGATGTCCGGCGTGATCTTGTACGACACGTTCGCCTTGACGACCGTCCCGTCCTCCGACGACGACAGCGCGGTCGGCGGGGTGATCCGCGCGCCGACGAGGATCGAGGGCACGTCGGTATGGCCCACCACGTCCTTGTCGTACTTGAAGTAACGGATGCCGCCGGTGACGTTCAGCCGCGAGGTGATGTCCAGCGAAAGCTCGCCGAACGCGGCGACCTGCTTCAGCTCGTCATGGATGAAGCGGATCGTGTCGATCTGGCTCGGGATGACATAGCCGCTGCCCGGATTGACGTTGAGCTGCGGGTTGGCGACGTCGGTGGTGCGCTTCGAATAGAAGCCGCCGACCGTCCAGTTGAGCGGCCCGTGGCCGGACGAGCTGAGCCGCAGCTCCGCCGTCAGCGCGTCGAGGTCCTGCTGCGGATAGAGCGAGCTGGTCGACTGGCCCGCGACGAACGCCTGATATTGCGCGAACGAGGTGATCGGCACGCCGAACTGGTCGGAGCAGCTCGTCGCGCACAGCCGGTTATAGGTGGCGAGGTTGTTCGTGCCCTGGATGTAGCGCGACGTGTCGCTCTGGCTGACGAGGCTGCGCTGCATGTACGAGACGACGCCCGTCGCGGTGACGGGGCCGAAGTCATAGGTGCTGGTTAGGCTGTAGAGCTTCACCTCGTCGCGCACGACCTGGCGGGTGCGCGCGTCGGTCTTGTACTTGCCGCTCTCCAGCAGCCAGCTCGGCGTGTCGGTGGAGGAATTGTTGTAATAGACCGCCGCGTCGATCGTCCACGCCTCGACCGGCTGGATGCGCAGGATCGCACGCCCGCCGTAGCTCTCCTCGGCGTTGATGTTCTTCACGTTGAGCCAGGTGTTGTCGATATAGCCGCCGTTGCGCTTGAAGAAGCCGACGACGCGGAGCGCGATCTTCTGGTCGACGATCGGGAGATTGATCATCCCGTTCATCTCCTGATTGGGCGCGCCGTGCTGGGTGGCGGACATGGTGCCGTCGAAATCCGCCGCCAGCCGGTATTCCGGCTTCTTGTAGATGATGCGCAGCGTGCCGCCCATCGAGCCGGAGCCGTAGAGCGTGCCCTGCGGGCCGCGCAGCGCCTCGACGCGATCGACGTCGAACAGGCGCAGCTCGGGAGTGGAGCCGCCCGCGTCGTTGCTCGCGCCGACGGTGCCGGTCACTGGCGTCTCGTCGTAATAGACGCCGACGGTCGGCTCGCCGGTCGCCTGGATGCCGCGGATCACGACGCGGCGGCTGGACGGGCCGCCGTCGACGAAGCTGAGGCCCGGCACCTGGCTGTGCAGGTCGGCGATGTTCTGCACGCCCGAATTGGCGATCGTCTGCGCCGACACGGCGGAGATCGCGATCGGGGTTTCCTGAAGCCGGGTGTCGCGCTTCAGCGCGGTGACGACGATGTCGGCGTCGCTTCCCTGCGTGGAGGATGCGGCGGCGGGCGCGGCGTTGCCGTTCTGGGCCAGCGCCGGTGCGGCGACGCCGCTCAATGCCGTCGCGGCGAGCAGGCCCGCCATGCGTCGCAGATTCATCGTGTCGATCATCGAACCCCCCTCTCGCTCGTCGCGGACCGTTCCGGCCTTCGCGATCGCGCCGCCTCTTTCCGTTTCCCCGCGGCCCGGCGGTGATCGCCGGTTCCGTCCGCCAAGCGATTGGGCAGGATATCCGCGCGCGTCAACCGATCGATGCTTAACTAAGCAAATTTTTGATCCGAGCTTGCGCATAGTGTGGCTATATCGCACCATAAATGCTGTGGAATCGGGCGGGTAAGGGCGTTTTTCGGGCGTCCGCGCGCGGCCGGTTCCGCGACGAAAGCTTGGGGTCTGTGGGCAATCGCCCGATTTTTTCAGGCAGGCGAAGCATCGGCTTGGGGCGGCGACATGCCGCGATCCGGCCGGGCCTGTCGCGTGCGGTTTCAGGGGAGGCGTTGATGAAGCGAATTCTGAAGGGGGCATCGCTCCTTGGCACGGCCAGCATGGCGGCCGGTCTGCTGGCTGGCGCGGCGGGCGCGCAGCAGGGGATGGACCCGGATTTCGCCAGGTCGGTGAAGGAGTGGACGACGCGGCCGGAATTCTCGACGCCGCTGGTCGATCACCTGCCGCTGTCCTCCACCATCCCCTCGCCGAAGCAGGTGTTCGGCAGCCATATCGGCGCGCCGGGCGTGCTGCACAGCCAGCCGGAGATAAACGCCTATTTCCGCAAGCTCGCCGCCGCCGCGCCGGACCGGGTGCGCATCATCGAGATCGGCAAGACCAACGAGGGGCGCGAGAATATCGTCGTGATGCTCTCCGATCCCGAGAATATCGCGAAGCTCGATCAGTATAAGGCGAACCTCGGCAAGCTCGCCGATCCGCGCCACATCTCGGCCGAAGAGGCGAAGCGGATCATCGGCGAGACGAAGCCGATCTACCACCTCACCGCCGGGCTGCATTCGGCCGAGACCGGCCCGCCCGAGATGGTGATGGAACTGGCCTATCGCCTGCTCACCGAGGATTCGCCGCTGATCCAGAAGATCCGCAAGAACCTCGTCGTCGCGATCAGCCCGGTGCTGGAGGGCGACGGGCGCGATCGTTATCGCGACTGGTATTACCGGCACCTGATCGACGAGAAGGACGATCTCAACAAGCCCGGCGGCCCGCCCTATTGGGGCAAGTACATCTATCACGACAACAATCGCGACATCAATTTCTCCGATCCCAGCGCGGCGGAGATGATGAAATATTATCTCGAATGGCACCCCCCGATCATGCACGAGCTGCATGAATCGGTGCCGTTCCTCTACACCTATAGCGGTCAGGCGCCGCAGAACCCCGATCTCGATCCGATCCTCTACGGCGAACTGCCGTTCTTCTCCAATTTCGAGATGTCGCAGCTCACCAAATACGGGCTGCCGGGGGTGTGGACGCACGGCTTCGTCGATGCGTGGTCGCCGGGCTATGTCGGCTTCATGTCGTCGAACCACAACGGCATGCTGCGCATGTACGAGACGTTCGGCAACGGCGGCGCGACGACCATGCTGCGCCATGTCGACACCGGCGAGGGCGGCCCCGGCGTGCGCGGCGGCAACCAGACGGCGCGCGACTGGTATCGGCCTTCCCCGGCGTACAAGGAAGTCGAATGGTCGATGCGCAACAACACCAACTACATGGAGACGGGCGTGCTCACCGCGCTCCAGCTCGCCTCGACCTTCCCCGACATCATCCTCGAGAATTTCTACAAGAAGAGCGCGAACGGGATCGAGGCGGGCACCGCCAAGGCGCCTTACGCCTACATCATCCCCGCCAACCAGACCGATCCGACGCGCGTCAAGTTCGTGACGGACGTGCTGCAGATGCAGGGGATCGAGATCGGCAAGGCGACCGGCGCGATCAGGCTGGGCGACAAGAACTATCCCGCCGGATCGCTCGTCATCAAGCTCAACCAGCCCTACGGCCGGCTCGCCAAGACCCTGCTCAAGGTGCAGGACAATTACCCCGACGACGACATGACCACCTATGACGACGCGGCGTGGACGATGGGGCTGATGACCCACACCAACATCGTCCAGATCGCGGACAAGGCGGTGCTCGACGTGCCGACCACGCCGCTCGACCATTTCGTCGTGAGCGGCGCGATCGGCGGCGCGGGGGCGGGCGGCTATGCCGTGCTCGACACCGGATCGGTCAACCTCGCGCAGCTCCGCTTCCGGCTGAAGGACGTGGGCGTGCGCGTCGCGGAGAAACCGTTCAAGGCCGGCGGGCGCGAGGTGCCGGCGGGATCGCTGCTGATCCCGGCGAGCGCGGGCGGGCAGCTCAGGCCGCTGATCGAGGAACTCGGCCTCACCGCCGTCGCCGCGCCCGCCGATCCCGGCGTGCCGACACACGACATGCCGGTGCCGCGCGTCGCTTTGTTCAGCACCTGGGGCTCCACCCAGAACGTCGGCTGGGTGCGCTACGCCTTCGATCAATACAAGACGCCCTATGACCTGATCTACAAGGAGCAGGTGCGCGCGGGCGATCTGCGGTCGAAATACGACGTCATCATCCTGCCCGATCAGGGCCGCGCGCCGCGCGACGTGGTGTTCGACCTCGCCGTGAAGGGCAAGCCGCTCTCCTATACGCAGAGCAAGGACCAGCCGACGCTCGGCGCCTATGGCTCGTCGGACGATATCCGCGGCGGCATGGGGCTGCCGGGGCTGGACGAGCTGCGCAAGTTCGTCGCGGCCGGCGGCCTGCTCATCACCACCGGCAAGGCGAGCGGCGTGCCCGGCAGCTTCGGGCTGGTGGACGACGTGAACGTCGGCGGCGTCAGCAAGGATTTCTATGCCCCCGGCCCGATCGTGAAGGCCAACGTGCTCCAGCCGGCCAGCCCGATCTTCTACGGCTATACGCAAAAGACGATGCCGGTGCGCTGGGCGACCAACGTGCTGCTCGGCGTGCCGAAGACGGCGAAGCAATATGTGCTGATGGAATTCCCCGGCGGCAAGAAATCGGTGATGAGCGGCTTCATGAAGAGCGCCGACGAGGTGAAGGACCGGCCGGCGATCATCAACATGCCGGTCGGCGCCGGGCGCGTCCTGATGTTCGCCACCAACCCGATCTGGCGCTGGCAGAATCTCGGCGAGTACCGGATGCTCTACAACGCGATGCTCAACTGGAAGGCGCTGGGCGGGGCGAACAACCTCGCGCCGGTCAAGCCCGACGAAGGGGCGCCCGCCAACAAGCCGCCGCGCGTCGATGACGGATCGAAGCCGACCGGGCTGACCGGATCGGAAGACACCGGCACGCCGAACTGATCGAACAGGGGAAGACGAAGATGAAGCACAAGACGATCGCGCTGGCCGCTGCGGCGGCCGCGCTGCTGGGGGCATCCGGCGTGGCGCTGGCGCAGGCCGACAGCGTGCTGGCGCCCAAATCGGAGAAGCCGGCGGACCGCTGGACGATCATCCACGCGGGCACGCTGATGGCCGACGCGAGCAAGCCGGTGCTGCGCAACGCCAGCGTGATCGTGAAGAACGACAAGGTGGAGGCGGTGCGCGACGGCTTCGTCGGGCCGGACGCGATCGGCAACGGCGTCGCGCCGGCCGGCGTGGCGGTGGTCGAGCTGCGCGACAAGTTCGTCATGGCCGGGCTGATCGACGCGCACGTCCATGTCGGCTTCGGCAGCTGGATCGCGGCGCTTCGCAACGCGCGCGAGAAGATCATGGGCGGCGCGACCACCGTGCGCGACGCGGGCAGCACGCCGGAGGTGATCTTCCCGCTGCGCGATGCGATCAACGCCGGGCTGGTGGTCGGGCCGCGCATCCTCGCGTCGGGCTCGCCGCTCACCACCACGGGCGGGCACGGCGATTTCCGCAACGGCAATTTCCAGGCCTCGCTCGCGCCGCCCGCGTTCTCCAGCGGCGTGTGCGACGGCGTGGGCGAGTGCGAGAAGGTGACGCGTCGCCAGATCCAGCTCGGTGCGGACCAGATCAAGATCATCGACACCGCCGGCGTGGTGGACGACAGCTACACCGGCCTCGACCAGCAGTTCACCGATGCCGAGCTGCACGCGATCGTCGATGCCGCGCACCTGATGAAGCGCAAGGTGATGGCGCATGCGATCGGCGCGGACGGCGTGAAGGCGGCGGTGCGCGCCGGCGTCGATTCGATCGAGCACGGCAATTACCTCGACGACGAGGGCGCGAAGCTGATGAAGGCGCACGGCACCTATCTCGTGCCGACGCTGGAGGCGCCGACCGACGTGCTGCGCCGCGTGCGCAACCCCAGGCCGGGCGACCGGCCGATCAGCGACAATACGCGTCGCAAGGTGCTGGGGATGCCGGAAGCGCAGCCGGAGGGGATCGGGCGGCAGGTGAAGGTCGCGCTGCGCAACGGCGTGACGATCGCGGTCGGCACCGATTTCGGCGGCACGCCGGGCGACGAGATGGTGCTGCTGGTGCGCGATGGCGGGATGACCCCGGCGGCGGCGCTGCGCGCGGTGACGCTCACCAACGCCGAGCTGCTCGGCATTTCCGACAAGGTCGGGACGCTCGCGCCCGGCAAGTCGGCGGACGTGGTGGCGTTCGACGGCAACCCGCTCGATGAGATCGAGGCTTCGACCCGCGTGGTGTACGTCATGTCGCAGGGGCATCAGTTCAAGGCGCCCGGCTACCAGCTTCCGTAAGGGGTGCCCGTCACCCCGGCATCGGGGTGACGGAACCTTCCGGTAACCATTCGTAGAGGGAGACGGGGCAAAAGGCGCCGCACGGCACGAATCGACGGTTCGGCCCGCGTCGCGCGAATACCTATCGACACACCATTCCTGCGACCGGGATCGACGCCGCCATCGGTTCGATGCGCGACGTCAATAACGCAGGGGTGTAATCCGTGAAGACCGTCCTGGTCCGTTCCCGCATCGCATGCGGCGCAAGCGCGCTGGCGCTGCTCGCTCTCGCTGGCCCGGCTTTCGCGCAGGAAGGCCCGTCAGGCGCGGCAGACGACGCCTCCGTACCCGATGTCGTGGTCACCGGCTCGCGCATCGCCCGCCCGGCGTTCGAGACGGTCCAGCCGACGCAGGTGGTCGGCGCGGCCCAGATCGACGATCGCGGCTATACCAATGTCGCGCAGGCGCTGGGCGAGATCCCCGCCTTCGGCCCGCCGGGCAACAGCGCGGCCGGCACGCAATCGCCGTTCGGCGCGGGGCAGACCTTCGTCGATTTCTTCGGCCTCGGCTCGCAGCGCACGCTCGTGCTGGTCGACGGCCGCCGCTTCGTCTCGTCGAACACCGCGACGATCTTCGGGCCGGTCAGCCCCGGCACGCAGGTCGATCTCAACAACATCCCGACCTCGCTGATCGAGCGGGTCGAGACGGTCACGGTCGGCGGCGCGCCGATCTACGGCTCGGATGCGATCGCCGGCACCGTCAACGTCATCCTGAAGCATGATTATCAGGGCCTGGAGCTGAAGCTCCAGTCCGGCGTCTCGCAGCGCGGCGACGCGCCCGATACGCAGGTCGCGCTGCTCGCCGGCCGGAATTTCGCGGACGGGCGCGGCAATATCACATTCTCCGGCGAATATGATCGCGCCGCCGGCCTCACCGCCGGCGATCGCGACGTGACGGAGCGCGGCTATTTCTTCGGAACGCCGCCCGCCTCGGCCAATTCGCCTTACGGCCAGGTCGTCTATCCGGCGCAGCGCTTCACCGCCTTCACCGCCGGCGGCGTTCCGTTCTCCACGGACGACTATCTCGCCCCCCGCTCCGGCATCCGCAACGGAAACGGCCAACTCCTCCAGTTCGGGCCGAACGGCACATTGGTGCCGCTCGATCTCGGCAATGTCATGCGGCAGGGGTTCATCAGCAGCGGCGGCAACGGCTTCGACATGCCGGCGCAGGCCAACCTGCTGACCGATTCCGAACGCTATATCGGCAGCGTCCGCGCCAGCTACCAGGTCACCGATAATATCCGTTTCTTCGGCGAGGGCTGGTACAGCCATTCCCGCGCGACCAACCTGATCGACGAGCCGAACTACAATACCGCATTGTTCGGCCCCGCCGGCACGCCCGACGGCAATATCGCGATCCGGCTCGACAACCCCTATCTCTCCGACGCGGACCGCGCGACGATCGCTGCGAACCTGCCGGCCGGGCAGGAGGAATTCTACCTCGGCCGCGCGCTCTCCGATCTCACCACCGGCCGCGCCGCAACCACCGTCGAGACGTGGCGGGTGGTCGGCGGTTTCGACGGGACGGTCGGTCTCCTCGACCGCGACTTCAAGTGGGAAGCCTCCGCCGTCTATGGCCGGTCGCAGGCGGACAGCCGCATCGACAAGCTGGTCGAGCAGAATTTCCTCAATGCGCTCGACGCGGTGGACGACGGCAACGGCAACATCATCTGCCGCCCCGGCGCGGTGAACGCGCCGATCGCGACGACCAGCTCGACCTGCGCCCCGCTCAACATTCTCGGTTCGGGGCAGGCGAGCAAGGCGGCGCGCGATTATGTCATGGCGATCGCCACGCCGCGCTCGGTCAACGAGCAGATCGTGTTCAACGCCAATATCAAGGGTCCGGCCTTCGCCCTGTTCGGCAACGACGTGAAGATGGTCGCCGGCTATGAGCATCGCGAGGAGCGCACGCGCTTCGATCCGGGCGCCTATTTCTACGGCGATCCGCAGCCGGACGGGTCGCGCACGCCTTATGGCCGCTCGATCCCGGTCGATCCGGTCGCGGGTCGTTATCACACCAATGAAGTGTTCGGGGAGATCGTGGTGCCGTTCGTGACCGCGCGGAACGGCCTCCGGTGGCTTCATACACTGGAGTTCGACGGCTCGGCGCGTTACGTCCGCAACTCGCTGTCGGGCGGCGATCTCACCTGGAGCGCGGGCGGCCGTATCGGCCTCGTGCCGGACGTGACGTTCCGCGGCAACTTCACCCGCTCGATCCGCTCGCCCGCGATCACCGAGGCGTTCAACCCGTCCTCCACCGCTTATGACGCGGGGGCCGACCCGTGCGATGCGCGCTTCGCCGGTAACGGGCCGAATCCGGCGGTGCGCAAGGCGAATTGCGCCGCCGCCGGCATCGACACGGCGACCTTCTCCTCTAATTTCAGCAGCTTCGGGTTGCCCGTCACGGTGGCCGGCAACCCCGATCTGCGCAACGAGAAGGCGAATAGCTGGACGCTCGGCGCGATCGTCCAGCCGTCCTTCGCGCCGGGTCTGTCGGTGGCGGTCGACTGGGTGAGCATCAGCCTGAAGGACGCGATCGTCACGCTCGACGGCGCCTCGATCCTCAACGCCTGCTATGACGCGCCGGGCTATCCCAACGCCTTCTGCAAATTGTTCGATCGCGACGCCAGCGGCCAGATCACCGCGATCCGCGAGGGCTATTACAACGCCGCGAGCTACAAGTCGGCCGGCTTGCAGGCGACGCTTTCCTATCGCCTGCCGCTGGAGCGGATCGGGGTGGCGGATGCCGGCGCGCTCGGCTTCGCGGTGAACTATTTCTACCGCGACAAGCTGGAGACGCGCGTCGGCACCGACGATATCAACCATATCGCGGGCGAGATCGGCTATCCGCGCCATTCCGGCACTGCCAACCTCAGCTATGAGGGCAGGGCGCTCGACGTGCTCGTGCAGGCGCAATATGTCGGCAAGGGCAGGTTCGACATGGACGCCGCGCCGGACGCGACCGACGTCGCGGGCGTCGGCGACTGGTGGCTGTTCAACGCCACCGTCGGCGTGAAGGTGAACGAGCGGTTCGGGCTGAAGCTCATCGTCGACAATCTGTTCGACGTGACGCCGCCCTGGCCGGCGCCGATCGACAGCGGCACGGGCACCTTCGGCAGCAGCACCCGCGCCTATTTCTCCGGGATCATGGGCCGCTATTTCCGCGCCGCCGCAACCGTGAAATTCTGATTCGGACGAACGGGGAGCAACCGGGCGACAGGCATCCGCTTACTCTGCTTGTGTACGGAATGGTGCCGCTTACAGGACTCGAACCTGTGACCCCCGCATTACGAATGCGATGCTCTACCAGCTGAGCTAAAGCGGCCCCGGGGCACGCCCGATGGCGTGTCGAGGCGGCGCGCCTAGCAGGACTGCGGGGCGCTGGCAAGCGCGGCGGTGTTTACGTGTCCTTTACCATGAGCGGCGCACAATCCGGGTGACACCGACTTGTGCGTCGAGGGGATTTTATGGACACCGCCCGCGGCTTCGATGATGGCCGGCCGTATGACAGCGACCCGGCTGACGGCGGGGTGGGAGAGGCGACTCTCGACATCGGCACCGACGAGCGCCGGATGCACGTGCGCGCCTACAACCATTGGGTGTCGCTGCTGAAGGGCCGCGCTTATCCCTCGATCGAGGATCTCGATCCCGCCGGCATCGCCGATTTCGGGGCGCATAGCGTGCTGCTCGATTTCACCCGCGGGATCGAGGATCCGGAGATCCAGTTCCTCGGCCGCGCGCTGCGCGAGGAATGCGAGCTGGATCACGCGATCACGCGCATCGCCGAGGTGCCGGCGCGCTCGCTGCTGTCGCGGCTGACCGATCATTACCTCCAGATCATCGCCAATCGCGCGCCGATCGGGTTCGAGGCGGAGTTCGTCGGCACGCGCGGCCACCAGACGCTCTATCGCGGCATTCTGATGCCCTTCTCGTCCAGCGACGACCAGATCGATTACATCTACGGCGTCATCAACTGGAAGGAAGTGCTGGGCAGCGAGGAGCAGGCGCGGCTGGGTGCGGAGTTGGCCGCGTCGATGCGCGAAGCGCCCGCGCCGGCGGTCGATGCGCCGGCCGATGCGCCGGCGGTATGGGCGGACGGCCCGAGCCGGCTGTCCGACGCGGCCGAGGCGGCGGAAGTGGCTTCCGTGCATTCGCTCGGCGACCGGCTGGCGCTGGCGCGGGAGAGTGCGGCGGCGGCGCGTGCCTCCGACGTGCGCAGCCGCGCGGCGCTGTATCGCGCGCTCGGCCGGGCGCATGATTTCGCGCTCGCCGCCGGGGGCGACCCGGAAGGGCTGGCCGAACTGCTCGAAGATGCCGGGCTGACGCAGCAGGCGCGCGCGCCGATGACGCCGATCGTCAAGCTCGTCTTCGGCGCTGACTACGACAAGACGCGCCTCACCGAATTCGCCGCCGTGCTGGGCTTCGCGCAGCGCGAGGGCGTGCCGATGGGCGGGCTGGTCGCGTTCATCGACGACTATCCGGCCGGCGTGAAGGGCATCGTCGCGGCGCAGCGCGCGCTCCGCCGTCCGGCTAAAGCGGCGGTCGCCCCGGTGGTGAAGGACCGTGCGCCGATCGCGCATGTCGCGATCGATACAGGCGCGGCGGCGGGCGAGATCGTCGTGTTGGTCGCGCGGGCGACCGGGGAGGGCGCGCTCGACGTTCTCGGTGCGGTTGCCAACGACAGCCGCCTCGCCAATCGCGCATTGGCGGCGCTCGACTGAGTGTTTTCCGCGCAGCGATGCAATAACGTCACAGGTCGCGCGGTCGCCGTGCGGCCGGGGCTGCTGGTGCGCTGTGCGCAACGAAGTCGCGGAGTTGCCGTTCCGCCGGCCCGCGCGCACGATCGCTGCCGTCCTGATCGTGTTTTCGCCCGAAAATTGCCGGGGATGCCGTAGCGGCGCTAACTCCCCCGCGGCCGCGTTTCGACGGCGCGCAACGCGGCTCCGCAGCATCGCAAATTGCCGCATTTCCCACAAGTCTTGAGCCTCGCGGCGGGTGGGCGCATAGCTTGGCCCCATGTCAAGGTCATCGCTCAAGGCGCTTTCCGAAGCGCTTGCCGCCCGTCTCATCCACCGCGCATTGCCCGGAGAGCTCCAGGGCTTCGGCCCGGCCGAGCAGACGGAGGCCGCCGCCTTCCTTGCCGCGACCGCCGAGCGGCGGCCCCCCGGCACCGTGGCGATCGCGCTGGAGCAGCTTCCCGGCGACGCCGGTGCGCGGCGCCAGCGGCTGGCGATCGTCAACGACGACATGCCGTTCCTGGTCGATTCGATCGCGGCGGCGATCGCCGCGCACGACATCGCGATCGATCGCATCATCCATCCGGTGATCGCCGTCACGCGCGATGCCGAGGGGCTCATCAAGGGCGTGTCCGATCATGAGGGCACGCGGGAATCGATGATCTATATCGAAATGCAGCGCGCCGACGCGCGCGAGCGTCGCGATCTGGTGTCCGATATCGAGGCCGCGCTGGCGGACGTGCGCGCGGCGGTCTCCGACTGGCGCGCGATGCAGGCGACGCTCGCCGCCGACGCGGGCGCGATCGAGGATACCGGCGGATCGAGCGAGGGCGCGACGCTGATGCGCTGGTTCCTCGACCGGCATTTCACCCTGCTCGGCCACGAGCGCTGGTATGCCGACGGGCGCGGGGCCGGCGACGCGCTTGGCATCGCGCGCAACGCGCACAAGGTGCCGCTGCTCGCCGCGCGTTCGCTCGAGCTGGCGATGGATTATTTCGCGAAGGGCGGCGAGGCGCCGCTGATGCTGAAATCCAGCCTGATCTCGCTGGTGCATCGCCGGATGCCGATCGACCTCATTATCGTGCCGCTGCGCGAGGGCGGCCGGAACATCGGCTTGTCGATCCACGCCGGCCTTTGGACCAGCGCCGCGCTCTCCGCGCCGCCGCGCGCGGTGCCGGTGCTGCGGCAGCGGCTCGCCGATCTGGAAGGAAAGTTCGGCTTCGACCCCGCCGGCCATACCGGCAAGGCGCTGGCCCATGCGATGGGCGCGCTGCCGCACGATCTGGTGATCGCGTTCGACGCGGAATCGCTGGAGCGGCTGGCGCTGATCGCGATGAGCATCGCGGACCGCCCGCGCCCGAAGCTGGTGCTGGTGCGCTCGCCGCTCGGCCGGCAGCTTTTCGGCTTCGTCTGGCTGCCGCGCGACGAGCTGACCACGGCGCGCCGCGTCGCGATCGGCGAGATGATCGCGGAATCGGCCGGCGGCGCGATCCTCAACTGGACGGTGGCGATGGAGGACGGCAACACCGCCCTCATCCGCTACACCGTCGACCTGCGCACCGCGAGCGGGATGCCGGACGAGCAGGCGCTCGACGCGCAGCTCGAGAAGATGGTGCGCGGCTGGGTGCGCGATGTCGAGGCGGCGCTGATGGAGCGCGTGCCGGCGCAGCGCGCCGCGCGGCTGTCGCTGCGCTGGGCGGCGGCCTTCCCGATGAGCTACCGCACCGTCAGCACGGCGGAGGAAGCGGCGGAGGACGTGCTGCGGCTCGCCGAGCTGGACGGCCCCGGCGATCGCCAGGTCCGGCTCGATCCCGTCGCGCGCGCGGACGAGCGGCGGCTCAAGATCTACAAGACCAACGGCGCGCTCGCGCTGTCGGATGCGGTCCCGGTGCTGGAAAATTTCGGCTTCCGCGTGATCGGCGAATGGCCGACGCAGATGCGCGAGGAGGCGGACAGCTACGTCCACGATTTCTCGCTGGAGGCGAAGGACGCCGACAGCGCCGTGGCGAAGGAGGTGCTGGAAGGCGCCGTCGCCGCCGTGCTGAAGGGCGAGGCGGAGAATGACGAGTTCAACCGCCTGATCCTCGACGTCGGCCTCGCGCCGGATGCCGTGGTGCTGCTGCGTGCGTGGTTCCGCTATCTGCGTCAGGCGGGGATGAGCTACGGCCTCGTCACCGTGGTTGACGCGCTCGGCCGCGCCCCGGCGGTGACGCGCGCGCTGATCGAACGCTTCACCTTCAGTCACAAGCCGGGCGCGAAAGGTGACGAGGCGGCGATCGAGGCGGCGATCGAGGCGGGGCTGGAAGCGGTCAGCGCGATCGACGACGACCGCATCCTGCGCGCCTATCGCGCGGTGATCGGCGCGACCTTGCGCACTAACGCCTTCACCGACGCCGGCCGCGAGGCGCTGGCGTTCAAGCTCGACAGCGCGCGCATCCCCGGCCTTCCCGCGCCGCTGCCGTGGCGCGAGGTGTGGGTCTATTCCCCACGCGTCGAGGGCATCCACCTGCGCGCCGGCCCGGTGGCGCGCGGCGGCCTGCGCTGGTCCGACCGGCGCGACGATTTCCGCACCGAGATCCTCGGCCTGATGAAGGCGCAGCGCGTGAAGAACGCCGTGATCGTGCCGACCGGTGCGAAGGGCGGCTTCTATCCCAAGCAGCTGCCCAACCCGGCGGTCGATCGCGACGCGTGGTTGGCGGAAGGCACGGAGAGCTATCGCATCTTCATCCGCACATTGCTGTCGATCACCGACAATATCGTCGGCGGCAAGGTGGTGCATCCGAAGGGCGTGGCGATCCATGACGGCGACGATCCCTATTTCGTCGTCGCCGCCGACAAGGGCACCGCGACCTTCAGCGATGTCGCCAACGCGATCGCGCTGGAGCGCGACTTCTGGCTCGGCGACGCCTTCGCGTCGGGCGGCTCGCACGGCTATGACCACAAGGCGATGGGCATCACCGCCAAGGGCGCGTGGATCTCGGTCCAGCGCCACTTCGCCGAGCGCGGGGTGGACGTGCAGAACGAGTCGATCCGCGTCGTCGGCTGCGGCGACATGTCGGGCGACGTGTTCGGCAACGGGATGCTGCTCAGCAAGACGCTGAAGATCGTCGCGGCCTATGACCACCGCCACATCTTCCTCGATCCCGATCCCGATCCGGCGGCGAGCTGGGACGAGCGGGCGCGGCTGTTCGCGCTGCCGCGATCGAGCTGGGACGATTACGACAAGGCGCTGATCTCGAAGGGTGGCGGCGTCTTCCCGCGCAGCGCCAAGTCGATCCGCCTCACCCCCGAGGTGAAGGCCGCGCTCGACATCGCGGCGGACGAGCTGGAGCCGGCGGCGCTGATCTCCGCGATCCTCAGGAGCCCGGTCGACCTGATCTGGTTCGGCGGCATCGGCACCTATATCAAGGCGGCGGCGGAGAATAACGCCAATGTCGGCGATCCGGCGAACGACCGGCTGCGCGTCGATGCGGAGGAGCTGCGCGCGATCGCGGTGGGCGAGGGGGCCAATCTCGGCGTGACGCAGGCCGGGCGCATCGCCTTCGCCGCGCGCGGCGGGCGCATCAACACCGACTTCATCGACAATTCGGCCGGCGTCGATTGCTCGGACAACGAGGTGAACATCAAGATCGCATTGAATCGCGAGATGATGGAGAAGCGCCTGTCGTTCGAGGACCGCAACGCGCTGCTCGGCACGATGACCGACGACGTCGCGCATCTCGTGCTGGAGGACAATCGCCTCCAGACGCTGGCGCTGTCGATAGCCGAGGGCGACGGCGCGCGCGGCCTGCCGAGCTACGTCCGGCTGATCGAGATGTTCGAGGACGCCGGCAAGCTCGACCGCAAGGTGGAGGGGCTGGCGAGCAACGACGACCTGCTGCGGCGCGGCATCGAGGGGCGCGGGCTGACCCGGCCGGAGCTGGCCGTACTGCTCGCCACCGCCAAGCTGTCGTTGCAGGACGCGATCGAGCGCGCGCCGCTCGCCACCGACGCGGCGATGAAGGGCGATCTACAGGCCGCTTTCCCGGCGGCGATGCAGGAGAAGTTCGGCAAGGCGATCGACGAGCACCGGCTGCGCGGCGAGATCGTCGCGACCAAGCTCGCCAACCGCATCGTCAACCGTATCGGCGTGCTCCATCCGTTCGAACTGGCCGAGGAGGAGGGCGCGGCGCTGTCCGACATCGCGGCGATGTTCGTCGTAGTGGAGCGGCTGCTCGACCTGTCGGCGCTGTGGCGCGAGATCGAGACCACGGCGATGCCGGAATCCGGCCGGCTCGCGCTGTTCGACGAGGTGGCAGCGGCGACCCGTTCGCAGATCGCCGACCTGCTCCGCGTCACCGCGCCGGGCACGGCGCCGGAGGCGGTGCTCAAGCGCATCGGCAAGGGCGTCGCCAATCTCGACGCGCACACCCGCGAGCTGCTGCTCGAGGAGGCGCGCGCGCAGAGCGGCCGCATCACCTCCGCGCTGGAGGCGGCGGGCGCGCCGGTCGGGCTGGTCGCCAAGGTCGCGCGGCTGTTCGAGCTGGACGGTGCGATCGGCCTCGCCGATCTCAGCGAGCGGCTCGGGCTGGACGAGATGAAGGTGACGAAGGCGTTCACCCGGCTCGGGCAGGCGCTGGGGCTGGACTGGGCGCAGACCACCGCCGCGCGCATCACCTCCAGTGATCCGTGGGAGCGTCTGCTGATCGCCGGCCTCGCGCGCGATTTCCAGCAATTGCGGCTCGATTTCCTTGCCCGTGGCGGCAAGGGCGATCCCGCGAAGCTGGTCGGCGCGTGGCTGGACGCCAACGCGCCGCGCGTCGCGCAGTTCAAGGCGCTGGTCGATCGCGCGCGCCACGCGCCGGCCCCCAACGCCGCGATGCTGGCGCAGATCGCCGGGCAGGCGCGGGTGCTGCTCGGGCGCTGAGCCGCGACGAAAGCCCCTCCCGCCGGGTTGCGTTCAGCCGGCGGCGCGGGGGAGGGGCTTTGCCAGTGACAACCGCCCCGCGCGCGGTTAACGACCCCCGCATGGCCGCGCTGCGTCGCCTTTTGCGTACCTGCCCCGCGCTCGCCGCGCTGATCGTCGCGGCGGCGCTGGCGGTGCGCGTTCTGGTGCCGGCGGGTTACATGCCGACGCTGGACAACGGCCGCATCGTGATCGGCATCTGCAACGGCTACGGCCCGATGACGATGGCGATCGCCGTCTCCGGCCTCGATCATCACGGCGATGCCGACGGCCATCAGGCGCAAAGCCCGTGCGCCTTCGCCGATCTCGCGCTGCCGCTGATCGGCGGGGCGGACCCGATCCAGCTCGCCGAGGCGCTGCTGTTCATCCTCGCGGTGGCGCTGCTGCTCGCCGAGGCGCTGCCGCCGCGCGCCGCCGCCCGGCTTCGCCCGCCATTGCGCGGGCCACCCCTCGTCGCCTGATCCGGCGGGCCGCGTACGGCCCGGTCATCAGCGACATATCCGGCGCGCGGGCTGACCCGCGTGCCGAAAGGGGTTATCCATGTTCAGGACCATTCAGGCGGCGTTGCTCGCCTCGACCTTCATTGCCGTGCCCGCGTTCGCCGCCGAAGCGGACGAGCGACAGCCGGACGTCATCGTCACCGCCGGGGCGCAGCAGGACGATCCGGCCGTCGTCGCCGCCGCACGCGAGCGGCTGGCGCGGACGCCGGGCGCGGTGGCGGTGGTCGCCGCCGAGACCTATGAGGATCGCAGCGTCACCGGCCTCTACGATCTGCTGCGCGACGTGCCGGGGGTGCTCGCCAACAAGCGCTACGGCGACGAATCGCGGCTGTCGATCCGCGGCTCGGGGCTGGACCAGAGCTATCACCAGCGCGGCGTGCTGCTGGCGCAGGATGGCGTGCCCTTCGCCGATGCCGACGGCTTCTCCGACTTCCAGAAGATCGACCCGCTCGGCGCGCGCTATATCGAGGTCTACAAGGGCGGCAACGCGCTGCGCTTCGGCGGGGCGCAACTCGGCGGCGCGGTGAACCTCATCACCCCCAACGGCAAGACCGCCGAGACGCCGTTCGACTTCCGCGTCGAGGGCGGCGCCTATGCGACATGGCGCGCCCGCGCGGCCGGCGCGGGCCGGTCCGGCGCGTTCGATTATTACGCGTCGGTCGACAGCTATCATGCCGGCGGCTACCGCCAGCAGGAGAAATCCGACACGACGCGCGGCACGGTCAATCTCGGCTACAGCTTCGGCCAGGACAATGAAATCCGCCTGATCGGCTATGCCGCCGATATCCGGCAGGGCGTGCCGGGCGCGCTGACCCTCTCCGACGCGCTCGACAATCCGCGCTATGCCGGCGACGGCGTGGTGACGCGCCGACAGGCGCGCGATCAGACGGTCGAGCGCGTCACGCTCCAGACGCGGTTGCGGCTAAGCGACAATGTGGTGTTCGAGGGCGGCGCCTATGCGACGCAGACCGATCTGCATCACCCGATCTCGATCGTGATCGACCAGGACACCGACACGCAGGGGCTGTTCGGCCGCTTCGACGTGACCGGGGAAGTAGCCGGGCACAAGGCCGACCTGTTCTTCGGCGCTTACTACCGGCAGGGCGGCACCGAGCAGGACCTGTATCTCAACTTCGCCGGGGCGGACGGCCCACGCATCGGCGACGCGCAGCAGATCGCCAGCGGGCTGGACGTGTTCGCGGAAGGGCGCCTGTTCGTCCTGCCCGAGCTGGCGCTGGTCGCGGGCGGATCATGGGGACGTGCGACGCGCGACTATCACGACCGGCTCGGCGACAGGCGCGACGCGGCGGACTACGACTGGTTCGCCCCGCGCATCGGCCTGCTGTTCGAGCGCGGCGCGACGCAGGTCTATGCGAACTATACCCGCTCGGTCGAGCCGCCGCATTTCGGCGCGCTGACGCAGACCAATAGCAGCGGATCGGCGTTCGTGCCGCTCGATCCGCAACGCGCCTGGACGGCGGAGATCGGCACGCGGGGCAGGGCGGGGGCCTTCACCTGGGACGTGGATTACTATCGCGCCGACATCGACGGCGAGCTGCTGAGCTTCCTACCCGCCGTCAATTTGCCGGCGACGGTGTTCAACGCCGGCCGCACGCGCCATCAGGGGGTGGAGGCGAGCCTAGACTGGCGGTTCGCGCGCCGCTTCCGGCTGCGCCAGACCTATGCCTGGTCGGATTTCCGCTTCGTCGGCGATCCGGTCTATTGCGACAACCACCTGCCGGTCGCGCCGGAGCATCAATATCGCGTCGCGCTGCGCTACGACGGCGCGCACGGCGTCTATCTGGAGCCGTTCCTCGACTGGCGGATGAAATCGGTGTGGGTCGATTACGCCAATACGATGCGCGCGCCGGGCTATGCGGTGCTGAATCTGAGCGGCGGCTTCGCGATCGGCGCGGCGACGGTCTTCGTCGACGCGCGCAACCTCACCGACAAGCGCTACGCCGCCGAGTTCGGCGCGATCACCGACGCCAGCCTGCCCGGCATCAACCGCGCCGTCTTCTATCCGGGGGAGGGGCGATCGGTGTTCGGCGGCGTCCGCTTCGCCTTCTGATGAAAGGGAAAACCATGCGTATCGTCGCGATGCTCGCCGCTCTGTCCGTGCTGTCCAGCGCGGCCGACGCCCATATCGTCTTCGCCGAGCCGGAGGCGCCGGCGGGCGGCTATCATGCCGGCTTCCTGCGCGTCACCCACGGCTGCGGGGATTCGCCGACGCGCTCGATCCGGGTGGAGATACCGGAGTCCGTGGTCTCCGCGCGGCCGCAGCCCAAGCCGGGCTGGACGCTCGCGATCGAGCGCCAGCCGCTGAAAACGCCGGTCAAGGGAGAAGGTGGCGCGCTCATCACCGAGCGCGTCTCCGCGATCACCTGGACGGGCGATCTGCCCGCAGATCAGTTTGACCAGTTCGGCGTGATGATGAAGCTGCCGGCGACGGCGGGCGCGCTCTATTTCCGCACGGTGCAGCGCTGCGCGACGGGGAGCAACGACTGGGTCAACATCCCCGCCTCGTCCGCCGCATGGCATAGGACGGCGATGCCCGCGCCGATGCTGTTGCTGCGCGCCGCGCCGGCGCATTGAAAGCGCGGCGGGCCGGGAGCCGAAGGCGCTCTCCCGGCCCGCCGCCCGTCGCCTCAAACCTTGCGGCTGGCCTCGAACAGGAACCAGGCGCGCGTCTCGGCCTGGTCGGTCCATTCGTCGACGATGCCGCTGGTGGCATTGTCCTTCGCCTCCTCGGCGGCGTCCTTCACCGCGCGGAAGCTCTCGACCAGCTTGAGGTTGTCGTCGCGCAGTTCGGCCAGCATCGCCTCCGGCGCGACGAAGGGCTGGTCGTTGTCCTTGATCGTCTGGTGCCGCGCGACGTCGCCGATCGAGCGCAAGGTGGTGTTGCCGGTCTTGCGCACCCGCTCGGCGATCGCGTCGGTGACCGCGAAAATCTGTGCCGCCTGATCGTCCAGCAGCAGGTGATAGTCGCGGAAATGCGGGCCGGAGACGTGCCAGTGGAAATTCTTGGTCTTGAGATAGAGCGCGAAGCAATCGGCCAGCGCCGAATTGAGCGCATCCGCCACCGATCTGGTTTCGTTGCGGGCGAGATCGCTCGGCGTCTTCAGGTTGGCATTGGTGTTCGCCACGTCTTATCCTCCATTGATCCGGTTTCATTGCGATAACGGATCAATAGTGGAATCGCTCCATTGGAAAATCAGATCAGAGCGATCGACCGCAGCATGAGGAAAGCGCCGGCGAGGACCAGCGCCGCGCCGATCGCGATGCCGGCCGCGCGGCGCGGCAGCGCGATCCAGCGCGCCTCGCCGATCACGATCGCGGGCACCGTCACCGCCAGCGCGCCGAGCGTCGCGCCCACCGCCGCGAGCCACGGCAGCGGCGATCGCATGGCGAGCGCGGCGGCGATGAACTGCATCCGGTCGCCGAGCACCATGATCGCGAGGCCGAGGAAGCTCGTCGCCACCGCGCCCAGCCGCCAGCCGGCCAGCCGGTCAGGCGCCTTGTCGCGCCACGACGTGCCGATCCCGGCGAGGACCAGCGCCAGCCCGAGCAGCAGGCCCTGCGCTTCCGGCGCGAGCAGCGGGCCGATCAGGATGCCGCCCAGCGCCCCCAGCGCGTAGTTCGCGGCGAGCGCCAGCACCGTCGCCACGATCACCACGCCGCGCGCGCGATAGCGGTCGGCAAGGATCGCGGCGAGCCACGGCGTGCGGTCGCCGATCTGGCACAGCGCACCCAGCACCAGCGCGGCCATCAGCGCGTCCATGAAGACCCGGGCGTCCGGACCTCAGGCGAAGCGCACCTGACAGGCGGCGGCGAAGGCATCGGAGGTGGCGTCATCCTGTCGCTCGCTATGCACTGCCTCGCCGAGCATCGCGAGCCAGTCCTGAACCAGCGTGCCATGTTCCCCGCGCGCCAGCGCCGATTCGAGCAGATGCGCCAACGTCACCGCCGGCAACATGCCGTTGCGGTGCGCGATGCGGCGAATCGCGTCGACCTCACGCGCGATGCCGCCGGTGCCGCGCCGCGACTCGATAGCGACGATCCGCCGCATCAGCTCGGCGCGGATTTCCGTGAAATCACCCTCTTGCATGACATGACTCCCCCAGCGGAAGCGAGGATGCGCGCAAGGGATAAAGGCCGCGTTAACCGCCACCGGCTTGACATATGGCGCGCCGTGCGTCATTCGCCCACCCCTGTCAGCGGCGCGCGCCAGCTCGCCGCTCTTTTCTATTTCGCAAGCACAGGAATTGGTCATGGCCAAGCCGACCACCGTCAAGATCAAGCTCGTCAGCTCGGCCGACACCGGCTTCTTCTATGTCACCAAGAAGAATCCGCGCACCAAGACCGAGAAGCTGTCGTTCAACAAGTACGATCCCGTCGTGCGCAAGCACGTCGAGTTCAAGGAAGCCAAGATCAAGTGACGCCGCTGGCGGCGTGATCGCGCCGCCCGCGTTCCTTGTGGCGCCAGGAGCCGCGGGCGATATGCCGGCGGCTCTTTTGTTGCGTCTTCACACCAGCGCGCCCACCGCGTCCATGAATCGCGCCAAGCTGATCGGCTTGGAAACATAGGCCGCCGCGCCAGCCGCGCGGATGCGGTCCTCGTCGTCGCGGCCGGCATAAGCGGTGACGGCCATCACCGGGATCTCGCGCAATTCCTCGTCGGCCTTCAGCTCGAGGATCAGCTCGTGGCCGGTGACGTGCGGCATCTGGATGTCCATCACGATCAGGTCCGGCGCGAACGCGCGCGCGCGCTCCAGCGCCTCGCGCCCGTCGCGCACCGGCTCCGCGGCATATTCGTGCGCACGCAGCAGATCGCAGAACAGCTTCAGATTGAGTTCGTTATCCTCGACAACGAGCACCCTTTTTGTCACGCCCCATATCCCCTGACTGATCGCAGGATAGGCAATGCGCGAAGCCGATACAAACGAAGACATTCATGCGCTTGCGCTTCAGGCGCTCGCCTGGGCGCTGGCGGAGCCGCGCAGGGCGGAGCGGCTGATCGCGCTGACTGGGCTCGCGCCGGACGACCTGCGGGCGCGGCTCGGCGATCCGGCGGTGCTGGCGGCGTGCCTGGCGTTCCTCGAAGGGCATGAGCCGGACCTGATCGCCTGCGCCGATGCGGTCGGCGTCGCGCCCGGGCGGCTGGTCGCCGCGCGCCGCGCGCTGGAGGCGGCATGACCCGGCCGCTGCTGATCTGCGACTGCGACGAGGTGCTGCTCCACATGCTGCGCCATTTCGGCGACTGGCTCGGCGAGGCGCACGATATCGAGTTCGATCCGCTGTCGTGGGATCTCGCCCGCAACATGCGCCGCCGCTCCACCGGCGAGCCGCCGGGGCGGGAGGAATTCGCGGGCTTCCTCGGCGGCTTCTTCCCGTCGCAGATGCATCGGCAGACGCTCGTTCCCCATGCGCGCGAGGCATTGGCCGGGCTGGCGGCGCGCGCCGATATCGTGATCCTCACCAACCTTGCCGATGACTGCCGCGATTCGCGCATCGAACAGCTCGCCGTCCACGGCATCGCCCATCGCGTCGAGTGCAACCAGGGCGGGAAGGGCGGCCCGGTCGCGCGGCTGGTGGCGGAGCATGGCGATCCTGTCACCGTGTTCGTCGACGACATGCCGCACCACCACGCCTCGGTCGCCGAACATGCCCCGCGCGTCCACCGGCTGCACATGGTGGCGGAGCCGGTGCTCGCCTCCGGCGTTCCTGCCGCGCCGCAGGCCCATGCCCGGATCGACGACTGGCGCGAGGCGGAAAGGTGGATCGCGGCGCGTTTCGACGCCGGCCGGCACGCAGAGGATTGACCGACGCGGCGCGGGAGTGTTGAAGCTGCCGCCATGACCGAAATGATCGATCGCAAGCTGGCCGAGCTTGGCCTTTCCCTCCCCGAAGCCGCCGCGCCCGTCGCCGCTTATGTGCCGACGGTGCTGGCGGGCAATCTGCTCCACGTCTCCGGGCAGCTTCCGTTCCGGGACGGCAAGCTCGTCACCGGCCGGCTCGGCGAGAATGTCAGCGTCGAGGACGGGCAGGACGCCGCGCGGCGTTGCGCGCTGATGCTGATCGCGCAGGTGAAGGCGGCGCTCGGCGATCTCGCGCGCGTGAAGCGGATCGTGAAGCTCGGCGTGTTCGTCAACTCGCACGGCGATTTCACCGACCAGCCGAAGGTCGCCAACGGCGCGAGCGAGCTGATGGTCACGCTGTTCGGCGATGCCGGCAAGCACGCCCGCTCGGCGGTCGGCGTGCCGGTGCTGCCGCTCGGCGCGGCGGTGGAGGTCGATGCGATCGTCGAGGTCGGCGAACCGCTCTGATCGCCGCTTGAGTGGAGCGCCGGGCGCCCTAAATTGGGGGTGATGGCGCTTCCCCCGATGTTTCCCGATATCGCCTGTCCGGGGTCGCGCCGGTGACGGCCGTCACGGCGCGCATGGTGGAGGGCGTCTCCGCGATCGCGCGCGAGGATTGGGACGCCTGCGCCGGCAGCGTCAATCCCTTCGTCAGCCACGCCTTCCTCTCCGCGCTGGAGGAATCGGGCAGCGTCGGCGGGCGGAGCGGGTGGCAACCGCTGCCGGTGGTGGTGGACGGCGCGGACGGCCGCCCCGCCGGGATCGCGCCGAGCTACGCCAAGAGCCACAGCCAGGGCGAGTACGTCTTCGACCATGCCTGGGCCGACGCGTGGCAGCGGGCGGGCGGCGCTTATTATCCCAAGCTTCAGATCGCCGTGCCGGTCACGCCCGTGCCGGGGCCGCGCCTGCTGCTGCGCGACGCCGCCGTCGCCCCGGCGCTGATCGCCGCGCTGGAAGCGGTGACCGACCGGCACCAGCTTTCCTCGGCCCACGCCACCTTCATCGCCCCCGATCAGATGCCGCTGTTCGATGCCGCCGGCTGGCTGATCCGGCAGGGCACGCAATATCACTGGCGCAACGAGGGCTATCGCGACTTCGACGATTTCCTCGCCCGCCTCTCCAGCCGCAAGCGCAAGGCGATCCGCAAGGAGCGCGCGGCGGCGGTGGCGGGGTTGACGATCCGCCACCTGACCGGGGCGGAGATCGGCCCGCGTGAATGGGAGGCGTTCTGGGCCTTCTATCAGGACACCGGCAGCCGCAAATGGGGCCGTCCGTACCTTACGCACGGCTTCTTCCCGCTGCTCGGCGAGCGGATGGGGGACAAGGTGCTGCTGATCCTCGCCGAGCGCGACGGGCAGCCGATCGCCGGCGCGCTCAACCTGATCGGCGCGGAAACGCTCTACGGCCGCTACTGGGGCTGCGTGGAGGAGGTGCCGTTCCTTCATTTCGAGCTGTGCTATTATCAGGCGATCGACGCCGCCATCGCGCGCGGCCTCTCGACGGTCGAGGCGGGCGCGCAGGGCGAGCACAAGCTGGCGCGCGGCTATGTGCCGGTGCCGACCTTCTCCGCGCATTACCTTCCCGACGCCGGCTTCCGCCGTGCGGTGGCCGATTTCCTCGTGCGGGAGCGCGCCGCGATCGAGGAGGACCGCGCCTTCCTCGACCAGCTTACCCCGTTCAGGAAGGGGTAGCCTCCGCCCTCGCCCGCGCTTCCGCCTCGGCGGCGCGGCGACGACGGATGCGATCGCGCAGTTCGAGCAGCAGCGGCGGGATCAGCTCCGAATCCTCGATCTGCGGCACCGGCCGCGTGTGATCGACCTTGAACAGCGTGCTGGTCCCGTCGGGCGAGCGCCAGATCGGCACGAGATCGCTGGCATAGCGCGGGTCATACGGCGGCGTGCGGATCTGCCAGACGTAATCGAACGCGCCGCGCGGGAAGCGCGCGATCGAGAAGCCGATCGGCCGCCACCATTCGCGCATGCACCATCTGTCCGTGACGATCTGCGACGAATCGTGCGCGAACCCGCCGGCGGCGAAATAGCGCGCGGTGAGAAGCTGCGCGCCCGCCATCGACCATTGATCGTTGGTATAGGCCAGCCGCCGTTCCAGCGCGAGCGCGGGCAGATGCTCCAGCCGCGACATCTTCCACTTATTGTCGCAGCCATAGCCGACGAAGCTCACCAGCCGGGCGCCAACCGGCACATGATCCAGCGCGGCAAGCTCGGTGCGATAGTCGCGCGCGAACATCCAGTAGCTGATCGTCGTACCGCCGATCCGAGCGAGGAAAAATACGAGGCCCAGCGCCGCGAGCACGGTCGCATGGCGCGCCGTCATATTCGCTCGCGGGCGGATCGCGATGATCGCGATCGCGATCACAAACGGAGCCAGCCGCATGTCGGCATAAGCCGAGCCGAACACGATGCGCGGCAGCAGTAGATAGACGGCGGTGAGGAACAGCGCGGAAAGGCCGAGGTTGCGCGAATATCCGATCGCCGGATCGTGCAGTGCCTTGAGGATGATGGCGTAGAACGTCGCCATCGCCGCTATGTCCCACCATTGCCAGCGGTCGCGCACCACCATCAGCATCCAGGCGACCTTGGCCTGCCAGTTGAACCAGTCGGTCGTCTGCCCGGTGACATGGTCGCCGGTGCGCCAGAACACCATCAGCAGCATCGGCAGCGCCAGCGGCGCGCAGTGCAGCCCCGCGCGGAACCAGCTCGCGACCCAATGGCCGGAGCCGGCGTCCTTGCGCCGGTCATGCTCGCGGACCATCTCGGCGGAGAAGGCCAGCACGCCCAGCACGCCCCAGCCGAAGGTGTGGCACAGCCACAGCAGGCAGGAGAGCGGCACGAACAGCGCGGCGCGCAGCGTGAAGCGACGCTGCCGCCCCAGCCGCAGCCACAGCGCGAACAGGTTGAGCGCCAGCGCCATCGACAGCGCGAAGTTGGCGAAGCCGAACTGGAAGGGATAGCAATAGGCCAGCGGCAAGGCGAACAGCGCGGTCGGCGGGATGCGCCCATGCACCTCGCGCGCGATCCACAGCAGGCCCGCGACGGTGAGCGCGGGGATCGCCATCACGATCAGCTTCACCCCCAGCTCCAGCCCGAAGACCTTGGCGAAGGGGATGATGAGCAGGTCGATGCCTAGATTGCCGATCAGCGACCAGCGAAAATCATACCATTGGCTCAGCCATGGCGCGGAATCGAGCGAGAGCTGGACGCGATAGCGCCCCATATGGCCGGGCAGGTCGACCAGCGGCGGAATCGTCGGCCAGATGAGCGGCACGAGCGCGACCAGGGTCGCCGCCACCACGAACCAGCGTGTCTGCCACCAGCGCAGGGGGGCTCCCGGACCTTCCATGCGATGTCCTTACCGGCTGCCTCTCCCGCTCCGCAAGGGGCGAAGGGGCAGGCGCGGCTGTGGTTAGCGGGCGTTCGAGGGGTTCGCCGCCGGCTAGACTCAGAACTCGCGGTCGCGGCGGCCCAGCAGGCGCAGGCGCAGCGCGTTGAGCTTGATGAAGCCCGCCGCGTCGCGCTGGTCGTAGGCGCCCTGATCGTCCTCGAACGTCACCACCTTCTCGCTGTAGAGCGAGTTGGGCGACTTGCGGCCGACCACGATGACGCTGCCCTTGTAGAGCTTCAGCCGGACGGTGCCCGAGACCTTCTCCTGGCTGAAGTCGATCGCCGCCTGCAGCATCTCGCGCTCCGGCGCGAACCAGAAGCCGTTGTAGATCAGCTCGGCATAGCGGACCGCCAGCTCGTCCTTGAGGTGCGCCGCGCCGCGATCGAGCGTCAGTTGCTCGATCCCGCGATGCGCGAGGTGGTAGATCGTGCCGCCCGGCGTCTCGTACATGCCGCGCGACTTCATGCCGACGAAGCGGTTCTCGACCAGATCGAGCCGCCCGATGCCGTGCTTGCGGCCCAGCTCGTTGAGCTTGGTCAGCAGCGTCGCGGGCGAGCATGCCTCGCCGTTCAGCGCCACGCCGTCGCCACGCTCGAAATCGATCGTGATATATTCGGGAGCGTCCGGCGCGTCCTCCGGGTTCACCGTGCGCGAATAGACGTAATCCGGCACCTCCTGCCACGGGTCCTCCAGCACCTTGCCCTCGGACGAAGTGTGCAGCAGGTTGGCGTCGGTGGAGAAGGGCGCCTCGCCGCGCTTGTCCTTGGCGACCTGAATCTGGTGCGCCTCGGCGAATTCGATCAGCTTCGTGCGGCTGGTGAGATCCCACTCGCGCCACGGCGCGATCACCTTGATATCGGGCGCGAGCGCGTAATAGCCCAGTTCGAAGCGGACCTGATCGTTGCCCTTGCCGGTCGCGCCGTGGCTGACCGCGTCCGCGCCGACCGCTTTCGCGATCTCGATCTGGCGCTTGGCGATCAGCGGCCGCGCGATCGAGGTGCCGAGCAGGTACAGCCCCTCGTACAGCGCATTGGCGCGCATCATCGGGAAGACGTAGTCCCTGACGAACTCCTCGCGCAGATCGTCGATGAAGATGTGTTCCGGCTTCACGCCCGCATCCAGCGCCTTCTTGCGCGCCGGCTCCAGCTCCTCGCCCTGGCCGAGATCGGCGGTGAAGGTGACGACCTCGCAGCCATAGGTCTGCTGCAGCCATTTCAGGATGACGCTGGTGTCCAGCCCGCCGGAGTAGGCCAATACGACGCGGTTGATCTTCTCGCTCATGCGCCGCCCCTATGCGGAGGGAGCGGATTCGCGCAAGGCCCGTTCGCCGTCGAACATGTAATCGCGCGTCACCGGCACGGCGGTGCGGCTCTTGCAGAGCTGCACCTGATAGTTGCACAGCCCGCCGTTGCGGAACGCCGCCGCCGCCCCGGCGAGGTAGAAGGTCCACATGCGATAGAAATTCTCGTCGTACAGCGCGACGATCTCGTCCTTCGCCGCGACGGTGCGGTCGTACCAGTTGTCGAGCGTCCACGAATAATGCAGCCGCAGCACCTCCACATCGGTGGGGAACAGCCGCAGCCCCTCATAGGCACGCACGATCTCCGACAGCGCGGGATTGTAGCCGCCGGGGAAGATATATTTCACCGTCCAGTCGTCGGTGACGCCCGGCGCGCCCATCCGGCCGATCGAATGCAGCAGCATCACCCCGTCGTCGGCCAGCAGGTCGCGGCATTTCCTGAAGAAGGTGCGATATTGCGGCGGGCCGACATGCTCGAACATGCCGACCGAGACGATGCGGTCGAAGCTGCCGGTGACGCGGCGATAGTCTATCAGCTCGAACCGCACCTTGTCCGCGACGCCCGCCGCCTCGGCCCGCTCGCGCGCGACCTTCAACTGCTCCTCGGACAGGGTGACGCCCAGCACCTCGACGCCGAAATGGCGGTTGAGATACAGCGCCATTCCGCCCCAGCCGCAGCCGATGTCGAGCACGCGCATCCCCGGTCGCAGCGCCAGCTTGGCGGCGATATGCGCCAGCTTGTCGAGCTGCGCCTGCTCCAGACTGTTGGCGGGATCGGTGAAATAGGCGCAGCTATATTGCTTGTCGCGATCGAGGAACAGATCGTAGAGCCGGCCCGACAGATCGTAATGATGCGCGACGTTCCTCTTCGATCGGCGCTCCATGTTGACGCGGTCGAGACGGTGCTTCACCGCCCCCGCTGCGCGGGAGAACCAGCTCGGATCGAGATTGTCCTGCCCGGATTCCCACTTGTCGTTGGCGGTCAGCAGGTTGACGAGGTCGCGGATATCGCCCTGCTCGACGATCAGCCGGCCGTGCATGAAGCACTCGCCCGCGCCCAGCGCCGGGTTGCGCGCGATCGCCATCGCCACGCGCTTGTCGGCGAAGCGGATCGTCACCTCGGGATAGCCCGGCTCAGGCGTGCCGAACGTGGCCGGCTGCGCGCCGGGGCGCAGGAGGGTCAGGCGGCCGCGCTTCACCGCGCGCGAAAGAAACATATCAATGAGGGACATGGCGGCAGACTAGGGTCAAAACTCGATCAGGACAACGCCGCGATCGCCCGGAGAAGCGCGCTGGCGATCGACGTCATTCCGTTCCCGCGCGGATCGCCGCGCCCGCGATGAACGGCGCGCCGGCCACCAGCAGCAGGCTGGTCGCCGCGAGCAGCTTGAGCCCGCCCGCGCCGCCCTCGATCGCGCCAGCGCCGAAGATCAGCAGCGGGATGGCGAGCGGCAGCATGACGAGGCCCGCGATCGCGCCCGCGCCGCGCAGCCCGGCGACCAGCGCGCCGGTCGCGACCGCCAGCGCGGCGAGGCCCGGCGTGCCCAGCGCCAGCCCGATCTCGACCGTCAGCAGCGCCTCGCCCGGCAGGTCGAGCAGCCCGGCGGCGGCGATCGTGGCGGCCATCAGCGGCGGCGCGAAGGCGAGCCAGTGCGCGGCGATCTTGGCGGCGGCGACCGTGGTGGCGGAGAAGCCGCGCAGCGCGAGTTGGTCGAGCGTCCCCGAATCGAGATCGGGCGCGACCAGCCGCTCGACCGGCAGCAGCGCGGCGAGCAATGCCGCCGCCCAGATCACGCCGCCCCCGATCCGCGCGAGCAGCTTCTGGTCCGGCCCCACCGCGAAGGGGAACAGGATCGCGACGAGCAGGAAGAAGGCGACGATCAGCGTCGCCCCGCCCGAGGCATAGGCGCGGCGCAGGTCGCGCAGGACCAGCGCGATCACAGCCGTATCTCCCATGCGTCGGCCAGCGCGAGCGGCTGATGCGTCGCGACCAGCGCGATGCCGCCGCGCGCGCGATGGTCGGCGACCAGCGCCTCCAGCCGCGCGACGGCGGCGGCGTCGAGGCCGTTGGCCGGCTCGTCAAGCAGCCAGATCGGCGCTTCGCTCGCCAGCACCCGCGCGAAGCCGACGCGGCGGCGCTGGCCGGTCGAGAGCAGGCGCACCGGCACGTCGGCCAGTGCGACGAGGTCGAGCGCGTCCAGCGCGGCGGCGACGCGCGCTTCGGGCGCGGGGCGGTCGTCAAGCCGCGCCCAGAAGCCGAGCGCGGCGGCGACGCTCCGCTCTCCGTCCAGCGCGACGGCCTCGGCGAGCAAGGCGCGCGCCCCCTCATGCCTCACGATTCCGGCGGCGGGCGGGAGCAGGCCGGCGGCGACACGGATCAGGCTGGACTTGCCGACGCCGTTCGGGCCGGTGACGAGCAGCGCCTCGCCCGCCTCCAGCGTGGAGGACAAGCCCTCGAACAGCGTCCGCCCGCGCCGCGCGCAGGCCACGCCGTCGAATGCCAGCCGCGCGCTCAATCCGTCACCGCGTCTTCCAACGCGTGCATGTCGTCGTCGGAGAGCCCGAAATGGTGCCCGATCTCGTGGATCGTGACATGCGCGACGAGGTCGTCGAGCCGCACCCCCGTCTCGCACCATTCGGCGAGGATCGCCTGGCGATAGAGGAAGATGCGATCGGGCAGCATCCCCGAATCGAGCGAGGATTTCTCCCCCAGCGGGCGGCCGTGATAGAGGCCGGTCAGGTCGAGCGGATGCTCGATGCCCATCGCGGCGAGCGTCTCGTCGTCGGCATATTCCTCGACCGCGAGCACGATATCGCCGAGATGCGCGCGGAACGCCGCCGGCAGGCGCGCGATCACGCCTCGCGCATGCGCCTCGATCGCGTCCGCCGAGGGCGCTTCCCCCATCGCCTCTTGCCCGTCCATCCGGTTCGCCATACCCGTGTGGCGGGCAGGGCGGCAAGGAGGGCATGATGATCGAGGCGCTGAGCGAGGCGGAGCGGGCGGATGCGCTCGATGGCCTGCCGGACTGGGACTATGAGGATTCGCGCGACGCGATCACCCGCTCGATCGTGTTCACCGATTTCGCCGAGGCGTTCGGCTTCATGACGCAGGTCGCGCTGATCGCGGAGAAGATGGATCACCATCCCGAATGGAAGAATGTGTGGAACCGGGTGGAGATATTGCTCACCACGCATGACGCGGGCGGGCTTTCCTCGCGCGATATCGAACTGGCCGAGGCGATCGATTCGATCCTCGACGGCTGACGCTATTCCCGTTCGCCGCGGGCTTGTCGAAGGGCTGCGCTTTTCTTCCGCAGGAAGGACAGCGCGTCGACCGGCGCGGCGCTAGAGCGGTTGTCGATCCGATTGCATCGGATCACCGCTCTATTTTCCTTTGTTTGCCGCGATTTCCGAGCCGGCAGATGATTCCACCTGCCTCGAAATCGCTCCAACGGGGCGGGTGAACCGACGGGCGAGGGGCGTCATCCCCCGCCCAACGCCCCCGTGCGCATCATCCTGCGCAGGCGGCCGGGCATCCAGCGCGCGGCGAAGGCGAGGCGGCGGGCGGTCTTGCCGATCACCGCATGGACCGTGTCGCCATGCACCGCGTTCCACGCCGCCTCGGCGACCGTCTCGACCGGCGTGAACTCGAACCCCGCGTCGACCACCGCGTCGCGCGCGGTGCGGTTCGAATCGGGGATCGGCGTGCTGAGGATCGCGGTGTCGATGAAGCCGGGCATCAGGTCGCGCGCCCTGATGCCGTCGGCGGCCCATTCGCCGTCCAGCGCCTCCGTCAGCCCCCGCACCGCGAATTTGGTGGCGGAATAGAGCGACAGGCCCGGCGAGCCGTAGATCGCGGAGGCCGAGGCGGTGTTGAGCAGGCACGATCCCGGCGTCGCCTTCAGCCAGGGATAAGCTGCGCGCGCGCCGTAGGCGACGCCGCGGAAGTTGATGTCGATCACCCGGTCCAGCGTGGCGCGGTCGAGCGCGCCGAACGGCCCGCCCTGACCGATGCCGGCATTGTTGAACATCACGTCCAGCAGCCCGCCGCTGGTCGCGGTGAAGGCGGCGAGCGCCTCCTCCCACGCGGCCATGTCGCGCACGTCGAGATGGTGGGTGGAGGTGCGCTCCGCCGGCAGCATCGCGGCGGTGGCGGCCAGCCCGGCGGCGTCGATATCGGCCAGCCCGACGCGCCAGCCGCGCGCGGAGAACAGGATCGCCACGGCGCGGCCGATTCCCGATGCGCCGCCGGTGATGAAAATCGCCTTCATGCCCCTCTCCCCCCTGATCCGGCTGGGGAGAGTAAGCGGTCTTTCCGCCGCCGTCACCCCGACACGGGCCGGGATGACAGCGGAGCGGGCATCGGCGTTACTGGCTGAGCACCACCGTCACTGCGCGACGGTTCTGCGCCCAGGCTTCCTCGTCGGAGCCGAGCGCGATCGGGCGTTCCTTGCCGTAGCTGATGGTGGTGATGCGCGAAGCGTCCACGCCACGGCTGGCGAGATAGTTCTTCGCCGCATTGGCGCGCCGGTCGCCGAGCGCGAGGTTGTATTCGCGCGTGCCGCGCTCGTCGCAATGGCCCTCGATCGTGATGCGCACGTTGGGATAGCGAGCGAGCCACGCCACCTGCGTATCGAGGATGCCGCGCGCGGTGTCGTCGATGTCGGACTGGTCGAGCCCGAAATGCACCGTGTCGCTGGTCACGGAGCGCTTGAAATCGGCCGACGAGCCCGGAACCACGGCATCGCCCACCGGGCCCTGCGGGCCGGTCGGCTGGGTCTGCTCCGGCGCCGCGCCGGGGGCGGGGGGCAGCACCTCGGGATGCTTCTTCGAGCAGGCGGCGGTCGCCACCAGCGCGGTCGCCATCAGCAGCGTGGTCGTCAGTCTTGCCATGAGTTCTTCTCCATCAAATCCATCTTCGCTCTGCTTCCCCCGGCAACCTTCAAGGGCGCAACGGTCCCCAACCCGGGTCCGATCCGTCGAGCGGGGTCGGAATGCGCCGCTCGTTCACTCCGGTCAGGTCGACCGACCACAGATCGGCCTTGCCGGCATTGCCCCGGCCCTGACGGAAGAACATCAGCACGCGGCCGTTGGGCGACCAGCTCGGCCCCTCGTCCTGCCACGAATTGGTCAGCAATTTCTCGCCCGATCCGTTGGGGCTCATGATGCCGATACGGAAGGCGCCGCCGATCTTGGTGAAGGCGATCAGGTCGCCGCGCGGGCTCCACACCGGCGTCGCATAGCGGCCGCCGCCGAAGCTGATGCGCTGCTGGTTCGATCCGTCGGCGTTCATCACATAAAGCTGCTGCGTGCCCGAACGGTCGCTCTCGAACACGATCTTCGATCCGTCGGGCGAATAGCTGCCGCCGGTGCTGATGCCGGGCGAATTGGTCAGCCGCTGCGGCGTGCCGCCGCTTGTCGGCACGCGATAGATGTTGGTGTTCGCGCCGGTCGACATCGAGAAGATGATCCATCGCCCGTCCGGCGAGAAGCGCGGGGCGAAGGTCAGCCGCTCGGGGCTGGTCACCAGATGCTGCGTGCCGGAGCCGATATTATAGACGTAGATCGCCGGCTTGTCGTTGATGAAGCTCATATAGACGATCGACTGCTGGTTCGGCGCGAAGCGCGGCGTCAGCACGATCGACTGGCCGTTGGTGAGGAAGCGGTGGTTGGCCCCGTCCTGATCCATGATCGCCAGCCGCTTGGTGCGATGCGCCTTCGGACCGGTTTCGGAGACATAGACGACGCGGCTGTCGAAATACGGCCCCTCGCCGGTGAGGCGGGTATAGACCATGTCGGCGCATTTGTGCCCCGCGCGCCGCCATTCGGACGGCGGCACGACGAAGCCCTGCCGCATCAGCTCGGTCTGCGCCGACACGTCGTAGAGATAGCAGCCGACCGTCAGCGTGCCGTCGCCGTTGGCGCGGATGAAGCCCTGCACCAGCGCCTGCGCGCCCGATCCGCCCCAATAGGAGAAAGCGGGTGCAGTCACCTCCGGATACATCACGGTGCGAAGCTGCGCGGGCGGCAGCGGGGTGAACAGGCCGGAACTCTTGAGATCGTTGGTGACGATATCGGCGAGCTGGCGACCGAGCGCATCGGTCGATCCGGCCGGGGTGTTCATCACCTGCGTCGTCGGCATCGCCGGTATGGCGATCGGCATCGGCGCGGAGATGCCGCCGGTCACCGACACCTCGAGCGGCGGCGGCGCGCCGCCCGGCGCTTGCGCCGCGGGCGGCTGCGCGGGCGGCCTGAGCGGCGTGGGCGGCACGTCCTGCGCCGGTGCGGCGCTGGCCAGCAACAGAGCGGAGAGAAGGGCGATGCTACGCATGGACAGGGCCTTTCCTTTCAGTTTCATGCCCCGCTTCTCCCGGCGCGGCTGGTTCGCGTAAGCGACGGCGTGATCACCGGAGCTTCCACTGATAGTTGATGTTGTTCCACCCCCCGTTGGGCGTGGAATAGAATTGCGGCGGCAGCTTCAGCGGCGAACAGCCCTTGAACGCGGCGACGCCCAGATCGTGGACGCGCTGCGCGTAGCGGCGGTTCTCGTCATTGATCCCCGTCTGGCGCACCACGGTGGGCGTGGCGGCGAGCGTGCCGTCCGGATTGAGCCTGAGGTTCAGCGTCGTCACGATCTCGTTCGCGCCGGGGCCGGGATCGACCTGCCGGTCGGCGCACGGCTGGATCTGTCGCGCGATCGCCTGCACGATCGAGGCGAGCGCGGCGGAATCGATCTTCTCGGCCTGCGGCGTCTGGCTGGTCGATCTGGTCGCGTCGCTGGTCAGCCCCTTGAGGAAATCGGGGCCGAGCCGGCTGCCGCGCGGGCGCGCCGCCTTGGATTCGGCCGTCTTGCCGGTGCCCTGCGCCTTGGCCGGCGGGGTTTTCTCCGGCCTGGCGGCGGCGGCAGTCTCATGCTTCTTCGGTTCGGGTTTCGCGGCGGTCCTTTCGACGGCCGGCGGCTCCTTCCTCGGCTTCGGCTGGGGCTTTGGTTCCGGCTTCGGCGCGGGAGCCGGCTTGGGCGCGGGTTTCGCCGGGGCAGGTTTCGGCTCCGGCCTGGGCGCCGGTTGCGGCCTGGGTTCGGGCTTCGGCTCGGGCGCGGCCTCGACCGGGGCGGGAGGAGCGGCGTCCTCCGGCTCGCCCTGATCGGGGGCGACCGACTGGGCGGGCGGAGTCTTCGCCTGCGGCGCGGCGGCCTCCAGCCCGACATCCTTGACGAGGCTGACCTCGACCGGCTCCTGCTTCAGCTTGAGCGGATTGGGCGTGGCGAGGAAGCCGACCGACAGCAGGCCGAACAGCACGATGTGCCCGGCGACGGCCAGCCCCAGCCCGATTTTCTCCGCCCGATCCACCAGGTCAATCCTCGCCGACCGTCACCAGCGCAACGCGGTTCAGCCCCGCCCGGTTCAGCTCGCCCATCACGCGCATCACCCGGCCGTAATCCAGCGCCTTGTCCGCGCGCAGGAACACCTGCGGCGGCTGGCCGCCGGCGGGCGCGTGCGCGGCGATCGCTTCCAGCCGCTGCGGAAGCTGCTGCTCGCTCACTTCCTCCTTGGCGATGAAGATGCGGCCCATCGCGTCGATCGATATCTCGGTCGGCTGCTGATCGTGATCGAGCGGCTTGGCGCGGCTGTCCGGCAGGTTGACCGGCACGCCCGCCGTCAGCAGCGGCGCTGTCACCATGAAGATGATCAGCAGCACCAGCATCACGTCCACCAGCGGCGTGACGTTGATGTCCGCCATCGGCGCCCGCCGCCGGCCGCTGCGCTGCGAGGGGAGTTGCATCGACATCGGCTCAGCGCTCGCGATCGAGCTGGCGGCTCAGCGTGGCGTGGAAGCCGTCGGCGAAGCGGTTCAGCCGCGCCTCGATCCGGTTGATGCCGTGGCTGAAGCGATTGTACGCGATCACCGCCGGGATCGCCGCGAACAGGCCGATCGCGGTGGCGAACAGCGCCTCCGCGATGCCCGGCGCGACCACCGCGAGGCTGGTGTTCTGCTGGCTGGCGATCGAGGTGAAGCTGCGCATGATGCCCCACACCGTGCCGAACAGCCCGACGAACGGCGCGACCGAGCCGACCGTGGCGAGGATGTTGAGCCGGTCGGACAGGCGGTCGATCTCGTTCGCCACCGCCGCGCCCATCGCGGTCGCCAGCCGTTCGCGCGTGCCGGCGCGGTCGATCGCGGCGCCCTGCGTCGAGCGGCGCCATTCGGCGACCCCGGCGATGAACACCCGCGCGGCGGGCTGGTCGTCATCGACGTGCGCCTTGTAGAAGGCGTCGATATCGTCCGCCTTCCAGAAATCGCGCTCGAAGACCTCGGCCTCGCGCCGGGTGCGGCCGATGCGGCGCCAGAACATGAAGACGATCGCCCAGGTCCAGATGCTCGCGGCGAGCAGCCCCAGCATCACCAGCTTCACCACCCAATCGGCCTGGATGAACAGCGCGACCGGCGAAAGCGTGGCGGCGTCGGAATTGAAGAACAGGTTCAAGGCGTCTGGTCCCTCTTGGCCAGTAAGGAGTTGAAACGATCGATCCACGCACCCGGCTGCCGCCGCGGCCGCCCCGAAGGAGCGACCAGCGCCGCGACGACATCTGCCTCGGCCAGCAAGATATCGCCGCGCATGACTCTCTGATGAATGGATACCGATGCGGCGCGTACTTCGGTGACTTTCGTCTCCACGACGAGCGCATCGTCGAGCCGCGCGGGCGCGGCGTAGCGGATCGCGAGGCTGGCGACGGCATAGGCGCCTTCGCCCGCCTCGTGCGCGGCGCGCTGGTCGACTCCGGCGAGCCGCAGCATGTCCGATCGCGCGCGCTCCATGAAGCGCAGGTAATTGGCGTGATAGACGACGCCCGACAGGTCGGTGTCCTCGAAATAGACCCGCACGGGGAAGCGATGTGTCGACCCGTCGAAGCGCCCCTCGACGGGTTGGTCCCGGCCGGTCGTCATGCCCAAGGCTGTTAACCGAAGCGCGCGGCTTGCGTAACCCCCGCGCTGGCCGGATCAGCCGCCGGCGAGCGATTGATCCTGCAATGCGCTCATGTCGACGCGCAGACGGGGCGCCCTGGCGGCCTTCGCCGGCCTCGCCGCGACCGGCATCGGGGCGGGGGCGGCATAAGCGATCACCGGCCGCGCCGCCTCTCCGGTGCGCCATGCGTCATAGGCGCGGAAGAAATCGACGAAGGGCCGATCGAGCGCCGGCAATTGCTCGCCCGCGAACGTCTCGAACGCGGCGGGAGCGATGCCGTCCGCCTGGCCCAGCACCTGCCCGGCGCGGGCGCAGAAGGCGTCGCGCGCGAAATCCTGCGAGAAATAATTGTAGAGCCGCGTCATCGCATCGTCCTCGCGCGCCTGCCAGTCGCCGCCGGTCGCGCGATATTCCGCCGCGAGCGTCGCCTGCGCCTGCGCGAACGCCGCCTTCTGCCGGGTGAGCAGGTCGTTGTAGCCTTGGACAATCGTTGCCTGCTGCGTGCCGCGACAGGCAAGCGCCGCCACGTTCAGCGCGGCGCGCAGGTGCCAGACGGCGGCGGCGGCGCTGAGATTGCGGTTGGGGGTGAGGTAGCTGCCGTCCGATAGTCGCGTCGGGATGGTCATGCCGGGCCGTGCCCCCGCCGGCATCGGCGCGGACGGTGCGATCCTGACGGGCGGCGGCGGGGTGGCCGCCACCTGCTTCGACTTCGGATGCGAGGCGCATCCCGCGAGCGACACCGCCAGCGCGGCGGTGGCAATGGATATGGCTGCCCTTTTCATGGCGCTTTCTCCCTCTGTGCGAGGGATTCGGCGCTCAAATGGTTAACAAAAGGTTACCGGAGCGGCGAAGCGATCGACAGGGAACGGGAATCAGGCCGCCTTCTTCTCCAGCGCCTGCGCCGCCTCCGCCATCAATGTGGCGATGATGTCGGCGACCGGCTCCTCCTTCGTCACCATGCCGACCGACTGGCCGGCCATCACGCTGCCATGCTCGACATCGCCGTCGATCACCGCGCGGCGCAGCGCGCCGGCCCAGTAATGCTCGATCTGGAGCTGCGCCTCGGCCATCGCCAAGCGGCCCTCGTCCAGCGCCTGCGCCACCTCGCGCTGCTTCTGGGTGAACAATTCGCCGCCGGCATTCTTCAGCGCGCGGACCGGGATCACCGGAAGGCGCGCGTCGATCTGCACCGAGGCGACCGCGTCGCGCGCGCTGGCGCGGATGAATGCTTTCTTGAAGTTCGGGTGCGCGATGCTCTCGGTCGCGCAGACGAAGCGCGTGCCGAGCTGCACGCCCGCCGCGCCCATGTCGAGATAGCCGGCGATCGCCTGCCCGCGCCCGATCCCGCCGGCGACGAACACGGGGACATCGTTCGCGATCTCCGGCAGCATCTCCTGCGCCAGCACGCTGGTCGAGACCGGGCCGATATGGCCGCCGGCTTCCATTCCCTCGATCACCAGCGCGTCGACGCCGGAGCGGATCAGTTTCTTCGCCAGCGCCAGCGTGGGGGCGAAGCAGATGCACTTCGCGCCGGACGCCTTGATCGCCTCGAGGCTGCCCTTGGGCGGCAGGCCGCCGGCGAGCACGACATGGCTCACCTTGTGCTTCGCGCAGACCTCGATCAGCTCGGTCAGTTGCGGGTGCATGGTGATAAGGTTCACGCCGAACGGCTTGCCGGTCAGCGTTTTCGTGCCGGCGATTTCCGCGTCGAGCAGTTCGGGCGTCATCGCGCCGCAGGCGATCACGCCGAAGCCGCCGGCATTGGAGATCGCCGCGACCAGATGGCGCTCCGACACCCAGGACATCGCGCCGCCGAGGACCGCGACCTCCGATCCGAGGAAAGCGGCGCCGCGCGCCATGCGCCGTTCGAGGCGCCCGGCGCCGGTGGAGTTCGTCGTCATGGGCCGTGCCCTAGCGTCGAGGCGGGGTTTCGGGCAAGCCGTCGCGATCAGAGCGCGGCGATCGCCGCCGCCAGCGCGTCCACCTCGTCCATCGAACTGGCCCAATGGGTGACGAGGCGGATCACGCCCTCGCTCCAGTCGTAGAAGCCGAAACCCCTCGCGCGCAGCGCGGCCGCCTCATCGGGCGTCATCCGCAGGAACAGCTCGTTCGCCTCGACCGGATGGACCAGCCGCCCCGCCGCCGCTTGCGCCAGCCGCGCCGCCGCGGCGTTGGCCGCTCGCGCATTGGCGAGCCACAGGTCGCCGTCCAGCATCGCGTGGATCTGCGCGGCGAGATAGCGCCCCTTCGACAGCAGGTGCCCGCCGCGCTTGCGCCGCCGCCGCGCGTCGTCGGCCAGCGCGGGATCGAAGAACACCAGCGCCTCCGCCGACAGTCCGCCGTTCTTGACGAAGCCGAAGCTCAGCACGTCCACGCCGTGCATCAGATCGGCCGGGGAGCAGCCGAGATGGACGATGGCGTTGGCGAGCCGCGCGCCGTCCATGTGCACGCGCCAGCCGCGCGTTTCGGCCAGCGCGGCCAGCGCCCGCACCTCGTCGGGCGTATAGACCGTGCCCAGTTCGGTCGCATTGGTCAGCGACAGGGCGCGCGGCTGCACGCGATGCACGTCGTTCGGGATCGCGTCCGCAACCGCCGCCGCCGTCTCCGGCGTCATCTTCGCATCCGCGCCGCCGGCGAGCAGCAGCTTCGCGCCGTGGGTGTAGAATTCCGGCGCGCCGCATTCGTCGTTCTGGATATGCGCCTCATGATGGCAGATCACGCCGCCATAGGGCGGGCAGATCGCCGCCAGCGCGATCGAATTGGCGACGGTGCCCGTCGGCACCCACAGCGCCACCGCCTCGCGCCCGAACAATGCGGAGAAGCGCGCGTCGAGCGCCTTGCTCAGCCGGTCCCCGTCATAGCCGGAATCGACCGCATCGGCAGCCTGCATCGCCGCGAACACCGCCGGATGCACCGGCGCCACATTGTCGGAGAAGAATTGCATGGGCGCAGGTCGTAGCGGGAAGCGCGACGGGTAAAAAGCCCCTCCCCGCCGGGGAAGGGCCTTGCCCTGATTTACCGTTCCGCCGCGACCGCCGGGCCGTAGAGGATGCCGTTGAACAGCAGCTTGAACGTCGCATAGGGCTGCGCGCGCTGCGTCACTTCCGTGCCCATTGCGAACAGCTTGCCGCGCCCGAGATCGGCGTCGGCGATCGCGACCGTTCCCTTGAGCTTGTCCTGCCCGACCGCCCAGCCGCTGCGCAGCGGCGTCGCCGAATCGAACCATGCGATCGAGGTCGCGCCGGCGCCGAGCGTGAAGGGCTGGTTCTTGTCGAAGAACATGTCGACCTTCGGCGTCATGCCGAAGGCGAGCGGCCTGGTCGGGTCGACGCTCGCCTGCACGAGCGAGCCGGGGATATAGAATTCGCGGCTGTCGAGCGCGCCGGTCGAGCCGTCCGCCTTCTTCTTTACCAGCGCGGGCTGGATCGTCGGCGCGAGCAGGGTGGCGAGCGCGTTGGCGCCGCCCACGGTGATGACGGTGCCGCCGGCCTTGGCGAAGGCATCGACCTGCGGCGCGGTCTTGTCCGCCGTCGCATTGCCCAGCCAGCCGCGATATTCGGCCGGGATATCCTCCGGTTTCGGCTGGGCGCTGGAATAGCCTGCTTTATAGGGGCCGCCGCGCGGGCCGGCGAAGGTGCCGTCGGCGAACAGCAGCACGTCATATTTCGCGTTGAGGTTCCCGGCGTCCAGCTCCTTCGGATAGACGACGGTGAACGGGAATTCATATTGCTCGAGCAGCCAGCGGGTCCAGCCCGCCGGGATCACCCCGCCATAGCGATCGACCAGCCCGAGGCGGACCGGTTTGAGCGCGATCGTCGCGCCGGACGGGGCCTTCGCCATGCGCCATGCGTCGATGCCGAGCGGGGCCGAATCCGCCACGATCCGCGCGGCCTCGGGCGAGGCGGGGATCCAGATCGCGCCGGGGGCGAGCGTCCTGCCCGCCACCTTCGTCGCGCCGGTCAGCCACCGCACCTTCACGCCCGCCTTGAGCAGCCGGTTGGTGAGGATAAAGCTGTTGTTCGCTTCATGCCCGACGATCCAGCCGGCATTGCCCGAGCCGATCACCTTGCCCGGCGGCGGCGTCAGCAGATCGGCGGTGACGCGCGCGAACGGCCCGTCGAAGCCGTCCAGCACGCGATCGAACTGCACGCCCATCTGCCACGCCAGCGTATAGCCGGTGATGTCATAGGGCGCCTTGGGCGGGCCGCCGGGATATTCGGCGTCGTGCGGATGATCCTGCGGCTCGAACATGTCGAGGACGTGCGGGCGATAGGCCTGCGCCGTCTTCACCACATAGGAGCCGGCAGGATAGCTCTTGCCCCCTGCGGTGAACGGCGCGGTGGCGCGCTCGATATCGACGCCGTTCTTCAGCAGCGCGTTGAGGAAGGCGATCGTCGTCGGCAGGTCGCGCTGCTGGTCCGGCGCGAGGATGTAGCCGCGCGGATCGCGCTTCGCCGGATCGTTTAGGATCGTCTTGTAGAGGCCGGGATCGACCGCCTTGGCGCCGCGCACATATTCGTCCGCTTCATGCGTCTTGTCCCCGGCGGCGGCCTTCACCGCATCCACATCCTTCGGGGTGATCGTCCAGCTGTCGCGGTTGCCGCGCTCGATCGCCTGATGGCCCATCCGCCAGAAGTTCATCAGCAGCCGCTCGCGGTTGCGCGAGGCATAGTCGAGCACCGCGCGATCGAGCGACCATTGATATTCGAGGCTGTCGCGGAGGTGCCAGTCGCGCGGGCCGATCGGCATCGGCTCGTCGTTGCGCGCGAGCTGCGTGTCGGGGACGAGCGGGATCTTCTCCGGCGTCGGCCCGCCGATGATCTCGGTCAGCAGGCCGATCGAATTGTGGAAATAGGCGACAGATCGCTCCATCCCGTTGTGCCAGGTGGAATAAGGCGCCGCGCTGCGCATCCCCGATCCCGCCTTCTCCTCCGAGACGAGCCGGCTGTGCATCGTCGCGCCAAGCTCCTGAAGCTCGGTCATGATGATCGGGGAGTAATTATAGTTGAACGGATCGCGGAACGGCGGGACGAACACCACCATGCCGGCGGGGCCGGTCTGGTGCTGGTTGAAGATGATCTGCGGGAACCATTCGCGGAACAGCATCCGGTTGACCGCCACCGTCTCCGGCATCTGCGCCATGAAGCTGTCGCGGTTGTTATCGTGGCCGACGTATTTCTGGTAGAGACGCGGGAGCGATTTGAACTCGCGCTTCGCCGGATCGGCGTTGCGCATGTACCAGTCGGCGACCAATTGCAGCCCGTCGGGATTGTCGTGGCCGAACAGGATGATCGTGTCGTCCAGCAGGCGCTTCGTCTCGGCGTCCTGCCCGGTGAGCATCCGATAGAGCACATGGATCTGGCTCTGGGTCGTTACCGTCTCGGTGGCGTGGAGGCCGGCGTCGATCCACACCACCGCGCGGCCCTCGGCGGCGAGCGCCTTCGCCTGCGCCTCGTCCACCCCTTCCGCCTTGGCGAGCTTGCGCGCGATCTCGCGATAATGGTCGAGCTTCGCGAGGTTGGCGGGGGAGGAGACGATCGCCACCCACATCGTACGCCCCTCGGCGGATTTGCCGATGTCGATCAGCTTCATCCGGTCGGACCGCGCGGCGAGCGTCTTCAGATATTTCTCATAGGCGTCGTAATTGGCGAGATAATAGTCGCTGCCCGGCTCGGTCGGGAATGCCTCCGCCGGCGAGGGGAGGGCGCCCGCTTTTGCCGTGATCGGCTCCGCCGGCGCCGCACCCGCCTGCGGCGGCGCGACCGCGATCAGCGCCGCGCCGATCAGATAGCTCGTCTTCATCTCCAGCCCCTTTTTCGCTCTCGTTCGTCTCTCTAGACGGAGAAGTAGCGGGGAACCCTACCCCGGCGAGCGAAAAATGTCCGGTGCTACAGCGTCGTGAAGCTCTTGCTGGTGATGAGCCAGCCGCTTTCCTCCTCGATCAGATGGAAACGGTCGAGGAAGGCGAAGCGGCCGGCGAACCCGGTCGAATGCACCGCCCCGGCGGCGACACGGCCGTTGACCGTCAGCTCGATCACCTGCGCGGCGAAGCCGGCATGGTCGATCCCGGCGGCGGCGATCCCGGCCACGTCGTCCAGGAACGGCTCCGGCCCGCCGACCAGCAGCTTGCCGTCGAGATCGCCCGCCATCACCGCACGCGGGTGGAAGCAGCGCGCGAGCAGGTCGCGGTCGAGCCGCCTGCAACCCTCGGCATAGGCGTCGAGCACGTCGCGCGCGGTGGTGAAGCTCATCTCATGTCCTTTCCGCGCGCGTCACCGCGCCGCCTTCGATCAGCAGCAGCAGGACGAAGCTGGCCGCGATCATCGCCGCGCAGAAGATGAGCATCGTCTCCGCGCCCGCTCCGCCCAATATCCGCCCGGTGATGACCGGCCCGATCGAGGTGCCGAAGCCGATCACCATATTGATCCACGCCATGATCCCGCCGCTCGTGTCGCGTCCGGCGATCGCGGCGAGGATGAAGGGCAGGGTGAAGGTCCACGAGAATTTGAACGCATAGGCCGCGCCGGCGAAGGCGGTCATGTCGAGGCGACCGAGCAGCATCAGCACCGCGCCGAACAGCAGGGCATAGCCGGCCGACAAAGCCATCCAGCGCTTCGCCCGTCCGCCGAGGAAGGTCGCCAGCAGCGCCCCCGCGATGCCGAGCAGCGAGGCGATCGCGATCGTGTCCGCCACCGGCAGCGGCTTCAGCCCGGAGCGCCCGGCGATCACCGACATGAACGCCCAGCTTCCGCCCAGCCCGATATAGAAGGCGAACACCGCGATCATCGCCACGGCGGGGAGCAGCATCCCGCCCCGGCGCTCCCCGCCGCGCGCCGGCTCGATCGTCGGCGCGTCGAAGCGGAAGGCGAGCGGGAAGGCGGCGGCCATCATCGCCGCCATCAGCAGGTAGAAGGCGTTCAGCCCGAAACCGGCGAACAGGCGCGGCAGCAGCGACAGGCCGATCGCGCCGAGCACGAGCTGTCCCGCGATCCACCAGCCGAACAGCCGGTCACGATTGCCCGACGCCCCGGCGGCGTTGAGGCAGAGCAGCATCAGCGCGCCGCCCGCCATCGCCGTCACCAGCCGCGTCGCGAACAGCACGGCGATGTCCGGCGCCACGGTCGACAGCAGATTGCCGGCGACGAACACCGCCGCCGCGACGGTCGCGATCCGGCGCGAGGTGAAGCGGCGCATCCACCATAAGGCGGGCAGCGAGGCGAGGCTGATGCCGCCCAGCTCGAACAGGAAGTAATTGCCGACATTGGCCGGCGTCAGCCCGCGCTCGGCGATGAGCTGTGTCGTCAGCACCGGCGCGACGAGCAGCGCAAGCGGCACGATCGCGCTGAAGATCACGATGCGCGCCACCTTGCCCCAGCTTTCCGGCGCCGGCCCGGCATCGGCGGGGAACGGCGGCAGCACGGAATCGATCGCGGTCGACATGGATGCTCCCCCTCAGGCCCGCGCGGCGAAGTCCAGCGCCTCGGCCTGCTCGACGAGCAGGCGGCGCTGGAGCGCGCGCATCGCGTCATTGGGCTGCTGCGCGCGGACGAAATCGAGGATCGGATCGGCCACGGCGGAACGCACGTCGGCCAGTTCCTCGATCAGCGCATGGGCGCAGAACGGAACATAGACCTCCGAATAGCCGCCCTCGTGGATCGCGACGAGCCGGCCGCCGCACAATTCGTCGGCCAGCGCCTTCGCCCGCGCCATCATCGCGCGGAACGTCTCGCTGTGCGCCAGCATCCGGGCGAGCGGGTCGAGCGCGTTGGCGTCCACCCCGCTCGCGATCACGATCAGCTCGGGGCGGTAGCGGCGCAGCGCGGGCGCGACGATCAGGTCGAGCGCGTCGAGATAGGCCTGGTCGCCGCCGCCGGGCAGCAGCGGCACGTTGAGATTATATCCCTCGCCGCGTCCGCTGCCGCGTTCCGACGCCGCGCCGGAGTTGATCGGATAGCAATTGTCCTGATGGATCGAGATCGTCAGCACGTCGGGCCGGTCGCGGAAGATCGCTTCCGTGCCGTTGCCGTGATGCACGTCCCAGTCGAGGATCGCGACGCGCGTCAACTGGTGGCGCGCGATCGCCGCTTCCACCGCGACCGCGCCATTGGCGAGCAGGCAGAAGCCATAGCCCTGATCGGGCAGGCAATGATGCCCCGGCGGGCGCGTCATCGCATAGGCGTTGTCGAGCGCGCCGCTCAGCACCGCATCCACCGCCGCGATGGCAAGGCCGGCGGAGAGCCGGGCGATGTCATAGCCGCCGGGGCCGAAGCTGCCGTCCGGCCCGACGCTGCCGCCGCCGCCCGCGCTCATCGCCGCGAAACGCTCGAGATAGTCGCGCGGGTGGACGCGGCGCAGCGCCTCCTCGTCGGCGGGATCGGCGCTGCGCCGGTCGAGCTTCGCCATCACGCCCGACACTTCGAGCAGCGAGACGATGCGCCGCTTGGGATCGGGCGCCTCGGCCATGAAATTGCCGTTGGAGGGCTGCACCCAGCCGCCCGCCGGGATGTTCCCGGTGTGGATCGCGCCGAAATGCCACAGCGTGCGCTCGTCGTGGAAGAAGCCGGTTGCCATCGCTCGCCGCTATTTCTTGTCGGTCGCGAGATTGAAGTCGCCGGCCGCGCGGATGCGCGCGACGATCTTGGGGTCCTTCAGCTCCGCCGCGCTGTAGTTCATCTTGAAATCGGCCTGATCCTCATAGCCGCCCGGCTCGTAGATCAGCAGGTTCTTCATCGACTTGCCGCCGACGACGCGGACGCTGTGCACCGTGTTGGGCGGGATGAAGATCGCCTCGCCCTGATGCAGCACGTGCGTCTCGCCCTCGACCGTCCATTCCACCTCGCCGCCGAGCACGTAGAAGGTCTCCGAATGATGCCGGTGGAAATGCGGCGGCACCTTGAAATCGGCGTTCCAGTCGGAAGTGATGACGTTGTAGCGCCCCTCGCTGACATTGTTCGGCACGACGACCTCGACGTTCGCCACCCCGTCCTCCTGAAAGGTGCGGCGCTTGCCGCCCAGCGAAAAATAATAGCCGTGCGGGCGGCCGGCGTTGACGGTCGCGCGCGGCTTCTCGTCCTGCGCCTGCCCGTATCCGGCGGCGAGGCCCGCCACGCCGAGCGCCACGATCGCGGCGGCGGCCAGCCTGCCCTTCATGCCATGCGGCATCGCACCCTCCCCTTTTGAGTCGCGATAAAGTTTGACGACAAATTTAATAGGGCGCAAGCGGCAATAGCGGATTATAGAGCATATTGCGCTTGCGCCGAAGTAATAATAGTTTTGCATCAATCTAAATTGCCGCGCGATCGCGATTCAGCGCGGGGGGCTGGAGAGAATGATGACCGAATCCGCGTCCAATCCGTCCGGCGTGCGCCACCCGCTCGATCCGCTCGACGCGCGCGAGATAGCGGCGGCCTGCGCGGTGGTGCGCGCGCACGGCGATGCCGGGCCGCACCTGCGCTTCGTCAACGTCGAGCTGGACGAGCCGCACAAGGACAACGTGATGGCGTGGCGCCCCGGCGAGCCGATCCCGCGCGTCGCCTTCGTCGTGGTGCTGCGCCGCGACACCGGCGCGGCGTTCGAGGCGCGGGTCGATCTCGCGAGCGGGGCGGTCACCGATTGGCGCGCGCTGGCGCAGGACGCCGCGCCGTTCGGCCAGCCGGCGGTGATGCTGGAGGAGTTCCAGGCGGTCGAGCGCGCGGTGAAGAAGAACCTTGCGTGGCGCGCGGCGGTCGCGCGGCGCGGGCTGAGCGAAGCGGAGATCGATCTGGTGCAGGTCGATCCGTTCTCCGCCGGCCATTTCGGCTATGCGGAGGAGGCGGGCCGACGCTGCGTCCGCGCGGTCTGCTATTATCGCGAGCAGCTCAACGACAACGGCTATGCCCATCCGATCGAGGGGCTGGTCGCGGTGGTCGATCTCAACCGCGAGGAGATCGTCACTCTGGTCGACGAACCGGAGATCGTGCCGATCCCGAAGAAGAAGCGCAATTACGAGGCGAAGGACCTGCCGCCACCGCGCACCGGGCTGAAGCCGCTGCACATCGTCCAGCCGGAGGGGCCGAGCTTCACCGTCGACGGCTGGAAGGTCGAATGGCAGAAATGGTCGTTCCGCGTCGGCTTCACCCCGCGCGAGGGGCTGGTGCTGCACCAGCTCGGCTATGAGGACGGCGGGCGGGTGCGGCCGATCGTCTATCGCGCCAGCGTCACCGAGATGGTCGTGCCCTATGCCGATCCCACCGCCAACCATTATTGGAAGAGCGCGTTCGACGCTGGCGAATACGGCCTGGGGCGGCTCGCCAACGCGCTGGAGCTGGGCTGCGACTGCCTCGGCTACATCCATTATTTCGACGTGCCGGCGGTGGACGATCTCGGGCGGTCGATGGTGATGAAGAACGCCATCTGCATGCATGAGGAGGATTACGGCATCCTGTGGAAGCACAACGAGTTCCGCACCGGCGTCCACGAGACGCGGCGCTCGCGGCGGCTGGTGATCAGCTTCTTCGCGACGGTCGGCAATTACGATTACGGCTTCTACTGGTATCTCTATCAGGACGGCACGATCCAGCTCGAGGCGAAGCTGACCGGGATCATCCAGACGGCTGCGGTCGCGCCGGGCAAACCCTATCCGTGGGGCGGGATGGTCGACGAGGGGCTGGGCGGGCCGACGCACCAGCATTTCTTCAACGTGCGGATGCACATGATGGTCGATGGGGACGAAGGCAACAGCGTCTCCGAGCACGAATTCCACCCACGCCCCTGGGGGACGGACAACCCGCACGGCAACGTCTTCGATCTCGTCAGCCGGCCGCTGCTGCGCGAGCGCGACGCGGCGCGCGAGGCGGATGGGCGCACCGGCCGCTACTGGAAGGTGTCCAACCCCAATCGCGTCAATTCGGTCGGTGGCGCGTCGGCCTACAAGGTGGTCGTCCAGCCGACGCCGGTGATGCTGGCGCAACCGGGCAGCTACGTCCATGCGCGCGGCGGCTTCGCGACGAAGCACATCTGGGTCACGCCTTATGATCCGGCGGAACGCTATGCCAGCGGCGACTATCCCAACCAGCATCAGGGCGGCGACGGCCTGCCGCGCTACGTCCAGGCCAACCGGGGCATAGACAATGCGGACATCGTGCTGTGGCACAGCTTCGGCCACACGCATGTCTGCAAGCCGGAGGACTTTCCGGTGATGCCGGTCGAATATGCCGGCTTCATGCTCAAGCCGAACGGCTTCTTCGCCGCCAATGCGGGGATCGACGTGCCCTCCGATCGCGATGCGGCGAGCGTTCGCCACGGGCGGGAAGGGGGCTGCTGCGGCGGCGAATGAGCGGGCGGCGCGCGGCGCGGCGGTTATTTCGCCCCGTCGCGCGTCAGCAACTGCTCGATCGTGTAGAGCTTCCCGGTCTTCATCACCTTGCGCACCTTGCTGGCGTCGCGGATGTCCTCCAGCGGGTTGCCCTCGACGAAGACGAGATCGGCGATCTTGCCCGGCTCGACCGTGCCGAGATCCTGGCCCTCGCCAAGCAACTCGGCGGGCACGGCGGTCGCGCTGCGCAGCGCCTCGAACGGGGTGAGGCCGGCCTTCACCTCCTGCACCAGCTCGTTGTGGGTGTTGATGCCGATCGGAGTGAAGGGCGAATCCGTCCCCACCACGATCTTGCCGCCGGCGTGGAAGATCTTCGCGATCGACTGGCGGATGTTGTTCGCCAGCACCTCCGCGCCCGGCCCGTTGGCGAAGCTCATGATCGGTCCCTCGCGCACCCATACCGGCTGGAGCGCCCGGCGCGCCTTGGCGATCGTCGGGTCGTGATCGACCAGTTCGGCGGTGGGGGTGAACAGCGAGATCGTCGGCGTCACCGTCATCCCGGATTTCGCGATGATGCTGACCGAATCCTGATAGGCGATGTTGAGCTGGCTCGCCTTCGCCGAATAGCCGCGCCCGGCGCCGTTGCCGTCGAGATGCTCGACGCTGTCGCTGCCGAACAGCGCGGCGGGGTAGATCTCGTGGCTGGTGACCAGCAGGCCGGCGGCATGCGCGGCGGCGACGATCTCCTGCCGCACCGGCTCGGCGGTGTGAACGTAGCTTTTGATCATGTCGTAATCGAGCAGCTTCGCCAGCCCGATCTGCCGGTCCACTTCCGCGCGATTGGCGACCGGCGTGCCCATTTCCCAGACGGTGCGTTCGCCGTCGAGGATATAGCCGGTCACGAACATGTTCGGGCCGGGCCTGCGGCCCGCGGCGATCGCCTCCTTTTCTTCGATGACGTCGCCGGGCACATTGCCTGGGCTGCGGACCGTAGTGATGCCATAGGCAAGGTAGAGCCGCCCGAAACTCGATCCATATTCCTTGATGAGGTGAACGTGCATGTCCATCAGGCCGGGCATGACCGTCAGGTTCGACGCGTCGATGAAGCGGCCCTGCACCGGCTTCTCGCCGTGCGGCGTGATGGAGCGGATGCGGCTGCCGTCGATCACGATATCGACATCGCGGCGCACCTTGTCGGTCACGCCGTCGACCAGCATCCCGGCGCGGATCGTCGTCACGCCCTCGCCGCGCGCGGCCGTCCATTGCAGCGGCAGCGCCACCTTGCGCGCCGCGCCACCCGCCGCCGGGAACAGTTGCAGATAGCCGCCGGTGCTGACCAGCAGCGTCCGCGAATCCGCGCTCCAGCTAAGCCCGGTCGGGATCGTGTCGGAAAGCTTGCGCGGCGCGCCCGCCGGCCCGCCGTCCGGCGCGGCGGGCTGGACATAGAGCGCGCTGTCCATCTGATAGGCGTAGAGCTTGCCGTCGGGCGACAGAACCGGCCCGTCGCCCGAGCGGTTGCCGACCGAGCGGCCCGGCACCAGCGACACCTCGCGCGCCTTGCCGCTGCCGTCCGCCGGGACGATCGACAGCTCGTTGTAGCCGCCGACGACATAGGATTGCGAATCCGACGCATTGCGCAGCGTCGAGACGATCAGCGATTTCCCGTCCGGCGTGAAGGCCGGATAGCCGGGGCTGGAGCCGGCCTCCTTGATCTGGCGATCCTGCTTCGTCGCGAGATCGAGGACATGGGTGTATTCGGTATAGGCGCCGTTCGCGTCGACATAGACGATGCTCTTGCCGTCCGGCGACCATGCCGGGCGCATCTCCGCGCCCGGCGCGTCGGTCAGCCGCTCGTGCCTGCCGGTGGCGAGATCGACCGTCCACAGGTCGAGCGAGCCTTCGCGGTCGCTGGAATAGACCAGCCTGTCGCCCTTGGGGGACCAAGCGGGGTCGACCACCACATAGGGGCCGCCATCGGTGAGCCGGCGGGGCTTGCCGCCGATCGGCATGACGTAGAGATCGCCGAGCGCGGTGAACGCCACCTGCCGGCCATCCGGCGACAGCACGGCGCGCTGCACGCCGATCACCGGGCGCGCGGCGGGCGAATCGAGCACGACATGGCGCTTGGCGTAATCGGGCCGGCGTACCTTCAGGTCGGCGGTGAAGGGCACGACCGCCTCGCTGCCGTCCGCCCTGCGCCGGTTGAGCTTGCCGTTGGCGGCGTAGAGCAGGTCGCCGCCCGGCAGCCAGGCAGCGCGGAACGGGTGGATATCCTGCCCCTCGATGAAGGGCTGATCGTCCTTCATCAGCACCGCCTTGCCATCGGCGATGCGCGCCCACAGCACATGCTTGCCATCCGCCGTCCAGGTCGGGGTGCCCATCGGCACGTTCATGCCGAACGCCATCACGTTCGCCTTGGCGGCGAGCGTCTCATGCCCCTCCATGTCCGCGACATAGATGCCGGTCGCGCCCATCCGGTCCGAGACATAGGCGATGCGCGTGCCGTCCGGCGACCAGCTCGCGCGGCTGTTGCCGCCGGGGCCGTTGCTGAGCTTCCTGACGCTGCCGTCGGCGATGTTGCGCGCCCAGATATCGAACTTGCCGTCGCGGCTGGAGGTGAAGGCGAGCCACTTGCCGTCCGGCGACCATGCCGGCTCGCGCTCCTCATACGGCTCCTTCGCGACCGGGTGCGCCTGCGTGCCGTCAGGGGCGATCAGCCAGATGCGGTAATGGCCGTCGCGGTTCGACTGGAAGGCGATCCACTTGCCGTCCGGCGACCAACTCGGCTGCCGCCCGTCGTAGAGCGCGTCGGTGATCGCGGTCGCCGCGCCGCCGCTCGCGGGCATGACATAGAGCACGCCCTGCAGATCGAACACGATGCGGCTGCCGTCCGGCGAGAGCGCGAAGGCGAGGTGGGTGCCCTCGGTGACCGTGATCGATATCGGCGCCGCCGCCTGCGCCGCCGGCACGAGACTGCCCGTGGCCAGTTGCGCCAGCGCGAGCAGGCTCGCCCCGATCATCGCATGTGCCTTCATCGAATCCGCCCCTTCGCCATCTTTCTCCATCCGCCGGCGCGCCGGGGACTCGGGTGTTTGACAGCATGGATATCGTTTGCTGTCAAATCATAACCTTGCGGGAGATCATCGCTCATGTTTCATGATAACGTGCGTCGAGCGGCTGCAAGGCTATAATACAACACATTGATTTTGCGTGCTTATTTTTAACGCAAAAATCTTGCCTAAAACAAGTTGGTCTCCAAACGGTTTTTTATTGACGGTGATTTGCGCCGCGCATAGCATCATGAGCGGGAACACGACGTCGGCGACCCGATCGGGCGCCGTCAGAATGGGGAGGAAAAACTATGCGGCGCATCCATTCCACGCTCCGGGCCACGGCATCGGCCATCGCGCTCGTCTCGGCCGTTCCGGCCTTCGCGCAATCGGACAACAATACCCAGTCACAGAATACATCGACACAGAACAGCGGCATCCCGGACATCATCGTCACCGCCACCAAGCAGGCGGAGGCGCTCAGCAAGGTGCCGATCAGCATCTCGGCGCTGTCGCAGGAGCAGCTCGACCAGCAATCGGTCCGCACCTTCCGCGATATCGCGACGCTGACGCCGGGCGTCACCTTCACGCCGGGCACGCACGGCAACGGCGCGGCGAGCGACGTGTCGATCCGCGGCATCTCGTCCGGCTCGGGCACCGCGACGGTCGGCGTCTATATCGACGAGACGCCGGTGCAGGTGCGCCCCAGCGGCAATTACGATTCGAGCAATCCCTATCCGCGCATCTTCGACCTCGACCGCGTAGAGATTCTGCGCGGGCCGCAGGGCACGCTGTTCGGCGCGGGATCGGAAGGCGGCACGATCCGCTTCATCACCCCCGAGCCGAGCCTCACGCAATACAGCGTCTATGGCCGCAGCGAGATGGCGATGACCAAGGGCGGCGATCCCAGCTACGAGGCGGGCGTCGCGGTCGGCGGGCCGATCATCGAGGACAAATTGGGCTTCCGCGTCAGCGTGTGGGCGCGGCATGACGGCGGCTATGTCGACAAGGTCGACTGGTTCGACCGGAAGGACGTGGCGAAGAACGTCGATTGGAACAACGCGCTGGTTGCGCGCGCCGCGCTGAAATGGCAGCCCGCGCCGAACGTCACGATCACGCCGTCGATCTTCTACCAGAAATCGCACGCCAACGATTCGTCGGTGTTCTGGAAGGCCTATTCGAATCCGGGCCAGAACCAGTTCGTCACCGCCAATCAGGTGCGCGCGCCCAACGACGACACCTTCTGGCTGCCGTCGCTGAAGGTAAATGTCGATGTCGGCGCGGTGACGTTCGTGTCCGACACCTCGTTCCTGCACCGCGACAACAACAATATCTATGATTCGACCACGCTGGACATTTCGTCCTTCACGTCGATCTTCGGCCATCCGGTGGATACGATCCCGCCGCCCGAAGCGCTGCGCAACGTCTATTCCCCGGCCTTTCTGACCGCGGGGCAGCGGACCTTCACGCAGGAAGTCCGGTTGCAAAGCAACAACCCGGATTCGCGCATCACCTGGGTACTCGGCCTCTATTACCAGCACGCCAAGCAGACGAGTTCATATGACGTGCAAAGCACGTTCATCAACGACATCCTTAGCTTCGCGGCCGGCACTCCGCTGACGATCGGGCAGATTTTCGGCACCAATCTCTATAACGGGCGGTACCTGCTCTATTCGCAGGGTTCTCTGGTCGATGAGGAGTTTGCCGGGTTCGGTCAGGTCAATTTCAAGCTGACCGATACGCTGACGCTGACCGCCGGGGCGCGCGCCTCGAAGCTCACCTATAACAGCAACACTTTCTCCGCCGGTCCCGTCGCGGGCGGCGCGGGCACCCACAATACCTCCCACGCCTCGGCCAGCCCGGTGACGCCGAAGTTCGGCGTATCGTGGCAGGCAACGCCGGACACGATGTTCTACGCCTCCGCCTCGAAGGGCTTCCGTCCCGGCTCCTCGACCGGTCAGGTTTCGGCCCAGTGCGACGCCGACCTCGCCGCGCTCGGCTTCACATCGGCGCCGCGCCAGATCAAGCCGGACTCGGTGTGGAGCTATGAGGCCGGCGCCAAGACCAAGATGTTCGGCGGCCGGCTGGTGATGGACGGCAGCGTCTATCGGATCGACTGGACCGATATCCAGTCCGGCGTCACGCTGCCGAACTGCAACACGCCGTTCGCCGCCAATTTCGGCAACGCGCGCAGCCAGGGCTTCGATCTCCAGGTCAACGCCAAGGTGGGTGATGGCTTCACGCTGGGCGCATCGGTCGGCTATTCCGACGCGCATTACACCACCAGCACGGTCGGTGCCGGCGGCATCGTCGTCCGCCCGAAGGGCGAGCCGCTGCCGATCGCGCCGTGGCAGGTGTCGCTCAACGGGCAGTATGATTTCCAGGCGTTCGGCCGTGACGCCTATCTCCATGCCGACTATCAGTATCTGTCGCACAACAATACGCCGCTGCCCAACGTGCCAAGCGTGGACCCGACCATTCCGCGCGCGCCGGCATCGAACAATGTCGATTTCCGCGTCGGCATGAAGTTCGACCGGCTCGACGTCTCGATCTTCGGGCAGAACATCCTGAACCAGCATCCGGAATACGGCATCTACCGGGACTCGCTGACCACCTACAATTACCGCGCGGTCACGGTGCGGCCGGTCACCTTCGGCATCACCGGCGTCTATCGCTACTGATCGTGACATGAACCCTGACGGGGCCGCGCCCGCCCGCGCGGCCCCTGCTTTTTCCGGTGGAGGGGAATGATGCGCGCGTGGCTGCTGACGGCGGTGCTGCTCGGATCGGGCAGCCTTGCGGCCCCCACGCAGGTGCGGGAGGCGCGCACCGTCTCCTTCGTCACCGGGGAGGGGACCGATTTCTCGGTCAACCCGTCGCCCGCCGACGGCGCGCTGCTGATCGACCTTCAGGGCAGCCTGTGGAGCATCCCCGGCAAGGGCGGCGCGGCGCGGCGGCTCACCCCCGACCTGTTCGAGGCGATGCATCCGAGCTGGTCGCCGGACGGGCGGCAGGTGGCGGTGCAATCCTATGCCGACGGCATGTGGCATGTGTGGATCGTCTCGGCGGACGGGAAGCAGCGCCGCCAGCTCACCGCCGGCGCGTTCGACGATACCTTCCCGCGCTGGTCGCCGGACGGCAGGCGGATCGCCTTCCTATCGGCGCGTGGCGGCAAGCCGGGAATATGGCTCGCCGATCCGCGCAGCGGCGCGCTGAGCGAAGTCCCCGCGAGCGGCCTCGCCATGCCGCAGGCGCTCAACTGGGCGGCGGACGGGGCGTCGCTGTTGCTGTCCGACATGGGGCGGCTGAAGCGCGTGTCGCTCGACGGCAAGGTCGCGCCGCTCGACGCGACATGCGAGCAGGGCGCGGCGACCGCCCCGGCGCTGTCACCCTCCGGCAGGCGTCTCGCTTATGTCTGCGCGGGGCCGCAATACGGCCGGCTGATGCTGGCGGAGGGCGGCGCGGCACGGGTGATCGGCGCGGCGACCGACGTCTTCCCGGTCGCGCCGGCCTGGCGATCCGACGACCGCCTGCTCTACAGCGGCAGCGGCAAGATCCACGCGCTTGACGTCGCGACCGGCGCGGACGCGATCGTGCCGTTCCGCGCGGCGTTCAGCCTCCAGCGCGCCGGCTATCGGCGCAAGCTTTACGATTTCGACGACACCGCCGCGCGCCCGGTGAAGGGCATCGTCGCGCCCGCGCTGTCGCCGGACGGCCGGCATATCGTGTTCAAGGCGCTGAACGACCTGTGGCTCGCCGATCTCGACGGCAAGGCGCGGCGGCTGACCGACGACGCCTGCTACGAGAACGATCCGGTCTGGTCGCCCGACGGCCGCTCGATCGCTTATGTCACCGACGCGTCGGGGATCGCGCAGCTCTGGACGATGGAGGTTGCGAGCGGGGTGAAGCGGCGGGTGAGCCGTTCGGCCCACGCCAATGTCGCGCCGTCATGGTCGCCGGACGGGCGGCGGCTCGCCTATCAGACCGAGACCGGCGAGACGCGCATCGTCGAGGTCTCCGGCGACGGCGATCGCGCATTGGTCCCCGCGCTCGATTTCCCGAGCCGTCCCAGCTGGTCTGCGGACGGCCGCACGATCGCGTTCACCGCGCTCAACGAAAGCCGCAACCGCATCCTGCTGGTCGATGTCGCGAGCGGCAGGCAACGCTGGATCGACCCGGCGCCGAACCGCTCGATCTCGACGCGCGGCGATGACGGCCCGGTCTGGTCGCCGGACGGCAAATGGCTCGCCTTCAGCATGATGAGCCGCATCTGGGCGCTGCCCGTCGCGCCGGACGGTACGCCGACCGGGGCGGCGAAGGCGCTGACCGACGAGGCGAGCGACGCGCCGAGCTGGGCGGGGGATTCGCGCACGATCCTCTATCTCGCGAACGGCACGCTGAAGCTGGTCGATCGCGATACGGGGCGGGCGCGCACGGTGCCGCTCAGGCTCGACTGGCGGCCGGAGCGCGCGACGGGGCGCGTGCTGGTCCACGCCGGACGGCTGTGGGACGGCGTGCATCCCGAGGTGCGGCGGAATGTCGATATCCTGATCAACGGCAACCGCATCGCGAAGATCGTGCCGCACGGCGCGCATGACGGGGTGGCGCGGGTGATCGACGCATCGAACCTCACCGTCACGCCCGGCCTGTTCGAGATGCACAACCACCAGCAGCTCCGCTCGAAATATCTCGGCGACCGGCAGGGGCGGATGTGGCTCGCCTATGGCATCACCTCGACGCGCTCGACCGGCGACCCGGCCTATCGCGCGCTGGAGGACAGGGAATCGCTCGCCGCCGGGGCGCGGATCGGCCCGCGCCATTTCATGACCGGCGAGATGTTCGAAGGCTCGCGCCCGATGTGGTCCTTCTCGCGCCCGATCGAGGACGAGGCGCAGCTCCGGCTCGAATTGTCGCGCGCGGAGGCGCTCGGCTATGACGTGATCAAGACCTATATGCGCTTCCGCTCGGACTGGCAGGCCGAGGTGGCAGTGGAGGCGCATCGGCGGATGGGCGTCTCGGTCACGTCGCATTTCGCTTATCCCGGCATCGCGCATGGCGTGGACGGGGAGGAGCATTTCGTCGGCCCGACGCGCTGGAGCTACGGTTTCCCGCACCTGTTTCGCGGCAACGTCTATGACGACGTGTTCCAGGCGCTGGAGAAATCGGGGGTCGAGCTGACGACGACCAATTTCGCCGGGCGGCAGGAGCTGCTGGAGCTGCCCGGCCTGCCGGACGATCCGCGCATCGCGGCGCTCTATCCGGCATGGGAGCAGGCCTCGCTCAAGGAGTTCATGGGCTGCGCGGCAAAGACCGGGCCGTGCGATTTCTTCCTCACCCCGAACGAGGAGCAGTCGCGCCTCACCGCGCAGGACCTGATCCGCGTGATCCGGGGTGGGGGCAAGGTGATGATCGGCTCCGACGCGCCGCTCGACAGCTTCACGATCAGCACCTTCCAGAACCTCTACACCTTGCAGAAATTCGGCCTCGGCCCGTTCGAGGCGTTGCGCGCGGCGACGATCGTGCCGGCGCGGGCGCAGGGCGTGGAGGCCGATCTCGGCAGCATCGAGCCGGGCAAGCTCGCCGACCTCGTGCTGGTCGAGGGGCGGCCCGACGCCGACGTGCGCGATCTGATGAAGGTGCGCGGCGTGATGAAGGCCGGGCGCTATTTCACCGCGGAGGAACTGCTGAAGCCGTTCGCAGGCCGTTAGGCGGCCGGAGGAGCCGCCGGCAGCAGCCCCTCCTGCTCGCGTGGCCCGGTATGCGGCCGTAGCCAGCCGGTCTCGTGCAGCAGGAACAGCACCAGCCCCACCGCCAGCGGCACGAGATAATAGACGCAGCGATAGACCAGCAGGGCGGCGAACAGCGTCGCCCGGTCGATGCGCGGCAATGCGACCAGCATGACCGCCTCGAACACGCCGACGCCGCCCGGCGCATGGGCGAGCAGCCCGGACACGAACGCCACCACATAGCCCAGGATCAGTTCCGGGAAGGCCGCCAGCGACAGATCGGGCACCAGCACGAACAGCGCGGCGGTGGCGAGCGCGATATCGATCGCCGCCAGCGCGAGCTGACCGAGCGCCAGCGAGACGGTCGGCAGCACCAATGTCCAGCCGAACAGCTTCAGCGAGCGGCCGGCGGCGCGGTGGAGCACGAACAGCGTCACGGCGATGGCGGCGAGCAGCATCAGCCCGGTCGTCACGCGGGTCGCGGCGCTGATCTCCAGCGTGCCGATCGTCAGCGCGCCGGGACGCAGCACCAGCCCGATGCCGAGCAGCAGGAACACGCCGCACCAGAAGGTCACGCCGGCCAGCACCATGATCTGCGCCACCTCGCCCAGCGTCAGCCCGGCATGGCGATAGACGCGCCAGCGCGCCGTTCCGCCGGTCAGCACCGCGAAGCCGAAATTGTGGCTGAAGATATAGCTGGTGAACGAGGCGAGCGCGGCGACCGGATATCGCGTCCGCCGCCCGATGATGCGCTGCGCGATCACGTCATATCCCGTCAGCACGAAATAGCTGATCGCGGTGATCCCCAGCGACAGCAGCAGCCGCGCCGGCCCGATTCGCCGCACCGCCGCGCGGATGTCGTCCCAGCTCGTATCGTTGAGGATGTGGCGCAGCGCCCCCACGGCGACCGCCACCACCGCCAGCATCAGCAGCCCCATCAGCCAGCGGCCGAGCCGGCGTCGGGCCTCGTCGTCCTTGATCCAGCGCGGAAGGGGAAAGCGGCGTGAATTCACATCTTTATCCGTATCGGGCTGGCGCGGAGGCCGGGCTGGCATCCGCATAGATGGGGTTGGCTAGGGGCGAACGGGAGGGCGCGAGGAAGAAAAGACGAGTGGCTGGCAGGTCTCGCTGGGCACCTCATCGTTCGTGAAGATCCGGGTCTTGATCCGGCGGCGGCGAAGCCTCCGATCGCTTGCCCTTACCAGCAGCGGCATCGGCCTTTCCACCTCTTCCGCACGGTGGATGACGTTTGTGTGATCTATCACGGCGTAAGGTCGCCGGAACCGGGCCGCACCACCGTCGGTTGCGCATCAAGGGCGAGGACGGAGAGATGCTTGCGCGATTTCTCGTGGGTACGGCCGGGCGATGCGGGGCTGTATGTGGCGCCGGCCGATTGCTGGATCGATCCCGGCGCGCCGGTCGAGCGCGCGCTCGTCACGCACGGGCATGGCGATCACGCGCGGGGCGGGCACGGCCGGGTGTTCGCGACGGCGGAGACGCTGGCGATCATGGCGCTGCGCTACGGCGAGGCGGGCGAATCCGTGCCGGTGCCCTATGGCGCGACGGTGGAGCTGGCGGGCGGCGTCACCGCGACCTTCGCACCGGCGGGTCATGTGCTCGGATCGGCGCAGATATTGCTGCAACATGCCGGGGAGCGCATCGTCGTCACCGGCGATTACAAGCGCCGCCCCGATCCGACCTGCGCGCCCTTCGCACCCGTGCCGTGCGATGTGCTCGTCACCGAGGCGACCTTCGGACTGCCGGTGTTCGTCCACCCGCCGATCGAGGAGGAGATCGCGCGGCTGCTCCACGCGCGGGCGCTGCACCCGGATCGCTGCATCCTCGTCGGCGCCTATGCGCTCGGCAAGGCGCAGCGCGTCATCGCGGAGCTGCGGCGCGCGGGCCATGACGAGACGATCTGGCTCCACGGCGCATTGGCGCAGATGTGCCGCCTCTACGAGGAGCACGGCGTGCCGCTCGGCTCGCTGGGCCTGGTGATGGAGACGACGAAGGAGGCGCTCAGGGGGAGTATCGTGCTGTGCCCGCCGGGCGCGCTCAACGATCGCTGGGCGCGGCGGCTGCCCGATCCGGTGACGGCGATGGCGTCGGGGTGGATGCGCGTGCGGCAGCGCGCGCGCCAGCGCAACGTCGAGCTGCCGCTGGTGATTTCCGACCACGCCGACTGGAACGAGCTGACGCGGACGATCGCCGAGGTGGACCCGGCGGAGACATGGATCACCCACGGCCGCGAGGACGGGCTGCTGCGCTGGTGCGAGCTTCACCAGCGCCCGGCGCGCGCGCTTTCGGTGGTCGGCCTCTACGACGAGGACGATTGAGGTGGAGGCGTTCGCCGAACTGCTCGACGCGCTCACCTACACCCGCTCGCGCAACGGCAAGCTGGCGCTGATCGCGGCCTACCTCCGGCATACGCCCGATCCGGATCGCGGCTGGGCGTTGGCGGCGTTGACCAATGCGCTCGATTTCCCGGCGGTCAAGTCCGCGATCGTGCGGCAGTTGATTGCGGAGCGGGTGGACCCGGTGCTGTTCGCCCTGTCGCGCGATTACGTCGGCGACACCGCCGAAACCGTGAGCCTGCTATGGCCGGAACCGGAGGTCTCCGCGCCGCCGCCGACCGTCAGCCAAGCGGTGGAATTGCTCTCCGCGATGACGCGCGGCACGGTGCGACGCGATCTGCCCGCGTTGCTCGACCGGCTGGACGCGAACGGCCGTTATGCGTTGCTGAAGATGGCGACCGGCGCGATGCGCAACGGCGTGTCGGCGCGGCTGGCGAAGATCGCCTTCGCGCAGGCGTTCGACGTGCCGGTCGCCGATGTCGAGGAATATTGGCACGGCCAAAGCCCGCCCTATGCCGCGCTGTTCGACTGGGCGACCGGCAGCGGACCGCCGCCGGTCGCGGCCGGCGCTCCGTTGTTCCGTCCGTTCATGCTCGCCCAGCCGCTCGGCGAGACGATCCCGGACCTCGATCATTATGCGGTGGAGTGGAAGTGGGACGGTATCCGCGTGCAGATCGTCCACGGCGAGGAGACGCGCATCTATTCGCGCTCCGGCGACGATATCTCGCGGAGCTTCCCGGAACTGCTCGACGTGTTGCGCGCGCCGGTGGTGCTCGACGGCGAATTGCTGGTGCGCGGCGTCTATCAGGGCGGTGAGCAGGGCGGGGCGGCCAGCTTCAATGCCTTGCAGCAACGGCTCAACCGCAAGGCCGTCTCGCGACGGATGCTGGAGGAATATACCGCCTTCGTCCGCCTGTTCGACCTGTTGCTGGTTGGTGGGGAGGATTTGCGCCCGCTGCCGTGGAACGCGCGGCGCGCCCGGCTGGAAGAGTTCGCGGCCGGCCTCGATCCGGCGCGGTTCGATCTGAGCGCGATCGTCCCCGCCACCTCGCTGGACGCGCTGGCGGCGATCCGCGACGGCGCGCGCGACCAGGCGATCGAGGGGCTGATGCTCAAGCGCCGCGACAGCCCCTATGTCGCCGGGCGCCCGATGGGGCTGTGGTACAAATGGAAGCGCGATCCTTTGCTGGTCGATTGCGTGCTGATGTATGCGCAGCGCGGCAACGGGCGGCGCTCGTCCTATTATTCCGATTACACCTTCGGCTGCTGGAACGGCGATCCCGAAGCGGGGGCGGAACTGCTGCCGGTGGGCAAATCCTATTCGGGCTTCACCGATGCCGAGCTGAAATGGCTCGACCATTATGTCCGCACGCATACCGTCAACCGCTTCGGTCCGGTGCGGGAGACGGATCGCGCGCTGGTGCTGGAGATCGCGTTCGATTCGATCCACGAGAGCCGTCGGCACAAGTCCGGCCTCGCGATGCGCTTCCCCCGGATCAACCGCATCCGCGCCGACAAGCCGGCGCGCGAGGCGGACCGGATCGACACGCTGCGCGGCCTGATCGCGCCGGACGAACGGACGCGGGACTGAGGCGCAGGAACAAGCCGGACATGGCGTTCGTTGCCTTGCCGCCCGGGGGGCGTTGGAGGAGTAGATCATGCGGAAGTTTGTGATCCACGCCGCCGCGCTGACGGCGTTGTCGCTGATGGCGGCGGCGCCGGTCGCGGCCGAGAGCAAGGGCGATCGCGCGAAGGTGGCGGTCGCCGAGGCGCAAGGCAAGATCGACGCGCTCAATGCGATGGGCGCGGGCGGCGATGTGCCGAGAATGACGGCGGATGCGATGGCAGCGCTGCGGTCCGCGCAGGACGAGTTGCGCGCCGGCCGCAAGGATGAAGCGATCGAGGCGGCGCATCGCGCGTCGCACCTCGCCGATACGGCGGTAGGTGTAGCCGAAAGGGATCGCCGCGAGGCCGCCGCCGCGAAGCAGGCGGACACCGCGATGGCCGCGCAGGCGCAGGTCTCGGCCGCGCAGGATCAGGCGGTCGCCGCGCAGCAGCAGGCCGACGCGGCGAATGCCCGCGCGACGAATGCCGAGCAGGCCGCCGCCTCCGCCGCCGCCGATGCAGCGGCCGCGCGCGCGGCGGCGACCACGCCGCCACCGGCCACCACGGTGACGACCGAGACGACGCACACCACCACCGCCGCGTCCGCGCCGGTCAGGAAGAAGCGCGTCGTCCGCACCGTCCATCGCGCGACGACGCATCCGGCGACGGTCACCGAAAAGACCACCACCACCGTCACCCCGCGATAGAGGGACTCGGGCCGGCGCGATGCCGGCCCGTCTTTCCGCCGATGGCCGGGATTTTCCTCATCCCATAAGAAGTCGCGCACCGATCGCGGCGGCGAGCGCGGTCGGCATCACGACGACGCCCACCTTCAGGAAGCGCCAGAAGCCGACATCCTCGCCCTCGCGGCGGATGGCCTGTAGCCACAATATCGTCGCGAGCGACCCGGTGACCGACAGGTTGGGGCCGAGGTCGACCCCGATCAGCAGGCAATCGGTGACGATACGCGGCGGATGCGCCTGCGCGACCGCGGTGCTGGCGATCAGGCCGGCCGGGAGGTTGTTCATCAGGTTGGAGACGAAGGCGAGGATCGTGCCCGCGATCGCGGCGGCCTGAACGGGATCGCGCGCCATCTCGCGCAGCCGGTTCGAGACGATCGCGATCACGCCGGTGCGATCGAGCGCCTCGACCAGGACGAACAGGCCCGCGACGAGCGGCAGCACGCCCCAGGATATGCCGCGGACAAGCGGGACGGGAGACTGCCGACGCAGCAGGCTTACGCCCAACCCCGTCGCGATGCCGGCGGCGGCGGTCGGCAGGCCGAGCTGCATGTCGAAGCCGGATGCGAGGAGCAACGCAACAGCGGTGAGCAGGATGCCCGCCAGGGCGAGCTTTCCGCCGGCCGACAGCCGGTCGCGCACCACCTCGCACGCGCATTCTCCGGCGATCTGGCGACGCTCGACCAGCCGGAGCATGATGAAGGTCACTACGATCGAGGCCACCGACGGCAGCGCGAACGAGCCGAGCCACTGGCCGAGCGGCGGCATCCGGCCATCGTAGAGCACGAGGTTCGCCGGATTCGAGATCGGCAGGACGAAGCTCGCCGCGTTGGCGATCATCGCGCAGGCGAGTAGCAGCGGCAGCGGCTCGGCCTTCGCCTTGCGGGCGGCGGCGAAAACCGCGGGCGTCAGCACCACCGCGGTCGCGTCGTTGGACATGAACGTCGTGACGACGATGCCGGTCATATAGACGAGCAGGAACAAGCGCCCGGTGGATCGGCGGGCGCTGTTCACCGCCGTCGCCGCGACCCAGTCGAACACGCCATGCTCGCGCGCGGTTTCGCTCAGCAGCATCATGCCGATGAGGAAGAGATAGACGTCCAGCCCCTTGGCGATCGCCGTGCCCGCGACGTGGATCGGCATCAGGCCGAGGCCGATCAGCAACCCCGCGCCCGCGACCGCCCAGATCCACTCCGGCCACCGCATCGGCCGGCCGATCACCCCGGCCGTCGACAGCGCCGCGATCGCCCAGGTGGCGCCGACGGCGACGCTCACCGGCCGCGACCCTTCCCGCCGGAACGCGGGCCGCCGATATCAACCCGGACCAAGGCGTCGGTCATCGGCCGTTTTCCCCTTATCGTCCATGGCGTCGCCCGGCGTCGCCGCGCAGGCGGGGCGCAACGTGCCCGCGAATCCCACCCACAGGGCCACGCTGGCGATAGCGAAGCCGCCGAGGATATAGAAGGCCGCCGGATAGCCCAGTTCCTGCGCGAGCCAGCCGCCGATCGCGGGCGACAGGCTGGCGCCGATTCCCTGCACGGTCATCACCGCCCCCTGTCCGACGTTGATCCGGCCCGTGCCGTCCAGCAGGCAGGCGACCAGCCCCGGCACAGCCACGCTCTGAAGCCCCGCGCCGATCCCGTCCAGTGCCTGCACCGGCCACACGCCCCAATGCTCGATGAACGTGCCGGCGAGAAAGCCGCGCACCGGGAGCGCGGCGAAGGAGATCAGGAGCACCAGCCAATAGCCGCGCCGCGCCGCGACCCTCATAGCGGCGAGGCTCGCGAGGATCATCACGGCCTGCGCCACCACCACGGTGGTGGCGGTGAACATCGCCGCGTCGCCCTTGCCCGCGCCGACGACCGCCAGCCCGTAGAGCGGCAGCATCGCGCCGTTGCCGAGATGGAAGCAGGCGAGCGCCGCCGCCAGGATCAGCATCGGCTTGTTGCGGGCGAGCGCCTTGAAGCCCTCCGCCTTGCCGTCCTCGCCGCTTTCCCGGCCGTGCTCCAGCCCCCGCGCCGCCTGATGGTCGATCGCGCGCTCCGGGATGGACAGCACCGACGCGATCGCCACGACGCCGAAGCCGGCGGCCAGCCAGAAGATCGCGGGGATGCCGAGCTTCCAGCCGAGCCAGCCAGCAAGCCCCGCCCCCACCATGTTGCCGGCATGGTTGCACGCCTGGTTGCGCCCGTTCTGCGCGTTGAAGCCGCGCTGGCGGAAGATGCCGAGCGTGATGCCGGTGACGGCGGGGCCGATCGCCGCGCCGGCGATGGCGGTCGCGATCTGGCTCGCCGTCACCACCGCCCATGACTGCGACCACAGGATGAGGAAGGACGCCAGCACCGTGCAGGTGCCGGTGATGACGACCACCCAGCGCTTCCGGCTGGTATGGTCGATGAACGCGCCCGCCGGGACCGTCATCAACATGCCGGCGATGCCGCCCGCGGTCATCACCGTGCCGATCGGCCCCGTCGTCCAGCCGCGCTGCTGCAGGAAGACGCCAAGGAAAGGGCCGATCCCGGCCTGCATGTCGGCCATGAAGAAATTCAGCGACTGAAGCGCGCGCCGGGCGCGCGTGCGGTCCCGATCGCGTGCGGGGATCGGCCGGGCTGCCGCCGGTAACGCCGTCATCACCATAAGCTCTCCAGCGCAATCGCGCGTTTAACCCCGGCCGGGGAGGAAGTTTCCCCCGCCCCGGAAGCGCGTCGGGAGGCCGCCGCGGCGACCTCCCTCGTCCAGCCTAGCCGTTCGTCGCGGGCGCTGGCGCTGGCGCCTGACCGGCGGGCGGCGGCGGGGGCTGAAGGTTCCCGCGCGGCGGGGCACCGGCCGGAGGCGGCGGCGGCGCGATCTCGCCCGCTCCGGCCGGCATTCCGGCCCCCGGCGGTGGCGGTGGAGGCGGCGGGGGAACCGCGCCCGGTCCACCCGGCGGCGGGGGTGGAGGAGGCGGCGGCGGTCCGGGCGGCGGCGGGGGTGGCGCACCGACCTCCTGAACCGTGCCGCCGGCATCCACGAGATAGCGCGCGTGAAGCTGGCCATTGTCGAACCGGCCCTGCACCATGATCGGGCTGCCGGCCCGGACCGTGGCGTCGCCGCCGCGACCGGCATCGACCAGCGCCCTGCCGGTCGCGTCCTGCACCGTGAAGCGGTCGCCATAGACTTCCGCGACGCGGCCGCGCACCGTCACGACGCCGCTCGCATCGGCCAGCCGCGACACCGGGGTGGGGACGGTCGGCGCCATCTCCACCGTCGGCCGGGTGAGCGACATCGCGCCCGCGCCGCCGGCCGCGCCCAGCACGAGCAGCGCGGCGGCGCCCAGACCGAGCTTCGCGCCCGGGCTGATCTGGGGAACCCATCGATTGTTCATGATCTACTCCTCGCTACGTTCGATGGTCCGGGGAATAGTCGAGTCGCGCCCCACGCCCGCTGAACCCGCCGGTTCAGTTTCGGTTTAGGTCGGCGGCATAGGAATGAACGATGCGTATCCTGCTCGTGGAAGACGACGCCGATCTCGGGCCGACCATCGCGCGGGCGCTGCGCGGCGAGAGCTTCGCAGTCGATCTGGTCGGAAACGGTATCGACGCGGCCCATCTCGGCGAGACCGAAGCCTATGACGCGGCGGTGCTCGACCTGGGCCTGCCGGGGCGCGACGGGATATCCGTCCTGCGCGCGTGGCGCGACGCGAAGCGTGACCTTCCCGTCCTGATCCTCACCGCGCGCGACGGCTGGTCGGACAAGGTGGCGGGCTTCAAGGCCGGGGCGGACGATTTCCTCGTCAAGCCGTTCCGCATCGAGGAACTGGTGATGCGGCTGCGCGCGCTCGTGCGCCGGGCCGCCGGCCACGGCCAGCCGCGCCTCGAATGCGGGCCGCTGACGTTCGATACGCAGACCGGGCAGTTCGAGCTGGAGGGGCTGCCGCTCCGCCTCACCGCCTTCGAATGGCGCGTGCTGTCGCAGCTCATGTTGCGCAAGGAGGCGGTGATCGAGCGGCTGGAGCTGCTCGAGCACGTCTATGAGGGTGACGCCGATGTCGATTCGAACAGTCTGGAAGTCATCGTCGGCCGGCTGCGCAAGAAGATCGGCGCGCAGCTGATCGAGACCGTGCGCGGGCGCGGCTACCGCCTCCATTGCGCGGAAGCGATCTAGGCGATGCGCCTGCTGCCCCGCTCCCTGCACGCGCGCATGCTGGCGCTGTCGGCCGTGGCTACCGTGGTGGCGCTGGTGCTGGCAGGCTGGGCGCTCACCGGCGTGCTCGAACGGTTCGTCATGCAGGGGCTCGACCGGCGGCTGGACGCCGAGGTGGCGCTTCTCGCCAGCGCGGTCGACGCCGATGGCCGCATCGACCGGACGCGGCTTGAGCAGCGGCTGGGCGCGTTCGACAATGGTCCGGGCTGGCGCTGGCGCATCGCTGCGCCCGGCCAGACCGTCGGCTCCGCCGATTTCCCGGTCCTAGATGACGGTCCCCCGGCTCCTCCACCTCCGCCCGGCGGCGCGAACCGGCTGCACCCGCTCGATGGGGGAAGCGAGGACGGGGTCCGGGTCCATGCGCGCCAGTTGACGATCGCGACGCGGCGCGGCCCCGTGGTGCTGACCGCCGCCGCGCCGCGTGACGTGGTGCGCCAGCCGATCCGCGAGGCAATCGCGCCGCTGCTCGGCGCGTTGGCCGTGCTTGCCGCGCTGCTCGGCCTCGCGACGCTCCTCCAGCTACGGCTGGGCCTGCGTCCGCTGCGGCTCATGCGCGATCAGGTCGCCGCCATCCGCAGCGGCGCGCGATCGCGGATCGACGAGGACCAGCCGACCGAATTGCAGCCGCTGGCGATGGAGCTCAACGCGCTCGCGCGCGACAATGCCGCGGCGTTGGCGGCGGCGCGGCAATCGGCGGCCAATCTCGCCCACGCCCTCAAGACGCCCGTTGCCACCCTGGCGCTCGACGTGCGGGACGAGCCGGCGCGCGCGGCGCAGGTGGCGCGCATCGACGCCACGATCCGCCACCATCTCGCCCGCGCCCGCGTGGAAGCGGTCAATCGCCGCACCTCGACCCCTCTGGCTCCAGCCGTCGCCGATCTGGCGGTCGCGGTCGGCCGCATCCACGGGACGAAGGGGCTGTCGATCGAAACCGACGTCGCCGGCGACATCGCGGTCCAGGTCGATCCCCGCGATCTGGACGAACTGATCGGCAACCTGCTCGACAATGCCGCGCGACACGCCCAACGCCGTGTCATCGTCACTGCGCGTCGTGACACCGCGGAGGTCCGGCAGGTCCGGCTGGAGATCGCGGACGACGGCCCGGGCATACCACCAGACGAATGGTCCCGCGTTACCTTGCCCGGCACCCGGCTGGATGAGCGAAGCGATGGGCACGGCTTCGGGCTTTCGATCGCCGCCGAGCTGGCCGGTTTGTACGGCGGTAGCCTGAATTTCGACGTCAGCCCAATGGGCGGCCTGCTCGTTCGGATGCGGCTTCCGTCAACGTAACGACGCGCGACGATTTCGCAAAAGCGCACTAACTGAGCAGGCCACGGGGGTTTTTACTGACCCGCAATCATAACGACTAGAAATCACTGACCAACGTCAGGCTCGCCCTTCGCTGGGTAGTGGGCACAAAAACGGCCGAAGAGTTCGTTCGCCAACCGAACGTGTCAAAAACGTTGCCGGCTCGCAAGATTAAGGTCGCGGATGCGCGTCCGACCGAGAAACGGTATCGTCCAGCGAGGTCTAGAAGCGAACGGGCCGGAATCGATAATCTGTTGTCCGCGCTCGCCATGCGGGAGGCAACACTGGTTACGGTTGCGTCGAGCGAAATCCCGGGGAGCCAAGCGAGCTCATAATCCGCGCTGACGATGGTGAGCCGCCCGGTTTGCCCGATTGGCTTGCGACCGATCAGGCCGGCCTCCACCTCTTCTCCCGTGACTCGCGGTTTCAGGAAAAGGCTTCCGGCGACGAGGTGCAGGCCCTTGAAAGGCGTACCCGTCAGAGAGGTTTCAACACCGCTTTGCGTCACATCGCCGAGTTGCCGGTACACGCCGTTCCGGTCGACGTTGAAGTAGGGTTTGCGCACATCGAACACACCGATGACGAAGCGGAAGGAGTCGCTGAATGCATAGCGTATCCCGGCGTCAACCTGACGCGTCCTGAGCGCGGGTGACGCCGCGTCCTTGTTGGCCGCATTCGCCGGTGCGACGCCGCCCTCCTCGAGCCCTCGCGTGAAGCTTGAATAGACGGCGAGCCGCCGGGTGGCCCGCAAAGCAGCCGCCAGGTTCACCAGCCACGGGGCGGAGCGGCTCTCGATCGGCGCGGACGCGTCGGGCGAGATCGTATCCTTCCTGTAGCGAACTTTCTGCAATCCGGCGCTAAGCTCCAGCCGCCCGAATAGCTTGCCTTCATAGGCGATCGCGGCCGTTTCCTGCTGCACGCGATCACGCGTGCGTGGGCCGAACGCCAGAACGGGTTCCGGCTGGGGATCAGGCACGCCAACCATCGCGGTGCCAAGATCGATCAGGTCGGAGCCGCCGTAGCGCCGCCGCTGGTCGCGCGCGCGCAGCACGAAGTGGAGTATCTGCGGCGTGGTGGCGTTGCCGAAATTATAGCTCACACGCATTTCGCCCGAAACCGAGGCGAAGCGGGAGCCCTGATCGACGATCATCAGATGATCGCCCTTTCCGTCGGGATCGACATTGAGGAAGAGATCCGAGAAATTGCGGGACTGGACGAAGCTCGATCGGAAGACGCCGACGCGGGCGACGATACGACCGATATCGATCCTGCCCAGCACACCGAAATTCGCGCCGGCGTTTCGATTGCGCGCCCAATCCTGGCCGTAGAAGCGATCCCGCTCCACCGGTGGCGGCAGGTGAGGACCGTTCACGAAGATCGCCGGCTGCGCGGCTTCGCCCCACGCCCAGCTACCGCTCGCGAAAGCGATCAGTTCGACATTGGAGGCCGGGGACCAGCGTGGCATGATCGCTGCGTTCGCGTACCCTCCGCGAGCGCCGTAACCATCATCGGTACGGGTCAGCGTTCCTCCCGCAACGAGGCTCAGCTGATCGGCAAGCACCGGCAGTTGCAGGTCTGCCTCCAGATCGGCGCCCCCGAATGGCCCAACGCTGATGAGCAAGCTCCTGATCGGCTTCGTCCCGGCCCGGACGAGCGAATAATCGACGATTCCTGTCGGAGCCGGCAACGGATAGCCCTGCGCCGAAATGCCGACGCGAACACTCGTCTTGCTGACGAGATGGCTGACGGGGTCGATCTGCTGATCGAAATAAAGGCCGTCGATCCGCGCGTTGCCCGCATCGATCGCGCTGAAACCGCGAACGTCATATGCGGTGTAGAGGCCGATATTCTCATTGCCGACAGTGGTGCCGAAAGCATCTTCGGCGCTGCGCACGGCATTGTCGTCGGTGCGTTGCCCGGCCGCCGGCTGCGCCAGCGCCATGCCGAACAGCAAGAGCGGGAACGCGGAGCAGGTCCGGGTCGGGCGTGGGGGGCGCATGATGCCTCGCGGATGTTCAAACGAGGCGCCATCATCGCCTGATCGCCCGTCCGTCGCGTCAACGCAGCGTCAACGCCGGGTCAAATCGTCCCGGACATCACATGTTTACCGAAGCGGCGCCCAGCCGAGCTTGCGCCGCTCGCGATTCAGCGCCGCGCGAAGGCGCTCATCTATTGCCGTCAGCCGCGGATCGCCGGCGAGCGTGTGGAAAGCCGCGATCTCCGCGAGCGGGCGCCACGGGGTGCCAAGCAGCATCTGCGGCGCGATGCGACTGAGCGTTTCGAGGCCGTTGAACGCGCCCGCCCGATCGCCATCGAGCGCGTTCAGCACCGTCCGGTCGAGCAGGATGATTTCGGGCTTGAGGCGGGTCGCGTTCTCGACGCGGACCTGCCGGGCGAGCCGCGCGCGCAATTCATCCGCCTGCGCCAGTCGGCCCGCTTGCCGCATCGCCACCACCAGAGCGGCCGTTTCGAATGGATCGAGCAGTTCGCCTGGCCGGAAATGGCCAACGCCATCGAAGCGGCGATCGAAGACTTCCAGCAGCACCGGCCCCTGGCCATGCGCCACTAAATAGTCGTCCACCCCCCAGAACCCTGAGCCCACGTCCCAGAAAGAATCGGCGTGGGCGCGAATGCCGCTGACGAGATCCTGCGATCTGTTCGCCAGTACGGCGCGCCCGATCCAGTCATTGCGGTCGATCACCTTGCTCGCGACGTCGATCGCACCAAGCGCGGCGAGCTCGGACGCGTACCGGAATTTCGCTTGCCGATCTCCTGGCGCGAGTTCGACAAAGCGTTGGGCGTAGCGCAATGAATCGGCGAGGCGATTGCCCACCGTCGCATCGGTGAACAGCAGTTGGACCCGCGCGCGCTCGTCGTTCGACAGCGCGAGGAAGCGGCGCACGAGCGGCGCCACCTCCGCGCCGCGGTTGGCGCGATCGAGCGCCACGATCAGATGCTCGTAACTCAGCCCCCAGAGGGGATCGATCGCGACCGCGCGGCGAAACTCGTCCAAAGCCTCCTCGATATGCCCGGTCGCCATCAGCGACTGGCCGAACCAGCGGTGGAAATCCGCGCGCTGCGGATCGAGCTCCACGGCGCGCCGATAGAAAGGCAGCGACGCGGCATTGCTGTAGGTGAGCAGCCCGAGCGCGGCCTGCGCCTCGCCGAGCTGGGGATCGAGCCGGGCGGCAAGCTCCGCTTCCTCCCGCGCTTCGCGCCGCGTGCTGGCGAAGGGCAGCGTACCATAGGAAACCGGATGTTCCGCTTCCAGCAACAGCACTTCGGCAAGCAGCGCATGGGCAGGCGCATAGTCGGGCTGGGCGGCGATCACCTGCCGCAACGCGCGGTCCGCGGCGGCGAGCGATACCGCGCGGCGATCGCGCATGAGGACGCGCGCGGCAAGATAATGGTCATAGACCGCCGGAAGCGGGGACACTCCGTGCGCGGCCGGCCTGCGCGCGCCGCCGCCGAAGCGCGCCGCGACCGCCGCCGCGATGCTGCTCTGCACCTTGAAGAGATCGTCGGTCCCCTGATCGAAGCGATTCGACCAGACCAGCACGCCGTCCGACACCCGCGTCAGCCCCACGATCACGCGCAGGCGAGGCCCGTCCGCCTGCACGGTGCCGTCGAGCACGTAGGTGGCGTTCACGCGCCGCGCATCGGCCAGCAAATCGCTTCCGGCACGGAACTGGTGCGCCGTGAACCGGCCGAGCACCTGCACGCCGGGTTGGTGCGCAAGCCGGTCCTGAACCTCGTCGGCAATGCCGGTGGCGATATATTGATTGCTGCCCGAGAGCGTCGTGAACGGCACGACCGCAACGGTTGGAATGGACGTCGGGCGCACGCGTTGGTGAAGGAAGACGGCGTAAGCACCCGCGAGCAGCAGGATCAGGCCGAAACCGGCAGCCAGTACCGGCCAGCCGATGCGCAGCCGCCGTGTCGCCGGCTCCGGCCGTGGGTGGGGCTGCATGGTCGCGGCGTGCGGCGCGTGTCCGCCCGGCACCTCGATTAGTCGATCCCCGCCGCCGGAAGGTGATCGCAGCCTTTCGAAAAGGCGCCTCGTCTCGGCGGCGGGTGCCGCCTGGATCTCGCATCCCAGCCGCTGCTCGAATGCCAGATAGCGGCGATGCAATTGCGCCTGATCGCCCAGCGCGGCATCGATTTGCAGCGCAAGGCGGAGCGAGCGCTCGTCAAACGGATCGAAGCGAAGCGCGTGATCGCACAGCGCGCGGGCCATGCCGGCGTCCGACGGGAAGATTCTTTCGGCAGCCGCCCTGCCGAGACCGGCGATGCGCGCGGCGAGGTTCGGCCGCTCCGTTCGAAGCCAGTCGTCAAGCTCATCGGAAATACCGTCAAGACCGCCCAGCACGAGCGTGTCCATCCCGCCCAGGGCCTCGTACAGGCCGCCGTGATCGCCGCGATCCGCCGCAGCCTCGGCTTCCGAGATATCGCTGGTCAGGCTTCCGGGTGCGAGGGCTATCCGGTCGTCAGAAAGGGCGAACGCCTCGCTGCCGAGATGACCGCGAAGCTCATAGATCGCCTGCCGAAGGCTCGCGCGTGCCTGATCCTCCGCGCGATCCGGCCAAAGCAAACCGATCAGCCGCTGACGCGACGCCCCATTTGGATGGTATGCGACCAAAGCGGCCAATGCGCGCGCCTTGCGTGTACGGACACGGATGGGAATTGAGTTGGCCACCAGCCTCACGTGGCCGGCAAGGACGAGTGTCACATGCGGCAGCTCGTCTGCCAAACCGGACGCCCGTTCCCGGACGACGCTATCCCGAAGCGCGCTCACCCGCCCTTCATACTTCCGGTGACGTCTGCCGACTATCCCGACGACCTCGTTCTTGTGCACTTTCAGATGGGAGAGCCCACGGATGAAAGTGCGGGTGCCAGAAAGGGTAGTGGAAGGGTGGACCGGTGAGGGCAAGCCCAGACCTTATGCTACGAATTATTCGGGAACAGATACTCGCCAGAGGAACCCATTCCCCGACAGAGCGGTAGTCACATATCAAACGCGTCATCGGGGAAGCTCGCGATGTCCGACTATGAATTCTATTACTGGTCCGTGCCATTTCGTGGCCAGTTCGTGCGTGCGGTCATGGCTTATGCCGGGAGGACATGGACCGAATGCGGCGACGCCGCCATCGCAAGCCTGATGGAAGGATCGGTGACGCAAATGCCGATACCCTTCATGGGGCCGCCCGTGCTCGTCGACAGGAAGGCGGCCTTCGCGATCGCGGAGATGCCGGCCATCATTCTCTATCTGGGCGAAACGCTCGACCTTCTGCCCGCCACCCCGGCACTGCGCGCGCTTACCATGAAGATCGTCAACGATGCCAACGACGTGATCGACGACATCACCCTGGATGGGGGCCGTTTGATGTGGAACGAGGAAAGCTGGCAAGATTTCGTGCCCCGCTTGAAGAAATGGATGTCGCTCTGGGAGGAAACCGGCCGCCGCCACGACCTGAAAGAAGACTCCGGATTCCTGTTGGGCGGCGGGGCGCCGGGCATCGCGGACATCGTGACGGCCATCTTGTGGGCGACCATGACAGACCGTTTACCCGCGATTGGAGCGATGCTGGAACAGGTCGCGCCCAGGACGGCAGCGCTGACGCGGCGAGTTGCGGCCCTGCCACCGCTGGTCAAGCTCGCCGCCAAAGCCCGGCAGGATTACGGCAACGCCTATTGCGGTGGCCAGATCGAGGCCTCGCTGCGCAAGGTTCTGAACGCCTAGCGCGCTTCGGCGAAATGGCTTGAAAGGGCCTCCCTCGCCTTTCCGCGCGGGGTCATTTTCCGGATCTCAAGATCGCGGCGATGGATTGGGCTGACGCCGTTGGCCACGCTCCGGCCGCGTCTCCGGCAAGGCGAGCAGGACCGGCACCACCGCGATCGCCACCAGCGCGATCATCACGCCCGGCGCGGTGAGCGAGCCGGTGCGCTGGGTCAGCACCTGCGCAAGCCATGGGGTCAGCCCGCCGAACAATGCGGTCGCGATGGTGGCGCCCAGCGCGAGGCCGCTCAAACGCCCTTCGACCGGTAGCTGCTCGGCGGTCGCCACCGCACCGACCGCGCTGATCCCCCCGGCCAGCATCGCGAGCAATACCGCGCCGGCCAGCGTCGTCCCCGCAGCCGCGCCCGCCAGGAAACGGAACAATGGATAGGGCAGGGCGGCGGACAGCAGCGCGAGGCCGATCAGCACCGGCCGGCGCCCCCAGCGGTCCGCCAGCAGCCCGAAGAACGGCGTGACGATGACCACCGCGACCGCCGCGACAGTCGCCAGTTGCAGCGCCTTCGCCTCGTCCAGCCTGCCGATGGAGGTGAGGTAGAGCGGCACATAGGTGATGCCGACATAATAAGTGATCGATCCCAGCGCGGAGATCGCGAAGCCGCGCAGCACGCCGGCGCGATGTCGCCGCAACGCATGGACGAGCGGCCGGCGCACCAGCGCGCCCGCCTCCCGGCGCATCTCGAACGCAGGCGATTCCCGCATCGCCGCCCGTGCGATGAGGATCGTCCCGGCGAGCGCCGCCCCGAACGCGAAGGGCAGGCGCCAGCCCCAGTCGTCTAGCGCGGGCCTGGGCAGCAGGCTCGCGGTGAGCGCGGCCATCGCCACCGCGAGCAAGCCGCCGATCTCGCTGGTCGCGGCGGCAAGCGACGTCACGAGGCCGCGTCGATCCGGTGCCGCGCCTTCCAGCAGATAGGCGACGACGCCGGTATATTCGCCGCCCACCGCGAAACCCATCACGCAACGTAAAAGCAGAAGCAGGATGCCGGCAACGGGACCGGCCTGCGCGGCGGTCGGCAGGATCGCGGTGAGCGCCATCGCGACCGTCATCAGCGTCATCGAGGCGAGCAGGGTTGCGCGCCGCCCGTGCAGATCGCCGAAATGCCCGAACACCAGCGCGCCGACCGGACGCAGCAGATAGGCGACCGCGAAACCCGCCAGCGTTATCAGCAGGGAATCCTCGCCACGGAAGAACACGCGCGCCAGCACCGTCGCGAGATAGAGGAACAGCGTGAAATCATACCATTCCACCACCGTTGAGAGCGCCGCAAGGACGAGCGAGCGGCGGTCGACCGGAAGGGAGTGGCTCATCGGCGCGTCCTTTTCTCGAAACCGTCGGACCGGCATCGCACGGCAGCCGCCGGATCAGCAAACCATCACATCGGCCAGACGGCGGCGATCAGCGGGGTTCCTACCGCCAGCACCAGCACGGACAAGGGCAGCCCGAGCCGCCAGTAATCCCCGAACCGATAGCCACCCGGCGCCATCACCAGCGTATTGCACTGATGGCCGATCGGCGTGAGGAAATCGCAACCGGCGCCGACTGCCACCGCCATCAGAAAGGCATCGGGGTGCAGCCCGAGCCCCGCCGCCACCGATACCGCGATCGGCCCGAGCACCAGCACCGTCGGCGCGTTGTGGAGGAACGGTGAGCAGGCCATCGCCACCAGCATCATCGCGCCCAGCGCCCAGACCGCCGGCAGGATATGGAGCTGCCCCACCAGCAGGTGCGCGATCAGCTCGGTGCCGCCGGATTCGCGCACCGCCTCGCTCAGCGGCGTCAGCGCGCCGATCAGTATCAGCACCTCCGGCTCCAGCGACTGATAGGCTTCGCGGATCGACAGCGCGCCGATCAGCACCATCATCACCGCCGCGCCGAAGAAGGCGATCGCGACCGGCATCCGGCCGGTGGCCACCAGGACCATCGCCACCGCGAGGATCAGCATTGGAAGCCAGCGCCCGCGCCGCTCGCCCATCTTCACGCTGCGCTCGGCGAGCGGCAGCAGCCCGAGCAGCCCCATCATGTCGGGAAGCGCGCTCTCGCCCGCGCGCAGGATCAGCAGGTCCCCGCCGCGCAGGCGAATGTCGCGCAGGCGATCGACGATGCGCTCCCCGTTGCGGCCGACGCCGAGCAACTGGACGCCGTAGCGGTCTTCCATCCGGGTGCGCTCGGCGGTCTGGCCGATCAGGGGGCTGTCGAGCTGGACCACCGCCTCGATCGTGCGCATCTCCTCGTCGGGCTTCTCCTTCTCGACATCGTTCCTGTCGCGTTCGGGATCGAGCGGCGTGCGCGCGAACACCCGGTCGAGCGCGCCATCCTCGCCTTCGAGGATCAGGCTGGCGGCGGGAACGAGCTGCATGTCGGCAAGCGTCCTGCGACGGCTGCCGTCGGGCAGGACCATCGCGCGCGCCTGGACCTTGTCCTCACCCAGCTTGAGGTCCGCGATGGTGACTATCCCCGCCGGCAGTTCGTCCGCGATCCGGGCCTCGGTGCTGTAGGTCGCGCGCGACATGATCTCGCCGAGATCGACCCGCCCTTGCCGGTCGCGCGGCAGCAGGCGCCAGCCGAAGCTGACGAAGAGCAGCCCCAGGGCGGTCAACGCCAATCCGACCGGCGCGAAATCGAACATCGCGAAGGGCTTGCCCAGCATCTCCTCGCGCACCTGCGATACGATGATGTTGGTGGAGGTGCCGACCAAGGTGACCAGCCCGCCCAGCAGCGAGAGGAAGGACATCGGCATCAGAAGCGCCGCCGGCGATGAATTCCTGTCCCGCCCCATGCGCAGCGCGACCGGCATCAGGATGGCGAGCGCGCCGACGTTCTTGGTCACCATCGACAGCAGCGCCGTCGCCCCCGCCAGCACGGGGACCTGGCTGCGCGGTCGTTGCAGATGCGCGGTGAGCGGGCGGATCAGCAGTTCGATCACCCCCGATCGCGCGATCGCGGTGCTGATCACCAATGCGGAGGCGATGACGATCACCACGTCACTGGTGAAGCCGGTGAAAGCCTGCTTCGCCGGAACGACGCCGAGCACCAATCCGATCAGCAGCGCCGTCAGCGACACCACGTCGTAACGAAAGCGCCCCGATGCGAAGCACAGGATCGCGCCGCCGATGATCGCGAAGGAAAGCGCCTGATGCGCCGTCAACCGAGCCAGATCCCGACGAGCGCGGCGAGGCTGACCAGCACGAGGAAGCCGTTGACCGTCACCAGCATCCATGCCGGGATGCGCCGTGTATCGGGCCGCGGCGGGGATATGCGGATCATCTGTCGCCATACCGCGGCGGCGAAGCAGAACGCGCTGAACAGGATCAGCACCGATCCGGTCGCCCCGATCAGCCATGGCGCGACCACCTTGTCGAGCAGCGCCCGCGCGCCGATCCCGGAAGCGAGCGCGGCAAGCCCGGTCCGCACCCATGCGGCATAGGTCCGTTCGGCGGCGAGCACGGTGCGGTCGGCTGCAAGCTCGGTGCGCCGATCGGCGCTGTCGGTCTGCTGCTCCGCGCTTTCGGTCAGCCGACCGGCGCTGTCGGCGAGCTTGACCTGCGCCGCCGCGACTTTCCCCTGTGTCGAATCCATCGCCTCGCCAAACGCGCGGAAGCCGAATTCGTTACATGCGGCCCCGCTTATGCGTTAGCGCAACACCTGCTCTAAGGGTTGCGGCCAGACCTTCGGTCTTCACCCAAAAGCTCAGCCCGCATCCGCCTTGCCCAGCACCGTCGGATCGAGGCGGATTTCGCGGCGGGCCATCGCTTCCCACAGGAACGGGAAGCCGAGCTCGTCGGCCATCTGCGCCGTGCGCAGGGTGGCGGGATCGGTGATCGGCTGGCCGCCGCCCAGCACCTCGACCTGCCATGCGAGGCGGCAGCGATGTTCCAGCGTGATCGCGCGCAGATGCGCCTGGCGGATATCCTTGCCGACCACGAACACGCCATGGTTCTTCAGGAGCGCCCATTTGCCCTCGCCGAGCGCCTCGGCAGCGGCCTCCGCCTCGGTCAGCAACGTCGCGCATTATGCCGGTCCGTCGCATCGAGTCTTGTCGTCCGCATTAAAAAGTAATATGTATTGCTTTCTAATAAGGGTAATAGGTCGACGATGTGGAAGCGGAGCTCGCTGTTCTCACCGGCCCCCAAGTTGCACCGGGGTCGGCGGCGATGGAGTGTGATTAAGCGATGGTAAGGACGATGGTCGCCGGCGTCGGGATGATCCCGTTCGCCAAACCCGGACAGAGCGAAGATTGGGATGTCATGGCCGAAAAGGCCATGCGGCAAGCGTTGGAAGACGCAGGCCTCGGATATGACAGCGTCCAACAGGGCTATGCAGGCTACGTCTATGCGGACTCGACCGCAGGACAGTCATCCTTCTACCGGATCGGCTGCACCGGAATACCGATCTTCAATGTGAACAACAACTGCTCCACCGGCTCGAGTGCGCTGTTCCTCGGTCGCCAGGCAATCGAAAGCGGCATGGCGGATTGCGTCCTCGTGGTCGGGTTTGAACAGATGATGCCCGGTGCTCTGGGCATGGTCTTCAACGACCGCCGCAGAACGCTGGATTTCCACATCTCGAAACAAATCGAAATCCAGGGCTGGGATGACGCCGTACCCCTGGTGGCGCAACAGTTCGGCGGCGCGGGTCTGGACTATCAGGCGCGCCACGGGATCGCTGACGAGGTCTTCGGTATGATCTCGGTGAAGGCCCGTCGACACGCCGCCCGCAACCCGCTGGCCATGCTCCGCGCGCCAATCACGCTCGATGAAGTGATGTCGTCGACGCCTCTTTACGGGCCGCTCACCCGCTTCATGGCTTGTCCCCCGACCTGTGGAGCCGCTGCGGCTGTCCTCGTCTCCTCGACCTTTGCGACGAGGTATGGCCTCAGCGCCTCGGTCGAGATCGTCGCGCAGTCGATGACCACCGACTATGCCGACACGTTCACCGGCCGCTCAATGATGTCGGTGGTGGGGTACGATATGACAAAGGCCGCCGCTCACCAGGTATATGAGCAGGCGGGCGTCGGCCCCGACGACATCGAGGCGGTCGAACTGCACGATTGCTTCGCGACCAACGAGCTCATCACTTACGAGGCCCTCGGGCTGTGCGCGGAAGGTGGCGCAGAGGCCTACATCCGGGACGGTCGCAACACTTATGGTGGCGATCACGTCACCAACCCGTCTGGCGGACTGCTTTCGAAAGGCCATCCGCTCGGCGCCACCGGGCTCGCGCAGTGCTACGAACTCACCCACCAGCTGCGCGGAACGGCTGGGGACAGGCAGGTCGAGAATGTCCGACATGCCCTGCAACATAATCTCGGCATTGGCGGCGCGTGCGTCGTGACGCTCTACCGGAACGCGGCGTGAAGGCCGGGGAAGACGGGCGGCGACGCGCCCCGACCATTTGGAAGGACCCCAGATAATGGCACGGCTTGAAGGAAAGGTTGCGATTATCTCGGGGTCGGGCCGCGGCATTGGTCAGGCGGTGGCGATCAGGCTGGCCCGGGAGGGCGCCCGCGTCGTGGTGAACGATCTCGACGACGCGCCGGCGGAGGAAACCGTCGCTGCGATCAAGGCTCTGGGAGGCGATGCGATCGCCTGCGTGGGCAACGTCGCGGCGCCGGACTTTGGAGAGGTTTTCGTCGGCGCAGCGCTGGCGAATTTCGGCGCGCTGGACATCATCGTCAACAACGCTGGCTACAACAACGACGGGATGATTCAGAATCAGACCGACGCCCAGTTCCAGGAGATGATCGACGTTCACGTCACCGCCCCGTTCCGGATTCTTCGCGCCGCATCGGAGCACTGGCGCGTGATGGCCAAGCGGGAAGCGGCCGAAGGTCGCGAGGTCATTCGCAAGGTCGTCAACGTATCGTCGGTTGCGGGCACTCAGGGCAATGCGGGGCAGGTGAGCTACAGTTCGGCCAAGGCCGCCATCGTCGGCATGACCAAGACGCTCTCCAAGGAGTGGGGCCGGCTCAAGGTCTGCGTGAACTGCGTGGCGTTCGGCCTGGTCGAGACGCGTCTCACCAAGCCGAATACCGAGATCGAATCGAGATTCGAGATCGAAGGGCGGAAGATCAAGATGGGACTGCCGCCCGCGATCCTGGACTCTTTGCAAACGCTTGTCCCGCTCGGTCGCCTCGGAAGCGTCGAGGAGGCCGCCGGCAGCATCTATTTCTTATGTTCCCCGGATAGCGACTATGTCTCCGGGCAAGTGCTCTTGGTGACGGGCGGTGCGAGCTTCTGACTCGCGTCAGAGAGTCGCGCTCGCCATCAGGCGGCAAACGCCCCCATCGGCAGTGCGTACGGCCAACGCGTTTGCGTGGTCCATGTCGCCTCTCGGACGGCGCCTCGGAGTGATCGAATTCACCGCCCGTTAGGACGCCCAGACAGATGCGGCATCATGAGCGGCCAGCATGGCGCGGGTGCGTTAAAGCGATCATCTTTCAATCGCCTGCTGAAACGGCTTTCCGGTCCGAAGCCATTCGATCCGCTCGTCGCGCAGCGCGGAGCGCCGGATCTTCCCCGCGTCGTCGCGAAGCGGGCCGTCGATAATCTCGTAGGTTTCCGGGCGCTTGTAGGCGGCCAGTCTGTCAGCGGCGAAGGCTATGACATTTTTGATCGGGACCTCATTTCCGGCCCTGACCTGCAAAATGACGTGCACGCGATGCCCAAATTCCTCGCAGGGAAGTCCGATCGCTGCCGCGCCGGCGACCGCCGGATGCTCGTCGAAGGCCGCCTCGATCTCGGCGGGATAGATGTTCGCGCCGCCGCGGATGATCATGTCCGTGCGCCGATCCGCGAGATAGAGATATCCGTCAGGGTCTATGTAACCCATGTCGCCGAGCGACACACGCCCGCTTGCGTCGAGGGTCGGGGCGCTTCCGATGTAGTGGAAGCGGTCAGCGGAAGTGGGGGGGAAGAAGATTTCACCAATTTCGCCGGGCTGGCATTCGAGACCATCTGGTCCCCGCACAGTGATCGTGTCCGGCGCGACGCGACCGACCGACCCCGGCTTCTTCAGCCACTCCGCTCCGCTGATCGTCGTCCCGGGCGTTTCAGTGCCGGCATAGCCTTCAAACACGCGATCGGGCCCAAGCCAGTCGATCCACGCGCTCTTGAGCCAGACCGGGCACGCGGCCGCCATATGCACGATGCGCTTCAATGACGAGATGTCGTAGGCGAGCCGCACCTCCGCAGGGAGCGACCAGATCCGGTGCATCATCGTCGGCACGAGGAAGCACCACTCGACCCGCTCGCGCTCAACAAGCTTAAGCCACTCTTCCGGGTCGAAGCGGTTCATGCCCACCACGCGACTGCCGGCGATCAATGCCAAGTTGGAGAAAAGGAACGGGCCGTTGTGATAAAGCGGGCCCGCGTTCAGCACCGTGCCGTCACGCGGAATGCCCAACAAGTCGATGATACCTTCCAGGCCAGCCGTAAGCTCTGCGGGGCCGCGATCGACGATCAGCTTGGGTCTGCCGGTGGAGCCGCCGCTGGCCACGATCTTCCAACTGCTTGCCGGCTGACGAGGCGGGGTCGCCTGGCGGACCGGAAGCGGGCTGTCGCCAGCGATGAAGACGGCGTCCCCAGACTGGCGGGCCTCGGTGCCGATGATGGCCGCGGGGGTTGCCAGCGCGATGATTTCGGAAAGTTCATTGGCAGGCAGCCGGTGTGGGATGATGCACGGCGTGGCGCCGGCTTTCCATGTGGCGAAGACCCACTCATGATGGCCGACGCCGTTCGGCAAGGCTATGGCGACACGACCGTCCTGAGCGACGCCGCTGCTGACAAGCTGACCCGCGCGGGCATCGGTCCGCCGGTCAAATTCCTCCCAGGTGACTTGATTTTCACCATATCGGACCGCGATGTCATCCGGCCGTCGCGCCGCCAGCCGTTTCAGAACCGCGCCGAATCCTTCGTTCGTCACTCAATCCTCCCGAGCATTGTCCCGGCCCCTCTGCCGCCAGACATCGAGCAACAAACGCTCTTTACAGATACAAGCAGATCGTATTACATCTTATCTACCAACGCAAGGCGATGAGATTGGGCGGGAGGGGAGATTCATATGATGACGAAAAATGATTTGATCGTCGGCGTCGGCGTGGCCGCGCTGGCTCTGGGCACCTCGTGCGGTACGGCATCGGCACAGACCTCGACGCGATCGTCCGTGGCATCCGCACAAGGGTCGGCGGCGCCTTCCGCTGCGCAATCCTCGGACACGAACGGCGATATCGTCGTAACGGCGCAGCGCCGCGAGGAGCGTCTGATCACGGTGCCCGCCAGCATCACCGCCGAGACGCAGGCCGCCCTGCAGAGGCGAGGCGCAACCCAGCTCGAGGACGTGATCCGCAACACGCCGGGAATCTCCAACGCCGGGGCGGGGCAGGGCAATAACACCGTCATCACCATCCGCGGCGTGTCGACCGGTACGGGCTACGGCAGCCTTCAGCAGAACACGGTGGCGCTGCTGCTTGACGACATTCCGGTCGATCCCGCGACCGCTTCAATCGGCACCACCAACCTTCGCACCGTGGACATCGGGCGCGTCGAGGTGCTGCGCGGCCCGCAGGGCACCTTGTTCGGTTCCGGGTCGCTTAGCGGCGCCGTGCGCTTCATTACCAATAAGCCGGACTTTTCGGGCTTTGGAGCGTCCGGAGAGGTGACGGGCGCCACGACGCGGGGCGGCGAGGGGACTTTTTCGGGCAATCTTGTCGTGAACGCGCCGATTGTTGACGACAAGCTGGCCATTCGCGGAGTGGGCTATGCTTATCGCGACGGCGGCTGGATCGAAAATCTGAACACCGGGCAGAAGAACACCAATCGGGTCGAGACCTATGGCGGCCGCGTATCGGTCACGTACAAGCCGATCGACCGTTTATCCTTCGCGCTGACCGGGATCTATCAGGACAGCAAGGACCTTGGGGCGGGCGACAGCTATTACTCGCCGACACCCGGCGTGCCGGACTATCGAACGACATCGCCTCTGGCTCGGCCGCGTGTGGCTGAAATCAAGAACACGATCGCCAATCTCGTAACCACCTATGAGTTTGATACGGTCAATCTCACCTCGTCCTCGACCTACCAGCGTCGTGAATCCACCGAGGACGTCGATTACGGTTACTTCCTGCCGGTTATCGGGGCTCAGGTCGGCATCCCGACCTTGTCGGGCGCGGCGCCGGGGCCGGCCACCAGCAACTTCAACATATACTCGCAAGAACTCCGGCTCAGTTCAAACGGCACGGGGCCATTCCACTGGACAGTCGGCGGTTATTACCTGAAATCGAAAATCTTCGGGAACTCCGGTCAGGTTATCACAGCCGACGCCGTGAAGCCGATCCTCGGAACAAACATTCTCGCGGCTCTGGCGACAAGCGGCGGTCAGGAGGAATTGGCGGGGTTCGGCGAGGCGACCTATACCATTGCCAATCGGCTGGATTTCACGGCCGGCGTGCGCGTCTCGCGAACGAAGGTCGATTTCACAACGCAGTCCGGCGGTCTTTTGCTGACGGGAAACCCGAACCCCGCAACCACCGTCCAGACCAACATCGAGCAAAAGGAAACAGCCGCCAATCCGCGGTTCTCGATCGCCTATCGGCCGGATAACGATACGACCTTCTACGTTCAAGCAGCGCGCGGATACCGGGTGGGCGGCCCAAACCTGTCGGCCGGCCTTGCCGGCGGAGCGGTCCCGACGTCGTACAAGTCGGATAGCCTCTGGAACTACGAGGGCGGCGTCAAGGCTCGGTTTGCGGGCGGCAGGGTCCGTCTGAGCGGTGCGTTCTTCTACATCGACTGGTCCGACATCCAGATCGCGCTGAAGCAGAATAGCGTCAACTACACCGGAAATGCCGGATCCGCGCGTATTTACGGGCTGGAGCTGGAAGGCGCGATCCGCCCGACCGACTTCTTGGAGCTGGGAGGTAATTTCACTCAATCCAGCAACAAGCTTACATCGAATTCGCCAAATATCGTGCGTGTTACCGGTCAGATCGGTGTCACGTCTGGCGAGCGCTTGCCCGCATCGCCCGAAACGCAGGCCAATGGATACGCCGAACTGTCATTCCACCCAGGCGGTCACGACGCATATCTTCGCGGCACCGTGCAATATATCGGTGACGAATATACGGACTTCGGCAAGCAGGGGACGAAGTTTGGTGAGTTTGCGACCGTTGACTTCCGCGCGGGTGTGAACCTCGGAACATTTGAGGTTGCGGCGTTCGTCGACAATGCGTTCGACAGTCAGGGCAAGCGAAGCGCGTCGGATGCCACGACCTTCGGACCATATGTAGCGATACCGCGCCTGGCGTTCCGCACGCGGCCTCGCACGGTCGGCCTGACGTTGCGCGCGCGTTTCGGCAGCGAGGACCGGTGATGCCTCCGGCGGCCCGCTCGCGGGGGCGGGCCGCCTATGCTCCGACTGTCTGGATCGACGGTGGTTGCTCTCTCCCGAAGATCGCGTGCACGTGCAAAAGGTATCGGATGTGTCCTTGTCGCCCGGAATGACGGATCAGCCCCGCCGATTGCCTGGCGATGATATCCTGGCACCGGATAAGCCGTTTCGCGAGGCGCTCGCCTGGTACGGCCTGAGCGTTCTCATTCTGACGATCCTGACCGCGCTGGTCGTGCGTCAGATGCTGAGCCTGATCGCGCCGATGTTGCAGGCGTCCTTCGGCTTTTCCGATTTCCAGATCGGCATGCTCCAGGGTCTCGGCATTGCCATCTTCGCGTGTTTCGCCAGCTACCCGATGGGTGGGCTGGCCGATCGGTTCGGGCGGCGACTCTTGCTCGCGCTCGGGGTGGGGATCTGGTCGTGCGGAACCTTGTTCTGCGCGTTCCAAAACACCTTCGGAGGCCTGTTCGTCGGTTCGGTCGGCATCGCGGTCGGCGAGGCGGGTCTCATTCCCATCGTCTTCGCGATGATACCCGACCTGTTTCCGGAACGCAGACGCCACATCGCCAACGTTATCCTCTATGGCGGTGCGACGCTCGGCGCCGGCATTGGAATTGCCCTGAGCGGCGCGATGCTCAAATGGCTCAGCAACTCCGCCTCGACCTTACCCGCGTTTTTCGCCGATCTAGCCATGTGGCGCACGGCGTTGATCGTCCTTGCCGCACCCGGGCCGGTTTTGATCCTGCTCATCATGAGCGTGCCCCGCCGCCGCCGCGGGAGAACGGTGACGTTGGTTGAAAACCCGGCGCCTGATGATCTGATGCAGATCTGGCCCTACGCCAAGCGGCATTGGCGGACGCTCTTTCTGATTTTCGGGGCGATCTTCGGGAAGGCGGTGGCAAGCACCACGACCACATCCTGGTATCCGCTCGCCCTGCCGCGCGCGTTCGGCGTCGATCCCACGACCGTAGGCGTCGGTCTGGGCGCTGCGGTGACCGGCGCGACATTGCTGGGTTTGTTGCTTCCTGGCGCGGTGTTCGGACTCTTTCGGCGGCGTGGGGACGTCTCGACAATAGGCGCTGCAAGCCTGATCGTTTGGCTCACACCTCTTCCGATGTTGTTCCTGCCGTTCGCGGCGACGCCGTTTCACGCTTATGCCTGTGCCGCGCTGACCGGCGTGTTCATCATCGCTTCCGGTGCTCTGATGCCCAGTCTGCTGCAAGACATCGCACCGTCTCACATGCGTACGAGGGTCCTTGCGCTCTACGGCATCGTGACGGGTTTGGCTTACGCCGTGTCGCCTCTCACGGTAGGAGCGATCTCGAGTGTGCTTCATGGCTCCCGAGGGCTTCTCTACTCGATATCAATCGTCAACGTGCCCGTGCTTTTCTGTGCTGGCCTACTCCTGGCGCTCGCCAAAAAACCATATGCGGAAAGCGTTGCGTCGCTGCATCTGCAACCGGGGCAGACGGTGGAGATTTTGAAGACATTCTTGCCAAGTGAGCGCGGGACGATCCCGCCTTCCGCAGACGCGCGGCGGTAACGTAATCACGCCGTTTCGGATTGACGTCGGAGCTTGCCAACGTCGTTCGCGCCGTGATCCAAGATCGGCCGGCGCACGACCTGTTCATCCATTCAACCCAGACCCCCAGACGGCAGGGCCGGCAAAGACCGTACCGTTCTCGTATACGACCGACGGCTGGAGTTCCTCGCCGTTGAAGGTCGGCCCGTCGAGATCGACGAGGTCGCAAATCTGGCCGAGAACGAAACCTGGCGCGGTTCCCAGGCTGGTCGCCGGCATCGTGCCGACCATGACGCCGAGGCCCAGCCTTCGCGCCTCGGCGGCCATCAGCAGGCCCTCGGTGAGGCCACCGCACTTGTCCAGCTTGATGTTCACCACCTGGAATCGCCCTGGAGCCGCGGTGACGTCGGGCAGGGAGAGGATGCTTTCGTCTCCCGCGATGGGTATCGGAGAGTCGAGCCCTGAAAGGGCGGCTTCCAGACCGCGCGGCAGCGGCTGCTCGAGGAGCGAGATCCGTTGTTCGACCAGCGCGGGGATGAGCGTTGGCAAGTCGTCGGGAGCGAAGCCCTGGTTACCATCCACGCCAAGCCATGCATCTGCTCGCGCCGAGCGGATCGCGCGCACCCGCTCGATGTCGAGCTCGACCTCGCCGGTGAGCTTGATCTTGATTGACCGCGCCTGATCGAGTTGGCCGGCCCGGCGCGCCATGGCTTCAGGAAAGTCCGCGCTGAGCGTGAACGTGGTGAGGAGCGGCTTTGGCTGCGGCAGGCCGGCGAGCTGCCAGACCGGCTTGCCGGTGCGTGCCGCCTCCAGGTCCCAAAGCGCGCAGTCGAGCGCATTCCTCGCTCCGCCAGGTGGGAGCAGCGTTCTGAGCGCTTGGCGATCGGCGCCTTGTTCGATCTCGCGACGAACGCCCTCGATCGCGCCGATCATGTGATCTACGCCGTCGTCAAGGAAGTAGACCCCGGCAGCTTCTCCCCTTCCTCGGTATTCACCATCGCCGAGCGTCACGACGATGACACCAAAGCTCCTGAACTCGTGGCCAGTGATCCGGAGCGGGATCGCGAGCTGGATCTCATGCGGCGCGACATCGAGAGTGATCATCTTTGCTTTGCGACCTTGTTGGGTTCTGTCGGGAAGTGCGGGCTTCGGCCTTGCCGCGAGCCCACGCGTCGTCGTTCCCGGATGCGGGGCGACCGAGGACCTAGGAGGCGGCCTGCTCCAGAGAGTCTGCTGCGCTCACGTCGAATGCTAGCGCGAGCAGTTGACGCCGCCAGATCTGTATCGCCTGTTTGATAATCGCGGCGTCCTGATGGCGGATAAATTCCACCGTCAGCCCCTCGGTCATCGCATTGTTGAGGAGCTGCAGGCTGACGAGAAGCCTGGTGTCATTCACGCCCGCCGCGCGCAGGATGAAGTAGGTCCACAGACGCACGCGCCGACCGAAGCGGCGGGCACTCGGTTCGACTTCCCTGTCGAGATCAGGATCGTTTCGCCGGGCAAGGTGGATCTCCAGCAGCGCCGCCCTTTCAGGACGGTTGATGCCGTCGAAGTTCACGTCGAGCAGGTTCTCCAGCGATTCGCGGGGAGTGCCGCCCCGCCGAATTGCTTCCGCATAGGCCTTTGCCTGCTTCGACGAGACCTCCTCGACGACGGCGGCCATGATCTTCGCCTTGGTGGGGAATTGATGCTGGATCGCGCCAAGGCTTATGCCGGCCGCATCGCGGATCGCGTGCATCGTCGCGCCGGAATAGCCTTGCGCGAAGAGGATATCCCGCGCCGCGGAAATCACCTTGGCGCGCGTCGCAGCGCTGCGGTCCGCCTGGCTTCGACGCTTCCCCCCGTTCAGTTTTTCCACCCTGGATCCATCATTGACGCTCGGTTCTAACTCCGTTGACGGCGTCTTTTCCAGAGAAAGCGTGTCGAGCATCATGATTTGTGACGCATGGCGAAGCGGGTGGCATGCAGAAGCGCCGGGGCGGTGACCGAAACATGGTCCTCCCCAGCAAATGCCACGTGCCGCAGTTCCTCGATTCCAGCCCGTCCGAGCGCCTCCGCGAACTCGCGCGCCGCGTCCACCGTCCGGGCATTGCTGATAACCGCGTGTAGCGCCTCCAGCGAGATATCGACGCCGGGTGGCACGGAATCGGCAAGATCCTGCTCGGTGCTACCGACATCGATAAACACGCGGGGCTTTCGTTCCAACGCCTTCAGGTGTTGCTCGAAGTCCGGAAGCCGTTTGAGGATGGCGAAGCCATTCCACCACAGGGATGGGCTGCTTGCGAGGAAAGCGTCGAACGCGTCGGGCCTAGTCAACAGGGCGTGAGCCGTGAAGAGTCCCCCGAGCGAGTGGCCGAACAGGAAGCTTTCGGCGCCGTTGGTGTGCGGATAGCGTGATCCGATCTCGCGCTTCAGCGTCTCGACGATGAAGCTCAGGAAGAAGTCGGCTCCTCCGTTCACGTCGGCGCCGATCATCGCCCCGAGCGCCCCGAGGTCACTCGCGTCGACCTGATCGAGTGGAGGCGACAGGTCTGCTGTGCGCAGCTTCAGGACCTCGTCATATTCGGCGCCATAGCCGATACCGACCACATAATGGGGCGGCATCGCTTCCGCGTTCATGATCGCACGCGAAATCTCGGAGGCCATGCCGAAAAGAAGGTCGCCGTCGAGCACGTATAATACCGGAACCCTGCTGCCGGGGTCGATCCGCGCTGGCGCCGCGACGCTAATCTCCAGACGCCCGCGACCATTTGGATGCGCAAGATCGAACTGATCCAGAGATGCCCGAACCGAAACCGTCATGCGTTATTCTCCTTCAGGGCGCCGGACTTTTCCCGGCGCGCAGTCTCTCCATGGTCCGCGCCCGAATCCGGCCGATCCGGGTTTCGACGCTGCCGCATAGTGCAGGCTCAGCTACTTCGACGGCCCGCGCTCAAGCGACGACGATCGATTGAACACCTAATCGTGTTGACAAGAATTAACAATAAAGTCAACTTGCATCTAAGATAGACGAATATGACACCGTAGGCCGCGTCTGGACGCCACAACTGCAGGCTGGCTCGGGGTGAGGAATGAATGGTCCTCACTGTGATGGCCTGCATCGATCAATCCGTTCGGTGAAGGGTCGCCAAAGAGAGGAGTCTGAAATGCAGGATCTCGCCGCGATTTTCGAGGATGTGGTGGAGGCCAGCGGCATGGCCGGCGCCCAGCTCTCAATCATCAAGGGTGGCGAGAGGATCGATCTCGCTGCAGAGCTTCGCGACGTCGGGCAGGGCGAGCCGATGACGGTCGAGACGACGGGGCAGGTCGGATCGGTGACGAAGGTGTTCAATGCCGTCTTGGTGCTCGAACTGGTGGCGCGCGGCAAGCTGGACCTCGACGAGCCGATCATTCGGAAAATACCTGAGCTGAAACTCGGCGATGCCGATGCGGCGTCGAAGATCACGCTGCGCCATCTGGTTTCCATGTCCGCCGGCATCGATAACGGCGATTACCATTATTACGACAGCCTGCGGGAGCGTATCGAGAATCTCAGGGACCTCCCGCAGCACCATGCTCCGGGCGAGGGTTACGGTTATTCGAACGCGGCAACCGACCTCTCGGGCTATGTTGTCGAACGGACGATGGGCCGGTCATGGGACGACCTCCTGCGGGAGTTCGTTCTCGATCCGGCAAAGCTTTCGCACACGACGACCAGGGACGCGGAGCAGGGCGACCGGATGGGGCGCGGTCACGTCCTTGATCCCGCGACCAAGACCTATCATTATGTTGAAAAGGATCATTTTTCGCTCGGATCGGCCCCTGCCGGATCGACCCTCACATCCAATGCCGCGGACCTCGCGAATTTCGGCAAGGCGTTGCTGGACGGTTATCTCGACGCGCCGAAGTCGATTTATGCGCGGGGAACCATCCAGGGCGTGTTCACGCCTCAGGCCGACGTGCCGGTAAAGACCCTCAGTCTCGAATGGTGCCTCGGGCCTGGCACGCTGGAATGGCAGGGGACCAGGATGTGGTGGCATCCGGGCGGCAACAACCGCGGGGTGTCCATGCTGTTCATCATCCCGTCGCAGAACGCCGTGCTCGCGTGCACCGGCAACACGCCGAATATGGGTGGTCTGCTCAACGCGCAAATGACCGGGAACATCTTCCCGAAGGTGTTCGGCATATCGCCGCCGCCACGCCCCGAGGTCGTCAACCTTCCGCTCGCGGAGCAGAGCAGGTTCCTTGGAACCTATGCAGCGCTAATGGGTGAGCTTCATGTCGAGCAGCGCGACGACCGCCTCTTCATGAGAAACGTGATGCGGCTGCCTGGTAACGTGATGGAGTTCGGTGGCTATCTCGATCCGATCGGGCCGGGGCGCTTCTGGCTGAACGTGGACGGGAAAGGAGGCCCGACCAACCTGCCCGAAACCTATATGGAGGTCGCCCTTTTCGGCGCCGACACTTCCGGCCGGGCCACGACCGCGGTCACCGGCCTGTGCGCCTATAGCCGAGCCTATGCCGAGTCTTGCGCGTCCGGTTCTTGCTGAACCGAGTCCATGACCTCCACCTGATCCTGAAGTGCCAGATGGAAGGAGCGCAAGGACGTTGGCGTTGAGATCGGCACGTGTTTGAGCTGGCCGCATCGATTTGGCCTGATCCGTTGAGTGCCAACCACGTTGACAACAATTAACAATAAATCCAACTTACATCTAACTGCTGCAAGGACGCGATGCCGCAGACCGCGGCGTGAATTCCCCGTCTGCGGCCGGTTTGGGATGAGGAATGAAAGATGGTGACTATGCCGACCGACATAAGTTTTGAAGATATGGTCGCGATGGGCCGGGCGGTCGAGGAAGGCGCCACGACGCCGCTTGCTCTGGTCGAAAGGGCGATAGAGCGCGTCGAGGCAGTCAACGGTCAACTCAACTTCATCCTGACGCGCAACTACGACCAGGCCCGCGCCCAGGCGGCGCGTCCGCCCTCAGGCCCGTTCAGCGGTGTGCCGACACTCATCAAGGACCATGTGGCTCAGAAGGGGCTTCCGCTGACGTTCGGATGTCCCGCATTGCGCAACTACGTCCCCACTGAAGACGCCCCTTACATTCAGGCGATCGAACAGGGAGGATTGGTTTCGATCGCCCGTTCGACGTTGCCGGAGCTTGGCCTCAACGTCGTGACCGAATCTCCCTGGTTCGGCATCACGCGCAATCCCTGGAACCCGGACTATACCTCGGGCGGGTCTTCCGGGGGCGGGGCCGCGGCGGTTGCGGCCGGCGCCGTGCCGGTGGCACATGCTTCCGATGGGCTGGGGTCGATCCGTCACGGTGCCGGTCCATGTGGGTTGGTTGGGTTGAAACCGTCACGCGGCCGCAACGTAGGTGATGAGGCGATGCGCAGCATCTCCGACCTTGTGGTGAGTGGTTGCGTCAGCCGCACGGTGCGGGACACCGATGCCTGGCTTCAGATCACCCAATCCCGCGATCCGGGCGCCGCTCACGCACCGATCGCTCCGGTGACCGAACCGCTAAGCCGAAAGCTTCGGATACGGGCTTACGGATCGTTGATGCGGACTGGCGGTTCCGTGGAGGCCAGTGTCGGACGGGTTTTCGCTGAAACGATAAGCCTGCTCGATCGGCTGGGGCACAGCGTCAGCGATGGAGCCTTGCCGTTCGACGGGCCGCAGGCGATCGAGAACCTGACCAATGTTGCCGCCGGACGCTTCGCGCGGTCCTTTGAGGCGATACCGATAGAGTTCGGCCACCCCATCTTGTTCGACGACCTGGAGTATCGGTCGCAAACGCTGGTGGAGGCGGGCCGGCGCGTCGACGATGCGCAACTTGCCGACCTGCTCAAACGGATGGAGGTCGATGCGGCCGCCTATCTGCGCATGTTCGACGAGATCGACATTTGGATGACGCCTACGCATGGAACCGAGATCCCAAAGGTGGAGGTGCTGGGTCCCACAACCTCCTGGGACGATACCGCACATGAGATTGCGGACTATGCCGGCTTCTGCTGGATCGATAATTTTGCCGGCAGCACCGCAATCACCTTACCGATAGGGCTCAGCGACCGAGGACTGCCGGTGGGCGTCCAGTTCGCCACGAAACCGGGTGGCGAAGGCCTTCTCCTCGCGCTGGCTCTTCAGATCGAGGCGGTCGTCCAGTGGTGGCGACGCACGCCGCCGATCTGGGTTGGTGATGCTTCAAATCGGGATTGACGCGAAATGGCAATGACGCTCGTTCGCGATGCCGCCGTCGAAAAGGAACTCGATCGCATCTTCGCGCCTTATGACCAATGCGAGAAGCCGGGTACGGCGGTCGCCGTCGCTGTCGGAGGGACGCCGATCTACCGCAAGGGGTTCGGACTGGCGAACATGGATTTGCCGGTCCTGCTCAGCCCGGCGATGCGGATGCGCATTGGATCCACGACAAAACACTTCACCAGCCTGGCCTATATGCTCCTGTGCGAGGAAGGCCGTGCGGGGATCGACGATCCCGTCGAACGGCACATCCCGGAGATAAACAAGGTCGCGCACGGGATCACCATGCGGCAGTTGATGGGACATATCGGTGGACTGCGCGACTCCATGTCGCTGAGCCTCTTGCTGCACGGGAACGGCACGCCGATCGCGGAGCGCGACCTCGTGGCCTATTACGAGGTGATCGACGATCTGGACTTTCCGGCCGGGACGGCCTGGAGCTACAACAATGGCGGCTATATCCTGCTCACGGCGGCGATCGAGCGGCTCACGGGCGAGACGCTCGATAGCGTCCTGGAACGCCGGATATTCAGACCGCTCGGCATGAAGGACACGCTGATGCGTCGGTGGGACAACCAGTTCGTCCCGAACAGTGCGGCCCTGCACATGCTGGGCAAGGATGGCCGATACGTCCGTGACGGTCTTGGGATGGAAATCAGCGGCGCCGGTGGCTTGGTCTCGAGCATGGACGACATGCTCATCTGGTTGAAGCATCTCGATGCCCCGGTGATCGGCTCGAACCTGACCTGGCAGTTGATGCGGGAGCCACAACGTCTCGCGAATGGCACCAGCACCGGTTACGGCCTCGGATTGATTACCGGCGATTATCGCGGCGCACGCACTCTCATGCATGGCGGCAGCGTGGCGGCCGGCAACTCCCAGATGATCAAGCTGCCCGATGTCGGGCTGGACATCTCCGTTGCTGTCAACCGATCGGACGCTAGCGCCGTCGACCTGGCTAACCAGATCATCGACGCTCTGGTCGAGGGACTGAACGACAAGCCTGCAAGGGCAGGGGACGGAAGGCGTGCTACCTATGTCTCGTCCGCAAGCCGCCGTGTCGTGCGCTTGTCCGAGCATGATGGCGCGCAACTGCTGTCGTACGACGGCACGCCCCCCATGCCGGTGGACGATGACGGTGACGGGGGCCTGCAACCGCCATCCGTATTGAGCTACCTGCAGATGCGGTTCACGGCGGGAGCAGGGCGCGGCACGCTCAACGAGTTCGGGAATGCCGACGAGATGGTCGAGATCGAGCCGGATCCTGATGCCAGGTTGGGCAATCGCGTCGGCGTCTATGACGCTGGTGCCGTGGGAGCCCTGGCAACTCTTACCGAGAACGGGGACGGCGCCCAACTTTCCTTCCGTGATGAGCATGGCGGCGCCCGCTTTCGGCTTGAGCCGATTACCGACCTGATATGGCGCGCGTCGTACACCGGCGCCTTTGCGGCGATCGCCGGGATATTGACTTTTGATGCTGATGGCGGGGGCTTCTGGATCGCCGGCAACCGTCTTGGAGGGGTCCGCTTCCAGGTTCTTACTGGGCGGAAAAACTGAGTTGCACGAGGTGGCTTGCTTCAGCTTGCGACCCCGGCCCAGCGCATACCGCGGTTAATTACTGGCGAATAACCGTGACCTCTTGGGCCGGGGGGCTGAAAGATATCGCGTGCGATCTTACTTGAGATCAGCAATAGTCGCCGTGACCCGCCGCCGTCAGCTTCGCAAATAATGCTCGACGGCGCCGGCGCTGTTGCCGACGGCATCGACCGCCGCCTGGAGTCGCTCACGGCTGACGCCGAACTTGTCGGTCCAGTAAGCGACCTCATAATCCTCGCCCATCGCGATCCGGCTGCTGTCGCGCGGACCGCGAAGTGTCTTGTCGTCTGCCATGGCAGCCTCCTTCATCTGGTCCGCGTCAACGCCGACGATGCCGCGCCGTTTCCGCGATACACGGCGAGGCGGAACGATCGGCCGCCGAAGCGAGTCTTGAGAGAATGGCACGATCGCGATCCATGCTTCAGCCGACCGGGAAGCGTAAGCCCGCCAGCGCTGGCCGCCCGTCCGCTGGCCCGCCCGCGTTCCGGCCGGTCCAGCTCGCGCGGCTCGTCGATGCGGTGCCGACCGGCAACCGCTGGCTGCACGAGATGAAATATGACGGCTATCGCACGCTGATCGCGGTCGGCGGTGGCGAGGCCCGCGCCTATACCCGATCGGGGCTCGACTGGTCGGACCGGTTTAGCGCCCTCCTCGCCGATGCGCTCAAGGTCGGCTCGGCGCTGATCGACGGCGAGGCGGTGGTGCTCGATGCGTCGGGCAAGTCGAGCTTCCAGGCATTGCAGAACGCGCTCAAGGGCGCGCCCGGCACGATCGACTATTACGCCTTCGACCTGCTCGAACTCGATGGCGAGGATCTGACGAACCTGCCGCTGGTCGAGCGCAAGAACCGGCTGAAGGCGATCTTGCCGGCTACGAAAAGCCGCCTGCATTATTCCGATCACATCATCGGCAACGGCGAGAAGCTGCTGCACGAGTTTTGCGACGCCGGGCTGGAAGGCGTGATCTCCAAGGAGGTCGATGGCCGCTATGTCGGCTCGCGTAACGGCGGCTGGGTCAAGACCAAGTGCATCAGGCGGCAGGAGTTCGTGATCGTCGGCTGGACGCCGTCGGACAAGTCGCGAACGTTCCGCTCGCTGATGCTTGGCGTCCGTGAGGATGGCGTGCTGCGCTATGCCGGCAAGGTCGGCACCGGGTTCGATACCGCCGAGTTGCTGCGGCTGATGGAGGTGATGAAGCCGCTCGAACAGAAAACGCCGACGGTGAAGGCGCCGCGCGCCGAGGTGCGCGGGGCGCATTGGCTCAAACCCCGGCTGGTGGCGGAGATCGCCTATACCGAGATGACCAATGAAGGGACGCTGCGCCATCCGAGCTATCTCGGCCTGCGCGAGGACAAGAAGCCCGAAGCCGTGGTGCTCGAAGCCGAAGCGCCGGTCGAGACGATCGCGGCGTCCGCGATCACGCTGGTCAAGATCAGCAACCGCGAGCGCGTCATCTACCCCGAGAGCCGTCTGACCAAGGGACAGCTCGCGGACTATTATGCCGCGGTCGCGCCGATCATGCTGCCGTGGGTGGGCAGCCGCCCGATCAGCCTCGTCCGCTGCCCGCAGGGCCGGGCGAAGAAATGCTTCTTCCAGAAACATGACGCCGGGTCGTTCGGCGACACGGTCCACCATGTCGGCATCGCCGAGAAGGACGGCCACGAGGAACCCTATCTCTATATCGATACGCCGGAAGGTCTGCTGACCTGCGTCCAGATGGGGACGATCGAGTTCCACGGCTGGGGCGCACGAATCGAGGACGTCGAGAAGGCCGACCGGCTGGTGTTCGACCTTGATCCTGACGTGGGGCTCGATTTCGAGGCGGTGCGGAGCGCCGCCTTCCATTTCCGCGAGATATTGCAGTCGATCGGCCTCGAAACCTTCCCGATGCCGACCGGCGGCAAGGGCGTCCATGTCATCGCCCCGATCACGCCGCGCGCGGAATGGCCCGAGGTCAAGGATTTCACGCACCGGTTGGCGCAGGCGGTCGCGCAATCAGATCCGAAGCATTTCACCGCCGCCTTGCCCAAGGCCCAGCGCAAGGGGCGGATCTTCGTCGACTATCTGCGCAACCAGCGCGGCGCGACAGCGGTAATGCCATACAGTGCCCGGTCGCGCGAAGGCGCGCCGGTCGCCGCCCCGGTCACCTGGAAGGAGATGGAGACGATCGACACGCCATCGCATTTCCACGTCGGCGACCAGGTGGAATTGCTCAAGCGCGCCGGCTCGAAAGCGCTGACTGGCTGGGGCCGCGCCAGCCAGGAACTGCCCGACTTATGACGGCGGCGGCATGAAGATCGCGACCTATAACGTGAATGGGGTCAATGGTCGCCTGCCGGTGCTGCTGCGTTGGCTCGACCTCGCCGAGCCCGATATCGTCGCCTTGCAGGAATTGAAGGCGCCGCAGGAGAACTTCCCCGAACGGGCAATCCGGGAAGCCGGCTATGAGGCGATCTGGCATGGGCAGAGCCGGTGGAACGGCGTCGCCATCCTCAGCCGCGTCGGCGCGATCCATGAAACCCGGCGCGGTCTGCCGGGCGATCCCGACGATGTGCAGAGCCGCTATATCGAGGCGGCGGTCAATGGCGTGCTCGTCGCCGGCCTCTATCTACCGAACGGCAATCCGCGTCCCGGCGCGAAGTTCGACTTCAAGCTGCGCTGGTTTGACCGTCTCCGCGCGCATCTCGGCACGTTGATCGATCTCGACGCACCGGTCATCGTGGCGGGTGATTTCAACGTCATGCCGACCGACATCGATGTCTATGCGCCCGATCGATGGCGCGACGACGCGCTGTTCGCCTTGGAAGTGAAGGCGGAATACCAGCGCTTGCTCGATCAGGGCTGGACCGACGCCATCCGCCATCTCCACCCGCACGACACGATCTACACCTTCTGGAAATACTGGCGCGGCGCGTTCGAGCGGAACGCCGGCCTGCGTATCGATCATGTCCTGCTCAATCCGGCTGCGGCCTCCCGGCTCGTCGCCGCCGAGGTCGATACCCGCCCGCGCGGCTGGGAGAAGACCAGCGATCATGCGCCGGTATGGGTCGAGCTGGCCGACAAAGCCCGGCGGTCCCGATCGCCGTCACCGGGAAAGGCATGACGATGGAGACGGAGCAGTTCATCCTGCAGGAGAATGACTGGGTGCCGAACAACGCGCGGCTGCCGGTGCTGCTCTATCGCGGCGCGGTGAAGGCCGAGGGCAAGGACGCCGCCGAGCGCTTCGAGCGGATGTTCGCCGATCATGACTGGCCGCCGCAATGGCGCGATGGCGTCTATGACTATCACCATTATCATTCGACCGCGCATGAGGCGCTCGGCGTGGCGAGCGGATACGGCACGCTGCTTCTCGGCGGACCGGGCGGGCGCGAGATCGGGGTCAGCGCCGGTGATGCGCTGGTGTTGCCGGTTGGCACCGGCCATTGCCGGCTTGAGGTCAGCGACGATTTCCTTGTGGTTGGCGCGTATCCGCGAGGAGAGGATTGGGACATCTGTCGTGAGGCGCCGGACGATGCGGCGCGCAGGCGCATGCGCGCGCTTCCCGTGCCGGAGCAGGATCCGGTTACCGGAACATCGGGACCGCTCCGCGATCTCTGGAAGGCGTAACCATGCGCTGGCCCAAGGCTTGATCAGCGATGGCGCGCAAGCAGAAGCTCAAGGTGTTCCGCACGCCGATCGGTTTCCACGACGCCTATGTCGCCGCGCCGAGCCAGAAAGCCGCGCTCGAAGCGTGGGGCAGCGACAAGAACCTTTTTGCCGCCGGTGCGGCCGAACAGGTCGATGATCCGGGGCTGATGGCCGGGCCGCTCGCCAATCCGGGCAAGGTCATCCGGTGCGTTCGGGGCACGGCTGCCGAGCATATGGCGGCGCTGCCCAAGGATGCACCGCGATCGAAGCCGAAAAGGAAGGCGGAGGACCAACCGGAGCAAAGGCCATCGTCGCACGCCCGGATCGCGACACGAGCGAAACCCAAGGCCAAACCGAAACCCAGACCGAGCCGTACGGCGCTCGACCGCGCGGAGGCGGCGCTCGCCACGATCGAAGCACGCCACCGCGAGGCCAGTGATGCTTTTGCCTGCAAGCAGGCCGACCTCGACCGCGAACGCCGAGAACTCGAGGAGCGGCAGGCGCGGGAGCGCGACGCCATCGAACGCCGGATCGATGCGGCGCGCGGGAAATATGAGAAAGCAATGCGGGCGTGGCGCGCCGACTGATCCTGTCGAGTAGCCGGGCCAGCCTATTCGACGAAATTGGCGAGGTTGCGCAGCGTCGACTCCATGCCGGTGCGGTGATCGGTCTCGCTGATTCCCGACGGAACGTCGGTGGCGGTGAAGGTGACGCGGGTGCCGTCACTGACCGGGGCGAGCGTGGTGGTGATCGTCATCACACCCTCGAAACTGGTATCGTCACTGACGAACCGGACTTGCTCGACCAGCCGCTCGTCGGGCAGGATCTCGACGAAGCGACCCTCGACCACGTCCTCGCGCGCGCTCGTCTTGCCGCGCGCCGCGCCATCGTTAGGATAGATCAGCGTCATACGATAGCCGCCGCCGGGGCGTGGATCGAAGCCCTCGACCCGCGCAGTCATGCCGGCTGGCGGACGCCAGCTCGCCATCGCCTCGCCATCGAGCAGGACGCGAAAGATCGCGCGCGGCGTGGCGAGAATCGCTCGGGAAGCTTTGTGGGTCGTCGTCATCCCCTCGCACTTACGAAGCGACGGCAGGGCGCGGCAAGGCAGTGGGTCGTGCGAGTGACCGGAAGGTAATCGACCAGCGCGGCGTGTCGATCGGGGCAATGCTGTGCTCCCAGCCATGCCGGGCCTCGCCGGTGAGGTGATAGATCGACCGGGGTGCGAGATCGGCCGAAGCGCGCTCGAATTTCGTGCCTGCCCGTCGGCGGAAGCGCATCGCCGCCGGCGCACCGAGCGAAATGCCAACGACATGCTCGAAAACGGGGCGATCCTTGTGCCAGCCGATGCCGGCGCCCGGATCGTAGCGGATCAGGAGCGCCTGGACGAGATCGTCGGGGACCAGTCCGGCAAAGGCCGCCGCGCGCGCCTTGAGCGGCTGGAGCCATGCGGGGATCGGGTCGGTTCGGGCGAAGGCGCCGCTCGTGAAATCATAGCTCCACCCGAAGCTGCGCGTGAGCCGCTTCCCGGTCCATTGCTGAAACTGAAACGGACTCAGACCCGTGCCGTCGATCTGCGCGATCAACGCCAGTTCCTCGTCGGTGCCGATGAAGCCGTCGCGATAATCGAGGCCAGGTAGCACGGGCGCGTTGAAAAGATCGCGAACCGCAGTCTTCACCACGGGATATCGTCGGCGGTGACGTCGTTCCGCTCATCGGTCTGCGAGAACCACGCCGGCATCGGCTTTTGTGCGCAGTCGTCCTTTGGCTCCGCGCCTTGCGAATAGGGCAGCGACCAGAAGCGGACGCCCGCGGCAGCGCAGCGGTGCAACTCGCCCACGACCCCCATCGCCAGTTCGGGATCATAGGACCCGATATTGCATTCCAGCGAATCCGCGAGCGCTGCGGGATCGGCATCGGACATTTCGCGGAGAATATCGTCGGCCTCGCTGCGCGCCGAGAATTCGGGAGTGTCCCACAATCGGCTCACTGCTTCGTCTTCCTCATAGCGCGAGCAACGCTGCCGCGATGGATCCGTCAGTTCCTCGACGGTGAACGTGGGCCTGGGCAAAGATGCTAACAGGTCGACCGCCGGCACGGTCGCCAAAGTCGAAAGGGGTGGCCCGGGTCCATATTGAGAACATAATGCGAACAATCAAGAGTCGCAAGGAGGCCGACAAGCATGTTCCATGACCATCGGCTGAGGTGGATATCACCTCGATCGCCGACATCCCGACGCAGTTCTGTTCGGGCTATGAGGAATTGGTGTGATGCCCGACGCGGAGTCGCTTGATCGTTTTGTCGAGGCGCAGATGCTGATCTATCCGGCCGCGCTGGCTGAAATCCGTCGTGGCGCAGACCACTCGCATTGGATGTGGTTTGTCTTTCCGCAGATTGCCGGCCTTGGCCGCAGCCCGACAGCGCGCCATTTTGCGATCCGCTCGCTCGATGAAGCGAGGGCCTATTTCGATCATCCGGTGCTCGGGCCGCGGTATCTCGAATGTTTGGCGGCATTGCAGGATCTGACTACCAGTGATCCAATAGCGGTGTTTGGCGATATCGACGCGATGAAGCTGCGTTCATCGCTGACTTTGTTCGAGGCGGTAAGGCCGCAGAAGCTAATTGCAGCGACGCTCGACCGCTGGTTCGATGGGGAGCGTGATCCGGCGACGCTACACCTTCTGAGCCGGGATTCTCCGCCTGGGTGACCGTCATGCGGTGATATTGGCGCTGTCTCCGCCGGTGACGTCATATGTCGCGCCCGAAACCATCGAAGCTTCGTCGCTGGCGAGAAAAACGACGGCGGGCGCAATGGATTCGGGTGGGAGCCACGGCACGCCGAGCGGCGATTTGGCGGCGAGCTTCTGCTTCGCCTCGGCTTCCAGCTTCCCCAACGGTTCGGCGTTATCGAGATCGTCGATCGCCTGCGCATAGCGCTGCCGGTGGCGCGTAAGCGGCGTGTCGATCAGGCCCGGGACGATTGCGTTGACCGTGATGCCATATTGCCCCAGCTCCAGCGCGGCGGATTTCATCAGGCCGATGATCCCCCATTTCGACGCCGAATAGGCCGCGCCGTACTTGGTGCCATGCTGCCCCTGCGTCGAGGAAGTGACGATGATCCGCCCGCCGCCATTCTTGACGAGATACGGTGCGACGGCGCGAATGGCGTTGCAGGTGCCGGAGAGGTTGACGTCGATCTGGTCGTGCCAGTCGGCGTCCTCCATATCGAGGATCGGCCTGAACGCCTGGATGCCGGCATTGGCGAAGAGGATATCGATCTTGCCGAAGGTGTCGGCGATCCACGCGGCCGCGTCGCGCAAAGCGGCGATGTCGCGTTGGTCGAGCTGCCGCGCCGCCCAGGTCGCGCCTTCCGCTTGGACCAGCCGCCCGGTTTCGTCCAGTTCGGCGGGTGTGGCGGGGACCACTTCCAGCGTGCTGCTGACCGGGCCCGCGATGTCGACCCCAACCACCGTCGCGCCTTCGCGTGCGAAGGCGATCGCGGTCGCACGCCCGATGCCCCGGGCCGCGCCCGTGACGATGGCGACCTTACCTCCCAGACGCTTCAATGACATTCCCAATCCCCGCTCGGAAGCTGAGGCGAAATCGGCACTAGCGCAACTGGCTATCCTTGCTTCCTCGCCGGTTGAAACCGCTCGGTCGGATCGCGGCATCGCGGTCCGCCTGACACTTGACGCAGGTGCGGCTCGAAGGCTGGGCCTTGCGCCGCGCCGCCGGTATCTCCTCGCCGCAATCCTCGCAGAAGCGCGTGCCTTCGCCCGAAGCGAGCCGGGCCCGCGCGTTCTTGACAGCGTCGGTCACGGTGTCTTCGATCTGCTCCTGTACCGCGCCGTCATGTGCCCAGCCGTTGGCCATCGTCGATCCTTTCACCACTCCAACGCATGATGTCAGCGAGAGATGCCGCAGCCTCGCGCCGGATTCCGACAAAATGATCACGCCTATTTGAGGAGACAGAACGGCTTGAAAAGCGTTGACCGTGAATGGCCGGTCAACAGGAATTTGCCAGACGCCAGCGCGTCCTCTCCGAATTCGGCGATTTCGTCCTCGATCATGATGATCTCGACGAGATCCTCAACGAGGCATGCCGGTTGATCGCCGAGGCGCTGGATGCCGACTTCGCGAAGGTGATCGAGATCGATCGTCGGACCGACACCGGGCTGGTCCGCGCCGGCGTGGGATGGCGACCGGGCATCGTCGGCCACGAGCGCGTCAGCCTTTCCGAGCGCTCGTCCGAGGCGTTCGCGATCGAAATAACGGAGCCAGTCATCACCAATGACCTGGCGCGTGAGGAGCGCTTCGAATTCCCCGCCTTCCTCCGCGATCATGGCGTGGTCGCGCTGGTGAACGTGCCGATCCTGCTGCCCGGCCGCAAGCCCTATGGCATCCTGCAGGTGGATGCGTGCGAGGCGCGCGAGTTCGATCAGCAGGATATCGAGTTCCTCAAGACCTATTCGATGGTGCTCGGGCCCGTCATCGATCGCCTGAAGACCTCCGCCGCGCTCCGCGAAACGGACGAGCGCCTGCGGCTGATCGTGGAGAATGCGCGGGGCTATGTGATGGTGGTCAGCGACGCCGATGATCGCATCACCGACTGGCTCGGCGGCTCGGAGGACATTCTCGGCTGGTCGCCGTCCGAGGCGATCGGGAAGACGACCGACATGATCTTCACCGAGCAGGACCGGGCCGAGGGCGTGCCTTCGCGGGAACTTTCGGGCGCGCGGGAGAACGGAACGGCGGCCAACGTGCGATGGCATCGGCGGCAGGACGGCGCACCGGTGTTCCTCGACGGGCAGACGATCGCGCTCAAGGACCGCGGGGGCAAGCTGCGCGGCTATCTGAAGATCGGCCAGGACGTCACCGAACAGAAACGCGCGGAGATAGCCTTGCGCGAAAGCGAGGATCGCCTTCGCCAGTTCGGAGAGGCATCGCAGGACGTCCTGTGGATTCGTGATGCCGCGACTTTGCAATGGCAATATCTGACCCCGGCATTCGATACGATCTACGGCCTCGGCCGGGACGAGGCGTTGAAAGGCGATAATTTCCGTAATTGGCTGAAGCTGATCGTTCCCGAGGATCGCGCCTGCGCCATCGATGCGGTGAGACGGGTTCGCGGGGGCGAGCACGTCACCTTCGATTATCGCATCCGGCGGCCGTTGGACGGTTCGATCCGCTGGCTGCGCAACACCGACTTTCCGATCGCCGACGCCGACAGCAAGGTCACGCTCATCGGTGGGGTCGGCCACGACCTGACCGAGCTGCGTGAAACCGAGCGCCGCCTCCAGGTGCTGATGGAAGGCATTCCCCAGCTCGTCTGGCGCGCGGTCGATGCGGGCAAGTGGACCTGGTCGAGCCCGCAATGGAGCGAGCATACCGGGCTGTCCCCGGCGGAGAGCACGGGGTTCGGCTGGCTGGATGCCTTTCACCCCGACGACCGCGACAAGGCGCGGCGCGCGTGGGAAGACGCGGCGCGGCAGGGGCGGCTCGATCTGGAGGCCCGCATCTGCCACGCGTCGGCGCGCGAATATCGCTGGTTCCAGACCCGCGCCCTGCCGGTGCGCAACGGGTTCGGCGCGATCACCGAGTGGCTCGGCACCTCGACCGACATCCATGACGTGCGGGAGTTGCAGGAGCGCCAGCGCGTGCTCGTCGGGGAGCTTCAGCACCGCACCCGCAACCTGTTGGGGGTGGTGCGCTCGATGGCCGACAAGACGGCGCGCGCCAGCACCGACCTGTCCGACTTCCGCGCCCGCTTCCGCGACCAGCTCGAAGCATTGGGGCGCGTGCAGGGGCTGCTGTCGCGCCTGAACGAGCATGACCGGGTGACCTTCGACGAGCTGATCCACGCCGAGCTGGCGGCGCTGGACGGGGCCGCCGACCGGGTCAGCCTCAACGGGCCGGACGGCGTGCGCCTCCGCTCCTCGACGGTGCAGACGCTGGCGATGGTCATCCACGAGCTTGCGACGAACGCGGTCAAATATGGCGCGCTCGGTCAGCCGCAGGGCAGGCTGACGGTGGATTGGCGGCTGGAGCCGGACGGCCCGGGCGACCGCCCCTGGCTCCACATCGACTGGTGCGAGAGCAATGTCAGGATGCCTCCCGCCGGGTCGAAGCCGGCCGGCGGCGGACAGGGACGCGAGCTGATCGAGCGCGCGTTGCCCTATCAGCTCAAGGCCAGGACCAGCTTCACGCTCGGGCCGGACGGTGTCCGTTGCACGATCTCGATGCCGGTCTCGGCCGGTTCCACGCTACAGGAGGCGCCGCATGGGTGACCACACGCTACGAAACTGTCGCGTTCTCGTCGTGGAAGACGAATATCTGATCGCCGTCGAGCTTCAGACATCGCTGGAGGATGAAGGTGCGGTCGTCCTCGGGCCGGTCGCAACGCTCGCCGATGCGTCCGAGCTGGCCGAGGCGGAGCCGCGTATCGACGGCGCGATCCTCGACGCCAATCTCGGCGGCGAGATGGTTTTTCCCGTGGCGGATCTGTTGATGCTGCGACGCGTGCCGATCGTGTTCACGACCGGCTATGATGCCTCGATCATTCCCGATCGCTTCCGTGACGTGGCGCGATGCGAGAAGCCGATCAACATGAAACGCGTCGTGGAAGCGATCGGACTGGCGCTGCACGAGTGAACGCTTCCCTTCACCATCGGACGTAATCGGCGCCGTACTTTACCGATTCCCCGCTTAAAATCACCGGGTCCGTCGGTTCATTGCCAGGTGAGGATCAGGCGGCCGTTCGCCGGGACGCGGAAGTCGATCCGGTCGCGATGGCGCGCATGCGGCTGAAGCGTCTCGCCTGCGGCGGTGACGAGCGTGAGAGAGGGAAGCTTCAGCCGCTTCAGCCGCACGAGGCTGAGGTCGGCCGTGCACGTCTCTCCGCCGTCGAGTTGCACGCTCAGCGCGCGCTCGCCGGTGCGTTCGCTCGCGCGGATGAAGATGTTGCAGAACAGCTGGAACGGCGCGTCGGCAACATGATGCTGCGAGCGCGTCGCGTAGATGAACGCCGCCCCGCAGCCGTAGATTTCCTGCCCCACCTGCCCGGCGGGCTGGCCGTCGCCGTATAGGTCCTCCAGCGGGAAGGACAGGTGGCGGTCGATGCGTCCGCTACGCGGCTTCTCGCACAGGATGTCGGCCGGCAGGACGTCGGGATAATAGCACCACGTCCGGTCGAGCGAATATTTGCAATATTCGCTGACCAGCATCCGCACCGCCGGATCGACGTCCGGGCCGGTGCTGGCGAGATATTGCTCGAACGCGGTGAAGGCGTCGAAGCATTCGTAGATCGCCATGTAAGGCGCGTCGTGCAGGCAGGTCGGGCCGAGGAACGTGCGATAATGGATCGCGTTGCCGACGCGGGATTCCCAGATTTCGCAATTGTGGAAGAAGCTCGCGAGATAGGCATAGCTCTGCGCGAGATATTTCCGCTCCGTGGTGATCCGCCACAGCCGGATGCACGCCGCCGCGCCCCAGGCGGTGAGATTGGCCTGATACATGAGGTTGAAACGCTTGCCGAGCGCGGCGTCGATCGCCGCGCGCGCTTCGCGCAGATATTCCTCCCCGCCGCCGGTCAGCTCGTATAGCTGGACCATGAGATAGGCGTAGATGCCGTTCACGTCGGTCTGGCCGAAGCGCCCGTCGTCGCCGCGCGTGCGGGTCTTTATCGAGAAGTCCCTGATGTCGTAGGTTATCGGCCAGACATAGCGGAAATGCCGCGCCGCGCGGATGCCGTGATCGACCGACTTGAGCAGCAGCGCCTTTGCCTGATCGTCTCCGTCGAGCGCCAGTCGTCCGAGATTGAGCAGGGGGTGATAGAAATACCAGGAATCCACCGCGTCGGCATCCTTGTCCTTGCCGACATTGGGCAGATAGCGGCGGGTGGTGCCGATCGCCGGATCGTGGAATTTCTCCAGCCCGCGCTTCAGCGCCGCCTCCAGCGGCAGCGGCTCGCCGCGCCATTTGCCGTAATCGTGCAGCGCCGCGACCACCGACATCTGCACCATGAAATCGGGATATTCGGCATCGACATAGGGCATCACATAAAGGTCGCCGTAGTGGCGGACGGTGGCCGGCGCGCCTTTTTCCAGATCGGCGAGCGTGCGCTCCGCGCGCCACACCCAGTCGCGATAGGCGAGCGGGGGCGGGTCCAGTTCCTGATAGGCGACGCCGAGCATCTGGAGGAACTGGCGCGCCATCTCCACCTCGTCGTCGGCCGCCCAGTCGCGGAAGATGAGGATCGCGTCGGAGATCACGATCTCCTCGCCGGCGGGCAACGGGGAGGTGGGCGGTGTGCCGCTTTGCGGCGGCGTCGGCGGCAGATAGCCAAGCTCCGGCCATTCGCCGCCGACCGCGCCGTCGGGTTTGGTGTCGGTGGCGCGATAATAATCGTTCATCGCGGTCAGGTTCTGGAAATAGAGCACGCTGCCGAAGGCGGGCTCCTCGAACCGCAAGTAGATCAGCCCGCTGTTCACCCCGCGTTGCGCCGCCTCCACCTTGCCGTGCGCGTGCAGCGGATCGTCGTCGCGATCGAGCGGGTAGAGATCGCGCGGCGCGAACGGCACCAGCAACGCGGCGGCCGGTGTCAGCCGCACCGTCATCCGCAGCCGGTGGATGTCCGCGCCGCTTCCACGGAAGGAGATCACATGCCGCCCGACCGGGCTTTCCACCTCCAGCCGCAGCGCCTCGCCCTCACCGGCGGCCACCTTGCGACACGCCGGATCGCCGGCGGCGACATAGGCCGCCCGCAGCGCCAGTCCTCCACTGCCTGGGCGACGGATCAGCGCCCAGACGGAATCCGATCCCGCACACACCTCCACGGCAAGGTCGCCAAGCTCGAAGCTGCCGAGCCGCTTCATCCCCGCGCGCAATTCCTCCCGCAGCGCAAGGACGAAGCCGCTCACGCCGGGCAGGTCGGCTTCGAGTGCCGCGCCCGTCATGATGGCTTGTCGGCTCGGGCGCCCGACCGTCTCTTTTCGCTCATCAGGCCCTCCGTTGCGACGCGTCCTCGTTGGAACGATCGGGCAGGGGCTCCGTTTCGTGGCGAACAAGAGCGCGCGAAGCGAATTGATCTCCGGCGCGTTGTTCCGGGATGCCGGGGCGCGCTTTCCTGATTCCGCAGCTGTTGCCGATGGAGGCGCGTTCCACGGCAAGCCTGCCGGTCGATGAAGGGTGGCAATACGAACCCAAGTGGGATGGCTTCCGCTGCCTCGCCTATGTCGCGCCGGATGAGGTGCGCCTCTATTCGAAATCCGGCAAATCGCTCGCGCGCTTCTTCCCGGAAATCGTCGAATTGCTGGCGCGGCATTCAGCCGAGCCTTGCGTTCTCGATGGCGAACTTGTCGTCATGGTCGATGGTCGCGCGGCGTTCGACGCATTGCAGGCACGCCTACACCCGGCGGAGAGCCGGATCGCGCGGCTCTCCCGTGAGACGCCGGCGCATTACGTCCTGTTCGATTGCCTTCAGTCCGGCGCTGAGCGTCTGATCGATGCGCCGCTCGACGCGAGGCGAGCCGCGCTCGCCCGTCTGGTTGCCGCTTTTGCCGAGCCGGCATTGTTCCTTTCCGACGCGACGTTCGACATTGCGCAGGCCCGTAGGTGGCTCGCCGACAGCGGCGAGGCGACTGACGGTGTGATCGCCAAGCGGCGCGATGATGGCTATCACCCCGGCGAGCGCGCGATGGTGAAGGTCAAGCGCCGCCGCACCGCCGATTGCGTGGTCGGCGGCTTCCGCTATGCGAGCGGCGAGCATCTGGTCGGCTCGCTGCTGCTCGGGCTGTACGACGACGCGGGGCGCCTTGATCACGTCGGCTTCACCTCCGGTCTCGGCAGGGCGGAACGCGCCGAACTGACGCCAAGGCTGGAGGCGATGATCGAGCCGCCGGGTTTCACCGGACGCGCGCCGGGCGGACCGAGCCGTTGGGCCACCGACCGTTCGGGGGAATGGCAGCCGCTGCGGCCCGAACTGGTCGTCGAGGTCGGCTTCGATCAGGTCACTGGGCAAAGATTCCGCCACGGCACGCGCTTCCTGCGCTGGCGCCCCGACAAGGCACCCGGACAGTGCAGGATGGAGCAACTGGATTCGTGAATCGCTATCGCTAATTCAGGTTAGGTAAAATGCTTCGAGTCTGATTGATTTATGCTCTGTTTCAGATGTCAAAAAATAACATGCTTTAATAGAATTAAATTTCTGACCGGGTTTGAATCTCTAAAAATAGAAGAATGTTAAACTCGAACGGGAACGGCCTTCGTTGCGCTTCATTATTGCGTGGTGCGTTTAGCATGTCGTGTCTACGGACACGAAAAAGTTAGCTGAACCGCCGGCAACGGAAACCGGAGGAATGCGCCATGAGCGGACAATTACCCGATAGCGCGCCGCCCGCGACGGCAAGGCAAAGACAAGCGAAGGAGTGGCCCGCCGACGGTGTTGATGATGCGGTCGGTGATACGCTGGTCGGTCAGGCGGTGACCATCAACCGGCCAGCATCCGAGTTGTTCTCGTTCTTCCGCGACTTCGCCAACCTTCCCTCGTTCATGGAGAATGTCGAGCGAGTCGAGGTGCTGGACGCGGAGCGCTCGCGCTGGGCGGTGAAGGCGCCCGGCGGAAAGACGGTCGAATGGACGTCCGGCATAACCGACGAGGTGCCGGACAGGCTGATCGCCTGGGCGTCGGAGAAGGGGGCGGACGTCCCCAACAGCGGCCGGATCGATTTCCGCCCCGCCGGCGATCGCGGCACGGTGGTGACGGCGACGATCCTCTACGATCCACCGGCGGGTGCGATCGGCCGGCTGGTGGCGAAGATCTTCCAGCGCGAGCCAGCGATCCAGGCGCGCCGCGACCTGCGCCGCTTCAAGCAACTCATGGAGACCGGCGAGGTCGCCTCCGCCGCCCGCACGAGGAAACAACGTGACGAGGAGAAAGGCTGATGCGTGCGCTCACCTGGCACGGCAAGCACGATGTCCGCATCGAGACGGTCGACGACCCGGAGATCATCAATCCGCGCGACGCGATCATCAAGGTGACGGCGACGGCGATCTGCGGCTCAGACCTGCACCTCTACGACGGCTTCATCCCGACGATGCAGAAGGGTGATATCCTCGGCCACGAATTCATGGGCGAAGTGGTGGAGACCGGCCCCGCCTCGACGCTCCGCAAGGGCGAGCGCGTGGTGGTGCCCTTCACGATCGCGTGCGGCAATTGCTATCATTGCGGCAAGCATCAATATTCGGCCTGCGACAACGGCTTGCCGGCCGACAATCAGGATATCGCGCAAACGCTCTACGGCCAGCCGATGAGCGGCCTGTTCGGCTACAGCCACATGACCGGCGGCTATTCGGGCGGGCAGGCGGAATATGTCCGTGTGCCATTCAGCGATGTCGGCCCCATCGTCATCCCCGATGGCGTGGACGACGAGGAGGTGCTGTTCCTCTCCGATATCCTGCCGACCGGCTGGATGGCCGCCGAGAATGCCGGGATCGAGCCGGGCGATATCGTCGCGGTGTGGGGCTGTGGCCCGGTCGGGTTGTTCGCGGTGCAGTCCGCCTTCCTGATGGGTGCGGACCGGGTGATCGCGATCGACCACTTCCCGCACCGGCTGGAGTTGGCGAGGAAGTTCGGCGCGGAGACGATCAATTTCGAGGAGAGCAAGACCTATGACGCGCTGATGGAGATGACCGGCGGAATCGGCCCGGACGCGTGCATCGACGCGGTGGGGCTGGAGGCGCACGGCTTCTTCGTCGACAACGTGTGGGACCAGATCAAGGCGTCGACCTTCCTCGGCACCGATCGCGCGCACTCGATCCGCCAGGCGATCATCGCCTGCCGCAAGGGCGGGCGGGTCTCGATGCCGGCGGTCTATGGCGGGTTCATCGACAAGTTCCCGCTCGGCGCCTTCATGGAGAAGGGGCTGACGCTCAAGACCGGCCAGACGCATGTCCAGCATTACATGCCGGGCCTGCTCCAGGCGATCCTCGACGGGAAGATCGACACCACCTTCCTGATCTCCCACCGCCTCCCGCTCGAGGAGGCGCCCGAGGGCTACAGGATGTTCCACGATCGACAGAACGAGGTGACCAAGGTGGTGCTGAAACCCGGCCTCGCCGCTGCCTGAGGAGAGAGAAACATGGCCAGATTTGCGATCATCACCGGCGCGTCGACAGGGATCGGACGCGAGCTCGCCCAGCTTGCGGCCGCCGACGGCTACGACCTGCTGCTCGCCGCCGATACGCCCTTCACCGACGTGTCCGGCAATGCCAAGACGCTGGAGGTGGACCTTTCGACCTTCGAGGGCGTCGACCAATTGCTCGATGCGGTAGGCGGGCGGCAGATCGACCTGCTCTGCGCCAATGCCGGGCACGGGCTGGGCCATGCCTTCCTCGATCAGGAGGTCGCCGAATGGCGACATGTGATCGACACCAATGTCACCGGCACGCTCTACCTGCTCCAGGAGGTGCTGAGGCAGATGGCGGCGCGCAACAGGGGCAAGGTGCTGGTCACCGGCTCGATCGCCGGCTTCATGCCCGGCAGTTTCCAGGCGGTCTATAACGGCACCAAGGCGTTCATCGACAGCTTCGTCGATGCTGTCCGCAACGAGATGAAGGAGAAGGACGGCATCACCATCACCACGCTGATGCCCGGCGCGACGGAGACCGAATTCTTCCACCGCGCGAGGATGGACGACACCAGGGTGGGCCAGCAGGAGAAGGACGATCCCGCCGATGTCGCGAGGACCGGGTGGGATGCGGTGATGTCGGGCAAGGCCGATGTGGTCCACGGCTTCAGGAACAAGTTGCAGGCGGCCGCCAGCCATGTGCTGCCAGAAAAGGTCACCGCCGAGATGCATCGCGGCATGGCCGAGCCGGGATCGGGCCGGCAATGACCGACAAGCCGATCAAGCCCACCACCGAAACGCGGCAGCCGAACCTCTCGACCGGGCATCAGAAGGAGGGTGACGCGCGGCGTCCGTTCGATCAACTCGACCGGAAACAGGCGCCGCCGGAACCGGATGGCGGCAGGAAAAGCTCGCTCACCCGCGACAATTAAAGCGCCAGCGAGCGCGTCAGAAGCGAAAGCGCGCGCCGATCCACCAGGTGCGCGGGGCGGCGGGGCTGAGCGAGCGCGGGTCGCTTGCGCCTGGCGCTTCGGCGAGATTGACCTCCGAGACCTCGGAGAAGGTGCCGAATGTCGCGTAGTGGCGGTCGAACAGGTTGCGCACCTCCGCGAACAGGGCGACGCCCTTCACCACCTTCACCGAACCGGAGAGATTGGCGATGCAATAGCCGCCGGTCGGCCGCGTCAGGTTCGCCTCGTCGCCGAGCAGCCAGCGTCCGCTCGCGCATTGCCCGGTGGCGGAAAGCTGCGTGACCTCGCCGAAGCGCCGCGTCACCACCAGCTTGCCGAGATGGCGCGGGATGCCGGGCAGGCGGTCGCCGGGGCGCACGGTGATCGTGCCATCCTCGTCGGCGGCGGGATTGTCGGGCGAGGCGACGACGAAGCCGGTGCGATAGGTCGCGTCGGTCAGCGTGTAGCTGGCGCTCATCGTCCACGCGCCGCGCTCCGCGCTGGCGGACGCCTCGATCCCCTGGCGGCGGGTGCGCCCGACATTGCGGAAATAAGCGCGACCACGGGTGCCGCTGGCGGCGAAGATGATGTCGTCGCTATTGGTCGCCCGCCACCCGCCGAGCCGCCAGCTCAGCGTCATGCCGCCCACCTTGCTCCGTCCGCGTAGCCCTGCCTCCCACGTTCGCGCCACGACCTGCTTCAGCGGCGGATCGCCGACGAAGAAGGCGGCGAGTGAGCAGGGCGCTTCCGGGTCCGCGCAGGAGAGTTCGGCCGGCGTCGGTGCGCGATTGGATTCGGCATAGCCGGCGTAGAGCGCCACGCCGTCGCTCGTCCGCCACACCACGCCGATCGCGGTGTTGAACCGCGCGAAGCGGTGGCGACCGTCGAGTGCCGTGCCGAGCTGGTCCGACAGGCGCACGCGGCTGTCGTTGTAGCGTGCCGACAGCGACAGGTCGAAGCGTGGGGTCAGTGCGATCACGTCGCCGGCGTAGATGCCGATATCGTCGCGGCGGCTCTTCACGTCGACCGGGCGGATCGACCCGTCCGGCATGTCGATCGCGCCTTGGGGATCGCCGAAGCCGCGATCGTCGGTCAGCACGCCGATCAGCGATTGCGCGTCGAAGCGGGAGTTGCTGCCGTCCCAACTCGCACCGACCGCGAAGCTGTGGCTACCGGCCCTGCCGTCGAGCTGCACCGACGCGCCGAAGCTGGTGGTACGGGTGCGCGTGCGGTTGAGCTGGGCATAGGTGTCGCCGCCCGCGAAGGATGGGAATTGCGCCCCTGTACCGCCGGTCAGCGGCGCGTCGTCCTCGCCCTCCAGGCAGAGCAGGCTGCCATTGCCAGCGCACGGCTCCGCGTCGGAAAGGTCGCCGTTCGCGGTGCGCTGGCGATAGCCGGCGACATAAGCCTGCGGCCGCAAGGTCAGCCCGCCGCCCAGCGCCAGCGCCGCCGATAACTGCGCGCGGCCGTAAAGATTACGGCTGTTGTCGGGCCAGGTGAACACCGCCTGCCGCCGCGCGGCGAGCAGTTCGACCGGGGAGGCGCCGTTGCCGGTGAGGTTCGTCTCCGCGCCGATCAGCTTCAGGTCGAGCGTGCCCCAGTCGCCGTCCAGCCCGATGTCGCCGTAAAGCTGGTGCACGATGGAGGGCGAGAAATCGCGCCAGCCGTCGTCATGCTCCACCTGTCCCGCGAGGTAGAAGGACCAGCGACCCGCCCGCGCGCCGACCTCCGCCGAAGCGCCGCGCTTGCCGAAGCGCCCGGCGGAGAGCCAGCCGGACACGCCCGTCATATCGCGGCCCGATTTCATGTTCACCGCGATCGCGCCGCCCAGCGCGTTCAGGCCGAACGCGGGATTGGCGCTTTCCAGCGTCAGCCGCTTCACCGCGATGTCGGGGATCGCGTCCCAATTGACCGTATCGCCGAACGGCTGGTTGAACCGTGCGCCGTCGACATAGACCGCCAGCCCCTGCGCATCGCCACCGAGCGGGCTGGCCTCATAGCCGCGATAGAACAGGTCCGGCTGATAGGGATTGTCCTGCGCCTCGGCGAAGCTGACGCCGGGCAGGTCGCTGAGCGTGGCGCGGAGCAAGTCCGGCGCACCATCGCGGGCGATCGTGCCGGCGTTCAGCGCCTGCGTCGCGACCGGCAGGCGGTCCGCGTCGACCACCGGCCCCGGCAGTTGCGCGGTGACGACGACATCTTTCGCCTGCGCGAGCGAGGGAAGGGCGCTGCCGAGCATCAGCGCGACCGTCATACGGATCGAACGCGCCAAATGGCTTCCCCTGTTTCGTTGCCGGATCGTCACGAAAAGCGGGTGGCGCGGCTTTCGTTCCGGCCGAAGTCCTTTCGCTAACATACGTTAGAAGGATGGGGGTTTCCCGGATCGGCGGCGCGCGACGGGGCGTTGATGGCGCAACGAGGAGAGGCCGCATGGTGATGACCATCGAAACGCTTTCGCTCGGCGACGCGCGCCGGCTGCTCATGGCGGCGGAGGCCAGGGCGGCGCAGATCGAGGTGCCCTCGAACATCGCGGTGGTCGATGCCGGCGGCAACCTGCTCGCCTTCGCGCGGATGGACGGGGCGTGGCTCGGCTCGATCGACATCGCGATCCACAAGGCGTTCACCGCCCGTGCCTTCGACATGCCGACCGAGGACCTCGCGCGCATGGCAGCGCCGGGCAAGCCGCTGTTCGGCATCCAGAACACCAACCATGACCGTATCGTGATCTTCGGCGGCGGTGCGCCGGTGAAGGTGGACGGCGCGGTGATCGGCGCGATCGGATCGAGCGGCGGCACGGTCGATCAGGATCAGTCGGTGGTCGAGGCCGCGCTCGCCGCGTTCGAGGAGGAAAGGTCGCGCCACGCCGATCGCGTTCCGGCGTGAGATGGCGCAGGCGACGGCATATTGCGGCACGCCGCCGCTGCCCGGCGAACTTGCCGCGCGGTTCAATCTCGATCCGATATTGATCACCGCGCTCCTTGCGATCGGCGCGCTCCATATCGTCCGCACCCGACGCGTCGCATCGGCCGCGACCGGCTGGGCGATCGCCGCCGTCGCTTTCGTCTCGCCGCTCTGCGCGCTGTCGGTGTCGCTGTTCGCCGCACGGATCGCGCAGCATATGATCCTGCTGCTGCTCGCCGCGCCGCTGATCGCGATCGCCTTGCCGGACCGGCCGGCGATGCGGCGGCCGGCGGCGCTGTGGGGCGCGAGCGTCGCCTTCCTGATCGCCTTGTGGTTCTGGCACATGCCCGCACCTTATGAGGCGACGTTCCGGTCCGCCGCGCTCTACTGGCTGATGCACCTCTCTCTGTTCGGCAGCGGCATCTGGCTGTGGGCCGTGCTGCTGCGCCAGCATGGGCCGCAGGCGCTGGCGGCGGGCGTGGTGGCGTCGGTGCAGATGGGGCTGCTCGGCGCGGTGATCGCGCTCGCGTCATGGCCGATGTACCGCCCGCATTACGCCACCACCGAGGCATGGGGCCTGACGCCGCTCGCCGACCAGCAACTCGGCGGGGTGCTGATGTGGGTGCCTGGATGCCTGCTGTTCCTGTGGGTCGCGCTGCGCTCGCTCGCGGCGATGTGGCGCGCGATGGACGAGGCGGCGGCATGAGCGGATTGCCGCTCGGCTATCTCACCAGTTCCGGCGAGCGCGCCGGGGCGATCGTGCCGCTGACATGGTTCGTGCTGGCGGTGTCGGTGGCGGTGTGCGTCGTGATCGGCGGCCTGCTGGGGCTAGGCGTATGGCGCACCCGCCGCCACGGCCCGCGCGTCGAGCCGCGCGCGGTGGCGGTCGAGCGCGGCGGCCATGGGCTGGGCTGGATCCGCTGGGGCCTGATCGCGAGCGCGCTGCCGCTGCTCGTCACTTTGGTATGGACGATGGCCGCGCTCGGCCGCGTCGTCGGGCCGCCGCGCCGCCCGGCCCTCGTGCTGGACGTCACGCCGCGCCAATGGTGGTGGGAGGTGCGCTACAACGGCGACGAGCCGGACGGCACCTTCCTCACCGCGAATGAACTGCACATCCCCACCGGCCGGCGCGTGCTGGTCCGCCTGCACGGCGCGGACGTGATCCACAGCTTCTGGGTGCCACAGCTTTCCGGCAAGACCGACGCCATCCCCGGCCAGACCAACCTCACCTGGATGCAGGCCGATGCACCGGGCCGCTATCGTGGGCAATGCGCCGAGTTCTGCGGGCTGGAGCACGCCAAGATGGCGTTCGAGGTGGTGGCGGACATGCCCGCCGCCTTCGAGCGGTGGCGCCGCGCCCAGCTTCAAACCGCGCCGCCGCCCGCCACCGCCGCCGCGCAGCGCGGACAGCAATATTTCCAGTATCGCTGCGCCCTGTGTCACGCCGTGCGCGGCACCGACGCCTCCTCCTTCTACGGCCCCGATCTCACCCATCTGATGAGCCGCCGTCTGATCGCAGCCGGGATGCTCCCCAACACCCGCGGCAGCCTCGCGGGCTGGGTGCAGTCGCCGCAGGCCGCCAAGCCCGGCGCGCTGATGCCGGACCAGAAGCTCACCGGGCAGCAGCTCAACGACGTGCTCGCCTATCTGGAGACGCTGCAATGACGCCCGCCGCCTTCCGCACCCCGGAAATCGGCGAGGACACCCCCGAACTGCGCGCGCGCCTCCACGCGATCTGGGCGACCGAGCCGGGGTGGAAGGGGTGGTTCACCACTGTCGATCACAAGGAGATCGGCATCCGCTACATCATCACCGCGTTCGTCCTGCTCGCCCTGGGCGGGATCGAGGCGCTGGTGATCCGGCTCCAGCTCGCCGGGCCGGACCTCAACCTGCTGACGCCGGAGCAATATAACGAATTCTTCTCGACGCACGGGATGACGATGATCTTCCTCTATGCGTCGCCGGTCCTGTCGGGCTTCTCCAATTACCTGTGGCCGCTGCTGCTCGGCTCGCGCGACATGGCGTTCCCGCGCCTCAACGCGTTCAGTTATTGGGTGTATCTCGCCGCCGCCCTGTTCCTCTACGCCGGCTTCCTCACCGGCAATGGTGCGAACGACGGCTGGTTCAACTACGTCCCTTATGCCGAGCGGCAATATAATCCGGGGCTGAACCAGGATTTCTACGCGCTGGGCATGGTGCTGCTCGGCATCTCCACCACGGTCGGCGCGGCGAATTTCATCGTCACCGCCTTCAAGATGCGCGCGCCCGGCATGTCGATCAACCGGATGCCGATCCTGATCTGGGGCACGCTCACCGCCAGCGTCGCCAACCTCGTCGTGGTGCCCGCCGTCAGCCTCGCCTTCTTCCTCCTGTGGCTGGACCGGCAGTTCGGCACCAGCTTCTTCCAGACTTCGGGCGGCGGCCAGCCGCTCCTGTGGCAGCACCTGTTCTGGATCTTCGGCCACCCCTGGGTCTATGCAATCGTCCTCCCCGCGATGGGCATGGCGTCGGACGGGCTGCCGGTGTTCTGCCGCCGGCCGCTGGTGGGTTATTCGCTGGTCGCGCTGTCCACCGTCGCGACGATGATCCTCGGCTTCGGCGTGTGGGTGCATCACATGTTCGCGACCGGCCTGCCGGGGCTGTCGTTGAGCTTCTTCTCCGGTGCGTCGATCGTCATCACCGTGCCGAGCGCGGTGGCGATCTTCGCGTGGCTGGCGACGATCTGGACCGGGAGGCCGGTGATGACCACCGCCTTCCTGTTCTTCGCCTCGATGATCCTGCTGTTCGTGATCGGCGGCGTATCGGGCTTCATGACCGCCAGCGTGCCGGTCGACTGGCAGCTCACCGACACTTATTTCGTCGTCGCGCACCTCCATTACGTGCTGGTCGGGATCAACGTCTTCCCGGTGGTCGGCGCGACATACTTCTGGTTCCCCAAGATGTTCGGCCGGATGATGGACGAGCGGCTCGGGCGCTGGAACTTCTGGACGATGTTCCTGGGCTTCAACCTCGGCTTCCTGCCGATGCACCTGACCGGTCTGTTCGGGATGCCGCGCCGGGTGTGGACCTATCCGGCGGGGATGGGCTGGTCGACGCTCAACATGATCACGACCATCGGCAGCTTCGTGTTCGCGATCGGCGTACTGCTGTTCTTCGTCAATGTCGCGAGGAGCCTGCGCTCGGGTGCGAAGGCCCCCGCCGATCCGTGGGGCGGGCCGACGCTGGAATGGGCGGTGCCGTCGCCGCCCGCGCCCTATAATTTCACGGTGATCCCGACGATCGCCTCGCGCCACCCTCTTTGGGAGGAGGCGCTGGACGAGAGCCGGGGGCGCAGCTCGATCGCGCGCGGCATGATGCTCGATCACGGCAAGGAGACAGTCACCACCACCCCGCTCGATGCCGAGCCGGACCGGATCGTCGAGATGCCGGAAGATAGCTGGGCGCCGTTCCTGCTCGCGGCGGCGCTCGGCGTGCTGTTCTTCGCGCTGCTGCTCAAGGCATGGGCGGCGATCGCGCTCGGCGCGCTGCTGGTGCTCGCCGCGCTGGTGATGTGGCTATGGCCGCAGCGCAGATTGCTCGAACGGGAACCGGCGCATGGCTGAGCTTGTCCTTGCCCGACCCGGGAAGCTGCCGGTCGGCCCGGTCGGGCGGCACGGCGTCGGCCAATGGGGCGTCGGCGCGCTGATCGCCAGCGAGGCGGCGCTGTTCGCCTATCTGCTGTTCTCTTATTACTATACCGGCGCGAGCGCGCTGCCCGGCTGGTTGCTGGAGCCGACGCCGAAGATGTGGCCGGCGCTGCCCAATACCTTGCTGTTGCTCGCCTCCAGCGTCGTCGCCTGGTTAGGGGAGAAAGGCGTCGAGCGCGGCAACCGGGCACAGGCGCTGGTCGGCCTGCTCAGCGCGTTCGCGATGGGCGCGGTGTTCGCGGGCGTGCAGGTCTATGAATGGGCGGAGAAGCCCTATCGCATTGGGACGTCGAGCTACGCCTCGCTCTACTTCGCGACCACCGGCTTCCACATGGCGCATGTCGTCGCGGGTCTCATCATCCTCGCGATGCTGGCCCTGTGGGTGGCGCTGGACTTCTTCTCGCCGCGCCGCCGCATCGTCGTGTCGGCCGGGGTGCTCTACTGGCATTTCGTGGACGCGGTGTGGCTGTTCGTGTTCGCGACCTATTACCTCACGCCCTATCTGGGGTTCGCGCGATGATCGGCGAGCGCCATCATCCCGCGCCGCATCGCGATCGGCTGAGCGGCCTCGGCGCGTCGCTGCTGCTCTACACCGGTCCGGTCGCGTGGCTGGTGCAGCTCTGCGTCGGCGAGATGATGACGAGCTGGCCGTGCTTTCCGGCGATCGACCGGCTCGACGCGCCGCTCGCCGGCTATGGCTGGACCCACGTCGGCGCGATCGCGGTGCTGTTGCTGTGCGCGCTGGCGGCGGCGGTCGCGGGCTTCCTCTCGTGGCGCAAGTTCGTCGAGGTGCGCGAGGAGGTGGAGGGCGACCACGACGAACTGGTCGAGGTCGGCCACGGCCGCACGCGCTTCGTCGCCTTGTGGGGCGTCTATCTCGGCGGCGGCTTCGCGCTCACCACGCTGGTGACGCTCGTCGCCTTCCTGCTGGTGCCGCGATGCCTCGGCTGAGCCTTATCCTGCTGCTGGCGGCGCTCCCGGCGTGCAGCCGCACCGACCCCCATGCCGGGGCGAAGGCGTTGATCGCCGCGCAATGCGCGACCTGCCATGTCGTTCCGGGCGTGGCGACGGCGCGCGGGCTGGTCGGGCCGCCGCTTGCCGGCTTCGCGCGGCGTCAGACGATCGCGGGCAGGCTACCCAACACGCCCGCCAACCTGCGCGCCTTCCTCATTCACCCGCAGTCGGTCCAGCCCGGCGGGGCGATGCCCGAACTCGGCCTCAGCCCCGCGCAGGCCGCGATGCTGGCGGACTATCTCTACACTCTGGACAAGCCATGACCCGGAATCCGCACGTCCTGCTGCTCGCCACGATCCTCGCCGGTTGCGGGCAAGCGCCGGCGGAGGAAGGCTATACCGGCCCCGCGCCGAAGCTCCCTGCGCCCGTCCCGGCATCGGCGGTGTTCACCCGCGAGCAGATCGGCCACGCGCTCGCGCCGCCGACCACCGACATGGGCAAGGCGCGGCCCGCGCCGGGCGGCTCGCCGCCGGACGACGGGCAATGGACGATGCCGTCGAAGAACTACGCTTCCACCCGCTATTCGACGCTCACCGAGATCAACGCGGGCAACGTCCGCCATCTCGCCACCGCCTTCACCTTCTCGCTCGGCGTCAACAAGGGGCAGGAGGCCGCGCCGATCGTCGCGGGCGGGACGATGTATGTTGTCACCGCCTTCCCCAACATCGTCTATGCGCTGGACCTGACGAAGCCCGGCGCGCCGATGAAATGGAAATACATGCCGCGCCCCGCGCCCGCCGCGCAGGGAGTGGCGTGCTGCGATGTGGTCAATCGCGGCGGCAGCTATGACGCGGGCAAATATATCTTCAACACCCTGGACGGGCAGACGATCGCGCTCGACGCCGCCACCGGCAAGCCGTTGTGGAAGGTGCAGCTCGGCAACATCAACCGCGGCGAGACAATGACGATGGCGCCGCTGGTGGCGGACGGGCGCGTCTATGTCGGCAATTCCGGCGGCGAGATGGGGGTGCGCGGCTGGGTGGTGGCGCTCGACGAGCAGAGCGGCAAATTGCTGTGGAAGGCCTATAACACCGGCCCCGACGCGGACGTGCGGATCGGCGCGGAATTCAAGCCATTCTACGCCGCCGATCGCGGGCGCGACCTTGGCGTCAGAAGCTGGCCGGCCGATGCGTGGAAGATCGGCGGCGGCAGCATGTGGGGCTGGTTCACCTACGACCCGGACCTGCATCAGGTGATCCACGGCACCGGCAACCCCGGCCCGTGGAATTCGGAGCAACGCCCCGGCGACAACAAATGGACCGCCGGCATCTTCGCGCGCGATCCGGCGAGCGGGGAGGCGAAATGGTTCTACCAATTCAGCCCGCACGACACCGACGATTATGACGGGATCAACGAGCAGATCCTGCTCGACATGCCGTTTGCCGGAAGAATCCGCCACGTCCTCGTCCGGCCGGAGCGCAACGGCTATGTCTATGTCATCGACCGGCGGAGCGGGCAGGTGCTGTCGGCCGATCCGTTCGGCCCGATCAATTCATCACGGGGCGTGGACCTCAGGACCGGCGCGCTGATCGTCAACCCCGCCAAGGTCGGCAAGCTCGGACAGGTGACGCGCGACATCTGCCCCACGGCGAGCGGCGCGAAGGACTGGAATCCCAGCTCGTTCAACCCCGGCACCGGCCTGCTCTATATCCCGCACGAGAATATGTGCATGGACTGGATGAACCTGGAGGTGAACTACATCTCCGGCACGCCCTATGTCGGGGCGGAGGTGCATATGAAGGCGGGGCCGGGCGACGGCCATCGCGGTGTGCTGACTGCGTGGGACCCGATCCTGCGCAAGCCGGCGTGGGAGATACCGGAACGCTTCCCGGTCTGGTCCGGCACTGTGACGACCGCCGGCAACCTCGTCTTCTATGGGACGATGGACGGCTGGTTCAAAGCGGTCGCCGCCAGCACGGGCAAGCTCCTGTGGCAGCAGAAACTGGACAGCGGGATCATCGGCCAGCCGGTCAGCTATCGCGGGCCGGACGGGCACCAGTATGTCGCGATCCTCACCGGGGTCGGCGGCTGGTCCGGCGCGGTCGTCTCCGGCCCGGTCGATCCGCGCGACGGATCGGCGGCGCTCGGCATGGTCAACGCCATGTCCGACCTGCCCAGATACACCAATGCAGGAGGGACGCTCTATGTCTTCACGCTCCCGCATTGAGCTTGCCGCGCTCGCATTGCTGGCGCTCGGTGGCTGTCATCGCCAGGCGCGGGAGCAGCCGCGTGCCGCGCCCGACCGGCCCGGCGTGATCGCCAGCGCGCTGCTGCCGGGCGAACTGGCCAGCCTCGTCACGAACGATCGCCGCGCCGACGCCTATTACGACAATGCCGCCGCGGTGAACGAGGGGATGCGGCTCTACAAGGCGTATAATTGCAACGGTTGTCATTCGGCCGGCGGCGGCGGAATGGGGCCGAGCCTGATGGACAAGGAATGGATCTACGGCGGCAGGCTGGCCCAGATCCACCAGACGCTCGTCGAGGGGCGGCCGAACGGGATGCCGAGCTGGGGCGGCAAGGTGCCCGACGACCAGCTCTGGGAGATCGCTGCCTATGTCCGCTCGCTCTCGCTCCCCGCGACGATCGCGGCGAATACGGGCGAGACGCCGGGTCAGCATCCCGCCCCGGTGCCGAAATCGGCCGACGACCATAACGGCTGGTCGCCGCCACCCAAGACCACCAACGATTTCGGCAGCACGACCGAGGGAGCGCGATGAGGCAGGCACTGCTCCTCGGCGCGACGCTTGCGCTCGCGGCGTGTGGTCGGGCGCCGGTCGGGCCGCACGACACGGTGTTCGTTTCCGACGAGAAGCTCAACCTGCTCCACGTCATCGACGGCGCGACCGGGGAGGACAAGGGCACGATCCGCACGGGCGCGCGGCCGCGCGGCATGGTCGTGTCGCCGGACGGCAAGTCGCTCTACGTCGCCGCCGGCAACGCCAATCGCATCGATGTGATCGATCTCGCGACGCGCAAGGTGACGCGCTCGCTCGATTCGGGCACCGATCCGGAACGGTTCGCGGTCAGCCCGGACGGCAGGCGCCTGTTTGTCGCCAATGAGGATCACGCCACCGCCAGCATCATCGATATCGCCGCGAACAAGGCGGTGTGCGAGGTGCCGGTCGGCGCGGAGCCGGAAGGGGTGGGGATCAGCCCGGACGGGCGCACGCTGATCGTCACGTCCGAAACCGCCAGCACGGCGCATTTCATCGATCCGGCGACGTGCAGGCTGCTGGACAGCGTGATGGTCGGCAACCGCCCGCGCGCCGTACTGTTCCTGAAGGGCGGGCGCGAGGCGTGGGTATCGTCGGAGCAGCGCGGCACGATTTCGATCTTCGATCCGTCGACGCGCCGGATCGTTGCGACGATCGATCTCGTCGCGGCGCTGCCACAGATTGATCCGGTGCAGGCGGTGGAGATGGTGGCGACGCGCGGCGAGCGGCGGGTGTTCGTCGCACTCGGGCGCGGTAATCACGTCGCAGAGATCGATCCCGCGACGCGCAAGGTGGTGCGCACCTTCAAGGTCGGCGAGCGCAACTGGGGCATTGCGTTATCGCCGGACGAAAGCCGGCTCTACGCGGTCGGCGGGCTTTCCGGCGACGTGACGATCATCGACCTGAACGCGAACCGGGTGGCGCGCACGGTGAAGCTCGGCGGCCAGCCGTGGGGCGCGGTGGCGGTGCCGTGAGGCGGTGCGCGCTCCTCGTCACCGCGCTGGCGCTCGCCGGCTGCTCGGTCCGCGCCGCGCCGCCGGTGCTGACGGTGTGTGCCGATCCCAACAATCTGCCGTTCTCGAACCGCGCGGGCGAGGGGTTCGAGAACCGCCTCGCCGCGATGATCGCGCACGATCTGGGGCGGCAGGTGCGCTATGTCTGGTGGGCGCAGCGGCGCGGCTATGTCCGCAACACGCTGGGCGAGAAGAAATGCGATATCTGGCCCGGCGTAGCCAGCGGAGTGGAGATGGTGGCGACGACGCGCCCCTATTACCGCTCCACTTATGTATTCGTCACCCGCGCCGATCGCCCGCTCGATCGCCTGACGCTGGATGATCCGCGCCTCAGGAAGTTGAGGGTCGGCGTGCAGATGGTCGGCGACGATGCGATGAACACGCCGCCCGCGCACGCGATGGCGGCGCGCGGGATGACCGACAATGTGCGCGGCTTCATGCTCTACGGCGATTATGCCCATCCCGATCCGCCGGCCGAGATCGTGCGGGCGGTCGGTGACCGGCGGGTCGATGTCGCGATCGTCTGGGGGCCGCTGGCGGGCTATTTCGCGAGGAAATCCCCTGTGCCGCTTAGGCTGGAGCCGGTGACGCCGTGGCTCGACGATGCGCGCTGGCCGATGGTCTATGACATCTCGATGGGCGTGCGGAAGGACGATCCCGGCCTCAAGCAACAGGTCGAGACGATCCTCGCCCGCCGGCGGTCCGCGATCGCGCAACTGCTCGATCGATACGGGGTGCCAGCGGCCGGATGAGGCTCAATGCGGAAGATGGCGGGCCATCGCGAGATGCTTCTTCACCACCGGCTCGATATCCGCCACGAAGCCGTGGAACGCCGCGTTCCGGTCGCCTGAGCCATAGCTCTGAAGCGCGCCGAGCGTCTTTTCATGCGCATCGACCTGCGCGGCGGCATAGGCCCGGTCGAAGTCCGCGCCCTTCTTGCCGCTCAACTGGTCGATGACGCCCTGCTGATCAGCCGACTGGCTCGGATCCGGCGTTATCGGCGCGGGCAGCGCCGACGCGATACGCTTCAGCTCCGCTGTCGATTTCGTATGGGCGTCGATCATCTCGCGCGCGAAATCCTTCACCGCCGCCGAACTCGCGTTACTGTCTGCGAGACGGGATGAGGTGATCTCGAAATTGTCGCTTGCCGCCGCCTTGTTCGCGAACTCCTGATCTGCCGGTGCCGCGATCGAGCTCGCGTTTGCCGCCTCCGCCGCCTTGTTGTCGCCGATGGTCGACATGCCGGCCTGATTGCCCGGCCCCGAAATCTCCTGCGTGCGATCGTTGTCGTTCGCGCGATTGCAGGAGGAAAGAGCGATACCGATGCCAACAAGGCCCAGGAAATAACTGCGCATGGCGTGCGGACTCCGATTGCCTCGATGGTTTGCAACCGCTGCGACGTTCATTCCGTTCCGGCGTCGCCAGCGTAAACAAATCTATGTTTCAAAATAAATCCTTTGGGAGAAAACCGGCGTCCCATGCATTGTGTTTCGCACGAGGCGTTTCAATGAATCAGCATCGCGATCCCGGAAGACGCAGGATAGGCAAGGGGCTTGCCTCGATTTTTGTTATCATCGCCGCGTTGGCGCTGGTGATTTTCGTGGGGTTCAACGTATATTATCTGGTGCGCGGGAAGTGACCGTGCGGAATTGCGAAAATCCTATTCCGGGTCCGCTCGCCGTTGAATCCATGTCGAAAGCGCGAGTTCGGCCGCGGGCGCCGTTTCCGCGCCCATGCTCTTGCGCATGATATCCAGCGCGGCGGCGGCGTGGTCGTCGTCCAGCGGGACCACGGCGTCGGCCGGCACCCACAGCGCATAATCGCGCATATGCGCGTCGGCGGCGGTGATCAGGACGCATATCTCGGTCGCGATGCCCGTCAGGATCAGGCGCCGCACGCCGAGCTTCGGCAGGAGCACGGCAAGATTGGTCGAATAGAAGCCGGAAAATTGCGGCTTTATCACGAAGAAATCTGCCGCTCGCGGTTCGATCGCGCCGCCCGAGAGGTTCGGTCGTGCGGCTTCGATCAGGCGGTCCCGATCGGAATGCCATTCGCCGAAATTGTCGTTGACGTAGATCGTCGGCACATCGTGCGCGTCCGCGTCACTCCGTAGCCGGATGATCGTCTCGCTGACTCGCTCCGCCGCTCGCCGCGCGGCCGCGCCTCCCTCGAAATCGAACGGATTGATCATGTCGATGACGAGCATCGCCGTCCGCTCACCGCGCTGATCGCGGACCGGCGCGATGGGGGCGTTCGTGGCCATTCACTTCTCCCGTTCGTCTATTGCAGTCGAACGATCGGGAACGCGGCTTTATCCCGCGTCGTCCCGGACGAAACCGCGCAAAACCTGCGGCGTTGAATGGGGCGGGAAGGTCGCCATGCAGCAAGGTCAGAGGAATCTTCAACCCGTACCGATATCCGGCGACCGCGAACCTGCAGCCAGAATCATGTGCCTCATCGCGCTGCTCGCGTCGGTCGCCGCATGCCATCCCGCGCGCGCGACGGACCCGGATGTATCCGCCAAGCGGCTGGGGGAGATCGCCATCACGCAGCACGCCTGCGGCTCATGCCACCGGATTTCCGGTATAGAGGGGGCGGATGGCATGGTCGGTCCGCCGCTCGCGCATTACGCTCGCCGGCAGATGATCGCAGGCATTCTCCCCAACACCCCGGAAAATCTGGCATATTATCTCAAATCGCCGCAAACGGTCGTGCCGGGCAATATGATGCCGCGCGAGGAAATGGACGAGCGGCAGATCTGGGGCATCGTCGCCTATCTCCACGGGCAGAAATAGCGGCCATGCCCCCGCGGCATATCCGATCGATGATCGCCGGATGTATTCTCGGCCTGTCGATCTGCGTGCTGATCGCCGCAGTGGCGTTCGGGCTGCTGCTGTCGGGGGTGGGGTTTCGCACGGGCGCCAACCAGCCGCATTCGAAGCTCTTTGCCTGGGCGGTCCATCGGACGATGCTCAACTCGGTGCGCCGCCATGCCCGTGCCGATGCTCCCCGCCTGAAGCCGGATCGTTCGACGCTGCTGGATGGAATGCGGCTTTACGAGCGGCGCTGCATTGCCTGTCACGGCGGCCCAGGCATCGCGCGGGCGCAATGGGCGAGCGCCATGCTCCCCACGCCGCCCTATCTGGTCGGTGCTTCCGCGCGATGGTCCCATGCCGAGCTTTACACGCTGGTCCATGACGGCGTTAAGATGACCGGCATGCCGGCGTGGGGCGAAATCTCCTCGCCGGAGGAGATCGCAAAGATCGTCGCGCTGGTCGAAGCCATGCCGAAAATGACGCCGGATCAATTCGAGGCACTTCGACGGGAAGCCGCAGCTCGCTCGCCTTGATTTGAGGGCACATCGCTCGCCCTGTCGGCGCTCGCTATTGGTTGACGTCTTTTGCTTCCTGATCGCGGAACGACTGCCACCGCCGGGCGGTTGTCGTACATCTCTTGTACAATCGGATTCCCGTCATGACCAGGCTGACCAGCGACTTCTTCGTCGACCGCCTCAGGGCCTGGGGCGTCACGCGCATCTACGGTTATCCCGGCGACGGCATCAACGGCGTGCTCGGGGCATTGCAACGGGCGCAGAGAGCCGGGCAGGGAATCGAGTTCATCCAGGTGCGCCATGAAGAAATGGCCGCCTTCATGGCGGTCGCCCACGCGAAATTCACGGGCGAACTCGGCGTGTGCCTCTCGACCGGCGGTCCCGGCGCCACGCATCTCGTAACAGGCCTTTATGACGCAAAGCTCGACCATATGCCCGTGCTGGCGATCGCCGGACAGGCGGAAGTGACCGTGCGCGGCGCGAGCTATCAGCAGGAACTCAATCTCGATCGACTGTTCGCCGATGTGGCGGCGTTCGTGCAGGAGGCCGAGGCTCCGGCGCAACTGCACCATCTCGTTGATCGCGGGCTGCGTGTGGCGAAGGCGGGCAATGGCGTGACGGTGCTGGTGCTGCCCAAGGATGTGCAGGACACGCCATGGGAAGAACCGCAACGCGCGCACGGCTTCACGCGCTCGGGTGTCGGCTACTCGCGGCCGAGGATCGTTCCGCAGGATGCCGATCTTCGCCTTGCAGCTGAGATACTCAATGCTGGCGCAAAAGTCGCGATCCTGATCGGCGCTGGCGCTCGCGAGGCGGCGGAAGAAGTCGTCGAACTCGCCGGCTTGCTCGGAGCGGGTGTCGCGAAGGCCCTGCTCGGCAAGGATGCATTGCCCGATGACCTTCCATTCGTGACGGGTGCTATCGGGCTGCTAGGCACCAAGCCATCGTCCGACATGATGGAGGAATGCGATACCCTGCTGATGATCGGCACGGGCTTCCCCTGGGCCGAGTTCCTGCCGAAAGATGGTCAGGCCCGGGCGATTCAGATCGATATCGCGCCCGACATGCTCGGGTTGCGCTATCCGGTCGAGGTCAATCTCCACGGCGATGCGGTCGAGACGTTGCGTGCCCTGCTGCCGCTGATCCATCGCAAGACGGATCGCGCATGGGAGGAGGCGATCGCGCGGCAAATGGTCGAATGGCGCGAGACCCTGGAGGGTAGGGCGATCGCTGAAGCGCATCCGGTGAATCCACAGCGCGTCGTTTACGAAATGTCGCCGCGCCTGCCGGACAATGCGATCGTCACCTCGGATTCAGGCTCGTGCGCCAATTGGTACGCGCGCGACTGGCAAGTGAAACGCGGACAGCGCGGTTCGGTTTCGGGCGGGCTCGCCTCGATGGGCGCCGCCGTGCCCTATGCCATCGCCGCCAAGTTTGCGCATCCGACGCGGCCCGTCATCGCGCTGGTTGGTGACGGAGCGATGCAGATGAACAATCTGGCCGAGTTGATTACCGTCCAGAAATATTGGCGGCGCTGGGCGGACCCGCGCTTTGTCGTCTGCGTGTTCAACAATGAGGATCTGAACGAAGTGACGTGGGAGCAGCGCGTCATGGAAGGAGATCCACGTTTCGAGACCACACAGAGCCTGCCCAATGTTCCCTATGCGGAGTTCGCCGAGATGCTTGGTCTGGAGGGGGTCTTCGTGGATACGCCCGATGCGCTGGGCGCCGCCTGGGACAATGCATTGGCCGCCGATCGCCCGGTGCTGATCGAGGTGAAGACCGATCCCAATGTCGCGCCGCTGCCGCCGCACGTCACGCTCGCCCAGGCGAAGGCCTTCATGTCCTCGATGAGGAAAGACCGGAACGCCATGGATGTCATCGCCGATACCGCGCGGCAGGTGATCGAAGGCATCCGCGAACGGCTGTGAAATCGTCATCGGCTCAAGCGGTCATACGGCTGGAACTGCCGTGAACCGGGGGCTGTGCATTCTCTGCTGGACATTGTTCGAGAGCGCGATACCGCTCGCTGTCCTCGAAGTTCACTTGGGTACGACGTGACGTCGTCGGAACCGGCGCCTCCGCCATCGGTTGCGCACCGGGGGGCAAGGACGGAGAGGCGCTTGCGCGATTTAGAGGCGCTTGCGCGATTTATCGTGGGTACGGCCAGGCGATGCGGGGCTGTATGTCGCGCCGACCGATTGCTGGATCGATCCCGGCGCGCCGGTCGAGCGCGCGCTCGTCAGCACGAGCATGGCGATCACGCGCGCGGCGGGCACGCCCGTCTCTTCGCGACGCCGGAAACGCTGGCGATCATGGCGTTGCGCTACGGCGAGGTGGGCGACTCCGTGCCGGACCGCTACAGCGCGACGGTGGAGCTGACGGGCGCGCCAGTCTGGGCGTGGGACGTGGGCCGTTCGCAGGATGCGATCGCCCCGTTACCGGTGACGCGCCGACCGCGCGCTGGACCGCGACCATCAGCGGGATAGGCCAGCGTCATGGTCCACATCAGCCCGGTGCGGAATTGCGCGCCGGCCTGCGAATAAGTGGCGATGCCGCTGGGATCATCGTCGTCGGCGCCAGTGACCAGACCGGGGCTGAGCCGCTTGAGACGATCCGCCAGACTCATCCGCATTCCCTTCGGTGCGCGCAGTTCCTCCCATTGAGGCTTGGTGCGTGGTCGAACGTTTTTGCGGCGCGCGGGTTTCCCGGCCGGTGCCGACCCGGATCAATCCCTTCCGGCTGCCGTTGGGGAAGGCATGAGGAGATCGACGCTCCTTTTTGCCCTACGGTGGCCTCTTCCGCTTGCCGGCGTTATCTACCTTCTCGGGACGGCGCCGTCGCATGTACCGGACGGCTGCGCGGAGCGGGCGGCGGCGCTGCCCGGCAGCGCGCCGCCCGCGACGCCCGCGGCGGCGAATGTCGCCAGTCCTTCGCGCAGCGCCGCACGGCGCGACATCTCACATTGCGGGCAACCGATCATTGCAAATCCTCTCTCTTTCGATCCGGCGGGATTCCGCGCGCAGACGCCGTCCACGAATCCTATGACTGCAACGTCAGATGATGGTGAAGCCCCCGTCGACGGCGAGAATCTGGCCGGTGATATGTCCGCCCGCGTCGGAAGCGAACAGCAGTGCTGCGCCCTTGAGGTCGTTTTCCGAACCCAGTTTGCCGAGCGGAGTCTGCTCGATCAGGTCGTCGCCGTGCGCATCGATCACGGCGCTTGCCATTTTCGATGGGAAATAGCCGGGCGCGATCGCGTTCACGCGAATGCCGCGCGGCCCCCATTCGGCGGCAAGCGCGCGCGTCAGGTTCACCACCGCGCCTTTCGACGCGTTATAGGCGACACTGCCAGGGCGCGACCAATGGTGTCCCATCAGCCCCTCGATCGAGGCGATATTGACGATCGCCCCCTTGCTCCGCGGTAAGAAGTGCGCGCGCGCGACAGCCTGGGTAAGGCGAAAGAGCGCGCCGACATTCAGATCGAACACCTTTTCCCAGCCCGCGTCGGGATAGTCCTCCGCCGGTGCTCCCCAGGTCGCGCCAGCGTTGTTGACCAGCACATCGATCCGGCCGAATGCGTCACTGATCCGCTTCACCAGCGCCGCTCCAGCCTCTGGCTGGGCGAGATCGGTGGCAAAAAATCGCGCCTCGATTCCCGATCCCACGAGTCTCGCGGCGGCGGCGTCGAGATCTCCCGACTTGCGCGAAACGAGCGCCACTCTCGCGCCGAACTCCCCCAGTGCTTCGGCGATCTGGAGGCCAAGCCCGCGCGAGGCCCCCGTCACGACCGCCACCCGGCCCGACAGATCGAACAGACGATGCGCGCCGGTGCTCACGGCGCGATCGTCTCCGCTTCGTCGTGCGCTAGCGCATCGAGCGCGGCGGCGGGTGGAAGCGCATATTTGCCGGGCGCGTCCGCCGGATTGAAAGCGACGTCCCAAGTCGGCCCGGCGATCCAGAACTCGGGTATGTCATGCACCCACTGGGCAAAACCGAAGTGGCGATCGAAATCGCGCGGCACCCAATCGTCGTTCAGCGCGTCCGAATCCGCGCCATATTCGACCTCGCCACCGCCGGGGAATGGCATGTAGCAGAACAGGGCCGAGGCGATCCGGTGGCGGCCGACACCCCAGATCGACCTGGCCCAGCCCTTCCTTTCCATATGGTTCTTGCCGACCATGATCTCATCAAGGTCGGTGACCGCGAAATTGATGTGGTGGAACTTCGCGGTGCCGTCGATCCCCGGAAAGCCGGAATTGGCGTTGAGCAGGAACAGATTGTGGTGATCCATGGTGCCCGGCGCGCGGACATAGAAACCAAGCCCGCGCTGACGATCCGCCAGCCGGAAATCCAGCCGATCGGCGAGGAAGGCGAAACATTCCTCATATTGCGGGATGATGAAGACGACATGCGACATGTAGCGCGGGCGCGCACGCACCACCCAGCGACGATGCGCATTCATCCGGTTGATATTGCCGGGCGAATTGACCGGATCGGTCGAGGTGACGACGGCGCGCTTCTCGTGCCAGTGGCGCAGGCCCATCGCGATCCCGCCGTCGGCGACGAAGTGGTATACGCCCTCGTCATCAAGCCGCAAGTCGCGATCGCGGGCGATGCGTTCGATCAGTTTCCCGAGGTGCGCCTCCGTATCGACGCCCCAGACGACCTCGTGAATCCCTTGTCCGACCAGGATCGAGCCGGGAACGGGATCGCTTGATCGGCGCAGGACGACCTGCGAGTTGTCGGGCAGCTCGAAACGCACCTCGTCGTCGCGCCGCTCCGAGAGGCGCAGTCCGTAATCCTCGAAATAGCGGGCGCACAGGTCGAGGTCGTCCACGCGATATTGCACGCGCTCAATGCCTATCACCGTCATATTCGTGTCCAGTCGCTCTCCTGTCAATGGACACGCTCTAGCCGCGCGGGCGAGGCAGCGGAAAATCGCCAGTCCTTATTCAACCCATAAACATCAGCCATGCCCCGCCGCCGGGCGGCATAGGCGAGGACGATAGGTGCCATATCATCTCTCGATTTTTCCGCGCGGACGCCCGGTGCCAGCTTCAGGGTGGCCGGCATTCGCCGCGAAGACGAAAGGAACCCCGTGCGCAAAGTCATCATCACCTGCGCGATCACCGGGGCGGTGCATACGCCGTCCATGTCGCCCTATCTGCCAAAGACGCCCGACGAAATCGCGCAGGCGGCCATCGATGCGGCGGAGGCCGGCGCCGCGATCGTCCACCTGCACGCCCGCGATCCCGAAACCGGCATCCCCAGCCAGGACCCGGCGATCTTCGCGCGCTTCCTGCCGCGTATCGCGCAGGAAAGCGCGGCGGTGATCAATATTACCACCGGCGGCGCGCCGACCATGACGATCGAGGAAAGGCTGCGCCCGGCAACGATCTTCAAGCCCGAGATCGCCTCGCTCAACATGGGCTCGATGAATTTCGTGCTCTACGAGATGCTCAACCGCTTCAAGGAATTCAAATACGATTGGGAAGAGCCGTATCTGCGCGCGTCGGATCAGAACATCTTCCGCAACACCTATCGCGATATCGAGCATATCCTGCGTACCTGCGGCGACCAGGGCACGCGCTTCGAGATCGAATGCTACGATGTAAGCCACCTCTATACCGCCGCTTATTTCCGCGATCGCGGGCTGCTGACCGGCCCGATCTTCCTTCAGACGGTGTTCGGCATCCGCGGCGGGATCGGCGCGCATTATGAGGATATCGCGATGATGAAGCGCACCGCCGACCGATTGTTCGGTCCCGACGATTATGTCTGGTCGGTGCTCGGCGGCGGCAGGAACCAGATGCCGATCGCCACCATCTCCGCCGCGCTGGGCGGCAACGTCCGCGTCGGGCTGGAGGATTCCCTGTGGGGCGAGCCGGGGCAGCTCGCGCGCAGCAATGCCGAGCAGGCACGGCGCATCCGCACCGTGCTCGAGGCGCTGTCGCTCGAGATCGCGACGCCCGACGATGCGCGCGATCTCCTGAAGCTCAAGGGGTCGACCGATGTCGGCGCGATGATGTGAGGAAAGACAGGTGACATTGATCCGCGAAGGGCGCGGCCCCAATCCGCTCAAGGGCTTCCAGGTCGATCGCGCCGCGATCGGCTTCGTCGGGCACGACCTGCAACGCCCCGAATGCATCCTCGCGGAGCGGGACGGCACCTTATGGTTGGCGGACGCGCGCGGCGGCGTGGTGCGCATCGCGCCGGATGGATCGCAACAGGTGATCACCCAGCGCCGCGACGACCATTTCGATCTTGCCGGGGATGCGGCGCAAAGCCTGCTCCACGGCACCTTGCCCAACGGCCTCGCCTTCGCGCGGAACGGCGACATCCTGATCTCCAATTTCGGCACCGACCGGCTGGAGGTGATGACGCGCGCCGGCGAAACGCGCGTGCTGGCCGACACGATCGACGGCAAGCCGCTCGGCAAGGTCAATTTCGTGCTGCGCGACAGCCGTGACCGCATTTGGGTGACGATCTCCACCATGGTCAATCCATGGAGCGACGCGACGCGCCTCGGGCTGGCGGACGGCTATATCTGCCTGCTCGACGACAAGGGTTTCCGGGTGGTGGCGGACGGCTTCGCCTTCACCAACGAGATCAGGCTCGATGCGCGGGAGGAATGGCTCTACGTCGCCGAGACGACAGGGAAACGCGTGTCGCGCCTGCGCGTCCAGCCAGATGGTTCGCTGACGGATCGCGAGGTGTTCGGCCCGGCCGATCTCGGCACCGGGGTGATCGACGGCATCGCGTTCGACGCTTACGGCAATCTCTGGGCGACAATGATCATGGCCGACCGGCTGATCGCGATCACCCCCGATGGCGAGGTGCTGGAATTGCTCGACGACGGCGATCCGGTCGGCACCGCCGCCTTCGAGGCCGAATTCGCCAGTGGCAATATTGTCGGCTTCGACACGATGCTGAAATGCGGCGGCACGCTCGCCCCGTGGATGGCGAGCGTCACGTTCGGCGGGGCCGATCTTTCCACGGTCTACCTCGGCAGCCTGCGCGGAAACCGCATTCCGGCATTCCGCTCTCCGGTCGCTGGGCTGCCGATGGTGCATTGGTAGCGCGCCCGGGCATCCGCCGCCTTTATGGCTGGCATCGCGAGCCGCTATTTCAGCCGACGCCTTTTCCACATTAGACGACCTTCCAGAAACATATCCATTCGCGAGAGGAGAGGCCCGTTGAGCGCGGTCAGCAAGGTTCTTGTAGTCGGCGGCGGCATCGCCGGGCTTTCAACGGCGATCGCGTTGCGCGGGCACGGCATCGCGGTCGATGTGGCGGAGAAATACCGACCCGACGCGGTGCTGGGGATCGGCATCATCCTCCAGGGCAATGCGCTGCGCGCGCTGAACAGCCTCGGCCTGCTGGAGGCGGTGCGCGAGGTGGGCTTCGCCTATGACGGCTTCGCTTTCTTCGACGCCGATGGCGAGAACCGCACCTTCCTGAAGGGCGATCTCACCGCCGGCCCCGAATATCCGGCGATGATGGGGATCACCCGCCCGGACTACAGCCGCATCCTGACCGACGCGGCCACGAAAGCTGGGACACGGATCTTTCCCGAGACCACGATCACCGAGCTGGCGCAGGACACCGGCGGCGTGGACATCACCTTTTCCGACGGCCGCCGGGACCGCTACGACATCGTGATCGGCGCGGACGGCATCCACAGCACCACCCGCCAGCTGGTGTTCGGCGATCTCGCCGCGCCGCGCTACAGCGGGCAGGCCGCGTGGCGGGTGAACTTCCCCCGCGAGGTCGATGAGCTGCAAAGCTATGACGGCGGCGACGGCGATCGCGCGGGCGTGGTGCCGCTCAGCGACAAGGTCATGTACATGTACGTGACCGACAAGACCGAGAAGTCGCTCGAGCCGCAAGGCGACCTGCGCGAGGTGCTCCGCGCCAAACTGGCGGGATATGGCGGGCTGATCGGCAGGCTGCGCGACAACCTGCCGCCCGCGCACGAACTGGTATGGAAACCGTTCCTGCTCGTGAGCCTGCCGCGCCCATGGTACAAGGGGCGGGTGATCATCATCGGCGACGCCGCCCATGCGACCAGCGCGCATCTCGGCCAGGGCGGCGCGATGGCGATCGAGGACGCGGTAGTGCTCGGCGAGGAACTCGGCCGCGACACTGATGTCGCCACCGCCTTCGAGCGGGTGATGGACCGCCGGTTCGAGCGCGCCAACAAGATCCAGCAATGGTCGGAGCAGCTCTGCCGCTGGGAGATCGAGCGCGCGCCCGACGCCGATCACACCGGCGTCGTCGCCAGGGCGTTCGCGCTCGTCAGCGAGCCGATCTGACCCCGGCTTCCACGCCGCAACAGGAGTCCGTCACCTATGTTCGAGCCATTTCCCGGCAATTATGTGTGGAACCTCTCGGTCAACATCTGCCTGTCAATGGGCGGGGCGATCGGCGAGATCGACGAAGCCAATGCGCCGGTGCGCGAGGCCGCCACGGCGGGCGACGATGCCGGGACGGAAGCCTTCTTCACCGCGTGGATGGCGCTGGCGGACAGGCTCGACGGACAGGGCAGGCAGGCCGAGGCCGCCGGGAATCCGCTCACCGCGAGCGGTAAATATGCCCGCGCGCTGGCCTATGCCATGACGGCCGAGCGGATGCAGGACAGCGACTACGCCCCGCGCAAGGCGGCTTATGCCCGGATGCTGGAGATGCGCGACGCGATGATCCGCACCGGTGGCATTCCGTGCGAGGCAGTCGAGATCCACTATAAGGATTCCGTGCTGCCGGCGCTGTTCCTGCCCGGCGACGGCCCCGGCCCGTGGCCCTGCATGATCTTCTGCAACGGGCTGGACAGCGTTAAGGAGATGATCTTCCTCATCAACCGCGAGGCGTTCGCGCGGCGCGGCATCGCGCTGCTGATAATCGACCAGCCGGGCGTCGGCGGGGCGTTGCGGCGCGATGGGCTGACCGCCGTCGTGGAAAGCGAGCGCTGGGCCGGCGCGGCGGTGGATTATTTGGAGACGCGGCCCGACGTGATCGCCTCGCGCATCGGCATCGTCGGCTGGTCGCTCGGCGGCTATTATGCGCCGCGCGCCGCCTGTTACGAGAAAAGACTGAAATTGTGCGTCGCCTGGGGCGCCAACCACGATTGGGGGGCGCTCCAGCATCGCCGCGCGGCGCGCGAGGGCGATCGTCCGGTGCCGCATTACTGGAAGCATGTCTGCTGGGTCTGGGGGCAGCCGGACGCCGAAGCGTTGCTCGCCATGAGCGACCGGATCACGCTGCGCGGCCATCTGAAGAACATGACCGTGCCGTTCCTCGTGACTCACGGCGCGAACGACCGCCAGATTCCGGTTTCCTATGCCCATGAAAGTTATGAGGAGGCAATCAACAGCCCGGATCGGGAGCTGAAGATTTTCACTGCTGTCGAGGGCGGGATAGAGCATACCGGGGCGGACAATATCGAGCCAGTGCGCAGCTTCGTCGCCGATTGGGTTGCCGCGCGGCTCTGACAGCCGATGCCTTTACCCATAGTCAGGGAGCATCCTGTCTGTGACAGATTTTCAGCAAGCCGAACGGGTCGCCGCACTCAACGTCATCGAGGGGCGACTGCGCTGGCTCTCCGCCTGGACGATCCACAACGCCAATAATATTCGGGAAAGCCGCGACGGTCTGAAGGTCGGTGGGCATCAGGCCAGTTGCGCGTCGATCACGGCGATTATGACCGTGCTTTATTTTCATGCGCTGCGTCCGCAGGACAAAGTGGCCGTGAAGCCACACGCTGGCCCGGTACTGCACGCGATCCATTACCTGTTCGGGCGTCAGGAGCTCGATCAGCTCCAGCGGTTCCGCGCACTTGGTGGCGCGCAAAGCTATCCTAGCCGCACCAAGGATCGGATCCCGGTGGATTTCTCTACCGGTTCGGTTGGGCTGGGTGTGGCAATCACCGCCTTCGCCAGCCTCGTTCAGGACTATCTCGTCGCACACGGGCAACTTGCGCCCGAGGAGGCGGGGAGAATCGTGGCGCTGATGGGTGATGCCGAGCTGGACGAGGGCAATATCTACGAATGCTTGATCGAGGCCTATAAGCACGACATCCGCAATTGCTGGTGGATCGTCGATTATAATCGTCAGTCGCTTGACGCGACCACTGCCGACCGGATGTTTGGACGGTTCGACGATATCTTCCGCACCTGCGGCTGGCGGGTGATCACGCTGAAGCACGGCAAACGGCAACGCGAGGCATTCGCCCGCCCCGGTGGCGCGGCGGTGGCGGCATGGATCGATCGCTGCCCCAATGCCGAATTCGCTGCGCTGACCTATCAGGGCGGTGCTGCGTGGCGCGAGCGGCTATCTGCCGATCTTGCCGGCGACACGCCCGCTCTCGCCTTCGTCGATGGTTTCGACGACGATTCACTGGCGGAGGTGATGACCAATCTCGGGGGTCATTGCGTCGAAACGCTGATGGATGCCTTCGCGGAGACCGACGATGACGTACCAACCCTGTTCATCGCATACACTATCAAAGGATTCGGCCTGCCTTTCGCCGGGCACAAGGACAATCACGCGGGGCTGATGAACCCAAGCCAGATTGCCGCTTTGCGCGCGTCGATGGGGATCGCGGAGGGTGAGGAATGGGCGCCGCTGGCGGCCCTGGGAGACAATCGGGCGGCAGCAGTGCGTGACTTCATCTCCGCGTCGCCGCTGGCGACGCTGCAGCCCGCCCCGGTAGCCGCGCCGGTGCCAATTCCGCCGATCGCCGCGCCGGAAGGGATCGAGCAATCGACACAGGCCGCGTTCGGACGCATCCTGCTCGATCTTGCCAAATCCGGCCATCCGCTGGCTGACCGGATCGTCACCACGTCGCCGGATGTCACCGTCTCGACAAATCTCGGCGCCTTCGTCAACCAGCGCGGGTTATTCCGGAGGCAGGAATTGCGCGACGTTTTCCGCGCCGCGAAAATCCCATCCGCGCAGCGTTGGGCGGGGCATCAGGCCGGCCAGCATATCGAACTGGGCATTGCCGAAAACAATCTGTTCCTGATGCTCGCGGCACTGGGACTTGCCGCACCCGTTTTCGGCACGCGGTTGATGCCGATTGGCACCGTTTATGATCCCTTCATCGCTCGCGGCCTCGATGCCCTCAACTATGCTTGCTATCAGGATGCGCGCTTCTTGCTTGTCGCCACGCCTTCGGGCGTTTCCCTTGGGCCGGAAGGGGGGGCGCATCAGTCGATCAACACGCCGCTGATCGGGATGGGGCAGCCGGGCCTCACCTATTACGAACCCGCTTTCGCTGATGAGATTGCGGTGCTGATGCACCATGCGTTCGAGCGGATGCAGGCGCCGGGCGGGAATTCCACCTATTTACGCCTTTCGACAAGGACGATCGAACAGCCAGAGCGCGCGGGCGACGATTGGCAGACGGATGCCATAAAAGGCGCCTATTGGCTGCGGGCGCCGGGCGTGGATGCGAAAATCGCAATCCTGTTTTCCGGAGCGATTGCGCCCGAAGCACAAGCCGCTTGGGAGATGATGATCGACGACCTTCCCGGGCTTGGCCTACTGAACGTTACGTCCCCCGATCTGCTGCATCGCGATTGGTCCGCGCGACACGCTGCGCGCTGGACCGAGGGCAACCAGACGCCGAGCCATATCGAACGGTTGCTTGGCGAACTCGCGCCGGATGCAGGACTGGTTACGGTTATCGACGGCTCGCCGGCCAGCCTCTCATGGATCGGCGGGGTGAAGGGCAATCGCGTCAGCCCATTGGGGGTCGATCGTTTCGGACAAACCGGTGATCTTCCCGATCTATACAGTCTCTATCGGCTGGATGCCGAAGCCATCGTAGACGCCACCGCCGAATTGATTCTGGAGGACTGGGGATGAGATCGCCGCGCCATGGCCGGGCTTCTCGCGATCAGACCATGCGTCGGATTGTCGGTGAAACGAGAGCAGACATCAAACATGCATCGCGCAGTCCCGCTGCCCAGGCTCCGGCCTCGTTCAGAAAGTAGAACGCATGAATATCTCCGGCAACAGCATTCTGGTCACCGGCGGTAGCAGTGGCATCGGACTTGGTCTCGCTCAGGCGCTCTATGCCAGAGGCAATAAGGTAGTCATCTGCGGTCGCGATCGATCACGACTTGAGGCAGCGGCGCGCAAAACACCTGGGCTGATTCCGCTATATGCCGATATATCCGCCCCAGCAGGCCGCGATACGCTACGGGAAGACGCGCTGGCCGTCGCGCCAGATCTCAACATGCTGGTCAATAATGCGGGCATTCAGCGCCGAGTTAAATTTCGTGACGATGTCGCCGGCTGGGCGGAGCGCACGCAAGAGATCGCGATCAATTTCGAGGCGCCGATACATCTCTCCGCTCTCTTCTTACCCCAATTGATCGGGAAACGCGCGGCTACAATCGTCAATGTCAGTTCTGGCCTGGCTTTCCTGCCGGTGACTTTCGCGCCGGTCTACGCCGCTACCAAGGCCGGATTACACAGCTTCACGATCGCGTTACGCGCCGACTTGCGGGACACCTCTGTATCTGTGATCGAGATCGTCCCACCAATGGTGGATACCGGATTGGGCGGCACAGGAATCCATGCCGAAGGTGTTTCCGTCGACATATTTGTCGAAGCGGTGATCGAACGGATCGCCGCCGGGGAAGTGGAAATCGGTTACGGTATGTCCGACACTCTACGCACCGCCGATCGGCAAGAACTGACGATGATAATGGCGAAAATTTAAGATTAGGGGCTGCGAACACGATCGATTTCACGACGTCGGCTTCTGCTGGAAGCTCCTATTCCTGTCGACCGTCGCGAATGACGGCTTTGTCCCACAGGCGCCCGTATCCGGCTCTCCACCGGAGACGGGCGCCTGTGGGTTTAGATCTCGGTGTTTTCGGCAAGCGCGAGCGCGTCTTCCACGTCGATCCCAAGATAGCGCACCGTGTTCTCGATCTTGCTATGACCGAGAAGGATCTGAACGGCACGAAGGTTGCCGGTGGCCCTGTAGATGATCGATGCCTTCGTTCGGCGAAGTGAGTGCGTGCCATACTCGCTTCGCATCAGACCGACACCTGTCACCCATTCATCGACGAGCCTGGCGTACTGTCGGGTGCTGAGATGACCGTTGTAGTCAACCCGACTGGGGAAAATAGTCATCGACCGTGCCGCCCCGTCGATCGAGCCAAGCCAGCAGGCTGGCGCGCGCATCCGGGAGTAGCTCGAACTGAACAGGTCGGCCTGTCTTCTGCTGCATGACGATTGCCCGCGTTCGGATCTGTCCGCCGGTGACAAGATCGCCGATCTTCATCTGCTCCAGGTCGCAGCCCCGGAGCTTGCTGTCGATCGCCAGGTCGAACAGCGCCCGATTTCGCAAACGGCGCCGCTGATTGAAGTAGAATCGGATCTCCCAGATTTGCTTCGGTTTCAGCGCACGCTTGGCGCCGACAGTTCTGCCAGCATTCCAAGCCGGGCGCTTGGTGGCTGTGGCTTCGGTTTCAGGCATCTCCATGATCATTCTCCAATGGCCATAACGGCCTCCTGAAGAACGCTTCAAACCCGATATGGGGATTCCCGGCACCAGCAAGGAATAGCCTGAAGTGGGTCGGGAGCTGACGTTATCGCTCAACGATATAGCCGGCGTTATGTGACCCCACCATCAAACGCATTCCAAAGGCTTTCATCTGAATGCGGGATCGTCCCTGTATCAACTCAGCGCCGCAGCTAGAAAGGACACCATCTCGCCCATGAATTCGGCAGCATCTCCGGGACGGCTTCCGATCGTGACGCCTTTGCGCACGAAGCCGCCCGATATCGCATATTCGGTTAATTGCGCCGGCCGGAGAGCCGGGTTCGGCTTGCCGGTGCGCAGGTCAATATATGTGCCGGCGTCGTCCATATAGACGGTCGGAAAAGTAGTGGAAGTCACTGCGTCGGCGATCCGTGTCGGCGGCACATCGGCGCGGTCGAACGCATGGTATGCGCCGGCGATGATATGCATCGCGGCATTCTGCTTGGAGACGATCATCGCGTGCACAGCGTCCTGGCATTGTTGCAGCGAAACCCAGTCGTCGTGATCCCCTTGGAGCACCAGTAGAGCGGCTCCCCGGGCGAGACGCGCGCTTTCAAATTGCGTCCCGCACCAGGGATAGCCGGCAACCACGGCCAGCAGCCCATGCCCTTGTCCAAGGATCGCGTCGGAAAAGGGCGCGGACGCCGCCATCATGACCGCAGTGCCGCCGCGGCTCCCGCCGAGCGCGCCGATCCGCGCCGGATCGACATCCGCCCGGCCGCGCAGATATTTGACCGCCGCCAGCACGTCATACGCACTCGACGTCCAGCTAAGCCGGCCCTGGTCCGCGATCGTATCGACGATGCCCCGGCCGTGGAACGGGTCTATCACCAGCACGGCGATCCCTTTGCCAACCAGCGCCGATGCTTCCGCCAGATGGTGCGTCCCAAGATTGCCGCTGCCCGGCACGATGATCGTCACCGGGACCTTACCGATTGCGCCAGGCGGCCTGAAGAATTGGGCATCAAGGCGCACCGCCGGGCCGAGATTACCGCGCAACGCAGGGCCCCAATCGACAGGAGAATGGCTATCGAAGTTGACGAGTTCGCCACGCACGCCGTTCGCCAGAACGACCGGCACCGTCGCGAAACTGGCGCTGCTGATGGCCGGCAATTGCGTGTCAGCGACAGCCGGTGAAGCGCGAACCCCCATTCCCACCAGCAGCAATCCGCATATCATCGGCCGGATCATCATCGCTCCCCTTGCAGAATCCGGTGAGAGATAAGGAGTCGCGTCGCACTAGTCTGTCATCTGGGGAACAATTGCCGTCAGTCGTCCCGCGCGAAACGCTCCAGCGCCGGAAGGTCGATGACGGTGATCTGGCCATAGCCGAGTTCGATCATTCCTTTCGCCGCGAAGTCGCGCAGAATCTTGTTGATTCTCGGTCGTGTCGCGACGACCGACATCGCCAGTTCCTCCTGGCTGAAATTCCGCAACGGCACCACCGGACCAACAGGGAATTGGTAAGGTGAGCGTCCAAGATCGCTAAGCCGCGCCGCGACGCGCTGTGCCAGCGGCCGACCGAAATCGTCGAGGAGGAAACGGCGGAGTTTCCGACTGACGGTGAGTTCCGGCATCAGCAACAGGCGAAAGGTAGCGACATCGCGTTCGAAAATCCGCGTCACATCCGCCTGGCGAAGTGAAAACGTCCGTGTGTCCGCGCGCGCTATCCCTGAATAAAAGTGCGGCAGATTATCGAGGCAGGTCAGGAATCCGGTCCAGTCCCCGGGACGGATTATGCCCATGGTGATGGCATTCCCGTCGGCCGACAGGCCGATGATATGGAGTTCCCCGCTCAGGACGGCATGAAGGCCCGTTGGCGCGCCGTCCTCGTCAAACAGGCATTTGCCCGCAGTCAGGTTGCGGACCGTGCCCGCCGACAGCACTTCGGCACGTATTTCCGCCGGCAGCGAGGCGAACCAGCCCCCGGCGCCCAAGGTCGCGTCGATTTCCGTTCGCTCATCCAATCCGAAATGTCTCCTCGGGAACAGTCATCGGATGACCGGCGTGCGAAACCCACGAAACAACACACGCTACAGTCGAAATCAGCGTGGAGGATCAATGACGCCAGTGCAAGAAGAGCGCCGGCGCAGGAGAGGGGAAACAGCATGCGCCAGTTCGCCCGAATCGCCTTCACCATGGCGGCCGGAGTTTCGTCGCTCGCCATCTGTCATTCCGCACGAGCGCAACAGGCGGAGCCGCCAGTTGCGCAAGTCGGGGCGAGCGACGGCGTAGGCGATATCGTCGTTACGGCGCAGCGACGTTCGGAGAGTCTCCAGAACGTGCCGATCGCGATCGCCGCCTTCGATACGACGGCGCTTGAGCGGCAACAGATCCGGACGACATCCGATCTTTATTTGTCGATCCCGAGCGTGACCTTCACCAAGAGCCAGTTCGCCAGCTCGAACTTCACCATTCGCGGCATCGGCGACGCCGCGATCGCCACCAGTGGCGACACATCGGTGGGGATCGCGATCAACGAGATGCCACTGGTGACGACGCGCCTGTTCGAGACCGACTATTTCGATCTTGAGCGGGTCGAGGTGCTGCGCGGGCCGCAGGGCACCCTGTTCGGTCGCAACGCAACCGGCGGGGTCATCAGCTTCGTGACGGCGAAACCCGATTTGTCGGGCATTCATGCGTCCGCCACGCTGCAATATGGCAATTACGATACCAGGCGGGCGGAGGGGATGTTCAATCTGCCGCTCACCCCGACGCTCGGTATCCGCCTTGCGGGCACCTATTTGAAGCGGGACGGCTATACCGAAAATCTCTACAACGGGAACAGCATCGACGGGCGCGATCAATATGCGCTGCGCGGCTCGATCCGCTGGCAGCCGGATGCGCATACCACGGTCGACCTCATGGGTTATTATTTCAAGGAGGATTCGAACCGCTCGCGTATTCAGAAGCAGCTGTGCCATCGCGATCCGACGGGCGTGCTCGGCTGCCTGCCGGACTATCTGACCAACCAGACAGTCAACAACAACTCCACGCTCGGCACCACTCTGTCATCGCAGGAATTCTTCCGCATCGTGAGCGGCAGCGCGGCGATCGGTGCGGTTGGTCTCGGCAGCATCTATGGCACGGATTCCTTCTCGAGCGCGGTCAATCCCGCCGACGTGCGCAAGGTCGATACCGATTTCGACCCGACGTATCGCGCGGACGAACTGCAATTGATGGGCAAGATCATCCACGATTTCGGCCCGGTCACGCTGAACCTGACGGGCGGCTATGCCCGCAACAAGGTCAACTCGCGGGTCGATTACAACCTCGCGGTGGAAAATCCGATTTCGACCGGGCCGGGATCGGGCATATACGCGCTCCGCAATTTCCCGACGCCGTTGTTCGCCAATGCCGTCTCACACCTGTTTCAGGGCAACGACATCTGCGTCTCGCAGGTCGATCGCAGTTACACCGGCTATATCGACGGCAATATCCTGGGCTGCGCACCGCAGGGTCAGGAATATGACGAATCCCGCACCGCCAATCGTCAATATTCGATCGAGGCGCACCTGGATTCGAAGTTCAGCGGGCCGTTCAATTTTCTGCTCGGCGCGATCTACGTCGATAACAAGGCCGACACCGACTATTTCGTCGCGTCGACGGGATTGGACTATGGCACCGCGGTGATCGGCGCCTTGTCGACCGCCGGCAACGGCGCGATGGCTTCCCCCTTCGCCAATGTCGAAACCAACCTCTATCGCCTGAAATCCTATGGCATTTTCGGTGAAGCCTATTTCGATCTCGCCAGCACGCTCAAGCTGACTGCTGGTCTGCGCTATTCGCACGACGACAAGTTCGTGCGTGATCGCGCGATGTTGTTCAACTTCACGATACCCTATGGCACGGCAGATGCGTTTTCGGCGCCCAACGCAGCCAATTTCGACGCCGATGCGGCAACTCCGGGCAAGCAGCCATTTCGCGAAACCGAGGTGGCATTCGGCAGGATGACCGGCCGGCTGGTGCTCGACTGGAGCCCGGTCACGACCTTCACCGAGAAGACGCTGGTCTATGCATCTTATTCGCGCGGTTACAAATCGGGTGGCATCAACCCGGCCTTTGACCCGACGATCGTGACCGCTTCGGCGACATACAAGCCGGAGGAGCTCAACGCCTTTGAGATCGGCACGAAGAATACCTTTCTGGGAGGCCATTTCCGCGCCAATCTGTCTGCTTTCTATTACGATTATAAAGGATTGCAGATCAGCAGGCTCATCAACCGCACGGTGTTCAACGATAACGTCAATGCCAAAATCTACGGTATTGAAGGCGATTTCGTAATGGCGCCGACACGGAGGCTGCAATTCAACGTAACCGCGAGCTACCTCCATACCAAGGTGGACAGGCTGCAATTGATCGACCCACGCGATCCGAGCGGCGGCCGCTCCGATTCCGTGATCATCAAGGATCTCGCGGGGGGCACCAATTGCGTCGTCGCGCCGAGGGCATCCGGCAATGGCGCGCTCACCAATGCGTTCGTCACCGCCGTCAACGCGGGGTTGGGATTGAGGGCGCCAGTCGCAGTCCCGGGGACGAGCACCACGGGGGCGTTCTCGATGTGCAGCGCCCTGGCCGCCGCTGCCAGCAATCCCTCTCCAGCCCTCCTCGCGCTGCTTGGGCAGCCAGCCGGTCCGCTTCCGATCCAGCTTGATCCCAATGTCGCAACGCCGAAGCTGATCGACGGTGTCGCTGTCGATGTGACGGGCAATCAATTGCCCAATTCGCCGAAGTTCAAGGTATCGATGGGCGCGCAATATACGGCGGACCTGGGGTCGAACGGGATGAATGCGGTTCTGCGGGTCGACTATGCGCTGACCGGCACCGCATATTCCCGCATTTTCAACAGGCCGATCGACCGCGTGCCGACTTACGACGTCGTCAACGCACAGGTGCAACTCAACGGCCCGAACGACCGCTGGTTCGCCCGGCTGTTCGTCCAGAACCTTTTCGACAACAATGCGATCACCGGAGAGTTTGTCGCGGATGCCTCGTCGGGACTGTACACCAACATCTTTACGCTTGAGCCGCGCCGCTTCGGCCTTGCGATCGGTATGAAATATTGACCGGGCCGCGACAGATGGGCTTAGCATCGGGCATCGCGGTTCGAACCTGTCCGTGCGATCGCATATGCGGAAACGGGCCTTACTTGCCGCAAGACCCAGCGGCGCAGTGCGCTTGAGGAGAGAAACCTTGTCATCCCGTCATCTCGTCGATCCCGAAGTTGCGCCGCTCCTCGATCTTTGGCCGACCACCACCCTTACCGCCGAGATCCTGCCGCTGGCGCGCGGCCGGGCGATTCCGCTGCCGCCGTTCGAAACCTCCGGCGTCACGCTCGATCGCCGCGACGTCCCGGGGCCGGCGGGCGCGCCCGAAATCGGTCTCCATATTTATCGGCCCGAAGGCGGTGCGGGACCGTATCCGGCAATCTATCACATTCACGGCGGCGGCTATGTGCTGGGCGCGGCGAAGGATTTGGAAGGGGTGCATCGCGGGTTGGTCGGGGCCCTCGACTGTGTACTGGTCTCCGTCGACTATCGCCTTGCGCCCGAAACGATTTTTCCTGGTGCGATCGAGGATTGCTATGCCGGGTTGCGCTGGCTGTTCGGCGCGGCTGACGCGCTCGGCGTGGATGCGACGCGGATCGGGGTGATGGGAGAGAGTGCCGGCGGCGGCCTTGCCGCTGCATTGGCGCTGCTTGTGCGCGATCGCGGCGAGTTTTCGCTCGCGTTTCAACACCTGATCTATCCGATGATCGACGATCGCACCTGCGTTGATAACGAGCCGAATCCTTATGTCGGCGAGTTCATCTGGCACGCCGCCAACAACCGATTCGGCTGGTCGTCGTTGCTCGGTCATGAACCAGGGATCGACGGCGTATCCCCCTATGCCGCCGCCGCCCGCGCTAGCGATCTTGCCGGCCTGCCGCCTGCGTTCATCTCGACGGGCTCGCTCGACCTCTTCCTGGAGGAGAACATGGAATACGCCCGCCGCCTGTTACGTGCTGGTGTTCCCACCGAGTTCCACATCTATCCAGGCGGTTTCCATGCTTATGACATCGTGCCGAACGCGCGGATAAGCGAAGCGACACGTAACGCGAGTCACGCCGCCTTGAGGCGGTTTCTCCACCGCTGATGATGGCGGGATTCCTATTGTACAGTCGTGAGATCGGCGCTCGCTCGTATCATTTGAGCTTCTGACAACTTCCATTTTAGTGGCTGTAGAACTGACAAGAACGAACGGCAGCTTTTGGAGTCAAGCGCTGCCCCACCTTGATGGTATGGCTTGGCTGCTTTGCGCTTTGGTCCGTGATCAGAGGATATATGTCAGGCGTCATTGAGCCGATGGGTGCGGGTGCAAGTCAGGAGTTCTCCCGAGCCGAGCGGCCGAAGCGCTATCGGGCGTCGATGGGATGGAACGGACTGCCGGGTGGCTTTTTCATTTTCTTCAGTGGCCAACTACTCATCGAGGCACCGATCCAAGCGCTTCGCGACCGCTGCCGTGACTGGAAGAATATCTCGTCACCCGTTCCGGCATCGGGTGCGAACCCGGTTGGGATGATCGCGCCGGACAACATCAGCGAGGGGACGTGCGGGAGCGGTGCCAACATCCGCTTCGTGCAGAACATCGTGTACGACAGGCCATTCGCTGAAGGTCCGTTCCGTTGAATCACAATCCCAGGCTCGATCTCAATCTGCTCGGCATCTTCGAGGCCATCTACACGCGTGGTGGCGTGACGGCGGCGGGACGCCACCTCAACCTTTCCCAGTCCGCGCTCAGTCATGCGCTCGGGCGTCTACGGCGCGCGTTCGACGATCCCTTGTTCGTCAGGTCGGGGAATACCCTGGTCCCCACCGCGCTGGCGCGTTCGATCATCGATCCGATCCGCGAGTCGCTACGGGGCATAGAGATGGCTGTGACGACGGCCACCAGCTTCGATCCCGGAACCTCGACGCGCGCCTTCCGGATCGGCCTGCGGCAATCGAGCGAGATGCACCACTTCCATCGGGTGGTGCAGAAAGTAGCCGCCTCGGCTCCCGGCGTGACGCTGGCGAGCGAGGATTTTCGCCGCGGCTACCTCGCCCGAGCGCTAGCTCGAGGCGAGCTGGATCTCGCTCTCGACCTCGCCAGCGAAGCCACGATGGAGCTGGAGGCGATACCGCTCGGAACAGACGCAATGGTCGTCGCGGCGCGGCGCAGCCATCCGCGGATCAGCGGGAACATCGATCTCAACGCATATCTCGCCGAGGACCACGTGATCGTATCGCCGCGCCGGAATGCGGTCGGCCTCGAGGATCAGGCGCTTGCGGGGATGGGCAGCACGCGCCAAATAGCCGTTCGCTGCCAGCACAGTTGGTCCGCATGGACGATCGTCGCCGAGACGGACATGCTCCTCACTATTCCGGCATCGCATGCCGCGTCGCTTTCCCGGGTCGTCAAAAACCAGATTCTTCCACTGCCGTTCAGGATTGAGATGCGGCCGCTGCAACTGCTGTGGCATGCGGCGGCGCGCTCGGATCCAGGGAATGCCTGGCTGCGCGGCGTGATGATCGAGGCGCTCTCGTGACGAGAGTTCATGCATCTTGCTCATGACCGTCATCGCCAATGGCCATTCGCTTCACATAGCGGCTTCGTTCTAAGACTGGATCAAACGACGAGGGCTTTATGTCGGATCTATTTACCAATCCCGAACTCGACGACCTGCGCATGTCCGAGAGCGCCCGCCCGCTCTTCGAGGCGGTCAAGCGGCACATCCGGGAAACCGTCGACCCGATCTACCCCGAATACGTGCGTTTGGGCGAAGGTCGGGAGAACCGCTGGAGCTTCGCACCGGGGCAGCTTGAACTGCTGGAGACGGCCAAGTCCAAGGCGAAGGCTGCGGGGCTATGGAACTTCTTCCTCCCCGATGCCGGGACGGGGGAGGGGCTCAGCAACCTCGACTACGCCTATATCGCCGCCGAGCTCGGCAAGTCGCCACTCGCGTCGGAGAGCCTCAATTGCTCGGCGCCCGACACCGGCAACATGGAAGTGCTGGAGCGTGTCGGCACGCCCGAGCAGAAGGAGCGCTGGCTGAAGCCGCTGCTCGCCGGCGAGATCCGCTCCGCCTACGCGATGACCGAGCCCGACGTCGCCTCGTCGGACGCCAAGAACATCCGCACCAAGGCTGAGCTGGTCGGTGACGAATGGGTCATCAACGGCGAGAAATACTACATCTCCGGCGCTGGCGATCCGCGCTGCAAGGTGATGATCACGATGGTGCGCACGAGCGACGATGGTCCCTCGTCGCAGCAGCAGTCGCAAATCCTGGTTCCGATCGACACGCCCGGCGTCGAGATCGTCGGCCCGATGCACGTCTTTGGCGAGGATCATGCCCCGCGCGGGCACATGCACATCCGCTTCCGCGACGCGCGCGTGCCGAAGGAGAACGTGCTGCTGGGCGTCGGGCGTGGGTTCGAGATCTCGCAGCTGCGGCTTGGGCCGGGGCGCATCCACCATTGCATGCGCACGATCGGCAAGGCCGAGGTCGCGCTGGATCTGATGGTGAAGCGTGGAAACGCGCGCGAGGCGTTCGGGCGGTCCCTGGCGATGCTGGGCAAGAACCTGGAGCTCATCTCGCGCGCGCGGATCGAGATCGAGGCGATGCGGCTAATGGTTTTGAAGGCGGCCAGGGCGATGGACGTCTTCGGCAATCGCGATGCGCGCGTGTGGGTGAGCATGGTCAAGGCGATGGTGCCCGAGAAGACCTGTCAGATAATCGACCAAGCGATCCAGATCCACGGGGCAACCGGCATCTCGCAATGGACCCCGCTTGCCGATCTCTACGCTGACGTGCGCCACCTGCGCTTCGCCGACGGACCTGACGAGGTGCACCACATGGTCGTCGGGCGAAACGAGCTCACTATGCACTGACCGGGGTCGCCGCGAGCGGTGTCATTAGGGTCAGGACTCACTGATCAGAGCCAGAAGATGACGGTGGCAGCGAGGGCGATGGCGGAGAAGAAGGCGTTGGGGCACCTGTC
>MKSU01000012.1 GCA_001897375.1 Sphingomonas sp. 67-36 | reverse complement strand
TTGCCCTAGACAGAATTACTCGCAGAGCATCCGATGTAATATATTGATATTACATGATATTATTGAAATGTAGCCTATTTTGTCGGCTGACAATTTCCACCCTCGATGACCCGTTCGAGGGGTTCGCAAGATGGCGCGATCAGTTCGACGGCAATGCCCGCCGGCACTGGCGCGAGGATCTCGGCGCCCGCGTCTTGCCGGACCCAACATATGCCGGCCCTGTCCTGCTCCGTGCACTCGAGGCGCTGCGTCAGATCAGCATCGTTGACTACTCGGTCGATGCCTGGCTTGCCCTTCCGTTGCTGCTCCAGCGCATGGGCGTGACGACGGTACTGCTCTCCTGCCTCGTTGCCGGCGAGAAGCGGCTGCGGTTCGATCAGCCTGCCGATGAGGCCGTGCTGCGCCGCCTGCTCAAGGCGCTTGCCGAGGCTGCGGCGACGGGCCTTGACCGCGTCGACGCGATCGAGCGCGATCGGCTCCGAGCGGCCCGGGCGATCCTCGCCATCGCGCGGCCGGGCGCACTTGCCCGCCTCGCTGCCCGCCTGCAAGCTCGGCCGGTGGCGTCGCCGCAGGCGATCTCGGCGGAGTTCGGCATATCGATCAGCGGCGCGGGCAAGCTGCTTGTGCGCGCCGCCGAAGCAGGCCTTGTTCGCGAGGTCCGTGGCAAGCAGGCGTGGAAGCTCTATTTGACGCCCGACCTCGCGGTCGCCTTCGGCTTCGTGGCGCCCCCACGCGGGCGGCCCCGAGCTGACCCCCCTCCCCTGCTTCATGATCGCCCGCTCGCTGCGATGCTACAGGCGTTCGACGCCGATATGGCGGCATTCGATCGCGCTCATCCGTCAGCCAATCTCGTCATCGACTAAACCCAGTGCGCGTCGAGGATGCTGGCGACCGCCGCATCGAGCTCTTCCCGTGTCGCGCCAGACTTGAGTGGTAGGGTGAGCGAAAGACCCGCGCGCCCCTTTCGCTCGATCGAAATCATGGGCCTGCCGGACGCCGCCGCTACGACCTGGAGCGCTGATCCTGACTTCTTGGGGGAACCTGACTTCTTGGGGGGATCGGCCGCTTGCGCGAGCATCCGAATGACCTCGACAGGAGCGGCCGGAACGGCCTCTCCCTTGCCCCGTGCCGCCGCAATGCGACATGCCTCGGCCAGCACCCGAGCTTTGCGATCTTCGGGCTTGAGCAGCGGCTTGATCGCCGTGATGTTGCGGATGCCCAGATCGTGCGCACTGGCGAAAGCGCCCAGAATTTCCGTGGGCAGACGCGCGAGGTCGAGATAGCGGCTCAGCCAGCTGGTCGAGACGTTGATCCGCTCAGCCATCACCGTCTGGCGGCCCTCGTAATAATGATCGAGCGCACGAAGATAATCGCGGGCGCGTTCGTAGTCGCTTATGTCAGCCCGCGCGCGATTCTCGAGATCGGCGAGTCGAAATGCTTCCTCATCGGTCAGGTCGCGGATTTCGACCAAGAACCGGAACTCGGGGTAGTTGTGCGCCCGCAGCCAGCTCACCGACCAGTGGCGACGGGCACCACAAATTACCTCGAAGTCGAATGCCGGATCGTCGCGCACCCGCCTGACGATCGCGGGTACTTCCTGCTTTCCCTGAGCCTTCAGGCTTTCGATCAGGTCGCGGCAGCGCTCCTCGCTCAGCGCCTCGTATTCGCGGTTGTGCCCGGCCCACATTCGGCAGCGCGCCGGGTCGATGAGCTCGTGCGTCCGGCTCACCACAGCGCCCGTCGCTAACTCAGCCAAACGGTTGCTCCGTCCCGACAGGACACCCATGCCAAGCCGGCTGCTTCTGGCTTGGGCATCGGCTGCCGGCGCGTCGAACGCATCAGCAAGCCCCTCGGCGAACAGGCGATTCTTAGAGCCCATCGGCCCCTCCCCTACTGGAAATTGCACGCGTGCAATTCTCGTCAAAATCCGCTTGCCGGATGCCTATGTCGTGACCGACGGGACCGGAAATTGCACGCGTGCAATTTTGGCGCATCACGCCAGACCCTCCTTGCGTAAACGCTTGAGATGGCTCGGCCATGTCGCCCGGATATCGAGTTCGATTTCGGCATTTACCCCGTCGAGATAAGCAAGGCAGCGATCGCGGACGGCGCGGCTTGTGACAGGGCCATCGAGCTCGTAAACCGTCATCAGCCGCGCGGTCGCATTGTCGATCTCGGCCGAATCCTTGAGGGGCGAGCGCACCATCGCCGTGCCGAAGATCTGCCGCATCAGCTTTAGCAGTTCTTTCTGCATCGACTTGTTCTCGTCTACCTTCGACGCGACGAAGCGGAGGAAGCTGAGCTCGGGCGCCTGGCCGCGCTGATCGAGCACCTGCATCGTCTCGTCGAGCATCGCGAGGAAAGCCGCGGTTGACGAAAAGTCCATTACCGTCGGCGGGACTGGGACCACGAGCGCGGTTGCTGCGCGCAGGACCGACAACGAGATCGCGCCGAGAGCGGGCGGTGGATCGATGACCACGATATCGTACCGGTCTGCCACCGACGCGACGCCTTGCGCGAGCCGGTCGAGCAGAGCCCCCTGCCCCCGTGCCATCCGCGCCGCGAGTTCGTACTCGGACTGGAACAGCCGCAGGTTTGCCGGGATCAGATCGAGCCCGTCGAAGTGCGTCTTGCGGATTGCATAGTCCATCGACGTGAGCTCGTCCTGGCGAAGGAACGGGTAGAGCGTCTCCTCCTCGCCGAGATCAAGGTCGGGGACGTAACCGAACAGCGTTGTCGCCGAGGCTTGGCTGTCGCAGTCGATCAACAGGACCCGATAGCCGCGGATCGCGAGATACTGCGCGAGATGCACCGATAGCGTGGACTTGCCGACGCCACCCTTGAAGTTCTGCACCGCGACGACGGCGCACGGGTCGTCCGCATCCCGCCACGGCCGCGTGCCGAACACGCCGCGCATGTCATTGAGCTGCGCCAGCGTATATCCGACCCGGCGATTGGTTTCGGTCCGGGGCGGCGGCGGCAGTCGTCCGTCCCGCTCGGCATCTCGGACCGCGGCTGGAGTCCTGCTCACCAGCTCTGCGGCGCGTCCGATCGGGAAGGTCGGCTCGCGGCGCTCATCCGCCCGCGCGCTCCGTGCGCCATCGCGCAGCGTCTCCAGGACGGCCGAACATCTTTCGGCCAAGTCGGCCACGGTATTATGACCGCCTTCAACATCCGGAGCTACGCTTGCCATCCGCCCGCCTTTCGCAAGTACGGGTCCAGATGCGCGCCTTGCGCTTTTACGTCAAGACTCCCCGCTAAATCGAAAGTGGAAGGGGTGGTATCCCATGATCGTCAATGAAAAGGTTTGCCTGACCTTCTGGGGGCGATCGGTCGAATCAATGCGTCAAAATTGCACGCGTGCAATTTCACGGACGGCCACGCCGCGCGACCCAGCTTTCGCAAAAGCCCCGCCAGCTGGCGCGGAGCTTTTGACCGGTCAGCTTACTCAGCCGGTCTCCCATCGATTCGCGGTACGCCGTAGCGATCATGTCGACATCCCAGCCGCCGCCGTAAGACAATGCAATCGTGCGGAACTCCTCCTCAGAGCCGAAACGCAACGAGCCGGAAGGGAAGGGGCCAAGCGCCGGCTTGGCGCTCGCGTGGGCATCCGCAGCGGCTCGAAGTGACGCCGGCAACGCCGCGGCTACGGAACGGACAATTCCGCGCTCAATGGGACTCTCAAGCGGCACCGGCCCAATCGTCACCATCTCCACGGTGTCGTCGCGCCGAGCCTGGCGACCGGCCGAATGACGTTCTAGCTCGTCGACGGTAGCGATTTGCGCCGGAGCATCCTTGGCGATAAAACGGAACTCGAGCTCAGCAACCGTCCGGCCTTGGCGAATCTCGCGCCATTCGACGCGGAAGTGCGCGAGCTGATCAATTTCAGCTTTCGCGACTTCGAGCACTTTGCGCCTGAGTTGAGCAAAATCCTTGTAGACGTCGGGGCCGATCCCAAGCGCCGCCCGCAGGGCCGTCATGTCGCCCTTCCATGTGGATTGGCGCCGATGGATCCGCAACGCGCCCATCTCGTAGAGCCTCAAGGCATAGCTTGATCGAAATCCGAGCACGGCCTGACGGTTGAGAACGGCATAGGATTCGGATTCCTGAATGAGCCGACGGGCGTCCTGCGTGAACTCCCATTCGATCCAACCCGCCTCGGGTCCGTCCTCGTCGTCGGTTTCCTCGCGCGACATCTGGATCAGCGGGAACCGCTTCGTCGCCTTCTTGCCGCGCCACGATAGGTCGTCTTCGGAGAACAATGTCCGGTGCAATTCCTCCAGCATGTCGGTAATGCGCTCGTTGCCCTTGTGGCCACGCCGAATGTCGGCCTTGCGCATCTTGTGCGTCGTTTCCTGCCACGCATCTCCGCCAGCAGTCAGGATCATCAGGGCAAGGAGGCGCGACGCCGTCAGGCTTAGGGATTGGCCCTTAACGAAGCGCACCTCGACAAGCTTGCCGGGTTTTGCGAACTCGCTGCCACCCTTGTTCACTAATGCGCGTGCCACGCGCATTGCGCGATTCGGCGCGCCCCGCTCTTCCCCGGGAGCTTCTACTTCGGCAAGATCAACTAGTTTGGCCACATTGAGGATTCGCCCCGTTCGTAATCAAACTATGCTGACCTGTCCTCTTCCGTCAAGTCAGGACAGGATAGACGCCATTTGCGCCCCCGCGGAGTCAGGATGCGAGCGGGTTTTAGCCAGCAATTCCGTACTTCCCGAACCACTCCCCCAAGAGGTCAGGATGCACCCCGAGATGTCAGGTCGGCTCCCCCGATTCGTCAGCCAATTGCCCCCGCGCGGTCAGCCAAACTCCCCCAATCGGTCAGGATGGTTATCCACGACTCGCGGTTTTCCGCCAATTTCCCGTAGCTGAATCAGAATCACAAGAATCAGGAAACCTACCGCTGCTCGCGCAGCGGCGTTGTTAAAGCTGATTCAAGAGAGATAGCGGCAGCGTGTGCCCACCGACTTTAAGCCACTCGACGCTGGCGTATGTGATCACAGAGTACGGTCATCTCCCGAAAGCCCGCCGTTCCCGATGTATCGGTTTACACTCAGTATCGAACCGCGCCTTGAGCGTAATCCGTCCAAACCTCAGGCAAGTTTCCCACGAAATCGATCGTCGGGAACGCACCTTGCCGCGAGCAACGATACATCGAGAACGCCTCAAAGTGCCATTCCCGCAACGCAGCTGCTGCCGCCAATCTGCGACGGGCGACCGGCGGGCTTCTTCCCCAAGGACGGCATCCCGCATCAATCGTCGCCGAAGTCGCGGTGCGCTTTGGCGGCGAAGCCGTCGACCTCCGGCAATTCCCGACACGCGAAGGGGTCCATCCAGCGAATTACCGGGCGGTCGCGAGATCGCTGCTGCGGTGAGTAGTCGACGAAAGCGAAGAGGGGAGGGTGGTCGCGCAAGAAGGAGATAGTCGATGCCCCTGACCGCGCGGTCGCCGAGCCGCCAGCTTGTCGATCTCGTCGGTGCTCTCGGCGGCACCTGGCACGGTTTAGTCGCCATGTGTCGATGCCCGGCGCACGCCGATCGGACGCCGAGCCTGTCGCTCCGCCAAGGCGATATCGGGATCTTGGTGACCTGCTTTGCCGGTTGTGAGCGTGAGGACGTCTTGCGCGAACTGGCGCGTGTGCCGATCAGCGGTCCATTCCCGATGCCGCCCACGATGCCGCCGCCCTCGACAGCCAATGTCGAGCGACTGTGGGAGCAGGCAGGGTCGGCAGATGCGCCACTTGCCCAGACTTATCTCGGCGGCCGTGGATTTGTGCGAACCCCGCCCGACATCCGCTACCATCCCCGTTGCCCGCACGGCCCCAGACACCACACGGTCTTCAAACCTGCTGTTCTCGTGGCCGTGCGCGAAGCCCGCAAGCTCGTCGCCCTCCAACGCATCTTCCTCGACGCCGACACCGGCCGCTACACCGCCAAGGCGACGCTCGGCCGGCCCGGACGCGGCGCGTGGCGGGGCAGGGCGGCTGGTGCCGTGCTTGCGTTGGCCGAGGGCTTCGAGACCGCGGAAGCCTTCGCGATCCTGAACGGCGTGCCATGCTGGGCGACGCTGGGCGCGCGCCGGCTGGATCAAGTCGACATTCCCGCAGGCGTGAACGAGCTGCTGATCGCCGAGGATAACGATGCCGAGGGGCGGCGTGCCGCGCTCGGCGCATGCGACCACTATGCACATTCCGGTCTCGTCGTCCGGCGAGATCCGCCGCCGCGGCACTGCAAGGACTGGGCGCAGGCGCTCGAGCTGCAAATGAAGAGGGGAGGGGGAGTTGGCTGACGTGAGCCGGCGGTGTCGGACACATCAGGAGATCCCCCATGACCGACCTCTTCACGCATCGCGGCGATGCCGATCGCGTTGCCGCCCTCGCGATCGCCGACGCACTGCCGCACGGGCCTCTCGACCGTAAGACGCTGAACGCCGCGATGATCGAGGCGCGGGGCGGGACCGACGCGGCCGGCTGCTGGACCCAGCGCGACAGCTTCGAGCTCATGGAAGCTGGCCTCGTCATCCATCTCCAGAAGCAAGGCACCCCGATCATTCTCGACGACGTGGTTCAACGCATCGCGCTAGTCGACTCGCTGCCGACCCAGACGGTGCGCAGCGAAGAGCAGATCGCTCTCCAGCAATTCTCGACGCCCGCCGATCTGGCCGCGCTCGCGGTCGTACTGGCGCAGCCCCGCGCGACCGATATCGTGCTCGAACCGAGTGCCGGCAACGGCTTGCTCGTCGCCCAGCTACCGAGGGTGCAAGCGCTCTATCTCAACGAACTCGACGAACCGCGCCGCGGACGGCTCCGGATGCTGTTCCCGGGTGCGCACGTCTCGTCGCACGATGGTGCGCTGATCAACGCAACGATGGCCGACCTGCCGCGACCGACGCTGATCCTGATGAACCCGCCCTTCTCGAGGGACGCCGGACGCGGCGAAGACCAGCACGCGGCGGCGCGTCACTTGCAGGCTGCACTCCGCCGGCTCGCGCCAGGTGGCCGCCTCGTGGCCATCATGCCCGACTGGTTCGCGCGGAGCGCGTCGATGACCCAGGTCTATGAGGCAACCCTGTCCGGCACCAGCGTGCAGACCGCGATCCGTCTCGAGCAGTGCTACCGCAAGCACGGCACCGGCATTGCGGTCCGGCTCTATGTGATCGACAAGAAACCCGGCCACATCGCTCCCGTCCTGGTTCAGCGTCGGACGGTCGCCGAAATCCTGTCGGCCATCGCGCCGATCCCGCGCGTCGAGGTGCTACGCACCGCGCCGCAGCCCGCCGTCCAGCGCCCGGCGCGCAGGGGCACCTCGCTGTTCCGCTCGATGCGGTCGGCCAGCCGCCCCGCGCCACGCATCGCGCGCGCTCCAGCGAAGAACGACATCCTCCCCGTTGCCTATGAGGTGCTCGCGGACGCCCGCGCGCTAGGCGATCCCGTCGGCGTCTATCTTCCCTATCGCCCCAGCCGGATCGACTTCGCCGCGGCCGGTGCGCATCCGACCCCCCTGGTCGAATCGGTGGCGATGGGCTCGATTGCCGGACCCAAGCCGGGCTATGTCCCCCATCTCCCCGAACGAACAGTTACCGAGCGACTGCTGTCAGAGCCGCAACTCGAGACGCTGGTCTATGCCGGCCACGCCTGGAGCCAATACCTGCCGGGTCGCTTCGTCCCCGACAAGGAAGGAGTGGGGCTCACCCTGTCCGATCAGGGCTACGCCTACCGCAAAGGGTATTTTCTCGGCGACGGCACCGGGGCCGGCAAGGGCCGGCAAATCGCCTCGGCAATCCTCGACAACTGGCTGCAGGGCCGGCGGCGCGCCATCTGGATAAGCAAGAACGAGCAACTGCTCGAAGATGCGCGCCGCGACTGGACCGCGCTCGGCGGCCTGTCGGCCGACATTCAGCCACTGTCGCGCTGGAAGATCGACGAGCCGATCGCCATGCCGGAAGGCGTTCTGTTCGTTACCTATCCCACGCTTCGGTCGCAGCGCCAGGATGTCAGTCGGCTCAAGCAGATCATCGACTGGGCGGGCGACCTGTACGAGGGCGTCCTCGCCTTCGACGAGGCCCATGAAATGGGCGGGGTCGCCGGCGGGGAAGGGGCCCTCGGCCGCAAGAACGGATCGCAGCAGGGCGTCGCCGGCGTGCTCCTGCAGAACAACCTGCCCGACGCGCGCGTCCTCTATGCGTCGGCCACGGGCGCGTCCGACGTCAACAATCTCGCCTATGCGGTGCGGCTCGGCCTGTGGGGTCCGGAGACCGCGTTCGCGAACCGCGAGCAGTTCATCTCCGAAATCCGCATCGGCGGGATCGCCGCAATGGAGCTGGTCGCTCGTGATCTCAAGGCGACCGGACTCTACACGGCGCGCGCGCTCAGCTTCGCCGGCGTCGAATACGAGGTCCTGAAGCACGCGCTGACCCCCGACCAGATCGCGATCTACGACGCCTATGCCGACGCCTGGGCGATCTTATGCGCAGCTGCGCATAAGATGGCTTATCGCGAGGTCGCGATAATGCGCAGGAACGTGGCGAAGGCCCGCAAAGCTGCTGAGCATTTCGCCACGTCCTTCACATTATTTCACAAGGC
>MKSU01000011.1 GCA_001897375.1 Sphingomonas sp. 67-36 | reverse complement strand
GTCTCCTTCGGCAACCTTGAATCAGACCTCAACTCAAAACGGAATCCACTGAATGCAGACAACGCCTAGTGCGGAGCGCGTCCGTCGCGGATGAGCGCGGTGCCCGTTGTGGGGTGCCGCGCTTTTTCGCATGCAGGAATTTGATTCCAGGTTATTCGCTGAGAAGGTCGTTTTTCACTATTATAGTGAAACAATGGTCGGGGAGAGAGGATTCGAACCTCCGGCCCCTGCCTCCCGAAGGCAGTGCTCTACCAGGCTGAGCTACTCCCCGACGGAGTACCGGTCATCGGCCGTTTCTCGGGGGCCTACCGGTCGCTGGAGGCGCGCCTATACCCAGCGGATTTGAGGTGCGCAAGCGGTCTATTTGCGCGCGGCGAGCATCGCGTCGAGCGAGGTGAATTTTTCGCGCGGCGCGCCGTCGCGGGCGTTGGCGATCTCGGCCCGCTCGATCCCCTGCCAGTCGCGGAAGGTGACGACGTCCACCCCGCGCGCCGAGAATAGATCGTCCAGCCCGACCCGGCCCTTCTTCGCGCTGTCGGCGGGGATGTCCGCCGCGATCTGCTCCGCGATCAGGAAACCGTCGGGACGATTGGTGCCGATCGTCCCGGTCGGCCCGCGCCGCGCCCAGCCGACCGCATAGAGGCCGGGCGCGATCCGTCCCTCGTCATTGGCGAAGCGCCCGAGCTTCGCGTCATAGGGCACGCCCTCGATCGGGGGGGTGTGATAGCCGATGCAGCTCACCACCAGACCGGCAGGAATGGCATAGGTTTCCCCGGTGCCGGTCGCGCGGCCGCTGTCGTCGAGGCGCGTGCGCTCGACGATCACGCGCTCGACCTTGCCGTCGCCCTCGATCGCGACCGGCATGGCGAAGAAATCGAAGTGGATCGAAACCGGCGCGGCTGGCTCGTTTCCGGCAAAGGCGCGCAGATGGCTGACGGACTTGCGCAGCCCCGGCTCCAGCGCCGCATCGGCATCGGCCGGGGGAAGGTCGGCGGGATCGACCAGCGGGGTCGCGCGGCTGAGATGGCCCAGCTCGCCCAGTTCCTTCGGCGTCATCGCGATCTCATGCGGGCCGCGCCGGGCGAGAATGGTGATGTCGCGGATGCCGTGCGGCTCCAGCGCGGCGAGCGCATGGCCGACGATATCGGAGCCGGCGAATTCCTCGCCGGTCTTGGCGAGGATGCGCGCCACGTCGAGCGCGACATTGCCCGCGCCGACGATCACCGCGCCGGGGCCGGCGAGCGGCGGATCGAGGCGCGCGAAATCGGGGTGGCCGTTGTACCAGCCCACGAACGCCGCCGATCCGATCACGCCGGGAAGATCGTCGCCGGGGATGCCGAGCGGGCGATCGTGCGGCGCGCCGGTCGCCAGCACCACCGCGTCGTAGAGGTCGAGCAGTTCGGGGATCGACACGTCCTGCCCGACCGTCACGTTGCCGACGAAGCGGACATTGTCGCTGAGCGCGGTCGCCTCATACCGCTTCGACACCGCCTTGATCGACTGGTGATCGGGCGCGACGCCGGTGCGGATCAGGCCGTAGGGCACCGGCAGGCGATCGATGATATCGACGCGCACGCTTTCCCCGAACGCCTTCTGGCAGGCCTCGGCGGTGTAATAGCCCGCGGGCCCCGAACCGATCACGGCGACGTGGCGCATATGGCGTCTCTCCTTGCTGGATAGGATGCTAACCGCTTGGCGAGGGAGGGCAAGCCGCTTATCGCGGAGCAATGTCGATGCTCGAAACGGTCGCGACGATCCTGGGGGTGGCGTGCGTCGCGTTGGCGGCGCGGCGCAGCATGTGGACGTTTCCGGCCGGGATGGGCTCGGTCGTGCTGATCGGCTTCGTCGTGTTCGAGGCGCGGCTCTACAGCGATGCGCTGCTCCAGTGCTTCTTCGTCGCCGCTAATGCCTATGGCTGGGTGAACTGGCTGCATTCGCGCGAGCGGAGCGGGGAAGTGGCGGTCGAGCGGATGAGCGGCGCGTCCCGGATCGCCTGGGCGGCCGGCGGCATCGCCGTGACGCTTGCCTGGGGCGCGGCGATGCACCGTTTCACCAACGCCTCTTATCCGTGGTGGGACGCCGCGATCGCCATCGCCAGCGTGGCGGGACAAGTGCTGATGGCGCAGCGGCGGATCGAGAATTGGGTGATCTGGATCGCCGTGGACCTTGCCTCGGTGCCATTGTATCTGGCGAAGGGCTTGTATCTCTTTGCGGGGCTTTACGTGATCTATCTGGCGCTGGCCTGCTGGGGCCTGTTCGACTGGCGCCGCGCCGGGAATCGCGCCGCCGTCGCCGAGCCGCTGCCCGCATGACGCTGCGCACCGTCTGCCTGCACGGCCCGGAAAGCACGGGCAAGTCGACCACCACCGCGCGGCTCGCGCGCGAGTTCGGCACGCCGGTGGTGGCGGAGTTCGGGCGCACCTATTGCGAGCGCTACGGCATCGATCTCACCATGTCCGATCTGGTGATGATCGCGCATACGCAGGACCTTCAGGTCCGCGCGGCGTGCGACAAGGGGCGGTTCCCGGTGATCGTCGACACCGATGCGCTGATGAGCGCGGTGTGGGCGGACATGATGTTCGGCCGCCGCGACCCGTGGTTCGCGCGCTGGGACAATCCCGCCGATCTCTATCTGCTGTTCGATATCGACCTGCCGTGGATCGAGGATGGCACCCGCATGTTCGGCAGCGCGGCGGATCGCCGGCGCTTCTTCGATCTGTCGAAGGCGGAGCTGGACCGGCGCGGGGTGCGCTGGGAGATGATCAGCGGATCGGGCGAGGCGCGCTACGAGGCGGTGCTGGCCGCGATCGGCATGGCGCAGGCGGCATAGCTGCGGAGCGCCGCCCGGCCATTGCCAGGCGACGCTCCGGAAGATTTACTTCGACGGCGCCAGCTTGGTGTTGAGCACCCAGCCGACATTGTCGTTCTCGTCGGCGACTTCCCACCACAGGCCGTTCTTGTTGCCGGTGGGATAGACGATCGCGCCCGGCGGCAGCGTGCGGATCGTCTTGGCGGTGGCGAGCGCGCTGGCGTGCATCGCGACCGGGCCTTGCGCCGTATAGGTCTTGGTCGGCGAGGCTTCCGCCGTGCCCTGCTGGCCGGGCTGGACGAGGCCCAGTTCGTTGACCATCTTCGAATAGGCCTGGATGAACGAAAGCGTCACGATCCGGCCGATATCGGTGTTGTCATAGCCACCGCCGACCGCCGCGATGCCGCCGCCGAAGAATCCGGTGCCGCCGCCGCCGCCGAACGTCAGGTTGTTCTTCGCGGCATAGCCCTCGGCGGTCGCGATCGTTTCGGTGGTGCGGACGTTGGTGATCGACAGGACGGTGTTCGCCTCCATCTTCTTGCTGCGCAGCCCGCCCGCGAGCGCGCCGAAGCGGCCGCCGATCAGCCCGCCGATCGCGCCCACGCCGCCGCCGCCGGAGACATTGGAGTTCGCGCCCTGGATTTCCGCGACCAGCACGTAATCGGCGGCCTTGATCTGGCCCTGGCCGACGTTCGAGCGACGCTGGAGGCCGAGATCGGAGCCGATGTTGCGCTCGAGTTGCGCCGCCTGCAGACCGCTGCCGCGATCGACGAGGTTGAAGCAGCCCGAACGCTGCACCAGCACCTTCAGCAGCTTGGAGGGCGCGGCGAGGCTGTATTGCGTCCATGGGCGCGGATCGTCGCCGTCGACGATCGAGATGGTGCCGAGCTTGCGCATGCAATGCGGCACGTCGTTGGCGGTCTGCTCCTGCAGGCGCTGGCCGGCGGATTCCTTGGCGAGTTTCTGTGCGTCGGCCGATGACGCAAGCAAGGCGATCGCCGAACCGGCGGCAATCAAGGCGAACTTACCCAACATTTTCAACTCCCCCGAAGGCGCCATTCCCACGGCGCGGCCAGAACGATGCGGCCCGTAATGTTCCCATCGGCTTAACACCACCCGAAACGAGTCGCCAGCGTCACCTTTGACGCCCGTCGCGCCGCCGCCTAGAGGCGCATCCGTTATGACCACGCCGCTCGACCGCATCCGCAACTTTTCGATCATCGCGCATATCGACCACGGCAAGTCGACGCTGGCCGATCGCCTGATCCAGCGCACCGGCGGCCTGTCCGATCGCGAGATGTCCGCGCAGGTGCTCGACAACATGGAGATCGAGAAGGAGCGCGGCATCACCATCAAGGCGCAGACCGTGCGGCTTGAGTGGAAGGGCCATGTCCTCAACCTGATGGACACGCCGGGGCATGTCGACTTTGCCTATGAGGTGTCGCGCAGCCTCGCCGCGTGCGAGGGCGCGCTGCTGGTGGTGGATGCGGCGCAGGGCGTGGAGGCGCAGACGCTCGCCAACGTCTATCAGTCGATCGAGCACGACCATGAGATCGTGCCCGTCATCAACAAGATCGACCTGCCCGCCGCCGAGCCGGAGAAGGTCCGCCACGAGATCGAGGACATCATCGGCCTCGACGCCTCGAACGCGATCCTCGCCTCCGCCAAGTCCGGCATCGGCATCGACGAGATCCTCGACGCGGTGGTGGAGCGCATCCCCGCCCCGAAGGGCGATCCGAACGCGCCCCTGAAGGCGATGCTGGTCGATAGCTGGTACGACCCGTATCTCGGCGTCGTCATCCTCGTGCGCGTCGTGGACGGCGTGCTGCGCAAGGGGCAGCAGGTGACGTTCATGCAGGCCGGGACGCAGCATCTGGTCGATCGCGTCGGCTGCTTCCGCCCGAAGATCGAGCAGCTCACCGATCTCGGGCCGGGCGAGATCGGCTTCATCACCGCGCAGATCAAGGACGTGGCGCAGGCCCGCGTCGGCGACACGCTGACCGACGCCAAGCGCCCGGCGGCGCAGGCGCTGCCCGGCTTCAAGGAAGTGCAGCCGGTGGTGTTCTGCGGGTTGTTCCCGGTCGACGCCAACGATTTCGAGAAGCTGCGCGAATCGATCAGCAAGCTGCGGCTCAACGACGCCTCGTTCAGCTTCGAGATGGAGACCTCCGCCGCGCTCGGCTTCGGCTTCCGTTGCGGCTTCCTCGGCCTCTTGCATCTGGAGATCATCCAGGAGCGGCTGACGCGCGAATACGACCTCGATCTCATCACCACCGCGCCGAGCGTGGTCTATCAGATCGAGCTGACCCACGGCGGCGGCCATATCGAGTTGCACAACCCGGCCGACATGCCCGATCCGAACAAGATCGAGACGATCGCCGAACCGTGGATCGAGGCGACGATCTACGTACCGGACGAATATCTCGGCTCGATCCTCAAGCTGTGCCAGGACCGGCGGGGCATCCAGAAGAACCTCACCTATGTCGGCGGGCGCGCGCAGGTGACCTACGAGCTGCCGCTCAACGAGGTGGTGTTCGACTTCTACGACCGGCTGAAATCGATCAGCCGCGGCTATGCCAGTTTCGATTATCACCAGATCGGCTACCGCGACGGCGACCTCGTGAAGATGTCGATCCTCGTCAACAACGAGCCGGTCGATGCGCTTTCGATGATCGTCCATCGCGGATCGGCCGAGACGCGCGGGCGCGGCATGTGCGAGCGGCTCAAAGACCTGATCCCGCGTCACCTGTTCAAGATCCCGATCCAGGCGGCGATTGGCGGCAAGGTGATCGCGCGCGAGACGATCGCCGCGCTGCGCAAGGACGTCACCGCCAAATGCTATGGCGGTGACATAACCCGCAAGCGCAAGCTGCTGGAAAAGCAGAAGGAAGGCAAGAAACGGATGCGCGAATACGGCTCCGTGCAGATTCCGCAGGAAGCCTTCATCGCCGCGCTGCGCATGGGCGACGAGGGATAATGCCGGGCCGCTCCCGTTTCGATCGCGCGGGGGTCATGCGGCGTTTTGCCGCCTTTGTCGTGGCGTTGCTCACGCTGGCGGCCTTTCCGGTGCCTGCGAAGGAGCGTGCGCCGCTGGTGCTCGCGGCGGCCTCGCTGCAGGAATCGATGAACGCCGCCGCCGATGAATGGGCGCGCGCTGGCCGTGCGCGGCCGACGATCTCCTTCGCTGCATCCTCGGCGCTGGCGCGTCAGGTGATGGCAGGCGCGCCGGCCGACCTGTTCGTTTCGGCGGACGAGGAATGGATGGATGCGCTCGCCGCGAAAGGGCTGCTCGCGAAGGGCACGCGCGCCGATCTGGTCGGCAACCGGCTGGTGGCGATCGAACCGGCGGACGGTCGGACCCGCCTGACGCCGCGCTCGCTGGCCTCAACACTGGCGCGCGGGCCGGTGGCGATGGCCGACCCCGCCGCCGTCCCGGCCGGGAAATACGGGCAAGCGGCGCTGGAGAAGCTCGGCGCATGGGCGGCGGTCGCGCCGCATGTCGTGCGCGCGGAGAATGTCCGCGCCGCGCTGGCGCTGGTCGAGCGCGGCGCGGCACCGTTTGGCATCGTCTATGCGACCGATGCCCGCGCTTCGCCGAAGGTGCGGGTCGCCGGCGTCTTTCCGGCGTCGAGCCATCCGCCGATCCTTTATCCGATCGCCCGGCTCGCTGCGTCGCGCGATCCGGCGGCGGAGGGCTTCCGGCGCTTCCTGCTGAGCGCGCGGGGCAGGGCGATCTTCGCACGCTTCGGCTTCACGCGACTCTGATGACGGAGGGCGTCTGGCCGATCGTCCGACTCTCCCTGCTGGTCGGCGGAGCTGGAACGCTGGCGGTGCTGCCGGTCGCCTTCGTGCTGGCCTATATCCTCGCGCGCGGGCGCTTTCCCGGGCGGACGTTGTTCGACGCGCTGATCCATTTGCCGCTGGTCGTGCCGCCGGTTGTGACAGGCTGGGTGTTGCTGCTCGCCTTCGCCCCGAACGGGCCGCTGGGCGAGCCGCTCCAGCGTTGGTTCGGCGTGACCCTGCTGTTCCGCTGGACGGGCGCGGCGGTCGCGGCGGCGGTGATGGCGCTGCCGCTGGCGGTGCGCGCGATCCGCTTGTCGCTGGAGGCGGTCGACCGGCGGCTGGAGAGTGCGGCGCGCACCCTCGGGGCAGGACGCTGGCGCACGTTCCGCACGATCACCTTGCCACTGTGCTGGCCCGGCGTGCTGGCCGGCGCGACCCTGGCTTTCGCCCGCGCGCTGGGCGAATTCGGGGCGACGATCACCTTCGTCTCGAACGTGCCGGGCGAGACGGAGACGCTGCCGCTCGCGATCTATGCCGCCCTCCAGCGGCCGGACGGCGATACGATCGTGTGGCGGCTGGCGGCGATCTCGGTCGCGATCAGCCTTGTCGCGCTGCTGGCGTCGGAATGGCTCGCGCGGCGGGCGGGGCGGGGCGTGCATGTCCTTTGACGTGGACGTGACGCTGCGGCGCGGCGGAGCAATGGTCGGCGTGGCGTTTGCGGCGGAAGAACGCGCGGTGGCGCTGGTCGGGCCGTCCGGCGTGGGCAAGACCAGCGTGCTCGACATGATCGCCGGGCTGCTGCGGCCCGATCGCGGCCATGTCCGGGTCAACGGCCGCACGCTGGTCGACCGCGCGGCGCGGGTGGAAGTGCCGCCGCATCGCCGGCGCGCGGGCTATGTCTTTCAGGACGCGCGGCTGTTCCCGCACCTCGATGTGCGGCGCAACCTGCTTTACGGCGCGAGACACGAGGCGCGGCTTGCGCCGATTGCCGAGTCGCTCGACATCGCACATCTGCTCGATCGCTGGCCGCGCGCACTGTCCGGCGGGGAGGCGCGGCGTGTGGCGATCGGGCGGGCATTGCTGTCCGAACCGGATTTCCTGTTGCTTGACGAGCCGCTCTCCTCGCTCGATCCGGCACGGCGCGAGGAAGCGATGCGCCTGATCGAGCGCGTCCGCGACAAAACCGCGCTGCCGCTGCTGCTCGTCACGCACGACGAGGCGGAGGCAAAGCGGCTGTGCGCGCGGATCGTCAGGATGTAACCGGCACGCCGATACGAAAAAGGCGGCCCGTTGCCGGACCGCCTTGTTCTTTTGGCGAGACCCGGATCGCTGTCGCAATCCGAAGCCGCTTGCACCCTTAACGCTTCGAGAACTGGAAGCTGCGACGCGCCTTGGCGCGGCCGTACTTCTTGCGCTCGACCGCGCGGCTGTCGCGGGTGAGGAAGCCGGCGGCCTTCACCGGCGAACGCAGCGCCGGCTCATACCGGGTCAGCGCCTGGCTGATGCCGTGCTTCACCGCGCCGGCCTGACCCGACAGGCCGCCGCCCTTGACGGTGCAGACCACGTCATACTGGCCCTCGCGCTCGGTGATGCCGAACACCTGGTTGATGACGAGACGCAGTGTCGGACGCGCGAAATAGATTTCCTGATCGCGGCCGTTGATGGTGATCTTGCCCGAACCCGGCTTCAACCAGACGCGCGCGACCGCGTCCTTGCGGCGGCCGGTGGCATAGGCGCGGCCCTGCTTGTCGAGTTCCTGCGCGCGCAGCGGGGCGCGCTGCACCGGCTCATCGATCTGGCCGGCGAGATACGCCTCGGCCTTGTCTTCGGACGCGGTGGCGGCGGCTTCGCCCTGCTGCTTCAGCGCGGCGCCGAGATCGGCGAGGGACTGGCGATTGTCGGACATTATGCGCCCACCTTGTTCTTGCGGTTCATCGCCGCGATGTCGAGCGGCTCGGGGTTCTGCGCGGCATGCGGATGCTCGCTGCCGGCGAAGATGCGCAGGTTGCGCATCTGCTGACGGCCGAGCGGGCCGCGCGGGATCATGCGCTCCACGGCCTTCTCGAGCACGCGCTCCGGGAAGCGGCCCTCCAGCACCTTGCCGGCGGTGACGCCCTTGATGCCGCCGGCATAGCCGGTGTGCTTGTAATAGACCTTGTCAGCCAGCTTCTTGCCGGTGAAGCGGATCTTGTCGGCATTGATGACGATGACATTGTCACCGCAATCGACGTGCGGGGTGAAGCTCGGCTTGTGCTTGCCGCGCAGGACATTGGCGATCACCACCGCCGCGCGACCGACCACCAGGCCGTCGGCATCGACGATATGCCACTTCTTTTCCACCTCATGCGGCTTGGCCGACTTGGTGGTCTTCATCAGCGCCTTCATGGCTGTTCGACCTCATCAAAACGAAAGGACGCCGTGCCCGACAAGGCACAGCGCCGACGCGCGGCCAATGCGGCAACGCACGCGGGAAGTCAAGATTTCCGCGCGATCCGTGACGGGTATTATTATACCTGCTTGATTGAGGCGGCGATCCAGCCGGCCAGTTCGGGCGCGGTTTCGGCCGGCCAATGCTCGATCGCGGGAAGCGCATAGGGATGAAGCGCGGCGATCCGCGCAGTCGTTGCGGGCACGTGGGCGGGCGCAGTCTTGAACTGCATCACCACCTCGTCGGCCTCCTCGACCGCGCCTTCCCAGCGATAGATCGAGCGGCACGGGCCGATGATATTGGCGCAGGCGACCAGCCGTTCCTCAACTAATGCCCGCGCGATCGTCGCTGCGGTCGCCGCGTCGGGGCAGGTGACCTGGACGATCGCGATCACCGCCGCCGCATGCCGATCGCATGGGCCGCCGCGACCGAGGCGATCAGCAGCAGCGCGGCATTCGCCTGATGCGCGACGGCGATGCCGATCTGCACCCCACTGAGCAAAGTGGCGATACCGAGCGAGACCTGAAGCACGACGAGCAGGACCACCGCCGCGCCGGTCGGCCGCCCGGCACGCAGCGCGAGCCAGAACAGCCCACCGGCAGCGACGAAGGCCAGCCAGCGGTGGATGAACTGCACGACGATCGGGTTGTCGACCGCGTTGCTCAGCGCCGGGGTCAGCATCGGCACGTCGGCGGGGAACAGCGAATCGCCCATCAGCGGCCAGCTCGCGAAGGCATAGCCGGCGTCCAGCCCGGCGGTGAAGGCGCCGTACATGATCTGCGCGCCGAGCAGCAGCAGCGCGAGCAGCGCGAGCGGCCGCATCCGCGCCGGCCGCGCAAGCGGATCGCGGGCCAGCGCGCCGAGGTCGAGCGCGGTCCACACGATCGTCGCGAGGATCAGCAACGCGGTGAGCAGATGCACCGCCAGCCGGATATGGCTGACGTCGGTGCGCACCGACAGGCCGGAACTGACCATCCACCAGCCGATCGCGCCCTGCAGGCCGCCGAGTGCCAGGATTGCGCTCAGCCGCCAGCCATAGCCACGCGGCACGCGGCGTCTCACCGCGAACCAGACGAGCGGCAGCGCGAAGGCCAGGCCGATGAGCCGCCCGAGCACGCGATGGATATATTCCCAGAAATAGATCGCCTTGAACCCCGCGAGCGTCATGCCGCGGTTGAGCTGCTGATATTCCGGGATCTTCTGGTAATTGGCGAATTCCGCCTGCCATTGCGCCTGGTTGAGCGGGGGGATGATGCCGCTGATCGGCTTCCATTGCGTGATCGACAGGCCGGATTCGGTGAGGCGGGTGATCCCGCCGACAACGACCATCGCGACGATCAGCGCGGCGACGCACCACAGCCAGCGCGCGAGCGTCGCCGGGCGGGCGGTGGAGACATATCCCGGGGTGGGCTGCAACATGGCTCCGGCCCTAGCCCAACCCATTTACCCTGCCAAGCGGAGCGATTTGTTTGATGTGATATTGTAACATGACGCGATAGGCGTTAAATGGCTCGCGAATGGGAAACACGACTCGCCTCGGCCACTTCGCGCTGCTCGACCGGTTTGCGATCATGCTGTCGGGCCTGTGCGTCGTGCATTGTCTGGCGAGCGCGGTGCTGGTGGCGATGCTTTCCACTGTCGGCGGAATGCTTGGCAACCCGATCTTCCACGAGGTCGGGCTGACGCTGGCGATCGGGCTGGGCGCGATCGCGCTGGTGCGCGGCGTGATGCATCACGGTTATCTGATGCCGCTGGCGATGGGATCGCTGGGGCTGGGCATCATGATGGGGGCGCTGTCGCTGCCGCATGACGGCGGCCATGCCGAAGCGCTGTGGACGGTGATCGGCGTCGGCATCCTCGCTTTCGGACACGATCTGAACCGGCGCGCGGAAAACTGACGCGCGCGGCGGGTTGTCCCGCGCGGCCGGCAAGCCTATTTTCGGGTCATGCCCGGCCATGCCCATCATCACCACGAGCCGCGCGGCCAGGATCTGGTCCGCGCCGCGCAGCATACGCTGGAGAGTTCCGGCGAGCAGTGGACCGCGATGCGTGCCAGCGTGTTCGATGCGCTCGCCGGCTTCGACAAGCCGGCTTCCGCCTATGACATCGCCGATGCGGTGTCGAAGCGCGAGGGGCGGCGGATCGCTGCCAATAGCATCTATCGCATTCTCGACCTGTTCGTCGGCGCGAACCTCGCACGGCGGGTGGAGAGCGCCAACGCTTATGTCGCCAACGCGCATCCCGATTGCCGGCACGACTGCATCTTCCTCGTCTGCGATTCGTGCGGGCAGACGACGCATCTCGATGACGACCAGCTCACCCGCGCGGTGCGCCGCGCGGCGGAAGGCGCGGGCTTCTCGCCGGAGCGTCCCGTGATCGAGGTGCGCGGCATCTGCGCGGCATGTGCCCGGGCGGCGGGCTGATCCGCCGGCCGCTGCAATCGACACCGGTTTTCGCGTAGGTTAGGAACGCCGGATGACAGAATTACCTGAGACGCCGTTGTTGGACACGGTTTTGACGCCTGAGGATTTGCGTCGATTGCCGGTGGATCGTTTGCGTGCGGTGGCGGACGA
>MKSU01000010.1 GCA_001897375.1 Sphingomonas sp. 67-36 | reverse complement strand
GGCGACATAGCTCGCGCCGACCCCGCCATATTGCTCCGGCACGGTCGGGCCGAGCAGGCCGAGTTCGCCCATCTCGCGGAAGATCGCCGGGTCGGTATGCTCGTTGGCGAAGGCATCGATCACGCGCGGCGCGAGCCGGTCTTCGGCATAAGCGCGCGCGGTATCGCGCACCATCCGCTCGTCCTCGCTCAACTGATCGTCGAGCAGGAACGGATCGGACCAGTCGAAAGGGGTCATGCCACAAATCCTTTAAAAGCGGGTCAGTCTGGAACGACCGCCGTCACCTCGATCTCGATCTTCGCTTCGTTTTCCATCAGCGCGACGACCTGCACCACCGCCATCACCGGAAAGACGCGGCCCATGATCGCGCGATAGATTTCGCCGATCCGCTTCGCATCGCGCAGATAGGCCTGTTTGTCGGTGATGTACCACGTCATGCGCACGACATGCTCCGGCCCGGCTTCCGCCTCGGCGAGCACAGCGATCAGGTTGCGCAGCAGCTGCTCGAACTGGCCGGGAAGATCCTTGGCCTCGAACTTCTCCTCGGCGTTCCAGCCGATCAGGCCGGCGACGAAAATCTGCCGCCCGCGCACCTCGATCCCGTTCGAATAGCCCTTGGGGCGCGGCCAGCCGGCCGGTTGCAGCACCCTCATGTCTTCGCTCCCGCCTGGAAATCGGCGATCGCCGCGCGGGCGATCACCACCTTCTGCACCTCGCTCGCGCCTTCGTAGATGCGCAGCGCGCGCACCTCGCGATAGAGCCGCTCGACCATGTTGCCGCGCGCGACGCCCGCGCCGCCGAACAATTGCACCGCCTTGTCGATCGTCGCCTGCGCGGTATCGGTGGCGTAGAGCTTGGCCATCGCCGCCTCGCGCGTGATGCGAGGCTGGCCCCGGTCCTTCGCCCAGGCGGCGCGGTAGATGAGGAGCGCGCTCGCGTCATTGCCCAGCGCCATGTCGGCCAGAGCCGCTTGCGTCAGTTGCAGATCGGCGAGCACACCGCCGAACAATTTGCGCGTGGTGACGCGCGCCAGCGCCTCGTCGGTCGCCCGCCGCGCGAAGCCGAGCGCCGCCGCGCCGACCGTGGAGCGCAACATGTCGAGCGTCGCCATCGCGACCTTGAAACCCTCGCCCGCCGCGCCGATCAGGTGATCGTCCGGCACGATGCAGCCATCGAAGCGGATCGTCGCCAGCGGGTGCGGCGCGATCACGTCGATCTCCTCCACCACCGAGAAGCCCGGCGTCGCGGTCGGCACGAAGAAGGCGGAGATGCCCTTCGCCCCGGCCTCCCCGGTGCGCGCGAAGACGGTGAGCACATCGGCGATCGGGCCGTTCGAGATCCACGTCTTCTCGCCATCGATCCGCCAGCCGCCGGGCAGCTTCTCGGCGCTGGTCGCCATCGCGGCGACGTCCGACCCGGCTTCCTTCTCCGACAGCGCGAAACCGGCGATCAACTCGCCCGCCGCGACGCCCGGCAGATAGCGCGCCTTCGCCGATTCCGCACCGGCCAACGCCAGCGCGCCTGTGCCGAGCGCCTGCATCGCGAAGGCGAAATCGGCTAGCCCGGAATGATAGGCGAGCGTCTGCCGCGTCAGGCACAGCGTGCGCACGTCGACCCGCTCGCGCGTGCCGCCGTGGGCTGCGGGCACGGCGTTGCGGAACACGCCCGCCGCGCCGAGCAAGGCCACCAGCGTGCGGCAGTCTGCGTTCACGTCGTCGGTCTCGACATGGAGCACATCGGCATTGGCGGCGCACCAGTCGTTCAATTCGGCGAGGTGTGCGCGGTGGCTGTCGTCGAAGAACGGCCAGTGGATGAAGCTGTCGTCGGCCATGTCAGTCCCCCTCGAACGCCGGCTTTTGCTTGGCGACGAAGGCGTGATAGGCGCGCTCGAAATCCCTGGTCTGCATGCAGATCGCCTGTGCCTGCGCCTCGGCCTCGATCGCGGTTTCGACCGGCATCGCCCATTCCATCTCGAGCTGGTTCTTGGTCATGCCGTGCGCGAAAGTCGGGCCGTGGGCGAGCATCGCGGCATAAGCGGCGGCCTCGCCCTGCAGCGCGTCCGCCGCGACGATACGGTTGAAGAAGCCCCAGCGCTCGCCTTCCTCGGCGGAGAAGGAGCGGCCGCTGAACAAAAGGTCCGCGGTCCGGCCCTGTCCGATGATGCGCGGCAGGATCGCGCAGGCGCCCATGTCCGCGCCCGCCAGCCCGACACGGGTGAAGAGGAAGGCCGTCTTGGCCGCCGGCGTGCCGAAGCGGATGTCCGACGCCATCGCCATGATCGCGCCCGCGCCCGCGCACACGCCGTCGATCGCCGCGACGATCGGCTGCGGGCATTTGCGCATCGCCTTGACCAGATCGCCGGTCATCCGCGTGAAGGCGAGCAGCTCGGGCATCGCCATCTTCGTCAGCGGCCCGATGATCTCGTGCACGTCGCCGCCCGAGCAGAAATTGCCGCCCGCGCCGGTGACGACCACCGCCTTCACGGCGGGCGTATAGACGAGCGCGCGGAACAGGTCGCGCAGCTCGGCATAGGATTCGAAGGTCAGCGGGTTCTTGCGCTCCGGCCGGTTGAGCGTGATCGTCGCGACGCGATCGGCGAACGCATAGGCGAAATGGCTTGGCCGATAGGCCGCGGCGTCGAACTCCATCCTCATTCTCCTCACATGATCTCGCCGCCGGCGATGGTGATGGCCTGCCCCGTGACCGATCGCGCGGCGGGCGAGACCAGCCACGCGATCGCGCCGGCCACCTCCTCCGGTTCGATCAGCCGCCCTTGCGGATTGGTCGCGGTGAAGCTGGCGAGCGCCTGCGTCTCCGTCCGGCCCGTCTTCGCGACGATATTGGCGATCGCGTCGCGGATCAGGTCGGTGTCGGTATAGCCGGGGCACAAAGCGTTGACCGTGATCGCGGTCTTCGCCAGCTCCAGCGCCAGCGCGCGCGTCATGCCCAGCAGCGCGTGCTTGGTCGCGCTATAGGCGCTGACATAGGCATAGCCCTTGAGCGAGGCGGTGCTGGCGACGTTGACGATCCGCCCGGCCTCCAGACCGCGCATCGCCGGCAGCACCGCGCGGCAGGCGTGGACCGCGCCCATCACGTTGACGCGCCACAAGTCGTTCCACAATTCGTCGGAAGACGCCTCGAACGGTGCGGTGCGCACCACCCCGGCGGCGTTGACGAGGATGCCAACCGGCCCATGCCGCTCCGCCGCCGCGCCGAACGCCGCCTCGACCGATGCGGCATCTGCCACGTCGCACGCGATCGCCGCCGCGCCCGGCAACGACGCCAGCGCACCGTCGAGCCGCGCGGCGCTGCGCCCCATGATGGTGACGCGATGCCCCGCCCCGGCCAGCGCGCGCGCGATCGCCAGCCCGATCCCGCTGCCGCCGCCGGTCACGACTGCGTGGGAGGCCATGCTCACTTGATCGTCACCATCTGTCCGGCCCGCGCGGTGTTGAGCTTGAGCTGGAAATAGCCGCTGGCGTATTGCACCGGCACCGGCGCCTTATCTAGCTGGTGCACCGCCGCCGCGTGGATGGTGAAGTTCGGGTCCATCTGGTGCGGGCGGCCCATCGCACAAAGGTCCGCGCGGCCGGCGGCGATGATCGAATTGACGTGATCGACCTCGTAGATGTTGCCGACCGCCATCGTCGCCACGCCCAGCTCGTTGCGGATCTGGTCCGAGAAGGGCGTCTGGAACATGCGGCCATAGACCGGCTTCTCGGCCTTGGTGACCTGTCCCGAGGACACGTCGATCAGGTCCACGCCCGCCTCACTGAAGGCGCGCGCGATCTCCACCGCCTCGTCGGGGGTCACGCCGTCCTCGCCCACCCAGTCGTGCGCGGAGATGCGCACCGACATCGGCTTGTCCTGCGGCCACCCCGCGCGCATCGCCCGGAATATCTCCAGCGGATAGCGCAGCCGGTTGGCGAGCGAGCCGCCGTAATCGTCGGTGCGCCGGTTCTGCGTCGGGCTGATGAAGGCGGACAGGAGATAGCCGTGGCCGCAATGCAGCTCCACCATGTCGAACCCGGCCGCGTCCGCGAGTTGCGTCGCCGTGACGAACTCATCGCGGATCCGGTCCATCCCCACGCGATCGAGCGCAAGCGGCACCTGGTTCTCCGCCGTCCACGGCACGTTGGACGGCGCGACTACCTGCCAGTTGCCGTTCTCCAGCGGCTTGTCCATCCCCTCCCATGCCACGCGGGTCGAACCCTTGGAGCCGCTGTGGCCGAGCTGCATGCAGATGCGCGCGCCGGGCTGGGTGTGGACGAAATCGGTGATGCGCTTCCACGCCTCCACCTGCTCCTCGTTCCACATGCCAGTGCAGCCCGGCGTGATGCGGCCTTCGGGCGACACGCAGGTCATCTCGGTGACGATCAGCCCTGCCCCGCCCAGCGCGCGCGCGCCGTAATGGACGAGATGGAAGTCGTTGGGCACGCCATCCTCGGCGGAATACATCGCCATCGGCGACATGACCACGCGGTTGCGCATCGTCATCCCGCGCAGGCGGAACGGCAGGAACATCGGCGGCAGCGGCTGCTCCACTGTCTCGCCGAGCGCGGCTTCGGTCAGGCTCCGCTCCAGCTTCGCCAGCCATGCCGGATCGCGCAGCCGCAGGTTCTCGTGGCTCACCCGCTGGCTGCGCGTCAGCAGCGTGTAGGTGAACTGCATCGGGTCCATCTTCAGGTAGCGGTCGAGGTGTTCGAACCATTCGGTCGAGTTGCGCGCCGCGTTCTGGAGCTTGACGACCTCGAGCTGCCGCTCATCCTGATATTCAACGAGGCCCTTTTGCAGCGCGTCCCCCCCCGCCACATCCTTGCCGATCCCCGGCCGGTTCATCACCTCAGCGAGCTTGATCGCATCCTCCAGCGCCAGCTTGGTGCCGGAGCCGATCGAGAAATGCGCGGTATGCGCCGCGTCGCCCAGGAGGACGATGTTGCGATGGCTCCACTGGCGGCAGATGATGCGCGGGAAGTTGATCCACGCCGAGCCGCGAATGTGCTTCGCGTTGGTCATCAGCTCGTGCCCGCCGAGATGGTCGGCGAAGATCTCCTCGCACAGCCGGCAGGATTCCTCCTGCGTCAGATGCGCGAAGCCGGCGCGGTCATAGGTTTCCGGCTCGCACTCGACGATGAAGGTCGCGGTGTCCTTGTCGAACTGATAGGCGTGCGCCCAGATCCAGCCGAAGCGCGTGTTCTTGAAGATAAAGTTGAACGCGTCGAACCGCTGGTGCGTGCCTAGCCACACGAACTTGTTGCGTTTGACGTCAAGGTCGAGCTGGAAATCCGTCTCGAACCGCTTGCGCAGCTTGCTGTTGAGGCCATCGGCGGCGATCACCAGATCATATTGATCGAGGAAAGCATCGTCCGGCTCGACCTCCGCCTCGAACTCCAGCCTGACGCCGAGTTCGCGGGCACGGTCCTGAAGGATGTTGAGCAGGCGCTTGCGGCCGATGCCGATGAAGCCGTGACCGCTCGACCGGTTCGTGACGTTGCGGTCGCCGTCCTCGATATGGACCTCGATATCATCCCAATGCGCCAGCTCGTCGATCATCGCCTGCGCGCTGACCGGATCGTTCTCCTGAAGGTGCTCCATCGTCTGGTCGGAGAACACCACGCCCCAGCCGAACGTGTCGCCGGGCCGGTTGCGCTCGAACACGGTGATGTCGTGCGAGGGATCGCGCAGCATCATCGAGATCGCGAAATACAGCCCGGCCGGGCCGCCACCGACGCATGCCACCTTCATCTGCGCATCCTCATTTCAAGAACGCGCTCAGCTTAGGCCGTCACGAATTTATTTCAAGCATAAAATATATTGACCCTGCGGACCCGTAAGAAGGACACAAACCGTTTAGAAACAAGGTAGTAGACCGTCGGCGACGTCAACGCGGCGCGAGGTCTGCCATCATCCGCTCGCGAATCGTCTCGGGCCACGGCATGGCGCGCTGCGTGTTGAGGTCCATGCAGACGAGCACGGTCTCCACGCGCATTCTCTCCTGCCCGTCCCCGGTGAACACCGCCTCGATCGTGCAACTGCTGCGCCCAACCACGCGCGGGGTGATAGCGATAGTCAGTTGGTCGCCCAGCCGGCTCGGCGCGACGAAGGTCACATCGAGTTTCACGGTCGGCGCGCCGAGGCGGCGATCCTGATGCAGCGTGCGGAAATCCATCCCCAGCGCCCCGGCGAACCAGTCCTCGACCGCGCCATTCAGCATCTCGAAATAGCGCGGATAAAAGACGATCCCCGCCGGATCGACATGCGCGAACCGCACCAGCACCTGCGTCTCGAAGCTCACCTCATTCCCCTCCCGCGAGCGAGCGGCGCAGGTCTGTTAACAGCGTCAGCAATTGTTCCTGCCGGTCGGGCGGAAAGTCCTTCAGCGCCGCGCGCACCCACTGATGATGCGCCGCGGCCAGCGTCGCGAAATGCGCCTTGCCGCGCGGCGTCAGCGCGACGATCGCCGAGCGGCCGTCCGCCGGATCGGTGCGCGACACGACCATGCCCAGATCCTGCAATTGCCGCACGATCGCGGTGACGTTGCCGTTCGACACCAGCAGCGCGCGCGACAGCGCCCCCATCGTCAGCCCCTCCACCGCGCGGTCCAGCGCCGCCATCACGTCGAAGCGCGGGAGGGTGGTGTCGAACTGATCCTGGAAATTGCGGCGAAGCTGCTTCTCGATGATCTTGGCGCAGCCGAGCAGGCGCACCCACATGCGCAGGTCAAGCGGCCCGGCGCCGCCCTCCCCTTCGCTCTTGCGTCCCGATTCCTGATTCATCACCCCTGAATTGCGCGATCGCTCCAAAAGGCAAGGGCGAAGTGGGGCCGCGCTTCCGGAAGAAATGGACCAGCGGTGCAATGGGCCCGTGGTTCCAGCAACGAAGCGCGAGGGATTGGCCTCGCACTTTTCTTTGGTTGTAGCAGGGTTTATGCTCACCCAGCGACTCCGCCCTGTACTTGAAAGCGCCGGTGCGGGCGCGCGATTGACCGACGGTCTTCCGGACTACAGGGCCGCAACCGGGCGAACGCCGGACCTGATGAAGGTGCGGGAATCATGCGGCTGCTGCTTGTCGACGATGATGCGGATTTCGCCGGCATGTTGCGGACGGCGTTGGCGGAGCGTGACATGATAGCCGACGTCGCGCATACCGCCGCCGACGCGGAACTGCTGCTCTCCACCACATTGTTCGCCGCGGTCATCCTCGATCTGGGCCTGCCCGATGACGAGGGCACGGCGCTGGTGCGGCGCTGGCGAGCTGGTGGGCATAGCGAGCCGATCCTGGTGGTGAGCGGGCGCGACGGCGTGGTCGCGCGTGTCGCGGCACTGCGCGCGGGCGCCGACGATTATCTGCTCAAGCCGTTCTTCGTCGACGAGCTTCACGCGCGTATCGACGCGATCGTTCGCCGACGTGATGGCTTTCCCGACCCGTCGATCCATGCCGGCGCGCTCACGTTCGATACCATGTCGCGGCAATTGTCGATCGGCGGCGAGGCGATCGAGCTTTCCTCGCGCGAGGCGGATCTCGCGGAAATCCTCATTCGTCGCAATAACCGCGCGACCCCGCGCCGATTGCTCGAGGATCAGCTGTTCGGCCCCGGCGACGGCGTCACCTCGAACGCGCTCGAAGTCTATGTCCACCGCCTGCGGCGCAAGATAGAGCCCCAGGGCGACGTGTCGATCCGCACGCTGCGCGGGATCGGCTACATGCTCGTCGCCCGCTAGGCACGCCGATCGATCAGAGCAGCAGGATCGCCTCCATCCCGCCGTGCGCCTGGCCGGCGAACGGCGCGGACAGCGGGACATCCTTCTCGTCGCGGACCGGCGCATCGAGCAGGCCGCTGGCGATCGCGCGCGTGAAAAGGTGGGTGCGGTTCCGCGCGCGCATCTTCAGCCGGGCATTGTCGATGTGACGTTCCACCGTGCGTGGCGCGATCGCGATGTGCAGCGCGATCTCCTTCGCCGAAAGCCCCCCGGCGACGAGTGCGAGCACCTCGAGTTCACGAGGCGTAAGGCAAACGCCAAGCGCTTGGTCGCTGAGCAGGGACATCGGGCACCTCCTGTTTCGGTACTTAACCGTAACGGGTCGAGATACGCGCGCCCGAATCTTCAATCCGTATCCCGACTCACAGGAGGACAGTAGCACCGCTTGCTTACAGCAAGATTACTCAACCCGCACGCTGCGCAATTTTACTAAGAGTTTCCGCGAATGGTCTTTCCCACGGCCGGGTTCCAACGTGAGCGAACGCTGTTGATGGGACCGGCACATGGTGATGACGCATCCGTCCGGTCGACGCCGGATCCTTCCGAAGGATGCGGTGGTTTATGCCCCCGGCGATCCCACTCATGGCCTGCTCAGGATCGAGGAAGGCATAGTGCGACTCTGCCTCTACCTCGCAGATGGGCAGCGTGTGATCGTCGGCTTTGCCTTTCCCGGCGATATCGTCGGGCTGATCGACGATCACCAGATGCTGACGGCAGAGGCCGCGACGTCGGTGATGGTATATGAATCTCCGTCGGCCGAGCAGGAGAACGACGGGCCGCGAAAGATCCGGCTGCTCTCGCTGGCGCTGCGCCAGACCTATTTCGTGCTCGCGATCCGCTCGCGGCGGCATGCGCGGGCGCGGGTCGCGGCGTTCCTGCTCGATCTCGCCGGGCGCCGGCTGGGCACCGAGTTTCGCCTGCCGCTTTCGCTCACCGACCTTGCGGATCATCTCGGGCTGACGCTGCACACCATCAGCCGCACGCTCACCGAGTTCCGGCGGCGCGGCGTGCTGCGGCAGGGGCGTGGGCGCGTCTTCACGATCACGCAAACCGATCGCCTGCGCGAAATCGCCAACGAAGGCCCGCTGTTCGCTTCCGAAAACCACCTGCCTTCCTTTTCTCCAGGGATAACCCACTGATGTCCCACGCAACGACCCGCTGGCTCTGCGCCAGCTGCCTGACCGTCCTTCCCGGCACGGCGTGGGCGGCCGACGATCCGGCGCCCCCGCAAGCGGCGCCAGCTTCGGCGCTGCCAGCCGCCTCGATGCAGGCCGCAGCCCCGGCGCAAGCCGCTCCCTCGATCGAGCGGCAGCTCGCCGATCTCACCGCGAGAGTCGCCGCGCAACAGGCGCAGATCGACGCCCAGCAGAAGCAGATCGCGGCGGATCGCGAGGAGATCGTGGCGCTGCGCCGCGAAACCGCCGCGGATCTCGCCGCGGCGCGCGCCGCCGGCATCGGCCCGCAAACCGGGGCACCGGCGAACCAGACCGATTCCGCCCCGCCGCAAGGAACAGTGGGCGACGCGCAGGCGGCCAAGCCCGATATCGCGGACAAGACGCAGGCCGTGCCGCAGGGCCAGGGCGTCCTCACCCCTGCCGGAAAGACCACCGTGCAGGCCTCGCTGACCTATATCCGCTCCGCCAACGACCGGCTGGTGTTCGCCGGGATCGAGCTGGTGCCGGGGTTGCAGATCGGTTCGATCCAGGCGTCGACCGCCGATCGCAACACGACGATCGACGCGCTGACGATCTGGCACGGCTTCACCAGCCGGCTCGAGGGCGAATTGATGATCCCGGCGATGATCCGCACCGACAGCATCCATCTGTCACAGGTACGCGACGGCACCGTGACCGAGGGCTTCGACCTGCATGCGCGGGCGATCGGCGACATCGAAGGCGCGCTGCGCTGGCAGATCAACGCCCCGCTCAATCCCGAGGCGCCGATCTTCATCGCCGGGCTGCGCGTGAAGAGCGATACCGGCGTCAGCCCGTTCTCGATCGCCTATGACGAATTCGGCATCGCGCATGGGCTGGCGACCGGATCGGGATTCTGGGGCGTGCAGCCGGGGCTGACGGTGCTGCTGCCGTCCGATCCAGCGGTCATCTATGGAGGAATATCCTATCTCTATCAGTTCGCGCGCGATATCGACCGCACCGTCAACGGCACGCTGATCGGCCATGTCCGGCCGGGCGGCGCGATCACCGCGAACATCGGCTTCGGCTTCGCGATCAACCCGCGCTTCTCCTTCTCGCTCGGCTACAGCCACACCTATATCATGCCGACGCGGACCGAGCTGAACGGCGGTTTCCAGGATTCCTCGACGCTTCAGGTCGGCACGCTCGATCTCGGCATGTCCTATCGCGTCAACCAGCGGCAATCGGTGACGCTCGCGTTCCAGTTCGGGGTGACGCAGGATGCGCCGGGCGTGGCGATGACGCTGCGCCTGCCCTTCACGTTCTGAACGCCGCATTCCTTCAATGCGAGAAGGTCGCGATCTCGCGCCCCAGCCCCATGTTGAGCGCCCCGGTGCGTAGCGTCGCCGCGAAGGCCGCATAATTGCCGAGCGTGACGGTGGCGTTGGTCTGCTGCACCGCGTTGAGATTGGCCATCGCGTTGACCAGCACGTTCTGCAACGCGCCGTTGGTGTTCTGGATCAGCGCGGTCTGCCCGGCGTTGGCGAGATAGACGGCGCTGTTCGAGAGGTTCGCCGGAATGGCGATGCCGCCTCCCGTCCCGCTCGCAGAAGCGACGTCCGCGAGCATAAGCTGGCTGCCGACGATCGTCTGCGTCGTCGCGCCGTTGGCGGTCCAGTTGACCACCGTCTGCAAGGCGAGCTGGCCGTTGAGATAGGTCTGTACGTCGGCGCCGAAGGTGATGTTCATCCCGCCCCAGTCGAAACCGCCATGCGCTTCGGCCATCTCCTCGTCGGTCATGGCGACCATATGCGGCGCGATCTGCGCGGCGACAGGGAGTTCATCGGCGGCGGCTGGGACGATCCACACCGCCGGCGCCAGCGCCGCGATGCGCAGCGCGCGATATAAGGCCGGACGGCTCATGGCACCCCTACGCCTCCGACGCGGATGTTGGGCAGGATCTGCTGCTGGATCTGGTAGATCGGCGGCAGGTTGTCGGTGGTCGCGGTGATGCTGCGCTCGCCCTGGAAGATCCGCGTCGGCGAGGTCGACCATGGATCCCAGTCCCGCGCGAGGTTGAACGCACCGCTCACCCCGGTCGGCGGATCGGTGACGATCAGCGCGATCCCGCTCCACATCTTCGCGAACTCGGCATCGGGCACCTTGAGCAGCCCGCGCGCCGGATCGCCGATCAGCACGCGCCCGCCGCGCGCGCCCTTGACGACGACGAAATGCGTGTAGCCGCGCACGTTTATCAGCGCGATCATCGGCTTGCCCAATGCGCGCATGTCCTCGATCCCGAGCCGGTAGCCCTGCGCGCCGAACCCGCGCGCGAGAAGATAATTCTTCATGTCGAGCAGCGAGAAGCCCTTCTCGCGGATCTTCGTCTGATCGCCTTTCTCGTACATCGCCTTGAACGGCTGGGTTTCGTCGGTGGGCGTGCCATATTGATAGGTGAGCAGCGTGGCGACCGCCGCCGAGCCGCAGCTGTAATCGTAACGCTGGCGCACGATCGTGCGGAACGGAATCTCGGCCCAGCTCCGCACGCGCACGGTGAAGCCCGCCGCGCGTCCGGGCGCATCGACCGGCATCCGCGCGAGCGGCGGCGTCTGTGCCGCGGCGGCGATCGCGGCCATGCTCGAAAACGCGATCGCCGCCGCGAGCCAGTGAAGCGGGGCGGCACTCCGGCTGCCCATGATCAGTTCCCCAGATTGACGGTGAGGTTCATCGCGCTTTGCAGATTGGCCTGAGCGCCGGAATTGATCACGACATTGCCCATGCCGTTGAAATTGGCGAAGGCATTGTCCGAAAGGGTGATCGCCCCGGCGGTATAGTTGCCGGCGATCGTGTTGCCGGTGAGGCTGCTGTTGAGCGTCTGGTTGCCGACGACGATCGCCTGCCCGCCACGCTCCTGCCCCAGCTGCGCATCATCGAGCGCGACGACCGGCGGCCGCGCGGTCTCGACCGGAGGAGCCGGCGGCGGCGCGCCCGTCTGGGCGAAAGCCGTATTGGCGACAAGCGACGCGAGGGCGGCGGCGGAGCCGGTCGCGATACGGCGCCGGAGGGAAGAGATCGACATCACGAGTCTCCTTGCATCCGCGCTTGCAACGAAAAAACCGCCGGGCGGGAAAACCCGCCCGGCAGGCGGGGCATCAATGCGTCGCGAAGCTGGTGGTGCCTTGCGCCGCGATGTTGGTCGCAGCCTGGGACGCGCTGTTGTTGCCGGTGTTCCAGCCCTGGTTCAGGATACCGGAATAGGCCGCGAACGCGCTGCCACCGATGGAATTCGCGCCGCTGTTATAGGTCGCGCTGCGGCCGCTGAAGTTCAGCTTGCCGTGGCTGCTCACCGATGCATCGAGCGATTGATCGGCGACGAGATGGATGTTGCCGTTCCGCTGGGAATTATCGGTGTTGTAGCTGCCGATCGCGATCGCCTTGTTGTGCTGGGAGCTATCCGAATTGTTGCTGTCCAGCGTCAGCGTCTTGGTGCGTTGCGAATTGTCGGTGTTGTAGCTGCCGACAGCCACCGTTTTAGTGCGCTGAGAATTGTCGGTATTGTTGCTGTCAGCCGTCACGTTCTTCGTGTTGTAGCTGCCAAGAGCGACATTCTTGGTGCGCTGCGAATTATCGGTGTTGTTGCTGTCGGCCGTCACATTCTTGGTGTTGTAGCTGCCGATATTCTTGGTGTTCTGGGAGCTGTCGCTGTTGTTGCTGTCCGCAGTCACATTTTTCGTGTGCTGCGAACTGTCGCTGCTGCTGCTGCTCCACGTCAGGTTCTTGGTGTTGTTGCTGGTCTTGCTCGGGGAGAAGGTCAGCGTCGTGCTGTTGGTGTCGGTCGAATTGCTGGTGCTGACCGACGTGTCGCTATGATTGCCCGATGCCCCCGTCACGTTCGAGCCGCCGGCGCTGGAGGTCGAGCCGCCTGAACTGGTTTGCGCGAGCGCGGGAATGGCCGCTCCGAGCGCGACAGCCGCGGCGGCGCCAACGACGAGCTTCGATTTGCCCATTTCTAGGTTCCTTTCCTGTTGTCCGCGCGATCGCGGCGGCAACGGGAATATCGGATCGCGCGGCGGCTTGTTTTGCGTCGTCGCACAATCCCGCCGAGATAACCCCTACGTAAGAACCGCCATGGCCGCCCGGCGCGCCTGGGACGATCGATCCCCTATCGACCGGGTTGGTCGCGTCTCGCCATCGAACCGGTTGTGACCAATCGATATCCGATCCCCAGTTCGTTGACGATCAGGCGCGGCTGCGCGGGATCGGCCTCCAGCTTGTGCCTCAGCGCGCGGATCACGATGCGGAGATATTCGACGTGATCCTCCTGCGCCGGTCCCCATACGCTGCGCAGCAATTGCGCGTGGCCGATCACCCGGTCGGGATGCCGCGCCAGCTCCGCCAGCACGCCATATTCCTTCGGCGTCAGGTGGATATCCGCGCCACCGCGGGCGACGCGGCGATGCGCGAGGTCGATCGTGACCGGCCCCGCCTCCAGCACCTCGTCGATCGCCGCGCCGGCGCGGCGGTGGCGCAGCGCAGTGCGGATGCGAGCGAGCAGCTCCTCGGTGTCGAACGGCTTGGTGAGATAATCGTCCGCGCCCAGATCGAGCGCGGCGACCTTGTCCTCCGTCTCGTTGCGGGCGGAGACGACCAGCAGCACCGCATCGCCCCGCGCTTTGATGAGCTGGACCAACTCCAGCCCGTCGCGATCCGGCAGGCCGAGATCGAGCAGCACCGCATCGGGCCGCTCGATATCGACGACGCTCATCGCCTCGCGCGCCGTCGCGGCCTGGCTGGCGCGATAGCCCGCGCGCGTCAGCGCCGCATGGAGCAGGCGGCGGATCGCGGCATCATCCTCGACCAGCAGGACGCGGGCGGCATTCGTCATCCGCATCCTGTTACGGGCGCGGCGCGGCGGCGTCGAGCGCGGGGTTCAGCGCCAGCACGTTGACGCGCGGCTCACCGATGAAGCCGAGCAGCGGGCGCTCGATATGCCGATCGACCAAAGCGCGAACCGTCGCCGGATCGACATGCCGCGCGGCCGCGACGCGCGGTGCCTGATACAAGGCCGCCTCGGGGCTGATATCGGGATCGAGCCCCGAGGCGGAGGCAGTCACCAGATCGGCAGGAGGAGCCAATGCGTCTGGCGATGCGGTGGTTGCGGAAAGATCGCCCTTGAGCCGGTCCGCGAGTGGTTTCGCGGCGGGGCCGTAGTTCGAGCCGGAGGAGGCAAGCGGGTCATAGCCCTTGCCGGCGGCGGAGGGGCGGCCGTGGAAATAGCGCGGGCTGGCGAATTGCTGGCCGATGATCGCCGAGCCGATCGCCTGCCCGCGCGCATCCCGGACGATGCTGCCGTTCGCCTGCCACGGGAAGACGATCTGGCCGATCCCGGCGATCAGCGCCGGATAGGCGAGGCCGAGCAAGGCGGCGAACAGCAGGGTGAAGACGAGCGTCGGGCGAAGGCCGGACCTGATATCGTTGAGCATGAGACGAACCCTTCAGGCGAGATGGAGCGCGCTGACCGCGAGGTCGATCAGCTTGATGCCGGCGAACGGCGCGACCAGCCCGCCGATGCCGTAGATGGCGAGGTTGCGCGCGAGCAGCGGCCCCGCGCCCATCGGCCGGTACGTCACGCCGCGCAGCGCCAACGGCACCAGCGCCGGGATGATGAGGGCGTTGAAGATGATCGCCGACAGGATCGCGCTCCGCGGGCTGGAAAGGTGCATCACGTTGAGCGCGGCGAGGCCGGGATAGAGCACCACGAACATCGCCGGGATGATCGCGAAATATTTCGCGACGTCGTTGGCGACCGAGAAGGTGGTGAGCGCGCCGCGCGTCATCAGCAATTGCTTGCCCAGCCCGACGATCTCGATCAGCTTCGTGGGGTCGCTGTCGAGATCAACCATGTTGCCCGCCTCGCGCGCGGCCTGCGTGCCGGTGTTCATCGCTACGCCGACATCGGCCTGGGCGAGCGCGGGCGCGTCGTTGGTGCCGTCGCCGCACATCGCGACGAGCTTGCCGCCCTGCTGCTCGCGGCGGATCAGCGCGAGCTTGTCTTCCGGTGTCGCCTCCGCGAGGAAATCGTCCACTCCGGCCTCGGCAGCGATGGCGGCGGCGGTGAGCGGGTTGTCGCCGGTGATCATCACCGTGCGGATGCCCATGCGGCGCAGCTCCGCGAAACGCTCGCGCACGCCGGCCTTCACCACGTCCTTGAGCGCGACCGCGCCCAGCAGCCGTCCGTCGCGCACCACCGCGAGCGGGGTCTGCCCGGCGCGGGCGATCTCGTCGGTGGCGCGGCGAAGCTCGATCGCCGCGACGGTGGCGTCGAGATCGGGATGCGCGCGCAGCACCGAATCGACCGCGCCCTTGTGGATCAGGCCGCCGCCGAAGCTCAGGCCGGAAAGCCGCGTCTGCGCGGTGAAGGGGATCGCCTCCGCATCGGCGGGCAGCGTCTGCGACAGGCCATGCTTCTCGCGCGCGAGGGCGACGATCGAGCGGCCCTCCGGCGTCTCGTCGGCGAGGCTGGCGAGCAGCGCGGCTTCCGCGAGCGCGCGCTCCTCGATGCCGGTCAGCGGCACGAAGGCGCTCGCCTGCCGGTCGCCGATCGTGATCGTGCCGGTCTTGTCGAGCAGCAGCACGTCGCAATCGCCCGCCGCCTCCACCGCGCGGCCGGACTTGGCGAGCACGTTGAACCGCACCAGCCGATCCATCCCCGCGATGCCGATCGCGGAAAGCAGCGCGGCGATCGTCGTGGGGATCAGCGTGATGAGCAGCGCCGCGAGGATCGCCACCGGCACCGCGCCGCCAGCATAATGCGCGAAGCTCGGGATGGTGCCGACCGCGATCAGGAAGATGATCGTCAGGCCGACGAGCAGGATGGTCAGCGCCACCTCGTTCGGTGTCTTCTGCCGCTCCGCGCCCTCGACCAGCGCGATCATGCGATCGAGAAAGCCGTGCCCCGGCTCGGCGGTGACGCGCACCTTGATCCGGTCCGAGATGACGCGCGTGCCGGCGGTGACGGCGGAGCGGTCGCCGCCCGCCTCGCGGATGACGGGGGCGCTCTCGCCGGTGATCGCCGCCTCGTTGACGCTGGCGACGCCCTCCACCACCTCGCCGTCGGCGGGGATCAGGTCGCCGGTCTCGACCAGCACCAGCTCGCCCTTTTCGAGCTGCGCGGCGGCGACCATCTCCCATGTCTCGCCGACGCCGGAAAGCAGCTTCGCGCGCAGCTCCGACTTGGTGGCGCGCAGCGAGGCGGCCTGCGCGCGTCCGCGCCCCTCCGCCAGCGCCTCGGCGAAGGTGCCGAACAGCACGGTCAGCCACAGCCACGCGATAAGCTGCGCGAGGAAGCCGGCCGACACCTGCTCGCCGCCGATCGCGAGGAACAGGGTGAGCAGCAGCGCGACGCAGGCGGTGACGAACAGCACCGGGTTCCTGACCAGCGCGCGCGGATCGAGCTTGCGGAAGGCGTCGCCGATCGCGGGCACGACGAGCGCCGGGGAGAACATGGAGGTTGCGGTGTCCATGACAGGTGCCCTTCAGAAAAGCTGGCCGGCGGCGGCCGTGAGGTGATCGGCGACCGGCCCGAGCGCGAGGCCCGGCAGGAAGGTGAGGCCGCCGACGATCAGGATGATCCCGACGAGCAGCCCCACCCACAGGGCGCCGGTGGTGGGGAATGAACCCGCACCTGCCGGCGTGCGCCTCTTCGCGGCGAGGCTGCCGGCGATCGCCAGCACCGGCACGATGATGAAGAAGCGCCCGACCCACATCGCGACGCCGAGCAGCGCGTTGTAGAACGGCGTCCCCGCGCTCAGCCCCGCGAAGGCCGAGCCGTTGTTCGCGGTGGCGGAGGAAAAGGCGTAGAGGATCTCCGAGAAGCCGTGCGGCCCCTTGTTGAGCGGACCGGCCAGCCCTGCTTGCGTGACGGCGGCGATCGCGCTGCCGCCGAGGATCATCAGCGGCAGCACCGCGATCGCCAGCACCGCCAGCTTCACCTCGCGCGCCTCGATCTTCTTGCCGACATATTCCGGCGTGCGGCCGACCATCAGCCCGGCGACGAACACCGCGAGGATGGCGAACAGCAGGAAGCCGTAGATGCCCGCGCCGACCCCGCCGACCACCACCTCGCCCAGCTCCATGTTGAACAGCGGGATCAGCCCGCCGAGCGCGGTGAAGCTGTCGTGCATCGCATTGACCGCGCCGCACGAGGCCGCCGTCGTCACCACCGCGAACAGCGCGGAGCCGACCACGCCGAAGCGCACCTCCTTGCCCTCCATGTTGCCGCCGTCGAGGCCCAGCCGGTGCATCAGCGGCGTGGAATGCGCCTCCATGCAATAGGCGACCACGACGCCGGCGAGGAACAGGATCGTCATCGCGACGAGGATCGCCCAGCCCTGCCGCGTGTCCCCCACCGCCTTGCCGAAGGTGTAGGTGAGGCCGATGCCGATCAGGAAGATCGACAGCATCTGGACGAGGTTGGTCATTGCCGTCGGATTCTCGAACGGATGCGCGGAATTGGCGTTGAAGAAGCCGCCACCATTGGTGCCAAGCATCTTGATCGCCTCCTGGCTGGCGACCGGGCCAAGCGCGATCACCTGCTTGGCGCCCTCCAGCGTATGCGCGTCGATCGCAGCGGCGAAGGTCTGCGGCACGCCGGCCCACACCAGATAAAGCGCATAAGCGATGCAGATCGGCAGCAGCAGGTAGAGCGTCACCCGCGTCATGTCGGCCCAGAAATTGCCGACCGTCGCGCACTCCCGCCGGGCGAAGCCACGGAACAGCGCGAAGGCGACCGCGATGCCAGTCGCGGCGGAGAGGAAATTGTGGATCGTCAGCGCGAGCATCTGGCTGAGGTTCGAAAGCGTCGCCTCGCCGGTATACCATTGCCAGTTGGTGTTGGTGACGAACGAGATGGCGACGTTCATCGCCCCGTCCGCGCCGACGCCGGGCAGCCCGCGCTGGTTGAGCGGCAACGCGCCTTGCGCGCGGAGCAGCAGATAGGTGAGCAGCGCCGTGGCGAGCTGGAACAGCAGCATGTGCAGCGCGTAGGTGCGCCAGCCCTGCTCCTTGGCCGGATCGACGCCGGCGAGGCGGTAGAAGCCGCGCTCCACCGGGCCGAGCACGATGTGGAGCGGCGTGCGGCGTCCCTCATAGAGCGCGAACAGCCACAGCCCGACCGGCCTGGCGGCGAGGCCGAGGATGATGACGAAAAGGGCGATCAGCGCCCAGCCCTGCACGGTCATGTCAGAACCGCTCCGGCCGCACGAGCACGGCGACGAGATAGCCGAGCAGGGCGAGCGCCGTCAGCCCGGCGAGCCAGAGGTGCAGCGTCATGGCGTCAGGCCCCGTCGCACAGGCGCACGAACGCCAGCGTCAGCGCGAACAGGCCGCCGAGCAGGGCGAGCCAGATCAGGTCGGACATGGATATGCCTCGCGGCCGCGGGATGCGGCTTGGCGGCTCAATTAGGAGGCCGGGGCATAAGGTTTCGCGGGCGAATATGGGCGTTTCGCATAAGGATCGCGTAAAGATCGCGGGCTGACGCTTGCGCCGGTCCGCGTTATGTCGAACGCCCCGGCAAGGAGGAAGCGTTGACCGATCGCCGTCCATCGCCGGAAGCCCTGCTCCGCGCCGCCGCGCGGGAGAAGCGCGGGCGGCTGAAGATCTTCCTCGGCGCGGCGCCCGGCGTCGGCAAGACGTTCGAGATGCTGCGCGAGGGCGCGGAACGGCTTGCCGCCGGGGTGGACGTGGCGATCGCAGTGGTCGAGACGCACGGGCGGCAGGATACCGAGCGGCTCGCCGCGCCGCTGCCGACGATCCCGCGCCGCCGGATCGAACATCGCGGGCATGTGCTGGAGGAGATGGACCTCGACGCGGTGCTGGCCCGCGCGCCGCGGCTCGCGCTGGTCGACGAGCTTGCCCATACCAATGCCGAGGGCTGCCGCCACGCGAAGCGCTGGCAGGACGTGGAGGAATTGCTAGACGCCGGGATCGACGTGCTCACCACGCTCAACGTCCAGCATGTCGAGAGCCTCAACGACGTGGTGGCGAGCTTCACCCGCGTCCGCGTGCGCGAGACGGTGCCCGATCATGTGCTGGAGGACGCGGAGATCGAGGTGGTGGACCTGCCGCCCGACGAGCTGATCGAACGGCTGAAGGAGGGCAAGGTCTATGTCCCCGCCGAGGCGACGCGGGCGCTCGGCCATTTCTTCTCCAAGGAGAACCTCTCCGCCCTGCGCGAGATGGCGCTGCGCCGCGCCGCGCAGAGCGTCGATCGCAGCCTGGTCGATTTCCTCGACGCCCACGCCGTCTCCGGCACCTTTGCGGGTGGCGAGCGCGTGCTGGTGGCGGTGAGCGAATTGCCCGGCAGCGATGCCCTCGTCCGCGCCGGCAAGCGCCTGTCAGATGCCCTGCGCGCGCCGTGGCAGGCGGTGCATATCGAGACGCCGCGCACCGCCGGCTTCGGCCCGGACGAGCGGCGGCGCGTCGCCGAGACGCTGCAACTCGCCGCCAGCCTCGGCGCGACGATCGCCAGCGTGCCGGCGGAGACGGTGATCGAGGGGCTGACGACGCATATCGCCGGGATGCGCGCCACCCAGCTCGTGCTCGGCCGTTCGCGGCGAAGCTGGTGGTTCGAGCTGCGCCACGGCTCGGTGGTCGAGCAATTACTGCGCGAGAGCGAGGGGCTGGCGGTCCACGTCATCCCGTCCGAGACCGCCCCGCCGGCGCCCCGCGCCGAGCGGGCGCGGCGGCGGATCGACTGGGGCGGCATCGGCGCCGGCGCGGTGGCGGTGGCGGGCACCACCGCGCTCGCGACGGTGGTGGAGCCGCTGATCGGCACCGGGGCGATCGATCTGATCTATCTGCTCCCCGTCATCCTGGTCTCGCTGATGTTCGGCCGCTGGCCGGGAATCGTGACCGGGGCGCTGGCGGGGCTGGCCTATAACTTCTTCTTCCTGCCGCCGCTCTATACCTTCACCATCGCCGATCCCGAAAGCGTGCTGACGGTGATCGTGCTGCTCGGCATCGCGGTGTTCGTCGCCAGCCTCGCCGACCGGCTGCGCGTCCGCGCCTCGATCGGCGCGCGGAGCGCGGTGGAGAATGCGGCGGTGGCGGCGTTCGGCCAGGCGCTGGCGCGCTGCTCGGACTGGCAATCGACCAGCGACACGGTGTGCAACGAGCTGGCGCGGACGCTCGACGTGTCGGTGCTGCTGCTCGTCCAGCGGGAGGGAAAGCTGGCGATCGTCGCCGCCTGCCCGCCCGACCTGCCGGACCTCAGCCCGGTCGATCGCGCGGCGGCGGAATGGGCGTGGAGCCGGGGCGAGGTGACGGGATACGACACCGGCACGCTCAACGCGGCGGACTGGCAATTCCATCCGCTGCGCACGACGCTGGGCACGCTCGCGGTGGTGGCGCTGGCGCGCGGCGACGGCGGGCCACCTGTGCCCGCGACGCGCGCGACATTGCTCTCCACCCTGCTGGGGCAGGCGGCGCTGGCACATGAGCGGCTGCGACTGGAGGACCAGCTTCGCGAGGTGCGGGTGATCGAGGAGCGCGACCGGTTGCGTTCCGCGCTGCTCTCCTCGATCGGGCACGACCTGCGCACGCCGCTGACGGCGGTCGGCGGCGCGCTCGATGCGATCGCGGTCAATCATCCGGGCGAGCCGGCGCTGGCGATCGCGCGCGGCGAGCTGGCGCGGCTGCGGCGCTTCCTCGCCAACCTGATCGAGATGGTGCGGATCGACAGCGGCACGCTGGCGGCGGCGATCGAGCCGGTCGACCTCACCGACGCGGTGGCGGGCGCGGTGCATGACCTGCGTGACCTGCTGCCCGACGCGCGCCTCGATTTCCGCGTCCCGCCGGATCTGCCGCTGGTGCCGGCCGATCCGCGATTGCTGCACCATATCCTGCTCAACCTGCTGACCAATGCCGCGACGCATGGCGCGGGCAAGGTGACGATCGCGGGCGAGCGGTTGCCCCACGGCGTGCGGCTGTCGATCGCCGACCAAGGGCCGGGCCTGCCGCCGGGCGGCGCGGATGCGCTGTTCGAGGCGTTCGCGCGCGGCACCGGCTCCGACAGCCGTGGCGGCAGCGGCCTCGGCCTCGCCATCGCGCGCAGCTTCGCGGAGGTGATGAACGTGCGGATCAGCGCGAGCGACCGCGAGGACGGTGGCGCGGTGTTCACGCTGGATTTCGCGTTGGGATCGGGAGCGTGACGGGTTGCCGCCAGCTTCAGCGAGGCCGCAAGAATCCCATCGAGAGACCGTGATACAGCCGCTCCCGGCAGACGAGCGAGGCGACAGGTTCGGCGATCAGCGCGGTGGCGAGCAGCGGGAGCATCAACCCGCGGCTGCCGGTCGTCTCGGACATGATGATGACGGCCGTCAGCGGCGCGCGTACGACACCGGTGAAGTAACCCGCCATCGCCAGCAACACGAGCGCGCCGGTCGGCTCGTTCGGGAAGAGCGCGTGGAGCAGGTTCCCCAATCCAGCTCCGGTCGCGAGGCTCGGCGCGAAGATTCCACCCGGCAAGCCGGCGGCGGCGGTCGCCAGCGTGCTGACGAACTTGGCCGCGCCGAACGAGAGCGGCGCATCGTGCCCTTCGATGATCGCGCGGGCGGCACCATAGCCCGTTCCCCAGGTCATGCCGCTCGCAACGCCGATCCCCGCGACGATCAGCCCGCAAACGCCCGCGAGCAGCAACGGACGCCCGCCCGAGATACGGCTGGCGCCGCCGCGGGCGAACCATAGGGTGAGCCTGGAGAACAGGCCGCCGAAAGCGCCGCCCAGCACACCCGCGACCGGCGCCACGATCAGCACGGAGGTGAACGGCAGGGTCTGGCCGACGATCCCGAAATAGACGTAATCGCCCGCCACGCCCTGCGCGACCATCCCGGCGATCAGCACGGCAGTCATCACCAGCAAGGTCATGCGCTGCTCATAGGCGGCCGCAAGCTCCTCGATCGCGAAGGCGACCCCCGCCAGCGGCGTGTTGAACGCCGCCGCGACGCCGGCCGCCGCGCCCGCCACCAGCACCGAGGCGTTGAGCGGCACCCGCAGCAGCCTGTGCGCATAGGCCATGATCGTCGCGCCGAGCTGGACGGTCGGCCCCTCGCGCCCGACCGATGCGCCGATCGTCAGCGCGCCGGCGGTGAGGACCGCCTTCAGCACGGCGGTGCGCCCCGAGGTGAGATCGGCCATCGCGCCGGCCGGATCGCGCTTGGCCGCGATGATCTGGGGGATGCCAGATCCGCGCGCGGCGGGCGCCAGCCGGTTGGTGATCCAGATGATGAGGACATAGCCGGCCGGCGTCACCAGCAGCGGCAGCCACCAGCAATGCGTCACGAGGAGGTGGAACAGTTCGTTCGCCCGATCGGCGAGCCACGCGAAGGAAATCGCAGCGAGGCCGACGAATACCGCGCCGCCGATGATCGCGGCGCGGCCCCGCCATACCGGGGCGGTCGGGCCGTGACGCCGGAGCAGGACCCTGGTCCGGCGCATCGTGTCGCGCTTCACTGGAGGCGAGTCGATCATATCCGGCCCGCTTAGGACGTTGCGGTGCCTTTTACACCCCGAAGGATTCCCGTTTCCTCAACCAATTGTCCGCCGACCACGCGCCTCCGCCGCGGAACATCAGCGGCAGCAGGATCGCGGCCCAGCTCAGATGCGTCGGCCAGGCGTCTGGATAGACGAACACCTCGATCGTCAGCGTCATCGTGAACAGCGCCAGCGCCGAGACGCGCGTGAACAGCCCGAGCACCAGCAGGATCGAGAAGACATGCTCGGACCATGTCGCGGCGACGGCAGCGATATCGGGCGGGATCAACGGCAGCGCATATTCGGTGCGGAACAGTTCATAGGTGGCGTCGGTGATGTGGATGACCCCGTCCACCTTGGTGCGGCCGGACATGAAGAAAACGCCCGCGATGCCCAGCCGGGCGACGAGCAGCAGGAAGGCATCCGGCACCAGCGCCGACAGGGAACGGACGGAACGCTCGTATAGCGCGATCGGCAAGGTCATCTCATCTCTCCATGGATGTCCGGCCGGAACGCGCCCGGCCGGAACGGATCAGGCCTTGGGCGTCAGCGAGCCGTTGCCCTTCGGCGTCCTGATCGACGTGCAGGTGCCGGCCTTCACCAGCTTCCACGCATTGCCCTGATAATCGGCCTTCGACGTGCCGGCGCAGGTCGTGCCAGCGCCTGCCTTGCAATCGTTCTTGCCGGCCTTGGCGACGCCGTAGCATTTCTCCATCGTCGGCTTGTCCTGTGCAGAGGCGGATGTGGCGAGCGCGGTGCCGGCGACGGCCATCGCCAGCGTGGCCGCGATCGTGGCGTGAGTGGAACGCATGGGTTTTCCTTTGTGTCTGCGCCTCTGCGCGCGGCCCGGACGGGAGAATGGCCGGGCCGCGCGGTGACTCCGGAAGGAGGCGGATGGCCCGGATCACGACGGCAATTCGGCCGGTCGGCGGGGGCGGTTACAGGCCGATGCGGAAAAAATGGCGGCGCGGCGCTGTAACCTTTATCCCGGCTGCGCCGAATCCTCCGACGAGGAGCGCGAATGCGGGCGAACGAGGACGAGTTGCGCCGGTTGATGATCAGCGGGCTCGACGGCAATGCCGCCGACCACGCCGCATTGTTGCGCCTGCTCGTGCCCGTGCTGCGCGGCTTCTACCGGCGGCGCTCCAGCGGCGCGGACGACGATATCGAGGATCTGGTGCAGGAGACGTTGATTGCGGTGCACACCCGCCGCGCAAGCTACGATCGCGAGCGCGCCTTCACCGCATGGCTGTTCGCGGTGGCGCGTTACAAGATGATCGACCATTTCCGCCGCGTCCGCCGCCTCCAGCCGATCGAGGGGCTGGAAGAGGTACTGGTCGCCGACGGGTTCGAGGACGCATCCGGCGCGCGGCTGGACGTGGAGGAACTGCTCGGCACGCTCCCGCCAAAGCAGGCGCGGATGATCCGCGCGACCCGGATCGAGGGGCTGAGCATCAGCGAGGCGGCGGCCGTGGACGGGATCGGCGAATCCGACGTGAAGGTCTCGGTCCATCGCGGCCTCAAGGCGCTGATGGCGCGAATACAGGGAGGCGCGCGATGAACACCGACGATCTGATCGCGCGCCTCTCCGCCGACGTGCCGAAGGTGCCCCGCCATGCGATCGGGCGGCGGCTGGCGATCGGGCTGCTGCTTGGCGCGCTGGTCGCCGGGATTGCGGTGGTGGGGACCCTCGGCATTCGGCCCGACCTGCACGTCGCGATGCACGGCTTCAGCTTCTGGGTGAAATGGACCTATACGATCTCGCTGTCGGTGGTGGCGCTGGGGATGACCGCGCAACTCGCCCGGCCGGACAGCGGGCGCATCCGCTGGGCGTGGCTGCTCGCAGTGCCGGTGGTATTGCTCGCCGGCGCGGGCATTGTCGAACTGGCGCGGACTCCGCCGGGCGCGTGGCTGGCGATGTGGCTCGGGCATAGCTGGAAGGTGTGCCCGTGGATCGTGCTGGCGCTGGCGATGCCGATCTTCGCGGGGCTGCTTTGGTCGTTCCGCCGACTCGCGCCGACCCGGCTGCGCGCGGCGGGCGCGGCGGCCGGGCTTTCGGCGGGGGCGTTCGCCGCGACGGTCTATTGCGTCCATTGCCCGGAGGTTTCGGCGATCTTCGTGCTGACCTGGTACTCGCTCGGCATCCTGCTGGCGGCATCGATCGGCGCGTTGCTCGGGCCGCGCCTGCTGCGCTGGTGATTTTCGCGCGCGCTGTAACCGGAAAGGCGCGGCGGTCGAATTGCGGAGGCCAACAAGGCCAACCTCATCTTTCGGAGACCAGCATGACCATCATCCGCACCGGCACCAGCATCGCCGCCGCCGCCGCAGTCGTCGCGATCGGCGTGGCCGCCGCGCCGACCGCCGCCGTCGCCAAGGGCGCCACCAAGGTCCATTGCTACGGCGTCAACACCTGCAAGGGCCAGTCGGACTGCAAGACGGCGAAGAACGATTGCAAGGGGCAGAACGACTGCAAGGGGCAAGGCTTCAAGGAATTGACCGCCAAGGCCTGCACCGCAGCGGGCGGCAGCCTGACCGCGCCGAACTGACCGGCCCACCGGCCCGGTGCGCAACGGCCGGGCCGGTTCTCCTTTTCGGGAGCTAGACGATGATACCCTCCTTCGGCGGCTTCGGCCTTGGCCTGCGCAAGCCGCATTACGCCGATTTCCTCGATACCCGCGTCGCGGTCGATTTCGTCGAGGTGATCTCGGAGAATTTCATGGTCGACGGCGGCAGGCCGCGCCAGATCCTGCGCGACGTGCGCGAACTTTATCCGGTTGCGCTGCACGGCGTGTCGATGTCGATCGGTTCGGCCGACGGGCTGGACGGCGCCTATCTCGCACGCCTCAGGGCATTGGTCGACGAGATCGAGCCGCTGTTCGTCTCCGATCACCTGAGCTGGACGCGGATCGAGGGCTTCAGCTCGCACGACCTGCTGCCGCTTCCCTATACCGCGGAGGCGCTGGAGGTGGTCTGCGCCAATATCGATCGCGCGCAGGAGGCGCTGGGACGCGAGATGCTGATCGAGAACCCATCCAGCTATATCGACTTCGCCCCCGCCGACATGACCGAATGGCACTTCCTCGATAGCATCTGCGCGCGCACCGGCTGCGGCCTGCTGCTCGACGTCAACAATGTGTTCGTGAGCGCGAGCAACCACGGCTTCGACCCGATCGCCTATCTCGACGGCGTGCCGCATGATCGCGTGCGGCAGGTCCATCTCGCCGGCCACAGCCGGGGCAAGGAATTGCTGATCGACACGCATGACCGCCCGGTGCCCGCATCGGTGTGGGATCTCTACGCGCATGTCCTGCCGCGCCTCGGCCCGGTCGCGACGATGATCGAGCGCGACGACGATATCCCTCCCCTCGCCGACCTGCTCGCCGAACTCGACACCGCCCGCCGGATCGCGAGCGGCGCGCTGCGGGAAGCGGCATGAGCCTGCTCGCCCTCCAGCGCGACATGCGCCTCTGGCTGACGCGCGAGGACGGCGATGCCGCCGCTCGTCTTGGCGACGACACCGCGCCGGGCCTGCGCGTCTATCAGAACAATTATCGCGCCCAACTCGCCGCCTGCCTTGGGGAAAGCTTCGAGCGCACGCGCGACTGGATCGGCGGGGAGGCGTTCCACCGGGCGGTCGTGGCGCATGTCGATCGCGTGCCGCCGCATAGCTGGACGCTCGACGCTTACGGGCGCGATTTCCCCGCGACGCTGGCGGCGCTCTACCCCGCCGACCCGGAAGTGGCCGAACTGGCCTGGCTCGACATGGCGCTGGGCGAAGCGTTCGTCGCCACCGACGCCGTGGCGCTGACGGCGGATGATCTCACCGATATCGACTGGGACCGCGCCGTGCTGCGCCTCACGCCGACGCTCGACTTGGGCGACCTGACGACCAACGCCACCGCGATCTGGTCCGCGCTGGCGGAAGGCGAGGAGCCGCCGTCGGTGGAATTGCTGCCGGAGCCGGGCGCGATCCTCGTGTGGCGGCAGGGCTATACCGCCCGATTCCGCGCAATCGATCAATATGAGCGGCAGGCGCTGCTCTCGATCCGGGCGGGGATGCGGTTCGCCGATCTATGCACGGCGATGGCCGACGCGTTCGGCGAGGAAGCGGGGATCGCCCGCGCCGGCCGGATGCTCGGCCGGTGGATCGGCGACGGCCTGATCGTCGCGGCACAGCCTTCCGCCATCCGCAGGCGATGAACCTTCCATCAGGCGGTGTTCGGGGACAATATCGCGGCAATCGCGGTTTTCATTCCTTGGTGAGTCGCCATGCTGGAGCCTCTCGGCCCGGACATCTGGACAGGAGATGGCGGAATCGTCCCGTTCTTGGGATACGATTATCCGACCCGCATGGCGGTGGTGCGCCTCGATGACGGTGGCCTGTGGATTTGGTCGCCGGTCGAGCTGACGGCGGACATCGAAAGGCAGGTACGCGCGCTCGGCCCCGTGCGGCACCTCGTCAGTCCGAACAAGCTTCACTACCTGTTCCTCGATGCGTGGCAGAAGGCCTTCCCCGACGCGCGCATGTGGGGCACTCGATCGACCATCGCGAAGCTTGCGGCGCTGAGCTTCTCGGGAACGCTGGGAGATGATCCGCCGCCGGAATGGGCGGGACAGATCGACCAGTTCCATTTCACCAACTCGCCGCTGCTCGATGAGCTGCTCTTTTATCATCGCGCCTCGCGCACCGCGATCATCGCCGACCTGTCACAGCCGTTCAGCAAGGCGTTCCTCGCGCGTCACTGGCCGTGGTGGCTGCGGACGATCGCCGGCACGGCGAAGATGGTCGAAGGCTGGGGCTATCCTCCGCCCGAATATCGCCTCAGCTTCCGGCACCGAACGGCGGCGCGGCCCAGGATACGCGCCTTGCTCGACGCGCATCCCGAGCGCGTGATCGTGGCGCACGGCGAGATAGTTCGAACCGGGGGCGAGGATTACCTGCGCCGTGCCTTCTCCTGGCTCCTGTAGCCCCGAAGCCTTCCCTCTAGCGGAACAGGTCAGGGCAGCCCGTCGGCGACGCGGGTCGCTGCCCCTGGATGGATTATCGCTGGACGCGGCGTCGGCCTACGGCTCGCCACAGGCCGACGTGTCCCAGCATCGGAAATATCTGATGCCGAGGCAGGCGTTGCATCGCGACTCCTTTGCGCCGATGAGCGGCGGTTGAAAGGAACCGCCCGTGCCCACCGATCATCGTCCAGTCCGGCGGAGCATGGCCCGCCTGCTCGCCGCCTCGCTCATGCTGACGCTGGCGAGCGCCTGCGCCCGGCAAGCGGGTTGGCACGATACCGTCGTCACCGGCCTGCCGGCGCTGGCGTTCGACATGACGCGGGCCAATGACCGCAAGCCGGTGACGGCGGCCGATTATCGCGGCAAGGTCACCTTGCTCTATTTCGGCTACGCCAGTTGCCCGGACGTGTGCCCGATGACGCTCGCCAATGTCGGGCAGGTGCTGCGCCGGCTCGGCCGCGACGCCGGCTCGGTCCGCGTGCTGTTCGTGACGGTCGATCCGAATCGCGACACGCTGCCGGTGCTCCGGCAATATGTCGCGGCGTTCGGCCCGCAGGTCGATGGCCTGCGCGGCGACCCCGATGCGCTGGCCGCGCTCGCCCGACGATATCGTGTGGCCTATTCGGTGCGGCCGGGCCGGGATTATGAGGTGACGCACAGCTCCGGCATCTACGTCTTCGATCGCGGCGGCGCGGCGCGCCTGCTGGTCAGTTCGCTGTCGACGCAGAATGCGGACCTGGACAGCGCGGGCGCAGATCTGCGCCGGCTGGTCGAAAACGGCGACTGAGGCGCTTCAGCGCCCCGTCCAGCTCGATGCCGATATCCGGGCGCCGCCGCCCGGCGTCCTCTGCTTCTCCGCCTTCTCCTCGGCGCGGCGCAGCGCATCGAGCACGAGCAGCAGCGACGCGACGCTCATCATCGCCGGCGGAATCCAGATGATCAGCCCGCCATAGGCCTGATCGTCCAGCGCGCCGATGCCGGGATAGATGCGGCCGCACCACGCATAGAAGCCATAGAGATCGTGGCGCGACAGCGCGATGATCGCGCCGATCAGGATCTGGGGGAACATCACCCCGATGGCCAGCGCCGCGCGCATCCCGAAGGATATCCCGGCCCGCGCGCGATCACGCCGGTCGAGCACGACGCTCCAGAACAGCACGCCGTCGCCCACCATCGACCAGTTCATCACCAGATAGAGCCGGGGGTCGATCATCGCGCGAAAGTGGATCGCTGGCACCAGCCACAGCGCGATCAGGCCGACGAACAGGAACGCGGCGAGCAGCGGCTGGCGGACGATATGGAGGAAACGCAGCACCGGCGGCGCGAGCGCCAGCCGCCGCACCCGTTCCGGCATCCCGCGCAGGATCGTCGGCCACGGCCAGGCGAGCGCGATGAAGAACGGCCCCAGATGGTGCATCACCACATGCTGAAGCCGGTTCAGGAAGAACATGTGCTCGGCGAGATATTCGAACCGCGTCTGGAGCACGATGTAGATCGCGGCCATGCCGATCAGGAACGCCGCCGAGCGCCATCGCGACGGGCGCTCCGCCAGTTCGGTCGCGCGCAGCCCGCGCCAGTACCACCACAGCGGGAAAGTCGTGGCGAAGAACCACGAGAACGAGAAGTCCCACGGCGCGATCGCGGGAAGCGCGGCGGCGTGGAAGCGGCACAGCCACCACAAGACCATGCTCGCCGCCGCCAGCGCGAGCGCCGCGCGCACGTCCGTCGACGCGAGCAACTCCGGGGAAAGCGGACCGGATCGGCCACGGATATCTGTCATGACGGGCGACTCGACCTGCCTCTCGGCGCTTTTGCTAGACCTTCGGAAGTCCATGACCAAGCGGCGAAAGATGACGGGATTTTCATTGGACCGTCATATTCGCGCGGCCTAGGGGCTAGGGCCATGACTCTTCCCGGCCCCCTCTTCTTCGTGGCGGGCGGCGTGCCGATCCTGCTGGTCGCCCTGATCTATCTGCGGGGCTTGCGGCGGCGCGCGGCAAGCCACCGGCGGGCCGATATGCTGCGTCACTACGCCTTCGCGGCGGGGCTGGCGATGCTGTTCCTGTCGCTGCAATGGCCGTTCGCGGAATGGGCGCACGAATTGTTCTACGTGCATCAGATCAGCATCATCGTGGCGCGGATCGCCACGCCGATCCTGATCGCGATGGCGCGGCCCGCCGGCACGCTGGTCGCCGGCCTCCCGCAATCGCTGCGGCGGCGCGTCCTGCGGCCGGCGCTGCTCGCCCCCGCCACGCGGCGAGCATGGCCGATCCTCTCCCATCCGGCCATCGCCCTGCTGCTCTATGTCGGCACCTTCTATCTCTGGGAGCTTCCCGCCCTCCAGTCCGCCGCCCTGGACAACGCCGCGATCGGGCTGGCGATGCATCTCAGCCTGCTGCTCAGCGGCCTGCTGTTCTGGAGCCGGATCGCCGGGCGCAGGCCGGCGCCATTGGGCGTGAGCCACGGCGAGCGGCTGATGATGATCTGGCTGGCGATCCTCGCGCAGATCCTCCTCGGCGCCTATCTCACGGTCAAGAGCAATGTGCTGTATCCGGCCTATGCCGCGACCGAGCAGTTGGCGATGATCGCGCCGATCGTCGACGAGCAGCGCGGCGGTTTCATGATCTGGGTGCCGAGCGCGCTGCTCTCGCTGCTCGCGATGATCGTGGTGATCGACATGTGGGGCCGCCACGAGACGCGGATGGACCTGAAGCGTACGCAATGGTCGCCGTCCAATTCCGCGATCCTGCTCTATCCGCAGACCGGGCGAGCGCTGCGCGCGATGGCCGAGCCGAAGAACAAGCGGATGGCGATCGGACTCGCCAGCTTCGCGCTGCTGATCTTCGCCGCCGTATGCGGCGTCGTCACCGGCGCCTATCGCGTCAACCGGCGCGAGAACTTGCGGCTGTACATGCTGTCCCGCTGCGCCGACCCGCATTGCTGAGCGGCCTGGCGCAACAGCCGACACCTGTCGCTTCGTGCCGCAGCTACTCGACGTCCGGCGGCCAGCGAAAACGAGCTGGCGCGCATCCGCTACGGATCGCCAGGCGGCTGGCCCGCGCGCGAGGCTGCGCTGATCCGCGCGTGGACGATATTGTCGCCGACCATTTCGTCAACGACGCGAACCGGGCTGCGCTCGCCCGGCATGTCACCGAGCGGCAGATGATGGATGTCGTCTTCACGCGAGTGAATATGTGATGGTCTCGATCATGCTCAATTCGTTCGGCGTGCAGGTCGAAGCGGAATCCATGAGATGAGCGAGCGCTGCCGCGCGCGTGACTGGCAACGGGCGGCAACGGCATCGACGGGACGGGTGCGCCGCCGATGGCAGCTCCGTCATCATCCGCAACGCCTCTCTCCCTCCCGATCGTTTCGGGCGCGACCTTGCTCCATTAGCGCCAGCGTCACCCCGTTGGTCCAGCCGAAGCCGGTGACCGGTGCATATTCGCCGCCGCCGCCGCCGCGGCATGTCTCCACGTCATATTTCTCGAACAGCAGCCCGGTTTCGCGATAGGTCGCCTCGACCATCGCGACCCAGCGGCCGGCGACGTCCGCCGCCAGTGCGTCGCAGCCATAGGCGCGCAGCCCCTCCACCGCGATCCATTGCAGCGGCGCCCAGCCGTTCGGCGCATCCCATTGCTGCCCGGAATGGACCGCCGTCGCCAGCAGCCCGCCGGGCCGCAGCAGGCCCGCGAGCGACTCCGCCGTCCGACGCGCGCGATCCGGCCGCGCGACGCCGCAGAACAGGGGAAAAGCGCTCGCGCCGGTCAGCCGTTCGTCGACCCGGCCACGGGCCAGATCGTGATCGGCGTAATAGCCCCGCGCATCGTTCCACAGGTGCTTCTCGATCGCGGCGCCGCGCGCCGCCGCGCGGGCGGCGAACAGCGCCGCCGTTTGCGCCTCGCCCAGTTCGTCCGCCGCTGTCGCGATCGCGCGCTCCAGCCCGTGCAGCAGGCTGTTGAGGTCGATCGGCAGCAGGCTGGTGGTGCGGATCGAGGCGAGGTCGGCCGGATCGTCCAGCCAGCGCGAGCTGAAATCCCAGCCGCTCTCCGCTCCGGCGCGCAACTCGCGCCACAAGGCGCTCGCGTTGCGTCCCGGATTGGCTTCGGCCAGCGCGACGTCCTCGCGCCAGGATTCGTCGCGCGGCGCGGGGCGGTCGTCCCAATAGCGGTTGAGCAGGTTGCCGTCGGGGAGCCGCGCCACGCGGCGATGCGCGTCGCCGGGGGCCAGATTCTCCTCCCCCGCCATCCAGAAGCGATGCTCGATCCGCATCCATTCCAGCCGCCCGCGCCGCGCCGCCGCCGATCCGTCCCGCGACAAGGCCGCCATCAGGTAGAAGACCGGCGGATGCGAGCGCGACAGATAATAGCTGCGCGTGCCGTTCGGGATATGGCCGTAGCTGTCGAGCAGATCGCCGAACACCGCGATCATGTCCTCAACCAGATCCTGCCGCCCCGAACGGACGAGGCCGAGCATCGTGAAATAGCTGTCCCAGTAATAAAGCTCGCGGAAGCGTCCGCCGGGCACGACATGGCGCCGCGCCACCGCCAGCGCCGATTCCCCTTCGCGCGTTACCAGCGGCGGCCGGGTCAGCCACGGCCACAGCCGCGCGATATGGTCGGCCAGTTCCTCCATGCCAGCGGAGAGTTCTCCTCGCTCCGGCGGCAATTCGAAATTGGCGACGACGAACGTCCTGAGCGCGGTGGCATCGCGAACCGGCGCGGCGAGCCAGTCGGCAAGGATGGCGGCCGGCGCGCGGCGCGGCACGGCGTCGGCGAACGTCTTGGAATCGGCATGGAGACGCGCGCGCTGCACCGCCTCGAACAATGGGCCGAACAGCGCCGAGGGCGGCGGGGCGAGCGTCATGCCGCCACCTCGCGCGCCTGCCGTCGCCGGATGACGGGCAGGATCGCGCCGATCAGCGCGAGCGGCAGCAGCAGGATGTAGAAGACATATCGGCCCGGCGCGTGCTGGAACATCAGGCTGACGATCAGCGAGCCGAGCGTCCCGCCGAGCGCGGAGAAGATCACGATCAGCCCCATCAGCGCCGCCTGCCGCCCTTGTGCGAGGCCGCTCAGCGCGACGGAACAGATCGTGGGATAGATCGGCGCGAGCATCACCCCGATCAGCGGAAAGAGGAAGGCGGCGGGCGGCGCATCCGCCCATCCTCGCGCCGCGCTGGCGTCCACGCCGCGTGCCAGCGGCAGGGCGACCGCCATCAGCGCCGCCGCCCCCGTCACACAGCCGAGCAGCACCGCCAGCCAGCCGAACCGGCGGAACAGCGGCGCGGACGCGAACCGCCCGAATGCGAGCGCGCCGACATAGATGCTGGACATCTCCACGCTCATCGCGGGCGGCAGGCGCAGCACCTCGTTGTTGAAGGTCGGCAGCCAGCTCCCCACCCCCTGCTCGATCAGCACGTAGAGGAATAGCGCCGCGAGCACGGCGATCGTGACCGGCAGCGCGGCCAGCGTCGCCATCTGCCGCCAGCCGGCGCGCGCGGCCTCCGGCGCGGTCGCCCCGCGCTCGTCGAGCGGCACCGCCAGCCACGCCAGCGCGACCAGTGCGAAGCCCGCCGCCAGCACGCGATAGACGCCCAGCCACGACCCGCCGTCCGCATCGCGCGCTACGAACGCGCCGAACAGCCACACGCCGGCCAGCAGCCCGATCATGAACACGCCCTCGATCTGCCCGGTGACGGCGGCATGATCGTCCGCGTCGCGCGCGACGAGACCGATCGCCGCATAGGTCGCCACCTTCGCCGCGCCGAACGACAGCCCGGTCGCCACGAACAGCAATTGCATCGCGGCGAAGGCATTGGCGAAGGATGCCGCCACGCAGGCCAGCGCCATCGCGGCCATCACCGCCATCAGCGTGCGGCGATAGCCGAAGGCGGGGATGCGCGTCGCCAGCAGGAAGCTTGCCGCGACCACCGACAGGTCCTTGCACGCCTCCAGCGTCGATCCCATCGGCTTGGTCGCGTCGAAATGGCGGATCGATTGCAGGATCACCACCCCGACGCTGTTCATCAGGATGCCGAGCAACGCATATCCCAGCGCCAGCGCAATGATGGTGCGCGTCCGCATCAGCGCGGGCGGCGCCCCAGATGGCGATCGAAGAAGCGCGCGATCGTCGCGAACGCCTCGGTCGATTCCGGCATGTCGGGCCAGACGAAGAAGGCGTGCGGCAGGCCGTCGAACACTTGCAGCTCGCTTTCCATCCCGGCGGCGGCAAGGCGGCGATGCGCCAGCGTCAGCGCGCTGACCGCGAAATCACGCCCGCCCGCCAGCAGCAGCGTCGGCGGCATCGCCCTGATCTCGTCCGCCGAGGTCAGCGGATAGGCGAGCGGGTCGCTCGCCGGCACGCCCGCCATGTACGAAACCGGCAGCACCGGGGGCAGCGCGGGCGCGGGCAGCGCCGCGCCGCCGGTGATCGGCCCCGCGAGATACGGGCTGTCCCCCGAAAACGGCGCGCCGGTGCCGCAGAAGGTGCCGAGCGCGCCGGGGCGCGGCAATCCCTTCGAGGCGATCCACGCGGTCGCCTGCGCGGTGATCACCCCGCCGGCCGAACAGCCGTAGATGCCGATATTCTCCGCCCGATAGCTTCTGAGCAGTTCGCGATAGACCGCCGTCACGTCCTCCGACGCCGCCGGGTAGCGATGCTCGGGCGCGAGCCGGTAATCGACCGTCACCACCTTAACCCGCATCGTCGCGGCGATCGGGATCGCCTCGACCAGCGCGCCGCTCCCCGCGCCCCACATGAAGCCGCCGCCGTGCACGTTGATCAGCACGCGCTGCGCGTTGCCCGGCGCGATGCCGGCCTTCGGCTCGACCACGTCGACCGCCACGCCGCCCATCGTCATATGCGTCTCGCGCGTCGCGAAATGGCGGCGCATCTCCGCCAGCCGGTCATCATTGTATTTCTGGTAGAAGGCGCGCTGCTTCGCGACGTCGCCCTCGATCGCGGGCGGTGCGGTGGCGGCCTTCATCCGCTCCAGCACCTTCAGCGCCTCCGGGCTGAGCTGGTTCGACATCGGCAGGTTGAACGCCGGCACGGCGATCTGCACCGCCGCCGGCACGGCGATCTGCACCGCCGCCGGCGCGGCGAGCGAAAACGCGGCCAGCGCCGCGAGCGATCGGTTCATTTCCTTCCCTCCAGTCGCGCCGACAGGAAGCGGGCCATGGCGGCCATCGCCTCGTCGCTCTCGGGCGCGTCGATATAAGCCCAGAAGGCGTGCGGCAGGCCGTCGAACACCACCAGCCGCGCATCGACCCCGGCGGCGTCGAGCTTGCGGCAGAAGCCGGCGGTCGCGCTCAGCAGGAAATCGCGCGTGCTGGCGACGCACAGCGTCGCCGGCCAGCCCTTGAGGTCGCCGCGCGCGGGGGACAGCCCCGGCGTGGCCGGATCGGTGCCGCCGAGATAGGCGCTCGTGACCGCGGCGAGCGCCGCCGGGTTCGCGAACAGCGAAACGCTGTCTCCCGTCGCGCCGAAATCGGCGGTGCCGGAGAAGAAGCCCAGCGCCGCCGGTTGCGGCAGATGCGCCGCGCGCAGCCGCGCGACCAGTTCGGCGGAGAGGATCGCGCCGGCCGACGTGCCGTAAACCCCGATCCGCCCGCCCGGCGCCTGTTTCAGCAGCGCGCGATACACCGCCAGCGCATCGTCCAGCGCCGCCGGAAAGGGATGTTCCGGGGCGAGCCGGTAGCGCACCGCCACCACGCGATAGCCGGTCAGCGCGGCGATCGCGACATTCTCGGTGATCGAGCCGGCATCGGTGACGAAGCCGCCGCCGTGCAGGTTCATCAGCACCGCGCCGCCTTTCGCCTTGCCCGGCGGCGAGAAGATCCGCACCGGCACGCCGGCGACGACATCCTCCTTCATCGTCACGCGATAGCGCGCGAGGCGGCGGCCGCCGAGATCGCGCTGCACCACGTCGATGGGCGCGCGCTGCGCCTCGGGCGTCGGGCCCGCCGGCGGGCGTGCCGCCTCGGCCGCCAGCGCCGCTCTGGCCCCGGGCGAGACGGTGTCGGACCACAGGCGGAGTTGCTGCGCGTCGGCGGCGCCCGCGACCAGCGCGATCCCGGCGAGGAGCGTCGCCGCGCGGCGCATCATGCCCGCGCCGTCCCGCCCGCGCGGGCGATCCGGCTCAACACCCGCGCGCTGGGCTTGGGCGTGCGCTTGAAGGTCGTGCGATCGACCGCGACCAGCCCGAACTTGGGGCCATAGCCCCTGATCCACTCGAAATTGTCGAGCAGCGACCAGTGGATATAGCCGAGCACGGGCACCCCGTCGCGCATCGCCGCCTCGACCGAGGCGACCGCTTCCGGGATGAAGCGCGCGCGATCGGCATCGTCGCTCGCCTCGATGCCGTTCTCCGTGACCATCACCGGCTTGCCGGTCGCCTTGTGCGCATAGCGGACGGCGTTGCCGACGGCGGCCGGGAACCATTCCGCGCCGTTCGCGCGGCGCGGCGTGCCCGGCGGCGGCGGAACCTCGCGCTCGCGGCCGATATAGCGGCGCTCATAGGTCTGGACGCCGACGAAATCGTCCTTGTCCATCACCGCGAAGAACGGGCCGTAGACGGCGGCGCGCTTGCGCTCGATCGCGCTGTCCGCGCCGACCGCCACGTCGTCGGGCAGCGCGAGGCTCATGCCGATCGGCAGGTCGTCGCGCGCAGCACGGATCGCCTCCCGCGCCTTGACGTGCGCGGCGGTGATGCCCGGGATCATCGGCTCGGGATCGCCGCCGTTGAGCAGCGAGAAGCGGTCCGACCCGCTCGCCTTCGCCGCCGCCGCGACGCTCGCCGCCACCCGTGCGCGCACCGCCGCCGTGGGCGGGTTGAGCGACCACGGCTCGGCGAGCGGCCCGTTCGGCTCGTTGAAGGTCAGCGCATGGCTCATCCCCGCCGCCATCGCGCCCGCCACCTTGCCGCAATAGCGCGCGAACAGTTCCGGCGCATCCTGCTGGAGCCATCCGCCGGCCGCCGCGAACCAGCGCGGGCAGGTGAAATGGTTGAGCGTGACGACCGGCGCGATCCCCTGGTCGCGGCAATGATCGACCATGCGCGCATAATGATCGAGATAGGCCTGGCTGAACTGCCCCGGCGCCGGCTCGATCCGCGACCATTCGACCGAGAAGCGATAGCAGTTCAGCCCCAGCGCCTTCACCAGCGCGACATCCTCGCGCCAGCGGTTGAGGCTGTCGCACGCGTCGCCGGACGGCTCGACGAAGATGGTCGGCCTCACCTGCTCCAGCAGCCAGATATCGGCGTTGACGTTATTGCCCTCCACCTGATGCCCGGCGGTCGCCGCGCCCCACAGGAAGCCGGATTTCGCCGCCGCCCTCGCGGGAAGCGCCGCCGCCGCCGCGCCGCCGGCCAGAGCGCCGATCGCGCCGCGCCGGTCGATCATCGTCATGTCAGTATCTCCCGTCCGCCGGCCGCTGCCCGGTCTCGACCCAGCGGCGCAAGGTGATCCACAGCACGCCCATCTGGCGCGGCGTGAACGCGCAATGACCCCAGCCGGTCAGGCCGGTGGTGGGGATCTCCTTCTGCTGCGACGGCGCCCAGATCTGGAACAGCCGCGCGCCGTTGCCCGCCGCCTCGACACGCGCGCGCAGCATCCGCGCCTGATCGGCGAACACCAGCCCGTCATGCGGGTTGTGCACCGCGATCAGCGGGGTGCGGAAGCGGCCGGTGGGGCGATACCATTGGTCGGCGAAGGCGACCGCCGCCGGATCGGCGTCGTTGCGCTGGATGTCGCGATTGAGCGCCTGCGTCTCCGCGGCGTTCAGCAACGGGCTGGCATAGGCCTTGTTCCGGTTGCCATAGACGAGGCCGCCGAAGCTCGCCTTCATGTCGTCCATCCCGACCATCGCGGTCATGATCGGAAAGGCGACGCTCATCGGATCGGCATCGGCGTCGGCGACGCTGGCGATGCGCGCGACCATCTTCGCCTCCGGCCCTTGCGGATCAGCGCGCGCCGCCTTGAACAGCCGGGCGATCGGCGACGCCACCCGTTTTATCTGCATCATCAGCCACGCCGGCTGCGCGAAGCCCAGCCCGGTCGGCGGGGTGGACGATATGCCGTCGCTGGTGATGTCCTTGTCGCCGGGCAGCGCGTAATCGGTTCCCCTCGTGAAATAATTGTAGCTCGCGCGCAGATCGACGAGGTGGCCGATCTCCTCCTCCCAGCCGCCCGTCACCCCGCACGCCGCCAGCGCGCCGGAAAAGGCGGCCGGATATTTCTCGATCAGCGCCAGCGTGATGTTCCCGCCCATCGATCCGCCGCCGATATAGAAGCGGGTCGCGCCCAGCTTCGCGAACCAGTCGCGCAGCCGCATCGTGTTGAGGACGGCGCTCCTCACCGCCATCCCCGACTTGTCATAGGCGCTTTCCCCCACCGCGAAGCCGTCGCGATAGGCGGCGGGGAACAGGCCGAGGGTGGGATCGCTGACCACCGGGTCGGCCGGCACCCGGATCGGCGTGCCCGGCGTCGAATAGCCGTTGGCGAACAGCAGCACTTCGCCGTTCCACGTCGCGGGCACGGCGATGGCGAAGCCGCGCCCGGCGAGCTTGCCCCGCACGCTCATCCCGCCATCGGCGCGGCCGTTGGTGTCGAGGTCGGTCGCCCCGGCCTGCCGCATCCGCTCGACCAGCCGCTGCTGCGCGCCGTCGATCGCCCGCCGCTCAGGCGAGGAACCGCACGAGGCGAGCAGCAGCAGCGCCAGCGGCACGATCGCGCGGCGCACCCGGCGCATCAGAAACGATACCTCAGTTCGAACCCATATTGCGCCGGCTCGCCGTAGATCGAATTGGAGAAGCCGGTGTTGTTGTAGCCCGTATTGGCCGTGACGCGATATTTCGTGCCGGTGACGTTCGTGCCGTAGAAGGCGAGGTCGAGCGGCGCGCCGCGCACGTTGTTCCATTCCAGCCGCAGGTTGAGCAGGCCATAGGGCGCCTGTGTGTCGAACGGCTGCGGATCGGACGCCACCCGCTCGCGCGACTGCCACGAATAGGTCGCGCGCAGCGCCATGTCGCCCGCCGCCGCCGCGATCGGCAGCGCGAGCCGCCCGTCGAGGCTGAACTTGTGCCGCGCGACGAAGGTGAACGGCGTGCTCGCAAGGTTCATCGAGGGCTGCGCGGCGGTCAGCGCGGAGGGGATCGCCGGGATCGCGATCGTCGTATAATCGAGATATTTCGCGTCGTTATACGAATAGGTGCCGCTCAGCGTCAGCGCGCGGAACGGCTGGAGCACGCCTTCGAACTCCAGACCCATCACGCGCGCCTTCTGCGCATTGGCGAGGATGTCCGCGCCGGCGATCGCCGCGCGCTGGATCACCTGGATATTGTTGAACCAGGTGTAGAAGGCGGCGATGTTGGTGCGCGCCTTCATCCCGCCGATCGTCCAGTCGCGCTTCAGCCCGACCTCGGCGTCGGTCACGCGCTCCGGCTTCACGATCGCCAGCGGATAATCGTCGCCGAGGAACAAGGTGACGATCGGGTTGTTCGCGCCCGACTTATAGCCGCGCCGCGAGACGGCATAGACGAGCGTGGAGGGATCGGCCTGCCAGTCCAGCCCGACCTGCCAGGTCGGCCCGTTGCTCTTGCCGCTGAAGGTCGGCCTGGTGCAATTCGGATAATAAAGCGTGGGGAAACCGCCCGCCGCGACCGCCTTGTAAGCGTCATAGACGCACAGGTTGGCGTTGAGGCCGATCACCTGCGCCGCCTGATCCTGCGTGATCACGCCCAGCGCGGCCAGTTGGTTGAACACCTGATAGCTGGCGGGGTCCTGATAGGCCATGATGTTGCCGCCGAACGAATCCCACGTCCAGCGGAAGCCGGCGGTGGCGGTCAGCGTCGGCGTGATCTTGTATTGCGCCTGCGCATAGGCCGCCTTGCTGCGCGACCATACCGAGGCATAGGGCTGGACGCTCAGCGCCGGCAGCAGCGGACCATCGACGCCGAGAGCAGCCTGCAGCGCCGGTGGGAGGACGACCGGGCCGCCGCCGAGGATGCCCAGCGCCTGCAACGGGTTGCGCGTCAGGAAGGTCAGCGGCTCCGACTGCGGGCTTTTCTGGTCGAGGAAGAAGCCGCCCGCCTGCAAGCGGAAGGTGCCGTCGTCGTAGCGGACCTGCAATTCCTCCGTGATCGTGCGCAGGTTGTTGTTGTAGCTGCCGGGGAAGGCGCCGAGCAGGTCGGCGATCGGCAGCGGGGTGGAATCGCGGTCGGTCGCGCTGGTCGAGCGGTCGCGGGCGTAGCTGAAGATGTTCTTGATCGTCAGCGTCTGCGTCGGCTGCCATTGCGTGTTGTTGAGGATCAGCAGGCTCTTCGCCTTCTCGAACGTCGGCGTGCTGAGCGCCGTCTTGTATGGCCCGCGCGCCTGCTGCGCCGCGAGATAGGGCGCGAGCAGGTCGGCATAGGGGCTGCCCGGTCGCACCGCGAGCAGCACGCTGCCGCCGCCATGCTCGTCCACGTCGATGTAATTGACCGCCGTATAGCTGCTGATCGTGTCGGTCGGGTTGAACTGGATGCCCAGCCGCAGCGAGTAATTGTTGCGGTTGAGGTAGTCGCGCCCGGTGACGACATCCTTCACATAGCCGTCGCGCTTGTCGAACTGGCCGGCGACGCGGATCGCCAGCACGTTGTCGATGATCGGCACGTTGAGCGCGCCCTCGGCGCTGCGCCGGCGGAGGCTGCCGAGCGTGCCCCGCACATAGCCCTCGATCGTGTTCATCTTCGGCCGCGCCGGCTCCAGCAGCACCGCGCCGCCGGTGGTGTTGCGGCCGAACAATGTGCCCTGCGGTCCCTTCAGCACCTGAAGCGAGGCGAGGTCGAAGAAATTGCCCGGCCCGCTGGCGGAGGTCGGCACCTCGGCGAAATAGGCCACCACGCCGGGGCCGCTGCCCGATCCCTGGCTTTCGGTGCCCCCCATGCCGCGGATCGTATAGGTTTCCTGGTTGCGCGCGACGTCGCCCAGCACGGTCAGCGAAGGGGTGAAATTCTGAAGGTCGGTGCCGTTGCTGATCGCCTTCTCGCGGATCGTGTCCTGCGTGAAGGCGGTGATCGCGACAGGCACTTTCTGTGCCCTCTCCTCGGTGCGCCGGGCGGTGACCACCACGTCGCCCAGGCCGGAATCGGCGGGCGCCGCCTGCTGCGCGCCCTCGCCCTCCTGCGCCAGCGCCAGCGCCGGAACCGCGACGAGAAGCGCGAACGCCGAGGCACTCGCGGACAGGCCATAAGACAATTTGCGAATCGCGCGCATCGAGCACCTCCCCGTTACCAGCGGGCATGTTTCCCGCTTCGACACGGGTTGGCTATCACTTGCTGAAATCGGTTTCAAGATTTGTTTCTATCGGCTCGCTTTGGCGATTGCGCGCGGGCGGCGCGTCCCATAGTTTCCGGCTCCGATGCCCAGCGACGTTTCAGACAGACCTTCCTCCCCACGCCGCGCGCGGCCCACGATGGCGGACATCGCGCGCGCCGCGAACGTATCGAAGCCCACCGTCTCGCGTGTGTTCAACAACAGCCCGCTGGTGAACGCCGAAACCCGCGAGCGCGTGCTGGAGGCCGCGCGCGCGCAGGGCTATGTCGTCAACCGCAACGCGCAACGCCTGCGGCAGGAGCGCGCCAACACCGTCGCCGTCGTGCTCGACTTCGGCTCGCACCGCCACGGCGCGATCGGCGACCCCTTCATTTTTGAGTTGCTAGCGGGAGTCTCGGAAGCGCTGTCGGTGCGGGAGATCGACCTGCTCCTCTCCCCGGTCGGGCTGGATCGGGTGGATGGGTTCGTCGAGTTGCATCGCTCGCGTGGCGCGGACGGCTTCATCGTGCTGGGCCAGGGCGCGCGCGAGTGGATGCTGTGCGACGTGGCGCGGCGCGGCATCCCGATCGTCGTATGGGGCGCGGTGCATCAGGTTTCCGATTATTGCGCGGTCGGCAGCGACAATTTCCTCGGCGGTCGGCTCGCCGGCGAGCATTTCCTGAAGATGGATCGCCGCCGCTGGCTGTTCGTCGGCGATCCGGCGCATGAGGAATTGCGCCTGCGCTACGATGGTCTGGCAGAGATCGCAGCCACGCATCCCGAAGTGCGGGTCGAGCAGCTGGTGACGGATTCGCTCGCCTTCGCCTCGATCCAGGAGGCGGCCGGGCAATATATCGGGCGCGGCGAGTTGCCGGATGCGGTCTTCGCCTTTTCCGACACCGCCGCGATGGCGATCATCGGCGCTTTCTCACGCCACGGCCATCTCACGCCGCGCGATTATTCGCTGGTCGGCTACAACAACATCCCGCCCGCCGCACATTTCACCCCCGCGATCACCACGATCGAGCAGCCCACCGCCGTAGCGGGCGCCATGCTCGTCGAGAAGCTGATGCAGCTTCTCGACGGCCACCGCCCGAAATCGGCGATGTTGCCTACCCGGTTGATCGCGCGCACCACTTAAATGGCTGGTTTCGGCGTTTGATGGTGTCAAGCGTCACGGCGGCAATCACGAGACAGTCGCCGGGTGGAAAATCAAGGATTTGGCAACTGGCCCCAGCGATATTTATCGACGGCGTTCATTATCGAGGAGAAGCGAACATCGTCGCCTTTCATCAACGCTGGCCGGCGTTGACGGCTCAGACCGACATGTCGGTCGAATTACCGTCGCCGACCTGAGCGTGTTGTGAATTTAGAAAGCACGCGTCAACCCGGCCTCAGTTGCCAATCGTGAATAATCGTAGAGTTGTAAACTTGATGCGTTCCGCTCGTAGGTTACGCGCACATACGGCGCGAAGGTTCCGACCTTTAGGTTGCGGAAGGTTGCACCCGCACGCCCGGTGACAAGCCATTCCCGCCGCCGATCGCCAAACAGAAACAACGCTGCGTCTCCTTCCGTTCGACGTAACCCGCCCGAAAGAAACAGAGTCGTTTTACCGATCTCGCGCCAACCCAAGCCAGTAACCCCTCCCGCCCATGTCGCATAACCGGAATCTCGGGCCGACTGCCGCGTCACGGAAAGACTGATGCTGCCCCCCACCCGTGATGACACCGCTCGCTCGATCGAAATGCCCAGATCCGCGATCGTCCCGTCTTGGAGATCGTTTTGCAGATAATCAGCGCGGCTGACGCTGGCGGTGATGATAAGTTGCGCACGCTTTCCAACAACATGCAGCCAGTCGAGCGCCGCAGCATCGGTTCGCGCGTAAAGTTTGTTGCCATACCATCGCCACGTCCGTCCCAACGATGGGCTGAAGCGGTCCTGCTGGCGCCGCCATTCCACACCGACGAGAGCGGACGCTGAGATATCGTCGAATTCGGACTGGCGGTACAGGTTCGCCAATCCCGCAGCGCGCGGAACCAACGCGATCGAGTCCGAAAGCGGGACACGGGCGTAAATCTGGCCGGCGGCATGCAGTCCCATCTCGGATTTAGCGCGTGCGTCATCGGACAAGGTGACCGGCGCGATAATCGTATCCAGCAAGCGCGCTTGCGTTGCGCGGTTAATGTTCGAATCGGGTGCCAGCGCGACTTCGAATGATCCACCCACCCGCTTGCGTGATCGCAGGATCTGGTCGAATTGACCAACCGTCGCAGCGACATCCGACGGCAGACCACTAGCCTGAACTTGTCTCAGTTCGCGTCGAGCAGCCCTTTCATCGCCGATCGCTGCGAGCATACGCGCCAACTCCAGCCGCGCGCGGGCGGCATCGGGCTTCTCATCGAGCACGCTGCGAAAAGCGACGGCTGCCTCCCGATAACGCCGTGCGTTTGCGAGCATCATGCCCTTGCGAAAGCGCGCCTCCGCCCGGATATCAGGGTTAGGATCATGCATCAGCGCGTCATAGAAGCCGATCGCATCATCGATCCGGTTTGCGGCACGCGCACGATCCGCGAGCGAAAACATCTCGACCACCGACAGATTTTCCATCCGTGTCGCCGCCGTGGTCTGCTCCTGTGCAGGGGCGGTCAACGCCAGCGCGATCGCGGCAATCACTGTCGTTTGGCAGCCACGACGCCGGATATCCCGATATTGCCCGCCGGCCCACCGGCAGGGGTCAAAACGTAAAACGGACCGGCGATCTCATCTCCGTCGGGTCCGTAAAACCGAGTGGTGAGTTGACCAATCGCCTGCCCGTTGCGCAATATATCCGCGACGGTTCCGGCACTGTAGCCACCGATCTTGCCAGCGAAGTCGAAACTGCCGAAATCGATAGCGCTACCGTCACCTCTGGCGGTGCCGGAAATAGTCATCCCGCCTGTATAACTCTGGCTTGTGAAGTTCACGTCAAACCGTGACGAGCCGTGAACGTCATAGCGTCCGCCGGTCCCGTTTATCGCGTTTCCGTAGGCGACGCCTTCGTAATGACCTGAACCCGTTTTTCCGGTGAGCAGGCGCGCGGGGGTATCCAGTCCATAGGTAAAAAATTGATCATTGGGCTGGTTGTTGCCATATGATCCACTGGACGACCAGTGACCAAAGCTGGCGTAGGTCAGTGCAAGTTCACTGTTGCCGGCGCCGGGCTTAAAAAGCTCCAGCACCACATCCTCACTACCGATCGTACCGGTGAACGTCTTACGATAGGTGATAAAGTTCGGATTAGTGCTCGCCACTTTGTCGTTGATAGTGAACTGCCCGCCATAAAGGTCGGAGGTAGGCGGCGATGCGGTAAAGGTTTCGGCATTCTGCCAGTTCAACTGGCCGACCAAGTTACCGCCATATTGGGTATAGAAAAGCTGTTGCTGTGTCATGTTGGTAAGGGTCAGGTTTACCGGTTTGGCACTGCTGTCACGCTGCCCTGTGAATGACCCCACCGCGGTCAAACCATCAGCTCCCTGCCCATTGAAGCTCGCGCCCAGTTCCTCCGCCGATGGCCCGTAGAACCTCCCGCTCAGGCTACCCCCAGCGCTGCCGAGCATACTTTCATATAAGGCACTGCCGGAGAAGGTGCCGTTAGAGGACAGGTGCCCGCCGGCGAGGAGGTCGATCCCGCCCCCGCTCGTGGAGCTTCCGGACACCAGGCCCGTTTCGGTCGTGTAAGCCTGAGCCGTAAAAATCGCGGCGCCGAAATCGACGCTAAATTGCCCATGCCCTTGAAACGAGATTGGCTCGGACCCCGGTTTCGACGCAAAACCAAAGGCATCGATACCGAATACACCGATGCCGGTTCGCGGGACAGCCGCCGCCGCAGTCGGCAAGCCATAAGTAAAAGCCGTGTAATTGGTATCCTGCCGAGTATCGGCTAGAACGTTTCGCTGCCAATATCCCAAACCGACATATTGCGTCGCCTGCGTGCCGGTATAGGGGATTTTCACCAACGTCAGATAATCGCGATTGGTGCCATCGGACTTCTGGTAAAGCGTTTGGCCCGGGTCATTGCTCTTGATGTCGGCCTGCCCGAATGTCTGGCTGCGGCTATCCACGGCCACCGTATAACTCTGGTTTTTTGCATCATAGCTGATGGTCAATGTGCTTACAGCGGTATCGCCTGAGATTCCGGTCTTCGTCGTGAGGTCCAGCGCGACAGCGGCGGTCGTCGCGTCATTGACGAAGGATTGACTGTATTGGAGATTGGTGAGCGTGCTGTTTGTTGCTGCGGGCGGATTGACCGGCGTGCTCCCGGCGCTGGAGGTGCCGCCCCCTCCTCCGCATCCCGCAAGCGACAAGAAAGCCGTCGCACTCAGGAGCGTCGTGAATTTCCGCATTATCTTCCCCCTTTGCCAAGCAATCGACCGAGCTACACTGCACTTCCCCGATGCAACGCAACTCGCTCCTATCGAGCCATGACCCGACGACATGCTGACTCGTCTCCTCCCCCATCTTCAATGACTTGACAAGTGGCTGGACCAGCAAAATCTCTCGGCAAAATCTTGGCGTTAAGCGATCACGGATTCACCGTGATCCGAACCGAAGGGGTGGACCGACTACCGATGGACCGCTTTCGAATTTTCGGTGATTCTACAGTTATCCACATCTTCCAAGTCCGACGATTCCGCCGCGGGATATCTTGAACTGGAACGCGAACCCGAAGATCGCGATCAAAGAGTCGAGCCTTAGGATTATCGACCGCAAACGGATCGACGCCTGCCGGCGTGTTTGAAACCATCGACGATCCGGATCGTTCGTCCGGTCGTGCGCAATTCCTGCCAATCTCCGGGTGAAAACGATCCATGTTTCATTGGACCCACGAAGCTCAGGTAAAGCTTGAGCGAAAACTTTTCGCGCAAGTCGCGGCAGCATCGTTCCCGTGCGTGGGAGCGAAATCTGCGCTCGCGCATGGTCGCCTTACCGTTCTGGCCTGCGACCGTATCGACAGCGCGTGGGATGACCTGAGGATTCATGAAGGGTTGCTGCGGTTCGCCCAGGACTATCGCGCCGATCCCGTTATCTTCCAAAGTTATGCCGTGGTCTTCGACGGCCCCACGGACCTGACCGAGCGGGAGTTCGAGGCAGCGTTGTGGGCGCGCGTGCAATCGCTCAGCGACAAGGACGTATGGCGCGGTCAGGAATATGACGCACGCGTAAGCGCAGATCCCGTGAACCCGCATTTCTCGCTAAGCTTTGGCGGGGAGGCATTCTTTATCGTCGGGCTGAACCCGAACGCCAGTCGCCCGGCGCGCCGTTTCGAACACCCCGCACTGGTGTTCAACCTGCACGACCAATTCGAGCGCCTGCGCGACGCCGACAAATATGAAGGGTTGCGTAAGAAGATACTCGTCCGCGACGAGCGGCTCGCCGGCTCCATCAACCCGATGCTCGCCCGCCACGGAGAGGCAAGCGAAGCGCGGCAATATTCGGGCCGGATAGTGGATCAAGACTGGCAAGCGCCGTTCGAATATCGCGGGAAGATCGAATGACCCCCGAGGTGCAGGTCATCCCCGAGCGCAGCGGCACCGCTTTCCGCCTCCCCCAAGGCGCCACGCTGACCGTGATCGATCCACGCGGCGAGCAGGTCGCCGATCTGCTCGCCTATAATGCCGAAGATACGGATGAGGTTATCTCTTCGGGACGCACGCTCGACTATGCCGAAACGATCAGGCTCACCGTGGGGCACAAACTCTACTCAAACCGCTCGCGCGTCATGCTGACGATCGTCGACGACAGCGTGGGATGCCACGATTTCCTGCTTACGCCTTGCTCGGTCGACACCTTCCTGCATTTCTACCCCGACCTGCCGCCGCATCGCGGATGCTTCGGCAACCTGGCGGAAGCATTGCAGCCTTATGGCATTGGCCCGGACCACATCCCGATCGCGTTCAATTGCTTCATGAATGTGCCCGTCGACGCAAATTCCGGCCGACTCAAGGTGTTGCCGCCGATCAGCAAGGCAGGCGATCATATCTCCTTCCGCGCGGAGATGGACCTGATCATCGGGCTGACCGCCTGCTCGGCGCCCGATTCCAATGGCGGCTCCTTCAAGCCGATTCATTACCGCATCGATGCACCGCTCCAATAAACAGACTGGTGCGATCGGGATGCATCCGCGGGGGAAAAGCGAAGGTCGTCGCCCGAGAGATGCGATGATAGGGACAGCAAGCTGGAGCATTGCGAGCCGCGACGCGGCAGCTTTTCCGGCAGAAGGCACGTCGCTGGAACGCTATTCCCGGATATTCGACGCGGTGGAAGTGAACTCCTCCTTCTATCGGGCGCATCGGCCCTCGACCTGGCAGAAATGGGCGGCAAGCACACCCGAATCGTTCCGCTTCTCGGTGAAGGTTCCGAGAACAATCACCCATCACGCGAAACTCATCGACGTCGATCCGCTGATCACCCGGTTCGCCGGCGAAGTGACAGAGCTGGGGAGCAAGCTGGCGGTATTACTGGTGCAATTGCCGCCAAGTCTCCGCTATGACGCCAGCGTCGCCAACCGATTCTTCACCAAGTTGCGGGAGGCGATCGATGCGGAAATCGCCTGCGAGCCGCGCAATGCGACATGGTTCACCGATGAAGCCGATGCGGCTCTCGATCGGCTTCAAATTGCGCGGGCCGGTGCCGATCCGGCGCCGGTAGCGGCAGCCGCCGCTCCCGGGGGATGGCGCGGCCTGACATACTGGCGCCTGCATGGATCGCCGGTAATGTATCACTCGATGTACAGCGCACAGGCGATCGCACTTTGCGCAGAGCGCCTTCGCGCGGAAACCGACCGCGGAATCACACCATGGTGCATATTCGACAACACCGCAGCGTTCGCCGCCACAGGCAACGCGCTGTCGCTAATGGAACTCCTGCATAGCGGGCCATCAGATCAAAATGAACACCAACGTCGCTAGCGCGCGCGGGATTCGCCTTGAGCAGCAGTACGTCTCCGTTCGAATGCAGTTTCGCCGCGTGCGGCTTCCCGTCGAAGCGCCTCGAATTGATCCGGCGTCATTTTCGGTATCGCTTCGACCAGCGCGACGATCTTTGCGATCTCCTCCGGCGAGGAGACTTCGCCCCATGCCGGCATACCGGTCATTTTAACGCCGTCATGGACCAGCGTGTAAAGCTCGACATGAGACCATCGCGCTGAAGCACCGACCAGATAGGGCGGCGTGGGGAGCATGGCGCTCGCCCATTGCGCCCGCGCGATGCCTGGACCGCCGTGACAGGCAATGCAGCGCTGCTCGTAAAGCCTCGGCGCCCGCGGCCGAACTCGCGCTTTCGACATGGATTCAACGGCGGGCGGACCCGGAATAGGATTTTTTGCAATTCCGCGCGGTCACTTCGCGCGCACCAGATAATATACGTTGAACCCCACGAAAATCACCAGCGCCAGCCCGGCGATGATAACGAAAATCGAGGCAAGCCCCTTGCCTATCCTGCGTCTTCCGGGATCGCGATGCTGATTCATTGAAACGCCTCGTGCGAAACACAATGCATGGGACGCCGGTTTTCTCCCAAAGGATTTATTTTGAAACATAGATTTATTTCCGCTGGCGACGCCGGAACGGAATGAACGCCGCAGCGGTTGCAAACCATCGAGGCAATCGGAGTCCGCACGCCATGCGCAGTTATTTCCTGGGCCTCGCGGCGGCGCGCTCGCCGGAACTGGTGAGATAGCCGAGCGGTAACCCGCTCATGCCCCCTGCCCGCCCGAATAACCGCCAGTCATGTGGCTATAGCAAGGCATCAAGAGCGATGCACCGACGCCCGTCCCGTCGGCGGTCCTCCTCGGCTCAGAAACGCACTATCTGGGTAAAATCCGGCCGTTGAACGCCAACGCACGTTATGCGCGCACATGCTCCACGACGTGGCAGGGTTACGACGAACACATCGGCCCCGACCTACGGTGTTCAGAACCTCTTCCGCAGCGAGATGAACGCTTGTCGCGGCGCGCCGACCAGCATCGACTGGAGCGTGCGGTTCGGATCGGTGAAAGCGAAGCCGTTCTGCCCTAGCGTGCCGACATATTTCTTGTCGAACAGGTTGGTGACGTTGCCCTGGATCTCCAGCCCGTCGAGCAGGCCACCGGTATCATGGAAGCGATAGCCCAGCGTCACGTCGACCAGCACCCGGCCCGGCGCGCTGGCGTCGTTGGTGTAGGTATAATAGCGCCGGCTCTGATAGTTGCCGCCGATCCGGGCGATGATCGCGCCATCGTCATACGAGAGACTCCCGTTGGCGAGATGCTTCGGCGTGTTGACCACTGCCTTGCCCGTGGTCGCATAGGTGACGTTGTTGCTGGTCACGTCGTCGTCATAGGTCGCGTCGGTGTAGGCATAGGAGCCGTAGAGCGAGAGGACGGGGGTGAAGCGATAGGTTCCCGCCAGTTCGACGCCGTTGGTGGTGACCGAGCCGACGTTCGACAGCACGCTCGGGCAGCCAACCACCGCCGCGCAATTCTGGATCGACAGCAGGCGGTTGCTGAACTTGACGTGATAGCCGGCGATCGACCCCTCGAAGTCAGGCAGGTGGAAGCGCAGGCCGCCTTCCAGCGTCCAGGAGGTTTCTGGCTTGATCGCATGCTGGATCGCCTGAAAACCGGCCTTGCTGGTCTGGAACGGCTCGATCGTGAAGGCGCGCATGTTCTCGGCGTAGCTGACGAAGCCCTCGATCGCGTCCGAGAAGCTGTAGTTCGCGCCGGCCTGCGGGATGAACATATCCTTCGACTGGAGCTTGCCGGTCGTGTCGCGCGCCGCGAGCGAGCCCTGGCTCGCCGGATCGAGCCTGTTGTCGATCTTGACGTTCAGCCCCTTGAAGCCGGCGCTGATCTTGAAGTCCGGCGTGACCTGCCAGGTATCCTGCACGAAATATTGATAGGTATCGATCGTATCGTCGTATTTATAATCGATGTAGAACGGGTTCTGCGGCCATTCGCGATTGTCGATGCTCGACACGTTGCCTGCCGCGAGCGGGAAATATTCGCGCGTCAGCACATAGCTGTTGTGCTCGTACCAGCCGCCGGCCTCGATCGTATGGTTCGCCACCTTGAAGGTCAGCGCGCCGGTCAGCCCGCCGCGATCGATATCGTAAGCGGTCGAGCGGATCGAGAGCGCCGCGCCGCCCGGTGTGCCGACATAAGGGGTCCACCATGTGCCGATGCCCTTGTTGTGGTGATAATAAGGGGTCAGGCGGATCGATACCGCGTCGCTGAACTTGTAATCGATATTCGCGCCGGCGAGGAAATCCTTACGCAGGCCATAGCCGTTGTAATAGGTATCGTCGGCGCAGATCGTCTGCGAATATCCGGGGTAGTTCGCGCAATATTTGCTGTAATATACCAGATCGGACTGAAGGTTCTTGGCGATCGCCAGCGCGGTGGGATAGTCGTTGCGGATGTAATCCCAGTCCCAGCCGTATTTTTTTATCAGGGCCAGGGACGTGTCCATGTAGTCGTCGTCCTTGAAATCCGAATAATTGGCGAAGGCGGTGATGCTGCCCTGCGCGCCGAGCGGGATCAGCAGCTTGCTGTTGATCGACCACGCCTGCTGCTTGCCCTCGCCCTTCCATTTCGGCGCATCGAGCCACGAACCGCTGACATAGCCTTTCACCCCGCCGCCGATATCGCCACTCTCCAGCCGGCCGAACAGGCGATAGGCGTTCGAGCTGCCGTAGCTCGCCTCCAGATCGCCACCCATCTTGTCGTCCGGCGTCTTGCTGAAGAATTGCAGCGTGCCGCCGAGATTGGAGCTGGACGCCGTATCGAGCGCGCCCGAGCCCTGCGCCAGCGTGGACCGGGCGATGTTCTCCGACGCGATCGCGCGGCTGATGTGCAGGCCGTTGAAATTGGCATAGCTCATGTCGCCCAGCGGCACGTCGTCCAGCGTGAAGCCGAGTTGATTCTGCGCGAAGCTGCGCACCGAGATGCGCGTCGACCATTCGTTGGTGCCCAGCGCGTTCGCCGACTGGAAGGACACGCTCGGCAGCTTCTCCAGCACCTTGAGCGCACTGGTGCCCGGCGCGCTGGCGGCGATATCGGCAGCGGTGAGCGTCTGCACCTGCCGCGTCTCGCCCTTGCCGTAAACGACGATATCTTCCTGCGCGGCATCGTCGTGCGCTTGCGCCGTCGCGGGCAATGCCGGCAGCGTCAGGGCGACGAAGGCGGCGGCGCCGGCCAGAAGCTGATGTCGAACCATATCTATCCCCCCTTTGATCACGATCACCATCGCCCCGGGAATCGACATTCCCGGCTGTCGATCCATCGGACGTGTTTTTGTTGCTTCTACTGCTATGAAACTGCTTGAGCGCGAGGCTATTCAGCAAAGGTTCTTATGGTCAAGGCGCGTTTTGCTTATGGTTGGGCGACACGCTCCTCCGTGAACTCCACGGTCTTTTCACGCCGGCACAGCCACAGATAGGCGAAGGCGGAAACCGGCAGGCCGATCAGCATCGACACGTCCACCCCGCCCATCAGCCGCGCCGCCGTGCCGGTGAACAGATGCGTGCTGAAGGTACCATCGCCGCGAAGCCGATCAGATAGGCGATCAGCCCCGCCGCGTTCCACCGGCCGTAGATGCCGTCGGGATCGAAGATGTCGGGAATCGAATAATGGCATTTCCGCACGATGTAGAAATCGACGAGGTTGATCGCGGTCCACGGCGTGAACAGGTAGATCAGGATCGACAGCAGCAGCTCATATTGGTGCATGAAACTGCCCGAGGCGGAGAAGGAGAGGATCGATGATGCGAGCATCACGATCACCAGCGCGATCACCCTGTTCCTCACCGACGCCGTCACCTTGCGGAACGCGTCCGCGATGCTGAGCAGGGTGAGCGAGGCGCCGTAGAAATTGAGCGAGGTGGCGGTGATCAGGCTGGCGAAGGCGACCACCAGCAGCACGGTGCCGAAGCCGGAGATGATGGCATCGCCCACCACGCGCGCGGCGGCGATCACGTTCATGTGCGGGAAGGCGGCGACCGCGATTGCGCCGACCAGCATCATCCACACCCCGCCGATCATCGCGCCGGCGAAGGTCCACCAGAAGGCCGATCGCACGCCGACGTCGGGCGGCAGGTAGCGCGAATAATCCGAAACGTAGATCGACCAGCTGAGCTGATAGGCCGCCGCCGCGAAGAACTGCATCATGAACGGCACGACCAGGAACCTGCCCGGATCGAGCTGCCCCGCCGGCAGCGGCACGAACAGCATCGCGCCGACGCTGAACACCGCGAGGATCACGATCAGCGTGAAGGCCAGCACGCGCTGCGCCCGATGGATCAGGTCGCATCCGATCAGCGCCACGCCCAGGCCGACCAACGTGAACACCACCATCGTCGGATGCACCGGCAGCGCCGCCAACTCGCGCATCGTCTGCCCGGCAAGCACCTGATTGAAGGCGTTATATCCGATATAGGTGACCAGCGCGACGCCCCACACCAGCAGCGCGCCGAGGTGCCCGAACTGCGGCCGCGACTGGATCATCTGCGGCAGGCCGAGTTGCGGCCCCTGCGCCGCGTGGAACGCCATGAAGAAGGTGCCGAGCGCGCATCCCCCGACGATCGCGACGATCGACCAGAACAGGTTGATCCCCATCGCGATGCCCAGCGCGCCCGTCGCGAGCGTGGCGAGATGCGCGTCGCCCGCGAACCAGATCGGCCACAGGTGCCACACCTTGCCGTGCCGCTCCTCCAGCGGCACGAAATCGATCGACCGCACCTCGATCAATGACTGGCTCGACATCGCCGCTCCTCCCTGTTTCGGGGCGGCTTCGGCGCGCGCCCGTATGTACGCACGCGATGCTGGGGCCGGCTTTTTGGCCCCGCAAGGGGGTTCAGCGCCCTGGCTTGCGCACCGCTGCCGGGCTAATGCCGAAAGCCCGACGAAACACACGGGCAAGCGCGGAGGCTGAATCGAACCCGGTCGCCAGCGCCACATCGAGCACGCGCATCTCGGTGGTTTCCAGCATCGCCCGCGCCCGCTCGACGCGCAGCCGGCGGTAATAATCCTGCGGCGACATGCCGACATGCGCGTCGAACAGCCGCTCGACCTGCCGCACCGACAGCCCGGCGCGCGCCGCCAGCGCGGCGGAGGCGAGCGGCGCGTCGAGATGCGCCTCCATCACCGTGATCACCCCCAGCACCGCGCGGTTGCGCACCGCCAGTCGCCGGCCGAGCGCCATCCGCTGCGCCTCGCCCGCGCGGCGGATGCGGTCATGGATGAACTGCTCCGACACCGCATGGGCGAAGGCGAGGCCGTGGCTCAGCGCCAGCCGCTCCAGCATCATGTCGAGCGCCGCCGTCCCCCCGGCGCAGGTGAACACGCGCTCGCCGATCGCGTAGAGCGCGTCGGTGACGGGGATGTCCGGCCAGCGCTCGCGGAACTCGGGCGCCGCCTCCCAGTGGATCGCGACCGGCCCGCGCCCCGCGACGCCGGCACGCGCCAGCACCTCGACGCCGGTATCGAGCGCGCCGAGCCGCCCGCCGTCGTGCGCGAAACGGCGCAGCGCCGCGAGACCGGCGCGCCCGACCGCGCGCTCCGGCCGGAAGCCGGCACAGACGATCAGCGTGCCCGGCGCGGCGATCGCCGCCAGCGGACGATCGACCGGGAAGCGCATCGCGCTCGACGCCGGCACCGGCTCGCCGTTTTCCGAATGGAGCCGCCACGCAAAGACCGTCCGCCCGGCGATGCGATTGGCGACGCGCAGCGGCTCGACCGCCGAGAAGAAGGCGAGCGCGGAAAAGCCCTCCACCAGCAGGAAATCCACCGTCTCGACGCCATCGGCCATGACGCGGATTGAAGCATCTTTTGTCGTGAAATGCACCAATTATGTCGCTTATCACCCCACGCATCGCGAAAGCGTCAAGCAGACTTCCCGGCAGGATAGCGAGAGGGCCACATGCAAAGCGACGTGTTCATCACCTGCGCCGTGACGGGATCGGGCGATACCGCCAGCCGGCATCCCGGCCTGCCGATCACGCCGAAGCAGATCGCCGAGGCGTCGATCGAGGCGGCGAAGGCGGGCGCGGCGATTGCGCATATTCATGTCCGCGATCCCGAAACCGGCGCCGCCAGCCGCGATCCGTCGCTCTATCGCGAGGTGGTGGAACGCATCCGCGAATCGGACACCGACGTGATCATCAACCTCACCGCCGGCATGGGTGGCGACGTCGTGTTCGGGCCGGGCGAGACGCCGCTGCCGCTCAATCCGGTCGGCACCGACATGATCGGCCCGCTGGAGCGGCTGGTGCATGTCGAGAAGCTGCTGCCGGAAATCTGCACGCTCGACTGCGGCACGATGAACTTCTCGGCCGGCGATTATGTGATGACCAACACGCCGACGCACCTGCGCACGATGGCGAAGCGCGTGCAGGAGCTTGGCGTGCGGCCGGAGCTGGAGGTGTTCGATTTCGGTCACCTCGTGTTCGTGAAGGATCTCGTCAAGGAAGCGCTGCTCGACGATCCGCTGATGATCCAGCTCTGCATGGGCATCCCCTATGGCGCGCCGGACGATCCGATGACGACGATGGCGATGGTCGCCCAGCTTCCCGCCGGCGCGACCTTCTCCGCCTTCTCGATCGGGCCGCGCCAGTTGCCGTATGTGGCGATGGCGGTGCTGGCGGGCGGCAATGTGCGTGTCGGGCTGGAGGACAACCTGTATCTCTCGCGCGGGGTGAAGGCGTCGAACGGCGATCTCGTCGACCGCGCCCGCGCGATCATCGAGGCGATGAACGTCAATGTGATGGGGCCGGCGGCGGTGCGCGAGAAGCTCAAGCTCAGGAAGGCCGCCTGATCGTGGCGGGCGCGGTGCGCAGGGCCGGGCTGGTCGGCGGCGGGGTGATCGGCGCGGGCTGGGCGGCGCGCCTGCTGCTCAACGGAATCGACGTGGCGATCTTCGATCCCGATCCCGAGATCGGTCGCAAGATGGAGACGGTGCTGGCCGGCGCGCGGCGGGCGTGGACGAAGCTGATCCCGTCCGGCCTGCCCGCCGAGGGAAAGCTGCGCCTCGCCTCGTCGGTCGAGGATGCGGTGGCGGACGCGGATTTCGTGCAGGAGAGCCTGCCGGAGCGCGAGGACCTCAAGATCGATATCCTCGGCCGCATCGATCGCGCGACGCGGCCCGATGTGGTGATCGGCTCGTCCACCTCCGGCCTGCTGCCGACGCGGCTGCAATCGGGGATGGCGCACCCGGAGCGGCTGGTGGTCGGCCATCCGTTCAACCCGGTCTATCTGCTGCCTCTGGTCGAGATCTGCGGCGGCGACGCCACCTCCAACGCGGCGAAGCAATGGGCGGCGGATTTCTACGCCTCGCTCGGGATGCACCCCTTGCACGTCCGCAAGGAGATCGACGGCTTCATCGCCGATCGCCTGCTGGAGGCGCTGTGGCGCGAGGCTCTGTGGCTGGTCAACGACGGCATCGCCACGACCGAGGAGATCGACGACGCGATCCGTTACGGCGCGGGGCTGCGCTGGTCGTTCATGGGGACATTCCTGATCTACCGCGTCGCGGGCGGCGAGGCGGGGATGCGGCATTTCCTCGCGCAGTTCGGCCCGGCGCTGAAGCTGCCGTGGACGAAGCTGGAGGCGCCGGAGCTGACCGACGCGCTGGTCGATCGCGTGGCCGAACAGTCCGACGATCAGGCCGCCGGCGTCTCGATCCGAGAGCTTGAACGGACGCGCGACGATGCTTTGGTCGCGGTGCTCTCCGGCCTGCGCGGACAGGATTACGGCGCGGGCAGGACGCTCGCCGATTATGCACGTGTGCTGATGGCGAAGATGCCCGCCGCCTCCGGCGAGGTCGATGAGACGCGGCCGCTCGCGCTCCATGAGGCGGACGTGGCAGCGGAGTGGATCGACTATAACGGCCATATGACCGAGCATCGCTATCTCCAGGTGTTCGGCGACACGACCGATGCGCTGCTGCGCCATCTGTCGGTCGATGCCGATTATCTGGCGAACCACGGAAGCTGGTACACGGTCGAGACGCATATCCGCCATCTCGGCGAGGCGAAGGCCGGCGACCGGCTGACCGCGACGACGCAGGTGCTGGGCGCGGACGAGAAACGGCTGCACGTCTTCCACAGCCTGTCGCGCGGAAGCGACGGCGCGTGCGTCGCGACCGCCGAGCAGATGCTGCTTCACGTCGATGCCGCCACCGGGCGCGGCGGCCCCGCTTCCGGCGCGCCGGCCGCGCGGGCCGCGGCGCTGGGGAAGGCGCAGGCGGTGCTCCCCTTGCCCGATGGCGCGGGGCGGCGGATCGCGATGCCGGGGAAATGACCGCACGGATACGATAAGGAGAGGACGGATGAAGATCGGATTGCTCGCGATGCCGCTTGCGCTGCTCGGCGCGACGCCTTTGTTGGCCGAAGCGCCCTCGGTGCCAGCGATCGGCCCGATCCAGTCCGATTTCGACGATTTCGGGCCGGCGGTGCAGTCGCTCACCCTGCCCTCCGGCCGCGTCGTGCATTTCACCGACACCGGGGAGACCGGCGGCCGCACCGTGCTGTTCATCGGCGGCACCGGCACCAGCGCGCGGGCGGCGGGGATGACCGATTTCCTCCAGACATTGCGCCGCCAGCTCAGGCTGCGCTTCATCGTCGTGGAGCGCAACGGTTTCGGCGACACCGCCTTCAAGCCCGACTGGGGCGTGGCCGATTACGCCGCCGAGGTACGCGCGGTGCTCGATCACCTCGGCGTGAAGCGCTTCGCCGGCGTCGCGATCTCCGGCGGCGGCCCGTATATGGCGGCGGTGGCCAGCGCCATGCCGGAGCGGCTGATCTCGCTCCACATGCTCGCTACGGCGGCGACCGCGCAAGGGTCGGACCGTTGCAAGGTGACGCTGGAGCAGGCGAGCAAGGGTGTCGCCGGCTCGGTGCAGAATCCGCAGAATTGGTGGGCCTTCCCGGCGAACAGCCCGACGCATCGCATCCCCGGATTCGCCGACCGCGCTTATGAGGAAGGCGCGCGCACCTTCTTCATTCGCGGCCAGATGGGCGACCCCACGCCAGAAGCGGCGGAGATGCTGCGCTATTGCGGCCCGGCGGCGGACGTGTCGAAGGTGACCGCACCGGTGCATATCTATCAGGGCGGCGCGGACCCGCTGGTGAAGATCGACCAGGCCGAATATTGGCGCGGCCACTTCCCCAACGTCGCCTCGTTCCGCGTCTTTCCGGGCGAGGGCCATGACGTGCAATACCGCCACTGGGATCAGGTGCTGATCGAGCTTGCCGGCTTCACCGACCAGACCGTGCTGTGCGACGCCGGCAAGACCCGCGCGGTGCCGGCGAAGGAAGCCAACGCGCTGGTGACGAAGGGCGCGACCTTGGGGATTTGCGCCTGGGCGAAGCGGTAAGCTTGAAGCTCCTCCTCTCCAGGAGGGCTTTAGGTCGATTCAGGCCCGTTCCGCGATCACCGCCACCAACGGCTCATGCCCCCAGTGCGCCAGCAACCCGCGTAACGCGCTCCCCGACAATCCCACCGTCGCGGTGTTACGCAGCGGGTGGACGTTGACCCGCGCCGCTTCCGCGAGATCAGCGTCGATCACCACGCGCACCAGGCCCTCGCGATCGTTGATCGCGGCGAGCGGCGTCACCGATCCGGGCGTGACGCCGAGCAGCCGCTCCATGTCCTCCGCCTTGCCGAAGCTCAGCTTCCGCGCGCCGAGCGCGCTGGCCAGCGCCTTGAGGTCGACACGCCTGGCATGATCGACCGTCACCAGCCAGAACGCGCCTCCGGCATCTTTCAGGAACAGGTTCTTGGTATGCGCACCCGGCAGCGCATCATGGATCGCGGCGCTTTCCTCGACGGTGAACACCGCCGGATGCTCCAGCGCGTCCCATGCGATGCCATGATCGGCGAACGCTGCGCGCAGCGCTTCCTCGCTCATCTGAACACCACCGTCCGCTGGCCGTTGAGCATCACGCGATGCTCGCAATGCGCCTTCACCGCACGGGTCAGCACGCGACTTTCCGTCTCCTGGCCCTGGGCAATGAGGTCGTCGACCGTATCGGCGTGATCGACCGTCGACACGTCCTGCGCGATGATCGGGCCTTCGTCGAGATCGGGCGTGACGTAATGCGCCGTCGCGCCGACCAGCTTCACGCCGCGCTCCCACGCGCGATGATAGGGCCGCGCGCCCTTGAAGGCCGGGAGCGAGCTGTGGTGGATGTTGATGACCCGTCCCTCCAGCGCGCGGCACGCGGCATCGGACAGCACCTGCATGTAGCGCGCGAGGATGATGAGATCGACGCGCTGCTCCGCGATCAGCGCGAGCAATTTCTCCTCCTGCGCCGCCTTGCTCTCCGGCGTGACCGGCAGGCAGTGATAGGCGATGCCCTCATGCTCCACGCGCCGGCGCCAGACCTCGTGGTTCGAGACGACCGACGTCACCTCCATCGGCAGATATCCGGTCGCGGTGCGATAGAGCAGGTCGTTGAGGCAATGCCCACCCCGGCTGACCATCACCAGCGCGCGCTGCTTCACCGCCAGATCATGCACCTGCCATTCGAGGCCGAAGGCCGCGGCGACCGGCAGGAAGCCGCGCCCGAAGCTCTCCGTCGTCATTCGCGTGGGCGCGGCGAAGGTGACGCGCATGAAGAACCGGCCGCTCTCCGCATCGCCGAACTGCGCGCTATGGACGATGTTGCAATCCTGCGCCGCGATCGAATTGGCGACCGCAGCGACGATCCCCTTGCGATCGACGCACGACACCAGCAGCACGAAATCGGGCTTCGTCATTGCCACTCCACCTTCCCCGAACGCGCATCTAGGCAAAAGGACGGAAGTGGGAAAGATCATTGGCTTCTCATAAGTAGATGTAATATGAAATTTCAGGTGATTTGATCGCGGAGCGACCGATGCGCCTGCCTGCCGAGTTCGATCTTCATGCTCTGGAAGTGTTCGTCCTCACCGTCGAGCTGGGCGGGATGACGGCGAGCGCGCAGCAGCTCCGCATAACGCAATCGGCGGTGTCGCAGACGATCACCCGACTGGAGCAGGGCATCGGCACCGCGTTGTTCGATCGCTCGCTGCGCCCGCTTGGCGTCACCCCGGCGGGCCGCGCACTGTATGAGCGGGCGCGTGGATTGCTGTCGGCGGCGCGGCGCGTTGTGGACGAGGTGCGCGAGGGCGCGCGCCAGCCGATCGACCAGATCACGATCGGCATGTCGGAAACGTTCGCCACCCTGCTCACCGCACCCTTGCTCCACCGCCACGGCAAGCGCGTGGCGCGCTGGCGGGTGCGGTCGGGCATTTCGCTCAACCAGCAGCAGGATTTCCTCGCGCGGCGCTGCGACATGCTGGTGACGGGCAGCAACACGCTGGAGAAGCATCCCGGCATCGAGCATCACGATGTGACGGACGATCCCTTCGTGCTGGTATTTCCGGCCGATTACGACGGCCCGGCCGATCCCGGCGAGGCAGCCGGACGGCTGCCGTTCGTGCGCTATTCGCTCGACACCGGCATGGGACAAAGGATCGAGAGCCAGCTTACGCGGATGAAGCTGGCGCTGCCCAACGTGATCGAGGTGGACATTATCCACCAGCAACTCACCACCGTCGCGCTCGGCATCGGCTGGAGCATCACGTCATTGCTGTGCCTCGCGGCGATGCCGTCGCTGATGCCGCGCCTCAGGATCGAGCCGTTGCCGCGCGCGCGCTTCTCGCGTCGCATCCAGGTGGTGGCGCGTGCCGGCGAGCTTGGCGATCTCGCCGAACATACCGCCGATCTCGCGCGCGAGGTGATCCGCGAGCAGGCGCTGGCGCCGATATTGGCGCAATTGCCCTGGACAGTCCCCTCAGCCTAACCCTCCGCTATTACTGCGGCGAGCGCGTGCCACAGCCACGGCGCGAAGCTGCGCCACACCTCGACGCGGAAACGAGTCTCATCCTCGCGGAACAGCACGATCTCGACCGTCTCGAACAAGGTGCGCGTCGCGCGGCCGACGGCGAAACGCTCCAGATCGAGGGGGCAGCCGCTGGCGATCGCCGCCGCCGCGCCGCGCCCCTCCAGCACGAAGCCGAGCGCGCGATCGGAGATGTCCACCACGCTCACCGCCTGCTCCTCGCCGAGCGCCAACACCCCGCCCGCCGGTAGCAAGGCGAGCCATTCGTCCGGCCCAAGGCAGGCGATGCCCTCCACCATCTCGCCGATCCGCGCCGGCAGCGCGCGTCCGATCACCGCCGACAGCAGCGCCGCATCCCGCGCGCGCAGCGAATAGCGCGCGGCGGACGGGGCGAGCGACAACCGCACGTTACGGCCAGCCAGCGGCTCCGCCCCCACCGCGAGATCGGTCGCTGCGATGGCGAGCGGGGCGATCTCAATCATTCAGACGGCTCCCTTCCGCATCGTAGAATACCGTCGGGCAGACGGTCGCACGGATCGTCCGCCCCGGCATCGGCACATACAGCGCCTCGCCCATGAGCGCCCGCCCGTCCCGCACCAGCGCCAGCGCGATCGAGCGGCCGAGCGTCGCGCTCCAATAGGAGGAGGTGACGTGACCGATCATCGTCATCGGCATCGGCTGCGCGGGATCGGCGACGATCTGCGCGCCTTCCTCCAGCACCTCGGCCGGATCGTCGGTGAGCAGGCCGACGAACTGCTTGCGCCCGCCCACCACCATGTCCGGCCGCGCGAGGGAACGCTTGCCGACGAAATCGCGCTTCTTCTTGCCGATCGCCCAATCCATGCCGGCATCGTCGGGCGTCACCGTGCCGTCGGTATCCTGCCCGACGATGATGAAGCCCTTTTCCGCGCGCAGCACATGCATCGTCTCGGTGCCATAAGGCGTGATGCCGAACTGCTGCCCCGCCACATCGATCGCCTCCCACACCGCGCGCGCATGGCCGGCGGGGACGTTGACCTCGAAGCCAAGCTCGCCGGTGAAGCTCACCCGGAACAGCCGTGTCGGCACGCCGCAGATCCGCCCCTCACGCACCGCCATGTGCGGGAAGGCGTCGGGCGACAGGTCGATCCCCTCCACCAGCGGCGCGATCACATCGCGCGCGCGCGGGCCCTGCACCGCGATCACCGCCCAGTGCTCGGTCGTGCTGGTCAGCCAGACGTTCAGGCCGGGCCATTCGGTCTGGAGGTAATCCTCCATCATCGCCAGCACGCGCGCCGCACCGCCGGTGGTGGTGGTGACGTGGAAGCGGTCGTCGGCCATCCGCCCCGCCACGCCGTCGTCGGTGATGAACCCATCCTCGCGCAGCATCAGGCCATAGCGGCAGCGGCCGGGCAGGAGCGACTTCCACGGATTCGTGTACATGCGGTTGAGGAATTCCGCCGCGTCCGGCCCGACCACCTCGATCTTGCCGAGCGTCGAGGCGTCGAACATGCCGACGCTCTCCCGCACCGCGCGGCATTCGCGCGCCACCGCCGCGTGCATGTCCTCGCCCGCTTGCGGGAAATAGCGCGCGCGCCGCCATTGCGCGACATTCTCGAACACCGCGCCATGTTCCATTGCCCAGCCGTCGATCGCGGTCTTGCGCACCGGCTGGAACAAGGCATCCTTGTGATGCCCCATCAGCGCGCCGAACGTCTGCGGCGTATAGGGCGGGCGGAAGGTGGTGAGGCCGACCTGCGTCACCGGCCGCGCCAGCGCCTCCGACGCGATGCGCAGGCCGTTCAGGTTCGATGTCTTGCCCTGATCGGTCGCCATGCCGTTGGTGGTGTAGCGCTTGATATGCTCGATCGAGCGATAGCCTTCGCGCACCGCCAGTTCGATATCACCCGACTTCACGTCGTTCTGGTAATCGACGAACGCCTTCTGCCGGTGCGCCGGCTTGGCGGAGGGCAGCGCCGGCACCGCGACGCCACCTCCGAAATCCCAATCGCCGCCGCATGCGCCGACGCAGCGCACCTGCTCGATCGCGGCATCGGGGAGATAGGCCCCCCATGCGTCATCCCAGCGCAAGGTGCCGCGCGCATGGCTCCACAGGTGGACGGAGGGCGTCCAGCCGCCCGCTATCAGCAATGCGTCACACGCGATCCGCTCCGCCGCGCCGGTGCCGCCGGGCGCGATCTCCACGCCGCTCACCGCGAGGCGGCCGCGCACGCCCGTCACCGCATGGCCGGTGCGGCAGGCGATCCCAGCCGCCTCCGCCGCCGACAGCAGCCGCGAGTCCACCGCATCGCGCAGGTCCACGATCGCCGCGATCGTCACGACCGCCGCCGCCAGCGCGAGCGCGTCGCGCCAGCCGCTGTCATGCACCGCCATCACCACGACGCGCCGCCCGACCGCAACGCCGTAGCGCAACGCCAGCGTTCGCGCCGCGCTCGCCAGCATCACGCCGGGCACGTCATTGCCGTCGAACACCAGAGGCCGCTCGATCGCACCCTGCGCCAACACCACCTCGCCCGCCCGGATGCGCCACAGCTTCTCGCGCGCGCCGCTCGCTCCGGCGGGGGGAAGATGATCGGTCAGCCGCTCGACCGCGCCGACGAAATTCCGGTGATAGAAGCCGAACGCCGTCGTCCGCGTGAGCACGCGGACATTGGCGAGCGCCGCCAGCCTCGCCAAGCTCTCCTCCAGCCACGCCCATTGCGCCGGATCGGCGAGCGCGCCACCGCCCGGTTCCTCCTGCTCGTCGATCAGGATCACCCGGCCGCCGCGCCCGCCCGCCTCCAGCGCCGCCGCGATGCCGGCGGGGCCGCCGCCGATCACCAAGGTCTCGCAATGCGCATAGGTGGCGGCGTAATGATCGGGATCGCGTGTCACGGGGCTTTCGCCCAGCCCGGCCATGCGGCGGATCGCCGGCTCGTAGACCTTCTCCCACGCCGAGCGCGGCCACATGAAAGTCTTGTTGTAGAAGCCCGCCGGGAAGAACGCCCCCAGCTTGTCGTTCACCGCGCCGAGATCCAAGCGCAGCGAGGGATAGCGATTCTGGCTCGCCGCCGTCAGCCCCTCATGCAGCGCGACGGAGGGCGCGCGCAGGTTCGGCGTCACCCGCCCCGGCCCGCGATCGATCGTGACGAGCGCGTTCGGCTCCTCCACGCCCGTCGCCAGCAATCCGCGCGGGCGGTGATATTTGAACGAGCGCCCGAACACGGTGACGCCGCTCGCCACCAGTGCGGAGGCGAGCGTGTCGCCCGCGAACCCGCGATAGTCCTTCCCGTCGAAGCGGAAGCGGATCGGCGCATTCCGGTCGATACGCCCGCCGGCGGGCAACCGATATCCGCTCACGCCCGCGCCTCGCCCGCCTTGTAGGTGGTCTCGAAACGGTCGGTCACCGTGTCGCGCACCGCGTTGAAGAAGCGGCCGCAGCCGTGCGTGTGCCGCCAGCGCTCATGATGCCGACCGCGCGGATTGGCGCGCAGGTAGAGATAGGCTTCCCATTCCGCGTCGCCCAGCGCCGAGGGATCGGGCGGGCGGGCGATATGCGCCTCGCCGCCATAGACGAACTCCACCTCGGCGCGGTCCTCGTCGCAATAGGGGCAATGGATCAGCAGCATCGTCCCGCTCCCCTCAATGCGCGACCGCCGCGGCGGCGGCCTCGTCGATCAGGCCGCCGTTACGGAAGCGGTCGAGGTTGAACGGCGCGTTGATCGGATGCGGCGCGTCATGCGCCATCGTATAGGCGAGCAGGTCGCCCGCGCCCGGCGTCGCCTTGAACCCGCCGGTGCCCCAGCCGCAATTGACGTAGAGCCCCGGCACCGGCGTCTTGCCAAGGATCGGCGAGCGGTCCGGCGTGACGTCGACGATCCCGCCCCAGCTCCTGAGCATCCGCATCCGCGTGAAGATCGGGAAGATCTCGCAGATCGATGCCAACGTATGCTCGATGATGTGCAGCGCGCCGCGCTGCGAATAGCTGGTATATTGATCGGTCCCCGCGCCGATCACCAGCTCGCCCTTGTCGGACTGGCTGATATAGGCGTGCACCGTGTTCGACATGACGACGCAGGGGAAAATCGGCTTCACCGGCTCCGACACCAAAGCCTGGAGCGGATAGCTTTCCAGCGGGAAATCCAGCCCCGCCATCCGCATCACCAGCGAGCTGCTGCCCGCCGCCGACACGCCCACCTTCTTCGCCGCGATGAAGCCGCGCTCGGTCTCCACGCCCTGCACCGCGCCGTCCGGCCCGCGCCTTATGCCGGTGACGGCGCAATTCTGGATGATGTCCACCCCCAGCGCCGCCGCCGCGCGGGCATAGCCCCATGCCACGCTGTCGTGCCGCGCCGTGCCCCCGCGCCGCTGGAGCGCGCCGCCCAGCACCGGGTGCCGCGCGTTGGGCGAGATATCGAGCGGCGGGCAATAAGCCTTGCATTCCTCCGCCGTGAGCCATTCGTTGTCGACGCCGTTCAGCCGGTTGGCGTGGATATGGCGCCTGAAGCTCTGCACGTCGTGCACGTTGTGCGCGAGCATCAGCACGCCGCGCTTCGAATACATGACGTTGAAGTTCAGCTCTTGGCTCAAGCCGTCCCACAATTTGACGGCATGGTCGTAGAGATGCGCGCTCTCGTCGTAGAGATAGTTGGAGCGGATGATCGTGGTGTTGCGCCCGGTGTTGCCGCCGCCCAGCCAGCCCTTCTCGATCACCGCGACGTTGCGGATGCCGTACTTGCTCGCGAGATAGTAGGCCGCGCCCAGCCCATGCCCGCCCGCGCCGACGATGATCGCGTCATAGGCGGCCTTCGGCGGCTTGTCCGGCCAATGCTCGGGCCATTCCTGATGCCCGCGCAAGGCTTCGGCGAACAGGCTGAGGGCGGAGAAGCGCCGCATCACGCCCCCCGCGCGGCCAGCGCCGCCGCGCCGCGTTCGACGTAGAAGGTCTTGAACGCGTCGACCAGCTTCTCCTCCACCGAATACATCCCCTGCCGATAGCCGTCGCCGCGGATGCCGGCGTGGTTGATGCTGGCGAGCCGGCTGTCCTGCTTATTGGTCGCGCGCCACACGGCGGCGAGGTTTTCGGGATCGTAATCCACGCCCTCCACCGCATCCTCGTGCACCAGCCAGCTCGTGCGCAGCAACGTGCGGTCCGGCCCGAGCGGGACCAGCGAGAAGGTGACGACATGATCGCAGCAGAAGTGATGCCACGAATTGGGCTGGGTCCAGATCGACAGGCTGGTCGGCTCCAGCCCGTGCGGCCAGATCAGCTTCCCGGACGCGGGTTTGCCGTCGAGCGTCTGCGACACCGCGCCATGAGCCAGCGGCAGCCGCGCGACGCGGTGCCACCAGCCTTCGGGGAACTCGATCAGGTCATGGTAGATGCCGAGCGCCTGCCAATGCGCGCGCTGCTCCTCCAGCATCGCGTCGAATCGCGCGTCGTCCACCACATCGCCCTCGCCGTCCTCCGGCAGTCCCTTGCCGAAGCCGTAGGTGGAGAGCGACTTGAGCAATTCGGGATGGTTGACATCGCAATGATAGCATTCGCGATTATTCTCCATCACGAGCTTCCAGTTGGCGTGCTCGATCAAATCGTCCTGCACCGCCACCCTCAGCCGATCCATGTCGTAGAGCTTCACCTGCGCCGCGATATCCGCCTTGGCGCGGTCGATCGGCGGCGGGTCGTCGGCGAAGCACAGGAAGATCAGCCCGCCCGCATTCTCGACTGCGACCGGGCGCAGGCCGAACGCCGCTTTCTCGAACTCCTCCGGCATGTTGCGCGCGGCGAGCAATTTGCCATCGAGCGCGAAGGTCCATTGGTGATAGGGGCACATGATGCGCGGCGCGTTGCCCGCGCGGCCGTCGCACAATTTCGCGCCGCGATGCGTGCAGGTGTTGTGGAAGGCGCGGATCTCCCCATCGCGCCCGCGCAGGATGATCGCGGAGGTTTCGCCAAGCTCGAACAGATACCAGTCGCCGGGGTTCTTCACATGCGCCACGGTGCAGGCGTAGAGCCACACCGATTTCAGCATCACCTCCGCATCGAAGCGATACGCCTCCTCGCCGACATAGAGCTGCTGCGGCAAAGTGTATCCGGGGCGGTTCTGCGCCAGCAGCTCGGCGATCGCGGCGAAATCGCTCATCGCATCAGCTCCGCAATGCGTGATTGTCGGGATCGAACGGCGAATCCGGGATCACCACCGCCTTATGGGACTTGCCAAGGATGACGATCTCCAGCGCCGTCCCCGGCGTTGCATGGTCCGGTGAGACCATCGCCAGCGCCAGCGATTTGCCCGTCCGCCAGCCATAGCCGCCGGAGGTCGCGCGGCCGACCAGCGCGCCGTCGCGCAGGATCGGCTCGGAGCCGCGCGCATCGGCGTCGGTCACGCCCGACACCTCCAGCGTCACGAATTGCCATTGCAGCCCCCGCTCCGCGCGCGCGAGCAGGCCCTCGCGCCCGACGAACGCAGGCTTTTTGAAGCTGACGAAGCGATCCAGCCCGCTCTCCAGCGCGGCATATTCCACCGACAATTCGCGCGGGATCAGTTTGTAGCCCTTTTCGAGCCGCATGCTGTCCATCGCGCGGATGCCGAAAGGGCGGATATCGTGCGCCGCGCCGGCCGCCATCAGCTTGTCGAAGATGTAATTCTGCATCTCGATCGGATGGTGGATCTCCCAGCCCAGCTCGCCGATGAAATTGACGCGCAAGGCATCGACCGGCGCCGCGCCGATCGAGATGCGCTGGCCGGTGAGCCAAGGGAAGGCCGCGTTCGACAAGTCCGCGCGCGTCACCACCTGCAACACGTCGCGCGCCTTCGGCCCGGCGAGCACCAGCACGCCCATCTGCGTCGTCAGCCGCTCGAACCGCACCGAGCCGTCGGCGGGCAGCGCCTTCGCCAGATAATCGTGGTCGTGCCGCTCCAGCGCGCCGGCGGAGACGAGATAATAGGTCTCCGGCGCCTTCTTGTAGACGGTGAACTCCGCCCGCACCCCGCCCTCGGCCGTCAGCAGATAGGAGAGCGAGAGCTTGCCGACTTTCTTCGGCACGACATTGCTGAGCAGCGCGTTGAGCCAGTCTTCCGCCCCCGGCCCGGAGATCAGGCATTTGGCGAAGGCGGTCATGTCGAGCAGGCCGACCTTCTCGTGGACGTGCAGGCACTCGCGCCCGACATGCTCGAAATAATTGGAGCGGCGGAACGACCATTTCTCGCGGATCGGCTCGCCGGACACGACCGGATGGTTGTCGTTCAGGATCACGTCCGGCTTGTCGAGGTCCGCGTCGGTCAGCGCATAGCCCTGCGGCGCAAACCAGTTCGGCCGCTCCCAGCCAAACACGCTGCCGAACACTGCGCCCAACGCCTTCATCCGGTCGTAGCAGGGCGCGCGGCGCAGCGGGCGGGCGGCCTCGCGCTCCTCGTCCGGATAATGGACGGAGAAGACGCGCGCATAGGCCTCCTCATTCTTCTCGATCAGATAGCCTTCGCCGGCATAGTCGCCGAAGCGGCGCGGATCGACGCCCATCATGTCGATGCCCGGCTCGCCCTCGACGATCCATTGCGCGAGCTGCCACCCTGCCCCGCCCGCCGCGGTGATGCCGAAGCTGTGGCCTTCGTTGAGCCAGAAGTTGCGCTTCCCCCAGGCCGGGCCGACGATCGGGGAGCCGTCCGGCGTATAGGCGATCGCGCCGTTATAGACCTTCTTCACCCCCACCTCGCCGAATGCCGGCACGCGCGCGATGGCGGAGAGGATATAGGGCTCCAGCCGCTCCAGCGCGTCGGGAAACAATTCATATTCGCTGTTCGCCGCAGGGCCGTCGACATAGCAGGCCGGCGCGCCGACCTCATACGGGCCGAGCAGCAGCCCGCCCGCTTCCTCGCGCATATACCAGCTCGCGTCGGATTCGCGCAGCACGCCCATCTCCGGCAGCCCCTTGGCGCGACGCTCCATCAACATGGGATGCTGCTCGGTCACGATATATTGATGCTCGACCGGGATCACCGGGATGTCCAGCCCGACCATCGCTCCCGTCCGCCGCGCGAAGCTGCCGCTGGCGGAGACGACATGCTCGCAGGCGATGTCGCCCTTGTCGGTCGAGACGATCCATTCGCCGTTCGGCTTCTGCGTAATGCCGGTGACGGTCGTCTCGCGATAGATCGTCGCCCCGCGCCGCCGCGCGCCGAAGGCCAGCGCCTGCGTCAGGTCGGCGGGCTGGATATAGCCGTCCGCCGGATGCTGGATCGCGCCGAGCAGGTTGGCCGTATCCGCCAGCGGCCACGCCTCGCGCACCTCGCCCGGCGTGAGGAACCGCACGTCCACGCCGATCGTGCGTGCGACGCCGGCGTAATAGAGATATTCGTCCATTCGGTCGCGGCTGGTCGCCAGCCGGATGTTGCTGACGTTCGAGAAGCCGACGTTGAGCCCGGTCTCCGCCTCCAGCGTCGGATAGAAATCGACCGAATATTGGTGGAGCTTGCCGACCGAATAGCTGAGGTTGAACAAGGGCAGCAGCCCCGCGGCATGCCAGGTCGAGCCCGAGGTCAGTTCCTTGCGCTCGATCAGCACCACGTCCGGCCAGCCCATCTTCGCGAGATGATAAAGCGTGCTCACCCCGACCACGCCGCCACCGATCACCACCACACGCGCCGTCGTCTGCATAAAGCCCCTCAAGCCGGCCTCTCGCCCGGATATGCCAAGAGCGAAACCGGGGAGGAAATGAAGAGTGGCTCCATCGGAATGACTTATGCACGCCATAAGCAGAGATCGGAATCGCGCCTGACGCGAGGTGTCGTCAAGCAACAATCCGCCCGCCATCGCGCCGAGCAGGATCGACACCCGGATAACCTCGACCATCAGGCTGTCTGCCGCCTCCGCGCATCTCGGCGTTCTGCGACATTCACGTCACCCAAATGACCGAGAACATCGTGTACATAGCGCCCTAGGTCCAGGACATTGATATGAGATTCGCGCTGTGATTCAGGCTCCGTGAGGAGACTGGATGTGAGTGATCTGTACTGACTGACGGACGAGCAGATGGCGCGGCTTGAGCGGTATTTCCGAGGAGCCATGGCAGGCCGCGGGTTGACGATCGGCGGGTGTTGAGCGGGATCATCTTCGTGGACCGCAACGGGTTGCGCTGGCGGACGCGCCGAGGGACTATGGCCTCACAAGCGCTGCGTAATCGCTGGAAGCGATGGGGCGCAGCGGGCGTGTTCGCCCGGATAATGGAAGGTCTCGACGGGCGCCGAGCGCGTTGCCGAAGACGCAATGGCCGCTCGGTGACCGGGACTACGACGCTGACTGGTTCAGGGATGCGCTGCGGAAAAAGGCATTAAGCCATCCATTCCAGGCCGAAAATCGCGCAACGAACCGGTAAAGTACGACAAGCGCCGCTACCGGCGTCGCAACCGCATCGAGATCATTTTCGGTCGCCTCAAAGACTGGCGACGCGTCGCAACCCGCTACGATCGATGCCCAACTACCTCCCTCTCCGCCATCGCCCTCGCTGCCACCGTTATCTTCTGGCTATGACCAATGAATCCTGACCCTAGAGATTGGATCGGCACTGATCGATTTCCTGATTATCTTTGACTGGGTTTAATCGCTAACGTCAGTGCCGCGTCCGGTCTAGGCTGTGTCCGACAAGCACAGGAGAGATTAGGCCATGGATGCGAAAACAGGCGAAATGGGTTGTCCGATGGGCCAGCCGGTCACGGTTCGCTCGCTGCTCGGCCGCACCAATCGCGACTGGTGGCCGGAAGCGCTCCCGCTGGAAATCCTCAATCAGGGTGGCCTCTCGCCCGATCCGATGGGCGAGGATTTCGATTATGCCGAAGCTTTCAACGCGCTGGACTATCAGGCGCTCAAGGCCGACCTGACGGCGCTGATGACCGACAGCCAGCCCTGGTGGCCTGCGGATTACGGCAATTACGGCGGGTTGTTCATCCGCATGGCGTGGCACGCCGCGGGCACCTATCGCACGGCTGACGGGCGCGGGGGCGCCAATAGCGGCCAGCAGCGCTTCGCCCCGCTCAATTCCTGGCCGGATAACGGCAACCTCGACAAGGCGCGGCGCCTCCTGTGGCCGATCAAGCGGAAATACGGCAGGAATATCAGCTGGGCCGATCTGTTCATCCTGGCCGGCAATGTCGCGATCGAATCGATGGGTGGCCCGATCTTCGGCTTTGGCGGTGGCCGTCGCGATGTCTTCGAGCCGGAGCGCGACATCTATTGGGGCTCCGAGGAGCAGTTTGTCGGCCAGCCGGGAAACAAGACCCGCATCCTCCCCGAAGAGGAACTGGAGCTGGAGAATCCGCTGGCGGCGATCCAGATGGGGCTGATCTACGTCAATCCCGAAGGTCCGGGCGGGGTTCCCGACCCGCTGCAATCCGCGCGCGACATCAAGATCACCTTCGAGCGCATGGCGATGAATCCTGAGGAGACGGTCGCCCTCACCGCCGGCGGCCATACCTTCGGCAAGGCGCATGGCGCGGGCGATCCCAGTCTCATGGGCGCCGCGCCGGAAGGAGCCGATATCGCGCTGCAAGGGCTGGGCTGGGCGAACGCCAACGGAAGCGGCTTCGGCGCGCACACCATCACCAGCGGCATCGAAGGGTCGTGGGTCAACACGCCGACCCAATGGTCGGAAAACTACTTCCGCCTCCTGCTTGATTACGAATATGAGCTTGTGCGCAGCCCGGCCGGCGCCCAGCAATGGCAGCCGGTCAACCAGAAACCGGAGGACATGGCGCCGGCGGCGCACGACCCGTCGAAGCGGGTGCCGACGATGATGACCACGGCGGACATGGCGCTGAAGATGGACCCCGAATTGCGCGCGATCTCGGAGAAGTTCCGCAACGATCACGAAGCGTTCAAGGACGCCTTTGCGCGCGCCTGGTTCAAGCTCACCCATCGCGACATGGGGCCGAAGGCCCGTTATCTCGGGCCGGAGGTTCCGGCGGAGGATCTGATCTGGCAGGATCCCGTGCCGGCGGGGAACGGTGCGTCCGACAGCGACATCGCCGCGTTTCGGCGGGCGATCCTCGACGCGGGCTTCACCATCGGCCAGTTGGTCAGGACCGCATGGGCTTCGGCGTCGTCCTACCGCCGGACTGACCACAGGGGCGGCGCCAACGGCGCGCGCATCCGCCTCGCGCCGCAGAAGGACTGGGCGGTCAACGAACCCGCGGAGCTGGCGAGCATTCTCGCCGGGATCGACAAGCTGCGCGGCAACCTGTCGATGGCCGATGCGATCGTGCTGGCGGGCACGGCGGCGGTGGAGAAAGCAGCGAAGGACGCCGGCTTCGATATCGCGGTGCCGTTCACCGGCGGCCGGGGCGACGCGACGCAGGACTGGACCGACGAGGAGAGCTTCGCTGTGATGGAGCCGGTGGCGGACGGTTTCCGCAACTACCTCAAGACCAGGCAGTCGGTGAAGACCGAGGCGCTGCTGCTCGATCGCGCCTCGCTGCTCGGCCTGTCGGTTCCGGAGATGACGGTGCTGCTCGGCGGGTTGCGCGTGCTCGGCGCCAACCACAAGGACGCGCCGGAAGGCATGTTCACGAAGCGCAAGGGCCAGCTCACCAACGACTTCTTCGTCAACCTGCTGGATAACGACACCTTCTGGAAGGTGATCGACGAGAGCGCCGACGAGCAGTTCATCGGTTATGACCGCGCCGGCAGGCAGGAGAAGTGGCGCGCGACCCGCACCGACCTGATCTTCGGCGCGAACAGCCAGTTGCGTGCGGTCGCGGAGGTCTATGCCGAGAAGGGGCATGAGGAGAAGTTCGTCCGCGATTTCGTGAGCGCCTGGACCAAGGTGATGAACGCCGATCGTTTCGACCTGCCGCAGAATCCCGACAGCGTGGAGCCGATCGGGATCGCCGAGCCGGCGATGGTCAGGTAGCAGGACCGGCGCGCCGCGGCCGGGCGTTTCCCGGCCGCGGCGCGCCTGATCCCGGAACGGATCGTTCCCGATCGCTTCCGACACCGCCCCGTCATGAGAGGCATTGCGGATCGATCGAACGTGGAGAGGATGTTCGATGGATCGAAGTCAGGTGGATTCGCTCGATCCCCGCAGGCCATATTGGGCGGCCGCGGTGGAGGCCCCGAGCCGTGACTGGATCGCCGCCCCCGGCTGCCGCCCCCACGCCCGGTTCCTCGTCGATGAAGAGAGAATGGCGCCGTCGCGGGCGCGTTTCGCGCTGTTCGAAAGCCGCGCGGACTGCCTTGCATGGCTGATAGCCAATCGGCGCGAACTCAGCGAGCATATGCCCGGAGCGACGATCCGCCCGGTGTCGCTGGCCAACTGGCTACTGGGACTCGCCTGACGTCGCTGATCATCGTGCAATCGAGCGAGCGGGCAAGCAAATGTCCGCTTTGGACGAAAGTTTGCCAGCACCGCAAACCGCGCGGCTGCCACGCGGGCAGCGAGATCTGGGCACTCGGATTCAAGTCGCGACGCACAATGCCCGTAGCATTCGTCGACAAGGACAATGGCGGTGTCACACTCGACCGCCGCCACGCGCCCGTTCACGCGTAACGTCTCGCCGATTGTCGGGATGAGGAAAAGTCTGTCGAAAGTTGATCCCGGTTCCACGAGTTCGGGATCATCCACGCCAGACAGCGGAACGACGAGGCGATCGCGATCGCCGGATGCGAAACCGGCGAGGTCCCCCACCTATTGTCGAATCCCCCCAAACAACAGCGGCGAGCTGGCGATCCAGCGGCGCGCGTGATCGTCGAGATGATCGATCACCTTGAGGTTGACCGGCCCGGGGGTCTTGCCGATCACGGCTTCGAGACCTTCAAGCGTGGTGATGGCGGCGTCGCTCATCGCGCGAGCCCCGTTCGATCCGCGCAGGCGAGCCGAAGCATGATACGTGCCGAGCAGAGCGCGCATTGGAAATCACTCTTCGCGCGCTTCCCGCAGGTCAAACAGTCGCTCGATGGAGCGCGTCCCGCGATCAGGTCCTGAAGCAGACGCTCGTCGTCGCTCGGCCGCACGCCATGCCCCGCCACGATCCGTCGCCCGAGCGCGATCTCGTAGAATCGCAGCAGGCTGTCGAGAACCGGCGACAGGATCGCAAGCTCGAAGCGATCGAGCGCGCGGGAGAGGATGGATTGTACGGGTTGGCTGCCGCATCGCGCGGTCGACCAGCATCTCAGCGCGATGAGAACGGCCTGATCGCCAACAGCAATATCGGCGGCACTCATACAACCTCCCGATTATTTGCAAGTCATTCGCAATAATACGCAATCGGTTCAATCGGCAACCGAGATCAGGACTCATTGATTGATCCAGAAGATGAAGGTTACCGCGATGCGGATGGCGGACATGAAAGTGTGCGCGCATCGGTCGTAGCGGGTGTGGATGCGTCGCCAATCCTTGAGCCTGCCAAACATATTCTCGATCTTGTGGCGCTGGCGATAGAGCGACGCATCGTGCGGAATCTGCACCTTTCGATTCTTCTTTGACGGGATGCAGGCGATAATGTTGCGATCCGCAAGCGCCTTGCGAAACCAGTCGGCGTCGTAGCCTCGGTCGCCGAGCAGAGCTTCGGCGCTGGGCAAGGCGTCGAGCATCAGGGCCGCGCCTTTGTAGTCGCTCATCTGCCCCTCACTGAGCAGCATGACCAGCGGTCTTCCCTTGCCGTCGCAGACGGCATGAAGCTTGGAATTCAGCCCGCCTTTGTTGCGTCCGGCCGCGCAGCGCGCGGCGACGCCGTGGAAGAACGGCGGCGGCAGCACGTCGGAGGTGATCGCCTGGCCGCCAGGCGCCGACATGGAGTCCTTCCTGTGGCGACTCAGCATCGCCGAGATCGGGACGACCGGCGATCCACCCCCTGAATAAAGAAAGGTCGGGCGCGGCGGCGATAGCCAGCCCGCCGTCAGATCCTCCTTTGCCGGCGTATCCCGGCACGTCACGCGATGCCGGATTGACGCGATAGCGGACGCGGCAACCGCGATTGACGCGGTTCCTTCATCGTCGCGACCGCAAACTGTCACCGCCGGGAATTACGAGCCACTCGCGACTCGTTATTCACCCTGGAGGCTCCCTTGATCCCGCGCGCAATCCGTTCCCGTTCGCTCGTCCGTCTCCGATGGCAGGGGGGCTCGGCACTGGCCGTGATGCTCGCCGCCCTCGCCGCATCACCCGCCCATGCGGCGGACGCTCCCACCGCCGCCGCAGCGCCCGATCCCGCCGCCGACGAGGGCGGCGATGCGGTGGTCGTCACCGCGCGCAAGGCCAGCGAGAAGCTCCAGGACGTGCCGGTCGCGATCACCGCGATCAGCGGCGCGGACCTCGCGCGTAACGACCATATCCGGCTGGAAGACCTGAACCAGCTCGTCCCCGGCACCAATGTCGTCATCACCAACGGCCACCAGTCGAGCATCTCGATCCGCGGCCTCGGCAACAATCCGGGCAGCGACGGGCTGGAGAACAGCGCGGGCGTGTTCGTCGACGGCGTCTATCTCGGCCGCCCCGGCATGGTCGCGAACGATCTGGTCGACATCAAGCAGGTGGAGGTGCTGCGCGGGCCGCAGGGCACCCTGTTCGGCAAGAACGCCACCGCCGGGCTGGTCAACATCACCACCGAGCTGCCGAGCTTCAACACGGAGTTCCGCGCGCAGGCGAGCTACGGCAACTATAATTACCAGCAATATCAGGCATCGATGAGCGGGCCGGTGAGCGACACGCTCGCCGTGCGCGTCACCGGATACCGCACGACGCGCGACGGCGTGGTCGACAACATCACCACCGGCAAGGACACCAGCACGCTGGGTCGCGCCGGCGCGCGCGTGCAATTGCTGTGGAAGCCGCAGAGCAACCTGTCGATCCGCCTGATCGGCGAATATGGTAGCGAGCAGCAGAGCAGCGGCGCGGTCAGCACCATCTCCACCTGGGGCCTGACGCCGGACCTCATCAAGGCCAAGCTCGCCGCGACCGGCGGGGTGATCGCGGTAGATCCGCGCGGCCGCACCACGGCGGTCGATGGCCCGACCGACACCGGCACGCGGCAGGGCGCGGGATCGGCGCAGATCGACTGGGAGCTGGGCGGCGGCTTCAAGCTCACCTCGATCACCGCCTTCCGCTACTGGCAATATGATTCCAATTCGGACACCGAGGGCAGCAGCGCCGACGTGATGTACGGCGGCTATCACATCCAGGATCGCCAGTGGACGCAGGAGCTTCGCCTCGCCCTGCCGCGCATGGGGCGCGTCGATGGCGTGGTCGGGCTCTATTATTTCAACCAATATGTCGAGACCAACCAGCATCTCGAATATGGCAAGGATGCCGCCGCCTGGCTCTCCGGCATCCCCAACGCGCTGTTGCCGGTCTATGCGCAATATTCGCCCGCGCTGGCGAAGCTCGTAAGCTACAACCAGACGCGCTGGAACACCTTCGCCAATCCGCTGACGCACAGCATCGCCGCCTTCGGCCAGGCGAACTGGCACGTCACGCCGGACTGGAACATCACCGCCGGCATCCGCCAGACGCGCGAGACGAAGCGCGAGGACGTGTGGCGCCCGGTTCCGGTCAGCCGCGTCACCGGGATGCCGGTCGCGGCGCTGGCCGATCAGGCGGCCGGGCCGATCCACGCGGAAATCTCCAATAGCGCGCCGTCGTTCCTCGTCAGCACCGATTACCATCCGACGCCGGGCCTGATGTTCTACGCCCTGGTGTCACGCGGGCAGAAGGCGGGCGGCCTCAACACCACGCTTCCACCCGCCGGGCTGGGCGCCGACGCGCTGAAGGTCGAGCCGGAGGTCGCTACCAATTACGAGGCCGGGCTGAAGAGCGACCTGTTCGCGCATCGCGTGCAGCTCAACCTCAGCGTCTTCCGCACCGATATCCGCAACTATCAGGCGAATGTGCTGCAGGAAGTGGACGGGCAGATCGTCCAGCTCCTCACCAACGCCGGCGCGGCGCGCACGCAGGGCGTGGAGGCGGAGGCGACGGTGCAGCCGGCGCGCGGCCTCTCGCTGCACGGCTATGCCGCCTATAACGACGCGGCCTATCGCTCCTATCGCAACGGCCCGTGCCCGATCGGCATCTCCGCGCCGGCCTGCGACCTTTCCGGCAAGCCGATCGCCGGCGCGCCGAAATGGACGCTGGGCGCGAACGGCTCCTATGAGCACGATATCGGCACCGCGCTGACCGGCTATGCCAGCGCGGAATATTCGTGGCGCTCGCATTTCTACGGCTCGCTGGACGATTCGCCGATGACGCTCACCGGCGGCTACGGCCTGCTCAACCTGCGCGTCGGCATCCGCGCGAAGGACCGGCTGTGGGACCTGTCGGTATGGGGCCGCAACGTCACCAACCGCGCCTATCCGACCAATTACTTCAATTACGGCGCGGTGCTGCCCGGCACCTATGTCGCCTTCTTCGGCGATCCCGCCACCTATGGCGCGACCCTGCGCTTCAACTTCTGACCCGAACGGAGACTGATCCCATGAAACGCTCTTTCGCCCTGCTCGCCGCCACCGCGCTGACGCTCGGCCTGTCCGCGCCCTCCTGCGCGAAGGACACCGGCTTCACCATCGCCGCCATCCCCGACACGCAGAACTATATCGACTACACCCACCAGACCGCCGAGGGCTTCAAGTTCGACGCGGACCGCATGTTCCTCGAGCAGATGCAGTTCATCGCCGACCACACCAGATCGAACGGCGGCGATATCGCCTTCGTCACCGCGCTGGGCGACGTGTGGCAGCACCAGACGAAGCATATCGATCCGGAGCATGAGGCGCGCGGCTTCAAATGGGTGGCGAACCCGATCATGGACCGGATGTTCGCCCCGACGGAGAAGGTGACGACGGTGGAGATCCCCACCGCGCGCAATGGCTATGCGCTGATCGCGGGCAAGGTGCCGCTCTCGGTCGTGCCGGGCAACCACGACCATGACGCGATGTGGACCGACGCGAACCACCCGCCGGCCGCCGTGTTCAAGGACATGTCGAGCCTGGGCATGCTCCACGCCGGGGGCCTCGACAATTTCCGCTCGCTGTTCGGCGCGGACCAGCCGCTGTTCAAGGGCAAGCCGTGGTATGTCGCCAGCCACGACGGCGGCGCGGACAGCGCGCAAATCTTCACCGCGGGCGGTTACACCTTCCTCCACATCGGTCTGCGCTTCGATGCGCCCAACGCCTCGCTTGAATGGGCGGCGAAGGTGATCGCGGAGCATCCCGGCCTGCCGACGATCATCTCGACCCACGATTACCTCACCAACGAGGGCGAGCGCGTGCCGAACCCGATCATCGACAATCACGCCGTCGATCCCGACGACAACACGCCGCAGATGATGTGGGACAAGCTCATCAGCCGGAACGACCAGATCTTCCTCGTGCTGTGCGGCCATGAGCACGGGCAGGCTCTGCGCGTCGACGACAATCGCGCCGGCAACAAGGTGTGGCAGGTGCTGGCCGACTATCAGGATCGCCGCCAGACCGCGATCGACGCCGGCGCGAAGTTGCAGCAGGGCGAGGGCATCGGCGACGGCTGGCTCAGGCTGATGAGGTTCGACATGGCCGGCGAGACGCCGGTGATCCACGTCCAGACCTATTCGACGCACTACAAGAAGCAGAGCCGCGACACGGCGGAATATGCCGCGTGGTACAAGGCCGCCGAGAAGCCGAAGCTGAGCGACGAGCAATTCCACGGGCAAGACGATTACACGATCGAGCTGACCGGCTTCCGCAAACGGTTCGGCCCCGGCAACTGATCGGCATCGATTGACCTGCCGGCCGATGCCTTCGAGGATCGGCCGGCGGATAGGGCGACAAGAGAAAGAGGAACATGGAGAGGGTTGCAGTTGCCACACGCGGGCGTGGCCGTCCGCGCCTGCACGCGATCGACGCGGCGCTCCACGCCGCGACATGGGACGTGATCGCGCGTGAAGGCTATGCCGGCCTCACTTTCGAGGCGGTGGCGACCGCCGCCGGCTGCACGCGCATGTCGATCTACCGCCGCTTCTCGAACAAGGCCGAACTGGTCGGCGCGACCCTGTTCGCGACGTCGCGCGCGGTCGAGCCGGTCATCGCGGCGGATGTCCCTCCGGTGGAGGCGCTGATGATGCACGCGCGGGCAACGCTCGATTATTTGTCGGGCAAGCGCGGCCTCGCGGTGCTCAGCCTGATCGAGGCGAGCGCGCGCTCGCCGGAATTGCATGACATCACCGAACGCTATGCGCAGGGGGAGCGCGAGTATTTCCTGGCCCTGTTCCGCCAGATCGCGCCGGACGCGGATCAGGATCGCCTGCATTTCGCCTTCGATTCCTATGTCGGACTGATGACCCACCACGTCGTCGTCCGCCGAATGCCGTCCACCCCGCACAAGCTCCGCCTGATCGTCGATAGCGTGCTGACGATGCTGACGGCGGATTGATGCGGGATATCGGGATCGCCCTTGCCATCGGCTTCTCTCAGCAGGCGCGGGCCCTACCCCTGAAGCGCTGCCGGGCCTGACTACCGATTTGACCATATGGTTGCCCACCTTCAAGGCCGTTCAAACGCTGCGAAGCAGCGTTCTCCTGCCGGCTCTCTCCCTTGCCGGGATCATGACAGCGACCGCGACCAGCTGCCGCGCCAAAGACTTCCGCCTCTCCAAGGTTTATGAGGACTCTCTGATTGACCTTTATCCTCGACAGGCCGACCCTGCATCTACGCGTATAGCACGCGCTGGATCAGGAGAACGTCGATGAGGATGTCCCTTCCCGCCATTGCTTGCATGGCATTTTTTGGAGGTCCTGCACTTGCTGCCGGACCAGTTGCTTTCAGGACAATGCTTTCCGGCCCCGCCGAGGTGCCGCCTGCGCCAGCCGCCGGCCACGGTACGGCGAGCGTCACCATTGATACCGCCAAGGGTCAGCTCTGTTACGAACTGTCCGCCACCGGAACGGACACGCCGACCATGGCGCATGTCCACAAAGGTGCGGCCGGGGTAGCCGGCCCGGTGGTCGTGCCGCTCGATCCGCCAGCCCAGGGTTCGTCCAAAGGCTGCGCCACCGCCCCTGCTGATACCCTGGCAGCGATCCTCGCAGAGCCATCCAACTACTACGTAAACGTCCACACGGCGAAATATCCGAAAGGGGCGATGCGCGGGCAGCTCGGCAAATAGCCGCGAGGGGCGCACGACTCGAACCTTGAGCGCGGCGGCACGCGTGGCGGACTGTTATGCGAAGCGCATGGAACATGGAAAGGGCTTCATCCGTATCAAGGAGGTCCGGCACCTCGTCCTGAACGAGAAGGGCGAGGAAGCGGCGGCCACGATCGCGGGCGTTGTTGGTTTCAAGGTGCCCGAAGGCGAGCCGCCGCCTCCGGTTATCGAGATTGCGCTCCGCTTTCGCGATTGGCCGGAGCTGATGCGCCAGCGGGTCGTCTCCGCGTATCTCGATCTCCCCCGGAGTCGGCGTTCATACGCGAGGTTTATCGCGGAACCTTGCCCTACCCCGTGACGCCCGGCGGCCGGCACTCCTGGAGCAGACAGGAACTGGACGCATCTATCGCGAAGCTTCTCGTCCGGAAGCTCAGGTGATGAAGCGCGCGCCCGTTACTCCCAACGGTGGCCCCGTTCGCGGTTGGTCGATGGCCAGTGTGACAAGCGAACGGCCGGCAAGCCACCCGAACTCGACCCTGCCGAACGCTGCCGGTCCTCTCTCGCCTGAAAAAGCAGACTGCCCGGTTTCAGGAAATGGTGTTGAAGGCCGGAACGGCCGACATTGGGGCGCCTTGTTGCCGTTAATGATAGGCCGAAGCGCCCGACGCGGTTGCGGGCATCCATGCCGCGCGGCTAGCATGGGGCGATGCTGAACCCGATCGGAGAGCAATCGGCGGTCATCGCGCTCATCGGCCTGCTCGGGATCGGGGCGCAGTGGATCGCATGGCGCACGGGCTGGCCGGCGATCGCGCTGATGCTCGCGGCCGGCGTGATCGCGGGGCCGGTGATCGGCCTCATCAATCCCCAGCACACGTTCGGCGCGCTGCTGGAGCCGATGGTGTCGATCGCCGTGGCCATCATCCTGTTCGAGGGCGGCCTGAGCCTCAACTTCCGGGAATTGCGCCGAACCGACGGCGCCGTCACCCGGCTGGTGCTGCTCGGCGTGCCGGTCGGCTGGGTGCTCGGCGCGCTGGCCTGTTACTATGTGGCGGGCCTGGTCTGGCCGGTCGCCATCCTGTTCGGCGGCATCCTGGTGGTGACGGGGCCGACCGTCGTCATCCCGTTGCTGCGACAGAGCAACATCGCGCCGCGCCCGCGCGCCATCCTGAAGTGGGAAGCGATCGTCAACGATCCGTTCGGCGCGCTGTGCGGCCTCATCACCTATGAATATCTTCGTCGCTCGGCGGCGGGCGGGACGTTCGGCAGCGTCATCGTCTCGCTGGTCGCGGCGGCGGTGGTGGCGGGCCTGCTGGGCTGGGTCGTCGCGCGGATCGTCGGCTGGGCCTTCCCGCGTGGCTATGTGCCCGAATATCTCAAGGCGCCGGTGCTGCTGGTGACGGTGATCGGTGTGTTCGTGCTGTCGAACATGATCCAGAACGAGACCGGGCTGCTGGCGGTGACGGTGATGGGGGTTGCGCTCGCCAACATGCGGCTGAACTCGCTGCGCGACATCCATCCGTTCAAGGAGAATGTGACCGTCCTGCTCGTGTCGGGCGTCTTCGTCCTGCTCTCCGCCTCGCTGAACTTCGCGTTCCTGCAGCAGTTCGAGTGGCGGTTCCTCGCCTTCCTGCTCGCGCTGCTGTTCCTCGTGCGGCCCGCGACCGTCTTCCTCAGCCTCGCCTTCAGCCCGGTGCCGTGGAGGGAACGGCTGCTGATCGGCTGGGTCGCGCCGCGCGGCATCGTCGCGGTCGCGATCTCCGGCCTGTTCGCGCTGCGGCTCAGCCATCTGGGCTATGGCGACGGCTCGATCCTCGTCACGCTGTCGTTCGCGGTGGTGGTGGCCACGATCGTCGCGCACGGTTTCACGATCGGCCCGGTCGCGCGCCTGCTCAAGGTGACCGGCTCCGCGCAGCGCGGGCTGCTGATCGTCGGCAGCACGCCGTGGAGCCTGTCGCTGGCCGAGCACCTGCGGCAGCTCGAGGTGCCGGTGACGATCGCCGACACGAGCTGGAACCGGCTGGCGGCGGCGCGGCAGGCGGGCATCCCGACCTATCACGGCGAGATCCTCGCGGAGGCGACCGAGGACCAGCTCGACATGACGCAGTTCGAGGTGCTGGCCGCGACCACCGACAACGAAGCCTATAACGCGCTGGTGTGCAGCGAGTTCGCGCCGGAGATCGGGCGCGACAAGGTCTATCAGCTCGGCGACGCGAGCGAGGACGACGCCCGCGCGTTGCCGGACAGCCTGCGCGGCCGCGCGATGTTCACTTCCGGCCTCGGGGTGGAGGAGCTGCTGGACCGCGAGCGCGCCGGCTGGTCGTTCCGCAAGACGCGGATCAGCGAGCAGTTCGATTTCGAGACGGCGCGCGCCGATCTGCCGGAAGAGGCCGACCTGCTGCTGCTGGTGCGGAAGGGCGGATCGCTCAACTTCTTCACCCACGCCTCGCGCCCGACGCCGCAGATCGGGGATACGATCCTGTCCTATGGGCCGCCCGACGCGAACCGCAGCCCGGAGCAGCGGCTGAAGAAAAGAACGGAGGAGATGTCGTGAGGAAAAGCGCCGCATGGGCGACGGGCCTGATCCCGCTGTGTCTGGGCGTGGCGGCGTGCCAGCAGCAGGGCGAGGTTCCCGCCAATCGCGCCGCGCCCGCCGAAGCCAACGGCATGGCGCCCACCCCCGAAACGGCCCGATCGACCGGAGCCGCGACGCCCACCACTTCGCTGGACGACAGCACGAACACTCAGGCGCCGGACAATGCCTCGGGCGGTGAGACGAAATCCATTCTCCGGCCTGACGTGGCGCCCCCCGAACCAGCCCCGCCGCCGCTCGAACCCGTCACGCGCACCATCGCGTTCGGGGCGTCCGGCACGGTGCTGGACGATACGGGCCGGCGAACGCTGGACGATCTCCTCCATCAGCCGGTCACCGCCGCCGGAGGGCGCATCATCCTGCGCGGCAACACGGATTCGCGCGGGAGCGACAGCGCCAACCTGATCGTCTCCCGCCGCATGGCCGAGGCGGTGCGCGATTATCTCGTGAAGAACGGCGTCAGCCGGGCCCGGATCGACGTGATCGCGCTGGGCGAGCGCAGGCCCATCGCGCCCAATGCGCATGCCGACGGCAGCGACGACCCGGAAGGACGCGCCCGCAACCGCCGGGTCGAGATCGAGGTGCTGTTGCCCGACACCGCCGCCCGCCCCGCGCCGGAAGCCTGAGACGGCCGCGCACGCATGTCACGATGCCGGCCGATTCGTTACCGGCGAATGGCGGCCCCTTATAAGAGAGTTCACATGCCGCCTGCCGGGAATGACTGCAAAGTTCCGTGTTGATCGCTCACTGTCGACTAGCCAGCCTGATAAGAATGACGGCTTTCGGGGTCGTCCAAAAGCTGGCTGAACAACTAGGATGAGGCGCCTAGCGGACCACGAATACCGTCCGCGCCTCACCGGCTACAGTCCAGCCGCGGGTAACATCGTCGAGCGGGATCGCCGTATAGTCGAGGGCCAGTCCGATCTGCTCGGCGACTGATATTGCGCCTTCGACGGCGGCGAGCAGCCGATCGAACGGCACGCTGCCGATGCCGCTTCCGATCATCTCGATCGCAGACGAGCGTAGCACGGCTGCGGGGATCGCCACCTCGCCGCCGCTGACCGACCCGATCTGCACGAACCGGATCGCCGCGCCATCGGGCGCAGCCTTCGCGCCTGCGATCAGAAGACTGCGCGCACTCGGCCCCCAAAGATAGTCGAGCACGATATCGACGCCCTCGACGAAGTGGGCCGACATATCCCGCTCGAACTGATCGGGTTCATCGCCGAGAACGATCGCCGCGTCCGCATTCAATAGGGAAAGCCGTTCTGCGTTGCGCCCGGTCGCAATGACTTTTCCGGCACCCAGATGGCGAGCGATCCGGACCGCCAGTGACCCGGACGCGCCGGTTGCGCCATTCACCAATACGGTCTCGCCGGGCTGGATGCGAGCCCGCTCCGTCAGCGCCGCCCACGACGACATTGCCGGATTTGCGATGACCGCGGCTCTTTTGTCGTCGATCCCGTCGGGCAGTTCGAACCAGTGACCGTCGGGGACGACGGTGTGCTCCGCCATCGCCCCGAAAGGCGATCGCGGAAGGACGAAGTAGATGCGACGACCATCGGTCGTGCGGCCGACCCCATCGACCCCGGGAATGAAAGGATAAATCGCACCGGAGCTGTAATGCGCTCCTGAAGCGCGGCCCCGGGTCAGCTGGCTGAGCGCGGACGCCGTGACGTTGACGAACGTTTCGCCCGGGCCCGCGACCGGCAGCTCAAAATCACCGAACCGGGGAACCTCGCCCTTACCGTCAACGATCGCCGCGCGCATAAGCTACCCTTTTGTCTATATCCGTGTATAGAGCACACATATCTCTTTTTGTCCGAAAGGTCAATGTTCGTGCGTGATGCACATTTTTCCAAGCGCCTGCGTGCTATCCATGATGCGGTGCTGGATATTGTCGCCGTCATCAATCGACCTGAGCTTGACGACGTACTGCTGAAGGAAGCGGACGTTCGACTGGAGCGGGCGCTTTTCCCACTCATCGTTTTGATTGGCCGCTTCGGTCCGATCGGCGTCGTCGACCTCGCCGGTCGCGTCGGGCGCGACCACAGCACCGTCAGTCGTCAGATCGGGCAACTCACGGCCATGGGGTTGGTGACCCGGCGCAAAAACCGGACTGACGGTCGTTCGAGAGAAGCCGTCGTCACCGCCGAAGGTGCCGCGATGAACGAGCATATCGACGTGGCTCGCGAACGCCTCGGCCGGCGTGCGCTCGCCGACTGGTCAGCCAGCGATCTCGATCACCTGGCGACGCTCATGCAACGCTATGCAGCAGCCCTCAAGAATCCGGTTCCGGATCAGGCCCCCCGGGATCAGAAATGACTGGATGCAAATGAATGACGGTTTCGGACCTCACAACGCCACACCGGTATGGCCGAGTCTGGGGGGATAACCGCCCTATGGCGACGCGCGAACATCTCGACTCGGTGCTACGCCGGTGTCGAGCAAAGTGGCGCGGGTGAAGTGACACCAGCACCCGCGCCAAGTCTGTTACATCTTGTCGCCGAGCTTGCCCTTCACGTCGCCGGCCGCTTTCTGCATGTGGCCCTTGGCGTTCTGCGCGGCGCCCTTGGCTTCCATCTTTTGGTCGCCGGTCGCCTTGCCGATTTCCTCTTTGACCTTGCCGGCCACCTCGTTGGCGGTGCCCTTCACCTTGTCCTTGAACTCACCCATTGGTTCTCTCCTGATAGGTGAGTTGGAAATGCCTGGCCGCCGCGCCGCGTTCCGCACTTGATCCATATTAGCAGGATTTCATGATCCTGTTGGCGGCCGTTACGCCCACCGTCCCGCCGGTGCGATCCCTTCGCGGTGAGGAACGACAACCATGCAAACCGCGCGCTCGCGGACCTCAGGGGAAAACTTGTTCGTCGTCTTGCTCATCGTGGCTCCACTCTCTCAGGAGTTGGAGCCTCCGGCAAACCCGGCGCGGTTCATCTGCTGATGTGAATGCTTTGGCCTGGCGAATTGAAGACCGGCCGCTTCGGGTGTGGGACCGCGACACCAAATAGCAGCGAGGTAGGCGTTTGACATTTGTTCGAGCGGATTTTCGCGCTAGCACAAGGGGCATGGGGCCACTCGATATTGCTGTCGCCGGCTGCGGGCCGGGAGGGCTGACAGCAGCTCTGCTGTTGAAGCGGGACGGGCACCGCGTGACGTTGTTCGAACGGTTCGAAACGCCGCTGCCGATCGGATCGGGCCTGATGGTTCAGCCGACCGGCCTCGCGGTGCTGGAACAATTGGGGCTGGCCGATGTGGTTCTACAAAGCGGGGCGCGGATAGATCGCCTGATCGGCAAGGCAGGGACAGGGGGCCGCGTCGTGCTGGATGTGCGCTATGCCGCGCTCGGACACCGGCCTGCGTTTGGGATTGGCATCCATCGGGCGAGCCTGTTCGCGCTGCTCCATGATGCGGTGATAGCGGCCGGCATACCGATCGCGACGGGCCGAACGGTGGCGGGCGCTATTCTTGACGGGGCGACGCGCCACCTTCGTTTCGCCGACGGCAATACCGCGGGGCCTTTCGATCTGGTTGTGGACGCGCTGGGAACGCGCACGCCGCTCGCGCCGCCCACGGGCCGTTCGCTGGCCTATGGCGCGCTATGGGCCAGCCTCGACTGGCCCGATGGTGCGAGCTTCGACAACGCCGCGCTCGAACAGCGTTATCGACGTGCGAGCACGATGGTGGGCGTTCTTCCAATCGGTAACGGATCGAACAATGCCGGACGCCCGCAGGTCGCCTTCTTCTGGTCGCTGCGCGCCGACCGGCTGGACGAATGGCGCGCCGCCGGGCTGGACGCCTGGAAGGCGGAGGTGCTGCCGCTCTGGCCGGCGTGTGCGCCTCTGCTCGATCAGATCGTCAGCCCCGATCAACTCACCTTTGCCCATTATGCCCACCGGACGTTGCGGAACCCGGCTGAGCCCGCGCTCATCCACATCGGCGATGCCTGGCATTCGGCAAGCCCACAATTGGGGCAAGGCGCCAACATGGCGCTGCTCGACGCCTGGGCGCTCGCCAGGGGCCTCCGCGAGAGTGCAAGCGTCGCGGCGGGATTGGAGCGTGCAATCGCCAGGCGACGGCGGCACGTGCACCTCTATCAGCGACTCACCGCGCTGTTCACGCCGGTCTATCAATCCGACAGCCTTACATTGCCCTTTGTCCGCGATCGCCTGGTCGGTCCGTTGTCGAAACTTTGGCCGGCGACCTGGATACAGGCGGCGATGGTCAGCGGACTGATCGGCAATCCCCTGCGTCCGCTTGGTCTCGACGCGCCGCGGCCGTCGCGGGGGAACGAACCGATGTGGAATGCGGCATGAGCGGCTTCCGGCCCGCGTCCATGCAGGTCGTCGACGGCAATCGGGGCATCCGTGACGGCGACGCCGTTCTGTCGCGCCTGCCTTGAGCCGCATCCTTGTCCTCGGCGGCTATGGCGGCTTCGGCGGACGCATCGCCCGCAGGCTCGCCTCGGCCGGGCACGATGTGCTTGTCGCGGGTCGCAGCCTCGCGAAGGCGCAGGCGTTTTGTGCTGACAAGCCGCGCCTGACGCCGATCGCGATCGATCGTGCCAGCGTTGCCACTGCCCTGTCCGAACATCGGCCCGCCTTGCTCGTCGACGCTTCCGGCCCTTTCCAGACGCTGGATCACATGGTGCCTGCGGCGTGCATCGAAGCTGGCATCCATTATGTCGATATTGCCGATGCACGCGAATTCGTTTGCGATATCGCCAAGCTTGATGCGGCGGCAAAGGCTGCCGGCGTGGCCGTCATCTCGGGCGCCTCCAGCGTGCCCGCGTTATCCGGCGCTGTGGTCCGCAGGCTCGCTTATGGTTTTGAGGATGTACGGGCGATCGACATGGCAATCAGCGCCTCAAATCGCGCCACGGCCGGCCCTGCGGTCGCCGGCGCAATCCTCGCTCAGATCGGGCAGCCGCTGAAGCTCTGGCGGGGCAGGCGCTGGACCGAACGAAGCGGATGGCAGGAGCTTCGCCGCGAACATTTCGCCGTTGCCGGAGACCGGCCATTGGGCTTTCGTCTGGCCGCATTGGTCGATGTTCCGGATCATGGGCTGCTGCCGGACGGGCTGCCGGGAAGACCTGCCGTCACCTTCCGTGCTGGCACCGAACTTGGGTTTCAGACTTTCATGTTATGGCTCGCAAGCTGGCTAGTCCGATGGAACCTGCTATCGAGCCTCGCGCCGATGGCGCGCCTGCTGCGGCCGCTTCAGGGATTGACCGGCTGGGTGGGAAGCGATCGGTCGGCGATGATCGTGCGCCTGTTCGGCATCATCGACGGCAAGCGCGTCGAGCGCCGCTGGACGCTCATCGCGAGCAAGGGCGACGGACCGGAAATTCCCGCGCTCTCGGTGCCGCCACTGGTTTCGCGCATTCTTGACGGGCTGGAGCCAGCCGGCGCACGAGACGCGGGATCGAGTCTCGATCTCGCCGATTATCAGCCGGCGTTCGACGGGCTCGCGATCCGCCACGAAGTGACCGAGCATATCCTCCCTGCATCGCTCTACGCGCGAGTGATGGGAGCCCGGTTCGCACAATTGCCGCATGCAGTCCGCGCGATGCACGAGGCGTTGCGCGATGGAGGCGCAAGCGGCTTTGCCGAGGTGAACGGACCGACAAACATCCTGACCGCCGCGATCGCATCCGTCATCGGTTTTCCGCGTGCCGGGACGCATGAACTTCATGTCGCGTTCGAGGAAAGGGATGGCGCGGAGACGTGGACGCGCGCGTTCGGCGGCAAGAGCTTCCGCAGCCGGTTGAACCAGAGGGGGGATTTGCTGGTCGAGCGCTTCGGCGCGTTCCGCTTCGGCTTCGATTTGCCATCCGATGAAGACGGGCTGACGATGGTCATGCGCCGATGGTGGATTGGCCCCTTCCGCCTGCCGCTTGCGCTCGCCCCGCGTTCGCTTGCGCGCGAGTGGGAGGAGAACGGTCGCTTCCATTTCGATGTGCCGATAGCGCTACCGATTTTAGGTCGGGTCGTGCATTATCGCGGGCAACTCCAGAAAACGTAGATCGACGGCAGGTTACATCGCCGGCAAGCTGATGATGAACGCCGCCCCTCGATCAGACTCCGCCAGTTCGATGGTCGCATGTGATGCAGCCAACAGCGAACGTGCGATCGGGAGGCCAAGACCGGTTCCTCCCGATGCGCGGCGGCTGGTGAAGAAAGGTTCGAAGATGCGCTCCCTGTCGCCGGGCGCGATGCCTGGGCCGTCATCCGATATGTTGAGAATGACCCTGCCGGCTGCCGCGCGGGCCGAAAGACTCACCACGCGGGCTCCCGCCTGCCGGCTGTTTTCGATAAGGCTGCCGACAACGGCTTCGATGGTGGCGGCGGGCACCTGAATCGGCGGAAGCGTCCCGGGCAGATCAAGGTCCAATGAGAAGCTGTCCGAACGACAGGCGTCCGCGACACGATGGAGCGCGGACGCCAGATCGACCGCGCCGGTCACGCCCGGCTCCGCCATATCCGCCCGCGCCAGATCGAGGAGCCGTGTGACCAGATGCGCCAGCCGTTCGGCATCGACGCCGGCATTAGCGATGAAAAGGCGGCGTTCGCTCTCCGACATCCTGTCATGATGCTCGTCGAGCAGTTCGAGCACGCCGCAAATACCGGCAAGCGGGGTCTTGAACTCATGGCTGACGGCATGGGCGAAATCGCGCAGGTAGCGTGAGCGACGCTCGATCGCCTCGGCCATGTGCGCGAAATCGGCATAGAGCGCCTGAATCTCGATCGCGGCGGTGGATGGCGCCGGCGGCACCGCCCCGCCACCGCGCGCCACGCTACGCGTCGCGTCGCTCAGTGCCTCGATCGGCCGTAAAATCCCGCGCGAGAGCAGACCGCTCAGCACGACCAGAATCGCGAAAATCGCGGCGACGCCGATCGCTATCTTGCCACGATCCTCATAGAGGCCGCGAAACAGGACGCGCGGCGAGCGTGAGAGCAGCAGGATCGCGACGACCTTGCCGTTCACGATCACCGGACGCGCGTGATGAATGCGCAGGCTGGAAGCGCGGCTCAGCCATTCGAGCGGGTAACGCGGATGATAGCTGCCGTTGCGCCGAAGGACAGTGACGGAATGACCCGCGCGCGCTGCGGCAACCTCCGGCAAGGCACGGTAGCTGCCGCCCTTGTCACGACCGGCCAGCACCCGGCCTTCGGCATCGAGCAGCATGATCGAGGCGAGCGTAGCCCGCGCGGTCGCGTCGAGGATCGGCGCGATGCGGCTTGCCGCCGCCAACGCCACCGGCGCCGGTTCGCCGAAAACCAAGGCTGGCGGCTGGCGTTCCGGCAGTATCCGGCTTGTCCGTAAGTCTATGGTGGAGAGCGGGCCGCCCGCGACATCGCCCTCCTCTCTTTCGCGAGGTGGTGTCGATGGACCGGACGAACCCGGCCAATCCGCGCTGGCCGCCGCCGCGAGCGCCGCGCCCTGCGCGACCAACTCCGCCTCGGTCTGCCGCACCAGCGTGTTCTCATAGACACGGAGGAACAGCGCCCCGACGCCGGGCAGTGCTGCAATGAAGACGAAGGTCAGCAGCAGGATCGTGCGCAGCCTCAGCCGTGGCCAATGCCGGCGGATCGGCGCCTTTATCGCCTCGATCATGTCCCGCCGCACGCGCCGATGCGATAGCCGATGCCGGGGCGGGTCTCGATCAGGTCCTCCGCACCGGCTTGGCCGAACTTCGCGCGCAGATTGCGGATGTGGCTGTCGATCGTGCGGTCGGTGACGGCGAAGCCGGGGCCGTGCAGCCGATCGATGATCGCATCGCGGCTGAACACCCGCGAGGGCATCGCGGCGAGCGTCCGCAGGATGCCGAATTCGGTGACGGTGAGCGGCACGGCCTCGCCGGCCCATTGCGCCTGCCAGCCGTCCGGATCGAGCATCAGGCGGCCGTGCCGGATGCTGGCCGCATTCGCTTCCACCCTCGGCGGCCGCGACGCGACGCGACGCAGGATCGCCATCACCCGCGCCACCACCTCGCGCGGGGAAAAGGGCTTGGTGACATAATCGTCCGCGCCAAGCTCGATCCCGAGGATACGGTCGATCTCATCGTCGCGGGAGGAGAGGAAGAGGATCGGCAGATCTCCCGCAGCGCGCAGCCGACGGCAGACCTCGATCCCGTCCATCCGCGGCATGTTGATATCGAGCACGACGAGATCGGGCCGATGCCCGGAGACCATCGCCATCGTCTCCTCGCCGTCGCCTGCTTCAAGCGTGTCGAGCCCGGCCTTGCGAAGCGCGAAGACGAGCAACTGGCGGATATGCGGATCGTCATCGGCGACAAGGATCGTGCGGGGCATGGGGCACAGGATCATGTTACGGGCGCCTGGGTCAATGCCGGGGTGGACGTGGCCGACGCAGATGGCGCTGGTGCCGGGGAAGGCTGCGCCGCCGGGGATGGCGCCTCATCCTCGACCAGTTCGCTGCCCCCGCACCCGCGATTCATGTTCTTCGGCACGCGCGGATGCTTGCCCAGCAGCGCCAGCGCGCGTTGCCGCCGCCATGAATCCAGCCAGTTCCATGACCGCCAGTCGAGCTGATCGTCGGCGCGGAGCAGGACTTCATGACGGACAAAGGTGACGCGATCACGGAAGCCGGCGTTCAACGGGCGGTGTTCAAGCTCGATCAACGGCAGCAGTGCCGATGTCCCCAGTCCATTCAACTGGCACAGGTCGAGCGGCACCCCGCGTCCGCCGGCTTCGCGGGCATGGTTGACGTTCCACTCGGCCGCGATCGCGTCGGGATCGGCGATCGTGGCGACCGAAAGCAATATCGCGGCGGCCAGGGCATTGCTGTTGATAAGCCATCGCGCACTCCTGCCCGTCAGCATCCGCCAGCAGATCAATACCAGTCCGAGTGCTACAAGACCCATCCATGCCAGCGCGGCGATCCGCCACCCGGTCAGCATATAGACTTCGATATAGTCGCACGTCCGAAGGATCGACGACGCGACCAGCAGCAGGTTCTGCACGATCCAGAGCACCACCAGCTTGCGGATCGCGGGGCTGGCGGCGGTCGCCGATCCCGGCTTCATCGTGGTCAGCACGAAGATGCCGGCCAGCAATGCGGTTCCGATCAGCGGATAGGCGCCGCGATGGGCATAATCCGCAAGGCTCACCCCTGCGGGCAGAGGCGCGCCGCTCCACAAGAAGATCAGGTCTAGCCCATTCTCGACCGCGAACACCGCGTTGAAAAGCACCAGCGAAATCAGCACCGAGGGAAGCGATACGCCGGGCAGCGTGACTTCCGCCTCAGGAATCCGCGCTATGATGCGCGTCGCGAATCGTCCCGGGCGCAGGCTCGGCCAGATGATCGCGAGCGCGAACAGCCAGAAGAGAACCTCTCCCAAAGACGGCAAGCGAATGCCGGCGAACGATCGTGCGATCAGCGGATTGGCGCTCGCGAACAGGATGACGAACAAGGCGCTCATCAGCACCGGCAACGCCAGCATCACGGCCGTCGAGCGGACCGTTGGTCGCCCGTGAGCCGGTCGCTTCCGCAATAGCCGCCCGAGATCAGCCATCGGCATGGCGGGACCGGACACGCCATGCGCCAGCAGCCGGATCGCCCAGCGCCATGCGTCATCGAAGCCCACGGTCCGCGGCGATAGCGTCGCAATCGACAGCGCAGACCAGAACATCGCCCAAGCGAGCAGGCCGGGCTGATAGATCAACGCCAGCGCAAACCCTGCCGCGCACAGCAAGGCGGCGAGCGCCGGGCCATGGCGGGTGGAAGGCTTCAGGAGCGCGAGGGCGACAACCCACGCCAGCGCCAATCCGCCCAGCCATGAACCAACGCGAAAACCCGTGAACAGCCAGTCGGCGGCCGTCACCAGCAGGAGCGTGGCAACGATTTTGGCGAGAAATGTAAAACGCGACGTTTGGAACGGCATGTCCGTCTCCCGATGATCGGGAATCGGTTGCCGGCCGCATGTTCAGGGCTAGCGGCGATGGTTGTGAGGATGTTGTGCAGGAACGATGCAGAGGCAGATATGAAGCAAGGATAGCCGATGAACGACGGCAGTAGAAAATAGGTGATCGCAAAGCCGGTCAGGCCGAGCAGGGTGACCGGGAGCCCCCCGCGCCGATCTGCCAGAAATCGAGTCCGATACAGCCTCGAAACCCGATTATCGCGAGCAGCACCGTCAAACCCAGCTCCACCACCGCGACACTGCGCACCGCATCCAGATCGAGCCGACGCGCGAGTTGGCCACTGGGCATCGGCTTCGAATATTCCGGCTACGCCCTGAGAAGCGCTTGTTCAGTGGCCTGCTCGTTGGGCGGCCGATTGGCTGCCCGACCCGGCAGATGGCGAAGCAGACTCCCCCTCGTGTTTTCTGCCAGATAAAGCCAATGCCGAGCTGCCCGGCTTTAGCGACCGCCTGTCCCCGGCACTCATGGATCAGGAAGGCCGGCTGATCGACCTGCTGAAGGCCGTCCGGGCCTATCGCATCGATGAGACCGGCGCGCCGATCCTCGAAACCGCTTCCGGAGACAGGATCGTCGCTCGGCGCTAAAATCTACTCTACAACTGCTGGCGGCGGACACGCCAACGATCGCCGCCGGGATGAGCGCTAAAACGATAGGGATCGAAACACCCGGAATCCGCGTCCGGCTTCCCGTCCAGCGCACCGGCAAGCAATTCGGTCGCCAGCGCGGCAAAGGTGATGCCGTTGCCGCCGAAACCGCTGGCGAGCCACAGGTGATCGTATCCCGCCGCCCTGCCGATCGCCGGCAGGCCATCGGGCGATGATCCGAACGCGGCTGCCCAGGCGCAATCCGTGGCAATCTCCGGCCTGCCGGTCATCGCTTCCAGCTTGGCCCGGATCGTCCCGCTTTTTGCATTGATCAGTGCGTCGCGTTGATGCGCATCGGCGAAATCCTCGTCCTCGCCGCCGGCGATTACGCGTCCGTCGCTGGTGGCGCGCGCATAGAGATAGGGAGAAGACGCCTCCCAGATCATCGCATTCTCTCGCCATAACGGGGCGTAGCCCGGCGGTGTTGCGATCGCGTAGCTCGATCCGACGGTGAATTGCGGCGGCAGGAACCATGTCGCGCGCTCATAACCCGTTGCGAGCATCACGTCCCTCGCACGGATGCTCGCGCCGTCCTGCGTCCACACCCTGATCGCCTCCCTGTCCGGCTCCAGCCGCGTCACATCGGCCGGAAAGCAGGCCGCGGCGCCGTGGCGTCGCGCACGGGCGAGCAATGCCAGCGTCAGCTTTACCGGGTCCACCTCATAGCAGCCTCGCGATAGCAAGGCAGCGCACGGCGCAATGCCGAAGCGCTCCGCCACAGACGCGCCATCGAAAAAATCCGACGGCAACTGCGCCGCGCGCCGCATCTCTTCCTCGATGCGAAGCCCGGCCTCGTCCAGCAACGTGCCAGCCAGATAGAGTTCCGGCCGTGCGACCCAGCCGCAATCGAGCGATGAGGCTTTCTGGTCCAATTGCCGCACGGCGGCCTGAACGCGCCGCCAGCGCCGCGCCGCTTCTTCGAGACCGATCCGCGCGGACAGGTGAGACAAGGGCACATCCGCACTCCACATCACCAAAGCGGTGGAGGCGGCCGTGCTGCCGTGTGCCGGGCGGCGGCGATCGAGCAACAATACGCGCTTCCCGGCGCCGGAGAGCCGCTCAGCGAGCATCGCGCCCATGACGCCCGCGCCGACGACGGCCACGTCGACAAACCCCTCCGGCAGAATGTCGCTCGACACGCGCTCGTTGCCGTCGGCCGACCAACATGGTTGTCCGCCGCGCAGATCGCGGCTTTCGGTCAGTTCCACGGCGCGCTCCGGAAGCTATTTCAGGAAGGGCTTGCCTTCATGCGCGACGAGCAGGTCGTGCATGTCGGAGGCGTGATCCTCCTCCTCCGCGAGGATATGTTCCAGCATCCGCCGCGTCGTGGGATCATCGTCACCGAAGTAGCGGATCAGCTCCTGATAATGCTCGATCACCAGCCGCTCGGCGACAAGGTCGTCCTTGATCATCTGGACGAGATCCCCGCCCTTGCCATATTCGGTGGCGGAGCGGCTTGCCAGACCTTCGGGATTGAGATCGGGCACACCGCCGAGCTGGTCGATGCGCTCCGCCGCCATCAGCATATGGCGGTGTTCGCTCTCGGCATGTTCGACGAATTCCGCCGCGACGCTCCTGCTGGTGATGCCCTCGGCCGAGATGGCGTGCATCCGGTAGCGCAGGACGCAGACCAGCTCCGTCGCCACCACCGTCTGGAGCAACTCGATCGTCTTTTCGGCGCTGCCCTTGTAGCTGGAGACGACCGCCCCCTCGTCCAGCGACTTTTTCGCCCTGGCCCTCAAGGTTTTAACGTCGGTGAGGAAAGCCGTATCCTCGGCCATGACATCGCCCTTTCATTGTCCATGCGAAACGCATGGAACGTTACGAGCACCAACGCGCGATGTTCCTGTGGCGAGCGATTCGCAAATAAGGTGGCGGCGCCGGGCAATTTTCCAGACCCAAGACTGTCGACACAGAGTCCCGCGTGACCGCTTATCGAAATTCAGGCTGGACCTGCTTCGACGCGTTCGCTCCGGCCTATAGTTCGGAAGAGGTCGAACACGAGCGCGCGACTTATAGCACGGTTACCGCCCGATTTTAGTCCCGGACGGGTTGCGCAATAGAACGGCGGCGTCCGATGGATTCCCTTTGCCTGCAGGCATTCCTGAATCAATTGCTGAAATAGCCGACCCGCGATTGCCGAGCAGTCTACCGCCAAGTGTAATTTCTACCTAGCGGTCGGAACCAAGCTCAATGCCAAAAGATCAATAATAAGATGATGATCGGAATCGGAATGCCGATCAGCCACAAAAGGATGCCCTTTCCCATAAAACCTCTCCTGGACTAACTTCCGTGTTGAAACGGCGTGCGTGCGCCCGCGGTTCCCTGTCTCATTCGCTGAGCACACCGCTGAGAACACGACACGGCCGGCCGAGCGCGCCCGGCGCACGCGCATCGCTACAGCGGCAATCTGAGCTGGTTGATATCGGGCACGCCCCCTCCCCGCAGCTTTTCGATGATCGTCGTCGCCAGCGTGTCCGCCGCATGCTCGTGCAGCCGCAGATCCGGCATCGTCAGCCCGACACGCGCCCATCCCGGTGCGGCGAGCAATGTCATTCTCCGAGGTCGCAGACCAGCGCCGGGAGTATCTCGGCTTTGCAGTTCAGCGGGACAGACTGGCTGAGGCCTGGCGATCTAGCGCCAGTTCAGCGAGCAGCCTTGCCACCGTGACGATGTGGGTCCGTCCGTGACGGTCAAGAGAAAGGAGATCATCCTTGTCACCGGTCCACGCGGGCAAGTTGCGCGTAGAGCGGCGAAAAACGTTCCAGGACGTCCTTGCGCGCGAACGCCGACAGAGGGCCATAGGTGCAATCGCCGTCAGCACCGGGCGGGGTATTGCGCCGCCGCGCCTTGGGTATGAATGATCGGTCCTTCTGAAGTCTCGGGGGGCACACCAGGAATCCCGTTGAATTCGAGGCAGCGGCTGCCCGCGAAGGGGACGGGAGATTGCTCGGTTCCCGACCGCTCCACGGGCGTCAAGCCTCATGGTTGCTGAGCCTGCTGAAGCGCGCGGCTAGAACGTCATTCGGACACCGCCTCCAAACCGGTGACTGCTGCGCGTTCCCATGCTGCCATAGACATTGAATTGGAGGCCGCTGGCCAAGTTCACGCGCAAGCCTACGTCGCCGTTCACCCTGTCTTTAGCGAGGCCGGGATCGTTCAGCGTGACGGTGACCGGATCCGCCAGATTATGCGCGACGACCTGCGGACCGGTTGATCCGAAGTCATGTTCGTAGCGAACGCTGGTGTAGGCGATCAGGTTGGAGGAGAGCGCGTAGCCAAGCTTCGCCGTGGCGAGGCCTGTACCGGAATTCATTGCACTGCGATCGATGGCAAAGAGGTTCAGAGGATTGTTGGTGCCAGTTTCGGTGAACCCGTCGGTCACGCGGTGCAGAGCGAGATATTCGAGTTCGCCATTGTAGATTAGGCGACCCGTTTCCTTGTGATACTCCAAGCCGCCGCCATAGGCCCAACTGTCGCCCTTCACGCCATTGGCTTTGGCAGTACCCGCAAGGGTCTGTCGCGTGCTGTCCGTATCATACCGGCCATAGACGAGCCTGCCCGTCAAACGCAGGGCCTGGTCGCGCGAGAGAGGCACAGACAGGCCGGCGGCAAAAATGTCGCCCTTAATGTCGCCCCTGATGTAATCGTTGCCGAAATTGCCGGTGTTGTGGCCATAGGTCAGATTGACGCGCGCGAACCGCAGATCGCCGGAGAAGCCCACATTGAACGAGGTGTTGCGCAGGCGGCTTGCCGGCGTGGCGTTCGTCGATTGCGTTTCGATCTGTTCGCTGTGGATGTCGCCCGTCGCGATGATCTGGCCGGCTGCCAGGTGCTTATAGCCGCCAAATTCCGGCAGGCTCTGCAAGGTCACGGTCTGCATCTGTGAGGCCATGTTGGCGTATCCGCCCGGTGCCCAGCGATTGAACGTGGCATTCATGGCCTGAGCGCCGCCCGCGCCATAGCTGGAGAGAAGCGGCGCGAGGAGAGAGCCGCCATAATATTGAGGGACGTCCCCGTTCGTGCTGACGACCATAGCGCCCAACGCCGCCGCAAGATTGGCGTTGGCGGTCGCGCTCGCAAGATTGGCTAGGGTATTGTTTCCCAGCGAGACGACGGTGCCGTCGGAAAGGTTGAAGATGAGGTTGGGCGTGTGCCCTGTCTTGGTCACGCTTCCGAAATGACCGACGACATGGCCAGGCGCATAGTCGAAGATCTGGACCGCGGTGCCTAACGGTATCTGGTAGTTTGACGCTGGCAATGACTTCTGCAGCGCGAGGACGGAGGAGCCGTCGAGGGTAAGGGTGCCGGTGACGTGGATGAGATCATGGCCGCCAGCAACGCCCGCTGCGCCCGGACCATCGATCTGCATGGCCGCGACCGAATTGCTGGTGAACTTGAGGTCGCCGAACGTCATGATACCGGGCGAATTGCCCGGAGCGATGGTGCCGGCGGACTGGCCGCCAACAATTGTCTGACCCGTCACCGACCCGTTTCCGCGCAAGATGCTGCCGCCCATGACATAGGTCGTCGTTGCGGTGATCGATCCCTTGGTCGCGCCGCTCTGGTCGAGATCGACACCATTTCCGAGTTGGACGATTGCGCCGTCGAACCGCGCCGTCGTCGTGTTGACGCTGCCCATCAGGTTGAGCGTGGCATGGCTGACCTGCAGGAGGTTGGTGGCGACCGTCGAACCCTGCGCGATGTTGAGGACGCTGTCCGGATTGACGGTAAAGTTCTGGCTCTGCGATGTCCCGTTGTTGTTGAGCGTGAAGGTGCCCGACTGCAGGTTCACGGTTCCCGAGCCGCCAATCTGTCCCGAGAAGGTTCCCCCCGCGGAGAGGGTCAGAACGTTCGTCCCCAGATTGAGCGAGCCGTTGCCGAAAAGCGTCGTGATCGCCTGATCTGCCCCAAGCGACAGGGCGCCGTCGTGCTGGATGTTGACGGTCAAGGTCGAGGCAAGGTTGTTCTGCGTCGTGGCAGCAACCGTGCCCTGCTGGATGGTAAGGCTTGCCGGCGCGAAGCTGCCTGCAGCGCCATTGAGGGTCAGCGTGCCCGACCCGGTTTTGACGACGCTCCCCGTCCCCGTGATGGAGCCGGCATAGGCAGCGTTGGCCGCCTGGGTGATCGACAATGTGTTCGAGCCCATGGCGATCGAACCGGTGGTTCCTGAAAGCGTCCCGGTAGACAAGGCTGCATCAGCCGTGATCGCACCGTTGTTGAGAAGGTTGCCGAACTGGGTGCTGCTGCCCGCCTGAAGGGTGATCGACCCGCCAGACGCATTGGTGACGGCGCCGGCGACCTGCAGGGTGCCGCCAGAGGTCAGACTGCCGGAATTGTTGAGTGCGCCGGCGATCAAGGCTTGCTTGTTAGCGGCCAGCGTGAGGACACCGGTCGCACCATTGGTGACATCGCCCTGAACGCCGAAATTGCCGTTGAAGGCTGCCACGCCGGTGTTTGCCAGGGAGGCGACGACGAAGTCCGCGTTCGCGGTGACATGTCCGCCGTTTGTCAGGGCGCCGATGATATCGGCTGTGCCGACGGTATAAGTGCCGGCGGCACCGACGGTGACGGCGAGTGTGTCTGCCAGCGTGCCACCGCCCGTGGTGTCGAGCGTACCACCATTGATCGCGAGGCCACCGGTGAAGTTGCTCGCGCCGGTCAGCGTCAGAGTGCCGGACCCGGTTTTGATGAGGGAGCCAGCGCCGGTGAAGCTGCCGGCATAGTTGCTGTTGCCTGATTGATCGATGACGAGGCTGTTGGCCATATTGCCGGTGAGGCCGCCGAGCTGGACGAGCCCAGTCGATCCGCCGTTGAAGCCGGCGGTGACGATTGTGCGGGTCGCCGCCATCGTCTCGGTGCCATTGCCGTCGGTCGACCCGATCACGCCAATGAGGCCGTTGTTCATTACTGGTCCGCTGGTTGTCAGGTCGGCCCGAAGTGCAACGATGCCGTAATTGTCGAGCAATGCGATCGCCTGATCGGCGGAAAGGTCGAGGCCGCCCTCGCTGCCGACATGCGCAATCATTTGCGAACCGAACACGTGCGTCGATGCCGCGGCCGCAGGCCCTTCGATTACGTCGAAGACGATCGGAGCGAAGCTTCCGGCCGCACCGCTGAGGGTCAGTTTCCCAAGTCCGGATTTATCGACCACGCCGCCGGTGAGGCTGCCTGCATAGGTGCCGTCAGCACTTTGATCGATGGCGTAGTGGACGCTCGCGTCGGCGAGAAGGATGGCGCCACCGGTCCCCGAGAGCGTTCCTGACGAGAGGCCGACATTGGCGGAAAGGCTGCCGGCGTTCTGGATATACTCGCCCTCGATGGTGAGCGGCGCATCGGCCGTGATGAGGCCATTGTTGGCGAGGCTGGCGAAGGCCGGTGTCGAGGTCGAAGCGAGGTAGATGGTCCCGTCGGCTGTGTTTGTGACCCTTCCAGCCGAGGTGAAGCCCGCATTGACCGTGACGGTACCGCTATTGTCGAGCGTGCCAAGGGCGAGGTCTGCGTTGCTGATGACCGATCCGGCATTGCTGATCGAGCCGATCGTATCGGCCGTGCCGACGATATAGGTGGACGCAGGCGCTACGGTGACGGCAAGCGTGTCGGCCAGAGTTCCTCCGCCCGTCGTGTCGAGCGTTCCGCCACTGATGGCGAGCCCCCCTGTGAAATCATTCGCACCGGTGAGGGTCAGCGTTCCGACGCCCAGCTTGGTGAGCGAACCCGCGCCGGTAAAGCTACCGGCATAGATGCTGTCGCCGGACTGGTCGATCACGAGCGTGTTGGCGAGCAACCCCGTGGAGCCGCCGAGCTGTACAATGCCGCTCGCGCCGCCGGCGAAGCCGCCGGTGGTGATGGTGCGCGTCGCGGCCACTTGCGCGTTCGTATTTGGATCGACCGAGCCCAGGATGGCGAGCAGCCCATTATTGGTGAACTGGAGACTGGTGTCGATCGAGGCGGATTGCAGCCAGGTGCCGTCATTCAGCACCGATCGGGCGCCGAGTGACGCCGAGGAGGAAGTGACGCCATCACTGTGATTGACGACATCGTGCGCGGTGGTCGACCCGTGGATCAGCAGCATCCCGCTATTGTCGATATCGTCGGTCGTGGTCGTACCGCCGAAGCTGATCAGCCCGCCATAAGCGTTTGTGACGGAGTTCGCGGTAATCGTCGAAAGCGTCACGAGGCTGCCGGCGGTGACATCCACGCTGGTCAGATGTTCGGCGCCGGCAAGCAGGAGCGTGCCGCCGTTTACGGTCACGTCGCCGCCGCTCTGGGCGTTCATGAGCCGGCCGACTTGCCCGTTCAACGTGGTGGATACCAGGCCGTCGTTGACCGTAATGCCGGAGAGGCTGTTCTGCGCGGTCAGGAAGAGGGAGCCCGCATATCCGGCATCATTGACCAGCAGCCTGCCATTCGTGACGGCGCCTGAAAGCACGGCGTAGTCATTGTTGCTCGCGATGTTGTTGAAGACGGCGATGCGTCCGGTGAGGCCGTTGAGGTCGATCGTGTTGAGCAGGGTGACGGCACCGGTTGCGTCCAAAGCGTCGGAGCCGAAAACGAGGGTGCTTCCATCCGGAACGAAGCTGTTAACCCCCCAGACGAGGGATTGCCGTGCGAGGTTGCCGCCGAAGTTGAGCGTCAGCCCATCCGCCGTCGCCGCGAAGCCGCCGCTTCCGCTCCAGGAAAGCTGCGTCGACCCCGAGCCCAGGCGTCGGGTGATCGTCCCGGTGCTCAGCAATACGCCGGCAGTTGTGCTATCGAGGCCTTGCCCGATCGTGCCTGACCCGGCGAGGTCGATATGGCTGTTGGTATTGATCCCGATTCCGTCCTGGGCTTCCAGCGTGCCGCCTTCGATCGAGGTCGTACCGGAATAGGTGTTGGCGCCGAAGAACTGGACGGTACCGCCGCCTGTGATGTGCACGCCGGCCCCAAAGCCGGTGGCGATCGAACTGTCGGGGAGATTGAGGCGGCTATCATCGGCGATCGTGTCCAGCACGGTGATGACGTGGCCGGTGCCGGGAGCGATGACGACGTCGGCGCCGGTCATGATGAACAGGCCACTGCCGACCGCGTTACCCGACTGACCGCCATTCGTGCTCGAGCCGCCGAGCACCGTGTTTCCGGCGATGAGCCCATTGCCGGTGAGATGGAGGGCACCGCCGCTACGCACGAAGATGGCGCCGCCATAGCCCGAACCGCCGCCGCCGCCACTGCCGTTGGAAGAACCCACGCCGCCGCCGAAGCCCGCAGCGCCCCCTGCTCCGTCCTGACCGTTCACGCTTTGCCCGTTAGCGCCGCCAATGCCGCCCGCGCCGCCGGCGCCACCGCCCGCGCCAAAGCCGCCCGCACCGCCCGCACCGCCATTGCCGCCGGCGCCGCCATCGGTGATCGAGAGCGCCCCGGCACCGCCTGCGCCGCCGCTACCGCCGGCGCCGCCGCCGAAGAAATCCGACCCCCTGCCGCCGCTACCGCCTTGCCCGCCGGTGCCGCCGAACGCGACAAGCCCCTTGTTGAGATCGGTCGTCCAGGACGCGAGGTTGGTGATGTCGCTCACCATCTGCGTGACTTCCGTCGCGAGCTTTCCGATGAAGAACGTGCCAAGCGCGAACTGGAGGCCTGAAAAGGCAGCAACGACCTGGCCTGCTGCCTGCGTTACGCGGAGCGGGCCGGAGGTCGCCTGGGAAATGAGCGAGAAGTTGTAGGTGCTGCCGTTGCTGCCGGTGCCGCCTGTGCCTCCATTGCCGCCCGCGGCGCCGCTGCCGTTGCCGGCGTTATAGCCGTTCGTGCCGTTCTGGCCCTCGCCATTGACCCATTGGGAATTGAACGAGCTTGCCGCCGAGCCGTTGGCGCCGTTGCTGCCGACGGTTCCGGTCGAAACAAGGCCGTTCATGGAACCGCCCTTCGCGAGGTTGGCGGCGGCGGCGTCGATGCGATAATGAACGACCTTGGTGTTGGGATCGATGCTCGTGATCACCGCGTTGTCGGGGATGCCGGCGCCGGTCACGAGCGCGCCCACCTTGAGGCCCGCGGTCGAGGAGAAGCTGATCGCCTGGCCCGATGTGTCGACGGAAAGCACCGGGTTAGCGGAGACGATCATCGTGCCGTTGGCGATGGCGTCGGTGCCCGAACTCGATATCGTGCTGCTGAGCGTGACGAGATTTCCGTTTATGGCGGTGATGGTCGTCCCGCTCGCGATGCCCTGGCCGCTCACGCTCTGGCCGACAACGAGGTCTGCCGCCGAGTTCACCTTGAGGACGGCATTCCCATTGTTCGAGACGAGGGGGTTGAAGCTTGCGGAGAGCGAGGTCACCGCATTGAGGTCAACGGCGTTGGAGAGCGTGATGGCGCCCGTCGTCGCGTCGACCGCCAGAACGGTCGTGCCACTGGGGATGCCCGTCCCTGTCACCGTCATACCCGGGGAAAAGCCGGAGACCGACCCGATGGGGTTGATGACGTTGGACATCTGGCTCGACGCCGAGGCCGCGTAGCGCGTGACGTCGAACTGCGATGCCGTGATGAGATAGACGGACTGCGATACTGGGGACGGCCCGCCGCCGCCACCGCCGCCGCCGCCACCGCCGACGCCACCACTGCCGCCACCATTGGCCGCTCCGGCGAGGGTGATGGGATTGGAGGTTGTGTAGCTCGTGACGTGGCCATTGGAATCGTACGTCACCGACGCCACGGTGGTGCCGCTCGGAACGCCGTCGCCATAAACTGCCATGCCCTGGCGGATGTCCATGCCGCCATAGGTTCCTGTCACGCTTACGGTGCTGACGCTTGTTCCCGAGAGCCCCGAAATGGAGCTTTCAGCGATCGCGGTCGAGGGCAGCACATAGGGCTGGGAGAAAGTGAGGGTCTGCCCCGAGCCGTTTGTCGTGACGGACGAGATCGTTGCCCCCACTGACGAGCCAGAGATGGCGACGCCGGCACCGGCGCCGATCAGGCTGTTGGCCGAGGACAAGGTCATCCCCGTGATCTGAATCTGACCGTTGGCGTAGGTTGCCGCGATGGTCGGCGCGATGACCGGGGTTGCGGTGGCGTCGGCACTCGCCGCAGTGAGGGAGAGCGCCTTGCCCGACGCCGAAACTACGGTGATCCCGCCGCCGGTCCCACCCTTCGCCGTGTTGCCGACCAGGCTCACATTGTTCAGATTGAGCGTGCTTCCCGTGTCGATGAAGAAAACGCCGCCAAGGCCACCGCCGCCACCGCTGCCGGCACCCCCTTCGGTCCTGAAGTCGGTGTAGACCGTCTGACTACCGCTGCTTCCAACGTTCGTCGTTTGATTTGAGGTAATGATCGCCCCGTTGCTTGCGCCGCCATCAACCACGGTCGTCGGGTCGGCATAAGCCGTGCCGGACAGGAGCATGATGCCCGTGGCAATAACGGAGGAGGACATGCGAAGGCGGGTAACGTTTCTCATATAGGCCCCAGGATTGAACGCTCAAATACCGGGGACATTTCAGATTAAGTAATCACAAGCAAATGGTTACATTCTGTAGTATAGGCTTGCATTTATGTTAGCGCATTCTTGAATAAAAGTGTTTCCTTCGGCCTGATTAGACGACTTGAAAGCGACATTGCGGCCAAACCTTCTGGCTGAATTCATCAATAATACTGCCGAATAAATTCTGGACAAGGCGGTTAACGTCGATGTAGTATAAACTTTACCAGCTATCACCGCGACGTATTTGCGATCCGGCGCACAGGCCAGGCCATGCTTTGGGGAGAAGCTGATCTGTGGGATTGATCTGTTGTCGTCGAACCACGGGGATTGCGCGGGGTAGAACCGTCCCCGAGTATTGCCATCAGGTCAAGGGCGGAGACAGACACATTCTTATCTGAGGAAAGAAGCAGGCTCAGAATAAGAAAGACATCGATCCGGTCGCAAGTGTGGTGGTAGCTATGGGCATTAAATTAGAATGCGGCCCGATACGCTCGGTTAAAGCTTTACCGTCATCTTTCACACCACCCCACGAAAACTAGCAAATTTTTGATTAATCGTTGCGGGTTACCTTTCTCGATTATAATTAATGTTCAGTTATAATTAGTAATATCATTTGCAGTTCTTTCTTTGCGCGGATCTTTCAGAAGCGTAACGCCGCGCGGACCGAGAGAGAGAAAGGCGATCTACGTGAATATGGTCAGGCAAATTAGCGACGAAAGCGCCGCCATTCATGTACCAATTTTTCTTGGGCGCTCTTTGATCCCCGGCAATAGAGGCGGAAATAGTGTGATTATGGCGGCAAGTGAGCGGCCGGGGAGCGATGGATCAATGACCGTGAGCGATCTTCATTTTGACAATCCGCTCCAGCTTCCGAATTCGGGCCAATGCACCGTTCTTATCGTCGACGATGATATCGAGTGCCTGGACGAATATGCCGAGATGATCGAAGCCCTAGGCTATATTTGTCAAAAGGCTGAGACGCCAGGATCGGCGTTGCGCATGATCGCTGAAGATCCCAGGATCGGCATTGTTCTGGCAGATTTGCGCATGCCTTTGATGGATGGCCTTACGTTGCTGGAAGAGCTGTCCGCGCGTTTTGTCGCGGCCCGTCCCCTCGTCGCGATCATCGTCACGGGGGACGGCTCGCTTGAAAATGTCGTCCAGGCCATGCGCTCGAATGCCATTGATTTCCTGACAAAACCGGTGGGGCGGGAGACGCTTTCCGGCGCGCTTCGGCGGGCTTCGACCCGCTGGATGCAGCTGGTCGGGCAATTCAACCTGATGGCGGCGCTCGCCCGCACCGGCGCTGGCCGCCCCGTGGAGATTCCGCAACCGAGTGACAGCCGTGAGGGCCGGGATCCGACGCCCGAGGAACTGCAGGCCTTTGTGCGGTCCATCGTCAAGACGCGGCAGAGCCGATCCGACTTCCTGGATTCCGCGCTTTTCGCCGATCCCGCCTGGGAGATTCTCCTCGATTTGACGTCGGCGGGGCTCAAAGGACGGCCGGTGCCGCCGTCGAGCGTCTGTGCCGCGGCGCAAGTGCCCTTTACCACGGCCCTTCGCTATGTCCGCCAGCTTGTCGCGGCCGGTCTCGTTCGCCGTTGGCAGGACCCTCTCGACAAGCGTCGGACGCTCCTGCAGCTGGAAGACGAAACGCTGGAGGCGATGAGAGGCTATCTCGCGGCCCTCTGGCGGAAACAGGGGGTGCCGGTCGGCTGATCGGGAAGCGCAGCGAAAAGAAGGCCGAATCGAGCGCTAAAATGAGCAGCATCGCGGTCGGAAATACTGCCGGACTTGCTCTTTGGCCGCCGGAGATTGCGGTCGGTGACAATCCCAATGGTGCCAAAATGGATCGATTGTTGAACGCTAGCGTCCTTCGAGGTCGGTCTCGCGGCGCTGAGGAAGGTCGATCCTGATCGTGGTGCCTTTACCTTCGGTGTTAACGATTCCAACCGTCCCGCCATGGAGGTCGACGATATGATGGACGATCGAGAGACCAAGACCGGTTCCCTCGATCCCTTCGGCATTTGACGCACGCGCATAGGCCTTGAACACCCTGTCGCGCTCCGGAACAGGGATGCCGATACCGTGATCGCGGATTTCGATCTGCACCGAGTCCGCTGGCGCGGTGATGGCTATCTCGATCTTTGTTTGCCCCTCGGAATATTTGATCGCGTTGGAGATGACGTTCCTCATCAGCTGTTCCATGAGCATCGTATCGAACGCGACGGGCGGCAGGTCGGCGACATCCAAGCGGAAGGCGATCTGCGGATCCTTCTCCGAGAAGCTGTCAATCACTCGGCGAATGACGGCCGCGAGATCGCCATGCTCGGGTGCATAGCCCATCTCCCCCTGGTCGAGACGGACACGCTCGACCGTATTGTCCAGAAGATGAAGCAGGTTCTTGATGGTGCTGCGGATGCGCGCGGCGCGCGCCCGGATCTGCTCGGGCGTCTTCTCTTCCGCGCGACGCTCAAGCCGCTGTGCGGCGCTGTCGATGATCGCGAGGGGTGTGCGGAATTCGTGCGACGCGATGGCGAGGAAGCGCCGCTGCATATCGCTGACACGCCGCTCGCTCGATAGGGCGGCCTCGAGATCAGCGGTTGTCTGGTACACGTCATCGACGTCGGTCATCAGGATAACGATCGCGTCATTGCGCTCGTAGCGGATCCTGGCCCCGGAAATATGGAACCAAGAGGTGCGGCCGTCATGGAGCCTGACTCGGGTCGGAAGCGCCCCGGTTCCGCTCGCGAGCACCATCGAGCGGAGCCGTGCATAGTCCTGCGTCTTTTCGAAGATCGCTTCGGGGCCGTCAGGCTCCTCACGGCCCTCACCAAGAAGCCGGCTGGCGGACACGTTGGCTTTGAGCACGCGGCCGTCGGCTTCAGAGAGGACGAGAGCGGGGGTAAGATTGAGGTTTAGAACGGCGTCGAGGGCATATTCGCTCGCGGCAAGCTGGCGGGACATCTCGAGGAGATGCGAGATATCTTCCTGCGAGACGAGGACGGCGTTCTGGCCGGTAACCGGGTCGCTGACGAGCGAGACCTGAAGAGAGTGAACGGGCGAACCTTCAAGTGCCATCACCGCTGTCGTGCGCACGGCCCCGACCTGGCGCGCCTCCTTGAGAATCGATCGCGCAGCATCTTGCTCGGCGAAGAGCTTTCCAAAGGCGTCCGCCCTTTCCCCGAGCCCGTGGAGGAGTCCGCCAAAACACGCTGTTGCGGCGGGGTTCTGGGTGAGGAGAAAGCCCTCCTCGGAGAAGAGGGAGATCATGAGCGGGGTGTGGCGCAGTGCCTCGAGCGAGCGCAGGTCAGCGAAGGGCAACTCGGTGGCGAGCGTGTTTTCAATCTCGACCAGCATGGCGTGACCATGGCCAAGGAGGCTGACGCCGCTGCAGCGGCACATGGCCGAGGTCGCTTTTCCTTTTGGATAAAAGGTCCAGCTCTCGTGCCGTATTTCGCCCCTGGCGAAGGCGTCTTGATAATCGCTGAGGCGGATGCGCGTTGAATCGCTATAGGGCGTCATGGGGCGGTTCAGGAGCTCCTTTGCAGAAGGAGAATCCCAGAAGGCCAGGGCCAGGTGATTGGCCCAGCAGATTCTTTGTGTTTCGAAACTGTAGATGTAAAGCGGAGTCCCTAGAAGCGCGAAGGCATCGAGGGCATTTTGTTCCAGGTAAGGAAAATTGGTTTTCAGTCGCGCCATCCCTGTGAGATTCCTTCGGTTCCTGCGCAGCCATCGGTCAGGCGAAGATGGGGGTGTTGCCAAAGAGCGTCATAGCGGCGCTCCCGGCGAAGCTGCAAAAGTCCCCCTGCGTAGGTGGTTGTGGCGGTCGTACATGCGATCGGCGATCATTCCGCTTCTTGTCATCGAACTCAGTTTCCTCGCCGTCTACTGGGTGAGCAATCTCATCATTTATCGCCAGAATATTGCCGAGCTGAACAGTCTGTCGCACGACTATCTTTCCGACGTAGCACGGCGCGAGGCGCAGACCATCGACACGAGCCTCGCCGACGTATCGCGGCGGACAAAGACCTTTGCCCTCCTGACGCAGCGGGCGCTCAATGGCAGCTTCGAGCCGACGGCGGAAGACAAGGCGCGCTACGGGTTTTCGAGCGATGGCGCATTCTACACGAAGCGTGACATCGGCACGACGGCAGGCTTCTATAGCAATGTACGGCCGATCGGCCCAAAGGAAATCGCCAAGGTCTGGAAGCTGGCTGCGCTCGAACCAATCATGATCGATATCGCGCGAAGCGATACCTCCATCAGCTCGATCTATTTCAACTCGCATGACAGCTACAATCTGATTTATCCCTATGTGGACGTCATCCGACAGTATCCCAGGCGGATGGCCATCCCGACGTACAATTTCTACTACGAGGCTGATGCCGCCCACAATCCGCGTCGCGTACCGGTCTGGACAGATGCCTATGTCGATCCTGCCGGCCATGGCTGGATGGTATCCTCGATCGTGCCGGTCTGGGAGGGCAACTCACTTGAAGGCGTAGCCGGCATCGATCTGACACTCGATACCGTCGTCAACCGCCTTCTGGACCTTCATCTCCCCTGGGATGCCTACGCGCTCCTCGTCGATCGCAAAGGGGGGATCATCGCCCTGCCGCCAGCTGGCGAACGGGATTTTGGCCTCAAGGAACTGACCGATCATCATTATGCGCAGGCGATCCGGTCAGACACCTTCAAGCCGGATCAGTTCAACCTCCGCAAGCGTGCCGACATGAAAACCCTCGTGGCTGCCATGGGGAGATCGCCGGATGGGGTTACGGAGTTCACTTTCGCCGGCGCTCCGCATCTCGCGAGCTTTGCTCGGATTGCAGGTCCCGACTGGCGGCTTGTCGTCATAGCGCCGACTGCCCGCATTCACGCCAAGGCAGACGCGCTGCGTCAGAAGTTCGAGACCGTGGGCCTCGTCATGCTCGCGGCGCTCTTTTTCTTCTATGTGCTCTTCTTCATGTTCCTCAACCGCCGCGCGAGCCGGATGAGCGCCAGGATCGCCGCGCCGCTTGACCAGATTTCCGCGCTCTTTCAGAGGATCGGGACCGGAGACTATCGGCAGACATTCGAAGGGTCCGAGGTCGAGGAGCTCGATACCCTCGGGCATCGGCTTGTCGAGACCGGCAAGCGACTGGGCGCTGCGAACGAAAGCATCCGGACGCAGCAGAGGACGGTGAGCCTTGCCCTGATGCGGCAACGTGCTGCGAATGAGGAGCAGGTGCGGTTCGTGAGGATCATGTCTCATGAACTTCGTACCCCGCTGTCGGTGATCGATAGCGGGGCGCAGATCATCGATCGGAAGGCGGAAGCGATGAGCGCGGCGGATCTGCGCAAGCGTGCCGGAAGGCTGCGCAGTTCGGTGCAGACCATTTCGAATCTGTTGAGTCGTCTTGTCGATAACGCCGCCGTGGACATTGCATCATCTCCGCGTGACCAGCGAGGGGTCATCGATGCGAACTTGCTCGTCCGTGAGGTGGCCGCCTCGCATATTCCGCAGGAGCGCCTCGGCCTGGAACTCGCAACCGAGCAGCTTTTCATCTCCGACGGCCCTGCTTTCCCGATCGCGTTGAGTGCGGTCCTCGACAACTGCGTGCGCTATTCGATAGAAGATGGCCGGATCACCATCGGCGTCCATCCTGATGGCGAGGCGGTGCATGTGACGGTGGTCGACAAAGGCCCGGGGATCCCCGGCGCCGAGTTGGCCTTCATCGGGCAGCGCTTTTACCGGGGCAGGAATTCGACCGGTATCGAGGGGACCGGCATGGGCCTTTACATCGCGCGTAAGCTGATGATGTCGGCCGGAGGCGATCTCACGCTGGCGTCGGACGAGACAGGGACAACCGTGCGTATCACACTCCCGATTGCTTTGCGCGAAGGAGACTTGGCCGCATGAGGGCGTCGCGCCGGATTCTTTGCGTCGAGGATCAGGCGGATCTTCTTGACGATCTCGTTCTTGAGTTGAGCGATCACGGCTATCGTGTCGAGGGATGCCGCGACGGCCATGCGGCGCTCGCTTTGTTCAGCGCCGAGCGGTTTGATCTGATCATATGCGATATTCAGCTGCCAGGCATGGGCGGAATCGAGCTTCTCAACCGTGTGCGCCAGCTCCCCGAAGAGCGGAGCGAAGTGCCCGCAATTTTCCTGTCTGCTTTTGGAGATCCCGAGGTCGTCAGAGCCGGCACGGCGCAAGGCGCCGCCGCCTATTTCGTGAAGCCGGTGGATTACAGGGACCTGCTTGGGTCGGTCGACACGATCATGCGGATTGGAAGCGATTGAAGGGATAGCATGAACGAGAGACGTCCCAATGTGCTGGTGATCGAGGATGACATCGACTGCGCGGAGGAACTCGCGGAGTTGCTCGAATCCTACGATATGACCGTGAGAGTGGCGCACGACCTGTCGAGCGCGCGCGCCCGCGCTGCCGAGCAGGAGTTCGATGTGGCGCTGGTAGATCTTGCGCTTGGGCAGGAGAATGGCCTCGAAGTCGCCCAGGAATGGCATCGCGAGGGTAGGTTTGTCGTCCTGCTCACAGGCAGTTCGCCAGGAGAGGTCGACATGGCCGGATTCACGGGCGCGCCGCCGCCGGTGATGAGGAAGCCTGTCGATGTGCGTGAGCTCAGGTCGCTGATAGCGCCAGATTGAACAGGCCCCCGGTCCCAGGGCCGACCGTCATTGCGGAGGTGGGGTATCGGCCGGCACGGTGTTCAACGGCTGGAGAGGTTGCGGAGCCCGCTCCGTGAGTTCCACCGCCTTGAGCACCTGGCGCTCGATCCGATCGAGCTTCGCCTTGAGATATTCCCCGTCACTTTGGTCGAGAAGAGGGAGGATGCGGACGCGGATATTGTCCGTGGCCAGGCGTATCACATTGAGGGGCTGCTTCACCTCATGAAGCAGTCCTTGCTGCGGGGCCTTGGCCGCCGCCGTTCCTTCAGAACCGATGTCGACACCTTCTCTCAGTAGAACGGCCTTTCCTGCGGGGTCCTGTTTGCGTGCTTGTCCTAAAGGATCGGAATCCGTCAGGCAATGGGCGTCGGCTCCCTGACGATTTGAAGCACCGTTATAGAAAAACTGCGCGCCATAACCGCCAGTCTGGCACCATTTTGGTTTCACCTTGATCCCAAATTTCCGCCTATGTCGCTGCATTTGGTTCATAGATCGATTTGCAAGACTCGTGAACCGAATGCAGGCGCAAGCGAAGAGAACAACCATAGCTTGAATAAACAAGGAACAGTATAACAGTTCCTTTGAACTGAAATATTTAAGTTTCCATGAAACATGAAAAGGATATTTATCCTTTTCATGGAACTGCTTCGCTGTGTCCGCGCAAGTCTCGCACCAATACAGCCATAGAGCCGCATCGTGCGGAGCCTTGGCAGGAACTCTGAGGTGGGGCGATGGGCGAAGCCGGGTTAAGGACGGAGGTCATGGTGGATGGCAACATCCACTATTTGCCTTTGCCCAAAGCCCGCGCGCTCGACAGTGCTGCGTTGAGTTTCACGCTCCGGCTGGAGAATTTCAGCCAGATCCGACACGCCTATGGCCGCGAGGCTGCGCAACTGGTCGTCGACGAGGTCTGGAAGGCGGTTGCCGCAGGATTGGGGGCGGATGCTGTCATCGACCTGGGGGCCGATGGAGCGATTGAGTGCCTGATATGGATGCAGGCATCGCATTCCCACGCGACGACTGAAGAATGCATGAAGTGGCTGAGGCTCTTGTGCCGGTCGCTGTCGCTTCAGGCGATAGACGCGGCCGGGTCCAAGATCTTTCCAGTCCTTAGCGCGGAAGACATCGTCTCGGTCGAAGCGGGACTTGGCGGAGCTCGGGTGCTCGACGCTGTCAGCGTGCGGTTCTCGGGAGACCGGTGCGAGGCCTCGGCAAGCTGGGCGGAGCAATATCGTCGGGACATGGCCGCCGCCGCTCCGATCCTCGAGGCGATGGAAAGCGGACAGGCGGGGCCGGTTCTGGCCTGGCAGCCGATCCGCAGCGCGTTTCAACCCGCGAAGATTCTCTACTGGGAAGGTCTGCTTCGCGAGATCACGGCAAGTGGCCAGGTGAACGCGCTTGGGGAGCAGATGGAAGCCATCGAGCGCCTGGGTTATGCGCGCTTTGTCGATCATCATGTGGTTTCGCGCGCGATCGATGAACTTGATCAGCTCACGAGCGACATCGTGCTGGCCGTCAACGTATCGGCTCGAAGCGCGGAACTCGATTTTCTCTGGGACGAGGTCGAGGCGCGATTGGCCGGACGGCCCGACCTTGCGAGCCGGCTGATCATTGAGCTCACCGAGACGTCGCCGATCCGCTGCATGACCAGCGCGGTGAAGTTCATCGACCGCATGCGCGGGCTTGGGTGCCGGTTTGCCCTCGACGATTTCGGATGTGGCTTTGCATCGGTGCGCCACCTGATGGCGCTGTCTCCGCAATTCGTGAAGATCGACAAGGTCTTCCTGCGCTGTGCGACCCAAGGCGCGCGTCAGCGCGAGCTTTTCAAGCGCCTCGTTGGCCTGGCCGGCGCGCTTGGCGCAACGATCATCGCGGAAGGCGTGGAAACCGAAGCGCAATCGGAACTGGCGTTCGAAGCCGGTTGCGATTGGCAACAGGGATATTTGTGGGGGGCGCCATCGCTGAGCCGCCCGAGATCCGCCGTCGCGGAACCCCTTCCCACATATAATTCAGAACTGAGGGCAGCTGTATGATTGAAGGTGCTCGCGCGTCGTTCACGAGCCGGTGGGTCGTCGCGCCGTCTGATCCTGAAGCTCCGGTCGAGGAATGGCCCGAGGATGGCTCTCCGTTTGCCAAGGGCTTCCTGATCGCCATGCCGCTGAGCGGCTTGCTCTGGTGGGGCCTCGTCCTGCTGTGGAGGGCGCTCGCATGAATCTTGATGAGCTCAATGGAGTGGAGAGCAAGGCGCAAGGCCTCCCAGCAAACGTCATCTCGCACCCCGGCGAGCCATACGACCGGATGCTGTTCTACCGCGGCGAGCAGGATGACGGCGGCGAGCCAAGCGTTCTGCCGCTCCTCGTTGTGGTCGGCGCCCCGTTCGCCCTGTTTTTCTGGGGTGTCGTCATCTGGAAAATCTGGGGCGCGCTTCATTGAACCGTAAATTGTCCATTCGAGGCTCTGCCGCATCGACCGGAATGCACGATATCCTTTTCCCGTGCGCCTCCGTCGAGCCGGCATATCTCCACGTCGCCGGTTCCCTCGGGTCGCACCATGGGAAGGCGAGACATGGTAGCACAGAGCGGTCCCACACGCTCTACCGCACCATGTCTCGTCACCTTCCGGGCCCTCGGCCGGCACCGTTCGTCTGCGCGTCGTCGCCCATTGGAGGCTAGCCTCCAGGTGGCAACGCGAGCAGACATGCGCCGGGGACTGTCCATCGGTATCACTATTGGGCCTGGCACAGCCGCTGAGCGCCTCCTGTCGAAGAGCACCAATCAGACCGCGATCTTTCTTGGGAAGCTGCTGTCCAATTCGCGGTTCGGACACAGTGTACGCCTGATCAGGCCGGCGAACGGATCCCCTGACAACCAGCTGACGCCCGATGGCCTCCCGTTCCCGACAATGGCATTTGATGAGGGATGCGCCGATCTCGACGTCCTGATCGAACTTGCCGCGCCGCTCTCGGCCATTCAGACCCGGCGAGCGAAGGCGCTCGCAATTCGTATTGTTCGCTACTGTTGTGAGCCGGCTTATGTCCGAAGCCTCGAAGCTGCGATCTCTCGCCGGCCGCTCTGGCACACGACATTCATCAATCAGGACTATGATGAGATCTGGGTAACTCAGCCTGTTGCCGAGACGAGTCTCCATTTCTTCCAGACGCTGTATGGAAGGACGACGAAGGTCGTGCCGTTCGTGTGGGATCCGATGGTGATCGAAAACGCGGCTGCGCAGCTTGAGGAGAAGGGCGAATATCGTCCGCGGGGCGGGCCGCGAAGGCTCTCAGTCATTGAACCGAATGACGATGTGCTTCGCTTCTGTCTCTATCCGATCCTCGCGGCCGAGCAGGCCTATCGGGCGCGGCCAAGCGCGATCGCGTGTCTCCAAGTGGCCAATGCCGAGAGCCTCATCTATGACGATACCGAGTTCGCCAGCGTCATGCAGCAACTCGATATCGTGAAAAGCGACAAAACGAGATTTCTCGGCCGTGTCGAGACACCCGCCTTTCTGGCGGGCAGCACGGACATAGTGATCTCCCATCAATGGGGTCTGGCGCTCGCGCAACACTATCTTGAGTTTTGCTGGCTGGGATATCCCGTAATCCACAACGCGCAGCTCGTAGCCGATCTTGGATATTACTATCCAGGCAACGACGTCGAGACAGCTGCAGCGCTCCTGATTGAAGCAACATCCTCTCATGACGTGGGGTGGGAGCGGTATCGCGAGAGACAGCGACATGCGATCGGTCGGTTTCTTCCGACGAGCAGCGCATTGTGCGACAGCTATGACGACCTTCTCTTCGGTCTGAATTCTCGAGGAAACGCGACGCAGCGAGAGGCGCATCGGACCGGGGGCGTGGAGGCATGAGGTGTCTGCCACAAGGCGCTGACGCCGGTCTGGATCATCAGCGGACGAGAAGCACCGAAAGAGCAATAGCCCCGAGCGTCCGTGGAGCGATGCGGTCGGCCGTGAGGCACGGCGCGCAATGATCTCGGCGGCTGCAGCGGAGGGCGGGCTGTGAAGATGTTCGCCGAAGGAACCTATGAAGGGCTCGGGCGCATGCTGCTCGCCGCCGGGGTCAAGGAAGATCGGATCGAAGAATTGGTGGTGCGTGTAATCAAAGCCGATGCGGTGGAAACCCGCGCGGCGCTTCGACGGGATGTGCATATCCTTGTGGGAGACGAGCTCGATCGGATCGGCGAGCTGACACGGAATAGCACCCTCGATATCAATCGGACACTCTCGTTGGTACAGGCCGACCTCGCGGCATATCGCGGTTGCCTGACCCATGCCCGTTCTCGGCCGCGGCGCATGGTGGCGGCCATCGTTCTCGCGCAAGCGATCATGTCGTTAGCTGTCCTCGCCTCCGTCCTCCTCTGGGCGGAGCGACACAACCGGGGCGACCGCTGTGGCACCGGATCGCCTGCTTCAGGCCCGTGGGTTCAATCCGGGTTCGGAAAGCGGACGCCTGACCATGAGCATTGAACAATTGCTTGGAAATGAGATTGCGCCCGATCTGCGGGAGCAGCTCGACATCGCATACAGGGCGATTTCGGTAGCCCATCGCATGCTGGCGGAAATCAGCGAGACGCTGGAGAGCAGGTCAGGCGGGCGCGGTTCCTGCCGGCGCGGTCTGCAAGTAAGCCGGGAAAAGGTCGGCACGAGCGCGGCGAGGCTGACCAACGATCTCCTCACCTCCTTTCAAGAAGGTCTGCTGACACCGGACGGGAACGTCATGGACAAGTGGAAGGACCTCATCCTTGAGCGCATCCGCGGTCGCGTCGAGCGGGCTGGCCGTCCGGGGGCAGCAATCCTGTTCCGGTTGATGCAGGAGCCTGATATCTTCGTCCCGCAGGAAGAATTAGTGAGGGCGGCCGGCCTTTGTTCGAACGACGGGCGCGCGATCAAAGTCTATATTCACCATCTTCGCCGGACGTTCGAGAATCACGGATATGCCGTGTCGGCGATCGAGACGGGGCGAAAAAGCTACGCTCTTCGGGGTGATGCCATGCCAGCGCTTATCGAGCTGCTAACCAACTAGGGTCAGGACTTACCGATCAGAGCCGGAAGATGACGGTGGCAGCGAGCGCAATTGCCGAGAAGAAGGCGGTTGGGCAGCGGTCGTAGCGGGTGGCGACGCGGCGCCAGTCCTTCAGACGGCCGAACATGATCTCGATCCGGTTGCGACGCCGGTAGCGGCGTTTGTCGTATTTGATGGGCTCGTTGCGCGATCTCCGGCCCGAGATTCGGGGCTTGATGCCTTTTTCCTCCAGCGCGCCCCTGAACCAGTCGGCATCATAGCCTCGGTCGGCGAGCAGCGATTGCGCCCTGGGCGGAGCAGCCCAAGGTTCCGACGATGCATCGTTGGCTGTGGAGGGAGTTCGTCGATCAGGCCGCCGCACCGATGTAACGCTGATCTGGCCGGCGGTCATGAAGAAGCTCAACGGGCGGCCGTTGGCACAGTCAGTCTCCTTGCAGAGCCTGAATCGCAGCGCGCCTCTCACATCAATGGGTCCTGACCCTAAGGAATACTGCGCCCAGGCAGGCGAGCAGATTGAGCAAAGCGCAACCGAGCGGCACCCACCACATCAGGCGAAAAGGCAATTCGGCCAAACCGACGGCAACACTGGCAACAGTACATAGGCCAAGACCGATACCTGTGCCGAGCAGTCCCACCACCCCCGCCTGCGCTATAATCATCCGCCACAATGTCGTCGGCGGCGCGCCCAGCGCGCGAAGTACGGCATATTGATGCAGATGCTCAGCGGCGAAGATATACAGCATGACGTCGGTGAACCCGAAACCGATCGCCACCGCGACCGTCAGCATGGTGGCGATGTCCCCCACATCCTCAGACGTGTCGAGGAATCAGCGCACCGTCGCCGCCCCGAATTCGTCACGGGCCATTGCCCTATAGCCGGTGCGATCCATGATCGCCGCGGCCAGCGCCGCAGGGTCAGCGTGCAAACCTGCGCCTTGAAGCCGCGATGCACGCCAGGCGCTCAGCGCACGATCCATCGGCTCTACGATCAGGGAGCGATCGATTGGATGGAGGCCAGGATTTACGCTGATCCCAACATGATGCGGGTCATGCGATACAGGGGAGGCACCCGAACATGTGCGCCTCTGCCTCGATAACCAACGGCCTATCCCGCGCATTGAACACCATGTGTATCGGGTCACGAACGCCGGTTGCCACGGTGGCCCCATTAAATTTTCTTCGCTGCGCTGTGGAGGCTAATGGTGGGTGGTGTCTTTGGCTCAAGTCCAAGGATTCAAGCATGTCGGTCGGAAGTGAGTTTCAACTGATCCAACATAAGTATGAGGAGGCCTGCGGCGCTCACGCCTGGCCGGACTTTCCGAGCCACTTCACTCGTCGGGACGCCGCGCTTGGGTATATCACCGCCTTTTCGATGAGGAAGCGCTCATCGCCCCGATGGTAGCAGGGGGATTTGCGCGGGATGGGATTTACGTCGCGACAGCACCGATCGCGCGCGGCGTGAAGGGCTTGTTCGCCCTCACGCGATGCTGAAATCGCTGGCGTTGAAGGGCTCATGAAACAGCATAGCGGACAGGATGTGGGCAGCGGGCTAGCAGGCGTCTTCGAATTGCACCGCCACGATCTGGCGCGCTTTCTCGCCGCGCGTTGCGGCGATAGCGAGGAGGCGAAGGACCTATTGCAGGAATTGTGGATCAGGCTGTCGACACGCGCTATCGGCCCGATCGCCAATCCGCGTGCTTACCTGTTCCGCATGGCGAACAACCTAGTCCTTAATCACACACGCTGCCGTCATCGAACAATGTTGCGGGATCGGCGCTGGCTCCGAACTGACGGCGATGAGCGATCGCCCGAGGATAGGTCCGATCCCGATCTTCTGGCTGACGAGCAGATAGAGAGGCAACAGGAAGTGGAGATCCTTCGTTCAGCGATCGACGCGCTGCCGCCGGGCGCGCAGCGGGCACTGCGGCTCCATCGTCTCGATGGGCATGATCAAGGGGAAGTCGGGCGCATCATGGGAATTAGCCGCAGCGGCGTGGAAAAGCACCTCGCCGTGGCCATGAGGCATCTGCGAAACGCACTGGCAGACCGCGGATACTTCGCGCCGAAGGTGTCACGAGAGCGGGGAACAACGAGCGCGGCGAAGCCGCGAACGGAAGAACGACCATGATCCGGGAAGACGAAACAGGGAACTCGAGATCGATATTCGACGCGGCATCGGCATGGCATGTCGAGACGTCCCGCGACGATATGGACTGGGAGGGCTTCATGACGTGGCTGGCGGCCGATCCACGCCATCGGTCCGCCTATGATCAGATCGCTTTGGCGGATTCGCTGGTCGAAGAGCATCGCGATAACTTGCACGAGCACGATGTTCGTCAAGCGGGCCGCTGGCGCAGACCGCTGAAATGGAGCGCCGGGCTCACCGCCGCTGCCGCGGCTTCGCTTATCGCCTTCTTCGCGCCGCATTTCCTGTCGGCACCGATGGCGACATACCAGACATTCGGCTCGACCGAGCAAGTGGCGCTCGAGGACGGGTCGACGGTCTTGCTGGCACCGCGCAGCCGGCTTGTCGTGACGGGCGGACGAGACGAGAAGATCGAGCTTGCCGGCGGTGCCTGGTTTAACATCAGGCACAACGCGGCGCGCGCGCTCGCGATCACCGCTGGTCAGGTGGAGATCACGGATATCGGAACCCGGTTCGACGTCCAGGCGACCGATGGCCAAGTGCGGGTCGCGGTGGCGGAAGGCGAGGTGCAAGTCTCGTCGTCCTCACTGGCGCAGCCGGTCCATCTGCACTCGGGCGACGCGCTGCTCTTTGACGGTGAAGGGGGCAGAGCGGCTGTCAGCAAGCTTCCGACCGATGCCGTTGGGCAGTGGCGCCAGGGCCGCATCACCTATGAAGAAACTCCATTGTCGCTGGTGATAGCTGACTTGGCTCGCTATTCCGGCATCCAGGTCGAAATTGGGCGGGCTCTTCGCGGTCGGCTTTTCTCTGGGACACTCGTCGTCAGTAATGGTAAAGCGGCGTTGCGCGATCTTTCCCAACTCATGGGCCTGGAGTTGCATCACGATCGTAGCGGCTATCGCCTTGACGAGCGCGAGCGCTGAGCCTCGCCAGGCGGCGAGCGAGATCGATCTTCCAGCGACGACGCTGCCTGAAGCGCTGGCGAGGCTTTCCCGGGAAACTGACATTTCGTTCGGAACCGATGGCGCTCTCCCCATAATTCGTACACCCCAAATCCGGGGCCGAATGACTGTGGACGAAGCGCTGGCGCGCATCCTCTCTCGCAGCGACTATGTCGCGCGCCGCGTCGGCACGACAGCGTGGAGGATCGAGCGTAGACCGCCTCGTGCCGCGAAGCTCCGCACAGCTTCCTCATTACCCCCGCCCGTAAGCGAGGTGGCGCCTATTGTAGTGACCGGGGTGAAACGCGAGCAGTTGCTTGCTGACCTGCCCATGGCCGCGTCCGTTGTCGACTTCGACCGAGCACACCGTTTTGATCCGGGCATAGGCACACACTGGATTAGCGAGCAAACGGAAGGGCTCGCGCTGACTAATCAGGGACCGGGTCGCAACAGGATGTTCCTGCGGGGCGTCGCCGACAGTCCTTTCGACGGCGATAGCCAATCGACCGTCGCAGTCGTGTTCGACGACTCTCGGCTGACCTATTCCGCGCCGGACCCGGACATTCGCCTGGTAGATATCGCGCGGGTCGAGCTCCTCAAAGGCCCGCAAGGGTCATTATATGGCACCGGCACACTAGGCGGCATCTATCATATCGTCACACGACGCCCGGAACTCGACGAAACATCCGTCACGGCCTCTAGCAGTGGAGAAGCTGTTGGGAATGGTGGACTCGGCTATTCTGGATCGATGGTCGCCAATCTGCCCGTGATCCATGATCGGGCCGGCGTCCGTTTGGTAGGCTACTATAGCAGCGAACCGGGTTGGATTGATACCGGGACACGGAAGGACTCGAATGAGACCCGTCTCAGCGGCTTGCGGGGTAGGCTTCGCATCGAGCCGGGCGATGGCTGGCTCGTCGATCTCACGGCGTTCGGGCAATGGATCAATTCTCGCGACAGTCAGTACGTATACCGCGACGGGGCGTACAGCCGGCCGACGCAACGACCAGAGCCCCACGACAACGACATCAGTTTCCTTTCAGCCCGCGTCGCCAAGCATGTGGGTGACGTCGACATCGTCCTCAGCACGGGAATGACCTGGCATCAGGTCAAAGACAAATTCGACGCCACGCAGGGGGCGGTGAGCTTCGGTCTTTTGGATCCAAGCTGGTTGAGCGACGATCGCCTCTATCACACTTGGGACAGTGAGGCACGCTTCAGTGGAAGCATCAAATCGATCGATTGGTTGATTGGCCTATCACATCTCTATGCAAGCCAAAGTCGTGACAAAACCCTGTTTTCCGCAACTTCTGCTGCTTCGCTTCTCGTCGATGTGCAGGACCGAACGACGTCGGATACTGGGTTATTTGGCAACATCGGCCTTCGGCTTTCGAACAAGCTTAAGATCGAGATTGGCGGCCGGCTGTTTCACAGCGTTGTCAAGCAGTCCGATGAAACACCGGGTCAAATCGCCCGCGATGAACGCCAGCGCGATGGTTTCACACCGAGCACGTCTATTTCGTGGGAGCCGCAGGCAGGACGATTATTCTATATCCGCTACGGCTCAGCTATTCGGCAAGGGGTGCTCAGCACCGACAGCCAGGGCAGACCGCAGGCCCTCAAAGGGGATGAGCTCAAGACGGTCGAAGGCGGTTGGCGCGAGCATCTGCTTAGTGGTGGGCAACTCGATGTGGGCATCTATTATTCGACGTGGAAAAGCCTTCAGTCTGACATGCTGCGTCCAGACGGATTGATCAGCACGGAAACGGCAGGCAACGCCCGGATATTGGGCTTCGAGGCATCACTGAATCAGCCGATTTCACCCCGCTGGAAGCTTGAGGCCGGGGCCAGCTTCACGCAAGCCGACCTTGTCCGGAATAACCTTGGCTTTGCACTCGACGACCGGCGGCTTCCGGTCGTGCCTGAATTCACGTTGCGTAGCGCTCTCGCCTATACATTTACGCTGGGTCCCGCGACGACAACGATCCGGGCGAAATTACGCTATCTCGGCCCCATGCACTTGAGCTTCGATCCCACCCTCGATCGCCCAATGGGAAACCTGCTCGAGAGCCGGCTAGAGGCAAACGCAGTTTGGCGCAGCTATAGCTTCAGCATCGGCATAGACAATTTTCTGAACCGCGCATCCGACAGTTTCGCGTTCGGCAATCCTTTGAGATTTTCAAGCGGCCCACAGTTCACTCCACAGCGCCCCTTGCAGATATCATTCGGCCTGACTGCAAACTTCTGACCACGCCAGGCCACCGCCAAGAAGGGGTCTTGGCGATGGCCTGGTTCCCGTTGACACGTTGCGTCGATAGTGCCTCCGGGAATCTACTGAGAATGCCCCGTTACGCCGTAGCTCTGACGTCGTGCGGCACCCATGCTCATATGTTCGGGCCGAGGAGGCCCAATACCAACGCTGGGGTCAAAACCTGCGGTAGCAAGCGTGGCGATCCAGCGGCTGGATACCAGATATAAAGAGGGACACCTGCTCGGCCATTCTGGGTAAGCAGGCGTGTCACCTCAGGATCGTTATGCGTCCAGTCGGCCTCCATCATCACGGCGCCGGATTTGCGAAAGGCTGCGCGCGCGGGATCGAGGCTGCTGAGCTCGTTGACCTTGCATGTGAGGCACCATTGGGCAGTGGCATAAAGCAGGATCGGACGATGACGGCGACGCAGACCGGCGAACGTGTCGGGGCGATAAGGCATCACACCATCCGAAGTGGCTGCGAGCACACTGCTGTTCGTCGAAGGGGATATGAGCATCCCCGGCAAGGCCGCAATAAGCAGCGCGGCTATCAATGGCGACCGAATGCCGCGCCCCCTCGCCTGCCGCAAGCCCCACCACCAGAGCGCCAGACCGAGCGTAAGCGCCAAGGCCAGGCCTTGGGTCATGACCACCACACCGCCTTGCTGACCGAGCAGCCAGGTCAACCCCAAGGCCGTTGCAAGCATCGGGATGGCCAGTGCCCGGCGAAGCGTGACCATCCATTGGCCCGGGCGTGGGAGTCTGCGTCGCGCAGGTTCCCAGAATCCGATCAAGAGAAAGGGTAACGACAGTCCCAGACCAAGGCCCGCGAACACGGCCAGCGCCGGCAGAGCCGGAAGCATCAGCGCCGTGCCCAGGGCGCCGGCCATGAAAGGCCCCGTGCATGGCGTCGCGATGAAAGCCGCCAGCGCACCCGTCCCGATGCCACCTGCCAAGCCACGCCGCGCCGTAGATCCGATCGCCGGGACCGGAAGCTCGAACAACCCCGCAAGGTTCATGGCGATCGCGGTCACCAACAGAAGCAACAGCCCGATTACCCGCGGATCCTGCAACTGGAACGCCCAACCAACGGCTTCGCCGGCGGCGCGCAAGACCAGGACCACTCCGCCCAGCACGACCATGACGACGACCGCGCCGACCAGATAGCCGATCGCTTCCGCCCGAGCTTCGCTGGCATCGGCACCGGACCGAACGAGAGTCATCGCCTTGAGGCTGAGGATCGGAAATACGCAAGGCATGAAATTCAACAGCAGGCCGCCAAGGATCGCGCCTCCCATCGCGCCGAGCGCAAGCCAGACAGGCCTGTGAACGGACTGCTGCGCACGATCAGCGATCCCATTGGCTGGCGCTGCCTGCACGGCGTGGAAGCGCCAGGCCATCGAAGATCCGTCGCCCCGGCTTACGACAACAACGAAGGCGTGGTCACGCGCGGGCTTCAGCGAGCCGAGCTCGACAGAAATCCTCGCCATCCCACGATCATGGGAGACAATGCTTGCCGAGCCGGGCACGCCGGAGTCCGGGTCGGCCGAGAAGAGAACGATCGAGCCAGTGTTCGACAGGATCGAATCCGGCAGCACAAATGCGATATGACGAGCGGTAACGGCGAAGGGAATATCGCCTGTCAATTCCTGAGGAATCGACGCTTTGGCGAATGCGATAGGTTGCAGCGCTGCAGGGTTCGGGGCGCCACTTCCAACCGTCAGATTGCTGGAGAGATCGAGGGACTGCGGCACGCACATGTCGCGTGAGCAAACTAGGAAATCGGCCGAGCCCCCGATGTGGATCGCGTCACCCCTTTGAATAGTCGAAGGGACGTGGAGGGCGGTCAAGAGCGTCGTGTCACCCTCATGCACATTCATGGCGATGCCGCCGACGACCGTTCGCACAGGAGCCGGATGTTGTAGCGGATCAACGCGAAAGCCGCTGGGGACGACCCAACTCACGCGGGGCGGATAGCCGCTGTCGCCCGGGTTCTGCCAATAGATGTGCCAGCCTGCTCCCGGATGAACTTCGATCGCCATAGTGACGGTTGAACCAGGCGCAGGCTGATCCGAAGCGACCAGGAGATGTGCAGCGAGTTGCGGGATGGCCTCTTGAGCATTGGCGGTGCCGGTAAACGACCAGCCCGAGATCGCGAGGATGAGGACGAGCAGTTCCTTTATCGCTCTTGTCTTCAGTCTGTTGGCTCGAGAGAGCTGCTCCCACATCAGCGTGTCACCCATGCCGGAATCTGTTCCCCCTTCAAAAAGCGTTCTGCCTCGCGACCGCGCAGCATGGCGAGAGTGGAAATGATACCCGCCTCGACGCAGGTAGGCGCCGCGACCGTGACCGAGCGCGGGGCTCCAACAACTGGATAGCCGGTTGTTGGATCCAGGATGTGGCCGTAACGGACCCCATCGCGCATGACATAGCGACGGGCATCGCCGCTGGTCGTGATGGCGCCGCTCACGATCTCCAGCCAGGCGGCTTTGCCGTCTCCTTCGTCCATAGCGTCAATGAGGACACGCCAGCGTCCGCCGCCGACACGTGCGCCGGTAACGGCGAGATCGCCACCGAAGTTGACTAGTACCGGCACATCGCTTTCGGCACGAATTCTGGCGATTGCCATGTCGACGGCATATTCCTTGCCGATGCCGCCGAGGTCGATCTCCATGCCCTCCGGCAGGACAAGGTTCGGCCGCTGCCAGCGGACCTTGTGCCAGCCGACATGGGGCAGCAGCCGGTTCACAAGCGATGGCTCCGGCAGCCGATCCGAGCCGTCGAAGGTCCAGGCTCTCCGCAGAATGCCGGACGTAATATCAAACAGTCCGCCACTCATTTCCCAGCAGGCCTGGGCATAGTCGAGCAAGGCGGCGCTCTCTTCGTCCAAGGCTATAGCGTTCCCGCGCGAGCCATTGATCCTTCCAACCACGCTATCGGCACGATAGCGGCTGAACTTGTGCTCGATCCGGAGCGCTTCCATTTCAGCAACGCACCCGAGCCGATCGCCGAGGCTGGGATCCGGGTCGTCGACTTGCACCTCACATGGCGAGCCCATGGCCGCAAAACGATAGCTGTAGATCTCACGGCGCTTGCTCGTCGCCCCAGTACGGGAAGGCGGCAGCCGCCACGCGCTAGAATCTTCAGCTATCGTTTCGACCGCCATCATTGGAACTTGAACCGGAAGCCTGTCATCGCCGAAAGCGCGTGCACCCCCGAGAACAGGTCCATCGACGCCAACGCACCTGGTGCCGTCGGATCGTTATGAGCGCCGGTTTGGCGATATCTCTCGACATCGACGTAGAGTTCCGTGTCAGGAAGAAGACGCACGCCGGCCTTGATGCCGATAGTTGTTGCGTTGAAGCGCGATAATCTGCTGTCCGCGCTTGCGTATTGCGGCAGCGCCGCGTTGCTGACGAGATAGTAGCGGAAAAAGTTTACTGCGCTCTGATGGTAGTAGCGGAAAAGCGGCTCGACATAGAAATTGCGACCGAAGGGCACCTGCTCAGAAGCATCTATTGTAATAGATTTGATTCCCCAATTGTCATGATAGTATCGTAGTGAAACATCTGCGACCGTAGGTCCGATCTGTATCTTGTTTCCCCAGTAAACGCTCTGCCGCGTTCGGCTACGTGGTCGACTTTCATAAAGATATGATTGAGGAGCACCGGAGGCAGCATCTACGACGGTCAAAATCTTGTATGGATCTGCCTGATATCCACGGTTGCTGCCGAAACTGTAATTCAGCTGGGTAAGCCAGAATCGCGTGACGGTTTGTGTGATCCCTCCAACCAGACTGACCACCGTCTTGTGGTCGTGGCCTCCCGTAATTTGCCCAGCGTAATTCTCGAAGGGCGTAGGCGTGCCATAGTACGGCTTGGACTGATCATACTCGAAATTAGCCGCAAGAGAGAGCGTCGTGTTCTTGTTGAACAGATCCCGAGAAATCCCAACGTTCCCCGAATAAGAGGCATAGTCACGCTCGAATGACAACGCGCCTCCGAATTTCAAACGCGTATCGGGATCCATCAGCAGGCTGTAGCCGAGCGATCCGGCATAACGTCGATCGTGGAACCCGCTGTCGACCGGCAGGCTATTCGCCGGCACCGAATAGCTGCTCTGCACAAGGCCCGTGCCTGGTACGGTCACGATGGTGCGGTTGCCGGAGGCGCTGGTGCTGGCTACCTGATGGCTTGGTGCCGGGATCAATGTCGTAAATGTCTGCGGCTGTGACCACGGCGTTGCCCCGGTAGGCGTTGCCCCGGTCAAGGAATCGAAGGTGAACGATGCGGTCAGCGTATCACCATTGAGGCGGTTTATTGTGATTTCCGTCGTCGGTTCGATCGCCTGTACCCGGCCACCGCTTTCCTTATAGAAGAGGACGGCGCTGTCGACGGTGGTCGTACCGGGTGCTGCCGCGTCTTCCTGCATCAGGCCGTGGGCCTGGCTGTCCTGCGCCTCTGCGCTGGTCGAGGCCAGAAGCGCGGCGGTCAGAAGGCTGAGGCCGGCGGCAAGATGCCCCGGCTTGGCGGGTTTCAGTTGCATCCGCATCCTCCGCCATCGAAGCTGCGGCCGCCGCTTGCGGCTTCTTTGCTGAAATAGATGTGCTCGCGGAAGGCAATGACGCGTGGATAAGCGTTCAATTGCATGGCATTGCGCGCAAGCAGGTCGCGTTGCCAAGGGTGAACCCCTACGCATCCGGAAAGCAGCGCGAGGCAGGTGGCCGCGCCGACCAATTTGATCATGAGAATTATCCTTGCCGATCAGGAGTGTTCGGAAACCAGCGCATTGACGTGCTGCTGGTATTCGGCGGCTTTGGTGTCGAAATATCCGCGGTGAACGTAGCGCACCCGACCGTCACGACCGATCAGGACCGAGGTTGGCATAGCGCTGACCTTGTAGCGCGCGGCCAACCTGCCTTGCGGGTCATAGGCCACCGCAAGCGTGCTGTTGGTCTCCCGCAGGAATTCCTCCGCAGCCCGCCGATCATGATCCATGTTGACCGTAACGATCACCAAATCGTTCGGGCCATAGAACGAACGCAATGAATTCATGAATCGGAACGATAATTTACACGGCGCGCACCATGATGCCCAGAAGTCGAGGTAGACGACCTTGCCGCGGTATTGAGCCAAATCAACAGAAGCGGCGATCGGCGCCGCGCTCGAATTTGCGCTGACGGGAACGGAATAACCTATGAGGACGAGGGAACTGGCTGCCAGGGCAAGGAATGACTTAGTGAGGAATGGGCCGCGCCCCAATTTTGCGCAGCAAGGTGAGTTTCGCATACAGGTCCTCTCGGTGGGTTGCCCCAAAGACACTGCGCGTCGGCATTCTCCCCAGCTGTTCGAGAATTTTTGTGGAATTTTTTCTTTTTCGCCTCCTGAGAGTTCTGTGGCCGCGCGATCCGCGCCGCACTGCGAAACCTGACCTCAACCGGGCAAAGGCTGCGCCTTGGTGCCTGCAACAATGCCGGGCGCGTTTGGATCGCGCCGGACGCGTTCACCGACTGCTCGCTCAGCCGACCCGCCAGACCAGCACATCGCGGGCTCGTCACGCGCGGCAGTTCGCTGCGCAACCGCATGGTCGCGGCCGGCTCGCCGGTGTGTGGCTGGGTGTCATCGTTCTCAGCCGCTTGCGGCTGTGGCGCCGAACCGGATAAGCTCGCCTCACCCCTGCCACGACTAACTGCGGACACCCGCAGGCAGCGGTGTCTACCCCAAACGGGGCGGGGCCTGCCGTTGAAGCGCGGCTGCAATCCTTATCCGCACGCGGTTGAGGAGTTGTGCTTGTCGTTTCCGGTCATCTTGTTCGCAACCCTGCTTCCCTCGTCGATGCAACCGACGGCAGCCGCATTTCCCGAAGCAGAAACCCGCGATGCCATTTCGCGGACCATGACACCTTCGCTTCCGGCGCCTTACATCCAGGCGAGCCCTGGCCCGCCCCCTGCCGAACCGCCCCCGGCGATCGAGGCACCCCCCGCGAGCCGCCGCGGGAGCGCGGACAATAAAGCGTCGGAGGACGGTACACAGGCGGCGCCAGAGGACATCATAGTGGAGGCTCACCGTCGAAACGATGCCGGTGATCCGTTGCACGCGCTCAATGAAAAATCGTTCGAGGCCACACAGGCCGTCGACAAGGCCGTCATCGCTCCCATGGCATTCGCCTACAAACGCCATGTGCCAAGGCCGGTTCGTGACGGCGTGCGAAATATTCTCAAGAACCTTCGCGAACCAATAGTGCTCGTAAACTTCCTTCTCCAGCTCAAGCCCGGAAAAGCGGCAGAGACAGCGGGCAGGTTCGCGCTCAACTCGACTGCGGGCATCGGAGGTCTCCTCGATATTGCGAAACGACGGCCCTTCAATCTGCCGCGGCGTCCTAATGGATTTGCCGACACTCTTGGCTTTTATGGCGTCAAGCCGGGGCCATTCTTCTTCCTACCGCTGATCGGACCGACGACGCTGCGCGACGCGATCGGGGGCGTCGCCGATCGTGCGCTGCTGCTCACGGCGATCGGCGCCCCTTTCAACCGACCCGCCTATTCCGTGCCAGCCACCGTCTTGGGTACGCTCGATCGGCGCATCGAATTCGACGAAGACCTCAGGCGGATTCGCGACGAGACCGAGAACCCCTACGTATCTCGCCGCACCTTTTATCTGCGCAAGCGGCAGGCTGAGATCGACGCGCTCAAAGGACACCAAGCGAAAAACCGCGTCACGCAGAATCCCTCCGCCTCGTCCGAACAAACGTCGCTGTCATCACGACCGCCGCTGCGATGTGATGTAATCCCAACTCTCGACGCAGCGCCTACCTCGCGGCCGACCAACACCCAACCGTGACCCGCAACTATGCGTGTCTGCGGACGAACGTAGCCATAATGTCTGGGTCAGTCAGCAGGCCCACCGCAGGTGTTAATCGAGGCTTGGCGACACTACTACAATACCATCCGCCCTCACAGCAGCCTCGGCTACCGACCGCCGTCCCCAGAAACGACGAAACCGCATAGCCGGCCTCTGATTCCGCTTCGCTCTAATTCTGCCCGACCATGGCGAAGGAGGCGATCATGCACTAAGAATCAAGCCAGTCCACCCCGTGAGGGCCGCTCATCGGTCAGACGTGAGTCTAATGTCATTTGGGAATGGGGAGTTCCACCCCATCGTCAGGATGCGGTCAGGCTCGCCTTGTAAATAGCCAAGCTGACAGTAGCGATACTGCCGATCGGGCCAACATTCGGTGATCGAGATGACGCCAGGCCTAAATGCGCATGTGAATGATCGTCGGATCAGGAACAGGTGCGGGGATATGGGGTCAGAGCCACGCGTTGGTCGGCTTGGGCATGGGTCTTAAACCTCAGATCAAGGCCGAGGCGATGTCGGAGGTGGAGCGGTAACGATGAGCGGCAGCCCGAAACTCGAACGGTATGGTAGCTTCAGCATCGCGCTGCACTGGCTGATGCTGTTGTTGATCGCAGCCGTATACGCCTGCATCGAACTGCGCGAATTCTATCCCAAGGGGAGTGACATTCGCGAAGGAATGAAGGCATGGCATTTCATGCTGGGCTTGGCGGTCCTGGCTCTGGTCATCGTCCGCCTGATCGCGCGCGCGGTGGGGAGCACACCCCGGATCACGCCTGAACCCAAGACATGGCAGAATGTCCTGGCGCGCTCCGTGCATCTGGCATTGTATCTGTTCATGATTTGCATGCCGATAGCGGGCTGGCTGGTCCTGAGCGCTTCGGGAGAGCCGATCCCATTCTTCGGCTTCACCCTGCCGCCCCTGATGGGAGAAAACAGGAACGTCGCTCATCAGATCAAGGAATTACATGAGACGATAGGCAGCGTCGGCTATTATCTCATCGGCGTTCATGCCTTGGCCGCACTTGTCCATCACTATGTCATGAAAGACGATACATTACGCAGGATGCTGCCATGGCGCATCTAGAACAGCCGTTTGGCGCAATCAGACCAGGTCACATCGGGACGAGGTCATGAGCAGACTGCGAACCCATCCCGAGCGCCATGCCGTGGGCCGCATAGGCTGGTTGCGGAGCCGACCCGCGCAGCCCTTTACCTGCGCGTATCGACCAATCGGCAGGCCCAAAGCGACCTTTCGATTCCTGACCAGCGCCGCCAGATCGAAGGCTATTGTCTGTCACGCGGGTGGGAGGTTGCAACCGAGTTCGTCGAACCGGGCAACTCTGCCACCGATGATCGTCGGCCTTCGTTCCAGGCGATGATCGACGCGGCAATGGAGAAGCCGCCAACCTTCAATGTCATTGTAGTCCATAGCTTCTCTCGCTTCTTCCGCGACCAATTCCAGTTCGAGTTCTACCTGCGCAAGCTGGCAAAGAACGGGGTGAAGTTGGTCTCGATCACGCAGGACATCGGGGACGATACGATGAGCGTGATGATGCGTAAGATCATGACGCTGTTCGACGAATATCAGTCGAAGGAGAACGGCAAGCATACGCTCCGTTCGATGAAGGAGAATGCGCGGCAGGGCTTCTGGAACGGCGCGCGCCCGCCGATCGGCTATCGCATTGTTGTCGCCGGGCAGCGCGGTGCAAAAGTGAAGAAGAAGCTGGAGATCGACCCGATCCAGGCCGAGACGGTGCGAATGATGTACCGCATGGCGCTGAACGGTGTCGAGAATAGCGGCCCGATGGGCCTGAAAGCTATCGTGTCCTGGCTCAATGAAAACAATATCCGCACACGCGATGGCGGGCGTTGGGGCCTTGGGGCGGTGCACCTCGTGCTGACCCGCACCACCTATATCGGCCAACACAAGTTCAACTATCGGGATTATCGCACCAAGGCGTCGAAGCCCAAGAGCGAACATGCTATCATGGAAGTGCCGCCGATCGTCACCGAAGCCGAGTTCCGGGCGGTGCAGCGGTCGCTCACGGCGCGCAGCCCAAAAATGATGGCACCGATGGCGGTCGGCGGCCCGACCCTCCTCACCGGCATCTGCTTCTGCGCTTGCTGCGGCGGCGCAATGACGCTCCGCACCGGCACCAGCAGCGTCGGGCGCGAGCATCGCTATTACACCTGTTCGACTAAGGCTCGGCAAGGTGTGAAGGGCTGCCCTGGCATCACCGTCCCGATGGACCGGCTGAACGACGCCGTGATCGACCATCTCGAATCACGCCTGCTCGATCCGAAGCGACTCACGTTGCTTATGGATCAGCTCATCGAGCGACGGGACGAATGGGTTGATCAGCGTCGGCTTCATGTGGCCGATCTGGAGCGACGGGCGACCGAGGCCGAGGCGAAACTCAAGCGGCTCTATGAAGCGATTGAGAACGGTGTGGTCGATATGAGCGACCCGTCACTCAAGGATCGGATTGCCGAGTTGCAGGCGGTGCGGGATCAAGCGCGTGGAGATGCCGATCGCGCTGTCTCGCATATCGAGAAGATCGGCCCCGAGATCACCGCCGAGAGCCTGCGCACGTTCGCCGTGACGGCGAAAAAGAAGCTACGCAATGATGATGGAACATTCGCCCGCGACCATATCCGTGCCGTCGCCCAACGGGTCGAGGTCATCAGCAAGACCGAAGTGCGTATCCGTGGCCTGCGGAGCGAACTGCTACGAACGCTAACCGCCGCCTCTGGCGTAGAGGCGGCGGTTCTAGGCGTTCGCAGCTTTGAACCGAAATGGCGCGCCCGGAACGATTCGAACGTCCGACCCTCAGATTCGTAGTTCCTTTTTTTCTATTACAGGCTTTCCTATACCGACCTATTCTATGCTTGCTCGCATGGAATAATTCTTGCTTTTCAGCCACTTTTCGTAGAAACTACATCCTCTGGATAAGAAAACCCTAAGATTTTTGATCGACTTGGAATCCAGAAAAACCGACCTAAACACCGACCTAATTTTCGAGACAGCAAATGACAGTCACTCGGATGGTCCTCAGCGAGGCAGCAGTGAAAGCCCTCCCCCCGGCCTTCAAGGGGCAATATCTTGTCAAAGACGAAAAGCTGAAGGGCTTCTATGTTCTCGTCGGCGCCCGCACCCGTCGTTACATGGTCCAGGGCGATCTTCGCATCGACAGGAAGGCTACCACGATCAAGGTATCGGTCGGAGACGCCACGGAGATGACCACTGCCGCTGCCCGTGCGATCGCAAAGGGATATCTGGCGGAGATCAGCAAGGGCCGACATCCCAAACCAGATGCGGTGCGGAAGCGTTCGGTATCCGCCAAAAGGCTCGGTCTCGCTCCCGAGTCCAGCCCGCCCCCCGCTCAGACTGACTTCACGGAAGAAGACATTGAGGCGAAGCCGATCACGGCGGGCATTACGCTTCGCGAAGCGTGGCTGCGTTACAAAATCTCGCACCTGATCCGAAAGAACCGGTCTCCCAAGACCATCGAAGGCTACGAGCACGACGTGCTGCACGTTTTCACCGATTGGCTTGATAAACCTCTCAGCGAATTGGCCGACAACCCTGATCTCGTGGCGACGAAACACGACGCGTTGACCGTGTCTTCCGGTCCCTATGGCGCGAACGGAGCGATGCGTACTCTTCGCGCAATCTACAATTACGCCTGGCGTAAAAACAAACGCGCCTTGCCGCCGGAAAATCCAGTCGATGCTGTCGATTGGAACCCCGAGCACCGCCGCAACACCGCGATGGGCCTGAAGGACCTTCCAGGCTGGTTCAAGGAAGCAGCAAAGCTGGAGAACCCCATCCGCCGTGAATTTCACCTGTTCACGTTGCTGTCGGGCAGCCGGACGACGGCCCTGAAGCTCGCAATGCTAAAGCATCTCGATCTGCGCCGCCGCGTCCTCCACATCGCCGCCCCCAAGGGCGGCGAGATCCGCGCATTCGACATACCCCTTTCCCGGCAGATGATCCTGTGTCTGTTGCGCGCCATCCGGTTCGGCCGCCTCCTCCATCCCGATCAGGCTGCCACGTGGCTGTTTCCGGCCAACAGCGAAGCAGGACACATGGTTGAAACGAAGGAGGATCGGGAAGATCTCTCGAAGTGGGGCAACGACCTGCGCCAGACGTTCCGAACCTTGGCGACGCATGCAAGAATCTCGGAGATCGACGCCAAGCTCCTGATGAACCACGCGATTGCGGGTGTGAATTCTGGCTACATCACGCGCGAAAAGATCGTCGAGGATTTCCTGCGCGGACAGCAGCAGGCAATCTCCAACGTGATGTTCGGCACTATCGTCGAAGAGGCCAGCAAGCCCGGGATCCTGCACAACTGGCTAGGCCTTGGCACGGCCCGGCGTACCGTCATCGCGAGCTTGTTCGAGGCACCTGAAGCCGAAGGGTCTACGCTCCGAAAAGCGGCGTGAGTTCGGGCGTCCACTGCTCCCAACCCGGTGTCACACCCCTCCGGCTTTCGGCGTGACCCAGACCGACACCGGAACCACCAACTTGCCCGGCGCAGGTTTACCGACATCCACTCGATCGGCGGTCACGCGTTCGCCGGTTTCGAGGATGTCGAAGCCGTCTCCCGGATCGACCAGGAACGTGTGGCTGCTGATCGTCCACGCGCGTTTTGAATAGATCGTCTTCGCCGCTCAACTGGCTTATTGAGCGTCTCCGGGTGAAGGTTGATGCGCTGTGACCGCTAAGCGCCCCAATTGTCGCCGTTCCAGGGTCGTCATACTGATCCCGAAAGCCCTCCATGCATCTACGAGACGGAGCCGGCTGAAACGACCGCCGATAGGACGAAACCGCCATTTTGGGCTTGCTGCTTGAAAGAGGCTTTCGGAGAGCAGACGCTCCAGTGTTGCGTGGGTGGGCGATTGATCGACAGTTCACCTCGCCCTGTGCGAAGCGGCTTGCCTGTCCACATCCTTCCACTATATTGAGACATATGAATAAGCCCATGACTCTCAATGTCCGCATCAGCGGCACGCTGGGTGATTTCGTCGCCACCAATGTCGGCGACCAGGGTGCCTATGAGAATGTCAGCGAATATGTCCGTGACCTAATCCGCCGCGACAAGGAGCGAACCGAAGCCAAGCAGTTCGACCGGCTCAAGGCCGAGCTGACCCGGGCCTTTGCCGCGCCCCAATCCAGCTATGCGCCGCTCGATGCGGACGCGGTGATCGCGCGCAACCGTCGGGGCTGACATGACCGGCTTCACGGTCTCGACAATCGCTGGGCAACGCCTCGACGAGATTTACGTCTATACCCGCGACATCTGGGGCGAAGCGCAAGCGGAAACCTATGTGCGGGAGCTCTTCGGGTGCTTCGACCGTATCGCGCACCGCGATCAGGTCTGGCGCGCGGTACCGGCCGAGTTCGGCGTGGACGGCTTCTACTGCCGGCACGCGCATCATTACATCTATTGGCGCCAGTTCGCCGATGGCACGGTCGGCATCGTGACTATCCTGCATGAGCGGATGCACCAGATGGATCACTTCCGCGAAGACAGCGCGTCCTGATCAACCGAACCAAAGGCCGGGATCGGGATTGATCGAGATTTCGCTGAATGACTGCATTGGGATGAGAGACGCCAGGCCGGAACGCGCCCTTATCTCGGCTGTTCAGCTTGACTCGGCGCGATCCTGAAACCTGCCGCTTGTGAATCCGGGTTCGAGCGGCGGTCGGAACGACTGAGATTGGGACATTGCCGTCAATCCCGGGCCCGCGTCGAAAGGGCGGCTTTCAGCCCAACACCGGACTTTCTTAAAGACAGCAAACAGCGGCAGGGAACCGGAAAGGCTGGCCGAGTGCGGACTAGCAGCTTTCGATCACTCACCTCGGAAAGCGGACAACGCCCGTGCGGATCGAGCGGGGCGGGCTAATCAACCTGCTGGATGCACGTTCCGATTGTCGCGCATGCCGCGCCTAATCTGATCCGCCGCAGCTTTTTGAGACTGGGCCGCAGCTCTCAACCCCGTTTCAGATTCCCTTGCCATGGAATGAAACGCGCGGCAATTTTCGAAAAAGAGGGGGATGTCACGATGAGGCTGGTTTCGCTGACACTCGAAAATTTTCGAGCCTATCAGACTGCGACGACTATCGAGTTCTCGGAGCTGACCACAATCATCGGGCGGAACGACATCGGTAAATCTTGCCTGCTGGAGGCGCTGGAAATCTTCTTCAACGGCGATGTCGTGAAGATCGATCAGGCCGACGCCAACGTCTTCAGCGGTTCGTCACTCGTCAGCATCACTGCTGAATTTGCGGATCTTCCGGAGGAGATCACACTGGACGCCGGGGCGCCGACTACGCTCCGCGAAGAATACCTCCTGACCGGCGCTGGCACCCTGAAGATCGCGCGAGTCTACGACTGCTCGAAGAAGACGCCGACATGCGAAACATTTATACTCGCCCGGCATCCGAGCGCTTCGGGGCTGGATAACCTCCTTGAACTGAAGGAAAAAGAGCTGCAGGCCCTTGTGAGGGCGCAGTCACTAGACGTCGCGCTAAAGGGCAATCCGGGCATGCGTCAGGCCCTCTGGGGAGCCTGCCCCGAACTTGGTTTGGTGGAAGCGCGCATCCCGGTTTCGAAGCCCAAGGAGGATAGCAAGCGTATCTGGGATCAGCTGGAACTACATCTTCCGATGTTTGCGCTCTTTCAGAGCGATCGTCAGAGCCGCGATTCCGATGGCGAGGTGCAGAACCCGCTCAAAGGGGCTATCGCGGCGGCCATCTCCGAGGCTCAGGAGGCGATCGAGTCCATTCAGAATCTGGTACAGGCGAAGACGGAGGAGATCGCGAAGCTCACGCACGAGGCTCTTAAGAGCATCGATCCCAAGCTTGCGAACTCGCTTTCGCCGAAGTTTGTCCCGCCCACCGCGTCCAAGTGGATGGGCCTGTTCTCGCTCGGCATGGACACAGATGACCGCATTCCCTTGAACAAGCGCGGCAGCGGTGTGCGGAGGCTCATCCTGGTCAGCTTCTTCAAGGCAGAGGCGGAGCGCAAACTGTCAAGTTCCGCAAAGCGAAACCTGATCTATGCGATCGAAGAGCCCGAGACGTCGCAGCATCCAGCGAACCAGCGGGTCCTCATTGACGCGTTCAAGGAGATAGCGACGACGCCTCATTGCCAAGTGATCCTCACGACTCACAGCCCGGGGCTGGCGGCCGACCTTCCTATAGAAAGCATCCGGTTCGTTTCCAGCGAAGGACCGCCGGCGACGCCTGCGGTCCGGGCCGGGGTCGACGTGTTTGACACGGTGGCGAAAGCTCTCGGCCTCACCCCGGACAGTCGCGTACGCGTCCTCATCTGTGTCGAGGGGCCGACGGACGTGACAGCCCTAAAGTGCCTGAGTGCCGCATTGCACGCGGAAGACGACACCATACCGAACCTGATGACCGATGAGCGCTTCGCCTTCATTCCGGCGGGCGGGTCGACGCTCAAGCACTGGGTAACCGAGAACTACTTGCGCAACATGCACCGACCCGAGGCTCACATCTACGACTCCGACGTGGCTAAATATGCGGTATCGGTCGCCGAGGTGAACGGGCGCACCGACGGCCTTGGGTCCTGGGCAGTCCAGACCCAGAAACATGAAATCGAGTGCTATCTACACGCTGACGCGATCAAGGCTGCCTTCGATATCGATGTGGACTGCGTGGATCACCCCGCCGATGGAGCGCCCTCCGTGCCAGAAGCCTTCGCGATCGCGCTCTCGGCTAAGCGAAATTTCGACGGAAGGATGGGAGCCGACAAGGCGAAGGGATATTTGTCGAAGGCCTTCAGCCACATGACCGCAGCGCAAATTCGTGCACGCGATCCGGCGGGCGAGATCGAAGGATGGCTTCGAAGCATGAGCGCACTTGCCTGATATTTGAGGGAGCGCTGCTCGACAAAGGCACAGCGATAGCGCGGTAAAGGATGAGGAATGCTCGAGTTTTCACGATCGAAGCGATGACATGCATGCGCGCGCGCCACCAAGTGTCCTCACCGCTTGTTCAGCTCCCGCACTTTAGCTGTGTATACCGCCCGCGATCAGCAGTACCTCGGCATTCCGCTGCCGCGCCCAAGCGATCCCTTCACGTTGTGCTTCTTCGACCGATGCGAAGTCACGCTCCTCGGCAAAGCCCTGCATCGGACTTTTGACGGACATCACCGCGCGCACGCGGTCGCCATGGGACGGGATGATCTTGAGCGTTGCAAAGATGGCAGCGCTGGGCAAGTGAACCAACTTCATACCGGTTTCCTCTCAGTACCTCTCAACCCGCCATAAGATTACGGGCGCGAGCGAATTTCGAACGCCGAGCGCGTGAATACTAGCGCGCGAGGCGATCGGCAGTAGATATTGTTCGACCCAAAATGCACCCCGCTGAAAGAGCGGGCGGAGTAGCCAGATGTGACGTTCAGTTTCGACGCCCTCTCTCCTGCCGATTTCGAGGACCTGTCCCGCGACCTGCTCGGCCGCGAACTTGGCGTCCGCTTTGAAGCGTTTGGCCCCGGGCGCGATGGCGGTGTCGATGGGCGGCATGCCGCGGCGGGCGACATGACGATCTTGCAGGCTAAACATTACCGGCTTTCGGATTTCAATGCGCTGGCGCGCACGATGCAGAAGGAACGGGCATCGATCGATGCGTTGACGCCGAACCGGTATCTGCTGACGACATCGCGGCCGCTGACGCCGCCGAACAAAGACCGGCTGGCGACGATCATTGGACTTAGCCTCGAGGGCACGTGCGATATCTTTGGCAACGACGACATCAATGGGCTGCTGCGAAAATACCCCGATGTCCAGAAAAGCCATGTCAAACTCTGGCTTTCGGGCGCCGGGGTGCTGGAGCGCGTGCTCCATGCCGCGACGCATAATTTCACGACGCTGACGTGCGATGACATCAAGGCCAAGCTGAGCGTCTATGCCGAGAATCCCAGCTTTAAGGCCGGGCGCGACATCCTTGAGTCGATCCACGTCCTGATCGTGTCCGGCCCGCCCGGTGTCGGCAAGACCACGCTCGCCGAGATGCTGAGCTATGCCTATCTTGCGGAGGATTGGGAACTGGTCGCGATCCGCAGCCTGGACGATGCATTCGCCCACATCGACGATACCAAGCGGCAAATCTTCTTCTTCGACGATTTCCTAGGCCGGATCGCGCTCGATGCCCGCGCCCTTTCGAACCAAGATTCCGATCTCGCCCGGTTTATCGGCCGCGTTCGCCGCACGTCCAACGCGCGGTTCATCCTGACCACGCGTGCCTATATCTACGAGGAGGCGCGGCTTCAGTCGGAAGCCCTGTCGACCCGGGCCCTCGACGTCGCCAGCTACGTGCTGGATGTCGGCATCTACACCCGGCGCATCCGGGCACGCATATTGTATAATCACTTGATCGTCGCCGGCGTCCCGGAAGCCCATATTCAGGCGCTGATCGAGCAGAACGCGATCAAGAAGATCGTCGATCACGACCATTATAATCCGCGCATCGTCCAGACCCTGACCAATGCGGACCGCGTCGAGGAAATCGCGCCGGCCGACTATCCTGACGTGTTTATCGCCGCGCTCGACGATCCGTTGAGCGTTTGGGACAAGGCGTTCCGCACGCATATCCCCAGCCGCTGCCGGCATTTGCTGTTCGCGATGTACGTCAGCGCTGAGCACGGCGTCGAGATCGAAGATCTCGAGGAGGTCTACAACCCGTTGCACCAGGCGCTATGCCGCCGCTTCTCGCTGTCATCGGGGCCCAAAGATTTTGAAGAGAGCGTGCGAACGCTTGAGGGTAGCTTCGTCACGATCTCGAATGGTCACGTATCCCTGATCAATCCGTCGGTTCGCGACTATCTTGCGCAATATCTGACCGACAGTGCGCTGCTACGCGCCATGGCCGAGGGAATGGCGACGCTCCGCGCCGCGCGGGCGCTCTACGATCATTTCAAGAAGGTACCGGAGGTGAGCCGCGAGGACAAAGCGGCTTTCCTAATCTCCTTTATCCCCCTCGCGGCTAACGCGGTAAATGAGGAACCCTGGAAGCCGATCCGGGGCGAACCCAACCGGCGGCGATGGATAGGCATGTCCCATTCGGGTCAGATCGAGCTTTTGCGGGGATGGTGGAAGACCAGCAAACGCCAAGAATTCCTAGATGCGGCACTGGTCGTGGCATCCAGCAGGGACATCTGGTTCAGTTCCTGGGCCGATGGCCGTTTAATGCCGCGGCTGATCGCCAGCTTGCGCGGCGCCCCTAAGGCCGAGCGCGAAAGGACCACTGCCTTGGTTGAAGCACTGGAGGATCGCCTGATTCAGATCTTGAATTTTGATCTCGATCTCGATGATGTCCGCCGCATCCGCAATGCAGTGCTTCCACGCAAAGGGCATTTGGCGCAGCGTATCGGCTGGAGTGTCGATTCCGCGGCACACCGCGTGATAGCCGAGCTTCCCAACAATCTCGAACACGTGGATTCCGAATCCACACTCGACGACTATACGAAGCTGGTCGATGAGCTTGGCCCCGCTGTTGGCGCGACACGTGCCGAAATAGCCCGGGCCAAGGACGCCATATCCAGCCGCGCTGACCGCCTGCGTGCGGAAACGCCCGGGGAAGACGCGCTGTCGGTACGCGGCGACAGCACCATCGAGATCGATTGGTTCACTGATGAAGATCTGCGCAACCTTTTTTCGCCTCTGCTCGCGTCCGAAGAATAATCGCGCCCGCTGGCGAACAGACCGATGAACGCGAAGAAGGAGCACCACCAAACACCAGGGACCAATCGCCTTTTGCTATCTTGCATCTGCGCTGAAGGCGCTTCGCCTTCATGGGCTCCGGGCAATTCTGCTCGCCAACAAGCCGTGGCCCTGCAAAAGGATCGTCTTCTAGTCCTCGACACTGGGATACCCACCCAGAAGTTGGCGTCCGAAACCCCTCAAGCAAATGGCAGCTTCAGGGGCACCGGGCCGCCCGCTTGACGACCGGTTTGGGCACGTACCTGCTCGGCCGCTGTTTGGCCCTACGATGACCGGCTCCGGCGTGAGTTGACATTCCTGGGGCTTCACCGGAACGGCTTGAGTTGGTCGACTGCTGCTGCAAGCGAACGCCGGATCGCGACTGTTCTGCCGTTCTCACCGCTCCCGGCGAGCGACAGCTTTAGGGGCGACTGCCGTCGAGAGACGCAACCGCCACGGCGTGAGGCCCAGCAATGGCAAGGCTTCACGACGATCGCCACAAGAATCCTTGTCGCATTGGTCAGGCGCCGGCAGCCGGCATTACGCCGCGCCTTCTCCTGGCTCCTGTAGCCCCGAAGCCGTCCCCTAGCGAAACAGGTCGGGGCAGCCCGCCGGCGGCGCGGGGCGCTGGCCCTGTGCAATCGGCGGCATCACATTGTCGATCCGCAGCACATAGTTCATCACCGGCGTGCCGGTATCCAGATAGGCGGAGCGATAGAGGATCGCCGGCCGCTTGCCTGACGCGGTGATCGCGAACCAGTTCTCGCTCATTTTCGTATAGGGCTTGCCGCAGCGAACGGCGGCGATGCGATAACCCTGCGCGCGGAGCCGGTCGAACACCTCGGTCGGCCGCATGTGATCGAGGCTGAGGAAATAGAAGCGCGTCGCGGCCTGCGCATTGCCCGTCGCCCGCGCTTCGGATTTCGTGGTCGGCGTATCGAGCGCACCGTCCAATGTATAGGGATTGGGATCGTCCCCGCCGGGCGGATAGGGCACCGTCAGCTTGCGTACCGGCGGGTGCCAGGAGAGCGCGGGCAGCTTCTGCACCTCCGCCCAGCTCAGCGCGGGCGGCGCGCCGGCCGGCCGCATCAGCCGGTCGATCAGCGCGACCACCGCCTCCGTGCCGGTGCGCGGGCCCGGCGCCGCCTTGCCGGAACAATCGTCGGTGTAGAGGCCCGCGTCGCGCTCCGACATCGCGGGCAAGCCGCCGAGATAGAGGATATAGCCGGTCCCGCCGGATTTGAGCGGCGCGGCATAGAGGAACGCCGCCCGCTTCGCCGGATAGGTGATGCGATACCAGCGCCGCGCGTCGGGATAGGGCCGGTTGCCTATCGTGCAGCGTGCTGGGGCGAGCGTGAAGCCCGCCGCCTTGAATCCCGCCGCCACGCCCTCGGGCGAGGCGAGCGGCTGCGGATCGAGCAGGTAGATATTCGACACCATCGTCCGCGCGCCGTTGGCGACGAGCATCACGGGGCGGCCGCCGATCATGGCGCGCGCCGGCATGGCGAAGAAATCGCCGTCCGGCGTCGCCTTGTCGAGCGGCAGCGGCCCCTTGCCCCATTGGACGCCGGAGACCTTGCGCGCCGTGTCCCAGTCGCCGAGCGAATAATCGACGCTGGCCGGCAGCAGGAAGCGCGCGAACAATTGCGCCACCGCCGCCGGATGCGAAGGTTGCGCCTGCGCGATGACAGCGGCCGGGATCGCAACGCCGAGCAAGGCGAGCACGGCCGATGCGAATGTGCGTGCATGCGTGGTCATCGCCTGATCCTCCCCTCGTCGCTTCACGCCTTGAACGGGCTGGTGATCTTGCCCAGCCCGGCGAGGATGAGGCCGATCCCGCACAACAGCAACAGCCATGCGCCGAAGCCGGTGCTCAGCGCCGATCCGATCGCCTCGCCGAACATCCCGCCCTGCGAGGTGATCCCCGTCTTGACCAGCATCACCAGCAGGAAGGCGAGGATCGACGCCGCTCCGGCCGCCAGCGTCACCATGCGGAGCGCGCCGCCGCGCCATGCCTGCCACAGCACCAGCGCCGACAGCAGCGGCGCGGCGAAACGCAGCATCAGCAGCAGCTTGAACCCGGCGCTGGGGCCGCCCGCGCCCTCGTCCCCGCCGCCGAGCGCGCCGAACGGGTTGAGGATCGTCAGGATCGACGGGAGATCGAGCAATGACACGCTTTTCTGCGGCATGGAGAGCGCGGGCATCACGCAGGCCAGCAGGGCGACGATCGCGATCGGCACCGCGATCGTTCCGGTAAGCAGCGACTTCGCCTTGCCCGCCGCCGGCGAGGCGGCGATCGCCCCCATGTCGATGCCCGCCCCGCCCGTTTCGGCGTAGATGCCGCGCGCCACTTGCCCCTCCGCCTCGAAATCGACCCGCGCGCCGGGATCGACCGGCTGGCCGCCCTGCCAGTCCGCGACGGAAAAGGCGTAGCGCTTGCCGTCGTCGCCCGCGATCGCCCCCGTGCCGGCGTCGGCCGAAAAGCCCAGAACCTTGCCCTTCATCGCTGTCTCCCATCATCGGCTGATCATTGATCCCGCGCCGCAGGATATGCTCACATGGCGGCCGGGCGCTGATGAAGAAGTTCTCAAGATTGGCTGATCGACAACCATGTCATTGAAATCGAGTAATTCGCGCCGGGCGAGGCTGGTCTGGGCGATCGGATCGGTCGAGCTGGATGAGTCGAGCTGGCGGCTTCGGGTCGGCGGTCGGGGCGTGGAGATCGAGCAGAAGCCGATGGAGCTGCTGCTCGCGCTGCTCCACCGCAACGGCGAGGTCGTCACCAAGGAGGAATTGCTCGATCTGGTGTGGCCGGGCGTGACGGTCGTCGCCTCGTCGCTGCCGACCGCCATCGCGAAGCTGCGCCGCGCGCTGGGCGACGATGCATCCATCGTCGAGACGGTGCCGCGTCTCGGCTACCGGATCGCCGCCGGCTGCGAGATACGCTGCACCGAGCTAGGCGACCGGCCGCTGATCGGGCTGATCGCGGGCGACGAGGTGCCGGGCGCGCCGGGCTGGCGGCTGAAGAACTTGCTGGCACGCGGCGAGGCGGACAACGTTTGGCTCGCGCGATCGGATACGGGCGTGGCGCGCGTGTTCAAGTTCGCCGAGACGCCGGGCCGGCTGCGCCAGTTGAAGCGCGAGGCGCGCGTCGGGCGCGTCCTCGCCGGCACCGCGGACGCCGCGAGCCGTTTCGTCCTGCCGGTCGCGCAGGCGTTCGATCGCGTGCCGGCGTGGCTCGCCTTTCCCGATGCCGGGATCGATCTCGGCCAATGGTTCGTGCGGCATGGCGCCGCGCTCGATCGCGCGGGGCGGATCGCGCTGGTCGGGCAGACCGCGCGCGCGGTGGCGGCGGCGCATGCGGTGGGCGTGCTGCACCTCGACCTGAAACCCGCCAACCTGCTGGTGACCGACGCGGCGAGCGGGCCTCCACGCCTCAGGCTGATCGATTTCGGCAGTAGCGCCCTGCTCGATCTTCCGCGCGCGCCCGACCTCGCGCTGACGGAAACCGCCGAGCCGGATGGCCCCTCCCCCACCGGCACGCCGCTCTATCGCGCGCCCGAGCTGATCGGCGAGGGCACGCCCTCGGTCGCCTCGGACATCTATGCGCTCGGATTGCTGCTGTTCCATCTGGTCGTCGGCGATCTCCACCGGCCGCTCGCGCCGGGTTGGGATGCGCTGGTCGACGATCCCTTGCTCCGCGCCGATATCGCCCGTGCCTGCGCGCTCGATCCCGGCGACCGTTTCGGCTCGGCCGACGCGCTCGCCGGGCATCTCGCCACGCTGGAACAACGGCGCGAGGCGGCCCGCCGCGCGGCGGAGGAAGCGCGCGCGACCGAACGGGCGAGGCACGAGGCGGAACGCGCGCGGATGCGGCGGCCGTGGGTGATCGGCGCGGGCCTCGCGCTCTCGCTCGGCGCGGTGGCGGCCTCGGCAGCGGCATGGCAGGCGGCGCGCCAGCGCGACGAGGCGCAGCGGCAGACCGCGATCACGCAGGCGATCAACGGCTTCCTCGCCGACGATCTGCTCGGGCGCGGCGACCCCGCGCGCAGCGGCGATGCGCGCGAGACGCTGATCGACGCCACTCATCGCGCCGAGCCGGAAATCGACCGCCGCTTCGCCAACGCGCCACGGATCGCGGGCCAGCTCTATCACACGCTGGCGCGGGTCTATGCCCAGCAATCGGACTGGAAGGCGGCGCGCGTCGCTTATGGCAAGGCCGACGACGCCTTCGCCCGCGCGCATCTTGGCGATAGCAAGCCCGCGGTCGTCTCGCGGCTCCAGCACGCCTTCATGGAGGCGCTGTCTTACGAGCAGGGATCGGTCGAGCACGCCCGCGCGCTGATCGCGGCGGAGCGCAAGCGGCTGGGCGATGCCGATGCGGCCGACCCCGAAATCCGCATATGGCTCGCCACTGCCGAGGGGATGGTGGAGCTGGCGGGCGGGGACATGAAGGTGGCGCGCGACCGTTTCGCGCTCGCCACGCGGCTCGCCGACACCCTGCCCGATCGGTTCGATGAGCGGACGCGCAACGATTTCCGCCAGCGCCTCGCCTTCTCCTATATCCGCTCGGGCGACGGCGCGCGCGGGGAGTCGCTCATCAAGCCCTTGCTCGCGGCGCAGACCGCCCTCCTCGGGCCTACTAATCCCGATGTGCTGCTGCTGCGGATGAACCTCGGGCAAGCCTATCTGTTTCAGCGGCGCTTTCCCGAAGCGGTGGCGGAATTGTCGGCGGTGCTGCCGCTGATCGAGCGGCAACTCGGCCCGCGTCACCGGCTCGCCCAGCAGACGCTCGCCGCGCGGCTGGAGGCCTATGGCGGGATGGGCGACTACCGCGATTCCGTGGCGGACGGGCGGAAGCTCTATGCGATCGCGCTGGCGCAGCAGGGGATGGGCGCGTTCCGCACGATCGCCGCGCTCTCCGACCTCGCGACCAGCGAATGCCGCATCCCCGACACCGTGCACGGCATCGCCGACGCGCGGCGCGCATGGCTCGCGTCGCGCGATGCATTCGGCGACGATGCGGCGCTGACGCAAGGCGTCGCGACCGCGCTGGCGCAATGCCTGATCGAGGCGGGCAAGGATACGGAAGCCGCGCCGCTTCTCGTCGGGGTGAATCGCAAGGCGGTCGCCGACCTGTCCGGCGACAGGAACTGGGGCGCGAACGTCGATCTCGCGCAAGCCGAGATCGCGCTCCACGCCGGCCGCCGCGCGGAGGCCACCACCAAGCTGGATGCTGCCACCATTGCGTATAGCTCACCGCAAGCCGATGCGTTCCAGCGTCGGAAATACCTGATGCTTAGGCAGGCGTTGCATCAGGGTTCCGTTGCGCCGATGAGCGGCGGTTGAAAGGAGCCGACCGTACCCACCGATCATCACCTGATTTGCGCCGGCTGACCGAAAACAAGGACTGCTGCGCTTCAACGCCCGTCCGGTTCGATGCTGGGAATACGTTGCGGCCGCAAACAGGCGGGTCTCCGCATACCGCTCGGGGTTTTCAAAGGTGAAACGAGCAGAATTTGGGACATTCCTGTCGGTCGGGGCGGCAACTGGGAGCGTCCGGATACGCCGACACCGGCCATTCGTGGATCCGCCTTAGGCCTTTCTCCAGGTCCGGGCTGTCGGATGGTCCTGATAGTCCGTTCATGAGAATGAAGCTGGGGTAAAGAGACCATGCCGCCGATCGACGATAACGGCAGCAACGCGCCCCAGCTCAATCGTTCGAGCTCGCTCGCCAATTTCCCAAAGGCAGACATTGAATTGGCCTGCGCGAAAAGGCAGCGATGTCGGACAGGCCTGTCCACTCGACGATCACCTGCGCATCAACCCTGCAGATTTAGGATTCAACCAATGCAGCTGGCGCGGACTTTATCGATCAGTTCGCGATGCCGACACCTGCAGTCGGCATGGCGCTTGTCGGGAAGCATCTGCGCGGTATCGGGTCCGATCAGCATGCTCACCTGCCAGAGCGGGCGCACCCCGACTTCGCCGGTAATCAAGTAGCGCACCAGCTCGGTAACGACGAGGCACGCGCTGAAGCAGGCCGCGAATGGCACCGAGGGTGAGAAGCCTTCGTCCAACTGCGAGCGCGACATTGCCCGCGCCCCGTCCTCGGTCACGATCGAGCAGACCGTCCTGCCGAGCCGCGAGCGCAAGCCGGCCTGCCGCGCCGGGTCGGCCGCGGCGACGTCCTGTTCGGTCAAGGGCCGGTCTTGGTTTTGCAAGCTCGCCCAGGACAGGCCGGTATCCCGCATCTGTTTGACCACTGCCAGTTCACCCGGAGGATGCTGGTAGAGACATCGCAAGCAAGCCCGATCCGAGGCCCATTCGTGCGCGCTGACCCGGACCTGGAGGTCGGCATCGAGCGCGCCGTCAATAACCAGGTCGGGCCAGATCTCCTGCGCGTCATGGCGCGCGTCGATGCCGTCGAGGCCGTTGAGAACGATCTCGGGCCAGCGGGTCACTGCGCCAAAATGGTCTTTGGTGGCTGCCTTGATCGTCGTGTTAAGACCGCGAACCGAACCGCCCGGTTGCAACCGGTGCGCCACGATCTCCGCCTTAGGCTGGCCGACCTGGCTGCGCTCGAGATCGAGGCAGGTGCCCCAGTTCTCCGGACCGTAGTCCTGCTTGTCCACCACGGTGAGTTCGCCCACGCGCGGTAGCCGGGCGAGCAGGTGCGCGATGGCGCTGCCGATCGCCCCGGCCCCGTTGACCATCAGGTCAGCTTCGAGCTTCGCCGGGATGTCGGGACCTTCCGAGCCGCCCAGCGTATGATCCCACAGGCTCAGCACAGACCCGTCGAGCAGTTCCCCGAGTTCGGGCCGCAGCTCGATGAGCCGCTTGAATACCTCGCAGACCCCGAGACTCGCCGCCGCCAGCGCGGTGATCGGATTGGGCCGGCTGCAGTCGGCAGCGATGCCGCGGGCGCCCGAAGTCACGCTCGCGATCCAGCCGTTCGCGGTCATCGCGGTCCAGGGCAGGTCGGCACGGACACTTGAACCGATCGAGAGGATCGCATCGTAGCCGCTCCAGTCACCGTCGCAAGCCACGAACTGCGGCGCGCGGTCCCATGCGAATCTCTCGCCATCGCGGGCAAGATCGGTGCCCAGCGATCCGCTCAGCAGCGGCAGCGCCACGTCGACGTTGTCACTAATCCGCATAAGCAGCTGCAGTGCGGCCCGCGCCATGTCCGCACCGTTGGCGGTGAGCAGAGCATCACGGTCGCCGGTGAGCAGCACGCGTTTGCTGGTAAAGCGATGTTCGTTCCCGGACGCCAGCGCGGCGACGGTGGCCGCGGTACGGCTGCGATGCAGATCCGCGCTCATGCCGGTCCTCCGATCACCAGCGGAGCGTGGGGCGTAAGGTCGGGCAGTTCGAAGCGGCTGGAGATTTCCGCGGCGGCCATGCGGCGCCACCCCGCTGCACCCTCGTGGACATGCACCCCGCAGTGCGCGAGACGCGTCGCGGGGTTCTGCGCGAAGTCGGGGGCGACGAGCGACAGGTACCCGCGCTCGGTAATGCCGAGGTAGCGGTCGGGATAGCTGAGATCAGTCGAGGCGAGCGGACTGTGCGAATGCACCTGCCCGATCAGGATCAGGTCGAGTTCGAGGGCAGCCATCGTCACCTGGTTCATCAGGCCTGCGCTGATCGAAAGATGGTTGGGGCGCTTGACCACACCGGGTCCGCGCAGCAGCACGCAGGCGCTGATGACGGCGGCGCCCTCGTGGTGCCGGCCGAGCCATAGAGCGACGCCCTCGCAGCCCTTCGCGCCGTCAAGCGCCATGTCTTCGAGCGATTGCTTCCAGATGAAGTCGGGCAGCACCCAGCGCTCGGGCATTTCGAAGAAGTCAGTCATTGGTGCGTCCTTCGTAGGTGAAGTCCATCTGGTGCTGGAGGAAGCGCAGTTGGGTGAGCAGCGCATTGTCGCCGGTGTCCCAGGTCATGTTCGAGTCGCCCAGCCACTCCTGGTGCGCGATATAGCCCTCGGCGGTCCAGCAGGCGCAGATGTCATTCGGCGGGCGGACGCCGGCGATCGTCGGCCATGAGGACTTGGCACCGGCTGCCCGCGTCTCGGGATGCAGGAACACCACCGAGGCGGGCAACCGCCCCGGATATTCGGTCCAGCGGAGCCGCGCCAGGTAGAGCTCGTTCGGAGCGCGCTGCGGCGAGATGGTTACGTCGACCGCCAGGGTGTCCGCTCGCTCGAGGGTCCAGCGGTGGGCTTCGGCATCCTGCCAGACCTCCGCGAGATCCTTGTCGAACAGCAACTCGTCGAGCGAGCTCACGGGTCAGCTTCCCTGGACGATCTGCTTGACCAGGTTCAGCTTGACGTGGCGCGCGGGCGCCGCGACGTCGCCGATCGTCCGGCTCATGTCGGTGAGCTGCTCGTCCTTGTCGAACAGCTGGAAGACGATCTGGCCCTGGCCATCCGGGGTGGGCCCTTCGGCGACCCCGAACTTCTCCATGATGCCCGTCTTGACCGCGCCGACACCGGCGGTCTCGGGGAAGGTGAGCTGCGCGGGCTGGCGCGCTGGCAGATAGGTGGCGGTCACCCCGATCGTCTTGTCGTCGGGAGAGCCTTTCGCGGGATTGGGTGCAGTCATGATTCTGGCTCCGTGCCTGGCGGGAATCGCCATGCACGGTGAATACGGCAGGCCCTTCGCCGCCGTCAACAAAAAGTGTTACCTCTTACGCTGCATTTTTTTTTAATTAGCTGTCACGTATCACGTTGCATAATCGGAATCAGACCCATTCGTACCGGATTTTCAGGTGGTTAAGTTCGTTATAGCCCAAGACGTGAGCGTGCTGGAGCTGTCCTACCACGATGCCTGGCGCAACCCGATGCGCCGCCGCGAAGTACTGCACCTCCTCGGGCGTCTTGGAAAACGACCTGACGAATTTCTTGAGCGCCGGGGCGGGAACTAGGAAGTCGGCGGCCCAAGCATTGGCCTCGGCTTCCTGTACCGGTTTCCCGCTGCCCGGTCCCTTCGTCATGTCGATGAACGTTTCGCGCCGGCTGTGCAGCAGGATGTGGGCGCACTCATGGAAGAACGTGAACCAGAAATGGTCATCGGACTTGTGCCGCAGGCTTTGCTGGATCAGCGCCTTGCGAGGCGAGAGCCAGCGCGCGACTCCGCTTGCCCTGACCTTGTTGAGCGGCTTTTCGAGAATGAACGCTACCCCGGCTTCGGCGCACTGCTCGGCGAGCTCCGGTAGGGCCTTGTCGATCGGGATTAGCGTTAGTTCGCGAATGGCGGTGAGTGCCTTGATGAAGGCGTCCCTGGAGTAGGCCTTCGTCTCAATCCCGGCGGCGCGGCGTTCACCGATCTGCAACCAGGTTGCGAGCGACAGCTCGTCGTTCTTGAAGGTATCCGATGTGCGATAGTCGCCGTCGAGCAACTCGAGCACCCGTTCGTCGCAGGCCTTCACGTTACCCACCCCGAAGAACCGCAGCATCTCACGGACCTGGTCCGACTTGGTCCCGCTGCGATCGATGAGATCCCGCTCGGCCAGTTCCTTCAATGGAAAGTCACTGGCCCATTTGTAGCAGGCCTCGAGCTCCCTGTTCTCGGCTTCCTTAGCCTGGTGAAGCTGATAGGCGGCCTCCATCCCCGACCAAATCGACGCCGAAACGCCGAGGACCCGCTCGAGCTGAAGCGCGGTCGCCGGCTCGATCGGCGCACGGCCCGAGGCGATCTCCGCCATCAGCTTGCCCGACCGCCCGCACCGACGGGCAAGCTCGCGCGCCGAGATGTCGAGGCTGTCGAGGTATTCCTGGATCAGTTCGCCTGGTGGGCAGGCGTAATCCGGGGTGTAGGCGTAGCGCTGGGGTTGCTTGGTCATGACTTCTTTCCCTTGGCATCGGCGATAAGGCCGACTCCGACGATCTCGATTTCGGAAATTGCAGCCAGGTTCTTGGCGAGCACGCGCTTGGCGGCGTAGGGCCGAAAATCGAGCCGCGCGAGGCGGCCGAGCGCGACCGAGCACAGTCCGTCCTTCGCGGAAACGACGAGACTGATCGGGGGCGCGGCCGGAATGTGGGCGAGCGAAGGCGCCGCCCGCAGCACGGCGAGCCGGCAACAGATCAATCTCGCCAGCTGATTTCCGAACCTGGCGACCATGTTCTGCTGGCAGCAAAGCAGGTCCCTGGTTTCGGGATTATCGAACGAAATCTCCACCGGTTCCTCAACAGTGTTTCGTAATGCGTAACAAGAGGCCAACGGGTTTGCAAATTTGATCCCGCATTACCCCCAGAATCAAACAGATTTTGTATCCGAGGATCTGCCCATGGTGAGGTGGCATCCGCTTCGCCTGAAACCGGACAGTTCGGAGCCGGCCCCTTGTGGCTCAAGTATTCGCATGAACGAACAACCGCTTTCAGCGCGCCGGCCAATGGATCGGCATCGACGGCGACCGGGCCATGGTCATCGCGAAATATGCAGCCTGGCTGCGCACCCAGCATCATCTCCTTCGCGCGCTCGACGAATTGCGCGGGCACGATCTCTTCTGCTTCTGCGCGCCGCTGCCCTGTCACGGCGATCTGCTGCTCAGGCTGGCCAATGCCAGTCGGGAGGAGCGGATCGCCTGGTGGCGTGCGGCGGCGTAGCGATCCTGGCCCCCCTCCCGTGCGTCTGCCATCCCGCCCGAACGACGCCCCGGTAAGGGGCAAGGCGTCGCCACCGTCAACCCGCAGGCGGGTTCCCCTCGCTACGCTCGGTGACAGTTACGTCCGGCCCCTTGTCCCCGGCGTCGGCGGGAATCGTCCCGCGCACGGAACGGAGACAGCCATGACCCGCAATGCACACCCCCATAACAGCGACGATATCGCCGTCTGGCCCGATGGCACCTGGGCGACGCTCGGCGAGGTCCGGGCGGGTGACTATGCGCATATGTCCGACGACTATGAGATCGTCAGCTACCTCGACCATGCGCGGCTGAAGGCTCTCGGCGTCGAGCAGGATCTGGATATCGGACCCGGGTGAGAGGGAGAGGGCTGGCCGGAAAGGGGCGAGCCCGGCAGGACCAGAGGGAGAGATCCGCGGGCTGGCCAACCCACCCTCCCGGAGACTTTCCATGACCCGCACCCTGTCCGACGCGGCGCCCGACGTCGCGCCAGCCGCCGCCGCGTCCGCCTTCGCCGCCCCCGCCGCGGCGATCCTTCTTGCCGCCGCCCGGCTCCTGCCCACGCTCGAAGCCGGCCGACAGATCGACGCCGCCGAACTGCGCGCCGCCATGTCGCAAGCCTTCAACGCCAGCGATGCCGAAGGCGCCTGGGATTGGAAGACCGGCTATGACGCCTGTGAGGCGGCGACGATCCTGTTTTTGCGCAAATATGGCCGCACGATCCTTGCCCGCACGCCGGCCAGTTCGCTCTCGCTGATCGAGCGGATCGCCGGATTGCTGCCCAGCCACACGCGTCGATCGGAGACGAGCCAGGCGCTCCAGCAATTCTCCACGCCTCCCGGCCTTGCCTATGTCGCCGCAGTCGCCGCCGCGGTCGGCCCGAACGATCGCGTGCTCGAACCATCCGCCGGCACGGGCATGCTCGCGATCCATGCCGAACTGGCGCGGGCCGATCTAGCGCTCAACGAGCTGGCCGAGGTCCGCGCCACGCTGCTCGGCCGCCTCTTCCCGGGCATTGCGGTATCGCACCATGATGCCGCGTCGATCGACGATCGGCTGTCGTCGGCGGTTCGTCCGACCGTCGTGCTGATGAATCCGCCTTTCTCGGCCACGGCCGATGTCGATCGCGCAATGAAGGACACGGCGCTGCGCCATATCGCGTCGGCGCTTGCCCGGCTCGAACCCGGCGGGCGGCTGGTGGCCATCACCGGCGCCAATTGCGCACCGGCCGCACCGGCATGGCGCAGCGCGTTCGCCGGGCTTCAGGAGCATGGCCGGGTCCAGTTCACCGCCGCGATCGACGGCAGCGTCTATGCCCGGCACGGGACGTCGATCGCCACGCGGCTCACCGTCATCGACAAGATCCCGGCCGACGACCCCGACCGCTTCCCCGAAAGCGCGGGCAAGGCGGCCGACACGGCGACGCTGCTGGCATGGGTGCTCGACCAGATGCCGCCGCGCACGCCGACCACGCCCGCGCCGGTCGCGGCGTTGCCGATCAGCGCATCTGCCACGGCGATCCGCGCGAAGCCTTCGACAACGACCGCTACGCCAGCGCCGGCCGCCCCCGAGCCCGAAGGGGTCGAACTCGATTACGAGACGCGGGACTGGACGGCACCCGAAGGACGTCTCGGCGACAGCATCTACGAGTCCTACGCGCTCCAGTCGCTCGCCATTCCCGGCGTGCTGCCGCACCCTTCGCCTTTGGTCCAATCGGCCGCGATGGCATCGGTCGCGCCGCCCAAGCCTTCCTACCGCCCGCATCTGCCTCCGTCGCTGGTCACGCTCGGCATCCTGTCCGACGCCCAGCTCGAATCCGTGATCTATGCCGGCGAGGCCCATGCCGGCCATCTCTCGGGCGCCTGGACGGTCGACGCGACATGGGAGATCGTCTCGGCTGCGCCCGACGACGCCGCGGGCGCGCTTCGTTTTCGCCGCGGCTGGTTCCTGGGTGACGGCACGGGCGCGGGCAAGGGGCGGCAGGTCGCGGGGATCATCCTCGACAATTGGCTGAAAGGCCGTCGCAAGGCGGTCTGGATCAGCAAGTCCGACAAATTGCTCGAAGACGCACAGCGCGACTGGTCGGCGCTCGGCCAGGAGCGCTTGCTGGTGACGCCACTCTCGCGATTCCGCCAGGGCAGCGACATCCGGCTCGAGGAAGGCGTGCTGTTCACCACCTACGCCACGCTGCGCTCGCAGGAGCGCGGCGGCAAGAAGTCGCGCGTCGAGCAGATCGTTGATTGGCTCGGCCGCGACTTCGATGGCGTTCTCGTGTTCGATGAGGCGCACGCCATGGCCAATGCGGTCGGCGGCAAGGGCGAGCGCGGCGACGTCGCCCCGTCGCAGCAGGGGCGCGCCGGCCTTCGTCTCCAGCACGCGTTGCCCGATGCGCGGATCGTCTATGTCTCGGCGACCGGCGCGACCACCGTCCAGAATCTCGCCTACGCCCAGCGGCTCGGACTTTGGGGCGGCGAGGATTTCCCGTTCGAGACGCGCGCGGCCTTCGTCACCGCGATCGAGAATGGCGGGGTCGCGGCGATGGAGGTGCTGGCGCGCGATCTCAAGGCGCTTGGGCTTTATGCCGCGCGATCGCTGTCGTTCGACGGCGTCGAATATGAGGTGCTCGAACATATGCTGACGCCCGAACAGGTCCGCATCTACGACAGCTATGCGGCTGCGTTCCAGATCATCCACAACAATCTCGATGCCGCGATGCAGGCCTCAGGGATCACCAGCGCG
>MKSU01000009.1:232318-249912 GCA_001897375.1 Sphingomonas sp. 67-36 | reverse complement strand
TTCCTGCTGATGAACGCCTATGGCCCGGCGCTGGCGATATCGGCCGGGGCGATCGGCGACGTGATGACCGGGATCGTCTTCGTCCAGAACCTTGCCGAGATCATCGGCGGCCATGCCAACGGCGCGCCGGGGCTGCGCATCTCGTCGGACAATCAGTTCGGCGACACCGTGCATACGATCGTCGCGCACAACACCATCACCGGATGCTCCGGCACAGGCCGGTCGAACCTGTTCTACGACGAGGGCGCGACGACCAACAACCGCCGCAAGCACCGGCTGATGCGTGTGGTCGGCAACATCCACGCGCAGCTCAACACCAAGGGCGATATCTTTGTCGGTGCCAGCCTCGGCATGACGACAGAGGCGCCCAACCGCACCGGGCAGCTTGCCTATAGTCACGGCGTCGGCAGCGAGGGCGAGTTCTCGATCTCGTGTTCGGCCGATAGCTCATCGACCGGCGGCAGTTTTTCGCCGCTCTATCCCGGCCGGCGCGCCTCGCTCGGCACCAGCCTCAGCGTCAACAACGATCCGCTGTTCGTCGACAACAAATCGATGACCAGCGCGACGGACTATGGAACTGGTGGAGGAGATTATCACCTGCAGGGCGGGAGTCCCGCACGCAATCGCGTCTTGGCGCGCGGGTTGGCTTTCGATCTCGGCGGGGCAGCGCGGCCGACCAGCGGGCTAGATGCGTCGGGGGCTTATACCTGATCTATTCACGGCGCCGCTTTCCAGCCCTGCGCAGTCCATGAAAGTAGGCCGACACGAACGACAATGCGGTGACCGGCGGCTGCGCAGGTCGCGTTGCCGGCACCAGCAGCACCTCATCGCAGCGACCGCAACTTGCGCATCGGAAGCGATTGGCAGCAACAGACGTAGCGTCATCCCAGCCGCGTTCCCTGAAATCCATCCATATGATCGCATCGACTTGCGCGCCGCGTGCGCACCGGAAACACCACGCTCGAAGGTCGAAGCCGGCGCGGTCTATGGCCTTGATCGTGTGAAGCACGCGAATCGCTCCGTGGAGGAGCCGCTGTCGATCGCGCCGGATCTCCTACATTGGAAGCGATTTGTTCTTATTACGTTCCACGCCGAGGAGCGGCTGGAAATGCCATCGACGGCCAATCGTCTCCGCGCTACGCTATTCCAACTTCGGCGCCAGACTGTACGAATGTTGGAATGAAAACAGGCTGTAACTAATTGATTTTACGTAGTTCGGCCAGCTTGGAAGGCTGCTGCACTACCATTGTGCTATACCCGCGCTCCGGACGTCCGCCTGCCACAGCAACGCGGCGCCGGTCAACCGGGTGCGCGCCATGCGGAGAGGATAATGAGCGACGCGATCATCCCGTTCCATCTCGCCATCCCCGAAACCGAGCTGGACGACCTGCGTGCGCGGCTCGCCCGCACCCGTTGGCCGGAGCGCGAGACGGTGGACGGCTGGGAGCAGGGCGTGCCGCTCGACCGGGCGCGGGCGCTGGTCGATCATTGGCGCGAGCATTACGACTGGCGCGCGTGCGAGGCGCGGCTCAACGCACTGGGCCAGTATCGCACGACGATCGACGGCGCGGGCATCCATTTCCTCCACGTCCGCTCGCCCGAGCCTGACGCACTGCCGCTGGTCATCACCCATGGCTGGCCCGGCTCGGTGATCGAGTTCCTCAAGGTGATCGGCCCGCTCACCGATCCCGCCGCGCACGGCGGCAACCCGCGCGACGCCTTCCACGTCGTCGCGCCCTCGCTCCCCGGCTACGGCTTTTCGGACCGCCCGGCGGAGCGCTGGCCAGTCGAGCGGATCGCCGCCGCGTGGATCACGCTGATGAAGCGGCTCGGCTATGAACGCTTCGTCGCGCAGGGCGGCGACTGGGGCTCGGCGGTGGCCTCCGCGATCGGCGCGAGCGGCGATCCGGCGGTGGCGGGCATCCACGTCAACATGATCGTCGCACCACCCTCCCCCGAGGATATCGCCGCCGCGACGCCGGAGGAGCAGCGTGCGCTCGCCACGCTGCAACGCTATATGAGCGACGGCAACGGCTACGCCCGCCAGCAGGCGACGCGGCCGCAGACGCTCGGCTACGGGCTGACCGATTCGCCCGCCGGGCAGGCGATGTGGATCTACGAGAAGTTCCGCGAGTGGAGCGATTGCGACGGCGATCCGCTCAACGTGCTGAAGATGGACGAGATCATCGACGACATCATGCTCTACTGGCTGCCGGGCACCGCCGCCTCGTCCGCGCGGCTCTATTGGGAGAGTTTCGACCGCTTCGCCGCCGCCCGCGTCGAGCTGCCGGTGGCGTGCAGCCTGTTCCCGAAGGAGATTTTCGGAGCCTCGCGCCGCTGGGCGGAGCGGCGCTATCCGAACATCGTCTATTGGAACGAGCCGTCGCGCGGCGGCCATTTCGCCGCGTTCGAGCAGCCGGCGCTGTTCGTCGAGGAAGTGCGCGCAGGCTTCCGCCCGATGCGGTGATATTCGCACGGCATCGGATATCCTTCACGCGATGCTTACCATTGCCGTGCCAGACGGCGGGACGATGTTGCACGACCCATCCTTCTCCACCACCGTCCGCGCCGATCCGCGCCCCGCTTCGGCGGTGTCGCATGGCGTGGGGCTGGCCGGGCTGGCCGGGCTGATCCTGTGGGTCGCGATGGCGCGCCATTTCGGGATGGACGGGCCTTATGCCGCATTGGTCAACGTCGCCGCCTGCGCGGTGCCGATGATCCTGTGGTCATTGCTGGTCGACAAGGTGCATCGCCACCCGAGCACCGGGATCGACTGGGCAAGCCGCCGTCCGCTGCGCGAGACGATCGACGTCAGCCTCGTCAAGCTCACCGGCCTGTGGGTGACATGGGCGGCGATCGCGCTGATCTACGCCACCGGGCGCTTTTATTGGCAGGGCAATTTCCAGTTCGCCATGTGGTGTTTCGAGCATGCCGCGCCGGTGCTGTTCGTGCTTTCCGTGCCCTATGTGCTGTGGCTGGATCGTTATCTGGTCGAGCCGCGCGACGGGGCGTGGGCGCTCGGCGCATGGCTGCTCGGGCAAGGCGCGCCGGAGCGCGAGGCGATCTACAACCATCTGCGGTCCTGGGCGGTGAAGGGCTTCTTCCTCGCCTTCATGCTGGCGATCGTGCCGCCCGGCTTCGGCGACTTCATCCGCGCCGACACCTCCGACGTACTGCGCGATCCCGTGGCGCTGGCGAACTGGCTGATCACCTTCATGTTCGTGATCGACGTGGCGTTCGCGACGGTCGGCTATCTGCTGACGATGCGCCCGCTCGACGCGCATATCCGCACCGCCAATCCCTATGCGGCGGCGTGGATGGCGGCGCTGATGTGTTATCCGCCCTTCATCCTGATGGATACCAACGGCCCGCTCGATTACCATCCGGGGACGGCGGAGTGGACCTATTGGCTGGCCGGCCACCCGATCCTGCTGGCGGCGACCGGCGCGGCGCTGGTGGCGCTGACCGCGATCTATGCGTGGTCGACGATGGCGTTCGGGATGCGCTTCTCCAACCTCACGCATCGCGGCATCCTGACGCATGGGCCTTATGCGTGGTCGCGCCATCCGGCCTATCTGTCGAAGAACCTGTTCTGGTGGCTTTCGACGCTGCCGTTGCTCTCGACAGGCAGCATCGTGGACGCGACGCGCGCGACCCTGCTGCTCGGCGTGGTGAGCGGCGTCTATTACTGGCGCGCGCGCACGGAGGAGCGGCACCTTTCCGCCGATCCCGACTACCGTGCCTATAGCGAGTGGATGACGCGCAACGCTCCGGTGCCGCGCTTCTTCGCGTGGATCAGAGGGCGCTAGAGCGATTTCGAGGCAGGTGGAAACGCAGTTCAGCGCAGCTAATCACCTGCCGGCTCGGAAATCGCGGCGAACAAAGGAAAATAGAGCGGTGATCCGATGCAATCGGATCGACAACCGCTCTAGAAGCTCGCTTCCTCGTAAACCCGCGACACGTCGCCGCCCCATGCGCCGTGATAGCGCTCCAGCAACACCTCGGCCGGCACCTTGCCGCTGCGCACGATCTCGCGCAGCGGATCGAGGAAGCCGGTTTCATTGTCGCCCGAGCGATTGAGCCGCGCACGGGCGGCGAGGCCGCTGTTGGCGATCTCCAGCACCTCGCCCGCGATATCGCGCAGCGTGCCGCCGCCGGGGATCGGCGCGGAGAGGGCAAGCTTCGGCGCGGCGGTGCGCAGCGCCTCGCGCTCCTCCATCGACCAGTGCTTCACCACATCCCACGCCGCGTCGAGCGCGCCTTGGTCGTAGAGCAGCCCGACCCAGAAGGCCGGCAGCGCGCAGATGCGGTTCCACGGCCCGCCGTCCGCTCCGCGCATCTCGAGGAAGGTCTTGAGCCGCACCTCGGGGAAAGCGGTGGAGAGATGGTCGTTCCAGTCCTCCAGCGTCGGCTTCTCGCCGGGGAGGACGGAAAGCTCGCCCTTCAGGAAATCGCGGAACGACAGCCCGGCCGCGTCGATATACCTGCCGTCGCGATAGACGAAGTACATCGGCACATCGAGCATGTATTCGGCATAGCGCTCATAGCCGAAGCCATCCTCGAACACGAAAGGCAGCATCCCCGTGCGCGCCGGATCGGTGTCCGACCAGATGTGGCTGCGGTATGAGAGATAGCCGTTGGGCTTACTCTCGGTGAACGGCGAATTGGCGAACAGCGCGGTCGCCAGCGGCTGGAGTGCGAGACCGACGCGGAACTTCTGCGCCATGTCCGCCTCGCTCGCATAATCGAGGTTCACCTGGATCGTGCAGGTGCGCAGCATCATGTCCAGCCCCATCGAGCCGACGCGCGGCATGTGGCGCAGCATGATGGCGTACCGGCCCTTGGGCATGATCGGCAGCTCGTCGCGCCGCTTGTCCGGCCACATGCCGAGGCCGAGAAAGCCCAGCCCCAGCTTCTCCCCCGCCGCCTTCACCTGCTCCAGATGGCGGCCCGTTTCACAGCAAGTCTCATGCAGATTGTCGAGCGGCGCGCCGGACAGCTCGAACTGCCCGGCCGGTTCCAGGCTGACGCTGCCGTCCGCGCCGGTCAGCGCGATGAGATTGCCGCCCTCCTCCACCGGTTTCCAGCCATGCTGCTGAAGCTCGATCAGCAGCGCGCGGATGCCATGCGGCTCGCCCCACGACGGCGCGTGATGGTCGGCGATCGCATAGACGAATTTCTCGTGCTCGGTACCGATGCGCCAGCGTTCCTTCGGCTTCTCGCCCCGCGCGAAGCTGGCGATGAGCTGCTCGCGCGACTCGATGACCGGCGAGTTGCTTTCCGAAACGGTCTTGGTCGTCATGATCGCGCCTTACCGGGCGGTGAACGGGTCCGCTAGAGTGTAACTAGAGGCCCTGTCCCACCCGCGCACGGCCGATCGCGTTGACCGTCAGGAACTGGGCCGCGAACAGCAACAGTTTCGATGCCAGCGGGAAGACGGCGATGAACTCCGGCCACGCGGTGGTGAGGGCCAGCGCGAACAACAGGTTCAGCGCCGCGGTGGCCAGCATCAACGCCGCCCAGACGAAGCCGAACAACGTCATCAGATCGCCGATCCGCGCCAGATCCTCCGGCGAGACGTAGCGGTTCATCCATCCCCGCCGCAGCATCGCCAGGCCAACCACCGCATAGATGATGCTGGGCTTCACCATCACGAAGCGCGCGTCGCCGCTGAGCATCACCGCCCCGGCGGAAAACAGGATCAGCGCAAGGCTCACCCATTGCAGCGCCGGCACGCGCCGATGCCGGAGAGCCTCCCACGCCACCACCGCGCAGCCGACGACCGCCCCCACGATCGTCGCGGGGACCAGCGCCATATGCAGCGCCAGCAGGATCGCGAAGACGATCACGCCGAGCGAATCGAGCAGCAGCGGCACCAGAGCGTAGAGTAGCGGCCTGAGCATTGTCGCCTCGAATGATGTTGTCGTTGTTAACATCGTGATGCGACCAGCAATCGCCGGAGTCAACCGAAAGTTATCGACGTCAACATCGGTATCGATGGATGGGGTTACCGCCAGTCCCCCGCGCTCGCCATCCATATGGAGACGGCGGCGGCGGCGGCGGTATCGGCGCGGAGGATACGCGGCCCGAGCGAGATCGCCACCGCGCCGGGCGTCGCGCGGATCAACGCGCGCTCCTCGTCGTCGAATCCGCCTTCCGGGCCGATCAGGATCGCCGCCGCGCCCGGTCGCATCGCCTCGGACGCAGGCGCCCCGCCCTGCTCGTCGGCGAAATAAAGCGCGCGCCCCGCCGGCCAATCGCGCAACAGCACGGGGAGCTTCACCGGCTCGTCCACTTGCGGAAGCGCGGTGCGCCCGCATTGCTCCGCCGCCTCGACCATATGCGCGCGCAGGCGATCGGTGTTGGGCCTGTCGACCACCGTGCGCCGCGTGACGACCGGAACGAAGCGCGCGACGCCAAGCTCGCACGCCTTTTCCGCCATCCAGTCGACCCGCCCCTTCTTGAGCGGCGCGGCGAGCAGCCACAGGTCCGGCACCGCCTCGCGTTCCGCCAGCCGCTCGCGCACGTCGAGCGTCAGTTCACGTCGCCCGGCGCTCTCCACCACCGCCAGCCATTCGCCGGTCGCATCGTCGAACAGTTTGACCGGATCGCCGGCCTTCAGCCGCATCACCTGCCCTAGATAATGCGCCGCCGGCCCGTCGATCCGCCGCATGCCGGCAGCGAGTGGCTCGGGCACATACAAACGCGGCGTCGAGCGCGGCGGCCAGGCGGGGGTGGCGATCATTGCTTGCGATCCCGGATCATGCGTCGCGCGAGCATGAACAGGAGGAAGCCCGCGAAGGCAATGCCGATCACCGCGATCGCGATGCCGCCCGCCACCCGCAGGATGGCGTAGAACAAGGCTTCGACGAAACGGCCGATCGCGACGGAAAGATGGATCAGCGGACGCGCTTCCAGCTTTGCGCCTTGCAGCCGAAGCCCGCGAACAGACACCCCTTGCCGACGATCGTATCGCGATCGACCAGTTCCAGCGTACCGTCGAACGTCTGCCCGATATCCGGGACATAGACCTGCCCGTACCACAGCCCGTCATCCTCGCGCCGGAAGTCGTGGAACAATTCCGTGCCGATGAGCCGGTCGGTGCCGCCACGCGCGGCATCCGCCATCGCTTTCTCGCTCGCGGCGACGACGCGGCCGCACAGCCCCTGCCCGCACGGCGCGATGCGGATGCGCACGCTGTCCGAATCGTTGCGCCACGTCCCCGTCAGCGCCGGCTCGCGCTGCGCCGCCGCCGGGGCGGCGATCGAGACGAGAGCAGCCACCGCCGCGATCCGCATCAGGGACATACGCTTGCACTCCTTCACCTGTCGCGGGTCTAGCCCGAACGACAAACTGGCGACAGCCTGTGGCGGAAGCATGACGCGCGGGATAGGAAGCGCATCGTGACCGAAACGCCCGATATCGTCCCCGACAGCCAGCATCGCGGCATAGTTGCCGCCCTCCCCCCGCGTCTGCGCAACTTCGCGTTGCTCGCGCGGTTCGACCGGCCGATCGGCTGGTGGCTGCTGTTCTGGCCCGGCGCATGGGCGGTGGCGCTGGCCGGCGGCGCGGTGGAGCGGTGGCGGCTGATCCTGTGGCTGCTCGCCGGGAGCATCGCGATGCGCGGGGCGGGCTGCGTCTATAACGACATCGTCGATCGCAAGCTGGACGCCAGCGTCGCGCGCACCCGCTCGCGTCCGCTCGCCAGCGGCGCGGTGTCGCTGAAGGCGGCATGGGCGTGGCTCGGCCTGCTGTGCCTCGTCGGGCTGGTCGTGCTGCTGCAATTGCGCCCCGACACCGCGATCATCGCGCTCGCCAGCCTCGCGCTGGTCGCCGCTTATCCGTTCATGAAGAAGATCACCTGGTGGCCGCAGGCGTGGCTCGGCCTTGTCTTCTCCTGGGCGGCGCTGGTCGGGTGGAACGAGACATGGGGCTGGCTCGCGCTGCCCGGCCTGCTGCTCTACGCGGGATCGATCTGCTGGGTGATCGGCTATGACACGATCTATGCGTTGCAGGATCGCGAGGACGATGCGCTGGTCGGCATCCGCTCCTCGGCCCGGCGCATGGGGTCGGCGGTGGTGCCGGGGGTCGGCGGCTTCTATCTCGCCGCGCTGGTCTTGTGGGGCGCGGCCTTCTGGCTGGTACGGCGCGATCCCCTGGTGTTCGCCGCCCTGCTGCCGATGGCCGTGCATCTCGGGTGGCAGGTGCTGACGCTCAGGCCTGAGGAAAACGACGGCGCGCTCGCTCGCTTTCGCGCCAACCGCTTCGCCGGGCTGCTGATGTTCCTCGCCTGCGCCGTGGTGGGCACACGGCTCTAGTCAGACCCGGCATCCCTTCCCGCGCGCGATGCCGCGCAGGAAGCCGCGCCGCGCCAGCCCGGCATAGGTCGCCGCCTGCATCCGGCGCTGCGCCGCCGCCGCACCGCTCACCTCGCGCACCAGCCCGCGGAACGGGATGATCGTGTCGACCACCGTTTCGCCCGCCACCTTGGCGATCTGCCCCGCCTTGGTCCCGGTCACCGCGACCGCCTCGCCGAAATCGGGGCCGAGCGCAGTGTTGAGCGCGGCGATCCCGCCCGAAAGCTGCGCGCAGGAAGCCGTGCCGCGCATGCTGTACGGCGCAGCCGCGGCGCGTTGCAGCACGGGGGGCACTTTCTTGTTGCCGATCCCTACGTCATGCGCCGGCCGCGCGGCGATCTTGCCCGCTTCATCGAGGGTGGAATCGCCCTTCTGTTCTTGCGATTGCTGCGGCGCCGGCCGCGCCTGCACCGGGACGGCAACGATCATCAAGGCCATGGCGGCAACACGCATATCCGACACCTTTCAATCAACCCTCGCAAGCTCAACGCAGCAGCGCGAACCCCGATCCATCGCGCCTTGCCGCCCGCCCACGATACGAAAAGCGCACCCGAAGACGATTCTCCTGTTTGCGAGGCCGCCCACCATCATGTACCTGACGCGCAACCTCGACCGGGACGACACGCCGCCCCACGTCTGCAACGACTGAATCGGAAAGAACGATGGCCGAATTCACCTTGCCCGCCAACAGCAAGATCAAGGGCGGACGGAAGATCCCGTCGCCCCAGCCGGGGGGCAAGATGCGGAATTTCAAGATCTACCGCTACGATCCCGACTCGGGCGAGAACCCGCGTTACGACACGTTCGAGGTGAACCTCGACGAATGCGGCCCGATGGTCCTCGACGCGCTCATCAAGATCAAGTCGGAGCAGGATTCGTCGCTCACCTTCCGCCGCTCGTGCCGGGAGGGCATCTGCGGCTCCTGCTCGATGAACATCGACGGCAAGAACGGCCTCGCCTGCACCACCGCGATCGAGGACATGAAGGGCGAGGTGAAGATCACGCCGCTCCCCGCGATGGACGTCATCAAGGACCTCGTCCCCGATTTCACGCATTTCTACGCGCAATATGCCTCGATCAAGCCGTGGCTCCAGACGGTGACGCCGCCGCCCGCCGGCAAGGAGCGGCTCCAGTCGCCGGAGGACCGCAACAAGCTCGACGGCCTCTACGAGTGCATCCTGTGCGCCTGCTGCTCCACCTCCTGCCCGAGCTATTGGTGGAACAGCGACAAGTTCCTCGGCCCGGCGATCCTGCTGCAGGCCTATCGCTGGCTGGCCGACAGCCGCGACGAGATGACCGGCGAGCGGCTCGACGCGCTGGAGGATCCGTTCCGCCTCTATCGCTGCCACACGATCATGAACTGCGCCAACGCCTGCCCCAAGGGCCTGTCCCCGGCCAAGGCGATCGCGGAGATCAAGAAGATGGAAGCCGAGCGGATCGTCTGATCTGCGCGCGGGCCAGCCAATGACCGAGCCGAAGCCAGAATTCCTCTACGAGGAGCACCCCGATCATCCCGGCTGGATGAAATGGGGGTTCAAGGACGCGACGCGCTACAACGCCTTCCTCGGCGAGATGATGGTGCGCATCGACGAGGACGGCCGCGCCCGCGTGCGGATGACGCCGCAGCATCAGCATTCCAATCTCGCCAACGTCATCCACGGCGGCGCGATGCTCGGCTTCATCGACGTGTCGCTGTTCGCCGCCGCGCGCGGCTTCGGCCTCATCACGGCGGGCACCGCGGTGACGCTGGACCTCAACACCCATTTCATCGGCGGCGGCCGGATCGGCGAGCCGATGGAGGCGCGCGTCGAGTTGCTGCGCGAGACCGGCCGCCTCCTGTTTCTGCGCGGGCTGGTCGTGCAAGGTGACGACGCCGAGGTGATGGCGGAGTTCTCCGGCACGATCAGGAAGCCGTCGGCGCCGCGTCGGTAGCCGGTCGTTCTCGTCGCAAGAAACGGAAATGATGGGTAAAGTCCTCGCCGCTTATGACGCGCTGGTCGCCGCCGGCGAGTTGCGCCCGGATGCGGAGCAAGCGGCGGCAGCGGCACGGCTCGACGTGCTTGCCGCCGAACTGGAGCATCCGAAGACCAAAGGCCTGTTCCGTCGCCGCCCCGTCCCGCCGCGCGGCGTATACATGTGGGGCGACGTCGGACGCGGCAAGTCGATGCTGATGGACCTGTTCTTCGCCAATGTCGCGATCGAGCGCAAGCGCCGCGTCCATTTCGCCGAGTTCATGCTGGAGGTGCACGGCCGCATCGCGATCGAACGGCGCAAGGAACAGGGCGACCCCATCCTCCCCGTCGCCGCCGCGCTCGCCGAGGAGGCGCGCCTGCTCGCCTTCGACGAGATGATGGTGACCAACTCACCCGACGCGATGATCCTCTCGCGGCTGTTCACCGCGCTGATCGAGGCGGGCGTGACTGTCGTCACCACCTCCAACCGCGCGCCCTCCGAGCTTTACAGGAACGGCCTAAACCGCGAGCATTTCCTGCCTTTCATCGCGCTGATCGAGGAGCGGCTGGACATCCTCACGCTGAATGGTCCGATCGATTATCGCCGCGACCGGCTCGGCCAGCAGGATACCTGGCTGGTGCCCAACGGCCCTAAGGCGACCGCCGAGCTTTCCGCCGCCTTCTTCCGCCTCACCGATTACCCGCCCGAAGATCGCGATCACGTCCCGAGCGAGGATCTGATCGTGCAAGGACGCACGCTGCACGTGCCCAAGTCGCTCAAGGGCGTGGCGGTGTTCAGCTTCAAGAAGCTGTGCGCGGAAGCGCGCGGAAGCGCCGATTACCTGGCGATCGCAAGGCGTTACCATACCGTCATCCTCGTCGGCATCCCGGTGCTGGGGCCGGAGAACCGCAACGAGGCAGCGCGCTTCGTCAGCCTGATCGACGCGCTCTACGAGCATAAGGTGAAGCTGCTCGCCGCCGCCGACGCGCAGCCGGACCAGCTCTATCCCAAGGGCGACGGCCGTTTCGAGTTCCAGCGCACCGTCAGCCGGCTGGAGGAAATGCGATCGGAGGAGTATCTCACCGCCGGACATGGAGCCTGATCGGACGCAGGAGACGGCGAGGAGGCGGCAATGCGCGATACGGAATCCACTCTCGCCAAGGTGCCGGCGGTGACTTTCGGCTTCTGGATCGTCAAGATCCTCGCCACCACCCTGGGCGAGACCGGCGGCGACACCGTCACGATGACGTGGCAGTTCGGCTATCTCGCGGGGACCATGATCTTCATCGTGCCGCTGATCGTGCTGGTCGCCTGCCAGATCGCCGCGAAACGCTTCCATCCGTTACTCTACTGGGCGACGATCATCGCCTCGACCACGGCCGGCACCACGATGGCCGATTTCGCGGACCGCTCGCTCGGCATCGGCTATACCGGCGGCTCGGCCATTCTGCTCATCGCCGTGCTTGCATCGCTGGCGGCATGGCGCCTGACATTGGGTTCGATCGACGTGACGAGAATTCGCACCCCTCGCGCGGAAACGTTTTATTGGCTGACCATCACCTTCTCACAGACGCTCGGCACCGCGCTCGGGGACTGGGCAGCGGATACGGGTGGCCTCGGATACGGCGACGGCGCGCTGGCGTTCGCCGGCGCGCTCGCGGTGCTGGCGGCGCTGTATTTCACCACGCGAGTGAGCCGCGTCGCGCTGTTCTGGCTGGCTTTCATCCTCACCCGCCCGCTGGGCGCGACCGTCGGCGACTTGCTCGACAAGCCGGTCGATCACGGCGGGCTCGATTTCAGCCGGCCGCTCGCGTCGCTTGTCCTGGCGGCCGCGATCCTGCTCCTCGTTCTGCTGCTGCCACAACGGGCGGCGAACAGCCATTGACACGTTATTGCTATTGCGAACGATTTGCAATAAATTCCTTAACCTTCGGACTTTATCGGGTTGCCCTGCGCGTCGGATGGGCGTAGGCGGCCTTTCCATTCACGCCGCAACCACTGACGGAAGGGAATGGAATGGCCCGCAAGAAGATCGCGCTGATCGGCGCCGGAAACATCGGCGGAACGCTCGCGCATTTGGCGGCCCTCAAGGGCCTGGGTGACATCGTCCTGTTCGACGTGGTGGAGGGCGTGCCGCAGGGCAAGGCGCTCGATCTGTCGCAGTGCGGCCCCGTCGAGGGCTTCGACGCGACGATCACCGGCACCAACGATTACAAGGACATCGCGGGCGCGGACGTCATCATCGTCACCGCCGGCGTCGCCCGCAAGCCGGGCATGAGCCGCGACGACCTGCTCGGCATCAACCTCAAGGTGATGAAGTCGGTCGGCGAAGGCATCCGCGACAACGCGCCGGACGCCTTCGTGATCTGCATCACCAACCCGCTCGACGCGATGGTGTGGGCGCTGCGCGAATTCTCCGGCCTGCCGCACAACAAGGTGGTCGGCATGGCGGGCGTGCTCGATTCGGCGCGCTTCAGCCACTTCCTCGCGGAGGAGTTCGGCGTCTCGGTGAAGGACGTGAACACCTTCGTGCTCGGCGGCCACGGCGACACGATGGTGCCGGTGCTGGAATATTCGACCGTCAGCGGCATTCCCGTCAGCGACCTGATCGCGATGGGCTTCTCCACCAGGGAGAAGGTTGACGAGATCATCAAGCGCACGCGTGGCGGCGGCGGCGAGATCGTCGCGCTGCTCAAGACCGGCTCGGCCTATTACGCCCCGGCCACCAGCGGCATCGCGATGGCGGAGGCCTATCTTTACGACCAGAAGCGCATCCTGCCTTGCGCGGCCTATCTGTCGGGCGAATATGGCGTGAACGACCTGTATGTCGGCGTGCCGGTCGTCATCGGCGCGGGCGGCGTGGAGAAGGTGGTCGAGGTGAAGCTCGGCGACGAGGCCAAGGCCAACCTCCAGGTCTCGGTCGACGCGGTCAAGGAACTGCTCGTCGCCTGCAAGGGCATCGACGGCAGCCTCGCGTAACCGCGGGTCCCGCCCGCGCGGGCATATGTGATTTGAAAGCCATCCTTTCGACGGGTGGTTTAAGGGTTTGATTGGAGAGCCAATGAGCATTCTCGTCGACAGGAACACCAAGGTCATCACCCAGGGGATGACCGGCAAGACCGGCACCTTCCATACGAAGGCCGCGCTGGATTACGGCACGCAGATGGTCGGCGGCGTCACGCCGGGCAAGGGCGGCACGATCCACGAGGAACTGGGCCTGCCGAACTTCGACACCGTCGCGGAAGCCGTCGCCAGGACCGGCGCGACCGCCAGCGTGATCTACGTGCCGCCGCCCTTCGCGGCGGATTCGATCCTCGAGGCGATCGACGCCGAGGTGCCGCTGATCGTCTGCATCACCGAGGGCATTCCGGTGCTCGACATGGTGAAGGTGAAGCGCGCGCTTTCCGGCAGCAAGTCGCGCCTGATCGGCCCGAACTGCCCCGGCGTGCTGACGCCGGGCGAGTGCAAGATCGGCATCATGCCGGGCAACATCTTCAAGAAGGGCTCGGTCGGCGTCGTCTCGCGCTCGGGCACGCTCACCTATGAGGCGGTGTTCCAGACCTCGAACGCCGGCCTCGGCCAGACCACCGCGGTCGGCATCGGCGGCGATCCGGTCAACGGCACCAACTTCATCGACGTGCTGGAGTTGTTCCTCGCCGACGATGCGACCGAATCGATCATCATGATCGGCGAGATCGGCGGATCGGCCGAGGAGGAAGCCGCGCAGTTCCTGAAGGACGAGGCGAAGCGCGGCCGCAAGAAGCCGATGGCCGGCTTCATCGCGGGCCGCACCGCCCCTCCGGGCCGTCGCATGGGCCATGCCGGCGCGATCGTCTCCGGCGGCCAGGGCGGCGCGGAGGACAAGATCGCGGCGATGGAAGCGGCCGGGATCAAGGTGGCGGCGAGCCCGAGCGAACTCGGCTCGACGCTGCTCGAAGTGCTGAAGGGTTGATAAATCCGCCCCGGAAGCGAACCTTCCGGGGCGCAAGCGGCATTCTCCCCGGGATGCCCCAGGACGGGTGAATCATGGGCTACGAAGGCCAGGATTTTTCGGACATCGCGGGCGGCGTCTCGCCGGCGTTCATCGACGCGCTCTACGCGCGCTACAAGACTTCGCCGGACAGCGTCGAGCCGGGCTGGCGAGGCTTTTTCGAGGGGCTGGAAGGCGCGGTCTCCCACCCGTCGTGGGAAAGCGACCGCTGGCCGCTGACATCCACCGACGACCTGACCGCCGCGCTCGACCCGACGCAGATGGAGCCGGCGCCCAAGCCCGCGAAGGGCAAGCCGGCTCCCGCCGCGGACGCCCCCGCCCCGAGCCAGGACGTGATCGTCAAGGCCGCCGCCGACGCGATCCGCGCGCAGATGCTGATCCGCACCTATCGCGTGCGCGGGCATCTCGCGTCGAACCTCGATCCGCTCGGACTGTCCGGCCTGCGCGAATTGCCGGCGGACCTCACCACCGAATATCACGGCTTCTCCGAAGGCGACCTCGACCGCCCGGTCTATCTCGGCGGCACGCTCGGCCTGCAATGGGCGACGGTGCGCGAGATCGTCGCCATCCTGCGCGCCAATTACTGCGGCAATGTCGGCCTTGAATACATGCATATCGCCGACGTGGAGGAGCGCCGCTTCCTCCAGGATCGCATGGAGGGCAAGGACAAGGCGATCCAGTTCACCTCCGACGGCAAGAAGGCGATCCTCAACAAGGTGATCGAGGCCGAGCAGTGGGAACGCTTCCTCGGCAAGAAATACGTCGGCACCAAGCGTTTCGGCCTCGACGGCGGCGAGAGCATGATCCCGGCGCTGGAGAGCGTGATCAAGTACGGCGGCCAGATGGGCGTCAACGAGATCGTGTTCGGCATGGCGCATCGCGGCCGCCTCAACGTGCTGGCCAACGTGATGGCCAAGCCGCTGCGCGTGATCTTCCATGAGTTCGCCGGCGGATCGGCCAACCCGGACGACATCGGCGGATCGGGCGACGTGAAATACCACCTCGGCACCTCCACCGATCGCGAGTTCGACGGGCACAAGGTGCATATGTCGCTGGTCGCCAACCCGTCTCACCTTGAAGCGGCCGACCCGGTGGTGCTGGGCAAGACCCGCGCGATCCAGACGATCGCGCACGATCTCGCCGAGCATTCGCACTCGCTGCCAGTGCTGATCCACGGCGACGCCGCCTTCGCCGGACAGGGCATCGTTTGGGAATGCCTCGGCTTCTCGGGCATCCGGGGCTACAACACCGGCGGCTGCATCCATTTCGTCATCAACAACCAGATCGGCTTCACCACCAGCCCGCAATTCGCGCGCTCCTCGCCCTATCCGTCGGACGTGGCCAAAGGTGTGCAGGCGCCGATCTTCCATGTGAACGGCGACGATCCCGAAGCCGTCACCTTCGCGTGCAAGATGGCGATCGAATATCGCCAGACCTTCCACCGCGACGTGGTGATCGACATGTGGTGCTATCGCCGCTTCGGCCACAACGAAGGCGACGAGCCGAGCTTCACCCAGCCGCTGATGTACAAGGCGATCCGCAGCCATCCGCCGGTCAGCGAGATCTATGGCGCGCGCCTCGTCGCCGAGGGCGTGGTGGATCAGGCGTGGATCGACGGGAACGTCAAGCAGTTCACCACCTTGCTCGAAGGCGAGTTCGAGGCGGGCGCGAGCTACAAGCCGAACAAGGCGGACTGGTTCGCCGGCCGCTGGTCCGGCCTGTCGGTGCCGGCCGATGCCGAGACGGCGCGGCGCAGCGTCGATACCGGCATCGAGCCGAAGCTGTTCGACGCGCTCGGCCGGCTGCTGACCACCGTCCCCGACACGATCAGCATCCACAAGACGCTGGCGCGGGTGCTCGACGCCAAGCGCGAGATGTTCCGCACCGGCGAGAATTTCGACTGGGCGACCGGGGAGGCGCTGGCCTACGGCTCGCTGCTGTCGGAAGGCTATGGCGTCCGCCTGTCGGGGCAGGATTCGGGGCGCGGCACCTTCTCCCAGCGCCATGCCGTGTGGGTCGACCAGAACGACGAGCATAAATACATCCCGCTCGCGCATGTCGAGCATGGCGATTTCGAGGTGCTGGACAGCCCGCTCTCCGAATATGGCGTGCTCGGCTTCGAATACGGCTATGCGCTGGCCGATCCCAAGACGCTGGTGCTGTGGGAGGCGCAGTTCGGCGACTTCGCCAACGGCGCGCAGATCATGATCGACCAGTTCATCGCGGCCGGCGAGGCCAAATGGCTGCGCGCCAACGGTCTCGTGATGCTGCTGCCGCACGGCTATGAGGGGCAAGGGCCGGAGCACAGCTCGGCGCGGCCGGAGCGTTTCCTCCAGCTCTGCGCGGGCGACAACATGCAGGTCGCCAATTGCACCACGCCGGCCAATTACTTCCACCTGCTGCGCCGGCAGATGCACCGGCCGTTCCGCAAGCCGCTGATCGTGTTCACGCCCAAATCGCTGCTGCGGCACAAGATGGCGGTGTCGAGCGCGGCGGACTTTCTGGGCGACAGCCACTTCCGCCGCATCCTCTCCGATCCTTCCGCCCCGGCGGACGCGGAGACGAAGCGGCTGGTGCTGTGCACCGGCAAGGTCGCCTACGATCTGATCGAGGCGCGCGACGCGGCGGGCGACAGGCACACCCAGATCGTCCGCATCGAGCAGCTTTATCCCTTCCCCGGCGACGCGCTGGCGGTGCGCCTCGCGCGGATGCCGAACCTGGAGGAAGTGATCTGGGCGCAGGAGGAACCGCGCAACAACGGCTATTGGTTCTTCGTCGAACCCTTCATCGAGCAGGCGCTGATCGCGGCGGACTGCCCGGTGAAGCGCCCGCGCTACGCCGGCCGCGCCGCCGCCGCGTCGCCGGCCACCGGCCTGATGAAACGCCATCAGGCGGAGCAGGGCGCGCTGGTCGCCGACGCGCTCGGCCACAATGTTCGCGAGGAGATCCGCCGCACCCGCGAGGGCGATTCGGCGAAGAAGGCCGGCAAGGCCGGCGCGTGACGTTCGTCGCCCCGGCGCTTGCCGGGGCCTCACAGTGACAGCAATATCCCGGCTCCGGCAGGGATGACGAGGTAAAGATGGCAACCGAAGTTCTGGTCCCCACGCTGGGCGAATCGATCACCGAGGCGACGCTGGGCGAATGGCTCAAGCAACCGGGCGACAAGGTGGCGGCCGACGAGCCGATCGCCAGCCTGGAGACCGACAAGGTCTCGGTCGAGGTGCCCTCCCCCGTCGCGGGCGTGATGGGCCAGCATGCGGTGCAGGTCGGTGACACCGTGCAGGTCGGCGCGA
>MKSU01000009.1:168430-232308 GCA_001897375.1 Sphingomonas sp. 67-36 | reverse complement strand
ACACGCCCGCCGCGCTGTCGCCCTCGGTGCGCCGCGCGGTGCTGGAGCATGGCGTCGATCCGGCGACGATCAAGGGCACCGGCAAGGACGGCCGCCTGACCAAGGAGGACGTTGCCGCCGCCGCCACCGCCAAGGCCGCCGCGCCGGCAGCCGCGCCCGCCCCGGCCACGCCGTCGGTCGCCGCCTCCACCGGCCGCAAGGAAGAGCGGGTGCGCATGACGCGCCTGCGCCAGACGATCGCCAAGCGGCTGAAGGACGCGCAGAACAGCGCCGCGATGCTCACCACGTTCAACGACGTGGACATGACTGCGGTGATCGAGGCGCGCGCGAAGTACAAGGACCTGTTCGAGAAGAAGCACGGCGTCCGCCTCGGCTTCATGGGCTTCTTCGTGAAGGCCGCGTGCATGGCGCTGAAGGACATCCCGTCCGTCAACGCCTCGATCGAGGGCGACGAGATCGTCTATCACGATTATGCCGATATCTCGGTCGCGGTCAGCGCGCCCAACGGCCTCGTCGTGCCGGTGATCCGCGATGCGGACCAGCTTTCGGTCGCCGGCATCGAGAAGACGATCGGCGATTTCGGCCGTCGCGCCAAGGACGGTACGCTCAAGATGGAGGAGATGAGGGGCGGCACCTTCACCATCTCCAACGGCGGCGTGTTCGGCAGCCTGATGTCGACCCCGATCATCAACCCGCCGCAATCGGCGGTGCTGGGGCTGCACCGCATCGAGGACCGCCCGGTGGTGCGCGACGGACAGGTGGTGGTGCGACCGATGATGTATCTCGCGCTCAGCTACGACCACCGCCTGATCGACGGCCGCGAGGCGGTCACCTTCCTCGTCGCGCTCAAGAACGCGATGGAAGACCCGACGCGGATATTGATCGATCTGTGATGTGACGCCACCGGCTCCTGAAAAGGGGCCGGCGGTTTCGGTTCGAGGACGAGCGAAGCCGATATTCGGGTGGATCGTGCGCGCGACATTGCTATCTATCGCCACGGAATGCCCGGCTCTCCCGTCGATCCCGCTCTCGTTTCCGGCTGGCTTTCGGCGCGATCCGTTTGCCGCGGGCTGCCTTTGCCCATAAACGATCGCGGCGGGTTCAGGGTGGATACGAATTTGCCCAACGAAACGCGACGCTGGGTTTTCCCTGAACTATGCGAGGGGCTTGGCGCTGTCGGGCGGGAAGTGACGCTGCCTCGTCACTTCATCAAGCTTTGTGGAACGCCCGAAGATTTGCGGGCCGCCCTGCCGGCGAGATGGCAGCTTCAGCCGCAGAGCTATTTCATGATCGCGGATGACCGCGACCCTTCCCCCACGCCGCTGCCGGAGGGCTACAGGCTGCAATGCGACCGCAGCGGCCCGAGGATGGCGGCGCGCGTCGACGCCCCGGACGGAACGCTTGCGGCAAGCGGATACGCAGCGGAAGCGATGGGCGTCTTCATATATGATCGGATCGAAACCGCGCCCGAACATCGACGTAAGGGATTGGGCCGTATCATCATGAATGCGCTGAAGGCCCAGCGAAAATCGACGAGCGCTCCCGAGCTTCTCGTCGCGACCGAAGACGGACGCCGACTCTATGCGTCGTTGGGGTGGACGATCCTGTCCCCATATTCGACGGCGGTGATCGCGGGGTAGAAACGACCTTCGGCGAAGTGTCCGAAGTCGATGCCTATCGCCCGATCTCGCTCAGCGGCTTCAGCGAGGTCCCGCTCAGATACATCATCGTCACCGAAATCTCGGTCACGCCCTGCCCCACATGCACGGCGGTCTGCTTGGGCGAAGGTTTCCGGCCGAAGATGAAGTCCCAGATCGTCACGCGCGGGTTGCCGCTCGCGCCGCCGCCGTCCGAGCGGTCGGTCTGGTCGTTGGCATTGGCGTCATGGCGCACGTCGATCGCGTAATTGCCCGGCGCGGCGACGGGCATGCAGACGCGGATCGGCTCCGTCCGGGGGGTGGGGATCTCCACCTTGGTCTGCCACTTCACCTTGTCGAACCAGGTGGAGGTGTCGCCGCCGAAGGTGCGCACGCGCACCGTGCCGAGCCGGTTCTTGAGGCCGGTGATGGAAACGAGGATCGCCGGCCCCGCCCCCGCCAGGCAGCGCGCCGCGTCGGGGCCGAGAATCGGGGCTTCCGCCGCCACGGGTGGCGCATAGACCAGAAGCGCGGCCAGCACCGCCGCCGAACGATATCTCATCATGACGCCATCACCGCGAGTTGCGGCGTTTTTGCGGCATGAACCAGCTTATTTCCGCGCTCAATGCGCGGCGAGCTTGCGCAGCGCGCCTAATGTGTCGTCCAGCCGCCGGCCCCGCGCGCGGGTCGCGGCGCCGCGTTCCAGCCGCTCGAGCAGCGCGGCGATCGAATCCGCCGGCTGCCCCTTCACCTCCGCCGCGCCGGGCAGCGGAAAGGTCTCGAACCGCTCGCCACGCGCTTCCGGCGGGGCAGAGGCGAAGGCGTCGGGATCGAAATCGGCAAGCGGCAGATCGAGATCGGCGGGCAACGCGCGTTCCTCATCGCCCGGCGTCGGGTCGGCGAGCAGCGGTTCGCCCAGTTCGCTCCGCGCGGCGATCGGGCGACGCGCGGGCGCATCCGGGTGAGCGTCGGCGCGGCGCAGCGGCGGCGTGGCGCCGAGCCGGGTGGCGCGGCGGCGGCGCGTGAACAACAGGCGCGCGATCCCCGGCAGCAAGCCGGCCAGCACGATCAGCCCGCCGCCCGCGAACGCCAGCAGCGTCCGCCCGGTCAGGCCGATCGGCGGCGCGGCGCCCGGCACCAGCGCCGCGAGCCGCAGCCGCGCGACCGCCGCATCGAGCAGCGCCGGCGGCGCGGCAGCGATCAGCCCCGCCGCGAGCGCCCCCAGCGCGAGCGACAGCGCCGGAAGGAGCTTCCGCATATTCAGCTGCTTGTAGCGGTTCGTTGCGACCATGACTCGTCCATACGCGCGGCTTTGATAAGCCCTTGGTAAACCGGCTCATAACGGGAAATATTTGACAACCAGTTACGCTCCGCCTCGACGAAGGCGCGTGCCCGCTCCCGCCGCGCGTCCCAGCCGTCGCGATTGGCGAGCAGCCCCGCCAGCGCGGCGGCGATGGCGGCGGGATCGTCGGCGGCGAACAGCGTGCCGGTATCGCCGTCGCGGATCAGTTCGCGGTGGCCGCCGACATCCGACGCGGCGACCAGCCGCCCCTGCGCCATCGCCTCCAGCGGCTTCAGCGGCGTGACGAGATCGGTGAGCCGCATCCGCTTGCGCGGATAGGCCAGCACCTCAACCACGCCGTAATAACGCTCGACCTGATCGTGCGGCACGCGCCCGACGAAACGGATGCGATCCGCCACCGGAGAAGCGGCGGCCTGCGCGCGCAACGCCGGCTCCATCGGCCCGCCGCCGACCAGCAGCAGCCGCGCTTTCGGCCGCGCCGCGACCAGCGCTGGCATCGCCGCGATCAGATCGTCCAGCCCCTCGTAATCGTAGAAACTGCCGATGAAGCCGATCGTGTCGCCTTCCAGCCCCAGTTCCGCCGCGAGCGCCGTGTCGCGCGGCCCCGGCGTGCCGAACAGGCCGAGATCGACGCCGTTGGGGGAGACGACGATCTTTCCCGGCGCGATGCCGCGCGCGATCAGGTCGCCGCGCAGCCCCTCGCAGATCACCGCCACCGCATCGGCGCGGCGCACCGCCCATGTCTCCAGCGCGCGGGTCGCGCGGTAGCGCGCCGAACCTTCGCGCCCGGTGCCGTTGCCGACGGACGCGTCCTCCCAGAAGGCCCGGATCTCATAGACCAGCGGCAGCCGGTGCCGCCGCGATACCCGAAGCGCGGCCAGCGCGCCGAGCACCGGCGAATGCGCGTGGAGCACGTCCGGGCGGAACGCCTTCGTCACCGCATCGATGCGGCGCGCGAAGGCGGCGATTTCCGCCAGCTCGCCCAACGGCGCGGGCAGCGCGCGAGGCGGCGCGGTGCGGTGGAAGTCGATCCCGTCGACGCGCTCGAACGCCGCCGCGCACGCCCCCTGCCGCGGCCCGGTGACGGCGGCGACCTCCCAGCCGCGCGCCATCTGCGCGGTGAGGATCGCGCGGGTGCGGAAGGTGTAGCCGCTATGCAGCGGCAGCCCGTGATCGAGGACGTGAAGGATACGCATCGCGTCCCGCCCATGCCATGCGATCGTTTAACGCCGCGTCAACCGCATCTCCGTTAGTGCCGGCCGGACCATCCGGGTGGAGGCGCTGCGCTCATGATCGACAATTTCGCGCTCGGCCTGACGCATGGGCTGATGCTGCTCGCCGCCTTCCTGCTGCTGCGCCGCCCGGACCTCGACCGCGAACCGTCGCCGCGCGACGACGCGCCGCGCAAGGGGCGCCGCCCGCGTGCGTGATCTCGCCTTCATCGGTTTCCTCGTCGCGCTGCTCGGCATGGGGCTGCGCAAGCCGTTCCTGTTCGTGCTCGCCTATGTCTATATCGACATCGTATCGCCGCAGCGACTGACCTACATGCTGCTCAACAGCGTGCCGATCTCGCTGATCGCGGTGGCGCTGGCGGTCGGCGGGTGGCTGTTCCTCGACGACAAGCGCGATTCGCGATTCGCGCCGCGCCAGGCGCTGATCGTCGTGATGATGCTCTATTGCGGCATCACCACGCGCACCGCCGATTTCCCCGTCGAGGCGCTGGATAAATGGGATTGGGTGTGGAAGGCGCTGGCCTTCGCCGCCTTCCTGCCGCTCACGCTGCGCACGCGGCTCAGGATCGAGGCGCTGCTGCTGTTCATGGCGCTTTCCGCCGCATCGATCATCATCGTCGGGGGCGTCAAGACGCTGGCGTCAGGGGGCGGCTATGGCGAGCTGAACCTGATGGTCGCCAACAATTCCGGCCTGTACGAGGGCAGCATCATCTCCGCCGTCGCGATCTGCCTGATCCCGATCGTGCTGTGGCTGTCGCGCCACGGCACCTTGTTCGGCACGGGCTGGCCGGTCAAGGCGTTCGCTTATGCCTTGATCTTCGCCTGCCTGCTGATCCCGGTCGGCACCTCGGCGCGCACCGGGCTGTTGTGCATCGGGCTGCTGGCGGTGCTGATGCTGCGCGAAGTGAAGCGGCGGCTGCTCTATCTCGCCGCGCTGGGGGTGGCGGCGGCGGTCGCGGTGCCGTTCCTCCCTTCCGCGTTCAGCGACCGGATGGCGACGATCGAGACCTACAAGGCGGACGAATCCGCCTCCACCCGCCTCGCCGTGTGGCAATGGACATGGGAGTACGCCAAGACCCATCCGTTCGGCGGCGGCTTCGAGGCGTATCGCCAGAACCGCATCCGCTACGACACGGTGGCGGTGAAGGGATCGGGCGCATCGACCACGATCGAGCGCAACCTGACGGTCGACCAGAGCCGCGCCTATCACTCCAGCTATTTCGAGATGCTCGGCGAGCAGGGTTATCCGGGGCTGGCCCTGTGGTTGCTGATCAGCGTGATCGGCATCATCCGCATGGAGGTGCTGCGCCGCCGCTATCGCGAGGGCGAGTTCGCCTGGGGCGGCGCGCTGGCGGGGGCGTTGCAGCACGCGCATTTGATCTACCTGCTCGGCGGCGCCTTCGTCGGCATCGCCTTCCAGCCGTTCATCTACATGCTGATCGGTGCGCAGATCGGGCTGGACACCTATCTCGCGCGGCGACGGCAGGAGAGCACATGGGGCGGCTCATTCCGCCGTGCGAGCAAGCCGATGCCGGAACCGGCCCCCGCCTGACGACGGAACCCGTTCTCGCCTCCGCGCATTGGACGCGACGATGGCAGCACGGAAAATCGTTTATTGCGATGACGGAACCCCCGGGATCACCCGGCGCAAGCTCGCCCGTGGCTGGGCCTATCACGACGCGGAAGGCGCGCGCATCACCGACCGCGACGAGATCGATCGGCTGAACGCGATCGCCCTGCCCCCCGCCTATGCCGACGCCTGGTTCTGCCCGCGCCCCAACGGCCATATCCAGGCGATCGGCTGGGATGAGAAGGGCCGCAAGCAATATCGCTACCACCCCGATTTCCGCGAGGCGCGGGAGGCGGCGAAATACGATCGTTGCGCTGAGTTCGGCGCGGCGCTGCCGCTGCTCCGGCAGCGTGTCGCGGCGGACCTGCGCAAGCGATCCATGTCGCGCGAGCGCGCCGTGGCGGCGGTGGTGCGGCTGCTCGACCAGACGCATATCCGCGTCGGCAACGAAGCCTATGCCAAGGCCAACCGCAGCTTCGGCGCGACCACGCTGCGCAAGCGTCACGCCCGCGTGAAGGGCGCGACGGTGCGGCTGCGCTTCCGGGGCAAGGGCGGCGTCGAGCGCGAATGCGCGCTGACCGATCGCGCGCTCGCCCGCTTCGTCCGCGCCTGCGACGATCTCGGCGAGCAGCATCTGTTCGCGTGGCTGGACGAGGAGGGCGAGGCGCATCCCGTCACCTCCTCCGACGTCAACGATTATATCCGCGCGGCGACCGGCGAGGATTTCACCGCCAAGCATTTCCGTACCTGGGGCGCGAGCGTCGTCGCGTTCGAGGCGCTCTCCTCCGCCGAGCGCGACCTGAGCCTGAAGGCGATGCTGGAGCCGGTGACGCGCCGGTTGGGCAACACGCCGGCGATCGCGCGCAAATCCTATGTCCACCCCGCGTTGATCGAACTGGCGCGCAATGGGCAGGCCGCGTTCCGCAAGGGCTTGCGCATGCCGCGCAAGACACGTCACTTGAGCCGCGTAGAGCGCGGCCTCATCGCGTTCCTCGAAACCGGAGCGCCCGCCGCGTCAGCGGCCTGACAAGGGAAAGAAGATGAGCAATTCGAGCAGCGCGGCGAAGGCGCCCGTCCTGCCCCATCACAATTGGGACGAGCAGTTCCGCGTCCTTTATCAATCGAGCAGCGAATGGATCGCGACGCACTGGTTGCAGATCGCGATCGCGGTGGCCATCGCGGCGGGGATCGCCAGCGCGCTGATCTGGGCGCGCAGCCTGGGGCCGAGGCTCGCCAGCCGCAGCAGCAGCGGCAAGGGCTGGCCGGCGGTGTTCGGCCGCGCGATCCAGCGCACCGGCACCTTGTTCATCATCCTGCTCGCGGCGAAGCTCGTCTCCGGTTTCGCCGATGCGCCGTGGCCGGTCGCCCGCACGATCAACGTGCTGTTCGGCGTCGCCGCCATCTTCCAGAGCGCGGCCTGGGCGCGCGAGGTGATCATCGGCGCGATCGAGCGGCGCACCCGCTCCGACGCCTATTCCGGCGAGGCGCTGATGAGCGCGATGGGGCTGATCCGCGTGCTGGTCAGCTTCGCCGTGTTCGCGATCGCGCTGGTCGTGGTGCTCGACAATCTCGGCGTGAACGTGACGGGCCTCGTCGCCGGCCTCGGCGTCGGCGGCATCGCCATCGGCCTTGCCGCGCAGGGTATCTTCGCCGACCTGTTCGCCGCGCTGGCGATCATCTTCGACCGGCCGTTCCGGCGCGGCGATTCGATCTCCTATGACACGTCATCCGGCACGGTGGAGGAGATCGGCCTCAAGTCCACCCGCCTGCGCGCCACCAACGGCGAGGAACTGATCATCGCCAATCGCAAGTTGCTCGACAAGGAAATCCGCAACAACGCCCGCCGCCCGTTCCGCCGCACCACCTTCACGCTGGGCCTCGCATATGAGACGCCGCTGGAGAAGCTCGACGGTTTCCCGGCGCTGGTGAAGGGCGTCGTGGAGGCAGCGGGGCTGACCTATATCCGCTGCGGCTTCATGGGATTCGGGGCATCGACCCTCGATTTCGACATCGAGTTCGACAGCGAATCGGCCGATTACGCGGCGGCCTATGAGGGGCGGCACAAGGTCGGCATCGGGCTGCTCAGGATGTGCGCGGAACAGGGCATCTCGATCCCCTATCCGACGCAGACGACGCTCACCGCCGCGCCCGACGGGAAACTTATCATGCCCTATCCGGACAGCCCCGAGCCGGCCTGACGGTACGGCGCCCGCCCGGTTTAGAATATCGGGTTCGCCGCGATCATCAGCGACGCGCGCAATTTTCAAGCGTCCGGTCGGGAAGGCTTGCGGCGGCCGCCCTTCCGCGCCTAGAGGAAGCGCGACCGCGCCTCGGCGCACCGCAGCGAGTGGAGGGATCGTGACCCCGGACGAGATGAAGGCCAGCATCGGCAAGGAAAGCGTGTCCGACTGGATCGAGGTGTCGCAGGACATGATTAACAAGTTCGCCGACGCCACCGGCGACCACCAGTTCATCCATGTCGACCCGGAACGCGCGAAGCTCACGCCGTTCGGCACGGCGATCGCGCATGGCTTCCTCACGCTGTCGCTGCTGCCGCAGATGGCGGCGAAGAACCATGACGCGCCGCGCCTCGACGGGGTGAAGATGGGCGTCAACTACGGCGGCAACAAGGTGCGCTTCCTCGCGCCGGTGCCGTCCGGCTCGCGCGTGCGGGGCCGCTCGAAGATCACCGAGTTCGAGGAGAAGCGCCCCGGCCAGTTCCAGTACACCACCGAGACTACGGTGGAGATCGAGGGCGCCGAAAAGCCCGCGATGATCGCCGAGTGGATCACGCAGGTCTTCGTCTGAGGCGCGCCGCGCGCCGTTGAGACTGCCCTCCCCAGGCAATCCGCACCTTCAGGAGAAAAGACCATGCGTTCCGCCGTCATCGTTTCCACCGCCCGCACGCCGATCGGCCGCGCCTATCGCGGGGCATTCAACAACACGCTGTCGCCCACGCTCGCCGGCCACGCGATCCGCGCCGCCGTCGAGCGCGCGAAGATCGACGGCGCGGAGGTGCAGGACGTGGTGTTCGGCGCCGCGCTCCAGCAGGGCGCGCAGGCGACCAATATCGCGCGCACCGCGCTGCTGCGCGGCGGACTGCCCGTCACCGTCTCCGGCATGTCGGTCGATCGCCAGTGCGCCTCCGGCCTGATGGCGATCGCCACGGCGGCGAAGGAGATCATGGTCGACAACATGGACGTCGCGATCGGCGGCGGCGTGGAATCGATCAGCATCGTGCAGACTCCGCAGATGCGCGTGCAGCCGGACCCGGAACTGGTCGCGATGCACAAGGACATCTACATGCCGATGCTCCAGACGGCCGAGGTGGTCGCCAAGCGCTACGGCATCAGTCGCGACGCGCAGGACGAATATGCCCTCCAGTCGCAGCAGCGCACCGCCGCCGCACAGGCCGCCGGCAAGTTCGATGACGAGATCGTCGCCGTCACCGCCAACATGGCCGTGATGAACAAGGAGACGAAGGAAGTCTCCTATAAGGAAGTGACGCTCGCCAAGGACGAGGGCAATCGCCCGGAGACGACGCTGGAGGGGCTGAAGTCGCTCGCGCCGGTGCTCGGGCCGGACATGAACATCACCGCCGGCAACGCCTCGCAACTTTCCGACGGCGCCTCCGCCAGCGTGCTGATGGAGGAGAAGCTGGCCGAGAAGCGCGGACTCACCCCGCTCGGCCGCTATGTCGGCATGGCGGTGGCCGGCACCGAGCCGGACGAGATGGGCATCGGCCCGGTCTTCGCGATCCCCAAGCTGCTCGACCGGTTCAACCTCAAGATGGACGACATCGGCCTGTGGGAGCTGAACGAGGCGTTCGCGGTGCAGGTGCTCTATTGCCGCGACAAGCTGGGCATTCCGAACGAGTTGCTCAACGTCAACGGCGGCGCGATCTCGATCGGCCATCCCTATGGCATGTCGGGCGCGCGCATGACCGGCCACGCGCTGATCGAGGGCAAGCGGCGCGGCGCGAAGTATGTCGTCATCACGATGTGCATCGGCGGCGGCATGGGCGCGGCCGGGCTGTTCGAAGTGCTGTAACCTCCCATTGCAAGCTGGTGACGAAAACCCCGGTCGCATCATGCGGCCGGGGTTTTTCGCATGTTCGCCCCCTGTTCTCCCCGCGCCGTTTCCGTGCCACACTGTCGGACGTGTCGGACGCATCCTCCACGCGCAAGATCATCCATATCGACATGGACGCCTTCTATGCGTCGGTCGAGCAGCGCGATCACCCGGAACTGCGCGGGCGGCCGGTGGCGGTGGGCAGCGCGGAGGCGCGCGGGGTGGTCGCCGCGGCTAGCTATGAAGCGCGCGCCTTCGGGGTGCGCTCCGCCCTCCCCTCCGCCACCGCGCTGCGGCGCTGCCCGCATATCGTGTTCGTCCGCCCGCGCTTCGACGTCTATCGCGCGATCAGCCGGCAGATCCGCGCGATCTTCGCGCATTATACCGAGCTGATCGAGCCGCTCGCGCTCGACGAAGCCTATCTCGACGTCACCGAGGATCGCCGGGGTCTCGGCTCCGCCCGGGCGATCGCGGCGGAAATCCGCGCGCGCATCCGCGCCGAGACCGCGCTCACCGCCTCCGCCGGGGTGAGCTACAACAAGTTCATCGCCAAGCTCGCGTCGGACCAGAACAAGCCGGACGGCCTGTGCGTCATCCCGCCCGCGAAAGGACCGGCGTTCGTCGCCGCGCTGCCCGTCTCGCGCTTCCACGGCGTCGGCCCGGTGACGGCGCGGCGGATGGCGGCGCTGGGGATCGAGACCGGGGAAGACCTGCGCGGGCAGAGCCGCGAGTTCCTCCGCGCGCATTTCGGCAGCCACGCCGATTACCTCTATGGCGCCGCGCGCGGGATCGACGAGCGCCCGGTGCGCGCCGACCGTCCGACCAAATCGATCGGCGCGGAACGGACCTATGGGCACAACCTCACCGATGCCGGCGAGGTCATGGCCGCGCTCGATCATGTCGCGGAGGCGGCGTGGGAACGCGTCGTGCGCAGCGGCGAGCGCGGTCGCACCGTGACGCTGAAATTCCGCCGCGCCGATTTCCGCACCTTCACCCGCGCCCGCTCGCTGGTCGATCCGGTGGCGGACAGGGCGCAGTTCGCGGCGATCGGCCAGGCGCTGATGGCCCGCGAGTTGCCGGTGGCGGGCGGCATCCGGCTGCTCGGCCTGACGCTGTCGAACATCCTCGACGCCAGCGAGGGCGCGCAACCGGTGCTGCCGCTCGGCTGAGCTTGCTCAGGCCGTCTCAAGCACCGCGGCGTCGATCCGGCGCAGCATCGCGGTGAACGCCTCCAGTTCGCCGGGCGCGAAGCTCGCGAAGATGCGCCGCTCCAGCTCCAGCGCCTTGGGCGCGACCAGCGCGTAAAGCTCCCGCCCCGCGTCGGTGAGCGACAGCAGGTGCGATCGCTTGTCCGCCGCATTCGGCGCGCGTTGCAGCAGCCCGCGATCGACCAGCCCGATCGCCGCGCGGCTGACCGTCACCTTGTCCATCCGCGTCCGCTCGCCGATCTCCGCCTGCGTGATCGCGTCCACCTCCGCGATCACCGCCACCAGCCGCCATTCGGGGATCGAAAGACCGAACATCACCTCATAGGCGCTGGCAATGCGGTCGCTCACCAGATTCGAGGTGATCGACAGGCGATACGGCAGGAACCGATCGAGCTGGAGCCGGTTGGTCATCGGGCACGTCGTAGCATTTGACACGACAGGCTCAAAACGCGATAGTAGTTTCAATTGATACCACTCACGGGAAGATCCACCATGACCGCCGACAATCCGCTGGGGCTGAACGGGTTCGAGTTCGTCGAGTTCACCTCGCCCGATCCGGAAGGAATGGGGAAGCAGTTCGAGCAGCTCGGCTTCACCGCGACGCATCGCCACCCGACCAAGAACATCACCCGCTACAAGCAGGGCCGCATCAACCTGATGCTCAACCGCGACGAGGCCGGGCGCGTGGCGGCGTTCCGGGGCGAGCACGGCCCGTCCGCCAGCGCGATGGCGTTCCGCGTCGCCGATCCCGAGGCGGCGATGAAATGGGCGCTGGAGCATGGCGCCAAGCCGACCGACGAGGACGACACCGTGATCCAGGGGATCGGCGGCAGCTATCTCTATTTCATCAAGGACGGCACCGATCTCTACGCCGACTGGGCCGAGTTTCCCGGCTGGCGCGAGGCGGAGGCGCGCAACAACGTCGGCCTCGACCTGCTCGACCACCTCACCCACAACGTCCGGCGCGGGCAGATGCGGGTGTGGAGCGAATTCTACCGTACGCTGTTCGGCTTCGAGGAGCAGAAGTATTTCGATATCAAGGGCCAGGCGACCGGGCTGTTCAGCCAGGCGATGATCGCGCCCGATCACGCGATCCGCATCCCGCTCAACGAAAGCCAGGACGACAAGAGCCAGATCGAGGAATTCATCCGCGAATACAAGGGCGAGGGCATCCAGCACCTCGCCCTGACCACGCCCGACATCTACGATACGGTGGAGCGGCTGCGCGCGCGCGGCGTGACGCTTCAGGACACGATCGAGACCTATTACGAGCTGGTCGACAAGCGCGTCCCCGGCCACGGCGAGGACCTCGAGCGGCTGCGCAGGAACCGCATCCTGATCGACGGATCGGTCGAGAACGGCGAGGGCATCCTGCTCCAGATCTTCACCGAGAACATGTTCGGCCCGATCTTCTTCGAGATCATCCAGCGCAAGGGCAACGAGGGCTTCGGCAACGGGAATTTCCAGGCGCTGTTCGAGAGCATCGAGTTGGATCAGATCCGTCGAGGCGTCATCAAGGTCGATGCCTGACCAAAGGCGGAAGCCCATGCTTCCGCCGAGGTGCGGCGCGGATGCGCCGCCATCGACCGGCCGGCACGGCAAGCCGGGCCTCGGGCACGGCTTCGCTGGGTCCGACGCCCGGCGGGTTGGGAAGAGAGAGCAGTAATGACCACCGATTACCTCCCCGGCTTCGGCAACCACGTCGCGACCGAAGCCGTCCCCGGCGCGCTCCCGATCGGGCGCAACTCGCCGCAGAAACCGCCGTTCGGCCTTTATGCCGAGCAGCTTTCCGGCACCGCCTTCACCGCGCCGCGCGCCGAGAACCGGCGCTCGTGGCTCTATCGCCTGCGCCCGTCCGCCGAGCATCCGCCGTTCGTCCGCTATGACGGCGCGCTGCTATTCTCGCCCGCGACCGGCGACGCGCCGCTCGCCCCCAACCGGCTGCGCTGGGACCCGGTCGCCGATGCGCCCGGCGGCCGCGACCTGATCGACGGCATGACGACGATGCTGGTCAACGGCGATCCCGCGCATCTGGAAGGCGTCGCACTCCATCTCTACGCCGCCGACCGCGACATGGACGCGCGCGTGTTCGTCGATGCGGACGGCGAACTGCTGTTCGTGCCGCAGGAGGGGCGGCTGGAGCTGCGCACCGAACTCGGCCGCGTCGCGGTATCCCCCGGCCAGATCGCGCTGGTGCCGCGCGGCGTGCGGTTCCGCGCGCTGCTGCCGGACGGGCGCGCGCGCGGCTATGTCTGCGAGAATTACGGCGCGATGTTCCGCCTGCCCGATCTCGGCCCGATCGGCGCCAACGGCCTCGCCAACCCGCGCGATTTCGAGACGCCGGTGGCATGGTTCGAGGATCGCGACGAGCGCGTCGAGGTCGTCCAGAAATATCTCGGCCATCTCTGGCGCACCGAGCTGAACCACTCGCCGCTCGACGTGGTGGCATGGCACGGCAATCTCGCGCCGTGCCGCTACGATTTGTCGCGCTTCAACACGATCAATACGGTGAGCTTCGACCATCCCGATCCGTCGATCTTCACCGTGCTCACCTCGCCCAGCGACGTGCATGGGCGCGCCAACGCCGATTTCGTGATCTTCCCGCCGCGCTGGATGGTGGCGGAGGATACGTTCCGGCCGCCGTGGTTCCACCGCAACGTGATGTCGGAGGCGATGGGCCTCATCACCGGCGCTTACGATGCCAAGGCGGAAGGGTTCCGCCCCGGTGGCCTCTCGCTGCATAACCTGCTCTCGGGCCACGGGCCGGACAAGGCGACGTGGGAAGCCGCCTCGAACGCCGCATTGCAGCCGCATCGGATCGACGGCACGATGGCCTTCATGCTGGAAAGCTGCTGGCCGTATCGCCCCACCCGTTTCGCGCTGGACCATGCCCAGCCCGATTACGACGAATGCTGGGCGGATTTCCCCAAGGCGCGCCTACCCTGACCGAACGCCTCACCGCCACGCCGCCCGGCATCGCGCTCGGCCCGCTCGATCTCATCACGGACGGGGCGGCGCGCGGCTTCGTGATCGAGATGCGCGCCGGGCGCTTCCACGGCTTCGTCGTGCGGCGCGGCGGCGCGGTGTTCGGCTATGTCGACCGCTGCCCGCACATGGGCCTGCCGCTGGCGCAGAAGCTCGACGATTATGTCGCCGCCGGGATGATCGCGTGTAGCTGGCACGGCGCGGTGTTCGATATCGCCAGCGGCGAATGCCGTGGCGGCCCCTGCCCCGGCGCATCCTTGTCGCCCTGGCCGGTGATCGTCCGCGACGGGGCGATAGTCACCGCCTGAGCCCGCATGTTGCGATTTCGTGACAAAGCGGGCATTCTGCGTCGTTTGGAAGGAAGGCGCAGGCGAGATGGCGAAGATTGCCGTCAACGGCATCGAGATCGAATATGACGAGTTCGGCGCGCAGGATGCGCCGGCGGTGCTGATGATCATGGGCCTTGGCGCGCAGATGGTGCGCTGGCCGATGACGCTGGTCGAGGCGCTGGTCGAACGCGGCTATCGCGTGATCCGCTTCGACAATCGCGATGTGGGGCTTTCCACCAAGTTCGATCGCGCCGGCACGCCGAACATGGCGCTGATGGCGGCGTCCCATCTGATGCGCCGCCCGATTCGCGCGCCTTATTCACTGACCGACATGGCCGCCGACGCCGTGGGGCTGCTCGATGCGCTGGGGATCGCCGGCGCGCATATCATGGGCGCGTCGATGGGCGGGATGATCGCGCAGCTCGTCGCGGCGCATTGGCCGGCGCGCACGCTGTCGCTCACCTCGATCATGTCGACCACCGGCAATCCCGCGCTGCCCGGCGCTTCCTTGCAGGCGATGGGTATCCTGCTGCGCCGCCCGCGCAGCGACGATCCGGAGGCGATCGTCGCGCATGGCGTGAAGGCGTCGAAGATCGTCGCGGGGCGCTTCCCGGAGGACGACGCGCTGATGGCCGGGCGTTATCGCGAGGAGGTGCTGCGCAACCATCACCCTTCCGGTTTCGTGCGGCAGATGGCGGCGATCCTTGCCGACGGTGACCGGCGCGAGCGGCTTCGGACGATCGCGGCACCCAGCGTCGTGGTGCATGGCATGGACGATCCGCTGGTGCCGATCGCGGGCGGACGCGACACGGCGGCGAACATCCCCGGCGCGCGGCTGGCCGAGATCCCCGGCATGGGCCACACGCTGCCGCCGCAGGTGATCCCCGCGGTGGTGGAAGCGTTCGAGAGCGTCGCGCGACCGGTGAAGCTCGCCCGCGCCGCGTGATTCCTCCGGCGATGGACCCCGGCACAGGGCCGGGATCACATCGCCGGAAATCTATAGCCGGACGAGCATTTTTCCGGTGTTGCCGCCCGTGAATAACCCTCGGAAAGCTGCCGGCATCGATTCGATCCCGTCGTGGACGGTTTCGTGCCGCTGGAGCTTCCCCTCCTTCAGCATCGTCGCCATGTCGCGGTAGAATTCGCCGGCGCGCGCGATGAAGTCGCTGACGATGAAGCCACGGATGTTGATCCGCGCGCCGATCACCTTGGCGAGATAGCGAAGCTCCTGCGGCTTGCCGTCGTTGTAGATGTCGATCATCCCGCAGATCGCGAAGCGCGCGTGCATCCGCGCGGCAAGCAGCGCGGCATCGAGATGCTCGCCGCCGACATTGTCGAAATAGACGTCGATCCCGTCAGGCACCGCCGCCATCAGGCCGCGCGCGACCGGGCCGGCCTTGTAATCGACGACGTGATCCGCGCCGATCTCCTTCACCCAGGCGCATTTATCGGGGCCGCCGGCCGAGCCGACCACCGTCATGCCCTTGGCCTTGGCGACCTGCACCACGGTCGAGCCGACCGCGCCTGCCGCCGCCGAGACGAACACCACGTCCCCGGCCTTGGCCGAGGCGACATCGAGCAGCCCGAAATAGGCCGTCATCCCCGGCATGCCGAGCTGGCCGAGATAGGCCTGATCCTCCACGCCAAGATCGGGCAGCTTCTGCGCCTCGCCCGCCCCGAGCACCGCTTCCTCGCGCCAGCCGAGCATGTGCTGCACCTTCGTCCCCACCGGCAGTTCCGGCGCGCGGCTTTCCACCACCTCGCCGATCGCGCCGCCCTGCATCGGCTCGCCCAGCGCGAAGGGCGGGACGTAGCTTTTCACGTCATTCATCCGCCCGCGCATATAGGGATCGACCGACAGCCAGCGGTTAGCGACCCGCACCTGCCCCTCGCCCAGCGGCGCGGAGGGCAGATCGAGCAGCGCGAAATTCTCGTCGCCCGGCACACCCTGCGGGCGCGATTTCAAGCTCCAGGCACGCGGCATCGTCCTTCTCCTTCGTCGGTTTATCGAGCCTTGGGTATGGCGCGGCGATCCGCAAAGCAAGAGGCCGGGCATCGCTGCCCGGCCCCGCGCCGCATCGCGGTCGTCACCGACCGCCACGGCTCTCTCCAACCGTTCAGAAGTTATTGCGTCCGAGCAATTCCCGCATGGTCGGCGTCGAGGGGTCGCGCCCTTCGCCGCGATCCTGCTCGCGGTCACCGAACATCGCGCGGTTGTTCTCCTCGTCGCGCCAGTGCTGCTTCGCGGCCTCGGCGGTCTTGGCGAGCGTCACCTTGTCGTCGACCGTGGCGATCCAGTTCGACGGAATGGAATGATGACGGCCGCCGGCATCCTCGTCGCTCTTGGTCAGCAGGATGCGGTCGCCATGGACCTTGTCGACCGTGCCGACGTGCCCGCCATCGGAGCCGAGCACCTCCATATGCTCGCGCACGCGCGACAGCGAATCGCGCTGCGTCTGGCGGTTGACGCGCCATGTGCCGAACTCATGCTCGAACTTGGTGCGATGTTCGCGGCGATATTCGTCATAGTCGCGGTCGAGCGCGGCGATCTGCGCGCGGCGCCAGTTGCCGTAATCCGCGTCGCGCTCGCCGGACCAGCGCTCGCCATAGCGTTCGTCGTTCCACATGTCGGCCTGGCGCCGGCGCTCGGCATCCTCGTCGCCGAACCACGAGCGCAGCTCGTCGCCCGCGCGGGCGAAGAAGCCGCGATCCTGATAGTCGTAATCCGGCCCGGAGCGCGGATAGCCCATCCCGCGGTCCCGGCGGCGCGCGGCATTGCGATCATCGTCGTCCCAGTCGCGATGCCGGCCGACATCCTCGAACCGGCGACCATCCGAAGCGTAGCTGCCGTGATATTCGCGGCCCCCTTCGGGACGGCCATAGCGCTCGCGGTCGGCATAGCCAGAATGGCCATATTCGCGCGGACCATAAGGGTTCACGTCATACCGGGCACGATTCGGACCGAATGCACCCGCCGCCAGATATTCACGGCCGCTCGAATAGGTATAATCGCGACCTGACCCGAAATCGCGGCCGAAATCAGAAGGATCACCGCCCCGATAGCGTTCGTAGCCCATCGTCTCTCTCCAGAAATCCGTTGCTGCCACGATGCCCGCCCGTGTTGCGGCGAACGAGCATCGATAACGGAGAGAAAGGATGAAAACCCTCGTTGTTCCAGTCGTTACACCTGCGCATCGGGCAATTGCCGCAACGCGGAAGCGCTCCGTCGCAGCGAAAGTTCGGCCGGCGTGAATGAGAGGCGTTGCATCGCCGGAAAGAGGCCGCTAAGGGCGTCGCTCCCGGCGACACGCCGGGATGCCGGGCGGGGCTGTAGCTCAGATGGGAGAGCGCTGCAATCGCACTGCAGAGGTCAGGGGTTCGATTCCCCTCAGCTCCACCACCCGGACTTTTCAGCAATTTTATCGACTCAATCGCGGACGCCATCGGGCGGAATCGCATCGCCGCGCGCATTGACCGGCCCTCGCGTGCATGATTGATGCAAATTCCGGGCGCGAGTGGAAAGGCGGCGAAACGATCATGAGCGACAACGACCTGCCGGAAGCGATTCCCGCCGCGACCCTGGTGATCTTCCGCGAGGGCGCAGGCGCGCCGGAACTGCTGCTGATGGAGCGCGCCAAGGCGATGGTGTTCGCCGGCGGCGCGATGGTGTTCCCCGGCGGCCGGGTCGATGCGGGCGACCACGCGCTCGCCGCGCGGCTGGGCGGCGGGGAGGAAACCGCCGCGCGCATCGCCGCGATCCGCGAGACGATCGAGGAAGCCGGCCTGCCGGTCGGGCTGAAGGAGCGTCTCCCGCCGGCGGCGCTGGCGGCGATGCGCGCCGGGCTGCACGCCGGCAAGAGCTTCGCCGAAGTGCTGGCGGAGACCGGCGCGGAACTGGATCTGGAGCCGCTGGTGCCGTGGGCGCGCTGGTTGCCGGCCCATGCCCATATGCGGCGTTTCGACACGCGCTTCTATATCGCCGAGCTGCCGGCCGATGCGCCGCGCGCGACGGTGGACGCCACGGAGAATGTGCGGCTGGTATGGGCGACCGCGCAATCGGTGCTCGACGATGCCGATGCCGGCAGGCTCGCGATCATCTTCCCGACGCGGCGCAATCTGGAGCGGCTGGCGCAGTTCGGCAGCTTCGCCGAGGCGGTCGCGCACGCGCGGGAAACGCCGATCCACACGATCACGCCCTGGGCGGAGGCGCGAGACGGAGCGCAATATCTGTGCATCCGCGACGACGCCGGCTATCCCGTGACGTCGGAGCCGATCACCTCCGCGATGCGCGGATAATCGCCGCCCGCTCAGTGCGGCAGCGCGCCTTCCTCGACCTTCTCCACCCAATAAGGGAAGAAGCTCGGCTGGCGTGACGACCAGCCGGAGGCGGTCGCCGCCGCCTCGCTGATCGACTGGAGCAGCTTGCGCCGCAATTCCGGGTGAAGATGCGGCAGCGCGGCGGCGGCGCAGAAGGCGCCGGGCAGCCACGGCCTGACGTTCGCGCCGATCAGCCGCTCGTAGAGAAAGCGATAGCAGGAGAAGGTCGGCAGCCGACCCTGACCCAAATCGAAGGCGGTGACGGTGATGAGCGGCGCGAGGAACGCCTCGACGCGATCCAGCCCGCTGTCGTCGGGCACCAGGGCGCGGATGTCGGGCAGGCGCTCGTAATGGCGGGCCTGCGCGCGGATGCTCGCAGCCTCCACCATGTCGCGCGACCAGCGCGTCATCGCGTCCTCGCGATCGAGGCCGATATCGAGCGAGCGGCGGATATAGCGCTGCGTCGACGCGGCGAACCCCGCGAACTCCTTCATTTCGGCCAGCGCCATCGCGCCTTCCGCAGGCTTCATTCTGGCACTCATCGACTCACCTCGTCTCGTACCAATCGAGCGAGGGCATCATGCGCCAAGATGGTTAAAGCCCCCCTTAACGCCCCGATGTCCCGCGTTAAGGATTGAATCACGGAGTTTGCCGCGCCGCAACAATGGTTGCGACGAGCCGAAGCGGATCGTTACATTTCGGGGTCAGGTGCGCCTTTTGCGCAACAATCACGCGCCGCGACGACGGCGCTCCGCTTCCTCGTCATAGCCGGATGAGGGCGCGGGATCGTGGCGCTGGCCCGGCTGGGTGACCGACGGCGGATCGGACGCATCCATCGATTCATCCAGCCCCTCGTCGAGCTGGGCCTGTTTGCTGGAGGGGTCTTTCTTCAGCCGTTTGGCGATGGATTTGTCCTGCCCGGCGTCCTGCCGGGGATTCTGGCTTTCCGGGGGCATCGTGCGCTCCTTGCTCTCTCGGGAAGAGAACGAAGCGGTCTGCGCGGTGTTCCTGCTGCCGTCAGCTATTCACCGCGCCGACCAGCGCGACCAGCGCGCGCAGGCGCGGAAGGCCGCCGGGCGTGGCGATGTAGCGCGGTTCCCATTGCGGCTGGAACTTCGCCTTGAACGCGCGCAGCCCGGTGAAGCGATAGAGCCGCTCGCCGCGCTCGAACAAGGCGCGGCCGATCTTCGCCCAGATCGGCGCGAGCCGATCCTCCGGCATCCCCGACAGCGGCGCGAGGCCGAGGTTGAACGTCTCGTGCCCCTGATCGCGTCCCCATTGGAACAGCCGCACGAACATCATGTCCATCGTGCCGGCGGGCGCATCGGGCAGGTGGCGCATCAGGTCGACCGACATCTCGCCCCCCGCCCCGTTGATCCAGATATTGGCGAAGGCAAGCAGCCGCCCGTCCTGCCGCACCGTCGCGATCGGGAAGCGCGCGAGATAATCGGCGTCGAACGGCCCGAGGCTGAAGCGCTTCTCCTCCCCGCCCCGGTCGGCGAGCCACGCATCGGACACGACGCGCAGCTCGGGGAGCAGCGCGGGCACCTCTGCAGGGAGAACGACGGCGAAGCGCATTCCCTCGCGCTCGGCGCGGCGCAGCGCGGCGCGGAAATCCTTCGCCTGCGGGCCTTCGAGCGAGAAATCGGCGAGGCCGACATGCGCCTCCTCGCCGTATTTCATCACCTCCAGCCCCATGTCGATCATCAGCGGCAGCATCTCGCTGCTGATCTGGTAGAAGCACAGCCGCCCATGCGCCGCGTCGCAGGCGTGACGGATCGCCCAGACCAGCTCGCTCCACGCCGCCTCCGGCCCCACCGGATCACCCATCACGATCCAGGTGCGGCCGCGCACGCGATACATCAGGAAGGCGTCGCCGGCGGCTGAGATCACGAACCTCTTGTCGCCGGTGAAGGCGAGGTTGGCGTCGGTCCGCGCGGCGCGGGAAAGCGCCGCCCGCGCCACCGCTTCCGGCAGATCGGCGCTGGCCGCAGGGCGCGCGCTGCGGCCGACCAGCAGGTGCCAGATCGCGAATGCCGCCATCAGCACCCCGGCGGCGAAGGTGGCGCGCAGGAAGCGCGGCGCATTGCCGTGGAGCGCGAATTTCCACCACAGATCGTCGCTGTACGGCACGCGCTTGTAGGCGAAGAAGCCGGCCCAGACGCTCAGCCCCAGCGCCACCGCCGCCGCCGCCAGCCAGCGCCCGTCGAGCGGCTCTGTGGCGATCCCGCCGCGCCGGTAGAAGGCGGGCCGCGCATATTGCAGCACCGCGAGGATGACGAACTGGAGCGCAGCCTCCTCGTAATCCAGCCCCTTGAGCAGCGAGAAGACGATGCCCGCGACCAGCAGCACGCGCGCCAGCACGAAGCCGCTGCGCAGCCGCGCGTTGAGCGCCGGCGCGACGAGCAGCATCAGCGTGCCGACGAGGCTGCCGGCAAGATGCGATCCCTCGATGAACGGCAGCGGCAGCATCTCGTCGAGGTCGGAGAGCCGCGCCTGCGCGCCCGGCAAGGCGCCGGAGACGAGCAGGATGAAGCCGGCGGTGAACACCAGCAGGGTGATCGCATTGGGCGCCAGCGCCCGCCCGACCCTGTCCAGCACGGTCAGCCCGGCGCCGATCGGCCGGCGCAGCGCGCTCGCCTCGCGCAGCACCAGCACCACGGCGGCGAGCAGCAGCGGCAGCAGGTAATAGACCAGCCGGTAGAGCAGCAGCCCGGCGAACACCGCCGGCTTGTCCGCCGGCAGCGCGGCGAGCACCACCGCCTCGAACACGCCCAGCCCGCCGGGGACGTGCGCGAACACCGCGACGACGATCGCCAGCACATAAGCGACGAAGAAGGCGGGATAGTCCGCCAGCGACAGCCCCGGCACCAGCACGAACAGCACCAGCGAGGCGAGGAGCAGGTCGACCACCGACACGCCGACCAGCACAAACAGGTGGCGCGGCTCGGGCAGCGGCAGATCGAAGCGGGAGGAACCGATGCGGCGGATGCCCCCCGCGCGCAGGATCAACGGCACCGTCGCCGCCGCCAGCAGCACGAGGCCGAAGGCGTGCGCCGCAACCGTCTCCAGCGTCCAATGCGCCAGATGCAGCGGCGCGCGCTGCATCAGCAGGGCGACGCCCGCCGTCGCCGCGACGCCGTTCCAGAAGGCGAGCGTGCCGATCGCGCCGACCTTCACCGCCTCCGCCAGCGACAGCCCGGCCTGCCCATAGATGCGGTAGCGCGCCGAATTGCCGGTCAGCAGCGACAGGCCCAGATTGTAGCTGATCGCATTGCCGAGGAAGGAGGCCGTCGCGCCGACCTGCCACGGCTGCGGCCGCCCGATCACCCGAAGCGCGATCCAGTCGTGCAGCGTCAGCAGCGTGTAGCTCGCCGCCGTCAGCGCCGCCGCCAGCGCGATCCGCGCCGCCGGCACCTCGCCCAGCGCCGCGCGCACCTCGCGTAGATGGACCTCGGCCAGCACCAGCCGCAGCGCGACGAAGCCGAGCAGCGCGACGCACGCCACCGCCGCCGGCACCCACCAGCGGCGATGGCGCGAGACGAGTTCCGCGACTGCCAGGCGTCGGCGTTGCATCAGCGCAGGCGATGCCACTCCTGCGAACGGCAGAAGTAATGCCGGACGAAGCAGCTCGATATCCGCAGCCGGTCCGGCGCGACCAGGGTGAGGCGCGACGGGAAGCTGCGCTTCATATCCGGCGCGAACAGCCGGCCGGACCATGTGCCGTTGCCGGCTGGGCGATAGTCGCGCAGCAATTGCGTGCCGACGAGGCGCCCCACTCCGGCCGCGCGCGCGTCAGCCATCGCGCGCCCGTCGGCCCAGACGATCGTGCCGCACAGCCCGTTGTCGCAAGGCGCGGTGCGCACCGCCAGCGTGCCGCGCGGATTGCTCCATACGCCGAGCGGCGGGAGCGCGGCGGCGGCAATGCCCGACGATGCGGCCATCATGCCGAGCGCGGCGCTCGCGACGATCCTCCAGCGCGTCATTTCCCTTCCCCTGATCCCGGCGGCGTGGCGATCGCCCGGTCGATCGCCCCCATAACATTGCCCACGATCGCGGCGGTATCGAAATCGAGGAAATGGCCGCCGGGCATGGCGATATCCGTCACGTTCGGCTGGCGCGGGCCGAGGCAGCCGCTGTCCGTCTCCTCCACGCCGCGGATGCAGGTGACGGGCGCCCAGGTGATCGCGCCGATGCCGCGCACCGCATCGGCATCCGGGGTGCCGAGATAGGTGATGTTGCTGGGGTCGCTGCGGAAGAACACCTGCCGTCCCGGCACGATCAGCACCACCGCCGCGACGCGGCGGCGAAGGTCAGCGGGGAGCGCGGGCAGGGCGGCGGCGAGCATGTCGGCGCCGAACGAGCGGCCGATCACCACCAGCCGCTGCGCGCGGGAATCGGCCAGCGCGGTGCGCACCGCACCGGCAACGATCGCCGCCGTCTCCGCCGCGCTGCGCCGCGTGCGGAAGGCGACCGGGGTGTTGAACCCGATCACCGGGATGCCGCGCGCGGCGAGCAGGTCCGCCATCGTGTCGCCCGGCCCGAAGCGCAGCCCCATGTCGCCGGAAAGATAGAGCGCCGCGACCCCGTCCCGCGCCGGCCCGGTCGCCGTCATGCGGTCATAGGGATCGCGATCGAAATAACTGCCGCGCCACAGCGCGCCGAGCAGGATCAGCACCAGCACGGCAAGCCCGATCGCCACCCGGCGCGGCCAGCGCCCGCGGTGCGGTTGAACGGCGGTTTCCGACATGGCGTGCATGATGGCTGCATTAGCAATGTTCATCCAGCCCGCCGGTTTCGGCGGCATGACGAAATCGTAACGCGACGGATCGAGGGGGCGATTGACTCGCTCATCCGTGAAGAACAAAATAGGAACATATATTCTTTCGCGAGTCGTATCCCCGTGCCCACCTCCGCCGTCATTGCCGAGCTTCGCGAGACGCTGCGCGCGATCGAGGGCGACGGGCATCGCCGACGCGAGGCGCTGCCGTTCGGCATCGACGCGATCGACGCGCGGCTGGCGGCGGGCGGCCTCCGGCTCGACGCGCTGCATGAGATCGCGCCGGCCAGCGCGGATCTGGCCGACGACGCCTGCGCCACCTTGCTGATGGCGGGGATCGCGGCGCGGGCATGGGGGCCGGTGCTGTGGGTGGTGCGCCGCCGCGACCTGTTCGCGCCCGGCCTCTACCAGGCCGGGCTGTCGCCGGAACGCGTGATCTATGCCGAGGCGCGCGACGATGCCGAGCTGCTCGCGCTGATGGAGGAAGGCATCCGCCATCGCGGGCTGGGCGCGGTGCTCGGCGAGACGAAGCGCGCCGCCATCGCCGCGACACGCCGGCTGCAGCTCGCCGCCGAGGGTGGCCGCACGATCGCGCTGCTGATGAAGCGTCACGCGCGCGACGGGGCCGATCCGCTCGCCGTGCCCTCCGCCGCCGTCACCCGCTGGCGCGTCGCCGCCGCCCCTTCCGCGCCGCTCCCCACGCGCGGGCTGGCCGGCGGGCTGGGCCGGGCGCGCTGGCACCTGTCGCTCGCCCGCCAGCGCGGCGGCGATCCCTTCGACCTGATCGTGGAGGCCGTGGATGAAACGGGTCGCCTCGCTCTACCTGCCGCATTGGTCGATCGACCGCGTCGTCAGGGCGGAGCGCCGCGCATCGCCGCCGCCTGACGCGCCGCCAGCCGCACCCGTCCTCCCGCCGCACCCCGCAGGGCGCGTCACCGGCTGGCGCCCCGGCGCGCGCTGGGCGAAGGGCGAGCGCGCCGTCGCGCCGACCCCGGTGACGCATCACGCGCCGCCGCTCGTCACCGTGACGCGCAACGGCAGCCGGATCGAGATCGCCGCCGCCTCCCCCGCCGCCGTCGCGCTGGGGATCGCGCCGGGCATGGCGCTGACGCAGGCGCGCGCCTCCGTACCGGCGCTCGACGTGCGCGATGCCGACCCGGACGGCGACCGCGCCGATCTGGAGCGGGTGGCGGTGGCGCTCGCGCGGCGCTGGACGCCGATCGTGGCGATTTCCGACCCGGACGGCCTGTTCCTCGATCTGACCGGCACGGCGCACCTCCACGGCGGCGAGGAACGCATGGCGCGGCGCATCGCGCGGCTGCTCGCGCGGCTGGGCTTCACCGCGCGGATCGCGATCGCCGACACCACCGGCGCGGCCTGGGCGATGGCGCGCTTTCCTTCCCCGTCACGCGGTTCTCGCGCCGTGGTTCGCCGGACGGCAGGCGAAGATCACACCGTCCTCGCCATCCCGCCCGCCGCCCAGCGTGTGGCGCTCGCGCCCCTCCCCGTCGCCGCGCTGCGGCTCGACGCGGAGGCGCTGGAGCTGCTCGACCGGCTCGGCGTGGAGACGATCGGCGAGCTGCTGGTGATGCCGCGCGCGCCGCTGGTGCGGCGGTTCGGCGGGGCGATCGTGCGGCGGCTCGATCAGGCGACCGGGGCCGCCGCCGAGCCGATCGTCGCCATCGCGCCGCCGCAGCCGATCGCCGTCGAGCGCCGCTTCGCCGAGCCGATCCTCACCGCCGAGGCGATCGACCATTGGCTCGGCGGCCTGACCGGCGAGCTTGCCGCAACGCTCGCCAGCGCCGGGCTGGGCGCGCGCGCCTTGCTGTTCGTGGCCAGCCGGGTCGATCATCAGGCGCAGGTGCTGCGCATCGGCTTCGCCCGCGCGACCCGCGACGCGGCGCATATCCACCGCCTGATCGCGCGGCGGATCGAGGAGATCGATCCCGGATACGGCATCGACGCGCTCGCGCTGCACATCCGCCGCGCCGAGCCGCTCGGGCCGCAGGCACTCGGTACGGCGCTGGCGGAGCGGCAGGCGCCCGACCTCGCGCCGCTGGTCGATACGCTCGCCAACCGCATCGGCCATGCGCGGCTGTGGCGGCAGCGCCCGGTGGAAAGCGACGTGCCCGAGCGCGCCGCCGCCGCCATCCCGGCGCTCGATCCACCCGACGACGACGCTGCGCGGCTGGCGCTCGACGACGTGCGCCGGCTCGACGCGCGCGCGCCCGATCATCCGTGGCACCCGCGCTGGCCACGCCCGGCGCGGCTGCTGCATCGTCCGGAGCGGCTCGACCACGTCCTCGCCGAACTGCCCGACCAGCCGCCGCGCCGCTTCACCTGGCGCGGCGAGCAGCATCAGGTGGTGCGCGGCGACGGTCCGGAGCGGATCACCGGCGAATGGTGGCGGCGCGGCGCGGAGCGCGATGCGGTGCGCGACTATTTCCGGGTGGAGGACGAGGCCGGCCGCCGCTTCTGGCTGTTCCGGCGCGGCGACGGCGTGCGGCCGGAAACCGGCGACCTCCTCTGGTTCATCCACGGCACGTTCGGATGACGCGCGGCGAGCGGCCATGACCTACAGCGAGCTTCAGGTCACGACGCATTATTCCTTCCTGCGCGGCGCCTCGTCGTGCGAGGAATTGTTCGCCACCGCGTCGGCGCTCGGCATTCCGGCGCTGGGGATCGTCGACCGCAATTCGGTCGCCGGGCTGGTCCGCGCGCTGCGCGCCGCCGAGCATGTCGGCAATGTCCGCGCCATTCCCGGCTGCCGGCTCGATCTGGTCAGCGGCGATTCGGTGCTGGTGTGGCCGCAGGACCGCGCCGCATGGAGCCGCCTCACCTCCCTGCTCAGCATCGGCAAGGCGCGCGCCGACGCGCGGCGTGGGGAGAAGGGCAGATGCTTCCTGCACTGGGACGATCTCGCCGCCCGCGCGGAGGGGCTGGTCGCGGCGCTGGTCGCCGATCGCGTGCCGGACGAGCGCGCGCTGCGCTGGATGGCGGACGTGTTCGGCGCGGATGGGCACGGCCATGTCTGCCTCACCCATCATCGCCGGCCGGGCGATGCGCCGCGCCTCCACGAAACCGCGCTGGCGGCGGAGGCGTTCGGCCTGTCGCCGCTCGCCACCGGCGACGTGCTCTATCATCACCCCTCGCGGCGGATGCTGCAGGATGTCGTGACGGCGATCCGCGAGAAGACGACGATCGACGACCTCGGCTTCCGCCGTCAGCGCCACGCCGACCGTCACCTCCAGCCGCCGGCGGAGATGGCGCGCCGCTTCCGCGACCATCCGCGCGCGCTGGCGGCGGTGGAGGCGGTGGTCGAGCGCTGCGCCTTCTCGCTGCGCGACCTGACCTATCAATATCCCGACGAGATCGTCATCCCCGGCAAGACCGCGCAGGAGGCGCTGGCGACGCTGGCGTTGAACGGCCTGAAGCATCGTTTCGGCGGAAACCCGTCCGCAGCGCACCGCGAACTGCTCGACCGCGAGTTGAAGCTGGTCGAGAAAATGGATTACGCGCCCTATTTCCTGACGGTCAATTCGATCGTCCAATATGCGCGCAGCCAGGACATCGTCTGCCAGGGGCGCGGCAGCGCGGCCAATTCGGTGATCTGCTTCGCGCTCGGCATCACCTCGATCGATCCGGTCAAACATCAATTATTGTTCGAGCGTTTCGTCTCCGAGGAACGCCGCGAGCCGCCCGATATCGACGTCGATTTCGAGCATGAGCGGCGCGAGGAGGTGATCCAGTGGATCTATCGGGATTATGGCTATGAATATGCCGCGCTGACGGCGGTGGTCATCCGCTTCCGCTCGCGCAGCGCGATCCGCGAGGTAGGCAAGGCGCTCGGCCTGCCGGAGGACATGACGGCCGCGCTCGCCGGGCAGGTGTGGGGCTGGTCGAACGACGGCGTGCCGGCGCATCACGTCACGGCGCTGGGCCTCGATCCGAACGAGCCGCGCCTCGCGCTGGCGCTGGAGCTGGCGAGCGCGCTGATCGGCACGCCGCGCCACCTGTCGCAGCATCCCGGCGGCTTCGTGCTGACGCGCGATCCGCTGCGCGATCTGGTGCCGATCGAGCCGGCCGCGATGGCCGATCGCTATGTGATCGAATGGGAGAAGGAGGATATCGAGTTCCTCGGCTTCATGAAGGTCGACATCCTCGGGCTGGGGATGCTGGGCTGCATGCGCCGCGCCTATGAGCTGCTGGCCGCGCACAAGGATATTCATCTCAACCTCTCCAGCCCGCTGATGCAGGAGGACGATCCGGCGACCTTCGAGATGATCTGCCGCGCCGACACCTTGGGCGTGTTCCAGATCGAGAGCCGCGCGCAGATGTCGATGCTGCCGCGCATGAAGCCGAAGGATTTCTACGACATCGCGATCCAGGTGGCGATCGTGCGGCCGGGGCCGATCCAGGGCGGGATGGTCCACCCCTATCTGAAGCGGCGGACGGGGATGGAGCCGGTCGAATATCCCAGCGACGCATTGCGGGAAGTTCTGGAAAAAACGCTCGGCGTGCCGCTGTTTCAGGAACAGGCGATGCAGGTGGCGATCAAGGGCGCGGGCTTCTCGCCCGGCGCGGCGGACAACCTCCGCCGCGCGATGGCGACGTTCAAGTCGACCGGCGGCGTCGGCAAGTTCCGCGAGCCGCTGATAGACGGGATGCTCCGCAACGGCATCACGCTGGATTTCGCCGAGCGGCTGGTGAAGCAGATCGAGGGGTTCGGCAGCTACGGCTTCCCCGAAAGCCACGCGGCGAGCTTCGCCAAGATCGCCTACGCCTCGTCATGGATGAAATGCCATCATCCGGAGGTGTTCTGCGCCGCCCTGCTCAACGCGCAGCCGATGGGCTTCTATGCCCCGGCGCAGATCGTGCGCGACGCCCGCGCGCACGGCGTGGAGATACGGCCGGTCTGCTTGGTGGAAAGCGAATGGGATACGACGATCGTCGGCAAGGGCCGTCCCGGCACGGAGGACCGGCTGCCGCTGCGGCTCGGCCTGCGCATCGTCGCGGGGCTGTCGGCGGAACATGCCGGGAAGATCGTCACCGCGCGCGCCGAACGCCCCTTCGCCTCGATCGAGGACGTGTGGCGCCGATCGGGCGTGCCGCTCGCGGCGCTGGAGCGGCTCGCCAAGGCCGACGCCTTCGCCGGCATGGGGCTGGACCGGCGGCAGGCTTTATGGGCGATCCGCGGGCTGGGGGAAAAGCCGCTCCCGCTGCTCGCCGCGCTGGAGACGCGCGAGACGCCGGTCCACCTCAAGGCGCTGACCGCCGGGCGCGAGGTGGTGGAGGATTATCGCGCCACCCAGCTTTCGCTGCGCCCGCATCCGCTCAGCTTCCTGCGCGGGGAGCTGAAGCGGCGCGGGATCGTGCCGTGCGCCGATCTGGCGACGATCCCGGACGGGCGGATGGTCGATCTCGCCGGGCTGATCCTCGTCCGCCAGCGGCCCGGAAGCGCCAATGGCGTTCTGTTCCTGACCATCGAAGACGAAAGCGCCATCGCCAACGGCATCCTCTGGCCCGACCGGTTCGAGGCGCAGCGGCGCATCATCATGTCGTCCGCGATGGTGGCGATCCGCGGGCGGGTGCAGAAGGAAGGGATCGTGATCCATGTGGTGACGGAGCGCGTCACCGACCTTACCTGGCTGCTGCGGCAGGTGGGCGACATCGACATGCCGCGCCTCGTGCCACAGGGATCGGCCGCGCCCGGCGGCCCCGATCGCGGCGAGGAGGAATGGCGCCCCCAGCCGCGCACCGATTATCATTTCCGTGACCGCCGCGCGGATGTGATCCCGATCCGCAGCCACGATTTTCATTAGGCTGGCAAGTTAAAGGGAACGGCAGACCGACCGACCCCCACCCCGCTCCAGCGAGAGCGGCAACGGCCCCGGCGATCGCGCCGGGGCCGTCACGACCTCACTTCCCCTTGTGGTGACGGACGTGATGGGCGCGGCGATGCTTCGCATGATGCGCGCGCTTCGCGTGGTGCTTCTTCACCACATGATGCTTCTTCGCGACATGATGGCGCGCATGCCGCACATGGGTCGCCGACCGGGCGCCCTGCACGCAATTGTCGCGCACCGACGCCGAGCAGGGCGGATAGTCCGCCGCCGACGCGGTGCCCGCCGTCAGCATCCCCAGTGCGAACGCTCCGAGAAGGACGATCTTTTTCATGATCTTTCACCTCCGTCTTGTTTTCTTCGTCCGCGCCCGCCGAAGCATCGACCGGCACGCGGCACGACTTTGCCCTCAAGCTCCATGAATGCCCAGTTAATTCGTGGTCATCCGACTGTCTGCTCGATCACGCCGAAGATCGGATGGTGGCGATCGTCCTCCGCCCAGATGCGCACCGTGTCGCCGCGCTTGAGGAACGGGGTGGAGGGCTTACCCGTCAGGATCGTCTCCACCGTGCGCACCTCGGCAAGGCAGCAATAGCCCACGCCGCCCTCACCGATCGGCTTGCCCGGCCCGCCATCGGCATCGCGGTTCGAAACGGTGCCGGAGCCGACGATCGTCCCCGCCCCCAGCGCGCGCGTCTTCGCGGCATGGGCGATCAGCGTGCCGAAATCGAACGTCATGTCGACGCCCGCCTCGACCCGGCCGAACGGCGCGCCGTTGACGTCGACCATCAGCTTGCGGTGCAGCTTGCCGTCCCGCCACCAGTCGCCCAGGCTGTCCGGCGTCACGAATACCGGCGAGAAGGCGGAGGCCGGCTTCGACTGGAAGAAGCCGAAGCCCTTCGCCAGTTCGGCGGGAATCAGGTTGCGTAGCGACACGTCGTTGGTGAGGCCGACCAGCCGGACCGCCGCCAGCGCCTCCTCGCGCGTCGCGCCGAGCGGCACGTCGCCGGTGACGACCACCACCTCCGCCTCCAGATCGCAGCCCCAGCTTTCGTCCGCCAGCGGAATCGCGTCGCGCGCGCCGAGGAAGCCGTCCGAGCCGCCCTGATACATCAGGGGATCGTGCCAGAAGCTCTCCGGCATCTCGGCACCCCGCGCCTGCCGCACGAGCGCGACATGGTTCACATAGGCCGAGCCGTCCGCCCATTGATAGGCGCGCGGCAGCGGAGCGGCGGCGTCATGCTCGTGGAAGCGCTCGCGCGGGATCGTCTCATGTTCCAGATCGGTCGCGAGCAGCTCGAGCGAAGGCGCGATCCGGTCCCAATCGTCCAGCGCGGCCTGCAAGGTCGGGCACAGATGGCTGGCGTCGGCATACCAGGCCAGATCATTGGAAACGACGACGAGCTTCCCATCGCGACGGTGCTTCAGGCTAGCTAGTTTCATTTGTTACGATCTCCTTCGGCCGCTCCTTGCCGCGAATAGCCGGCTGAGTCGAGAGCGTGGGCTGCTACGCGGTTCCGCGCAAGCCGCGACAGCCCGCCATAACAAAAGTTACTTGACCCCTCGCCCCGTCGCCGCGACAAGGCGCGCAACTGTCTTGGGAGAGGATTTCCACGCATGTCGCTCGATACCGTCGCCGGCCGTTTCGCCTATAACGAGGATCACGAGGCGTTCCGCCAGACGGTCCGCAGCTTCCTCGCGAAGGAAGGCGTGCCCAATGCCGACCAGTGGGAGAAGGACCGGCTGGTGCCGAAATCCTTCTGGCAGCAGGCCGGCGAGATCGGGATGCTCTGCCCCACCGTGCCGGAAGCGTATGGCGGGCTGGGCCTCGATTTCGGCTATAACGCGATCGTCGATGAGGAAATGGCCTATGCCGGCGTGCCGGCGGGCTTCTCGCTCCAGTCCGATATCGTCGCGGGTTACATGGAGACCTACGGCTCGGAGGAGCAGAAGAAGGAATGGCTGCCGAAGATGGTCTCCGGTGACGTCATCACCGCGATCGCGATGACCGAGCCGGGCACCGGCAGTGACCTCCAGTCGATCCGCACCACGGCGCGCAAGGATGGCAACCATTATGTCATCAACGGCTCCAAGACCTATATCACCAACGGCCAGAACACCGACCTGACGCTGGTCGTCGCCAAGACCGATCCCGATGCGCAGCCGGCGTGGAAGGGCATGTCGATCATCCTGGTCGAGAGCGACCGAGAAGGTTTCCAGAAGGGCCGCAAGCTCGACAAGATCGGCCAGGACGCCGCCGACACCTCCGAGTTGTTCTTCGAGGATGTGCGCGTGCCGATCACCAACTGCCTCGGCGAGGAGGGCATGGGCTTCATCTACCTGATGAGCCAGCTCCCGCAGGAGCGCCTGTCCATCGCGGTTTCGTGCCAGGCGTCGGCGCAGAAGGCGTTCGACGACACCGTCGCCTTCACCAAGGACCGCAAGGCGTTCAAGGGCACGGTGTTCGACTTCCAGAACACCCGCTTCGTGCTGGCCGACCTCAAGGCCAAGCTCCAGATCGGCTGGGCGCACCTCGACTGGGCGATCGCGCGCCATCTGAAGGGCGAGCTGACCAACGAGGAAGGCGCGGCCGCCAAGCTGTGGCACACCGATCTGCAATGGGAAGTGATGGACAAGTGCCTCCAGCTTCACGGGGGCGCGGGGTATATGAACGAATATCCCATCGCCCGGATGTGGCGCGGGGCGCGGGTCAGCCGGATCTATGGCGGGACGAACGAGATCATGAAGGAAGTGATCTCGCGCAAATTGTAGGCGCGGCCACGCCGGGCCGATCGCGCAGCGAACAATTTGCGCGGACGGCGAACGGGCGCGGTCCCCCGCGCCCGATCCGGCCGATGGCTTTGTCGGCGGCAATGGCCGCCCTTGCGCACGACGGCGCAAAAGCGTCATTCTTTCCGCCGATGCCGCCCGCGATCACCTTCACCGTCACCCCGCACCTCGACGGCGACATGTCCGCCATCCCGATCGCGTTCGATCAGCGCGCGGTGTTCGGCAAGGCGCGGCCGCCGGTGGTGGTGACGATCAACGGCTACAGCTATCGCAGCACGATCGCGATCATGCGCGGCGAGACGTTCGTGCCGCTCCGCCGCTCGCATCGCGAGGCGGCCGGTGTGGTCTCCGGCCAGGCCTGTGAGGTGACGCTCGCACTCGACACCGCGCCGCGCACCGTCGACCTGCCCGACGACCTCTCCGCCGCGCTGGATGCGGCCGGCGCGCGGACCGGATGGGACGCGCTGAGCTTCACCGCGCAACGCGAGCATGTCGAGGCGATCGCCGCCGCCAAACGCCCGGAAACACGGGACAAGCGCATCGCCGCCGCAGTGGCGGCGTCGAGTCGCTGAATCGGGCGTTTCTCCTTATCCCTTGACTTTTCGCGCTTCCGCCCGCATCTGCCCCCAGTCGAGGCGTTCAAAACGCAGCGTGATCGGGCCTTTCGCGGCCCCGGCTCCGCCTCGATTGTCGTTCGGGCATCCCAAGTCACGCGGGGCGTCAATCTTCCCCGCCTCCGCGCGCGCCGTCCGGCCCGCGCGGCCCGGCATATTTGCAGGTATTTCATTCCATGACCTTTTCCGACCTCGGCCTGACCGACGCGCTCGTCCGCGCGCTCGAGACCAAGGGCTATGAGACCCCCACCCCGATCCAGCGCGACGCCATCCCGATCGTGCTGACCGGCCGCGACCTGCTCGGCATCGCGCAGACCGGCACCGGCAAGACGGCGGCGTTCGTGCTGCCCTCGATCCAGCGGCTCGCGGATTCGCACAAGAAGCTGCTGCCGACGCATTGTCGCATGCTCGTCCTTGCGCCGACGCGCGAACTGGCCAGCCAGATCGCCGAGAATGCGCGCGCCTATGGCCGCAACTCCCGCCTGTCGGTCGCCACCGTGTTCGGCGGCACCAGCATCAACAAGAACAGGAACGACCTGTCGCGCGGCGTCGACATCCTCGTCGCCACGCCGGGCCGGCTGATCGATCTGGTGGAACAGGGCTATTGCAACCTGTCGATGCTGGAGATCCTCGTCCTCGACGAGGCCGACCAGATGCTCGACCTCGGCTTCATCCACGCGCTGCGCAAGATCGTGAAGATGGTGCCGCGCCGCCGCCAGACGCTGTTCTTCTCCGCCACGATGCCGGAATCGATCCGCGAGCTGGCGGGCAAGTTCCTGCACGAGCCGGAAACCGTGTCGGTCGTCCCAGCCGCCACCACCGCCGAGCGGGTCGATCAATATGTCACCCTCGTCAACCAGCAGGAGAAGCAGGCCTTGCTCACGATGCTGCTGACCGACGAGCAGATCGACCGCGCGCTGGTGTTCACCCGCACCAAGCACGGCGCGGATCGTGTGGTGCGGCTGCTCGCCGGCAACGGCATCGCCGCCAATGCGATCCACGGCAACAAGAGCCAGCCGCAGCGCGAGCGCGCGCTGGTCGCGTTCAAGTCCGGTGACGTGCCGATCCTCGTCGCGACCGACATCGCCGCGCGCGGCATCGACGTTTCGGGCGTGAGCCATGTGATCAATTTCGAGCTGCCCAACGTGCCGGAGCAATATGTCCACCGCATCGGCCGCACCGCGCGCGCCGGGGCGAGCGGCGTCGCCATCTCCTTCTGCGCGGAGGACGAGCGCCCCTATCTGCGCGATATCGAGAAATTGACCCGCCAGCGCGTGCCGGTCCGCGCGCTGCCGGCGGATTTCCTCAAGCGCGCCGAGGCGCTGAAGGCCGCCCGCGTCCGCGTCGCCGGCCCCGACCCCGCCCCGCGCGAGGATCGCCCGCGCGGCCCGGCCCGGCCGCGCGCGACGCACCAGCCGGTCAAGACGCGCGACTATGCCAATGCCGGCCGCCGGCGCGGCGGTGGCGGGCGTGGGCGCGGCGGGCGCGGCCGTGGCGGTCAGGGCGTCCCGGCCAACGGGTGAGGCAGCCCAGCTCCTCCCCTGCGCGGGAGGAGCGGATTGCATCACGAAAATTCCGTCAGCCATTCCGCTTCCGGCGCGCGCGGCGCAAGGGTGCGGTTGGCCGGCTCGTCCTTGTCCTCGTAACCTATCGCCACGCCGCAGAACAGCATCCGCTCCGGCGGCGTGCCGAGGAAGCCCTCCACCGTCGCGGGATAGACCGCCCAGCATTCCTGCGGGCAGGTCGCCAGCCCGGCCTCCACCGCGAGCAGCATCAGGTTCTGGAGGTACATGCCGAGGTCCGCCCATTGCGGCGGCCCCATGCGGCGATCGACCGTCACGAAATAGCCCGCCGGCGCGCCGAAGAACTGGAAGTTGCGCGAAAACCAGATCGCGCGCGCCCGCCGGTCCTCGCGCGGGATGCCGAGATTGCCGTAGAGCAATTCGCCGATCTGGAAACGGCGCTTCTCCATCGTCTCCGGTATCTCGCGCGGATAGATGTCGTAGCCGGGCGTCTCGCTCTCGCGCCGCTCGATCTTGCCGCGCATGATCTCCTTCAGCCGCGCCATCGACGCGCCGTGGACGATATCCACGTGCCACGGCTGGAGATTCCCGCCCGTCGCCGCGCGCGCGGATTTCAGCGCCAGTTCCCGCAGCAGCGCCGGATCGACCGGCCGATCGAGGAAACCGCGCACCGATCGCCGCGCCTGCACCGCGCTGCTCACATCCATATTCGTGTCTCCACCCCTTGCCGTTCGCGTCAATTCGCGCCACATGCGCCAGCGGGATAACATCTGTTATGGAGAGTCGGAAGATGCCCGAGGCGTATATCGTCGAAGCGGTGCGGACGGCCGGGGGACGGCGCGGCGGCAGGCTCGCCGGCTGGCATCCGGTGGACCTCGCCGCGAAGGTGCTGGATGCGGTGGTCGAGCGGTCGGGGATTCCCGGCGAGGCGGTCGAGGATGTCATCATGGGCTGCGTCAGCCAGGGCGGCGAGCAGGCCGGGCAGGTCGGCCGCAACGCCGTGCTCGCCTCGAAGCTGCCGCAGAGCGTCCCCGCCGTGACGATCGACCGCCAGTGCGGCTCCTCGCAGCAGGCGATGCAGTTCGCGGCGCAGGCGGTGATGTCCGGCACGCAGGACGTGGTGATCGCGGCCGGCGTGGAGAGCATGACGCGCGTGCCGATGGGCTCCACCTTCAAGCTGTTCTACGATGCCGGGCTCGGCAAGAACAAGTCGCCGGGGCTGGAGGAGAAATATCCCGGCATCGTCTTCAACCAGTTCGCCGGCGCGGAGATGATCGCCAAGAAATACGGCTTCACGCGCGAGGCGCTGGACGAATTCTCGCTCGGCTCGCACCGCAAGGCGGTCGCCGCGACGCAGGCGGGCCGGTTCAGGGACGAGATCGTCCCGCTCGAGATCGAGACGCCCGAGGGCAAGGAGCAGCATAACAGCGACGAGGGCATCCGCTACGACGCCTCGCCCGAGGGCATGGCGAGCGTGAAGAAACTCTCCGAGACCGGCGTGCTGACTGCCGCTTCCTCCAGCCAGATCTGCGACGGGGCGAGCGCGGTGCTGATCGTCAGCGCCGACGCACTCAAGAAATACAACCTCAAGCCGCTGGCGAAGATCGTCGGCCTCACCGTCACCGCTGGTGATCCGGTGGTGATGCTGGAGGAGCCGCTGTTCGCCACCGACAAGGCGCTGAAGAAAGCCGGCCTGTCGATCGACGACATCGACCTTTATGAAGTGAACGAGGCGTTCGCTTCCGTGCCGATGGCGTGGCTCAAGCACACCGGGGCCAAGCCGGAGCGGCTCAACGTCAACGGCGGCGCGATCGCGCTCGGCCATCCGCTCGGCGCGTCGGGCACCAAGCTGATGGCGACGCTGGTGCACGAACTGCGCAAGCGCGGCGGCCGCTACGGCCTCCAGACGATGTGCGAGGGCGGCGGCGTCGCCAACGTCACGATCATCGAGAATTGCGACTGGAAGGCGGCCTGAGCCGCTATCTCACAGGAAAGAGAGGGTTAAGATGAAGCTCGACAACACTATCTCCGCCGTCGTCACCGGCGGCGCCTCCGGCCTCGGCGCGGCGACCGCGCGGCTGCTCGCCTCGAAGGGCGTCAAGGTCGCGATCTTCGACCTTCAGGAGGAGAAGGGCGAGGCGATCGCCAGGGAACTCGGCGGCGTGTTCTGCAAGGTCAACGTCACCGACGACGCGAGCGTCGACGAAGGCTTCGCCAAGGCGCGCGCCGCTAACGGGCAGGAGCGCATCCTCGTCAATTGCGCCGGCACCGGCAATGCGATCAAGACCGCGAGCCGCAGCAAGGAAGACGGCTCGATCAAGCACTTCCCGCTCGATGCGTTCAACTGGATCATCCAGATCAACCTCGTCGGCACCTTCCGCTGCATCGCCAAGTCGGCGGCGGGCATGATGACGCTCGATCCGATGGAAGACGGCGAGCGCGGCGCGATCGTCAACACCGCCTCGGTCGCGGCGGAGGACGGGCAGATGGGCCAGGCGGCCTATTCCGCGTCGAAGGGCGGCGTGGTCGGCATGACCCTGCCGATCGCGCGCGACCTGATGGGCGAGGGCATCCGCGTCAACACGATCCTGCCAGGCATCTTCAACACACCGCTGCTGGCCGCCGCGCCGCAGAACGTGAAGGACGCGCTGGCCGCCTCCGTGCCGTTCCCGAAGCGGCTCGGCGACCCGGCGGAATATGCCGCGCTCGCCACGCTGATGATCGAGAACGGCTATTTCAACGGCGAGGACGTTCGCCTCGACGGCGCGATCCGCATGGCTCCCCGGTGAGCCGCAGCGCGGGCGCGGGCAAGCCACTTGCCCGCGCCTCGCGCACGGCCGGCCGGCGGGTCGCCCAGCGAACCCGTCCGACGACGCGGGATTAACTCCCGCGTCGGCCCCCGTTTAAGCAGAAAGCCTGAACCATGCCCCGCCCCGCCGCATGGCGTCTCTCCCCGGATACCTATCCCATCCGCGAGCAGGTCCAGACGCGCTATCAGGATCTCGACACCAACGGGCATCTCAACAATGTCGCCTTCGCCGCGCTGTTCGAAACGTCGCGGGTGCGGATGAACCGCGCGCTCGGCATGTGGGACAAGGTGGACGGCTTCCGCGCCGTGGTGGCGCGCAACGAGATCAACTATCTGACCGAAGGCAGCTTCCCCGACCCGGTCGAGATCGCGATCGGCATCGGCCGGATTGGCAACCGTAGCTGGGACATGCTCGCGGTGATGCTCCAGAACGGCCAGCCTATCGCCACCTGCGACACGGTGATCGTGATGACCGCTCCTGTCGGCGAAACGCTGCCGCCGGCACTGCGCGAGCGGCTGGAGGAACTGGGGGTGAACGAGGATTAGCGATTACGCTCCATGGATAGCATGTATTGGTGGGAAATTACCTGTCAGTTTTTCTGGATCACACGCGAGAAAGCGGACGTTTAGAGAACAACACCAAGAACAATTAGCTATGCGGTGGTAAGCTGGTATCTCGATCCTTACTATTGGATAGGCGAGAGCGAAAGGAGATGAAACCAGCTCGTTTCGAAGCTCGACGTATTTTATCAATGCACTTCGATGGAGTATCCGGCGTCGTCAGAAACTCGATTCCATTCTCTTTGTGGATTTCCGTCGTTAGCGCACTCTGCAATTGCGATCCTTTGATGTATATATCGCCGACGATGTAGCCACAGCGTCCCTCGCTTCTCTGGGACCAAATCTGATAGCTTCTTGAGAAATCCCCACTTTCATCCTGTTTTGGTATAACGGAGTGGGCCATCGCATTGGTCGACAGCACGAAAACCAAGCAGGTGATTTGTTTGAAGCCCATCGCCATGATTCAGCCTCTGCCCCGAGATGACGCCTTTCAAAATTACAGCGGTAGCGGGTTGATGGCAATAAATTACGGCGCAACTGGACACTCGCGCCTCCCTCATCGCCTCGGCCTTGGGTTGGCGCCATCGTGAAACAAGGGATGGACAGGAGGCTGGGGTGAGGGGAGCGGAAGAAGGCCGACTTCCGTTGGCGTAGCGGCCCACGGCGCGCGCCTACAGCGACTGCCCATCATCCACATCGATCACCCCGCCGGTCACCTGCGCGGAAGCGTCCGACGCGAAATAGAGCATCAAGGGATCGAGCGCGGTGATGTCCATCATCCGCTTGCGGTGGAATGCCGCGATCTGCTTGGCGCCGCCTTCGGTCTGGAACCAGTCGCCGGCGATTTCGGTCTGGACGTAGCCCGGCTGGATCACATTGACGTTGATCCCCTGCCGCACCCATTCGCGCGCGAGGTTGCGGCCGAGGTGCGCCACCCCCGCCTTCGACGCGGCATAGGCGCTGTCGCCCTGCCCGGTGAGGTGAGCGGTGATCGAGCCGATGATGATCGCCCGGCCCTTGCCATTCTCGCGCGAGCCCGCAGCCATCAGCCGTTTCGCGCCCTCGCGCAACGTCAGGTAAGCGCCGAGGAAATTGGCGTCGAGCAATTGCCGCAGCCCTTCCACCGACACTTCGGTCGCGCGGCCAGCGTGGCTCATCCCGGCGTTGGCGACGATCGTATCGACCATGCCGAAGCGCGCTTCCGCCGCGTCATAGGCGGCGATGGTCGAAACCTCGTCGCCGACGTCGAGCGACACGGCCAGCGCATCCGCGCCGATCTCCGCCGCCAGTGCCTCGACGCGCTCGACGCGGCGCGCGCCGAGCACGACCTTCGCGCCCGCCTTCGCATAGAGCCGCGCGAAATGCGCGCCGAAACCCGAGGACGCGCCCGTGATCAGCGCTACCCGCCCGTCCAGCCTGAAACCCATCGCTTTCCTCCCGCTTCCTTCGCTTGCGAAGCAGCGTTGCGCGGCGCCTTCGCTCGCGTCAACCGGCAATCCGGGCTGCCGCGACCGCCCTTCCGCACCAGCGAATCGCCCTCGCCTCTTGCCAGCGTCGCGACGCCCGGCGAAAGCGGGCGGAGGAGCAAGAGGAACCACCTGATGTCCATCCTGTCCGACCGCTGGATTCGCGAACGCGCGCGCGCCGACGGCATGATCGAGCCGTTCGTCGAGGCGCAGCGGCGCGACGGCTGCATCAGCTACGGCCTGTCCTCCTATGGCTATGACGCGCGCGTCGCCGACGAGTTCAAGATCTTCACCAATGTCGACAATGCGGTCGTCGACCCGAAGGATTTCGCCGCGAACAGCTTCGTCGATCGCAAGACCGACGTGTGCATCATCCCGCCCAACAGCTTCGCGCTGGCGCGGACGGTGGAATATTTCCGCGTGCCGCGCGACGTGCTGGTGATCTGCCTCGGCAAGTCGACCTATGCGCGCTGCGGCATCATCGTGAACGTCACCCCGCTGGAGCCCGGCTGGGAGGGGCATGTGACGCTGGAGTTTTCGAACACCACGCCGCTGCCCGCGAAAATTTACGCCAACGAGGGCGCGTGCCAGTTCCTGTTCCTGCAAGGGAACGAGCCGTGCGAGACGAGCTACGCCGACCGCGCGGGCAAGTATATGGGGCAGCAGGGAGTTACATTGCCGCGGCTGTGAGAACGGCGGCAATTCGACCTCTCCCGAATCGTCATCGCGCGGCGCGGGCGGTAACCTGATCTGGCGCCACGCTTTGGACTACTCCGGCGCCGAATGCCTTTTCGGCGCATCCTCGGCAGACACGCTCTTCAAGAAAAAAGGCGGCCCCGTGAGGGACCGCCTTTCATCATCTTCGTGATCCGCTGGCCGAAGCCGTCAGAAATCGCGGTAATATTGCTCGTTCCCGATGAAGCCGAGCTTAGTCACCTTCGAACGCTTGATCACCGCGAGGGTGCGATCAACCGCTTCGTAGCGCGCCTGCCGGTCGGGCTGGAAGTGCAGCTCCGGTTCCGGGACCATGCCCGCCGCGACGTCGAGATACTGACGCAGCGTGACCATGTTCACGGGCGTGCCGTTCCAGGTGACAGTGCCATCGATCGCGATCGCGACGATGTTCTTGTCCGGCTCGACCGGCGGCGGGGCCTGATTTGCCTGGTTCTGGGGCAGATCGACCTTCACCGCATGGGTCTGGATCGGGATGGTGATGATGAACATGATGAGGAGCACGAGCATGACGTCGATCAACGGCGTCGTGTTCATTTCCATCATCGGCTCGCCGTCGTCGCGGCCACCACTCATTGCCATGTTATGTTACTCCTGACCGCTTCGCTTACAGCCGCTCGGGGTTTTCACCCGGCGGCGGCTCCGAAATGAAGCCAACCTTCGCGAAGCCGGCCATCTGCATGTTGAAGATCGCGCCGCCGATGCAGTGCCACGGCGTGTTCACGTCGCCGCGGATATGCGCTTCGGGCAGTTCCAGGCCGGGGGCATTGACGCCACCCTGCCGGGCGATCTCGGCCTTGAGCTTGGCAACCGCGCGGTCGAGCAGCTCCTGATGAGTCACCGGGGTCAGCCCCCAATAGACCTTGCAGCTGCCGTCCGGCCCGCTCGTGATCGAGAGCGACACGTTCTCGGGCTTGGTCGTGGTCGGGTCGAAACGCACGTCGGGAAGCTTGAGCTTCACCGTCTGGATCACGACCGGAACCGCGATAAGGAAGATGATGAGGAGCACCAGCATGACGTCCACCAGCGGGGTCGTGTTGATGTCCGACATCGGGGTTTCGGTGGAGGAATCACCACCAACGCTCATCGCCATGTGTCAGGCTTTCCTACTCATTCCACCGCCGGGGTATGCCCCGCCGGCCGGTCGGCGGGGCGCCACAAGGACGCTCCCGCCTCCCCTATTCATCTTACGCGCGGGTCTGGGCACCACCGGTCTGGCCGGCGGTGGTGGTCGCCGCGGCGGGCTTGGCCGGAGCCGGCTTGGCGGCGCCCGGAGCAGCCGGACGGACCGCACCGTTCGAGGCGATGTAGCCGAGCACGTCGTTCGAGAAGGCCGACAGGTCTTCCGCGATCGACTTGTTGCGGCGCTGCAGCCAGTTGTAGGCGAGCACCGCCGGCACCGCCACGACGAGGCCGAGCGCGGTCATGATGAGCGCCTCACCGACCGGACCGGCGACCGCGTCGATCGACGCCTGACCGGCGGCGCCGATCTTGATGAGCGCGCGGTAGATGCCGATAACCGTGCCGAACAGGCCGATGAACGGCGCGGTCGCGCCGACGGTCGCCAGGAACGCGAGGCCGCTGCCCAGCTTCGAGTTGATCGAGGCTTCCGAACGCGCCAGCGAGCCGTGCACCCAGTCATGCGCCTCGACCGGATCGGTCAGCTTGCCGTGCTGGTCCTGCGCCGCGAGACCGTCGTCGACGATCTGCTTGTAGGCCGAGTTCTTCTCGAGCTTGGCCGAGCCCTCGCGCAGCGAGTTCGAATTCCAGAACGCCGCGCGGACGCGCTTGGCCTGGTTGATGATCTTCTGCTGCTCGAACAGCTTCGAGAACAGGATGTAGAACGACACGACCGACATCAGCACGAGGATGCTGAACACGGTCTGCGAGATCAGGCCGCCCTCACGGAGCGCGGGGAGCAGGCCGTACGGGTTGTCGCCCTTGGCAGCCGGCGCGGCGGCGGCGGCGAGAATGGTGGTGATCATAAAGTTGCTAGTCCCTTGAATATCGAATGGCGTCAGAAGGTGGAGTGGAAGCGGGTCATTCCGGAATGACCCACTTCACCGGCAGTGTCGCCCTGGACGCGATCGGCTGGCCGTTCTCGTCCTTGGCAGGCGTGTAACGGACGCGGCTCTTGGCGATCCGGCACGTTGCCTGGTCTAGCGCGGCGCTGCCGCTCGACGACGTCACTTCACAGTCGGCTACGCGGCCATCGGTGCCGATGGTGAGGGAAGCGACGACGCGCCCCTGCTCACCCGCACGCAACGCTGACGGCGGATAATTGTCCGAATTGAAGTATTGCCCCGGGTTCCCCTTCGCGACGGCCGCCTGCGAGATACGCGGCGGAGCGGGCGGCGGCGGCGGCGGCGGTGGCGCCTCGACCGGCCGCGGCGGCGGCGGGACCGGCACGCTGATCACCGGCGGAGCGACCGTCGGCGCCGAGACGATCGGCGGCGGCGTCACGACCGGCGGCGGCGTCATCGGCACATCCGGCGGCGGGGGCGGCGGTTCATCCGGCGGCGGGGGCGGTGGCTCCTCGACGTCGAACGTATTTAACTTCTCCGACACCTTTTTCACGTATTGGTACGCGAGGCCGGTGACGAAGGCGTAGCCGAGCGCAAGATGGATTGCCGCCACGATAACGATCGCGACGACCTTGCTCCCGCTCATCTTCTGGTCAGCGTAGGCCATTCAGCAGTGAAACTCCCTCATCCCTAGGGCCACTAGGGCCGGACCCCCGATCCAGCGCATCGAACCGGCGGCCCAGTACGTCCGTAGGCTAGAACATGCCACGGTACGGCGCGAGTCCTATCGCGACGTATCGGAGCGTGCAAACGCTTTGTCTGGCGCAGCAAACGTACGATCCCCACATGGCAGATTTATTTCTGTATCGGAAGGTGCCGATCGCGTAATCGGAATGGCATGAAAACCCTGACGCTTCCTAGCGCTTTGGCAGCCGCCGGACTGGCCTTTTCCGCCGTTTTTCCTGCATTTGCGCAGCAGCCCCCGGCCATGGCGGAAGCCGGCCCGCCGGCCCCGCCCTATGCCGACATGGCCGATTTGGTGATCGCCAGCCCGTTGGTGATCGACGCGACGATTCGTTCGACTTCTAAGATAAAACCGGCCGAAGCGGCTGGACTCGCCCCCGGCGCGACCCGATTCTACGTCGAGGCGGACGTCAACGCGCTGATCCGCGGGCCCGGCGCCATCCCGCCGCGCGTCGGCTACCTGCTGGACGCCGCGCCCGATCCGCTGGGTCGCACGCCCAAGTATAAGAAATCCCGCGTTCTTTTGTTCGCACGCCCGGTCGCCGGACAGGGCGGACAGATACAGCTCGTGACGCCGGGCGCACAGCTCGGCTGGTCGGCCGCGAGCGACGCGCTGGCGCGGCGAATCACCGGCGAGGTGCTGGCGGCAGACGCGCCGCCGGTGGTGGTGGGCGTCGGCAACGCCTTCCACGTCCCCGGCTCGCTGCCGGGCGAGGGCGAGACGCAGATCTTCCTGCGCACCGCCGACCGCCGCCCCGTCTCGCTCTCGATCCTGCGCCGGCCGGGCGAGCAGCCGCGCTGGGCGGTGGCGCTCTCGGAGATCATCGACGACGCGGCCGCGCCGCCGAAGCCCGATACCCTGCTGTGGTATCGCCTCGCCTGCTCTTTGCCGCGCGCGTTGCCCGACGACAGCGTGGCCTCGCTCTCCGAAAGCGATTCCGCGCAGGCGCGCGAGGATTATCGATTCGTTCTCGAACGATTGGGGCCGTGCGAGCGGACCGGCGCGACGGCCGGGCGGCCGGTCAGCGGCGATGGCGGACCAGGGTGATCCCGATCGATTCGCCCGCCTCGGCGATCGCCAGCTTGACGATCTTCACGGTCACTCGCCGCACGCGATGATCCTGGAGGAAGAGCGTGTCGGCAATATGGTCCGCCACGCCCTCTATCAGCGTGAAATGTACGCCGGGCGGCAGCGCGCTGGTCGCCGCGCGCTTCAGGTCGAGATAGTTCTTCGAGGCGCTCAGCGGCGTATCCGGCGCGAAATGCGCGGGCGCGTCGAGCTGGACGCCGATCGAGATGCGCAGCGGCTGCGGCAAGTGCGTCTCCTCCGAATAGATGCCGGTAAGCACCGGCACCTCCAGATCGTGCACTTCGAGTTCGAGGCTGTCGTCCATCGCGCGGCCCCTAGGCCCACCCCCGCGCCGGGGCAAGCCGGTCAGGCCGCGGCGCTGGGTCTCGCGCTGGCCGCCGTATGCCAGCGGCGCAGGTTCTCCGCCGATTCCGGCATCGTGAGCTTGGCCGATTTCGCGAAGTCGATCGTCGCCAGCGCGGTGATGTCGGCGAAGGTATAATCCTCCCCGGTCACCCACTGCCGCGTCGCCAGTTCCGCGTCGAGCATCGCGACGAACATGTCCCACATTATCATGCCGCGCGCGGCAAGCTGCGGGATCTGCGCCATTTCCGGCCATTTCCCCGCCGCCCCGCGCCCGGTGAAGGCGGGATTGGCGTTGCGCAGCACATAAACGGCGGCGGCATAGCCCTCGTTCTCGATTCGCCGCGTCGCGCTCTCGATCCGCGCGATCTCCAGCGGGGTGCGGCCGAACAGCGGGGGATCGGGCTGCAAGGCCTCGAAATAGCGGCAGATCGCCGCCGATTCGCAGATCACCTCGCCATCGTCGAGTTGCAGCGCGGGCACCATCCCGCGCGGGTTGATCGCGAGATAATCCGGGCCGAGTTGCTCGCCCTTGCGCAGGTCGATCATCACCCGCTCGATGGCGATTCCCTTTTCCGCCAGATAGATCCGCACCCGCCGGGGGCTGGGCGCCCAGACTGCATCGAAAAGCTTCACGGCGTCATTCCACTTGCGTTCAGGCGCGCTATCGCTAATCCGCGCCGCCCTTGGCGTCCATCAGGGAATGAGGCGGGTGATCGAGCTTACGGCACTGGACAGGGTGGATGGGAACGCGGTGGAGGCATTGCTCGACCGCGCCTTCGGCAGCGACCGTCACGGCCGCACCGCCTATCGCCTCCGCGCCGGCACCGCCGCGATCCCCGCGCTCAGCCTGGCCGCGCTCGACAATGGCGCGCTGGTCGCGACGATCCAGTGCTGGCCGGTCGTCTTCTCCGCCGACGACGGCCGTGTCGTGCCGATCACCTTGCTCGGCCCGGTCGCGGTCGAGCCGGGGCGGCAGCGCGACGGAATCGGGCGGATGCTGATGGCGGCCTGCCTCGACGCCGCCGCGCGCGCGGGGCTGGACGATGCGGTCATGCTGATCGGCGACCCGGAATATTACGGCCGCTTCTTCGGCTTCACCGCCGAGCGCACCGCCGGCTGGCGCCTTCCCGGCCCGGTCGAGCGCCACCGCCTGCTCGCGCGCGGCGCGGCCGTGCCGGCGGGCGGCGGGACGATCGGCCCGCGCGCGGCGATGGCGGCCTGACCTTTACGGCACGCCCACCCTCCCCTAGTCCGGCCGACATGCCGATGGCCCCGCCCCCCGATTTCGAGACGCTGACGATCGCGGACATCGCGCGGCTGGCAGAGGGCGACCGCCTGCCCCCGGTCGAGCGCTGGCACCCGACGCATTGCGGGGACAGCGACATGCGCATCGCGCGCGACGGCACCTGGTACCACCAGGGCTCGCCGATCGGGCGACAGGCGATGGTGCGCGCGTTCAGCCGCATCCTGCGCCGCGAGCCGGACGGAGGATATGTCCTCGTCACGCCGGTCGAGAAGCTCGACATCGCGGTCGAGGACGCGCCCTTCGTCGCGGTGGAGATGAAGGCGGAAGGCGAAGGGCGCGACGCCACGCTGGCCTTCCGGCTCAATACCGGCGACCTCGTCACCGCTTCGGCCGAGCATCCGCTGCGCTTCGTCGAGCGTGACGACGGCCCCCACCCCTATCTGCACGTGCGCGGTGGATTGGAAGCGCTGGTGGCGCGCGCGGTCTATTACGACCTCGCCGACCGCGCACTGGCGGGAGACGATGAGTCGCCCGGCGTGTGGAGCGCCGGCGCCTTCTTCCCGCTGCTGCCATGAGCGACCTGCCGTGAGCGACCTGATCGAGCGCCTCCATCGCGCGCTGGCGACCGGCCTCACCGAAACGCCCGTGCTGCTGACCGGCGACCGCGCCGACCTCGATCTTGGGCCGGACGAGATGATGCGCCCGGCGGCGGTGCTGGTGCCGGTCACCGATCGCCCACATCCCGGCGTGATCCTCACCCGCCGGCCGGAGACGATGCGCCGCCACGCCGGGCAGGTCGCCTTCCCCGGCGGCCGGCTCGATCCCGGCGAGGATGCGGTGGCGGCGGCGCTGCGCGAGGCGGAGGAGGAAATCGCCCTGCCGCGCGCGGCGGTGACGGTGATCGGCGCGGTCGATCGCTACCGCACCGTCACCGGCTTCCTCGTGACGCCTGTGGTCGGCGTGGTGCCGCCCGACCTGCCGCTGCTTCCCAACGAGGCGGAGGTGGCGGCGGTGTTCGAGGTGCCGCTCGATTTCCTGCTCGACACCGCCAACCATGTCGAGGCGACGGTGGAATGGCAGGGGCACGAGCGCCATTATTACGAGATCAACTGGGACGGCCATCGCATCTGGGGCGCGACCGCCGCGATGATCGTCAACCTCGCGCGACGGCTGAGATGGACGACCTAACCAGCGGAAAGATCGTGCTTCCCGCCGCCACTTGGCGTGATCGGCCGGGCCTCGACCGGCTCGCCGCGGCGCTTGGCGCTGCGGCGGGTGAGGCGCGCTATGTCGGCGGCGCGGTGCGCGACACCCTGCTCGGGCTGGATGTGGCGGACATCGACATCGCCACCCGTCACGCTCCGGCCGAGGTGATCGCGCGGCTGGAGGCGGCCGGCATCAAGGCCGTCCCGACCGGTATCGAGCATGGCACGATCACCGCCGTCTCCAGCGGCACGGTGGTCGAGGTGACGACGCTGCGCCGCGACGTTTCCACCGACGGCCGCCGCGCCACCGTCGCCTTCACCGACGACTGGCGCGAGGATGCGGCGCGGCGCGATTTCACGATGAACGCGCTCTATGCCGATCCGCTGACCGGCGAGCTGTTCGACTGGTTCGGCGGGCTGGGCGATCTTGCCGCCGGGCGCGTACGCTTCATCGGCGACCCTTATCAGCGGATCGCCGAGGATCATCTGCGCATCCTGCGCTTCTTCCGCTTCCATGCGCGGTTCGGCGACGCGATCGACGCGGCGGGGCTGGCCGCCTGCACCGATCGCGCCAATGACCTGATGGCGCTGTCGCGCGAGCGGATCGCGGCGGAGTTGCTGCGGCTGCTGGTCGCGGCCAATGCGGTGCCGGTGGTGGCGCTGATGATCGAGTACGGCATCTTCCGCCCTGCCCTGCCCGAGGTCACCGACGCCGCCGCGCTGGCCGCGCTCGCGGCGCGCGAGGCGGCCGAGGGCGTCGCGCCCGATGCGATCCGTCGCCTTGCCGCGCTGATCGCCCCGGATGAGGCGGAGGGCGTCGGCGCGCGGCTCAAGCTGTCGAATGCCGATCGCAAGAGGTTGCAGGCGGCGCATGACGGGCCGGGCGACGAAGGGCCGCGCGCGCTCGCCTATCGCGTCGGGCTGCCGATCGCGATCGATCGGCTGCTGCTCGCGGGGGAAAGCGTCGCGGCGCTCAGGGACTGGACGCCGCCGCGCCTGCCGATCGGCGGCGGCGAGATCGTCGCGCGCGGCGTGGCGAAGGGGCCGGAGGTCGCGCGGCTGTTACGCGCGGTGGAGGACGAATGGATCGCGCGCGGTTTCCCCGACGCGGCGGAAACGGCGGCGATCGTCGATCAGTTGTTGAGCTCGCGCAGCAGCCGATAGGCCGCTTCCGCGTCCACCGGCCGCGAATAGGCATAGCCCTGCCCACAGGTGCAGCCGAGCGCGGCAAGCGTCTGCCCCACTTCGATCGCCTCGATTCCCTCGGCCACCGTATCCATGTTGAGCGCGGCGGCGAGGCCCAGCACCGCGCGGACGATCGCCACCTTGTCGCGATCGGCCAGCATCCCGGTGATGAAGCTGCGATCGATCTTGAGGATGTCGATCGGCAGCTTCTGGAGATAGGCGAGGTTGGAATAGCCGGTGCCGAAATCGTCCATCGCGATCGTCGCGCCGAGCGCCTTCAGCGCGTGCAGCACGCGCGCGATCCGCTCCGGTTCCGACACCAGCGCGCTTTCGGTCAGTTCCAGCCGCAGGCGGCGCCCGGACAGGCCGTGCTGGTCGAGCGCGGCAGCCACCACCGGCGCCACCGCGTCGCGCTGCAACTGGATCGCGGAGAGGTTCACCGCCATCGAGACGCCGCAGTCGCCGCCGGCGCGCAGATCCCACGCTGCCAGCGTCCGCACCGCCTGGTCGATCGCCCAGCGACCGAGCGGCAGGATCAGCCCCGATTCCTCCGCCACCGCGATGAACCGCGCCGGCGATTGCGCGCGCCCCTCCTCGTCGGTCCAGCGCGCCAGCGCCTCGAAGCTGACGATCCGCCCGGTGGACAGGTCGCAGATCGGCTGGAAGTGCAGCGTGAGCTGCCGCTCCTCGATCGCGCGTCGCAACGCGGTTTCCAGCGCGAATTCCTCGCCCGCGCGCAGGAACGCCTGATTCTGATACGCTTCCGCCCGCCCGCTCTGCTTGGAGCGTTTCACCGCGAATTGCGCGTGGCGGATCACGTCCTCCGCCTCCGCCACCGTCTCGTCGACATAAGCGATGCCGATCGAACAGGAGACGTGGATCTGATAATCGCTGAGCCGGAAGGGCGTCGCGAGCACCGCGCGGATGCGCTTGGCGACATGCTCCGCCTCGTCGCGGCTCTCATCGATCGACAGCAGGATGCCGAATTCATCGCCGCCGGTGCGCGCCAGCACGTCGCGCACGCGCAAGGCGCCCTTGATCCGCCGCGCCAGCGCCATCAGCAGTTCATCGCCGGCCATGCTGCCGAGGCAAGCGTTGATCCGGCTGAAGCGATCGAGGTCGAGCACGATCACCGCGCAATCGCCGTCGCCGGCGGCGATCACCGTCTCCAGCATGTCGCCGAAGCCGCTGCGGTTGGGCAGCCCGGTCAGGCTGTCGATCGTCATCTCGCGGCGCAGGCTCTGCTCGGTGCGCATCTCGCTGGTATGGTCGACGAAGCTGACCATGCAGCGCGGCTCCGCGCGGAAGCCGACGCGCGCCAGCGTCACCGTGAAATGGCGCCGCTCCACCGTCTCCCCGATCGTCCAGTCGAATTCCGCGCGCGTCTCGCCGAGATCGAGGAACGCGGCGAGGCGCGGGGCGATCTCGTCCAGCGCGCGATCCAGCCCGAGCCGGCGGCAGATGCTGTTCGGCATCTCGCGCACCAGCCGGCCCTCGTCGAAACCGACGATCACCGCAGCGATCGGCAACAGCTCAAGCGCGCCCTCCGCCGCGGTCATGCCGGCGGGCATGACCAACGGGATGCCATTCGCGAAGGCTGCCCCTTTTTCCATTCACGATCCGTCTGACATATGGATCGTTAACGATGACCTAAATTTACAATGACTTGTCGATTTCTTCGGTTTCAGAACCGGTTGTCGCGCGGGAAGCCGGTCGGCGGCATCCGTCCCGCCGCGCCGCGCGCGGCGCGCCATGGCGAAAGGTCGCTCTCGGTGCGCGTCCGCCCGCTCTCGCCGCCCATCGACCAGCTGAGGCCGTCGGCATAGCGGAAGGCAATCGCGTCGGAGAGACCGCCGTCGCGATAGCGCTGGAGTTGCACCCCCTGCCCGCGCGTCATCTCCGCCAGTTCGGATAGCGGGAAGACGACCATCTTGCGGTTGTCGCCGATCGCCGCGACATAATCCGCGCCCTCCGGAATCGGCCTGGCGAGGATCAGCCGCGCGCCGGTCCGCGGGGTCATCACCGTCTTGCCCTTGCGCGTTTCGGCTGTCACGTCGTTCGCCGCGACGATGAAACCGCGCCCGTCGCTCGCCGCGATCAGCAATTTGTCGAGCTTCGCCGCGCTCATGAAGGCGGCGATGCCGACATTGCCGTCGAGGTCGATCGTCGCCCGCACCGGCTCGCCGAAGCCGCGCCCGCCCGGCAGCCTGTCCGCCGCCAGCGTGTAGAAGCGGCCGTTCTCAGCGGCGAGCAGCAGCTTGTCGGTCGTCTGCGCATGGAAGGCATAGGCCGGGCCGTCGCCTTCCTTGAACTTCAGCGTGTCGGCGGAGGCAAGGTCGACATGGCCCTTCATCGCCCTGATCCAGCCGCGCTGCGAGAGGATCACGGTGATCGGCTCGCGCTCGATCATCGCCTCCAGCGGAATCTCGCGCGCGGGGGCGGCTTCCTCGATCGTCGTGCGGCGCTTGCCGAGCGCGGTTTCGAGGCCGTAGCGGTCGCGAATCTTCGCCAGGTCCTTCTTCATCCGCGTGCGCTGCCGCGCGTCGGAGGCGAGCAGGGCCTGAAGCTCGGCCTGCTCTTTCGTCAGCGCCTCCTGCTCGCGCTTCAGCTCCATCTCCTCCAGCCGGCGCAGCGAGCGCAGCCGCATGTTGAGGATCGCCTCCGCCTGCCGGTCGGTGAGCTGGAACTCCGCCATCATCACCGGCTTCGGCTCGTCCTCGGTGCGGATGATCTCGATCACGCGATCGAGGTTGAGAAAGGCGATGATATAGCCCGCCACCAGCTCCAGCCGGTCGGCGATCTTCGCTAGGCGATGCTCGGTCCGCCGCCGCAGCACGACGAACTGATGCTCGACCCACGCCTCCAGCGCCTCCTTGAGGCTCATCACGCGCGGCGTGCGCGTCTTGTCGAGCACGTTGAGGTTGAGCGGCACGCGCGTCTCGAGGTCGGAAAGGCGGAACAGCCCGTCCATCAGCACCTGCGGATCGACCGTGCGGCTGCGCGGCTCCAGCACCAGCCGGATCTCCGCATCGCTCTCGTCGCGCACGTCGGCGAGGATCGGCAGCTTCTTCTCGTTGATGAGCGCTGCGATCTGCTCGATCAATTTGCCTTTCTGGACGCCGTAAGGGATTTCGCCGACGACGATCTGCCAGCCGCCGCCCTTCTCGCGCTCCACCGTCCAGCGGCAGCGGGTGCGGAAAGCGCCGCGTCCGGTGGCATAGGCCTCGCGGATCGCGGCGGCGCTATCCGCCACCAGCCCGCCGGTCGGGAAGTCCGGCCCCTGCACATGATCGAGCGGATCGGCCGCCGGATTGTCGATCAGCGCGATCGCGGCATTGAGCAGTTCGGCGGCATTGTGCGGCGGGATGCTCGTCGCCATGCCGACCGCGATGCCGCTCGCGCCATTGGCCAGCAGGTTGGGGAACATGCCGGGGAACAGCTCCGGCTCCTGCTCCTCGCCATTGTATGTCGGACGGAAGGCGACGGCGTCCTCGTCCAGCCCGTCCATCAGGTCGATCGCAACCTGCGTCAGCCGCGCCTCGGTGTAGCGGTAGGCGGCGGCGTTATCGCCGTCGATATTGCCGAAATTGCCCTGCCCGTCGACCAGCGGATAGCGCAGCGCGAAATCCTGCGCGAGCCGGACCATCGCATCATAGACCGACTGGTCGCCGTGCGGATGGTATTTGCCGATCACATCGCCGACGACGCGCGCGCATTTCTTGTATCCCGCCGCCGGATCGAGCCTGAGCAGCCGCATCGCCCACAGCAGGCGACGGTGCACCGGCTTCAGCCCGTCGCGCACGTCGGGCAGCGAGCGGGCGGTGATCGTGGACAGCGCATAGACGAGATATCGTTCGGAAAGCGCGCTGTCGAACGGGGCGTCGAGGATGCCGATCGGCGGTTCTGCGAAGTCGGTGGCCATGGAAGTGAAAGCCGTTAGCAGCGCGATCCGCGCTACGCCAGCAGCGCCTTGTCCCTCGCGATCTCCCGCAGCAGCCATTCGCGAAAGCGCGCGATCTTCGGCACGCGGCGGCGATGTTCGGGGCAAACCAGCCAATAGCCGTAGTTGCGGGTCGAGGTCTGCTCGAACAGCCGCACCAGTTTTCCCTCCGCCAGATCGTTGCGCCAGAAGAAGGGCGTCAGCATCGCCACCCCCTGCCCCGCCATCGCCGCATACCCCTCGTGCGCCTGGGAATCGAGCCGCATCCCCTTGCGCAGCGCGCCTTCGGCTACCTGCACCCCCGCCTCACGCAGCCAGTGCGCCCACCACGGATCGTTGGGGCTTATGAGCGGCAGGCGCGGCAGATCCGCCGCAGCGATATGCCCGCCATGCTCGGCGAGGAATTCCGGGCTGCACATCGGCGTGAAATCGACCCGCATCAACAGGTCCTCCGAAAGCCCCTCCCATCCGCCGCGCCCGGCGCGGATCGCGACATCCACGTCCTCCGCCGCGAAATCGGTCAACGCGTCGGTGGTCAGCAGGCGGACGGCCATTTCCGGGTGTGCGATCTGGAACGCGCCCAGCCGCCACACCAGCCAGGTGTTGGCGAAGGTATTGGAGGTGGAGAGCGTCAGCAGCGCCTCGTCCTCGGCGCGGATCGTGGCGAAGGCGGCGTCGATCGCGTCGAACGCGCGGGTGAGCTGCGCCGCCGCGCGGCGCCCCGCCTCGGTCAGCATCACGCGCCGTCGCTCGCGCCGGAACAGCGGCGTGCCGAGCCGTTCCTCCAGCAAGCGGATCTGATAGCTTACCGCCGCCTGCGTCATCCCGAGCTCCTGACCGGCGGCGGTGAAATTCTCATGCCGCGCCGCCGCCTCGAAGGCGCGGACGGCGGCGAGAGGCGGGATGCGGCGCATCGCGACATGATAAGGCTGGCTTGTCGATCGTGTCGAGCGATTTGTTGGCGCCGCATCCGCCGCCACGCCATATCCACACCGTCAACGCAAGCGGACAGGAGGAAGAAATGCGCGACGATTTTCTGACCCAGTCCTGGGCCAATTCGCATCATTCATTTGCTCGGGCGGTATCCGGCGCGATCGCCGGTGTTGTGGACGCGGCGACCGTGGGTTTCGCCCGGCTGCATCGCGAGCAATATGACGCACCATGGCGCCACCGCAGCCAGCGCTGCGGCTGACCCTTTCCCGGAACGCGGGCGGGCGATCCCCGACCCCCAAGCGTTCGGCGGCTTCTGCCCCTCACCCGGCCGCCGATCGATCGCCCGCCGCGTTCCGGGGATACCCCACAGCAATCTCCAAGCCTTTGAGGCGCGTCGCGCCTGCAACTCAGTTCATCGACGAAAAATAACGCTTGACCGTATTATCCTATCGATCCGATATATTATCGGAATCCATGGGAGAGCGATCATGCGACGCATTTCGACCGTGCTTTGCGCCTGCCTCATGCTGGCGGCGTGCAGCAAGGCAGTGGAGGAAGAATCGTCCAACGCGGACACCGGCAGGTCAGGGCCGGGAGTCGATGTCACCGCCGCGCCGGGTGTGGCCTTCGACTATCGCTATGCCTTCCGTCTTCCCCCCACCAGGATCGCGAGCGCGCAGGAGGCGCATGCGCAGGCATGCGAAAAGCTCGGCGTAACCCGCTGCCGGATCACCGGAATGCGCTACACGCTGACTCGCGGTGACGGGGTGGAGGCGATGCTGGCGTTCAAGCTCGACCCCACGCTCGCCCGCGCCTTCGGCCGACAGGGCATCGCGGCGATCGAAGCGGCGGACGGGATGCTGATCGACGCCGCGATCACCGGCACTGACGCTGCCGCGCAAATCGCCGGGATCGAGCAAGCCGACACCGCGCTGGCCGAAGCCCGCGCGAAGATCGACCGCGAATTGGCACGCAAAGACGTCCCCGACAATGCCCGAGCCGAACTGGCGCGGCAACGCGGCGATCTCGACGCGCTACGCCGCGAGGCGCAGCGGCAGACGCAGGAGCAGCGGGCGACCCTCGCCAGCACGCCAGTCACCTTCACCTATCATTCCGGCACCGTCGTACGCGGCTTCGGCGCCTATGCCGTGCTGGCGGAGGCTGCGGACATGGCGGGCACCTCGGCGCAATGGACGCTGGCCGTGCTGCTCGGCGCGATCGCGCTGCTCGGGCCGCCCGCGCTCGCGTTGCTGCTGGCGCTGCTCGCGTGGCGGCGCTGGGGCGAGGCGGCACGTGGATGGTGGAGGACGACAGGCTCCGCCGGCGCCGACTGATTGCGCCGGCAGCCCCCTTCCCGTATAGCCCCGGACAGATTCCCGCCCCGGCCGCGCGGCATTCGCGCCGCCGGGGCTGTTCATTTTTCGAGGGTAAGCGGCGATGGCGCGGCGGCGGCAGATCTACGAAGGCAAGGCGAAGATCCTCTACGAAGGGCCGGAGCCGGGCACGCTGATCCAGTATTTCAAGGACGACGCCACCGCCTTCAACGCGCAGAAGCGCGGCACGATCAACGGCAAGGGCGTGCTCAACAACCGCATCTCCGAGCATATCTTCACCCTGCTCGATCATATCGGCGTGCCGACGCATTTCATCCGCCGCCTCAACATGCGCGAGCAGCTCATCCGGCAGGTGGAGATCATCCCGATCGAGGTGGTGGTGCGCAACGTCGCCGCCGGCTCGCTCAGCCAGCGGCTGGGGATCGAGGAAGGCACGCGTCTGCCGCGCACGATCCTCGAATATTATTACAAGGACGATGCGCTCGGCACGCCGATGATCACGGACGAGCATATCGCCGCGTTCGGCTGGGCCAGCCAGGAGGAGATGCACGACATCGCCGACCTCGCGATCCGCATCAACGATTTCCTGTCCGGCCTGTTCGCCGGGGTCGGCATCCGGCTGGTCGATTTCAAGCTGGAGTTCGGCCGCATCTGGGACAATGACTACGGCCGCATCATCCTGGCGGACGAGATCAGCCCGGACGGCTGCCGCCTGTGGGACATGAACACCAACGAGAAGCTCGACAAGGATCGCTTCCGCCGCGATCTCGGCGGCGAGGCGGAGGCCTATCAGGAAGTCGCCCGCCGCCTCGGCCTGCTGCCCGATGGCGAGGATTCGGCGGTGCTGGACCTCGAGAGCCACCGCAAGCGGCGCGGGAAGTAAAGGCGCGCGCCGGCGCGTCGTTGACCAACTCTTAACCACGCACGGTTACTTTCCGCCCAGACCTTGCTGGGGGAACGGTTCGTCACCATGCGTAATTACATCATCCTCGCGTCCGCGACCGCGCTTGCCGCCTGCGGCGGCGCCGGCCCGCAATCCGCCGGCAGCGTCGGCGCACCCTCATCGGGTGGCTCAGGCTCCACCGGCACCTTCGTCAACCCGACCGAGACCAAGACCTACGATGCGATCGGTGGCGCACAGCATTTCGCGTACAAGACGCGCGACGACGGCCAGACCCAGTATGGTGAGCTTTACGCGGGCGACGCCAACACCCCGCGCGACGGCGGCATCACCGTGTCGTACAATCCGCGCGACGCGATCTTCGAGGTGACGGTCAACCGGCCGCTCGCCAGCGTCTCGACCGGCACGAACCGTTTCCAGGATCCGGCACACCGCGTCGATTTCGGCGGTCTTTCGCAGCCGCAGGCGGACGTGCCGCAACTGCCTGCCGCCGCCAACATCCAGTATCTCCAGGCCGGCTCCTCCAGCGGCCCGGTCATCTCCGGCGGCGATCCCAATCATTATGTCGTCGGCAACGATACCTATACGTCGCAGGTGCAGACCTTCTTCTACCAGAAGCCCGGCACCACCACGCAATATGTCACCTATGCCGGCTATGTCCGCAACGCGCTGGGCGTCGTCAAGCAGACCGATCCGGTGACCAAGGGCACCTATCTCGAGAACAGCTATTCGCTCGATCGCGCGGTGTTCGCCTATGGCGAGCGCAGCGACAATTCGGTCGTGCCGAAAACCGGCAGCGGCACTTACACGGGCGACATGCTGGCGACGATGGTGTTCAATCCACTGATCGACACCGATCCGCTCGCCTCCACCTATTTCCAGTGGATCACCGGATCGCAGACCACGACGGTGGATTTCGCCAAGCTCTCCGTCAGTTCCGCGTTCACCGGCACCGTCTCGGCCGCCGCGCTCGATGCCTATACCAACGGCAATTACGTGCTGCCCGGCGGCACCGCCTTCACCGCCCATGGCTCCGCGACGATCGATCTCGTCGGCAAGGGCGGCTTCACCGGCACGATCGGCGACGCCAAGTTCACCACGCCGGGCGGCAAGGACTATGTCGTCTCGATCGCCGGCTCCAGCCTTGACGGCGCCTTCTTCGGCCCGGCGGCGCAGGAGATCGGCGGCGGCTTCCGCATCGTCGGCGGCACGCCGGACCAGCGGATCGATATCCTGGGCGCTTACACGGGCAAGAAATGATGCGCGGCACAGCGGCGGCGGCGCTGCTGGCGGCAGCGGCGCTCGCCCCCTGCGGCGCGGGCGCGCAGGCGCTGATCGACCAGTGCGTCGCGCAGACGTGCAAGGCGCGCCTCACCCCCGCCGAACTGCTCGACGAGGTGCAGAAGCTCGTCGCCGCCAAACGCTATTCCGAGGCGAAGCCGATGGTGGAGGCGCTGGCCGGCGTGCCGCAGCTCACCTTCCACTATCGCTTCCTCGCCGGCTATATCGCCGAGCAGACCGGCGACCTGCCGCGCGCGGCGGAGATGTTCCGCGCGATCCTGGTCGACGATCCGCGCCAGACGCGCGTGCGGCTGGAACTGGCGCGCACCCTGTTCGCGATGGGACACGCGCAATCGGCCGACCGCGAGTTCCGCCTCGCCGCCGAGGACCGCGACCTGCCGCCGGAGGTCGCGCGGACGATCCGGCTGGCGCGCAACGTGATCCGCTCGAAACGCGCCTGGACGCTCAATCTCGACGCCGGCTTCGCGCCCGACACCAACATCAACAACGCGACCGGCGCGGACAGCGTCACCGTGCTGTTCGGGCCGCTGGCGATCCCGCTCGCGCTCAGCCCTGATGCGCGCGCGCGATCAGGCACCGGCCATTTCGCGACGATCGAGAGCGGCGTGAAGCTGCCGGTCGGCGGCGACGTCAGCCTGCTCGGCGATTTCGACGCGGCCAAGACGGTCTATGGAGACAGCCGTTTCAACGATTTCTCCTATGAACTTGCCGGCGGCGCGGAAGTCGCGCTGAACCAGAGCCTGCGCGTGCGGATGCAGGCGGTGGGCGCGGATCGCGTGTTCGGCCAGCATCTCATCACCCGGCAGGTGGGGATGAAGGGCGGACTGGAAGCCGATGTCAGCGACGCCTCGCGCGTCGGCCTGCAACTCGACGTGCGGCACACCGCATCGCCGTTCGACAACAATTACAACGGCTGGCAGTCAGGTCTTTACGCGACCTATGAGCGCGTCGTCGCGCGCTCGATCGTCACTTCGGGCGGCGTCTTCCTGCGCCGCGACGCCTTTCGCGCCAAGGCCTATTCCAGCGTCGAGCTCGGCATGATCGCCGGCATCGGCGGGGAATTGCCGGCCGGGTTCAACGTCGGTCTCGGCGGATCGTTCAGCCGTGCGCTTTATGACGCACCGCTGCCGATCTTCTCCACCGACCCGCGCCACGACTGGCGCTTCTCGCTGCGCGCCACGGTCGGCAATCGCGCGTTCGCCTGGCTGGGCTTCTCGCCGACGATCGGAGTGAGCTGGAGCCGGATGGATTCCACCCTGCCACTCTACGCCAACAACCGCACCCGTCTGCGCTTCGCGCTGGCGCGCTATTTCTGACGGCGCGACGCTCTCCCCGGCGGGGAGAGCGTCGGCGTCCGCCTGTCACTGATGCGCTGGCGCCGGATGCGCGGTCTGCGCCTGCTTCTGTGCGGCGACGGCGGCCTTGTGCTTGTAGTAATAATGGCCCGCCGCGCAGCCCGCCATCGCGCCCGCGACGGCATGATGCCCGGCGTAATGGCCCGCGACTCCGCCGGCGATCGCGCCGCGGATGCAGCCCTTGGCCAGCGCGGGCGTCCCGCTCAACGCCAGCGTGCCGGCGGCGATTGAGAGCATCAACTTCGATTGCTTCATGCCAATTCCTCCTGATCGGAGCCGCGTTTCTGCAGCGCGCCGGCTGACGGCAGCGCGTCCGCCGGATGAAATCGCGGTAATCGTCGTCATGCCTTCCTTGCGCCGAAGATGCGATCGAGCACGTTCTCCGCCATGTCGCCCACTGCGTCGGCGATGCGCTGCGGATCGATGGTGCCGGGATCGCCGGGCTTGCGCGCCGGCTCCGCCTTCATGCGATGCTTGATCGCCGCCGCGCTCGCCGCCGCCGCCGCCATTGTCAGGCCGGATGCGATGATTTCGCGCCCCGCCGGAGAATTGGCCTTGTCGAGCAGCGCCTCGCCTGCTTGACGCAATTCCTTGGGAATCTTCATCCCGCCGATGCGTTTGGGGATGCGCTTCCCCTTCTTGCCGTCCTTCTTCGCCATTTTCCGTTCCACTGCCGAGTGTAGCATCTATATAATACACATCCGGCGCGGCGCCAGCCCTCCTTGCCGCATCAGATCGCCGGCCCCATCTGTCGGGACTGGAAAGCCGGCCGGAACAGAAGTAGAACTCCCTTCATGCTGACTCACATCTCCGTCCGCGGCGCGCGGGAGCACAACCTCAAGGACGTCGCGGTGGATATCCCGCGCGACACGCTGACGGTGATCACCGGCCTGTCCGGCTCGGGCAAGTCGAGCCTCGCCTTCGACACCATCTATGCCGAGGGTCAGCGCCGCTACGTCGAGTCGCTGTCGGCCTATGCGCGCCAGTTCCTCGAACTGATGCAGAAGCCGGACGTCGACCATATCGAGGGCCTCTCCCCCGCGATCTCGATCGAGCAGAAGACGACCAGCCGCAACCCGCGCTCCACCGTCGCCACCGTCACCGAAATCTACGATTACATGCGCCTGTTGTGGGCGCGGGTCGGCGTGCCTTACTCGCCCGCCACCGGCCTTCCGATCAGCGCGCAGACCGTGAGCCAGATGGTCGATCGCGTCATGGCCTTGCCGGAGGGGACGCGGCTCTACCTGCTCGCGCCGGTGGTGCGCGGGCGAAAGGGCGAATATCGCAAGGAGCTGGCCGAGTGGCAGAAGGCCGGCTTCACCCGCGTCCGCATCGACGGCGAGATGCACGAGATCGACGCAGCGCCCGCGCTCGACAAGAAATACAAGCACGATATCGAGGTGGTGGTCGATCGCCTCGTCGTGCGCGAGGATATCGCCACGCGGCTGGCCGACAGTTTCGAGACGGCGCTGAAGCTGGCGGACGGCCTCGCCTATGTCGATCTGGCGGACGCCGTGGTGCCGGGGCGCGAGGACGAGGCAGCGGCGGGCGGGCAGATGAAGAATGCCGGCATCCCCGCCAACCGCATCGTCTTCTCCGAGAAATTCGCCTGCCCGGTCAGCGGCTTCACTATTCCCGAGATCGAGCCGCGGCTGTTCTCCTTCAACGCCCCGCAAGGCGCCTGCCCGGCCTGCGACGGGCTGGGCGAGAAGCTGATCTTCGACGAGGATCTGGTCGTCCCCAACCACGACCTCACGCTCAAGAAGGGCGCGATCGTGCCATGGGCGAAATCGAACCCGCCCTCGCCTTATTACATGCAGGTGCTCGGCAGCCTCGCCCGCGAGTTCGGCTTCAGCCTTGAGACGCCGTGGAAGGACCTGCCGGGCGAGGTGCGCCTGATCATCCTCCACGGCACCGGCGGCAAGCCGGTGACGCTGACGTTCGTCGACGGCAGGAAATCCTATGACGTCAAGAAGCCGTTCGAGGGGGTGATCGGCAACCTCAACCGGCGGATGCTCCAGACCGAGAGCGCATGGATGCGCGAGGAACTGGGCAAATATCAGTCGTCGCAGCCGTGCGAGGTGTGCCACGGCGCGCGCCTCAAGCCCGAGGCGCTGGCGGTGAAGGTCGCGCATGAGGACATCAGCCACGCGACGCGCATGTCGGTGGTCGATGCGCTGGCGTGGTTCAACGCCCTCCCCGCGCAGCTCACCGACCAGCAGCGCGCGATCGCGGAGCGCATCCTGAAGGAGATCGTCGAGCGGCTCGGCTTCCTCAACAACGTCGGCTTGGATTACCTCAACCTCGACCGCACCTCCGGCACGCTTTCAGGCGGCGAGAGCCAGCGCATCCGCCTCGCCAGCCAGATCGGCAGCGGGCTTTCCGGCGTGCTCTACGTGCTGGACGAGCCCTCGATCGGCCTGCACCAGCGCGACAACGACATGCTGCTCGCGACGCTGCGCCGGCTGCGCGACCTCGGCAACACCGTGCTGGTGGTCGAGCATGACGAGGATGCCATCCGCACCGCCGATTACATCATCGACATGGGGCCGGGCGCGGGCGTCCACGGGGGCGAGATCGTCGCCCACGGCACGCTCGACGAGCTGCTGGAATCGCGCGATTCGATCACCGCCGATTATCTCAACGGCACGCGCGCGGTGCCGGTGCCGGCGAAGCGGCGCAAGGGATCGGGCAAGAAGCTCACCGTCCACAACGCCACCGCCAACAACCTGCGCGGCGTGACGGCGAGCATCCCGCTCGGCACCTTCACCTGCATCACCGGCGTTTCCGGCTCGGGCAAGTCGAGCTTCACGATCGACACGCTCTACGCTGCCGCCGCACGCCAGTTGAACGGCGCGCGCATCCTCGCCGGCAAGCATGAGAAGATCACCGGCCTCCAGCATCTCGACAAGGTGATCGACATCGACCAGTCGCCGATCGGCCGCACCCCGCGATCGAACCCGGCGACCTATACCGGCGCCTTCACCCAGATCCGCGACTGGTTCGCCGGCCTGCCGGAATCGCAGGCGCGCGGCTACAAGCCCGGCCGGTTCAGCTTCAACGTCAAGGGCGGCCGCTGCGAGGCGTGCCAGGGCGACGGCGTGCTCAAGATCGAGATGCACTTCCTGCCCGACGTCTATGTCACCTGCGACGTGTGCCACGGCGCGCGCTACAACCGCGAGACGCTGGAGGTGAAGTTCAAGGGTCATTCGATCGCCGACGTGCTCGACATGACGGTCGAGGATGCGGCGGAGTTCTTCAAGGCGGTGCCGCCGATCCGCGACAAGATGGCGATGCTGGCGGAAGTCGGCCTCGGCTACGTCAAGGTCGGGCAGCAGGCGACCACCCTCTCCGGCGGCGAGGCGCAGCGCGTGAAGCTGGCCAAGGAACTGTCGCGGCGCGCGACCGGCAATACGCTCTACATCCTCGACGAACCGACCACCGGCCTCCATTTCGAGGACGTGCGCAAGCTGCTGGAGGTGCTTCACGCGCTGGTCGAGCAGGGCAATACGGTGGTGGTGATCGAGCACAACCTCGATGTCATCAAGACCGCCGACTGGATAATCGACCTCGGCCCGGAAGGCGGCGTGAAGGGCGGCGGGATCGTCGCGGAAGGCACGCCGGAGGATGTCGCCGCGACGAAAGGCAGCTTCACCGGCCGCTATCTCGCCCCGCTGCTGACTCGCGCGGAGGCGCGAGAGCCGGAACTGGTGAAATAGGGTCGATTCCCCTTCGTCGCCCCGCCGCAAGGCCGGATGACGAAGGGGCCCGATCGAAACAGCCGGTCAGCCGAGCGTTCCGCCAGCCCCACCGGCATCGAAACAGCGTCTCAGGTTTTCAACTTCGCGGATGCGCGGGAACAGGCCGGCCGGCCCGCCTATTCCGCGTGCCCCAACGCCACCTCGCCCTTCGACAGTGCGATCGACCCGTTCGGCATCGTCACCGCATTGATCGCGAAGCTGCTTTTCAGCGCATCGACGAACTCGCGGCTCTCGCGGATGCCGAACCGGCCGGAGACGACGAGCGAGCCGATCCGCGGATCGGCCACCAGGATCGGCTTGTCGCGATAGCGGTTGAACTCCGCCACGGCCTCCTCGATCGTCTCGTCGTTCAGCTCGATGAAGCCGTCCTGCCATGCGGTACGCTGACGGATCAGCGCCTCGCCGGGGTTGGCGGCAGCGAGAAGGCCGGGCCGGATCAGCGTCGTCTCGCCCGCGCCGACGCGGATCGTCTGGCCGTCGATATCGCTCACCGCCACCAGCCCGCTGGTGACGGTCAGCTCGGCGCGATCCAGCCGCTTGCGGATGTTGAAGCTGGTGCCGATCACCTGCACCCGCGCGTCGCCGAGATCGACCACGAACGGCCGCCGCCGGTCCCGCGCGACGTCGAACAGCGCCTCGCCCTCGATCATGCGGACGACACGGCGCGAGCCGCTCAGGCTGACGTCCAGCGTGGTGCCGCTGTTGAGCCGGATCGACGAACCGTCCGCCAGCCGCGTCAGCCGCTGCTGCCCGTGGATCGTGGCCACGCGGTTCCTGTCCGACGACAGCAGCATTCGCCCCAGCCCGACAGCGCCGGCCGTGGAAGCGGCGAGCAGCCCGATCGCGGCGGAGCGGCGGGTGATATGGCGCTGGACGAGCGGCAGCGGCTCGACCGCCACCGCGACCGGCGTCTCCTCATCGTCCGCCACCGCCACGTCGCCGCGCAGCCGGACATGGCGCGCCGCCTCCCACGCCGCCTCCGCTTCGGCGAAGGCGACGGCGTGGCGCGGATCGGCGTCTATCCAGGCATTGGCTTCGGGGCGCAGACGCGGGTCGGCGTCAAGGCGAACGACCCATGTCGCCGCCTCGTCGCGGATCGCCTTCCGCCCGTTCGCCTTCGCCGCGCCGCTGGACAACGCCTTGATCCTCCTGCTCGGCCCGCGCGCGCGCCACGCGCGCCAGGGCTTTCGCCAGATGCTTCTCCACCGTTGAGACGGATATCCCCATGATCTCCGCCACCTCGCCGACCGAATGGCCCTGCACCCGCCGCAACAGGAAGGCCCTGCGCGGTTGCGGGGAGAGCGTTTCGACGACGCTTTCGAGATGCCGCAGCGCGTCGCGCGCATCGAACATCTCGTCATAGGATATGCTGCGCTGGAGCACTTCCAGATCGGCGACATAGTCGATCGAGACGATCACCTCGCGCCGCTGCTGGTCGATCAGGATGTTGTGCGCCGCGCGCGTCATGAACGCGAGCCCGTGGCGGATGTCCCGCCATCCGTCATAGGCATAGGTGCGCGCCAGCACCTCGGCGACCAGATCGTCGAGATCGTCGGCATCGCGCACCAGCCGCCTCAACCGCCGCCGGAGCACCGGCTGGAACGGCAGAATGACGGTCTTGAACCAATGCAGCCTGTCGTCCCGATCGAGCAGCGCCGCGCTCCCCCCTTTTCGATATCGCAGGCGGGCAATGCCGCCCGTCCTTTCCCCCGCGCGTATGAAAGCCGCCATTGCCCACGCTGTCGAGACGGAAAATTGCAAAAAAGTTCGCCGGCCGGATGGAGGCAATGCCGCAGCCGCCCGTCAGACGAAATGACAGGCCGGAAAACCGGCAAAAAGGGGACAGATCAGATGCTCATCGGAATCGGACGAATCGCGCTCGTCGCGCAGGCCAGCACCGCGGCCGTGGCGCTGGCGATGCTGTCGCAGCCGGCCCTGGCGCAAACCCAGGCCGTGCGCTTCGACATTCCCGCCCAGCCACTGGGCGACGCCTTGCAGGCGTTCTCCAAGCAATCCGGCTATCGGCTGCTGTATCCTTCCGCGAACCTCGCGACCAGCCGCGCACCGGCGGTGGTGGGCAGCTACGCCGCCGAGAACGCGCTGGCGAAAATCCTCGAAGGCTCTCCGCTGCGCGTCGCGTCGATCAACGGCCATGTCGTCGCGCTGACCGCGCGCGATCCGGGCCGGCCGGTCTCGCACCGCATCGCCACCCCGATGCACTTCGCCCCGCAGCCGCAAGAGGCTGCGCCGGGGGCCGCCACTGTCCCGGCTCCCGCCGCTGCGCAGGACGCCGATCAGACGCCCGCCACCGAAGTCGTCGTCGTCGGCTCCCAGATCAAGGGCGCCAAGGTCAACGAGGCGCTGCCGGTGACGCTGATCGGCGCGCGCGAAATTCAGGATACCGGCGCGGTATCGGGCGACGAGTTGTTCCGCTCCGTCCCGCAGTTCGGCGACGTGACGTTCAACAGCTCCTATCTGCCGCAGAGCAGCAACGCGGCGCGCGGCGACGTCGGCTCGGTCAACCTGCGCAACCTCGGCATCGGCAACACGCTCGTGCTGCTCAACGGCCGCCGCGTGGTCAATCACCCGACCAGCCAGGCGAACGACCAACTCGTGCCGGTGCTGACCTACAACACCAACGCCATTCCGGTGAACGGACTGGAGCGGCTGGAGGTGCTGCGCGACGGCGCCGCCGCCATCTACGGCGCGGACGCGGTGGCGGGCGTGGTCAACACCGTGCTCA
>MKSU01000009.1:0-168422 GCA_001897375.1 Sphingomonas sp. 67-36 | reverse complement strand
CAACGGCGTGCTCGGCACCAATTTCGCCGACGGCAAGGGCAATATCACGCTGTTCGCCAGCTACGATCACGGCACCGGCCTAATGTCGACCGACCAGTATTTCACCGCCTCGTCCGATCGTCGCGGCCTGTTCTCCGACACGCGCTTCGCGGGCAAATCGTCGCTCGACAACCGCAGCACGACGACGCCGTGGCTCGGCGGCGTGGTCGGCTCGCCGTCGTTCTTCGGCAAGGTCACGTCCAACGGCACGGCGATCAGCACCGCGTCGGGCGCCTTCCAGATCCAGCCCTCGACGCTGAGCGGCTGCACGATCTCGATCGGCAACGGCCTGTGCCTGACCAACGGCGGCCTCAATACCGCGCTGAAGGAGGATCTCGCGGCGGAGGGCACGACGGTCATCCCGCGCCTCAACCGCGTCAACCTGTTCCTGACCGGCCATTACGACTTCGACGACGTGACCGCGTTCTGGGAAGCGGGCTATTATTACGCCAAGACCCATGCGCAACAGAGCCCGATCCAGACGCTCAGCTCGATCCCGATCACGGTGCCGGCGAGCAATTACTGGAACCCGTTCGGGCCGGTCACCTTCGCCGACGGGACGCCCAATCCGAACCGCCTTCCGGGGCTGAACATCCCGGCGGCGGGCCTGCCGGTGAAAATCGCCAGCTATTCCTTCACCGATTTCGGCCCGATCAATGTCGATGTGACGAACAAGCAGTTCCGCCTGCTGTTCGGGCTGCGCGGCGAGTGGCACGGGTTCAACTGGGAAACCGCCGGCAGCTATTCGGAAGCGACCGTCAACGACGTCAGCGACAATATCTCGCGCACCAAGCTGAACGAGATCCTCGCCCTGTCGACGCCGGCCGCCTATAATCCGTTCAACGGCGGCTCGCTCGCCACGCCGTCGGTCGGCGACGGCACGCCGAGCAACGGGACCAGCATCGACGCCGCGCGGCAGAAGCTCGTCCGTTTCGACAAGGCGACGCTCGCCACCTACGACTTCCGCCTGTCGAAGAAGGATCTCGTGGTGTTGCCGGGCGGCGACGTCGGCTTCGCGGCGGGCATCGAGGCGCGGCGCGAGACCCAGTACGACAACCGCGACGCGCGCATCGACGGCACGATCGACTTCCTCGATCCCTATACTGGCGCGGCGGTCAGCGACTTCGCCAATCTCAGCAAGAACCCGGACACGCATGGCACGCGCATGGTCTTCTCGGCGTATGGCGAGCTGGCCGTGCCGGTGGTGTCGCCGGAAATGGAGGTGCCGCTGGTCCGCAGCGTCAATCTCCAGCTTGCCGGCCGCTACGAGAACTACAGCGATTTCGGCAATATCGCGGTGCCCAAGATCGCCGGCTCGTGGGATGTGGTACGGGGCTTCCGTCTGCGCGGATCGTGGGCGAAATCGTTCCGCGCGCCGAACCTGGAGCAGGTCAACGCGCAGATCATCGCGCGCACCAACACGCGCACCGATTATATCTTCTGCCAGGCCGATCTCCTGAAGGGCGCGATCGCCAGCTTCACGGATTGCGCCAATTCCACCGTCCCTGGCGCCAAGCGTCGCCTGTCGGTGACGGCGCTGCGCTCGGGCAACCCGGACCTCGATCCCGAACGCGCCACCACCTGGTCGGTCGGCACGGTGATCGAGCCGCCGATCCCCGATAGCTTCGGCCATCTGACGCTGACCGCAGATCTCTGGAACGTGAAGCAGACCGGGCTGATCGGCATCTTCGGCGAGGGCAATGCGCTGATCCTCGATTACCTGCTCCGCCAGTCGGGCCAGACCAACCCCAACGTGGTGCGCGCCGCGCCCACGCCGGACGATGTCGCCGCCTTCGCCGGCACCGGACTCGCCCCGGCCGGGCAGGTGCTTTACGTCAAGGACCAGTACGTCAACCTGTTGCCGCAAACGGTGCGCGGGCTTGATCTGAATGCGATCTATTCGGTGCGTGACACGGGGATCGGCGATTTCAACGTCTCCGTGAACGTGTCCCACCTCATCAAATATTATCAGGACCCGTCGCCGGGCATCGCGGAGCTGCTCGCGGCGCGCGCGGCCGGGAAGATCGACAAGAATACGGTGATCAGCGGCGGCGGGAGCCTGTTGCGGCAGAACTCGCGCCCGGCATGGAAATGGTCGGCGTCGCTCAACTGGTCACTGGAAAATGTGTCGATCGGCGCCTTCACCCAATATATCGGCAGCGTGGAGGACACGAGCATCGATTCCGCCGCCGCGCCGTGGGTGGTCGATGGGCAACTCACCGGCAACCTCTATGCCGAATACCGCTTCACCGGCGCGCTGAAGGGAGCAAGCATGCGCTTCGGGGTACGCAACATCACCAACGAGGCGCCGTCGCTCGCCGCCACCGGCTATCTCGGCACGCTCTACTCGCCGATGGGGCGCTATTGGTACGGCAACATGCGGTATCGCTTCTGATGCGTCGCCGGCTCGCGGGGCTGCTGCTCCTTTCCGCGGCATTGTCGCCCGTCCCCGCGCTGGCGCGGACGGGCGAGGCCCCGCTGTTCGCCGTCACGCCGGAGGAAGCGAACGCGCATGTGATGATCCGCCTGCCCGCGGCCGGGGCGGACGGGGTGCTGGGGCGTTTCCTCTACACTCCCTCGATCGCCGCCGGCCTCGGCCAGCCCGATCTCGGCGCGGACCGCGCGGGGCTGGGGCAGACGCAGATCATCGTGTTCCGACGCGTCGGCAAGCGCGTGCTGGCGATGTTCGAGAACAACCGCTTCCGCGCGCTTTCCGGCGATGCCGGGGAGGAGCGCGCGGTACAGGCCTCGTTCGCGCCATCGGTGGTCTGGGCGGGCGATCTAACCGATGCGCCGGACGGCTCGGTGTCGTTCGACCTGTCCGGCTTCCTGCTGCGCGATGCGATCGACATCGCCGGACGGCTGAAGCGCGGCAAGGCCGGAAGCTACAAGCTCGCGCCGACGCTCAGCTATGTCGACACGAAGGAAAGCGCCGCCTTCCCCGACAATGTCGAATTCCAGTCGGTGCTGACCTTCCAGACCGACGAGGCGGGGCCGGCGGTCAACCGCATCGTGCCGGACGCGAAGGCGATCACCTTCGCGATCCACCACAGCTTCGTTCGACTGCCCGACGCGAACTTCCACCCGCGCGCGCACGATCCGCGCACCGGCACCTCGGCGCAGGTGATCCGTAACGATTATGCGGCCGAACTGAACCAGCCGATCGTCTCGCGCCTCGTGCGCCGCTTCCGGCTGGAAAAGACCGACCCCAACGCCGCGCGCAGCCGCGTGGTGAAGCCGATCGTCTTCTACGTCGATCGCGCCGCGCCGGAGGCGATCCGCACCGCGCTGATCGAGGGTGCGCGCTGGTGGGCGCAGGCGTTCGACGCGGCGGGCTATATCGACGCCTTCCGCGTGGAGACGCTGCCCGAGGACGTCAATCCGGCGGACGTGCGCTACAATGTCATCGCCTGGGTGCATCGCGCGACGCGCGGCTGGTCGACCGGCACCACGGTGGTCGATCCGCGCACCGGGGAGATCGTGCGCGGCGTCGTCCAGCTCGGTTCGCTGCGCGCCTGGCAGGACCGGCTGATCTTCGACGGCCTGATCGGCGCATCGAAGGAAGGCACCGGCGCGGCGGACGATCCGATCGTGCTGGTCCGCGCCCGGCTGCGTCAGCTTGCCGTGCACGAAGTCGGCCACGCGCTGGGCCTCGCGCACAATTTCGCCGGCAGCACCTATGCCGGCCGCGCCTCGGTGATGGACTATCCCGCGCCGCTGATCGGCGTGAAGGGCGACCGGCTCGATTTCTCGAACGCCTATGCCACCGGCGTCGGCGCGTGGGACAGGTTCGCGATCCAGTGGCTCTACGGCGCCGCGCCGCGCGGCACGGACGAGAGGGCATGGCTCGACAGCCTCGCCCGCAAGGCGGAGGCGGACGGCTATCGCAATGTCACCGATGGCGACACGCGCGGCATCGGCGACGCCCAGCCCTATGGCAATATGTGGGACAACGGGCCGGATGCGGTGGCCGAACTGGCCAATGTCCTCGCTGTGCGCCGCATCGCCCTGTCGCGCTTCGGCCCGGCAAATCTGCCCAAGGGATCGCCCGCCGCCGACCTGCGCCGCATGATCGTGCCGATCTACCTCTATCACCGTTATCAGGTGACGGCGGTGTCGAAGCTGATCGCCGGTGTGGACTATGGCTATGCCGTCGCGGGCGACGGGCATGACCGCGCGGAGATCGTGCCCGCAACGAAGCAGCGCGAGGCGCTGGACGCGCTGATCGGCACGCTCGATCCAAAGCTGCTCGACCTGCCGGACACGTTGCTCGCGCAACTCTCCTCGATTCAGCCGGGCACGCCCGATCCGCAATATGAGATCGAACTGTTCCCCGCGAACACCGCCGCCGCCTTCGACCTGCCGAGCGCGGCGGAGACGGCGGCGGACCAGACGCTGGAGGCGCTGCTCGCGCCGGAGCGGCTCAACCGCCTGGTTGAGCAGGCGCGGGTCGATCCGGGGCAATTGTCGCTGGGCGAGATGCTGGGCAAGCTCTCCGCCGCCGTCGCGCCCGGCGCGCGCGGCCGCGAGGGCGAATTGCGCCGGCGCGTCCGCGCGCGCTACGCGGTGCGGCTGGCGACGGTGATGCAGGACAAGACCCTCTCTCCCACCGCGCTCGGGGTGGTGCGCGGCGCGGCGACGCGGCTCGGCGAGAAACTGCGCACCTGCACCGGCGATGCGACCGAGACGGATGCCTGCGCCTATCTCTCCGCGATGCTCACCGGTCCCAATGCCCAGCTCCGCGCGCTGGCCGAGCCGGTGGCAAAACCGCCCGAGATCCCGCCGGGCGCGCCGATCGGCGACGACGGCATCTGGGAAGACGACTGGCTGACCGCCCCGCTTACGACGAGGATATCGCAATGAAGTTTTCGAGCCTTTCCCGCGCGGGCATCGCCCTGCTCGTCGCAGGCGGCGTGATCGGCGCGGGGCAACTCGCCGCCGCGCCGGGCGACGGCGCGACCGCGATCGTCGGCGCGACCGTGTTCGACGGCACCGGCGCCGCGCCGCATATCGCGACCGTGGTGATCCGTGACGGCCGCATCGCGGAGGTGACGCCCGGCGCCAAGGCGCCGCGCGGCGCGAAGGTGATCGACGCGCGCGGCAAGGCGCTGCTCCCCGGCTTCTACGACCTCCACACCCACTGGACGCCGGCCGGTGAACCGAACACCACCCCGCAGATCGCGACCGACTACGTCCGTTCCGGCGTCACCACCGTCAACGATTTCCACGAGCAGCCGGAAAGCTATGCGCCGCGCCGCGAGTGGCTGAAATCACTCGTCTCGCCACACGTCAATTTCGCCGCGCGGATCAGCACGCCGGGCGGGCACGGCGCCGACTGGGGCGATCAGGCGACGACGATCTGGATCAACACCCCCACCGCCGCGCGCGCCGCGATCGAGCGGCTGAAGCCGTATAAGCCCGATCTCATCAAGGCGTTCACCGACGGCTGGCGCTATGGCGTGGCGCCGGACAATACCAGCATGGACGGCTGGACGCTCCACGCGCTCACCGATGCCGCGCACAAGGCCGGGTGGAAGGTGCTGACCCACACCGTCACGGTCGATCGCGGCGTGCTGGCGGCGCGCAGCGGCGTGGACTCGCTCGCGCACGACCCGCAGGATCGCGACATGACGCCGGATGAGGTGAAGACCATCGTCGCCTCGAAGATGGCGGTGATACCGACGCTGGCCGTCTATGATCCCGACAAGGGCGGCGCGAAGCCCGATGACCCGCGTTACCGCCAGAGCGTCGCCAAGTTCGGCCACGCGCTGCATAATGTGAAGGTGCTGTTCGACGCCGGCGTGCCGATCGGCGTCGGCACCGATGCGGGGATGCCGTCGACGCCGCATGGCTCCTCCACGCTGCACGAGCTGGAGTTACTGGTGCGCGCGGGGCTGACGCCGTCGCAGGCGCTGGTCGCGGCGACGCGGACGAGCGCGCAGATCATGGCGCAGGACGGGGATCGCGGCACGATCGCGCCAGGCAAGCGCGCCGATCTCCTGCTGATCGACGGCAAGCCCTGGGAGCAGATCGCCGATGTCCACAAGGTGTCGCAGGTGATGATCGACGGCCGGCTGGTATTCGGCCCCGGCGCGCCCGCGCTGCCCGAGGCGAACCGCACGACGCACATGCCCGTCACCAATGTCGCGGCGCTGGTCGACGATTTCGAGCGGCCTGACAAGCGCAGCACGCTCGATACGCTGCGGCTGGAGACCGGCGACGGCGGGATCGACCGTTCGGTGGAGATCACGCAGGTCGTGCCGCGCAGCGATGGCGGCCACGCGCTCCAGCTCGCCGCGCGGATGGCGGTGAAGGATGGCGCCTATGCCGGCTTCGCTGTGCCGCTGACGCGCGGATCGGTGCAGCCGGTGGACGTGCGCCGCTACAAGGGCGTGCGCTTCGACATCAAGGGGCCGGGCGATTTCGCGCTGCGCCTCAACGGCTTGCAGGGAAGCTGGTCCGCGCCGGTGAAAGGCGCGATCGGCTGGACGAGCATAGAGGTGCCGTTCAGCGCGCTCCAGCCAGTGACCTATGGCAACCGGCCCGGCAAGCAATGGTCGGGCGACGATATCGTCCAGGTCGAGGTCGGCGGCACCCGCCCCGGCGGCGAGACGATGACCTTCGCCGTGGACAACATCCGCTTCTATTGAACCTTCGCGGATACGGGGAGCGCGCGTCAGCCGTTCCCCGTCAACGCTTGCTCCAGCAGGCCGCGCCCGATGACCTTGAGCGCCAGCGTTTCCTCCGCGCCCTCGAAGATCGACAGCACGCGCGCGTCGATCCAATAGCGGCTCACCGCGCTCTCCTCGGCATAGCCCATGCCGCCGTGGATCTGCAGCGCCTCGCGCGTCACCATCTCGGCCGAGCGGCACGCGATCAGCTTGGCGAGGCTCGCCTCCATCCGCCCGCCGCCCTCATCCAGCGCGCGGCCCACGGCATAGGCCAGCCCGCGACAGGCGGCGAAGCGCGCCGCCATCTGCGCGATCTTCACCTGCGTGAGCTGGTAATCGCCGAGCGGCGCGCCGAACACCTTGCGATCGCCGGCGTAGGCGATCGCCGCCTTCAGCGCCGCGCGCATCACCCCCAGCGCCCGGCCCGCCGTCTGGATGCGCCCGCCGGTCATCCCCGCCATGGTGAGGTAGAAGCCGCGCCCCAGCCCCGCCTCGCCGCCGACGACATTGGCGTCCGGCACGAAGAAATCCTCGAACACCAGATCGAACGAGTGCATCCCCCTGTAGCCGACCGTCGGGATCGCCCGCCCGCGCAAGCTTCCGCCGCCGGGCTGGGCGAAGGTGAACTCATGCCCCTCGAACGACGGCTTCTCGACCAGCAGCAGGCTGAGGCCACGGTGGCCGAGCGAGCGATCGGGATCGGTGCGGGTGACGACCATCAGCAGCCCCGCCTTGCCGGCGAAGGTGCACCACGTCTTGGCGCCGTTGACCAGCCAGCCGCCTTCCGTCCGCGTGCCGCGCAGCGTCAGCCCGGCGACGTCGGAGCCGTGATCCGGCTCGGTGATCGCGATCGCGCACAATGGATCGCCCACCGCGATGCGCGGCAGCCAATGCGCCTTCTGCTCCTCGGTGCCGCCGGCCATCAACGCGCGGGTGAGGATCTCCGGCCGGGTGATGAGGCTCCCCGCCGCCGCCAGCGAGGCTTCGGACAGCGCCTCGGTCACCGCGATCATCATCGGGGTGTTCTCGCCCACATCCGGCGCGGAGCCGCCGAACCGCTCGGGGATCGACAGGCCGAACACCCCCATCTCGCGCATCGGCTCGAGCAACGTCTCCGGCACGGTGAGGTCGCGGCGGTGGATTTCCTCCGCCAGCGGCGCGACCACATCGGCGGCGAAACGGCGGAAGGCGTCGCGCGCGATCAGGCTATGCTCGTCGAGTGGCACGTCGCCCAGCTCGACCGCCGCCTCGGACACCGCGCGGCCCAGCGCGGCGAGCGTCTCCGCCCCGCCCCCCTCACGGCGCAGCGCCCGCACCGGCGCGGCGAGCGCGTCGAGCGGCTCGGGCGACAGACCCGTCGCGAGATAGATGCCCTCCAGCCGCGCCAGCACCGCCGGTGCCACCTCGGCGGCGAAGGCGCGGCCGAGCGACGCATCGAGCGTGGATCGCCCCTCCACCATCGCCTCGCGCGCGGCAAGCAGGTCGGCGTAGCTCAGCGCGAGATCGTAGATGACCGCCTGATGCGCGTCGAGCGCTGCCCCATCAAGCCGCCCGTCCCGCGCGCAAGCCTCCGCAACCCCGCGCACTGCCCGCGCCAGCGCCGCGTCCAACCCGTCCAGTGCTTCCATCCCCGACCCTCGCTCCATCGCCTTCTTCCGGTGAATATTTCACGATAGGGCAGAATTGAGCGCCGCGCCAGCGCGAGAATCTAGCGACGCGGCTCGCGTGGCCCGTTCGGCTTGCGCGCGCGATGCTTCCCACCGGGGCCGCCGGCATGAGGATGCGGGCGAGCTGGACGCGCATGACGCGGCGACCCATCGCGGTCGCCGCGCGCGGCGGGATGCGGCGGATTGTCGGACGGTTCGATCCGCACGTCCTGTCCGTCACCGTCCTTCCCCGCCGTGCGCGCCAGCGCGGCGTTGAACTTCGCGGCGATCGCTCGCGGTATCTGGAAATGCGTCTCGGAGGGGCCGATGCGGATCGCGCCGATCTCGTTGCGCGAGACGTGTCCGCGCCGGCACAACAGCGGCAATATCCAGCGCGGATCGGCATTCTGCCGCCGCCCCACGTCCATGCGGAACCACACCACCTCGTCGAAGCCCGGCCGATGCCGCTCCTGCTTCGCGGCGCGGCGCGCGTCGGGCGTGTCCTCGATCATCTCCTCCGGCTCGGGCAATGCCGAGCGATGCGCGCGGACGAGAGCGGCGGCGATATCCTCGGGCGAACGTTCGGCGAGCAGCTTCTCGCCGAGCAGCCGGTCCTCCTCGTCGAACGCCGCCGGCTCCAGCAGCGCCGCAAGCAGCCGCTCGCGATCGCGCACGCGGATCGCCTCCGGCGTCGGCGCGGCGATCCATTCGGCGTTGATCCGCGCGCCGCGCAGCATCGCTTCCACTCGCCGCCGCGCCGGATAGGGCACGACGAGCACCGCCGTCCCCTTCTGCCCGGCGCGCCCGGTGCGGCCGGAGCGGTGCTGCAACGTTTCCGCATCGCGCGGAATCTCGACATGGATGACGAGGCTGAGGCCCGGCAGGTCTATGCCGCGCGCCGCCACGTCGGTCGCGACGCACACCGAGGCGCGCCGGTCGCGCAGTTCCTGCAGCGCGCGGTTGCGCTCCGACTGCGAATGTTCGCCCGACAACGCCACCGCCGCGAAGCCGCGCTCCAGCAAAGTCGCGTGCAGCCGGCGCACATTGTCGCGCGTGGCGCAGAACAGCATTGCCGTCTCCGCGCCGTGGAAGCGCAGCAGGTTGACCACCGCCGCCTCGATCTCGGACGGGGAGACCGTCACCGCCTGATAGGCGATGTCGCCGTGGCCCCGCTCCTCGCCCGTCGTGGCGATGCGCAGCGCGTCGCGCTGATAGCGTTTCGCCAGCGCGACGATCGGGCGCGGCATGGTGGCGGAGAACAGCAGGGTGCGGCGCCCTTCCGGCGTCGCGTCGAGGATTTCCTCCAGGTCCTCGCGGAAGCCCATGTCGAGCATCTCGTCCGCCTCGTCGAGCACCGCGACGCGCAGCCCCGACAAGTCGAGCGCACCGCGTTCGAGATGATCGCGCAGCCGCCCCGGCGTGCCGACCACGATATGCGCGCCGCCGCGCAGCGCGCGCCGCTCCTTCGATGGGTCCATCCCGCCGACGCAGGTCGCGATGCGCGCGCCGGCCCTGGCATAGAGCCAGCCAAGCTCGCGGCTCACCTGCAACGCCAGTTCGCGGGTCGGGGCGATCACCAGCGCGAGCGGCAGCTCGGCGAAGGGCAAGGTAGCCTCGCCCGCGAGCAGCTCGGCGGCCATCGCCAGCCCGAACGCCACGGTCTTGCCGGAGCCGGTCTGGGCGGAGACGATCAGGTCGCGTCCTTCCGCGCCGGGGTCGGCCACGGCGGCCTGCACGGCGGTGGGCGCGTCATAGCCGCGCTCGGCCAGCGCCTCGGCGATCGCGGGCGGAAGATTGGAAAAGGTCATGTAACTCACGGATCATCTGGCCGCGCGGGCGGCTCGGGGAACGGTATCAGCGGCGACGAAACCGTTGAAGCGGGGTCGACATGAACGCTGACGGCGCGGCCGCTCCAAGGAGCGCCGCCACTGGCCCGTGTTGTCGTCGATCGCGCGCCTATATCATGCCCACACCGCGCGCGCCATCGGGGAATGACGCGTCGATCCGCTCTGGAAAAAAGCTCATAATTCGTTACGACGTCTCGCTACTCGCAACACATTCTCCTTGCCAAGGAGTGGCGATAAACATAACATGTTAAGCGAATGGAGGCTATTCGCATGAGTGGAACTATGGGCAGCGTGGACGAGATGACCGGCGGTCAGGCGCTGGTCGCGCAGTTGATCGTGGAGGGGGCGAAGGACATTTTCGCGATCCCCGGCATCCAGCTCGATTGGGCGGTGGAAGCGATCCGCCAGCGATCGAACGAGCTGCGGCTGATCGTGCCGCGCCACGAACAGGCGACCTCCTATATGGCGGACGGCTATGCCCGCACCACCGGCCGCGAGGCGGTGTGCATGGTTGTGCCGGGTCCGGGGATGCTCAACGCCCTCTCCGGCATCGCCACCGCTTATGCCTGCAACGCGCCGGTGCTGTTCATCGTCGGCCAGATCCCCAGCAACACGATCGGCGCCGGCCACGGCATGCTGCACGAGATTCCCGACCAGAGCGGGGTGCTCAAGGCGATGACCAAGTGGCACGGCATCGCGAAGTCGCCCGCCGATATTCCCGGCCTCGTCCACGAAGCCTTCGTCCAGCTCCGCTCGGGCACGCCGCGCCCTGTCGCGCTGGAGGTGCCGCCGGACGTGTTGCAGGCGACCGGCCCCGTTTCGCTGCTGCCGCGTGCGGAGCGGGTGCGGCAGGCCCCGGCGGCCGATGCGATCGCCCGCGCCGCGCACGCGCTGGCCGGCGCGCGCAATCCGGTGATCTGCGCCGGCGGCGGCGCGGTGGCCAGCGGCGCGAGCGACGCGATCCGGGCGCTCGCCGAGCGGCTCCAGGCGCCGGTGGTGATGAGCGAGGCCGGGCGCGGGCTGATCGACGATCGTCACCCGCTCGCGCTGATCGGGCTGGGCGGCCGCGCGGTGCTGCCCCATGCCGATGTGGTGCTGGTCGCGGGCAGCCGCTTCCTCGACGGCACGGCCCAGCCGACCGACAAGCGCGACGGCGTGACCTATATCTACCTCAACACCAATCCCGCCCACATGGGCGCGCCGCGCGCCGAGGGCATCGCGCTGGAGGGCGACGTGCAGGCGGGCGCCGAGGCGCTGCTCGCCGCGATCGGCGCGGGCGAGGCGCCTTCGGCGGCCGATCGCGTCGCCAGGGTCAAGCAATGGTGCGCGCAGCAGATCGACGCGATCCGCCCGCAGCACGATTACGTCCAGGCGCTCCGCTCGACGATGGCGGATGACGACATCCTCGTCAGCGAGCTGACGCAGGTCGGTTATTATTCGAACATCGCCTTCCCGGTGTATGGCCCGCACCGTTTCGTCACGCCGGGCTATCAGGGCACGCTCGGCTACGGCTTCAACACAGCCTTGGGCGCGGCGCATGGCAACCCGGACCGGCGCGTCGTGTCGCTCAACGGTGACGGCGGGTTCAGCTGGGGGATGCAGGAGCTGGCGACGCTGGCGCGCGATCAGCTCAATGCGTCCATCGTGGTGTTCGTCGACGGCAAGTTCGGCAACGTCCAGCGCATCCAGCGCCGCGTGTTCGGGGCGGAGTTCGGCACCGATGTCGCCAGCCCGGATTTCGAGCTGCTCGGCCGCGCTTATGGCCTGCCGACGACGATCACCGATTCGCCCGACGGCCTGCGCGACGCGCTACGCGCGGCGAAGGAGCGCGGCGGCCCCGCGCTGATCGCGGTCAAGGTCGGCGAGATGCCCAGCCCGTGGGCGCTGATCCACCCGTTCGTCCCCTCCCCTGTCCCGGTGCCGCCGAACCCGCTCGGCGACCCCGCCTGACGCGCGGGGACGGAACAGCGAAAGGCCCGGTCCGGCACCCTGCGGACCGGGCCTTTTCTTTTCGGGATGTCAGCCGTTGCGGGCGAGGAAACGGCGGCGCGCGCGCATCAGCATCACGCTCAGCACCAGCGACACCGCCATGATCAGCGGATAGCAAAGGATGATCGCCCAGGCGATGCCGAGCGGCCCGCCGATCACTTCCTCGCCGACGAACGCGAACACGGCGGAGCCGATCGTCTGGCCAAGGAAGTTCTGCGCCAGATTGAACAATGCGACGATCTTGCCGATGTGGTGGCCCGGCGTGATCTCGGTGATGATCGCGAAGGCGGCGATCGGCATCGAGCCGATCAGCAGATTGGAAAGCGCGAGGCACACCCACACGCCGGTCGTCCCCTGCACCGTGAACATGCCGATCACCGGCACGATCTGCAGCGCCTGCAACCAGATCGAGATCTTGAGGATCGCATCCCGGTCCCCCGCCAGCGAGCGGCGGTCGATCAGGAAGCCGGCGCCGAGCGAGCCGATCGCCGAGCAGATCAGCGCGATCGTCCCGGCGGTCGGGCCGACCACTTCCGGCGGCAGATGATGCTGGCGCTCGATCGCCGGGGCGAGCCACGCGCTCCATCCGGTATTGGCGAGCGACCACAGCACCGCCGCGCCGAACACCAGCACGTACAGCCCCACATTGCCGCGCATATGGCGCAGCGAATCCTTCAGCCCGGCGCTCTCGCCGGCGTCGACATCGACGCGGCGCGGCTCGCGGAACAGGAAGATCGTGAGGCCAAGGCACAGGCCGAACAGACCCGGCACGACCATCGCGAACTGCCACGGCTCGATGCTGCCGAGGATCGGGATGCCGCTTGCCCCGCCCGATTTGGCGAAGCCGTAGAGCGCGCCGCCGATCACCAGCGCCAGCGCGGAGCCGACCAGCGGCGCGGTGGTGTAGATCGCGAGCGGCCAGGCGCGGCGCTGCGGCGGGAAGCTGTCGCGGATCATCGACATCGCGCACGGCTGGAGCGCGGCCTCGCCCACTCCCAGCCCCATGCGGCTGACGAACAACATGCGATAGGAGGAGGCGAAGCCCGCCAGCATCGTCATCCCCGACCAGCCGACCACCGCCGCGCCGAGCAGGGTGCGGCGATTGAAGCGGTCCGCCGCGAACCCCATCGGGATGATCATGATGCTATAGAGCGTCGCGAAGGCCGCGCCTTCCAGCAGGCTGATCTGCACGTCGCTGATCCCCAGCGAGGCGCGGATCGGATCGACCATCGATCGCATCATGTTGCGATCGACGAACGACAGCACGAACAGCAATGTCAGATAGGAAAGCATCAGCCATGGCTGCGTGCCCCGCGGATAGGCCGCCGCGTCCTGGGCCGGGCTGTCGTCGCCGGTCGCTACGCCATGCATCATCCCACTCCTGCCTTGTCCCGCACCCGAAACATGTGCCGGACTGGATCGAAATACGCGACCGAGTATCGTAATTCGATACAGATCGCGCGAGGGCGGCGCAATCGGGAAAGCGTTTTCGGCGCTGTTTCCTTCGCGAGAAATGCGACGAAAAAGACGCGGAAGAAACGACCGGAAGAGGCCGTCCCGTCAGCCGTCGTCGCGCGCCGCCTCGTCCTTTTCGAGCGCCACCAGCGCTGCGCGGAACGCCGCGAGTTCCTCCATCAGCCGCGCGAGCCGCTCCCTGCCGAACGCCTGCCGATAGCCCTCCACCAGCACGCGGGTTTGTTCTGCCGTCCGGTTCACCAGCGCACAGCCGGCGTCGGTGATCGCGATGATCGAGCGGCGCTTGTCCTGCTGATCGACCTCGCGCTCGATCAGCCCGCGCTCGCCCAGTTCCTTCAGGATGCGCGTCACGCTCGGGCCGTGCAGCATCGCATTGGCGGCGAGCGCCGCGATGTCGAGCGGCCCCTCGTCGGTCAGCACGCGCAGCACGCGCCATTGCTGCTCGGTGACGTCGGCGGCGCGCAGCTTCGGGCGGATCGGCGCCATCGTCGCCTCGCGCGCGGCGAGCAACAGGCCGGCGATGGAATGGCGATAGGGCGGCAGGCCCCTGATCTGGTCAGACATCGTCGCAGCCATCGCATAAACCGGCCGCCCGGCAAATAGCCGGCGACACCCGCATCCCGTTCAGTTGCCGTGCCCCACGAGCCGGTTGCGCAGCACGCCGATCCCCTCGACCTCCAGTTCCACCACGTCGCCGTCATTGAGGAACGTCAGGCTCTCATAGCCGCAGCCGTCGCCCACCGTGCCCATCGCGATCAGGTCGCCGGGGTGCAGCGTCTCGTCGCGCGAGATATAGGCGATCGTGCCCGCGATCGAATGCTGCCCGCCACCCGACGTGGTGCGGACGCGCTCCTCGCCGTTGACGCGCGCGATCATCGTCAGCGCTTCAGGATCGGTTATCTCGTCGGCGGTGACGATGCACGGGCCGATCGCATTGCCGGTATCGAAATCCTTGCCCTTGGCGGGGCCGAAACGGAATTGCGTCTCGCGCGATTGCAGGTCGCGGGCGGAAAAGTCGTTGAAGATCGTGTAACCGAAAACGGCGTCGAGCGCGTTCTCCGGCGTCAGGTCGCGCACGGGGCCGCCGATGACGACCGCCAGTTCCAGCTCGTAATCCATCAGCTTCGCGGCGCGGGGGCGGATCACCTCCGCGTCCGGGCCGATGACGCTCATCGGATTGCCCTTGTAGTAGAGCGGCTGCTCGAACCACACCGGCGGAATCTCGAACAGGCCGGCGGCGCGGAACTTCTCCAGCGTCGCCTCCGGATCGGGCGTCGCGCGGGCGCGGAGCTGCATCGCGGCGGCGATCGCCTGCCGCACATGCTTCTCGTAATTGCCGCAGTCGCGGATCTGCGTCGGGCGGGGAAGCGGCGCGAGCAGCGTCACCTCGACCAGCGCGACCGTCTCGCCATCCGCCATCAGCCGCGCGATCCGCTCCAGACCGGCGCGGCCGGCGGCGATCACTGCGAGCATGTCGCCGAGCGCCTCGCCGCCGTCTCGCGCGGTGGCGGCGGCGATATCGAAGACGCGGTCATCGCCGACCAGCGCGCCGGGGCGAGCCCGCCCCGCCGCATCACGGAAAGTCACCAGCTTCATCGCACGGCTCCGCGCAATTGATCGACCAGCCCCGCCACGTCGCCGGGCAGCGCATCACCGCGCCAGCCGACATGCAGGTCCGGGCGGGAGAGCAGCAATTTGTGGCGATAGACACCGGTCCGCTCGTCTGCGGCGACATCGATCACCGTGAGCGGCATCCCGACCGCCGCCGCCGCCTGCTCCAGCGCCAACACGTCGATCGCCGGATCGAAGCGCAGCAGGGTGTAGTCCCGTCCGAAATCGTCATAGGCGGAACTGCCACCGCGCCGCCAGAAATGCGGGGTGCGGCATCCGGGGACGGTCGATTGCTCGAACCCGGCCATCGAATAGCCCGGCTGCGCCTCCCCGTCATAAGCGATGATGTGCGATTCCGGATAGAAATAGCCGAAGTTCAGCCCCCCGCAGCAATATTGCTGGACGTTGAGCGCATAGACCTGCTGCCCCAGCGCCGCGCGCGCCGCCTCGCCTTCCGGCCCGTCCAGCTCCACCGCAGCCGGCACCGCGCGGCGATGCGCGATCGCGCTCAGCGCGTGGTTCATCGCGAAATGCGACACCTGTTCGGTGATCGGCAGCCGCTCCGCTTCATAAGCGTCGAGCAGCCGCTCCCCGCCCCAACCGTTCAGCGTCGCGGCGAGCAGCCACGTCAGGTTCATCGCATCGGCGATGCCCGCGTTCATGCCGAAGCCGGCATAGGGCACCCACAGATGCGCGCTGTCGCCGCAGATGAAGATGCGCCGGTCGCGGAACCTGTCGGCGACGAGACGGCGGCCGATCCAGTCCTCCTTGCTGATGATCTCATAGTCGAAATCATCGCCAACGCCGAGGATCGTACGGATCGAGGCGTCGCGGTCGATCGCGTCGAAATCCTCCTCATGCTCGTAGAGGTAATTATGGATCAGCCACGTCTCGCGCCCGTCGATCGCCACCGTGTTGCCCGAGCGGCGCGGATTGAGCGACAGGTTCATCCAGCCCGGACGCCCCTGCATCATCTCCAGAAGGCGCGGCGCGCGGATGTAGGTGGATTGCACGCGCTGCACCACCGCGTCGCCCGACAGCTTCGCGCCGATGATCGAGCGCACCCGCGATCGCCCGCCGTCGCAACCGACCAGATAGCGCGCGGTGAGCGTCTCGGTCGCGCCGCTCGGCAGGTCGCGCACGGTGACGGTAACGCCGTCCGCGTCCTGCGTCGCCTCGACCAGCTCGGTCTCGTTGCGGATCGCGATCAGCGGATTGGCCGCCGCCTGCGCGAAGATCAGCGGCTCCAGATAGATCTGGTTGATCCGGTGCGGCGGCTCCGGCGTCGGCCACCAGGTGTCCGGCCCGGTGAAATCCGTCCAGCGCTCGGCGCGCGCGGGGATCGGGATGCGCGTGATCTCATGCCCCCGCGTCACGCTGGTGCGATAGACGCAATCGTTGGGATAATCCGCCGGCAGGCCGGCATCGCGAACCACGTCCGCGAAGCCCAGCCGGCGGAACGCCTCCATCGTGCGCGCGGCGACATGGTTGCACTTCACGCTCGGCGGCTCGCCGGCCTTGCGCGTCTCGACGACGATCGAGCGCACGCCGCGCCGCGCGAGGTCCAGCGCCACCACCAGCCCGACCGGGCCGGCGCCGCTGATGATAACCTGCGTATCGCCCGCCATCACTGCCACGCCACGAACGCGCAGGACGATCCGGTGCCACCCTCGGTGCGGTAGAGCGTCTGGTATTCGACCTCGCGCATCTTCAGCCCGGCGTGACGCATCGCCGCCGAGGTGGCGATCCAGCTCTTGCACTCCGACGTGCCGGCCATCAGCTCGTTCTGCGGGATGGCGGAAAGCGTCGCCTCGTCGTCGCTGGCGAGCGCGTTCAGGAAGCGGCGATCCCATTCCGGGTCGACCACGAAATGCGTCAGCCCCCCGGTGGTGAGCACCGCGACGCGCGCGTCGCTGTCCCACGCCTCGATCGCGCGGGCGACCGCGCCGCCGAACTGGTAGCAGCGCGCGGCGGACGGGCTGTTGTCATAATACCAGCAATTCACGTCCACCGGCACGTTCGGCTTCACGCAATCGCGCATCACGTTCTTGTAGAGGAAGCCGTAAGCGTGCGGCAGGCCGTACATCAGCGACTTCTCGTTCCGCACGGTCGGCTTCTCGTGGCACAAAGTCACGTCGAACGAACTCTCGCGCACCAGATGCCGCGCGATATGCTGGCCGAAGGCGCGGTCACCGGGGAAGGCGACGCGCTCGTCGGGCAGGTGGCCGTGGTCCGACAGCTCGATGCCGATCGGCAGCCGCGCATTCTGTTCGGCGGTGCGCGGCAGGTTGGGCAATTCGTCGGTGGCGATCACGGCGAAGGCCGGCACGATCTCCGAGAAGAATTCGTGCTGGTCGTTGCCGATCATCACCACGACATCGGGGTTCACCTCGCGGAACAGCGCGTGGAGCTGGTCCATCGCCGCGAACGACGCCTCCAGCGCGGCGCGGCGCGTGTCGAGCGCCAGCCGCTCGCCGATCTTCTCGTGCGCACGCGCCACCTCAAGCTCCGCATAGGGCAGCTTCCGGCCGTGGAACCACAGGGGCACGCCGTCCTTGCGGTCGCGATCGCCGCGAAGGTCCCAATCCTCCGCCATGGTGTGAAGCTGCGGCGTATGCGCGCAACCGATTCCGAGCACTATCTTGGCCATAAATCCTCTGCGCGCAGACGCTTGCCGGGCCGGCTCAGGAGCCGACGGAGATGCGGTTGGTGAGCTTGCCCAGCCCGTCGATCTCCACGTCGGTCAGCTTGCCGTCATAGAGGTTGAGGTAGGTGCCGATATTGCCGCGCGGGTGCTTCTCGGTGCCCTTGGAGGCGGTGCCGGTGTGCAGGCAGTCGCCCACCTCCATCGTGAACCACTTGCTCGCCTCGGAGATGACGCGCTCGACCGGGAAGAAATAGTTCGCGGTGCTGTCGTCGGCATAGCATTCGCCGTCGATATAGCCGCGCACGCGCAGCGCGTTCGGATTGGGGATCTCGTCCTTGGTGGTGAGCCACGGCCCCATCGCCGCGAAGGTGTCCGCGCCCTTCGACTTGCTGTGGTAGATGAACAGCAGATAGGTGTCCTCGCCGCCCTCGAACTTCGGGCGCCACGCCAGATGGTGCGGCTTGATGACTTCCGGGCGCTGCTTCAACGCGATCGAATCCTGCGAGAATTTCACGCCGCTCGCGGTGACGTCGTTGGTCAGCGTATAGCCGAACACATAATCGAGCGCCTTTTCCGGCGGCACGTTCTTCGCGTTCTTGCCGAACACGATCACCGGCTCCGGCTCGGGGATCGACTGGCCGTGATCCTTGAGCAGCTCGATCGTCTTGTTGTGGCCGGTCAGCGCCGAGCGGCCCTTGGTGAAGAACATCGGCGCGGTCATCGGCTTGACCGCATATTGGTTGAGGTTGTTGTTGTTGACCGCGCAGCCGAGGATCTTCGACGGGCGCGGGTTGGGCGCCATCCAGTCGGCATTGGCGAGGTCGATGACCGGCAGGCTGCCGGCGCGCGCCGCGTCGATCGCGGCGGCGGCGGCGTCCAGACCGGCGTTGCCGGCCTCGATCAGATCCTCCATCCACGGGAAATCGAGCGCGACCGCCTTGTCGTCCGCGACGCGCGCGATCACCGTCGGCTTGCCGTTGATCCTGATGGTGCCCAGCTTCATGTTGCTCTCCTGTGTCTGCCGCGGGGGCGGTCAGATGGTGTGTTCGGCGTCGGGGGCGATCATCCCCATCGCCACCTGGAACTCGCGCTTGATCTCTTCGGGTTGCCCCACCTGATGCGGATAGTGCGGCTGGTTGAAGCGGTAGGCGAGCTTGCGGCCCAGTTCCCAGCTTTCCTCCAGCGTCATCGAGGTGGTGAAGATCTCGCGGTGCTTGATCGGCAGTTCGACGCATTTGTTGCGTTCGGGATCGCGGATCAGCCCCTTGGGATCGCGTCCCTCGGCCACCGCCTTCATATTCTCGTCGAAGGTGCGGCGGAGCATGACGATGCCGAGATCACTCTGCCCGAGATGCTCCTCGGTGCGGTCGGCGATCGCGCCCTGCCCCGCCCAGGCGACGATGTCCTGGTTGAGCACATGACTGGTGATCCAGTTGCCCTGCTCGTCCTTCACCGGCCCGTGCCAGTAAGGCACGCGCTGCTGGACATAAGGCTCCTGCCCCACGGGCACGCGGTGGAACATCCAGGTGATGCTCAGCGTGTTCTCGTCATCCACCGGTACGCGCCATTCGATATGGTCGCCGAGGAAGAAGGCGTTGGGCCACAAGGCGGTCGAGCCGACCGTCCAGTGCTGGCTGTCCTTGTCGGTATCCTCGCGGACGCGGCGATAGATGTGGCCGAACTCGAACTCGTCGAACTTCAGCTCCAGATGCTTCGGCCCGTAACTGCCGTCACCCGAGAGGCGCGAGGTCCAGTTGCGGTGCATCCACTCGAAATGGACGGGATCGAGGCTGTTCTCCTGGCACTGGAACCAGTTGCACGGCACGTCGGCATAGACGACCTGCCGGAAGCCGTTCTCCCAGGTGAACGGCTCCCAGTTCGGCACCAGCGGCGCCGGGCCCGGCCCCATATAGGCCCATAGCAGCCCGGCCTTCTCCTCGACCGGATAGGCCTTGGTGCGGATCTTGTCGCGGAAGCGCGCCTTGGGGTTGGCGATATCCTCGTAAGGCTGCTCGAGGCACTGGCCGCTCGCGCCGAAGCACCAGCCGTGATAGCTGCACCTGAGGCCGTCCTCCTCGATGATGCCGAACGCCATGTCGGCGCGGCGATGCGGGCACTGGCGGTCGATCAGGCCGTAGCTGCCGTCGCCCGCGCGGAAGGCGACGAGCGATTCGCCGAGCAGCTTGACCGGCTTGATCCCGAGATCGTCGATCTCCGCCGCGGCGGCGAAGGGATGCCAGTAGCGGCGCAGCAATTCCCCCATCGGCGTTCCCGGGCCGACGCGCGTCAGGCGCTCATTCTGTGCCGGACTGGCCATCTTCCTCCTCCCCCAAAGCCGGTTGAATCGTCCCGCCCCGGCTATCGTCCGGTATCGACATGCGCAACACGATGATCTATTTGTTGCACATGTCGCAACAGGATTTGTCCGCGAGCAAAGACCGCGATCCGCGCCGGCAGGCGCCGACCGCCGGGTTGGGCAAGATCGAGGCGGTGGCGACCGCCACGGCGATCATCGACTTCCTCGCCGAGCGCGGCCGCAAGGTTTCGGTGCAGGACGTCGCGACGATGCTGGGCATCACCAAGTCGCGCGCCTCGCGCCATCTCGCCAATCTGGAGCAGCTCGGGCTGGTCGGGCGGCAGGGGAGCCGGGGCTACGAGCTTGGCTGGCGACTGGTCCGCTGGGGCCATATCGCGGCGGGGCGGCTCGATCTCATCACCCTGCTCGACGAATATCTCGTCGCGTTCGCGCGCGAGGCGGGCTTGACGGTGCTGCTGTGCACCGACGCCGGCGGCGACGCGGTGGTGGTGCGATCGATCCCCGCGCCGCACGCGATCCATATCGACGTGAAGCCGGGGCTGGTGCTCACCCTGCCGCACTCCCCTTCCGCGCGGATCGCCTTCGCCTTCCAGTCGCGCGAGCGGCGCGAGAAGCTGCTCGGCCACCTCTGCGCGCGCGAAACCGATTTCCGTATCGCCGACCGGCAGGAGTTCATGCGGCAGATCGCCGATATCCAGCAGCATTACGTCTGCTGGACGCGCGACAAGTTCAACCTCGGCCACGGCGCCGTCGCCGCGCCGGTGTTCGATCAGGACGAGGAACTGCGCGCGGTGGTGACGGTGATGATCCCGAGTTCCGAACTGGGGGAGAATGGGCCGCCGCGCCGGCTGATCGAGGCGCTGCTGCGCTGCTGCGCCTCATGCTCGCAGCGGCTCAACTCGCGCTTTCACTTTCCGGCGGGGTGAATCTCGGGAGGGCGCCGCCGCTTCCGGCTTTCGAGGGATTACACCGCCACCTTGCGCGCGAAATCGCCCGCGCTCGCCTTCAGCACCACGAGCCGGCCGGAGAGCGAATCGAATCCCGCGCCGAACGCATCGATCTCGCCCGCCACCGCCTCGGTATCCTCGCGGATCGCGGCGATCGTGCTGGACATCGAATCCGCCGCCAGCGCGGTCTCGTCGACCGCGGCGGTGATCGCGGTGACGGTCTGCGCCTGCGCCTCCATCGCGCTACGGATGCGGTTGGCCGAATCCTCGACCTCCGCCACCGTCGCCTTGATGCTGGCGTTGGTTTCCACCGTGCTGCGCGTGGCGGACTGGATCGCGGCGATCTTGCCGGCGATGTCGTCGGTGGCGCGGGCGGTCTGGTTGGCGAGGCTCTTCACCTCCTGCGCCACCACCGCGAAGCCGCGCCCGGCGTCGCCCGCGCGCGCCGCCTCGATCGTGGCGTTGAGCGCGAGCAAATTGGTCTGCCCGGCGATGTCGCGAATCAGGCCGAGGATCGATTCGATCGACTTGGCGTGATCGGACAGCATCTGCGACACGCCGACCGCCGCGCCGGCCTGCGCGCTGGCGCGGTTGGCGATCTCGGCCGCCACCTCCACCTCGCTGCGCGCATCCTCGATCGCGCGGATCAGCCCGGCTGCGGTGAGCGCCGCCTCACGCATCGCGACGGCGGATTGCTCGGCGGCGGCGGCCACCTCGCTCGCCTTGCCCAGCACGCCGCGCGTCGAGGAGGACGCGCCCGACGCGAGCAGGCGCAGTGCCCCGCCCTCCGATGTCGCGCTTTCCACCGTGGCGGCGATCCCGTCGTGGAACTCGCTTGCCAGCCGGTCGCGTGCGACCTTCCCGGTGAATTCGAGATAGGCGGAATAGATCGCGACCGTGATCTCCCCTTCCAGCGCCGAAAGCCGCATCAGCGTGTCGACCATGCCGACGAGTCGCGGGTCGCTGCGCTCGATCCGCCGCATCAGCACGTCGAGCGCCGCGCGATCGCTGGCGCTGATCATCGACAGCAATGCGGTCTTGGACACGTCGGCGGCATAGGCCGCCGCCACCGAGCGCTCGATCGATTCGATCCACGCCCGGCCGGCGGTATCGAGGAAACGATGCCGCAGGAAGACGCAGCCGAGATCGATCATCTTCTCCGTCTCCTCCGGCGCCCACGATCTCTGGTCGGCGAAGCAGCGCACCCATTGATCCCAATAAGCGGCGGAAACCTGCCGAATCTCCGGCTCGATCGCGGCCCAGACGTCGCGGCTCGCGGCCAGCAACGTGCCGTCGGCGTCGAACACCTTCAATCTGCCGGCGATATCCATCGTCGCGGCGATCGATCCGGGTGCGGGCAAGTCGGTGGGCAACGCTCTGGCTCCATTACTGATACCGCGCGATGAGGTAACGATCACTGGTTAATCACCGGTTAGGCGGGGATCGAAACGATCGAAGCGGTCCTGCGCGCTTGCATCGCCGCGCTCGGCGTCTCATAGACCCGCGCGAACCGTCGGCTCATCGCAGGAAAAACGCCCTTGGCCTCGAAACCCGCGCGTCCGCGCAGCCCGCACCTCTTCAGCGGCCCGCTCCAGATCCATTATCGCTGGAGCCCGGCCATGCTGGCCTCGATCCTCCACCGCGTCACCGGCGACGGCATGGCGACCGTGGGCGCCATCCTGCTCGTCTGGTGGCTCGCCGCGATCGCGGCCGGCGGCGAGGCCTATTCCACCTTCATCGGCGTCTTCACCAATGCCGCCGGGCATCTCAACCCGCTCGGCTGGGTGATCGGCGTCGGCCTTTCCTGGTCGCTGTTCCAGCATATGATGAGCGGCATCCGGCACCTCGTGCTGGATACCGGCGCGGCGTTCGAGCTGAAGACCAACCGGCTGCTCGCGATCCTCACCTTCGTCTGCTCGACGCTGCTGACGATCGCCTTCTGGCTCTATCTGGGGATCAAGTGATGGGAACGGGAACCGAGCTTGGCCGCGTTCGCGGCCTCGGCAGCGCGCATCACGGCGTCTATCACTGGTGGCACCAGAAGGTCACCGCCGGCACCAACCTGCTGTTCATGGCGTGGCTGGTGATCTCCATCGCGCGCATGCCGGCCTATGACTATGCCAGCGTCCGCGCGTGGCTGTCGTCGGCGTGGGTGGCGGTGCCGATGCTGCTGCTCGTCGCCTCGGTCTTCTACCATTTCCGCCTGGGCCTCCAGGTGGCGATCGAGGATTACGCCCATGCGCAGAACCGCGTGGTGCTGATGGTCCTCCTCAACCTGTTCGTCGCGGTCACCGCCGGGATCGCGATCTTCTCGATCCTCAGGATCGCCTTCGGAGCTGCCGCCTGATGCCCGCCGCCTATCAGATCATCGACCATAGCTATGACGCGGTAGTCGTCGGCGCCGGCGGCTCGGGCCTCCGCGCGACGATGGGCATCGCGGAAAGCGGCCTCAAGACCGCCTGCATCACCAAGGTGTTCCCGACGCGCAGCCATACGGTGGCGGCGCAGGGCGGCATCGCGGCGAGCCTCGGCAACAATTCGCCCGATCACTGGTCGTGGCACATGTTCGACACCGTCAAGGGTTCCGACTGGCTCGGCGACCAGGACGCGATCGAATATATGGTGCGCGAGGCACCGGCCGCCGTCTATGAGCTGGAGCACGCCGGCGTTCCGTTCAGCCGCAACGACAACGGCACCATCTACCAGCGCCCGTTCGGCGGGCACATGCAGAACATGGGCGAAGGCCCGCCAGTGCAGCGCACCTGCGCCGCCGCCGACCGCACCGGCCACGCCATGCTCCACGCGCTCTACCAGCAGAGCCTGAAGTATGACGCGGACTTCTACGTCGAATATTTCGCGCTCGACCTCATCATGGAGAATGGCGCGTGCCGGGGCGTGATCGCCTTGTGCATGGAAGACGGCAGCATCCACCGCTTCCGCAGCCATGCGGTCGTGCTGGCGACCGGCGGCGGCGGGCGGGTTTATCAGTCGGCGACCTCGGCGCACACCTGCACCGGCGACGGCAACGGCATGGCGCTGCGCGCCGGCCTCGCGCTGCAGGACATGGAGTTCGTGCAGTTCCACCCGACCGGCATCTACGGCGCGGGCGTGCTCATCACCGAGGGCGCGCGCGGCGAAGGCGGCTATCTCACCAACTCCGAGGGCGAGCGCTTCATGGAACGCTACGCCCCGTCCGCCAAGGATCTCGCCAGCCGCGACGTGGTGGCGCGTTCGATGGCGATGGAGATGCGCGAGGGGCGCGGCGTCGGCCCGCACGGCGAATATATCTACCTGCACCTCGACCATATCGATCCCAAGGTGCTGCACGAGCGCCTGCCGGGCATCACCGAGACGGGCAAGATCTTCGCGGGCGTCGACCTGACGCGCCAACCGCTGCCGGTCACGCCGACCGTCCACTATAATATGGGCGGCATCCCGACGAATTATCACGGTGAGGTCGTCCAGCTCAAGGACGGCGATCCGGACGCGATCGTCCCCGGCCTGTTCGCGGTCGGCGAGGCGGCGTGCGTCTCGGTGCATGGCGCGAACCGGCTCGGCTCGAACTCGCTGATCGACCTCGTGGTGTTCGGCCGCGCGACCGGCCTGCGCCTCAAGGACACGCTGAAGCCGAACACGCCGCACAATCCGCTGCCCAAGGGTTCGGAGGAGCAGGCGCTCGCCCGGCTCGACCATTTCCGCAATGCGTCCGGCGGCACGCCCACCGCGCAGATCCGCAGCGAGATGCAGCGCACGATGCAGCGCCATTGCGCGGTGTTCCGCGATTCGGCGCTGCTGTCGGAAGGCGTCCGGAAGATCGAGGCGATCAACAAGGGGATGGCCGATATCGGCATCACCGATCGCTCGCTGATCTGGAACACCGATCTGGTCGAGACGATGGAGCTCGACAATCTGATGGGTCAGGCGGTCGTGACGATCAAGGGCGCCGACAACCGCAAGGAAAGCCGCGGCGCGCACATGCACGAGGATTATCCCGAGCGCGACGACGCCAACTGGATGAAGCACACCACCGCCACGTTCGACGGCTGGGGCGGCAAGGGCGGCACGACGACGCTCGATTACCGCCCGGTGCACGATTACACGCTCACCGACGACGCGGAATATATCAAGCCGAAGAAGCGCGTTTACTGACGCGGCCTTCCACGGCCGGAACCGAAAGTCCCGCGCGAGGCCAGGGCCTTGCGCGGGGTTTTTCGTTCAGCGTTCGATCCTGAAACCCAGCATCACCGTCGCTGGCCGCAGCGGCGTGGCCTGCGCGGCATTCGCCAGCGTGAAGGCGTTGCCGAAGGCGAAGCGGTTCCCCCGGCTGTCGGTGATATTGTCCGCCGATAGCCACAGGGTGAGATCGCGCCGCGACCATTCGGCGCGCGCCGACAACACCGCGTAGCGCCCCTGCTCCAGATCGAGATAGCGGCCCGTGCCGAGCACCGAGCGGCCGATATAGTCGAACGCCCCCGACGTCCGCATCGTCCCCCCGAATGCGTCCCAGCTATAGCTCACGCCGCTATGAGCGCTGAACGGCGGCGTGTTCGGCAGGCGCTGGCCGTCGGTCACATGGTTGACCGTGTAGAGCGCGGACAGGTCGAACCGCAGGCGCGGCACCGGCACCCAGTCCGCGCTCACCTCCCCGGTCAGGATGCGCGCGTTGCCGATGTTCGCGGTATAGGGCTGGCCGCGCCGGTCGATCAGGTCGGCCTGGATATCGTCCCAATGCGCATAAGACAAAGCGGCGGTGAAGTTCACGCCGGTCGGCCCGTCCCGCAGGTGCCGGATGCCGATCTCCCCCATGCCGATCGAGTCCGACTTGAACTCGGCCACGCGCCCGATCCCGCGCGCCACCGCGAGGCCGCCGGTGCGGAAACCCGACTGGAGCCGGCCGTAGAGCGACAGGCCCGGCGCAAGCTGCCACGACAGCGCCAGCGTCGGATCGATGCGCCGCGTCATCCGCCCTCGCACCAGATCGCCCGCGCGCGGCGTCAGCGAGGGATAGCCGTCGACGCGCGCCTCCGTCGCGCGCAGGCCGAACGTGGCGGAGAGGCTGGCGGCGAGCGGCCGGGTCCATTCGCCGAACAGCGACACGTTCTGCGACACGTTGGTGACGCCGATGATCTCGGTCGGGTCGTTCAGCGGGCCGAGCAGACGGTTCTCCGCGTCGCGGTTGCGCAGCACCGCCAGCCCGACGACCCACGACTCGCCGTTCGCGCGCGACCGCGACAGGCGTACTTCCTGCGTCAGCAACAGGTTCGAGCGGGTGGTGACATAGCCGATCGTGCCAGCTGCGCCGCGCGGGGTCGCGTCGAACCGGTCGTCGGCGTCATATTGGCTGACCCCGCTGACCGAGACGAACTCCAGCCCGCCCGCCCAGCGCTTGCGGATGCTGAGCCGGCCGAGCAGGATGCTGTTCCAGTAAGGTTGGGCAAGCCGCGCCGCGCGCGTCAGTTCCCGCCCCTCGCCATCGACATATTGCGCATCGCCGGCCGAGATGCGCTGCCCCAGTCCGGTGGTGTCGACCTGCCACCCGTCGCCCGCCTCGACGCGCAGCGTGACGCGGCCGCCGACCCGGTCGACCGCGTTGATCGCCCGCCGCCCGAGCAACGGATCATCGATATATCCACCTTCATGCGAACGGTAACCGACCAGCCGCACCGCCGCGACATCCCGGGAAACCGGCAGGTTGACGAAGCCGGACAGGTCGCCACCGGCTCGTCCGCCGACGGTCATCGCCCCGCTGCCGGCGATCGCGGCGTGGAAGCTGTCGAGCTGCGCCGGATTGGGAACGATACGAATGATCCCGCCGATCGCGCCCGCGCCGTAGAGCGTGCCCTGCGGCCCTTCCATCACCTCCACCGAGCGGACGTCGACCAGCGCCAGACCCGGCTCCGGCGTGGAATAGCTCATCTGCACATCGTCGAGATAATAGCCGGTCGTCGCCTGCGTGGCGCCGTTGAAGCTGCTGTCGGCGATGCCCCGGATGAAGATCTTGTCACGCCCCGGCCCAAGCGCGGTGGTTTGCAGTACCGGGGTAGAGCGCACCGTATCGCCCAGCGCCGAGGTGGGGCCGCTGGCGGGCGCATCCTGCGGCGCGACCGGCGTGATCGACGCGGGAAAGCGCAGCAGGGGCACGCGCTGCTTGCTGGCGGTGACGATGACTTCAGGCGCGGGCGCCTCCTCGCCGGAGGGGGGGATAGCGCGCGGCGCTGGCCGGCGCTCGGCCAAGCGGACGATGCGATAACTGCGCGCGCCGATCCGCTCCGCGCGATAGCCGGTGCCGCGCAACAGCCGCCGCAGCGCCGCCTCCAGCGGCAGGTCCGGCGCGGGCGGCTGCACGCGGATCGTGCGTAGCCCCGGCTCCAGGCTGACGATCTCGCCGCCGGTGCGCGCCGCGAGTTGCAGCAGCGCGGCTTCGAGCGTGACTGGTTGCGCCGGCGCGGCGATGGCGGGTGGGGCAGCGATCACCGCGCCCGCCATCGCGATGGCGAAGCTAGCGCGCCGGCCCCGCCGACGGTGCGATGATCCAGCTCCCCCCGTCATGAGAAACGCGCATTCCCGTCAATTCCGCGAAATGCGCCATGTCGCGCGGCGCGTCGCCCGTCAATCGAACGACACCGGTAAATGGCATGGCCGCGACACGATCGTCCGCGCGAACGTCTCGTCCAAGGACAAGCGCGATCGTTTCCGCTGCGAAACGGATTGGCTCGCCGGAAAAGACCAGAGTCCGCGCCTCGTCCGGATCGATCCGCGAGCGCACGATTCGCTGGCCGTCGAGCACGGTGAGCGCCTCGCCCGCCTTCAGCGCGATGCGGTTGTTCTGCGGATCGAACAGCACCGAGCCCTCGCTGACGCCGACGTCCACGCCGCGCGCGCCGCGCGTCACCGAGAATATCGTGCCGACGTCCTCGATCTCCCAATCGCCGGCGCGGACGGTGAAGGGACGACCGGCGTCATGCGTCACGCGGAAGGTGACGCGCCCGCTTTCCACCGCTGCCGATCGCCGGTCGCCGCCGACCGTCATGCGCGCGCCGGAGGCCATCGCGATCCGCGTTCCGTCCGCGAGTGTCAGCGAGCGCGGCGCGGTCGCGGCGATCTCCATCGGCGCCGCGCCGCCGCCGCGCTGCTGAATCATCCCGATCGTGCCGACCACCGCCGCCGCGAGCGCGGTCGCGGCGATGGCAAAGCCGCGCCAGCGGCCGTGACTTGCCGGTGCGACGAAATCCTCGTCGTCATTGGCCGCGATGGGCGGCGGGTGGCGCGCCGCATCCTCCATGCTCACCACGTCATAGGCGCGCGCGTGGCGCGGATCGGCCTCCAGCCAGGCGATGAAATCCGTCCAGCCGCGATCGTCCATCGTCGCATGGCGAACGTGCCAGGCGATCGCGGCGTCCAGGATCGTGTCGTCGATGTCAGTCATCGCCGCCTCCGTCCGTCATGGCATGCAACCGGCGATAGGCACGCTGCAACAATTTCTCGACCGCACTGAGCGAGATGCCCAGCCGGGCCGCTATCTCGCGCTGCGGCACCTGCTCGATGCGGAACAGGCGATAGGCGGCGCGCATCCGCTCCGGCATCGCGGCGATCGTCGCGTCCACCCGGTGCAGCGCATCGCGCGCCAGCGCCTCGCGTTCCGGCGTCGGCAGATCGTGCGCCGAATCGCCGGATTCGGCCCAATGCGTCTCCAGCGCCACGCGCCGCCGCGCCGCGATCCGCCGGTCGGTCGCGATATTGTTCGCCATGCGCATCAGATAGGCGGCCGGATTGTCCACCGGCCCCGCCGGGCCGGCGACGATGCGGAACCACAGGTCCTGCAACGCATCCTCCGCGTCCGTCGCGCTGCCGAGCCGCGCCGTCAGCAGCCGCAGCAACAAAGCGCGCTGCTCTCCGTAAGCGGAAGCCAGTGGCTCCGCCATCAGGCGCCCTCTCGCGGCGTGGCAGCGCGCGCACCGTCATGCGTCGAATTCCAGGCCATGGGCACGAGCCATGTCCGCGATCCGCATCCGGTGCAAGGCCGCCGCCTCGCGCGGGCGCGCACCGGCAATGTCGTCCCCCGGCAATTCGCCCGCGCCGGGATGGCACATAATGAGGTGCATCGTGCCCGGACGGCGCAGGAAGGTGGGGAAGATGCGCTCGTAATCGCCGCGGAAATCGTAATGCCCCGCGAAGCTGGAGTTGCAGGCGATGCCGCGCCGCGCCGCCGCCCGGCGCAGGCCGCGCGCGTGATAGGCGCTGCCGATCGCCTTGCCGCGCCATGGGCGCGCGGCGATCGCGCTCACCCGGTCGCCGCAATCGCGGACCCACGCGCCGGGGGCATGTTCCGCCACCGCATCAAGGAACAGGCTGCGGATGCCGGGCAGCACATGCGCATGCTGATGGGCGTCGACGAAATCGGGCGCGCGGCCCATCGCCTTGCGAAAAGCGCGGAACTGCGCGTCGATCTCGCCCGCGATCTCCTCCAGCGGCAGGTCGCCCTTCGCCGCCGCCGCCGTCAGCGGATCGATCCCCGGCATCGTGCCGCCCGCCGGCACATATTCCGGCATATCGGTGAGCGGCGCCTCGCCGGTGAGCGTGACGTGCAGCCCGACCTGCACATGCGCCGGAAGCGCATGCAGCAAACCGGCGTCACGCGCCCAGCCGGGGCAGACCGCCATGCAACTCACCGCATTGATCCGCCCCTCGCGCGCGAGCGTCGCGATCGTCTCGCTGATCGGGCGGGACAGCGCGAAATCGTCGGCGCAGACGACGAGGCGCGGCATCGTCATGCCGCCACCGCCACCATGTCCGCGACGGGTGCCTGAAAGGGGCGCTCGCGCAGCCGGTCGCTCGACAATTGCCGCGCGGCGAGGCGGCGGGCGAGGTAATCGTAGAAGAACCAGTCCCCGGCGCGCGCGCCCCAGGCGAGGTAGCAAAGCCGCTCAGCCACCGTCCAGCGCACCGAGGCGCGATCGCGCTTGCGCGGCGCGGGCGCACACCACAAGGCGGCGCCATAGCCGATCGAGCCATGCGGCAGCAGCCGGTGCATCACCTCATGATCCTCCAGCACCAGATTCCACCGTGCCGGATCGAACCCCCCGGCGCGGCGCAGCGCGGCGGTGCGGAACAACTGCCCGGCGCCGCCCGCATGGCACTGGCCGGGGAACAGCCGCGCGACGAGGCAGATCTGGAACGCCCCCGCCATGCGCTCGACAAGCCGCGCGCGGCGCGACACGAAATAGGCCCCCGCCGCCGCGCGCCCGGTTTGCTCGAGCAGCGCCTGGCCGGCGGCGAGGTAGTGCGACGGATACCAGCTATCCGCATCGCATGTCGCGACATAGGGCGTCGCCACGAAGGGCAGGCCGGCGGCCAGCGCCGAAACCTTGCCCGGACGACGTTCATGCACCAGCACATAAGCCAGGCCGTGATCGCGGGCCGCATCGACCGCCACCTCCGCGCTGCCGTCCGTGCTGCCATTGTCGATCAGGATCAGGAACGGCGTTTCCGACTGGCACGCCAGGCTCGCCACCGTATCGCGCAGGTAATCCCGCTCGTTGAAGAACGGCAACAGCACGGACCAGTTCCGTTGGCGAGAGTCCACCTCGGCTGTCGCAGCGCCAAGCCCGTCCGCGCCTGTGAAGTCCTGAAACACGCCGCTTTCTTCCCCCGACTGACGATGTGGCCGGTTTTCCCCTCCCCGCCACATCGACCATGACGACGCCGCCACGCGTGACCCGCACGGGCGCTACGAAAAATTTTCGCGGAAAACGGAGATGGATCGCCGGTTATCGGCTAGAGCAGTTGTCGACCCGATTGCATCGGATCACGGCTCTATTTTTTTATTTATTTGCCGCGATTTCCGAGCCGGCAGGTGATTCCACCTGCCTCGAAATCGCTCTAGAGCCTCGCAGGCGATGACGCATGGCTATCTGATCGCGCTCGGCTCCAATCGCCGCGGTCGTCACGGCGACCCGCGCGCGGAAGTGCGTGCGGCGCTGGCCGCGATCGGCGCGCGGCGGATATCGCCGATCGTCACGACCGCGCCGCTCGGCCCGTCGAATCGCGCCTACGCCAATGCCGTCGCGCTGGTGGAGGATGCGGCCGATCCTCCCGCGATGCTCGCGCGCCTCAAGCGGATCGAGCGCGATTTCGGACGACGGCGCGGGCGGCGCTGGGGGGCGCGGGTGATCGACCTCGACATCATCGCCTGGTCGGGCGGCGCGTGGGAATCGCCGGATCTCGTTATCCCCCATGCGGCGTTCCGCGAGCGCGATTTCGTGCTGCGCCCGCTCGTTGCGCTTGTGCCCGGCTGGCGCGATCCGCTGACCGGACTTTCCGCGCGACAGCTTCACGCACGGTTGACCCGGCGGCGCGCGCTCCCTAACCGGCGTTTCGCTGGTGCGGGTCCGTAGCTCAGTCGGTAGAGCAAGCGACTTTTAATCGAGAGGTCCCGGGTTCGAATCCCGGCGGACCCACCAGCGCTCTTTCAAAAACGGACGGGTCAGTAACGGCGCAGGCCGGACGCGATTCGCGTCCGGCCTGCCGTTGGCCGTCAGCGGCAGCGCACGTTGCCGCGATCGACCGACCGGCCGAGCAGCGCGCCGCCCGCGCCGCCGATGAGCGTGCTGAGCGTGTCGCCGCCGATCGCATTGCCGAGCAGGCCGCCGGCGAGCCCGCCGATCACCAGCCCGGTGGAGCCGTCGTTGCGGCGACAGTAATAGCGTCCGTCGCGACCGCGATAGATGCGGTCGTTGCGGCTCAGGCGACGCTCGCGATAGCGGCCGGGCCGATAGGCGCGCGATGCATCCCAGCCCTGCCGATCGCCCTGCCAGCGATAATCGCGATGCTGCGCGACCGCCGGCACCGGCAGCGCGACGGGCATGGCGACGGCAGCGGCGGCTAGGACAGCGGCTAATCTGATACGCATGGAATGTCTCCTTTTGGCGGAGACAGGAACGCCTGCGTCACGGTTTAGGTTCAATCAGGGCCGCTTCCGTCCCCATCCCCAGAGTTTAACTAGCGCGAGCGGCCGCGCGCGGTGACCGGCCACAGGTCGACCAAGGTGTTGCCGCTGACGATGTGATACCAGTCGTAGAGGTTGACGGTCGGGTCGCAATGCGGCGCGTTGAGCGAGACGATCGCGTCCAGCGCCGGAAGCTCGCCGGCCGGATGAACCAGCGCGCCCTGCTCGTCGCCCATGAAGAAATAGACCGTTCCCTCCGCCGCGCCGGCGGCGATCAGCGGCGGCTTGGCATCGGTCGCCATCGACTTGATGCCGGCGTCCACCGTCACCAGCCCCGGCGAATTGGCGCTGATGACGCGGGTGTCGATCAGCAGCGAGGTCTCGAACGGCACCTCGCCTTCCTCTGGCGTGAGCGCGCAGACGCGATACTGGTCGTCCATGAAGACATAGGAGCCGACCTGAAGCTCGGTGAACAGGCCAAGCGTCGCGTCGATGCGGTGCGTGCCGGTGCCGCCGCCGGAGACGATCGGCGGCTTGCCCCCGGCGGCCTCCAGCGCGGCGATGACAGTGCGGAGATAGTCGGCGCGGTCGTGCATCGCCGCCTCTCGCTCCGCAAAGCTCTCGATATGCTGCTGCGAGCCGCAATAATATTGCACGCCGCCGTAACGCAGCGCTGGCTCCGCGACGATCGCGCGATACAATTCCACCGCCGCTTCCGGGCTGGCGACGCCGGTGCGGTGGATGCCGGGATCAACGTCGATCAACAAGGTCAGCGGCCGACCATCGCGCGCCGTCACCGCCGCCGCGATGGCGCGCGCGCCGACCGGGTTGTCGGCGACGCACATCAACCGCTCGGCCCGCTCGTTGAGCGCAACCAGTCGCTCAATCCCCGGCGCGGAGAGGATCGGCGAGGTAATCAATATCCCTTCGATCCCGCTGTCCGCCAGCGCCTCCGCCTCGCCCAGCTTGGCGCAGCATTGCCCCAGCGCACCGGCGGCGATCTGGCGGCGGGCGATGGCGGCGCTCTTGTGCGTCTTGGCATGCGGGCGCAGGTTCAGCCCGTTGGCGGCGGCGAAATCGGCCATGCGCGCGATATTGCGGTCGAGCGCGTCCTGATCGACCACCAGCACCGGCGTGTTGAGATCGCGCCGCGATCCCTGACGGCCGACCAGATGGCGGTGGAGTTCCTCGTCGGTCATGGCCCTTGCCTCCTTCAGATGCCGAACAGCCGCGCCAGATCGGCGTTGACGAACTTGCCCGCCGGATCGACCTCCGCTCGCACCTTCAGGAAATCGCCCGTCCGCGGATAGAGCGCATGGACGTCCTCCGCGCGCAAGGTGTGGCGCTTGGCCCAGTGCGGCCGCCCGTTCGCGCCGCGCAGCACCGGCTCGATCTCGGCGAACAGGTCGCGCCATGGCATCCGCGCATATTGGTGGAAGGAGATCGACGAGCCGGGGCCGCGATTGAACGGGGACATCCAGATATCGTCCTCCGCCACCAGCCGGAACTCGAACGGAAAGGCGACCGGCAGCTTCTTGCGGCGGATATAGGCGACCGCCTCCAGCAGGGTCGGCATCCCGTCCGCGCGGGGCAACTCATATTCCATTTCCTCGAAGCGGATCGTGCGGTCGCCGGGGAAGATCTGCCACGCGGGGCCGACGCGGCGCGACGGCTTGCTGCTCAGCCGCATCATCAGCCGTTGCAGCGAAGGGATGAGGAAATTCGCCTTGCGGCTCAACTCGCAGGCGATGCGGAACGGGCGCTCGTCGATATCGGTCGAACGCGGCATCACCCCCTCGCCCGCCACCGGCTGGAGGCTCTTGAAGATCACGGTGTCGGCATAGGGGAAGACGAAGAATTCGAAGTGGCGCGTGGCGGCGGCCAGTTCCTGCCAGCGTTCCGCCATCTCGCCGAGCGGGCGCGCCTCGACCCGTTCCTCCAGATAATAGGCCGGCAGCACGTTGATGCGGATGTGCGTCGCCACGCCGAACAGCCCAAGCGAGATGCGTTGCGCCTGAAACAGATCGGGGTTGGTCTGCGCGTCGCAGATCACCAGCGAGCCGTCCGCCAGCATCAGCTCGAACCCAGTCACCTGCGTCGAGAGACTGCCGAGATCCTTGCCGGTGCCGTGGGTGCCGGTAGCGGTGGCGCCGGCCAGCGATTGCGGGTTCACGTCACCCTGGTTGATGAGCGATAGCCCCTCGTTCCACAACGCCTCGGTCAGCCGCGCGAGACTCCAGCCGGCGGGCACCCAGGCGCTGGCGCGGTCGGGCGCGATCTCGACCGGCGCGGCATAGTCGCTCATGTCGATCAGCGTGCCGCCCGTCTCGCACAGCGGCATGAAGGAATGGCCCGCGCCGCGCACCCGCACCTTCGACGCGGCGAGGATGGCGGCGCGCAATTCCGCCTCGTCGCGCGGCTTCACGATCGTCTGCGGCTGCGCGTTCACGCTCCCCGACCAGTTATGCCACTCCATTCGCCCAGTTCTCCGTTGCCCGGCCTAGCTGAAGGTCGCGAAATAATGCGCGAACAGCAGGCACACTTCCCTGTTGATGATATCGGCGTCGCGATCCGGCTCCTCGACCACCATCTCGATCGCGGCATAGCTCAGCTCGATCGTCATCCGCGTCACCACCTCGAGCCGTCGCGGATCGGTGGCGGGATAGAGCGCGCGCATGTGCTTGAAGAAATGCGCCGCCACCACGTCGCGCGAACGGAAGCGGATGTCCTGCAACACCGGCACTGCGCGCAACGCGCGGCCGATCGCCAGGCCACCCGGAAAATCGCGCTGGATATCCACCATCCGTTCGTGGATCGCCAGCGACTTGGCGAGCCGCTCCTCGAACGTCGCGCCGGCGAGACCGCCGGCATCGGCCCAGGCGATCACCTCGTCGTCCTGCGCGCGCATCAGCCGGTCGCCGAGTTCCTTCAGCACCGCATATTTGTTCGGGAAATATCGATAGAGTGCGGGCGGCGAGAGACCCGCCGCCTCACAGATCAGGTTGGTGGTGAGCTGCTCGAACCCGATGCGCTCGAGCAACTGGCCGGCGGTTTCGAGGATCAGCTCGAATGTGTCCTGCGCGCGCGCCTGCCGGGGGCGCAGCTTGGTGGCCAGCGCCGGCTTCCTGGCGCGCGGGCGGCGGGCGCGAACGGGGGTTGCGGTATCAGTCATGCGGCGCGCGTGAGGATTACGGCGCGACGAGTCAAATGGACCGCAAGCACGATCGCGATCGCCACCGCCATCGCACCCGCGCCGAGCATCGCACAGCCGCGCACGTCGCCGTCGCTCACCACCAGCGAGGCGAGCAGCGGCCCGGCGCTGCACCCGAGCAATGCCGCGCCCGAGCCGAGCACGGCAGCGCGGCGCGTCGGGTCTGCCTCGATCGCGAAGGGAGTGAGCAGCGGAGCGGAGAACATCCACAGCCCGCCGAACATTGCCGAGCCGGCGAGGAACACCCCCTGCCCCGGCAGCCGCGCGAACAGCAGCATCAGCGCCGCCATCGCCGCCTGCGAGGCGAGCAACGCCGGCAGCCAGCGCATCCGCCCGGCGAGCAATGTCGCAAGCGTGCCGCCCGCCACCTGCGCCGCCAGCGACAGCGACAACGCGAGATCGGCGGTGCCGGCGGGATGCCCGGCCTGGCGGGACAACGGCTCGACATAGATCCACACCGCCAGGATCGCGGCGTTGAAGCATAACGCCCCCGCCAGCGCCGTCAGTCCGCGCGGCGACGGCAGGCCGCTCGGCTCGTCGACGGCGACCGGCAGCGGCTCGAACGCGCGCGGCACTGCGAAGCCCGCGAGCGCCGCGGCGAGGCTCATCGCCGCCAGCACCGCGAAGCCACCGTCGGCGCCATAGGGACGCACGATCCACGGCCCGAGCGTGGCGACGACGACGAACTGTGCCAGCGTCTGCACGGTCAGATAGATCGCCGACCAACGTTCCGGACGCGGCGCGCGGACGATCATCGCGGTCATCAGCCAGATCAGCGCGCCGCTCGGCACGCCGTTCAGTCCCCGCACCACGACCAGCGCCCAGCCGTCGCACCACATGGTCGCGGCGTTGAGCAGCGCCATCAACAGCCCGCACGCAATCGTCAGCGGGCGGAGCCGGCGCGTGCCGGCCAGCGCCCCGGTCAGCCCGGCGGCGAGGCCCATGGTGAGCAGCTCGATCATCCCGGCCTGCCCGATCTGCGCCGCGCTCAGCCGCCCGGCATGTTCGAGCGCGCCGAGCAGCAGCGGCCCGACGCCCGCGAACATGATGCCGGTGACGCCGGCGAACAATGTCGCCGCCATCTCGATCGCGGAGGGCCGTGGACCGAGCCACGCGCGCGCCCCGCCGCTCATGTCAATAACGCGCCTTCAGATACAGGCCATAGGTGCGCGGCGGGCCGACGCTGAACACGTCGAAGCCGAGCGTCGGGATCGGCGTCATGTCCGAGATATTGGTCTCGTTGAAGACGTTCTTGCCCCAAACGCCGATCTCCAGCCGATCCCGCGCGACACGGATGCCAAGCCGCGCATCGACGAAGGCGCGCGCCTGATCGGTCAGCCTGGCGTCGTTCGACGTATCGAAGAACACCTTGCTGCGGAACGACAGGCTGGTGTTGGCGACGAGCGTGCCCAGCGGCGTCTCATGCTGCCAGTCGACCGCCCCTTGCACGCTGACCTTCGGCGCGGACGGCAGGGTGTTGCCCGAATAGTCGTTCCCGGCCGATTTGAAATCGCGATAGGTGGCGTTGAGATAGGCGCCGTTGAGCGACACCGTCAGCCCGCGCGTCGGCGTCATCTGAAGCTCAAGCTCCCCGCCATAGATGCGCGCGGCCGACGCGTTGGTGAAGAGCTGGCGGGTAATCAGGCCGTCCTCGACGGTCGTATATACCTGCAAGTTCTTGTAATCGTAATAAAAGGCCGAGATGTTGGCGCGCAGCGTGTGGTTGAGCCAATCGGTCTTGGCGCCCACTTCATAAGCGTTGACCGTCTCGTCCTTATACGGCCCGATATCGGCGATATTGCCCGTCTGCCCGCTGAAGAAGCCGCCGCTCTTGGCGCCGCGATTATAGCTGGCGTAGATATTGGCGCTCGGCGTCAGCCGATATTGCACCCCGACCTTGCCGGTGAACGAATTGAACGTCTTCGATCCGTCATAGGTAAAGATCGGCACCAGCCCGTTCGCCGCCTCGCTGACATAGTGGAAATCCTTGTGGTCGGCCGAATAGCGCAGGCCGCCGGTGAGCGTCAGCTTGTCCGTCACGTCATAATCGAGCTGGCCGAATGCGGCGTAGCTGTCCACCTTCTGCGTCAGCGGCCAGCCGAATATGCCGATGCCTTGCGCCGCATCGGCGGCCGGATCGTCCGACGCCAGAAGCGGCAGCACGTTATAGGCCGAATTGTTGTTGAGATAATCGTGCGCATAATAAGCGCCGATCACGTAGCGCAGCGGCGTGTGGCCGTTCGATTGCAGCCGCAATTCCTGGCTGAAGGTGTTCTGCCGCGCGATATAGCTCGCGGTGATCGTCGGGATCGGGCTGGCGTCCGTTTCCTCCTGATCGTTGCGGCTGGCGTGCTGATAGCCCGTCACCGACACGATCGACGCCGCGTCGAGGTCGATCGTCAACGTGTTCGAGACGGTGAGCAGGTTGACCCTGTCCTTCCCCTCGAAACTATAGTCGCCCTGATAGAGATTCTTACTGGGATTCGTGTATCCCATAAAGGTCATGCACTGATCCGTGCCGTAGAGCGCGGGCGCGCAGAATGAATCGCTTTGATACGGCTCGGTTAGCAGCGGGCGGTTATACGCCCAGATCGACCCGCCGGTCGAACGCCCGGTGCTCACCACCAGATTATCGGTGACGTTGGCGCTCGGCGTGAAATGCACCGTGCCGCGCAGCGCCCAGCGGTTCGTATTGTTGCCGTAATGGCCGGTCAGGCGGTTGAGCGTATAGCCGTCGTCACGCTGGTAGAGGCCCGCAATGCGCACCGAGAGCTTGTCGGCGATCAGCGGAATGCTCGCGCCGCCCTGCACGTTGACCGAGTTGAACCGGCCATATTCGGCGGAGAGATCGGCCTCCGGCTCATTGCCGGGCAGCTTGCTGGTGACGTTGATCGCGCCGCCGGTCGTGTTGCGGCCGTAGAGCGTGCCCTGCGGCCCGCGCAGCACTTCCACCTGTTGCAGGTCGAAGAAGGCCAGCCGCTGCGCCAGCGGCGAAGCGACGTACACGCCGTCGGCATAGATGCCGACCGCGCTGTTCGTCGCCGGGTTGAAATCGTTGACGCCGACGCCGCGGATGAAGATGCGCGGGTTGGCGCCGTTGTCGTCCGATTTGATCTGAAGCCCCGGCGCCTGATTGGACAGGTCGACGAGATCGAGCGTGCGGCGGTTCTGGATCGTCTCCGCCGTGATCGCCGTCACGGCGATCGGCACGTCCTGCAACCGCTCGCTGCGCTTCTGCGCGGTGACGATCACATCCTGCACCTGCGCCGCGCCCGAATTGGCGGCCGTCTGATCCGCCTCCTGCGCGGCGGCGGATTGAGCGACGGCCAGCGCCGCCAGCGAGATGGTGATTCCAAACGTCCGTTTCATCGCGAACGGTCCTCCCCGTGAATTTTTTTGCTCCTAAACGATAGCAATAAATACTCTTTTGGCAATGCGGCTTATGTAATTGATATTACATGATATGATCTGGAAATGATGCGAGATATCACCTCTGGCGATAGTAAAAATTACCGATGCAGTAATCCGAAAGAGTGCGAGTCGCATCGCCGCATGACGCGCGCGAACGCTGCGCGGATCATCGAGAGAGGAGGTGGAGTCCAATTGAAGGAATTTTATTACAAATAATCAAGTAGATAAGATATGGCGGTTTTGTATCAGGCCCCCATTTAGGCCCTCAACTGCCGCGGATACCCGTGCATAAATCTCAATTGGGGCCTTTCGTGCCATGCAAAACGACTAGGCCGCGTCGCGCCCCTATTCGGGGCGGCCTCTATCACCGGCTGGCTATGGCGCCTCTCTGATCGCTTCGGGGTGCGCCAGGGCGCACAGCCTGGATCTGGTTCCCACGCGTGGGAGTGGTCAAGAATCGGGTCACGACATTACGAGACCTGCGAACTCGCCGCTCTCACGCCACATCTTCAAAAGTTTGAAGAACGCGACTGACCCCTTTCCGTACGACGAGTAGCTCGCCGCAAGCGGGTTCGGCTTGCCGCCCTCGCCGTTATAATAGCCCGGCGTGCATTCCTCGAGAAACTTCCGGCGGTCCAGCACGGCGTCGAGTATCTGCTGCGTCCAGGCTTCCTCCGCCTCGATGGTCGGTTCGATCCGCGTCTTCCGCCGCTCGGTCGCGGCGGCGATGATGTGCGCGGCCTGGGTCGCCTGCTCGGCGAGCGCGTGCGGGTAGTTCGCCGTGAATCCCGACTGGATCGTCGAGAAGATGAAGCAGTTCGGGAAGTCGTGGCTCATCAGGCCGTGGAGCGTGCGTGCGCCGGCCTTCGCCCACTTCTCCTCCAGCGTGGTCCCCCCGCGGCCGTGAATCTGGTAACCGGCGCGCCGGGCATAGCTCGTGCCGACCTCGAAACCGGTCGCGAAGATGAGGCAATCGAGCCGATATTCCTTGCCGGCCGCCACGACGCCCCGTTCGGTGATCCGGTCGACGCCCCGCCCGTTCGTGTCGACGAGGTGGACGTTGGGCCGGTTGAAGGTCGCCAGATAATCGTCGTGAAAGCAGGGGCGCTTGCAGAACTGGTTGTAATAGGGCTTGAGCGCCTCGGCAGTTCCCTTGTCGGCGACCACGCTGTCGACGCGGTGGCGGATCGATTCCATCTTCTGGAAATCGGCGAGCTGGACCAGCTCCCCCGGATCGACGTTCGTGCCCTCGGCCGCCTTGTTCGCGCGCATCCGCGCGATCACGCCGAGGTTGCGAATGATGTCGGTCCAGCCGTCCGCGACAAGATCCTCTTCCGCCCAGCCGCCCGAGACCAGGGTATTGAAATTCTCCATCCGGTATTGGTGCCAGCCCGGCTCGAGCGACTTCGCCCAATCGGGATCGGTCGGGCGATCACCCCGCACGTCGATCGACGAGGGCGTGCGCTGGAAGACATGGAGTTCCTTCGCCCCGGCGCCGAGATGGGGCACCGCCTGCACCGCGGTGGCGCCGGTGCCGATGATACCGACGACCTTGTCGTTGAGACCGGTCAGGCCGCCATTCTGGTCGCCGCCGGTATAGGCATAGTCCCACCGGCTGGTGTGAAAGGTGTGACCCTGGAAGTCCTCGATCCCTGGAATGCCCGGCAGCTTCGGCTTGTGTAGCGGGCCGTTCGCCATGATGACATAGCGCGCGTGTATCGCGTCGCCGCGGTTGGTCGAGACGGTCCAGCGGCCAGCGTCGTCGTCCCAGCTGAGGTCGGTCACTTCGGTCTGGAACAACACGTCGCGGTAGAGCCCGTAATGCTCCGCGATGCGCTTGGAATAGTCGCGGATCTCGGGTCCCTGCGAGTATTTCCGCCCGGGCATGAAGCCGGTCTCCTCGAGGAGCGGCAGATAGACGTAGCTTTCGATATCGCAGGCCGCTCCGGGATAGCGGTTCCAGTACCACGTGCCGCCGAACTCGCCGCCTTTCTCGATGATGCGGATGTCGTCTATGCCCGCATCGCGCAACCGGGCGCCGGCAAGCAGGCCGCCGAACCCGCCGCCGATCACCACGACCTCCTTGTCGTCGGAGAGCGGCGCGCGGTTGATGGGCGCATCGATATAAGGGTCGTCGAGATAGTGCGCGAACTTACCCTTCATCTCGACATATTGCTCGTTGGCGTCGGTGCGCAGACGCTTGTCACGCTCCTCCCGATACCTGGCGCGTAGCGCTTCGGGATCGAAGCCGATCTCTTCCTGGACCGGGTTCTCCCGGGCCTCGTTCGCGGTTGCGGTACTGGTCATTGTGGTCTCCTGGGCACTGGCCGCGCCGGTTCATTCGGCGGGGCTTAGCCTTCCGTCCGGGATGCCTGTTTCCTCTCCGGGGAACTCCGCCTCGCCGCCGGGAAGCGGCGCGGCGTGCGATTCGGCATGCGCCAGCTCGGCGATCCGGCGCTCGTGTTCTGCCCTGCCGCCGAGCGGGAACAGGTGGACAAACCACGCGGCCAACATGCCCAGCGCGATCAGACTGGCGCCGTAGGTCGTAACCAGATCGCGCAGGATCCCGGGCGTTACCGACCCGGGCGTCGCGCCGATCGGGAAGTGGACGAGTCCGAGGATCACGCCGGTCAGATACAGGCCGAGCCCCGACACGCACTTCTGCATGAAGAACATGCCGGCGAAGTAGAGCCCTTCCGACCGCTGACCGGTGCGCTGCTGCGCGTCCTCGACCACATCGGACATCATGGAGGCGCTGAGGATCGCCCCCGCGACCCCAAAGGCGGTCGCGATCGTCGTGTTTATCATCAACAGCGGAAAGAGAAGAGGATCGCCGTTCGCCGGCAGGATGCCGGCGTAGCGCAGGCCGAACGGAAGTATGCCGAACAGGGGGTAGAGGATCATCACCGTGACCGCCGTCTGACGCTTGCCCCAGTGTCTCGTGCCGTAGGAGGCGATGCCGAAGGCGATCATCATGCCGAGCATCACGGCGATGATGAACAGCCCGAGGATTCGGGCGGGAAAGACCCAGAAATAGGTGTTGATATAGACCGACAGCGCGAACGTCAGGCCCTGGGCAGTGAAGCCGAAGACGCCCGAGATGAACAGCATCAGGAACGCCTTGTTGCCGAGCGTCCGGCCGATGCCCCGGAATGTCTCGCTCAGGGTAGTTCTGGCGACATTCGCCCTGGGCAGGAACTTGATCTGATCGTGCGTCCCCAGCGAGGAGATCAGGATCGCACCCGTCATCGCGATCGCCGCGATCCACGCATAGGTGTGGTAGCCGGCGGGGTTGAGCTGGCCATTGGGATAGGCCGCCGTCGGCGCGAGCAGGACAATGAAGGTGAGCAACGTCATGACCATCCCGCCGGCCCAGCCGAACAGGTAACGGTAACCGAGTACCGAGGTCCGCTCGCCGTAATCCGCGGTCAGTTCGGGCGCCAGCGCGCTCGACGGGACTTCGTAGCAACTGATCGCCGTGCGCACCGCGATCGCAACGCCGACGAGGTAGGCCAGGGTCACCATCTGGTTGCCGGTCGGCGGGTTCCAGAGAAGCAGGTAGAGCAGGCCGACAGGGACAGCGGCCGCATACATGAACGGATGGCGCCGTCCCCATCCCGACCGCAGATGGTCCGAATAATGGCCGACGATCGGATCGACGAACGCGTCGATCACCAGAGCGATCAGGATGGCAAGCCCGACCAGGTCGGCGCGCAGGCCGACCACCTGATTGTAGTAGAGCAGCAGGAGCGTTTGAAACCCGTTATCCTTGATCCCGTAGGCGATCGAGCCGAACCCGTAGGCGAGCTTCGTGCCCATTCCGACCTTGCGGAGCGACGGCGACGTCACCTGCTGCATGTCATCTCTCCACCCGCCGCGCTCAGAACTTGATGTGCATCTCCGCCCCGATCTGGCGCGGCAGCGTGAAGCTGTAGGTTTCGCCATAGCCCGCGGCACCGGTGCCGTTGGCGCCCACCGCACCGTCGTAGCCGAGCGTGTTGAGCAGGTTGCGGGCGTAGAGGATCAGCGTCAGCTTCTGTGTCGGATCGACCCAGGTGACGCGCGCATCGACCTGGCTCCAGCCCGGCGCGCGGCCGGTCTGCGACTGGAACACGTCGTAATAGGCATCGGACCGGTAGAAATAGCTGGCCGCGAGGAACAGGTTGCCGGCTTTCTGGCCCATCGGCACGTCGTACAGGGCGGTGACCGACACCTTGTTCTTCGATACCGCCGGCGTGCGGTTGCCCACGATGCTGACCGGGTTGTCGCCCGGCTGGTTGGGATCGTCGAACAGGCGCGGCGCCTTGCGGATCGTCGAGTCGAGATAGCTGTAGGTGCCGCTCAGCTCGAATTGCGGCGTCACGTTCCAGTGCCCTTCGATCTCCACGCCATAGGCCCGGGTCTTGTCGATGTTGAAGAAGTTCTGCGTCGTCAGCCCGAGCGACCCGCTGCCCAGCGCGACGAAGATCGGGATCTGCGCGTTGCGATAGTCGTAGTAGAAACCGGTGAGGTTGAACGTCACGCCCTTGACCGGCCGGCTCTTGAGGCCAACCTCATAGGCGTCGACTTCCTCGTTCTTCACCTCGGGGTTCTGCGCATATGATCCCAGATTGAACCCGCCCGCCTTCAATCCGCGATTGTAGCTGGCATAGACCATCGCGTTCGGGCTGATCTGGTAATCGGTGCCCAGCCGCCACGACCAGCCGGTGAAGGTGTCCGACAGCGAACGCGCGGCGGGGCCGCTGCCAGCGATCTGCAGCACGTAGCGCGTGATGTCCTGACCCGCGGTGGTGGGTCCGCAGCCGCCGAAACCGATCACGCCATAGGGCGCAAACACGCAATAGGCCGATCCCACCGGGTTCCAGTTGACCAGCCGATAGGTCTCGCTTCCCACCTTCTTGTCCGACGAATAGCGCAGGCCGGCGGTGATCTTGAGTTGATCGGTCAGCTTGTAATCAATCTGACCGAAGCCGGCATAGCTGTCGGTCTTGAGGTCGCCGGTGCCGCGGTAGAAGGCGCGCTGCGGATTGGCCGGGCACGTGGCGTCGATCGCAAAGGTGGCGGTCAGACAGATCGGGTTGGCCATCGCGGCCGCCATGTTGTCGGTACCGTCCCCGCCCTGATACCAGGTGACCGGCTGGAAGTAATGTTCGTGGAACTGGTAGGCGCCGATCACCCAGTTGAAGCGGTCGTCCGGGCGCGAGTTCGATAGCGTGATCTCGTTGCTGTAATATTTCTTATCCTCGACGTACTGCTGGATATAGGTGGGGTTGTAGGTATAGGCGCCGTAGTTCGACCCCAGCGTCTCGACCCGCTTCGTGGCCGCTGTCTGATCGAAATCGGTGTAGAGGGTGTAGAGGTAGCGCGAGTACCCACCGACATATTTGAGCTGGATGTCGCTGCCCAGATCGGCGCGGAAATTGACCACGAAATTCTGGTTCTTTGACAGCGTGTCGTTGTCGGTGGTGTTGGTGTTGATCGTGCGCCGGTCGGTCACCCCCGGATTGGCGACGGTATAGCCGTAGGCGGGATTGGGAACGAGCGCGCCATCGGGAAACAGCGTACCGGTCGCATAGGGCGTCACCAGGTTGGCGCTGCCGTAATTCTCGTGGTCCCATTCGGCGTGCGAATATTTAACCCACAGCTGCGCCTTGTCGCTGAAATCGTATTGCAACTGCGCCTCGACAAGGAAGCGGCGGAGCGATCCCTTGCCCTCGGCGGGACCGATATTGTTGAACGCGGTGTCGATCGGACGCGGGCCCATCTGCACCGACACGCGCCCCTTCAGCCCGCCCACGATCGGTCCCGACAGATAACCCTCCGAGATCAGCCCGCCATATTGGTCGCCGGTCAGCCGGAATTCGCCTTCGAAAAAGTCCTTGGGCCGCTTAGAGACGACGTTGATCGCCCCGCCCACCGAATTGCGCCCGAACAGCGTTCCCTGCGGGCCGCGCAGGATCTGGATCGAATCGACGAACATCGGCGTCTTCGACGCCTCGGCATTGGATGATGTGTAGAGCCCGTCATTATAGACCGCGACGCCCGGATCGGACCCGATCGTGTTGGTCAGGCGGCCGACCCCACGCAGCGACAGGCGGTCGAGCGTCGAGTTGAAGCTCAGTCCGGGTGTGTTGTTCGACATGTCCTGGATTGAACGGATGCCCAGCTTGTCGCGGTTCTCGGAGGTGAACACGGTGACGGCGACCGGCACTTTCTGCAGTTGCTCGTCGCGGCGCTGTGCGGTCACGATGATGTCGTCGGACTGCGCCCCCGCCGCATACGTCGCGGGCGCAGGTGTCGGCGCGGTTTGCGGATCGTCGGCCTTGGCAGAAGCAACGGCCCCGGCGGCGGCCCCTTTTCCGCCGCCGGAGGCCAGGTCCGGCGCGGCATAGGCCGCAGTCGGAAGCATCGCGACAAGGGCCGCGCCGGTCATCAAAGCTGTCTTCATCATTCCTCTCCCTCCCGAAACGACCGGGAACTCTTGGGCGCCCGTGCCGTCGATTGTGTCGTGCCGCGTCAGATCATGCCGGCGCCGGTGCCTGTGCCTGCGCGGTGCCGGCCATCGCCTTGACCAGAGGATGGTCCTCGGGTTGCTTGAAATCGGGGTCCCAGCTGTGCCGGGGTCCCACCAGCATGCCGCCGTCAACGAGCAGATGGGTGCCGGTCACGAACGCGGACTGATCGCTCGCCAGGAACATCACCGCCTCGGCGATATCCTCCGGCAGTCCCTGCTTCCTGATCGGCTGCGCGTAGGGCGCGGTACGCGCCATGTATTTCTTGACGTCGGCGGCAAGGGCGGGGGCCGCCTCGGCATAGCTCTGGGTGAAGATATCCGTCAGGATGAGTCCGGGGCAAACCGCATTGACCCGGATATTGTGCCGCGCGAGCTGCGCCGCGGCGACCTTGGTCAGTTGCAGGACGGCGGCCTTCGCCACCGAATAGGCGATCGGGCCCGAACCCGCGCCGAACGCCGCCACCGACGCCGTATTGACGATCGCGCCGCCGCCCCCCCTTATCATGACCGGGGCGGCCAGCCTGATACCGAGCGCGACCGAGCGGAGCAGGAGCGACATCGTCGCGTCCCATTCCGCCATTTCCATGTCCGCGATCGTGCGCTGGCTGCCGCCCGCGCCGGCGTTGTTGAACAATATGTCGAGCCGCCCATGGCGCTGGTCGATCGCCTCGACCATGGCGGCGAACTGCGCATCGTCGGTGACGTCGAGCGCGAGCGCCTCCACGGTGCCACGCGCCTGGTGCGCGGTCTCCTCGGCGCGACCCAGATCGCGGTCGCCGACAATGACAAGCGCGCCCTCGGCGGCCATCGCAAGCGCCGTCGCGCGGCCAATTCCAGAGGCTCCGCCGGTAACCAGCGCAACCTTGCCATCGAACCGGGCCATTGCCCTCCTCTCGACTCAACCTCTCCGTAGTCACTCTTGGAAAAAATCCGGCCGTTGTCAAATTTCCAATTTTCGGTATGTGTTTTCATTCACGTAAGCATAGAGATTATAAGAGTTTTTTAACGTTAGTGCCAAGAAAGCACCGTAGAGGGTATTCCGTAATAATCGTATCCCTTTGACGCGTTACGATGATTGTGCGGCGTCGCGGAGTGCCTATAGTGAGCGTCATGCCGGCCGAATCCGCCCAAACCCGGACCCAGCGTTACGCGCGCCGCCGCAGCGAAATTCTCGACGTGGCTTCCGACCTCATCAACGTGCAGGGCACGCGTAGCATGACGCTGACCGCGGTCGCCAAGGCGCTGGGGCTGGATACGTCGAGCGTGACCTACTATTTCAAACGCAAGGACGTGCTGGCAGCGGCGTGCCTCGAGCGCACGCTCCTGTGGCTGCGCGACGCCGCCCTGACGAGCGCGGCTCACCCGGACGCCCGCAGCCGGGTGAAGGCCTTCCTCAACGAGCAGTTCGAGTTGCACCGACGCCAGCGCGATCCCACGGTCGCCCGACTCGCGCTCCTTTCGGATATGCGGGCGCTGGACGCGGAGGCGCGGGCGCCCTTGGACCTACTCTACGCCGACATGTTCCGCGTCGTGCGCGACTTCTTCGATTTCGACGAGGGGCCGGGCGCACGCTCGCGCTCGCTCATATCGGCCGCCGTGCTAGTCCAGAATATCCACTGGATTCCCGCCTGGCTGGACCGCTATCTTGATCGCGACCTCGATCGTGCGGGCGCCCGGCTGTTCGACGTGCTCGACAGGGGCCTGGGAGTCGGGCGCTCCTGGCCCGTTCACCTCGCGCCGCTCGAGGAGGGGGACGGCGGTGATGCCCAGACGCGCTTCCTCCACGCCGCGACCAATCTGATAAACCGCGAGAGCTACGCCGGCGCCAGCGTCGAGAAGATCGCCGCCGAACTCGGCGTCTCGACCGGCAGCTTCTACCACCACCTGGACAACAAGGACGATCTGGTCGTCGCCTGCTTCGATCGTACCCACGCGCTGCTCGACGCGGCGCAGGCGCGCGCCGACGCGAGCGGCAGGGACGAGGGCGAACGGCTGGCGATCATGGCGTCGAGTCTGGTCGCGCTGCAGTTGGCCGGCGAGAGTCCGCTGCTGCGGACCAACGCCTACCAGGCGCTGCCGCTCGACCTGCGCGGCCGCATGCTCAAGCGCACGGATCAGGTGGCGCGCCATATCGCCGGCACGATCGCTGACGGGATCGCCGACGGCTCGATGCGCGCGGTCGATCCCGAGATAGCGGGGCACGCCGTCATGGCGACTATTGATGCGGCGGGGATGTTGCGCCGCTGGGCCGAGCGGCGCCCGCTCGACTCGGCGGTGAAGCTCTTCGCAGGCGTTGTCCAGTCGGGGATTTTCTAGGGGGCCTCGATTCTCTAGCGGCTTCGCGAAGCCCCCAAATTAGGCCCCCATCGTCCGCGATTGCAGGCAGGTAGAGGCGATCACCGACAACCCGTGATTGCCTTAAACTAGCTGAAAATCAGAGATTTTTTAACCTCTGGCAGCCATCGCCAGATAGGATTTTGGAGCGGGTGAAGGGAATCGAACCCTCGTCGTAAGCTTGGGAAGCTTCTGCTCTACCATTGAGCTACACCCGCATACCTTGAAAGGCATCGCCTTTTCGCGGACCTCGATGGCTATCCAGCGCTCGTTACCGCTGGAATCTCGCCAAGGCGCGGCCGGGGCAATAGCCGCGCGGGCGGCGGCGCGCAAGACGGCGCGCGCGGCTGGATTTGATGCCCGTCAAGCCGCGCCTTGACCGCGCGCAATGCTTCCCCCGCTCCGGCCCCTATCACCAACGGCGGATGTCGAGGGCCGAATGAGCCAAGGCATGCGATGATCGTTCAACCCGCGAGGGCGGCGGTGGCAGCGTCCCGGGCATCCGCGCCCGCGCTGCCGCACCTCACCCGCCGAAGGAGGCAAGTCATGAAGAACATTCTGCTGCTGGTCCACGACGATGCCGGGCAGGAATCCCGCCTGCAGGCCGCGCTGGACCTGACCCGCGCGCTCGACGGACACCTCGAATGCCTCAGCGCCTTGCCGCTGCCGATGGTCGTCGGCCCGGCGGGTGGCGACGGCGTGGTGATGATGGTCGCCGAGGAGCGCGCCGAGGAGGCCGCGCACAAGGCCCGGATCGAACCGCGCCTCGCCGCAGAAGGCGTCAACTGGAGCTGGGTCGAGTCATCGGGCTATCTGCCGACCTGCCTGTTCGACGCGGCGCGCATCGCCGATCTGGTCGTGCTCAACCGCCGGCTGGAACGCTCCGACCCGATCGACATGCGCTATTTCGCGACCAACGTCCTCTCCCACACCCGCGCGCTGGTCGTGGCGGTGGCGGATACCTGCGAGGGGTTCGAAGCGGCGGGCAAGGCACTGATCGCATGGGACGGATCGGAACGCGCGATGGCGACGGTGCAGCGTGCCGTCCCGCTGCTGGCGCTCGCCGAGGCGGTGAAGGTGGTGCAGGTCGGCGATCTCGATTCCAGCGCGATCCCGATGGAGGATCTGGCGACCTATCTGTCGCGCCACGGCATCCGCGCGGAGATCGAGTCGATCGCCGACGAGGGCAGTATCGCGGTGTCGGTACGGCTCGCGGCGGAGAAGTTCGGCGCGAGCTATATCGTGATGGGCGCCTATGGCCACCATCCGATGCGCGAGGCGCTGTTCGGCGGCGTTACCCGCGCGATGCTGACCGCGTGCAGCCTGCCGATGGTGCTCGGGCACTGACGCGAGGCGTCTCTACGCTGCCGACACGGCCCCCTGCGCCGCAAACCAGGGGGTGAGGCGACGCAGCGCCTCCTCGACCCGATCGGTCGACACCGCGAAGCTGAAGCGCATGAAGCGGTGGCCGTCGATCGGGTCGAAATCGATCCCCGGCGCGGTGGCGATCGCGGTGTCGAGCAGCAGCTTCATGCAGAAATCCATGCTGTCGTCGGTCAGATGGCCGACGTCGGCATAGATATAGAACGCCCCGTCCGGCGGCGCGATCCGCTTGAGGCCGAGCGCGGGCAGCGCGGCGAGCAGCAGCTCGCGGTTGCGCGCATATGTGCGGATATGTCCCTCAAGCTCGTCGCGCTCGTCGAACGCGACGAGCCCGGCGTGCTGCGCCAGCGACGGCGGGGTGAGGAACAGATTGCCCATCCGTGCGCGCGCCGCGTCGATCAGGCCGGGCGGCACCATCAGCCAGCCGAGCCGCCACCCGGCCATGCTGAAATATTTCGAGAAGCTGTTGACGATCAGCGCGCCCGGATCGTCGCGCAGCATCGAGCGTGCCGGCCCGACATAGCTCAGCCCGTGATAGATTTCGTCGGAGACGATGCGGATGCCGCGCCGGCGGCACACGGCCGCGATCGCCGCCATCTCCTCCGCCGCGATGATCGTGCCGGTCGGGTTGGCGGGGCTCGCGAGGATCAGGCCGTGCGGCGCGGGATCGAGCCGCTCGATCGCGGCGGCGGTGATCTGGAACCGCTCCGCCTCGCCGCAACCGATCTCCACGGGTTCAAGATGAAGCGCCTTCACCGTGTTGCGATAGGCGACATAGCCGGGCCGCGCGAATGCCACCCGCTCGCCCGGCGCGAACAGGCATGACAGCGCCAGCACCAGCGCGGGCGAGGCGCCGCAGGTGAGGATCACCTGCTCAGGATCGACCGTCACGCCTTGCGTCTCGGCATAATGGCGCGCGATCCGCGCCTTCAGCGCGCCGCTCTCCCAATAACCCATCGGATCATTGTCGAGCACGCGATGCGCCGCAGCGATCGCGGCTTGCGGAGCGCCGGTGGAAGGCTGGCCGAACTCCATATGGATCACCGGCCGCCCCTCCGAAGCGAGGCGGTGCGCGGTGCGGCTGATGGCGATGGCGTGGAACGGATCGATGATGGCGGACATATCGATAGGCTTAGCGGCTGAGAGCGCCGCGTTCCAGCCGGGCGGCTAGGCGCTCCGCAGTGTCGGCGGGCACATGCAGCCCGAGCTTGCTGCGGCGCCACAGCACGTCCTCAGCCGTCCGTGCCCATTCATGCGCGACGAGATAATCCACCTCACGCACAGTCAAACCGCCGCCGATGTCCTCACCCAGATCGGCGAGCGTCGCCGCATCGCCGAGCAGCGCGTCGATCCGCGTGCCATAGGCCTGAGCGAGCCGGCACAGCAGCGCGGGCGGCAGGTCCGGCCGCTCCCGCCCGACACGCGCGAGGAAGGCGTCGAAATCGGCCCCCGGCATATCGCCCCCCGGCAACGCCGCGCCCGCCGTCCATGCCGGGCCGGCGTCGGGCAGATGGCGCGCGAGATGCTGCATCGCGTGCTCGGCGAGCTTGCGATAGGTTGTGATCTTGCCGCCGAACACGCTGAGCATCGGCGCGCGCCCCTCCCCCGCGTCGAGATCGAGCACGTAATCGCGCGTCACGGCGGAGGCGCTTCCCGCCTTGTCGTCATAGAGCGGACGGATGCCGGCGTAGCTCCATACGATATCCGCCTCGCCCAGCCGGTGTGCGAAATAATCGTTCACCGTGTCGAGCAGGTAGCGCGTCTCTTCCGCGTCGATCGACGCTCGGGCAGGCGCGCCCTCCCACGGCTCGTCGGTGGTGCCGATCAGCGTGAATTGCCCCTCATAGGGCAAGGTGAAGACGATGCGGCGATCGGCGTTCTGCAACATGAAGGCGTGGTCGCCCTCATACAGACGCGGCACGATGATATGACTGCCCTTCACCAGCCGCACGCCGCGATCGGTCCGCGCGCCGGGCACCCGCGCCAGCACGTCCGCCACCCACGGCCCGGCGGCGTTGACCAGCACGCGGGCACGGACTTCGCTTTCCCCACCGGCGTCGGCGATCGTCGCGGTCCAGCCCGCCCCCTCGCGCCGCGCGTCGATCAGCCGGGTGCGGGTGCGGATATCCGCGCCGCGATCCGCCGCGTCGCGCGCGTTGAGCACGACCAGCCGGCTGTCGTCGACGCGGCAGTCCGAATAGACGAAGGCCGTGCCGCGCGGATCGGCCAGCCCCGCGCCGTAAGCGCTGCGATCGAGCCGAATCGTCTCCGTCCCCGGCAGCTTCTTGCGCCCGCCGAGATGGTCGTAGAGGAACAGCCCCAGCCGCACCATCCAAGCCGGACGCGGCGAATGCGTCTGCGGCAGGACGAAGCGCGCCGGCCAGATGATGTGCGGCGCCATGCCCCATAGCAACTCGCGCTCGATCAGTGCCTCGCGCACCAGCCGGAACTCGCCATATTCGAGATAGCGCAGCCCGCCGTGGATCAGCTTGGTCGAGGCGGAGGAGGTGTAGCTCGCCAGATCGTCCTGCTCGACCAGCAGCACGGACAGGCCGCGCCCCGCCGCGTCGCGCGCGATCCCCGCGCCGTTGACGCCGCCCCCGACGATCAGCAGATCGAACTCATCCCGCATTGGCGAAGGCCTAGCAGCGTTGACCGGAATCGGGAAATGGCCGAGCGTCCGGGAAACAGCGTGGCGGAGGAAAGAGGTGGAGAAGACGCATATCCTGGCGATCGACCAGGGCACCACCTCCACCCGCAGCGTGATCTTCGACCGGCGGGCGAAGCGCGTCGCCACCGCGCAGGTCGAGTTCGAGCAGCATTATCCCGCGCCCGGCTGGGTCGAGCACGATCCCGAGGATATCTGGCGCGACACGCTTGCCACCGCGCGCGAGGCGATCGGCAAGAGCGGCGTCGGCGCGAGCGAGATCGCGGCGATCGGCATCACCAACCAGCGCGAGACGACCATCGTGTGGGAGCGCGCGACCGGCAAGCCGATCCACCGCGCGATCGTCTGGCAGGACCGGCGCACCGCCGAACGCTGCCAGCAGATCAAGGCGGACGGCGCGGAAAAAGAGGTGCGCGCGCGCACCGGCCTCCTGGTCGATCCCTATTTCTCCGCCACCAAGATCGTCTGGATTCTCGACAATGTATCCGGCGCGCGCGAACGTGCTGAACGCGGCGAGCTGGCGTTCGGCACGATCGACTGCTTCCTGCTGTGGCGGCTGACCGGCGGCAAGGTCCACGCCACCGACGTCACCAACGCCGCGCGCACCTCACTGTGGAACATCCGCGAAGGATGCTGGGACGAGGAGATGTGCCGGCTGTTCGGCGTGCCCGGCGCGCTGCTGCCGGATGTGCATGACAATGCGCATGTCTATGGCACCACCGCGCCGGAGCTGTTCGACGCCGAAATCCCGGTCGCGGGGATCGCCGGAGACCAGCAGGCGGCGCTGTTCGGCCAGACCTGTTTCGCGCGCGGCGACGCCAAGGCGACCTATGGCACCGGCTGCTTCATGCTGCTCAACACCGGCGAGGAGGCGATCCTTTCCGAGCATCGGCTGCTGACCACCCCGGCCTGGCGCATCGGCGGGCGGACCACCTATGCGCTGGAAGGCTCGATCTTCGTCGCCGGGGCGGCGATCAAGTGGTTGCGCGACGGGATCGGCGTCATCACCCATGCCAGCGACACCGACGACATGGCGACGCGGCTGCCGGACAATGGCGGGGTCTATATGGTCCCGGCGTTCGTCGGGCTGGGCGCGCCGCATTGGGACCCGGACGCGCGCGGCGCGATCTACGGGCTGACGCTGGGCACGACTCAGGCGCATCTGGCGCGCGCGGCGCTGGAGGCGGTCGCCTATCAGACGCTCGATCTCGTCACGACGATGGTGGAGGACGGCAGCGCGCGACCGGCGAAGCTGCGTGTCGACGGCGGGATGGCGGCGAACGACTGGCTGTGCCGCTTTCTTGCCGGGCTGCTCGACGTGCCGGTCGAGCGACCCGACGATCTGGAGACGACCGCGCGCGGCGCGGCTTTCCACGCCGGGCTGGCGGTGGGATTATGGTCCGGGCTGGAGGAACTGGCGGCGATCTGGTCGCGCGAGGCCGTCTTCACCCCCGACATGCCGGAGGAAAAGCGCACGCCGCTGATCGCCGGCTGGCGCGATGCGCTGCGGCGGACGCTGCTCAGGTAATCACGTCGGGGGCGGTGCGGCCGGTATGGCGCGCGATGCCGGCGATCGCCTCGGCGGCAGCGGCGACATCCGCAAGCATCGTGGTGGCATCGGCGTCGAGCGTTCCCTCGGGCGGCTCATAGCGTTCGAGATAGACGCGCAGGGTCGCCCCGCTGGTCCCCGTTCCCGAAAGGCGGAAGACGACACGGCTGCCGCCCTCGAACAGCACGCGCACGCCCTGATGCGCGCTGACCGAGTCGTCGACCGGGTCGTGATAGGCGAAATCGTCCGCCGCCGCGACGGTGAGCGGGCCGAAGGCGCGACCGGGCAAGCCGGCGATGGCCTCCCGTAATCCGGCCATCAGCGCGTCCGCCCGCGCGCCGTCGATCCCCTCGTAATCGTGCCGCGCGTAATAATTCCGCCCGAACCGCGCCCAATGCGCGCACGCGATCTCCGTCACCGGCTTGCCGGTCGCGGCGAGGATGTTGAGCCACAGCAGCACCGCCCACAGCCCGTCCTTCTCGCGGACGTGATCGGAGCCGGTGCCGGCGCTCTCCTCGCCGCAGATCGTCGCCATGCCGGCATCGAGCAGATTGCCGAAGAACTTCCAGCCGGTCGGCGTCTCGAACGCCGGCACGCCGAGCGCGGCGGCGACGCGATCCGCCGCCGCGCTGGTCGGCATCGAGCGCGCGACGCCCTTGAGGCCCGTGCGATAGCCGGGCGCGAGATGCGCGTTGGCGGCGAGCATCGCCAGGCTGTCCGACGGCGTGACGAAGATGCCGCGCCCGAGGATCATGTTGCGATCCCCGTCGCCGTCGGAGGCCGCGCCGACATCGGGCGCGTCGGGGGCCATCATCGCGTCGAACAGCGCGCGGGCGTGGACCGGGTTGGGATCGGGGTGATGGCCGCCGAAATCCTCCAGCGGCGTGCCGTTGCGGACGGTGCCGGGGACGAATCCCAGCCGTTTTTCGAGGATCTCGATCGCATAGGGGCCGGTGACCGCGCTCATCGCGTCGAACGCCATCGTCAGCCCGGCGGCGCGGATCGCGGGGAAGTCGAACAATCGCTCCATCAGCGTGGCGTAATCGGCGACCGGATCGATCACCTCGATCGCGCAGCCGGCGAGATCGGTCGTGCCGCAGGCATCGATATCCACGTCCGGCGCATCGACGATGCGGAAGACGTCGATCGTGCCGGTCCGCCGGAAGATCGCCTCGGTGACCGCCTCCGGCGCGGGGCCGCCATTGGCGATGTTGAACTTGATGCCGAAGTCCGCGTCCGGCCCGCCGGGATTGTGGCTGGCGGAGAGGATCAGCCCGCCGACTGCCTCGCGCTTGCGGATCAGGTGCGAGGCGGCGGGGGTCGAGAGGATGCCGCCCTGCCCGACGATCACGCGGCCGAAACCATTGGCGGCGGCCATGCGGATCGCCTTGCCGATCACCTCGCGGTTGAGGAAGCGGCCGTCGCCGCCGATCACCAAGGTCGCGCCTACTTTCCCCTCCACCACGTCGAACACCGACTGGATGAAATTCTCCGCATAATGCGGCTGCTGGAAGAGGCGGACCTTCTTGCGCAGGCCGGACGTGCCCGGCTTCTGATCGGGATAAGGCGTTGTGGCGACGGTGTGGATCATGCCCGCATCAAGCACGGCACTCCTCGCCGGGCAAGCGCGGTGCCTTCAGACCGTGAAGCTCTCGCCGCAGCCGCACGACCCCTTGGCGTTCGGATTGTTGAAGACGAAGCCGGCGGTGAAATCGTCCTCCACCCAGTCCATCGTCGAGCCGACAAGATAGAGGATCGAGCCGCCATCGACGAAGAGCGTGCCGCCCGGCGTTTCGATCCTCTCGTCGAACGGCTTCGCCTCGGTGACGTAATCGACCGAATAGGCAAGGCCGGAACAGCCGCGGCGCGGGGTGGAGAGCTTGACGCCGATCGCCCCCTCGGGCGCCTTCGCCATCAGATCGGCGATGCGTGCCTCCGCGCCCGGCGTGAGAATCAGCGCGGCGGGGCGGACGCGGGTCTTGACCTCGCTCATCACAACATCCCCAGTTCGAGCCGCGCCTCGTCGGACATCTTGGCCGGGTCCCACGGCGGGTCCCAGACGAGGTTCACGTCGACCACGCCGACGCCGGGCACCGCGCTGACGCGCATCTCCACCTCGCCGGGCATGGATTCGGCGACCGGGCAATGCGGCGTGGTGAGCGTCATGGTGATCGCGGCGTGGCCATCCTCGGTCACCTCGACCCCGTAGATCAGCCCGAGATCGTAGATGTTGACCGGGATTTCCGGGTCATAGATTTCCTTGAGCGCGTCGATCACCGATTCATACAGCGCGCCGCCCGGCTCGCCCGGCGCGTCGCCCTCCGGCTTTTGGGAGAGGAAGCCGGCGAGATAGTCGCGCTTGCGCTCGAACGTGCCACGCGCATCCTCCACCCGCGCCCTGGGCGGAGCGGATACCGCGTCAACTTCCTCGATGCGGATCGGGTCGCTCATCCGAAAATCCTCGTCACTCGCTCGATACCCTTGACCAGTGCGTCGATGTCCGCCGCATTGTTGTAGACGCCGAAGCTGGCCCGCGCGGTGGCGGGGACGCCCAGCGCGTCCATCAGCGGCTGCGCACAATGATGGCCGGCGCGGATCGCCACCTGCGCCTCGTCCAATATGGTGCCGACGTCGTGCGGATGCACCCCCGCCACCTCGAAGGAGACGATGCCGGCGGCATCCTCCGGCCCGAACAGCCGCACCGAATTGAGCCGCGCCAGCCGCGCGCGCGCGTCCGCCACCAGCGCCGTTTCATGCGCGTGGATGCGGTCGAGGCCGATGCCCTCGACATAATCGATCGCGGCGTGGAGGCCGAGCACGCCGACAATATGCGGCGTCCCCGCCTCGAAGCGGGTCGGCGGCGGGGCGTAGGTGGTGCGCGCGAAGGTCACGCGGTCGATCATCGAGCCGCCGCCCTGAAAGGGCGGCATCGCGTCGAGCAGCTCGGCCCGGCCCCACAGCACGCCGATCCCGGTCGGGCCGTAGAGCTTGTGGCCGGAGAAGACGTAGAAATCGCAGCCGAGCGCGGCGACATCCACCGCCATGCGCGGCACCGCCTGGCAGCCGTCGATCAGCAATTTCGCGCCGACCCCGTGCGCCAGATCGGCGGCGCGCCGCACGTCGAGCACCGAGCCGAGCACATTCGAGACATGCGCCAGCGCGACGAGCTTGTGCTCGGGCCGCAGCATCGCCGCCATCGCGTCGAGGTCGATGCGCTGGTCGGGGGTGAGCGGCACCACGTCGATCGCGGCGCCGACCCGTTCGGCGACCATCTGCCACGGCACGATGTTCGAATGATGCTCGAGCTGGCTGAGCAGGATGCGGTCGCCGGCCTTGAGCTGCGTCCCGGCCCAGCATTGTGCGACGAGGTTGATCCCCTCGGTCGCGCCGCGCACGAAGACGCATTCGTCGGGCTGGCCACCGATGAACCCGGCCACGCGCCGCCGCGCCGCCTCATAGGCCAGCGTCATGTCGGCGGAGCGCTGATAGACGCCGCGATGCACCGTGGCATAGCTCTCGCCATAAGCGCGCGCGATCGCGTCGATCACCGGGCGCGGCTTCTGCGCGGTGGCGGCGGTGTCGAGATAGGCCCAGCCGGGTGGGATCGCCGGGAAATCGGCCAGCACGTCGAGCGCGCGTTCGGCGGCAGTGACGGTCATAGCGCCGCCTCCAGCCACGCGTCGGCGTCGGCGATGAACACCGCGCGCACCGCCTCATGCCCGATCCGGTCGAGCGCATCGGCGACGAAGGCATGGGTCAGCAGCGCTTCCGCCCGCGCCGGCGGGATGCCGCGGCTTTCGAGATAGAACAGCGCGCGCCGGTCCAGCTCGCCGACCGTCGCGCCGTGGGCGCATTTTACGTCGTCGGCGAAAATCTCCAGCTCGGGCTTGAGGTTCACGGTCGCGGTGCGATCGAGCAGCAGGCCGCGCAGGCTCTGCTCGCCGTCGGTCTTCTGCGCATGGCGCGCGACCTCGACGCGGGCGGCAAGGCTGGCCTGCGAGCGATCGGCGGCGACAGCGCGCCACGTCTGGTTGCTCGTGCCGTTCGGCTCGGCATGGCGGACGGCGACAGCGCATTCCTGCTTCTGCTCGTCGCGCGTCAGCAGCGCGCCGCCGTAATCGACGAACGCGCCCTCGCCAGCCAGCGTCAGCTCCGCGTCGATCCGGCTGCCCTGCCCGCCCGCGCCGAAGAAGACGGTGACGAGGCTGGCCGCCGCGCCGACCGTCGCCTCCTCGCGCAGCGAGACGAAGCCCGCCGGCTGGAGCAGCCGCACCGAGCGCATCAGCCGCGCGCCACGGCCCAATGTCACGCGAGTGAAGCGGTTCGCCCAGCCAGCGCCGACGAAGGTTTCCACCACCTCCGCCACCGCGTCGTCGGCGAGCACGATCTCGGCCGGCAGGTGGCTCTCGCCGGCGGTGGCGATATGGACGATCTGCACCGGATGCGCCGCCGCCTCCGCGTCAAGGCGCAGCGACCAGCCCCTCCCTGCGGCGCGGCGGCCGAGCGGGTGATCGCTCGCCACGATCGGGCCGATCGTGACGCGGTGGAGCTTGCTGCGACCCTCGTCCAGCACACCGTCCACGAACACGAGCCGCGCGCCGGGCAGGTCGAGGAAATCCGCCTCCCGCCACGCGACCGGCGCGAGCGCGGCGGCCGCCGCCAGCCCGCCGAGATCGGCCCAGCGCCACGCCTCCTCACGGGTGGAGGGAAGGTCGAGCACCGCGTTCATCAGGCCGCCGCCTCGGCATAGCCCTCGCGCTCCAGCTCCAGCGCCAGCTCCGGCCCGCCGGAGCGGGTGATGCGGCCGTCCGCCAGCACATGCACGAAATCGGGCCGCACGTAATCGAGCAGGCGCTGGTAATGGGTGATGAGCAGCACCGCCTTGTCAGGGCGCCGCATGATGCGGTTGATGCCTTCGCCGACGACGCGCAGCGCGTCGATATCGAGGCCGGAGTCGGTCTCGTCGAGGATCGCGAACTTCGGGTCGATGATGCCCATCTGCACCATCTCGTTGCGCTTCTTCTCGCCGCCGGAGAAGCCGACGTTGACCGGGCGCTTGAGCATGTCCTGCGGCAGCGCGAGCGCGTCCGCCTCGGCGCGGGCGAGCTTGAGGAACTCGCCGCCCGACAAAGGCTTCTCGCCGCGCGCGTTGCGCTGGGCGTTGAGGCTCTCGCGCAGGAACTGGACGTTCGACACACCCGGAATCTCCACCGGATATTGGAAGCCGAGGAACAGCCCGGCGGCGGCGCGTTCATGCGGCTCCAGCGCGAGCAGGTCCTGCCCGTCGAAGGTCACGGTGCCTTCGGTCACCTCATAGCCGGGACGCCCGCCGAGAACATAGCCGAGCGTCGACTTGCCCGCGCCGTTCGGCCCCATGATCGCGTGGATCTCGCCCGCGTCGATCGCGAGGTTGAGGCCCTTGAGGATCGGCTTGCCGTCGATTTCGGCGTGGAGGTTTTCAATCTTCAGCATGTTCGATTCCAGAATATCCGGGTTCATTGCCCGTCCCTCTTGCGCACGAAAGCAGCCACCTTCACCTCGACGCAATCGGCGAGCGGCTCGGGTTGCGTGACGCCGCCGTTGAAGCAGGCGACGGTGGCCTCGCAGGCGGTGCGGTCGATCTCGGCGTCGCCGCTCGACACGCGCGCCTGACACGCCTTCACCTTGCCGCCCTCGACCTGCGTCGCGATCCGCAATCGGTGCAGCGCGGCCACGACGACATCGTGCTGCGCGGGCGGCGCCTGAACCGCTGCGAGAAGCAACGGGAGGATCACCCCACGCTCCCCTCAAGCGAGATGCCGAGCAGCTTCTGCGCCTCCACGGCGAACTCCATCGGGAGTTGCTGGAGCACCTCGCGCGCGAAGCCGTTGACGATCAGCGCCACCGCCGCTTCCTGATCCAGCCCGCGCGACATGGCGTAGAACAGCTGATCCTCGCTGATCTTCGACGTGGTCGCCTCATGCTCGATCTGCGCGGAAGGATTGCGCACCTCGATATACGGCACGGTATGCGCGCCGCACTGGTCGCCCAGCAGCAGGCTGTCGCATTGCGTGAAGTTGCGCACGCCCTCCGCCGTCGGCGCAACGCGGACGAGGCCGCGATAGGTGTTGTCCGAGCGCCCGGCGCTGATCCCCTTCGACACGATCGTCGAGCGCGATCCCTTGCCGAGATGGATCATCTTGGTGCCGGTATCGGCCTGCTGGAAATTGTTGGTGACGGCGACGGAGTAGAATTCCCCGACGCTGTTCTCGCCGGCCAGCACGCAAGACGGGTATTTCCAAGTGATCGCGGAGCCGGTTTCGACTTGCGTCCAGCTCACCTTGCTGTTGCGGCCCTGGCAGAGCGCGCGTTTGGTGACGAAATTGTAGATGCCGCCGACACCATTCTCGTCGCCGGGATACCAGTTCTGCACGGTCGAATATTTGATCTCGGCATCGTCCAGCGCGACCAGCTCGACCACCGCCGCATGAAGCTGGTTCTCGTCGCGCATCGGCGCGGTGCAGCCTTCGAGATAGGAGACGTATGCCCCCTTGTCAGCCACGATCAGCGTGCGCTCGAACTGCCCGGTATTCTCCGCATTGATGCGGAAATAGGTGGAAAGCTCCATCGGGCAGCGCACACCCGCCGGCACATAAACGAAGGTGCCGTCGGAGAAGACCGCGCTGTTGAGCGTGGCGAAATAATTGTCGTGCTGCGGCACGACCTTGCCGAGCCACTTCCTCACGAAATCGGGATATTCGCGGATCGCCTCGCTGATCGAGAGGAAGATCACGCCCGCCGCCTTCAATTCCTCGCGGAAGGTGGTGGCGACCGATACGCTGTCGAATACCGCGTCGACCGCGACCTTGCGCGCGCCCTCCACCCCGGCGAGCACCTTCTGCTCCTCGATCGGGATGCCGAGCTTTTCATAGGTGCGGCGGATTTCGGGATCGAGTTCGTCGAGCGAAGAAATCGTCTTCTTCTGCTTCGGCTCGGCGTAATAATAAGCATCCTGATAGTCGATCGGCGGGATGTTGAGCTTGGCCCAGTCGGGCGTCTCCATCTCCAGCCATTGCCGATACGCCTTGAGCCGCCAGTCGAGCATCCACTGCGGCTCGCCCTTCTTGGCGGAGATGTAGCGCACCGTGTCCTCGGACAGCCCCTTGGGCGCGAAATCCTGCTCGACCTCGGTGGCGAAACCCCATTCGTATTTCTTCGAGACGGCGGCGAGCGCCTCGGCATTCTTCGTCGCCATTATGCCATCACCTCCTCGCGCAGCGCGGAAACGGGCGCGGCGACGGCGAGGCTCGCCAGCGACACCCCGGCGAGCGCGCCGCGCACCGCCTCGTTCACGGCCTTCAGATGCGGTTTCACGCGGCAATTCCCTTCGATGGCGCAGTCATGGTGGCCCGTCTCGATGCAGGTGGTGAGCGCGATCGGCCCCTCCACCGCCTCGACAACGTCGGCGAGGCTAATCGCGGCAGGCGGTCGCGACAGGCGGAAGCCGCCGCCGGTGCCGCGCGCGCTCTCGATCAGGCCGGCCGCCGAAAGGCGGCTGACCAGCTTCTGCGCGGTGGGCAGTGGCACGCCCGTCTCCTCCGCCAGCATCGTCGCGTTGAGCCGCCCCGCCCCGCCGCAATGGCGTGCGGCGGCGGTCATCATCACGACCGCATAATCGGCAAGGCTCGACAGACGCATGAGTTCAGGCAATCGGATTGATTCGTTCCGATTGGCCAGATGGGCGCGTTGGCGGGGGAAATCAACCTCTGGTTGCGCGGGGCGAGCTCGTTCTGGCCCGGCGCCGCCCAGCCGCGACGGCTAGGTGTCGGAGATGATCGGATGCACCTCTCCGGCCAGCGCCAGCCGTTGCGACATGGTGAGCTGGGTGAGCACATGCGGCTCGGTGCGAAGCTGGCGCGGGGTGAGGCCGGTGAACTGCTTCAACTCACGGATCAGGTGCGACTGGTCGTAGAATCCTTCGGCGATCAGCTCGTCGAGCGTTGCCGCGCCGTTGGCCAGCGCCACCCCGGCTCGCAGCGCGCGATATTTGCGCGCGAGCAGCTTGGGCGGCGCGCCGTAGAGCATGTTGCAGCGCCGCTCCACCTGGCGGCGCGACAGGCCGGTCGTCTCGACCAGTTCGCCCACGTCCGGGGAGGGGCTGCCCGCCAGCCACGCATCGATCTGCCGCGCAAAGATCATCGCTCCGGTATCGGCCGCCGCGATCGATCCGCGCACGAAGGCGGCGGCGACCGCGACCTTGTCCTCCGTGCTCCTGGCCGCGCGCATCCGGTTGCAGACGTGCCGCACCGCAGGACCGAAGAAAACCTCCCCGTCCAGCGCGCGATTGAGCATCGCCGAGGCATCGATCCCGAGCAGCGCCGCCCAGCCCGCCGGCTGGAGACCCATCCCGATCACGTCGACCGGCCCCTCCGCGCGCGTCCGGAACGCGCCGCTGGTCGGGCCGACGATATGCACTTCCCCCGCTGGCTGCACCGTGTCGTCGGGAAAGGCATAACTGGCGTCGCCACCCGACAGACGGAAGCGGAGCTGCGCATGATCGGCGCGCTCAACATCCTCGAATAACGGAACATCCGCGTGAAAGTGATAGAATAATGTAACGAAAGGCTGAAGGTCCTCGGCTGGGACCACATAGTCCAGCTTGATGTCCGCCACGTTACAGCGCCCCGTTTTTATCGCGCTATTCTATCGCACTATCCCACAAAAGAAAAGCGACCCGGCTGCCAAAGCAGCCGGGTCGTTAAGGTGAGAACCCCTGTTGCCAGAAGCCCTTCGGGTCGCAGGTTCTTTAGACACGCTGGCGGTCTGGAAGTATTGGATGGATTCGACGTTAATTCAGGGTCTTTCATACAAATGACACGATTCCGGTCCCGCCGCGGGACGTATTCATCCAATCAGCGGCGCACAGGAACAGTCTCGACCAGCACGCGGCCCTCGCGGCGCGGATCATAGCCGCCGTCGATTCGCCCGTTGCGGAGAATCACCCCCTGCAGCCCCGAATCCTCGCCCTGCCCGGGGCGTACCGTCACGCCGCGCGCGGCGAGTCCCGCGAGCACGGCGGGCGGGAACTTGTCCACCTCGCCGTTGAACATCGTCCCGCGCGCGACGAGATTCGGCAGCGCCAGCGCATCCTGCATCGGCAATCCCCAGTCGACCGCGCCGACCATCGCCTTGCCGACATAGGCGAGGATCGCATTGCCCCCGGCCGAGCCGAGCGCGCCGGCGAAGCGGCGATCGCCGTCGAGCAGCACCAGCGGCGTCATCGAGGAACGCGGCCGCTTGCCCGCCGCGACCGCATTGGCCGCCGGGCGGCCTTCCGCGTCGCGCGGCGTGAACGAGAAATCGGTCATCTGGTTGTTGAGGAAGAAGCCGTCGACCATCCGGCCGGAGCCGAAGATCGATTCGACCGTCGTCGTCATCGACACGACATTGCCGTGCGCGTCGCCGACGATGAAATGCGACGTGCCGGTCGGCTCCAGCGTGCGGTCCGCGCCGGCCTTTTCCGCGCCGGGCGGATTGCCGGCGGCGGGCGGCGGGCCGGCGCGCTCCCCGATCAGCTCGGCGCGCCCGGCGACATAGGCCGGATCGAGCAGCCCCTTCACCGGCACGCGGACGAACGCCGGATCGCCGACGTAGCGGTCGCGATCGGCGTACATCAGCCGGCTCGCCTCGGCGAACTGGAACCATGCCTTCGGATCCTGCGGTCCGCGCTTGTCGATATCGGTATGGCCGAGCAGCATGAGGAGCTGGAGCAGCCCCACCCCGCTCGAGGGCGGCGGCGGAACGCAGACGAGATAGGCGCGATACGGCCCGCAGATCGCCTCGCGCTCGACCGGGCGGTAGCCGGCGAGATCGGCCAGCGTCATCGTCCCCGGATGCTCGCCCTGATGCACGCGCGCGACGATCGCCTGCGCGGTCCTGCCCGTATAGAGAGCGGACGGCCCCTCGTTCGCCAGCCGGTCGAGGAAGGCGGCGAAGGCCGGGTTGCGCAGCCGGTCGCCGGGGCCGACCAGCCCGCCGCCGGGCTTCGCGAAATAGGCGCGCACGTCCGGCGCGGAGGATTCCGGGTAGAGCGAGTTGGCGAGGAAACGGCCCAGCCGGGGCGAGACGATGAACCCGTCGCGCGCGGTGCGCTCGGCATCGCCGAACAGTTCGCGCCACGGCAGGTTGCCGTGCTTCTCATGCGCGAAGGCGAGCATCTTCACCGCGCCGGGCACGCCGGTCGAGCGGCCGCTGAGCACCGCCACCGCGAAGGGCAGCGGCTTGCCGTTGTCGTCGAGGAACATGTCCGGCGTCGCGCCGGCGGGGGCCGTCTCGCGCCCGTCATAGACCGTCACATGGCGCGTCGCGGCGTCGTACCAGGTCATGAACGCGCCGCCGCCGATGCCGGAGCTTTGCGGCTCGACCAGCGAGAGCATCGCCTGCACCGCGACCGCCGCGTCCACCGCGCTGCCGCCGCGCCGCAGCACCGCCATACCCGCCTCCGCCGCGAGCGGGTTGGCGGCGGCGACGAAGATCCGCGCGCTCGTCGTCGGTCGCGTGACCGCCGGCTGCGTGATCGCGGGCGCGGTCGCCTGCTGCGGAGCGGTGGCACACGAGGCTAGCGTGGCGGCGGCGATGGTGACGAGAAGCGTGTTGCGCAGCTTCATGGGCAGGCTCCCTGCGACTGTTGTTTGCGTTCGCGATAGCGGCGGGCGCCGGCGGCGTCCACGCTTGCCATGGCAGGTGACGGTGCCGCCGATCCGCCCTAAGACCCTGCGCACGGCCACGCGGAGAGGATATGCGGACGCTCGAACATTTCCCCAATCTCGTCACCATGTTCTTCACCCGCACGGCGGAGCGGGGCGACGCGCCGTTCCTGTGGGCGAAACGCGACGGCGCGTGGCGGGCGACGAGCTGGGCGGAAGCCGCGCGGCAGGTGGCGAGCCTCGCCACCGCGCTCCGCGCGAGCGGGCTGCAACCCGGCGACCGCGTGATGCTGGTGAGCGAGAACCGGCCGGAATGGTGCATCTCCGACCTCGCGATCATGGCGGCGGGCTGCGTCACCGTGCCGACCTACACCACCAACACGGAGCGCGACCACGCGCACATCATCGAGAATTCCGGCGCGCGCGCGGTGATCGTCTCCAGCCAGAAGCTCGCCGACGTGGTGATGCGCGCGGTGGTGCGCACCACCCATGCCGAGATCGTCGTCGGCATCGACCACCCCCGGCTGCGGCAGGCGGGCATCACCTGCCTCGACTGGAACGAAATGATCGCGACGCATCCGGCGGACCCGGCGACGATCGCGGCCGGGGCGGATTTCGCGCGCGAGGACCTCGCCTGCATCATCTACACCTCCGGCACCGGCGGCGCGCCGCGCGGAGTGATGCAGCATCACGGCGCGATCCTGCACAATGTCGCCGGCTGCACGCGGATCATCGCGGAGGATTTCGGCTGGGACGAGGAGGTGTTCCTCTCCTTCCTCCCGCTATCCCACGCCTATGAGCATACCGGCGGGCAGCATTTCCCGATCGGGCTGGGCGCGCAGATCTATTATGCGGAGGGGCTGGAGAAGCTCGCCTCGAACATCGAGGAGGTGCGGCCGACGATCATGGTGGTCGTGCCCCGGCTGTTCGAGGTGCTGCGCACCCGCATCTCCAAGGCGATCGAGAAGCAGGGCGGAATGGGCCAGAAGCTGCTCGGCATGGCGCTGGACGTCGGCGCGAAACGCTACGAGCATCGGCTGAAGCTGACCGACCGCCCCAAGGCGCTGCTGGTCGACGCGATGTTCAAGCCGCGCATCGGCAAGAAGTTCGGCGGGCGGATGAAGGCGATGGTCTCCGGCGGCGCGCCGCTGACGCCGGAGGTCGGGGTGTTCTTCCAGTCGCTCGGCATCACCTTCCTGCAGGGCTACGGCCAGACGGAGGCGGCGCCGGTGATCTCCTGCAACCGCCCGGCGGCGGGGCTGAAGATGGACACGGTCGGCCCGCCGCTGCCCGATACGGAAGTGGCAATCGCGGACGACGGCGAGATACTGGTGCGCGGCGAACTGGTCATGCACGGTTATTGGCGCAACGAGGCGGAGACGGCGCGGGTGCTGCGCGACGGCTGGCTCCATACCGGCGACATCGGCGAGATCGACGAGCGCGGGCGGATCAGGATCACCGACCGCAAGAAGGACCTCATCATCAACGACAAGGGCGACAATGTCGCGCCGCAGAAGGTGGAGGGGCTGCTGACGCTCCAGCCCGAGATCATGCAGGCGATGATCGCGGGGGACCGCAAGCCGCACATGGTGGCGGTGATCGTGCCGGATCCGGAATGGACGCAGGAATATTGCGTGGCGAACGGCGTCAGGAACGCGCCCGCCGCGCTCGCCGACGATCCTGCCTATCGCGCGGCGCTGGGCGCGGCGGTCGATCGCACCAATAAGGAACTGTCGGTGATCGAGAAGGTGCGGCGGTTCATCATCGCGGACGAGCCGTTCGGGATCGAGAACGAGCAACTCACGCCGAGCCTGAAAATCAGGCGGCATGTGCTGAAGGAGGTATACGGCGAGCGGCTGGAAGCGCTGTACCGGTAGTGCTTACTTGCCCGCCGCCGCCGGCGTGCTTCCTCCACCATTCCCGCGCGGCAGCACGGCGAGCGTCCAGTCCTTGTCCGGGCGGAGATATTTCGCCGCCGTCGCCTGGAGATTCTCCGGCGTGATGCCGGCGAGATCGTCGACCATCGTGTGCAGCGCCTCCAGCCGCGCGGGATCATAGGCCCCGCCGCTCGCCTGGATCAGCCAGAACTGGTTCCCTGACGAGGCGCGCGAGAGATATTGCAGCGTCGGCACCACCGTGCGCCGCAATTCGTCCGCGTCGATCGGCTTGGCGACCAGCTCGGCGGCGATCTCGCGGCTCAGCTTGAAGAACAGGTCGACCTTGTCCGGCTGCACCTGCCCCATCGCGATGATCCTTCCGCCGCTCGTCATGCCGAGCGGCCACTGGCTCTGTGCCGAGGGGCTGTAACTCGCCCCGGCGACCGAGCGCAGCCGATCGAACAGCCGATCGGCGAAGACCGAGGCGAGGATGTCCAGCCGCCGCATCTCGGCATGGCCCGCCGCGCCGCCACCGGTCGGCCAGGCGATCACCGCCGCCGCCTGCGAATCCGGGCCGCCATGGGTCAGCATCACCGGCTTGTCGACATGCGCGGCGAAGGTCACCGGGACGACCGGCGCATTGTCCGGCTTGCGCTTCTTCAGGGCGCCGAAGGTGCGCGCGACCGCGGCGATCGCCTCGTCCTCCTTCACGTCGCCGAACACGTCGACCTCGATCGGCCCCTTCGCCAGCACCGGCTCCCAGAAGGCTCGGAAGGTCGCCGGGGTCAGCGCCTCCACCTCCGCCTGCGCCGGGGTGCCCCAGCGCACGTCGCCGTCGCGGATGCGCCGCTCCAGCTCGCGGCTGAGCACGCCGTCGGGCGAGGCGTTCAGCCCCGGATAGCCCGCCAGCATCGCGGCTTTGGCGCGCATCACCGGCGCCGCATCCCAGCGCGGGAACGCAAGCTTGTCCGCCATCAGCAGCAGATTGTCGGCATAGTCGCCCGGCGTCGTCATCGCGCTGAACGAGAAGGCGTCCTCGGCGATATCGAGGTCCATGCCGATGCGCCGCCCGTTGGTCAGCGCGTCGAGGTCGCCCTGATCGAGATCGCCGATCCCGGCTGGCACCAGCGCCATGTCGCCCGCCCAGGCCGGGGTCGGCGTCTTCGCCGGCAGCGTCGAATAGCCGCGCCCGAAACGCACCCGGATATAGACGCGTCCTGTCTCAGACGAATTGGCATAAAGCAGCATCCGCACGCCGTTGCGGAAGACGATCTTCTCGATTCCCGGCTCGCCCGCCGCCTCGCGCGACTTCACCTTGCCCGGCTTGCCGAGCTTCGGCAGCCGCGAGAAATCGATGCTCGCCTGATCCTTGCGGCTGCCGACCAGCCCGGACACATCCTCCTTGAGCGCCGCCGCCACCGCCGCCGGAGTCGCGCCGTCGGCGGTGCGCGTGTTGACGATCGCACGCGTCGCGGTGCCGGCGAAGATGCGGCGGGTCGATTCGAGCAGCGCCTCGGGCGTGAACATGCCCTTGTCGTGCGCCTGCTTCAGGATGTTGTACGATTCCTGCGGCCCGGCGACCGTCTCGCGGATGTCGAGCGCGCCGACCATGTCGTCGGCCTGCTTGGCGCCGGCCTCCACCCGCGCGGTGCCCACGTCGTTGCGCATCGCGGCGTCGAACTCGGCGTATTCGCGCTCGATCTCGGCCTGCGTCGGCGCGGTCGCCATCGCGTCGGCAATCACCGCGCGCACGTCCTTCATCGCGGCGTGCCAGTCGTCGCCGACCGGCAGGATGTTGGTGAAGGTGACGTTGGCGGAACGCGACACGTCGTCGAGGCTGACCGATGCCTGGAGGAAGCTCCCCCCCGCCCGCGCGCGCGTCTCCAGCCGGCGGTTGATGACGCGCACCGCGAGGAAGTCGATGAAACGCTTCTGGTTGAAGATGATCGTGTCGTCGCGATAGATCCACGGCCGCAGCACCGCCATCGACACCACCGGCGGCAGCGCCGGCTCCGTGATCGTCGCGGTTTCGGGCGCGGCGGGATCGGGCTTGCCGAAATCGGTGTCCGCCGGGTCCGGCCCCTTGCCGCGCCAGTCGCCGAAATTCTTGACGACCAGCTTCGCCGCCACGTCGGGGTCGATGTCGCCGGAGATGATGACGACCGTCCGCGCCGGGCGATACCAGCGGTCGTGGAACGCCCGGATCGTCGCCGGCGTTGCCGCCTCCAGCGTCTTGACCGAGCCGATCGGCGAGCGGTCCGCCAACGGCTGATGGGCGAAGAACAAGCCGCGCATCGCGTCCGACCAGCGCACCTGCGGCCCCGGCGCCTCGCGCTGCTCGGCCAGCACGGCGGGACGCTCGGCGGCGAGGCCCTGTTCGGTGATCGCCGGCTCCGCCATCATCCCGGCGAAGATCTTGAGGCTCTCGTCCAGGCTATCCTGCGTCGCCGCCGGCAGATCGAGCTTATAGACGGTCTGCGTCGGCGTGGTCTGCGCGTTTGAATCCGATCCGAACGTCGCGCCGAACCGCTGCCACACCCGCTTCGTCTCGCCATCGGGCACATATTTCGATCCGCGGAACGAAAGGTGCTCGATGAGATGGGCGTAGCCCTGTTCCGAATCGCGCTCGTTGAGCGATCCGGCGTCGATCCTCACGCGCACCGCCACCTGCCCCGGCGGCACGCCGTTCTTGCGCACCGCATAGCGCAGGCCGGTGGAGAGCTTGCCGAAATGCCAGTTGGGATCGGGCGGGATGTCGGACCGCTCGAACAGCCACGGCCGGGTATCGACCGTGACCGCCGCGGGAGCGGACGCGGCGGCCGGCTTCTTGCGCGGCGCAACGGGGGCCGGGGCCGGGGCGGCGGCATTGGCGACAAGGGCGAAAGCGACCAGCGGCGTCGCCACCGCGCGCGTGAAGAACGACATGGCCGCGCTTGTACGAAGGCCGGACGGGATCGGCAACGGCATCGGCGCCAACTTTGCATTTCCCTTTTCACGCCATGTTTTGGCCCCGTCCGGGTTCTAGCGAACAGCGCAGGGCGGCGTGGACCTCTTTGCCGCGACGCCGCGTTTTCCGTCTGCACGTATTCCGCAGGCGCAACAATTGGACTGAAGCGACGTGGACCTCGATGTAAGGCACGCATCGCCCGGAATGGGGCGCAATTCGGGCAGCGCCGTCGGCGACCCCGTGATGGTGCCCGACCTCAACATCATTTCCGGCGCGCCCGCCCCCGGCAGCGCGATGAAGGCCGAGCACGGCCGCCCGCTCATCATCACCATCGGCAAGCATCTTCGCGGATTCTTCGACCGGTTGATCGCCTCGTCCTCGCTCGTCGCCAATACGCCGGTGCTCGACGTGCGCGACTTCCGGTGGACGCAGATGCTGCGCGAGAACTGGCGGGCGATCCGCGACGAGGCGGTGAAGGTCGCGCTGCGCGCCCATGCCGCCCCGAGCCTGTCGACGATCTCGCCCGACCACCGCTCGATCGCCGAGGTCGACAAATGGCGCTCCTTCTTCATCTGGGGCTATGGCTATCGCATCGACGAGAATGCCGACCGCTGTCCCGCGACCGCGACGCTGGTGGAGCGCATACCGGGGCTGAACTCCGCCTTTTTCTCGATCCTCGCGCCGGGCACGCACATCCCGGAGCATCGCGGCGTGACCAAGGGCCTCATCACCTGCCACCTCGGCCTCATCGTGCCGCGTGACGGCGACGTCAGGATGCGCGTCCACGACCGCGTCGTGCGCTGGGCGGAAGGCGAGACCTTGGTGTTCGACGACACCTACCGACATGAGGTGTGGAACGACACCGGCGGCACCCGCGTCGTGCTGCTGATCCAGTTCGAACGGCCGCTGCGCAATCCCGGCAAGTGGATCGCCGACACCTTCCTGCGCATCGTCCGCCGCTCCGCCTTCGTCCAGGAGGCGCGCGAGAATATCGAGACGTGGAACGCGGCGGTGAAGCAGATGGACGTCTGATCCGGTCGCGGCGGATCAAGCCTTGATCCCCGCCGCGCGCGGAGCCACATGGGTTCCATGCTGATCGAGACCGAAGCCACGCCCAACCCGGCGACGCTGAAATTCCTTCCCGGCCGCACCGTGATGGAAAACGGCACGCGCGATTTCGCGACGCCGGAGGAAGCCGCCGCCTCGCCGCTCGCCACCGCGCTGTTCGATCTGGGCGACGTGACGGGGGTGTTCTTCGGCCGCGACTTCGTGTCGGTCACCGCCGCGCCCGGCGTCGAATGGCACGGGCTAAAGCCCGACGTGCTGGCGATCCTGCTCGATCATTTCACCGCGCATATGCCGCTGTTCAACGCCCCCTCGGCCGATTTCTCGGTGCCGGCGGCGGAGGAGGAGATCGCCGACGACCCCGCCGACGCGGATATCGTCGCGCAGATCCGCGAGTTGATCGACACGCGCGTGCGCCCCGCCGTGGCGAACGACGGCGGCGACATCATCTATCGCGGGTTCGACAAGGGGAAGGTCTATCTGAGGATGCAGGGCGCCTGCTCCGGCTGCCCCTCCTCCACCGCGACACTGAAGAACGGCATCGAGCAATTGCTCAAATATTACGTGCCGGAAGTGACCGAGGTGCGCGCGGTCTGAGGCCGCCGCGCCTTATTTCCCGACCACGAAATCCTTGAGGCTGCCCACGTCGGTCAGCGCGTCGGGGGTGACGACCACCGTCGCGCCCGGCACCAGCACGCTCTCGATCGCGGCGCGGGTGGCGGGCGTCATGTCGATATCGCCGAGTTGCATGTCCTCGTCGAGCGTCTGGCCGGGCAACGCGATCCGCGTCCAGCGGCGCGCGCCGGCGGAATCGGCGGACTGGAGCGAATAGAGATATGGGTGGTCGATCTGCCGGCCCACGCCCACCGAGGCGCGGCCGATGATCCGCCCGCCACGGATCACGAACAAAGCGCGGTCGGTGGTGCTGACCACTACCGAGACCGGCCCGGTCGGCGCGCGCGCCGGATCCCAGAAATCGCGCGTTCCCGGCGCCGCCTGCGCGCCGCCCTTCGCCGCCGCCGCGATCACGTCGCCGGCGGGCACGACGGCGGGCAGCGCCTCGCGCTTCGTCACCACCACCGTCATGCCGAGCGGCGTCGCACCGTAGAGCGTCTCGGCGAACTTGGCCGGCAGCCGGATGCAGCCGTGCGAGGCGGCATGGCCCGGCAGTGCCCCGGCATGGAGCGCCACCCCGTCCCACGTCAGCCGCTGCATGAACGGCATCGGCGCGTCGTTGTAGAGATTGGAATGATGCACCTTCTCCTTCTGGAGCACGGTGAAGATGCCGGTCGGCGTCTCATGCCCCTTCTTGCCGGAGGAGACGGTGGTGATCGCGATCGGCAGGCCGTTGCGATAGACCACCGCACGCTGCGTCTCGAGGTTGACGACCATCAGGATCGGGCCGGCGGGCGCGGTCTGCGGCGCCCACATATATTCGCCCGCCTTCAGCGCCCTCGCCGCACGCAACGCCGAGGAATTGTCGAGCGTCGAGCGGCCGGTGACGGTAACCGTCCTCGGCTCGGCCTGATCGGCGGGAACGGCCTGCGCGGCGATCGCGGCGGCGGCGAGGAAAGCGAACATCGGCATCGGGATGCCTTAGCGCGCATGGATGGCGTTTTGAATCACCGATATTCCCGGCGGCCGTTTCCCGAACGCCACCCCGGCCATTGGCGCGCCGCGCCGCATCGCCTACATGCCCGCGCATGACCGAGATCACCGTCGCCGCGCTGCAACTCGCCTTCTCCGACGATCTGGAGCGGAACATCGCCAACGTCTCCCGGCTCGTCCGCGAGGCGGCGGCGAGAGGCGCTCAGGTGATCCTGCCGCCGGAATTGTTCGAGGGCGAATATTTCTGCCGTGTCGAGGACGAGGGGTTGTTCGCCAACGCGAAACCCACCGCCGAGCATCGCGCGGTGCAGGCGATGCAGGCGCTCGCCGCCGAACTGAAGGTGTGGATCCCGGCCAGCTTCTTCGAGGCGGACGGGCCGCATCACTACAACAGCCTCGCGATGGTGAACCCGGACGGCAAGGTCGCCGGCGTCTATCGCAAGAGCCATATCCCGGACGGACCGGGCTATGAGGAGAAATTCTATTTCCGCCCCGGCAACACCGGCTTCAAGGTGTGGGACGGGCCGGGTACGAAGCTCGGCATCGGCATCTGCTGGGACCAATGGTATCCCGAGACCGCGCGCGCGCTGATGCTGATGGGCGCGGAGGTGCTGTTCTACCCCACCGCGATCGGCAGCGAGCCGCATGACGAGGGGCTGGACACCGCGCGGCTGTGGCGTCGCGCGATGGTCGGCCATGCCGTGTCGAACGTCGTGCCGGTGGTCGCCGCCAACCGCATCGGGACGGAGCACGGGCAGACCTTCTACGGCACCAGCTTCATCTGCGACGAGCGCGGCGACATCCTTGCCGAGCTGGGCCGCGCGGACGAAGGCGTCATCACCGCGACACTCGATCTCGATCGCGTGAAGCGGCATCGCGCCGCCTTCGGCTTCTTCCGCGATCGACGCCCCGATCTTTACGGGCGGCTGGTCCACGACATCTGAGCGCGCAACGCGCGGCCAGGCGGCTGTCGCGCGGCGGTTTTTTCTGGCATCCTCGCCCGCGATGAGCCGTCTCACGCCCGACGACGCCGACGCCCGCTTCATTCGCCGGCTGTTCCTTGTCGCCCTGGTCTTCGCGTTGCTCGCCGCGCTCTATGTCGCGGGCAACCTGCTGATCCTTTCCTTCGGCTCGATGCTCGGCGCGATCGTGATCCATGCGATCGCGGAGCTTTACCGCCGCGCGATCCGCCTCCCGCCAAAGCCGGCGCTGGGGCTGGCGATCCTCACGGTGCTGGCGCTGATCGGCTTCCTCGGCTGGCTGTTCGGCGTGGCGTTCCGCGAGCAGGTGAACCTGTTCGTCACCCGCCTGCCCGCGACGATCGAGGATCTCGGCGACTACATGTCGCAATCGCCGGTGGGGGCGAAGATCGCCGACGCGGTGCGCTCCGCCTATGCCGGCAGCCGGATCGCGCAGGATATCGGCGGGCTGGCGCAAGGGCTGGGCGAGATATTGCTCAACGCGCTGCTGGTGCTGGCCGGCGCGATCTTCTTCGCGGTCGATCCGCGCGTGTACGAGCGCGGCTTCCTGCTGCTGATGCCGCGATCGAAGCGCGCCGCGATCGACGATGCGCTGTCGGATGTCGCCTCCACGCTGCGGCTGTGGCTGCGCGCGCAACTGATCCAGATGACGACGATGGGCGTGCTGGTCGGGCTGGGGCTGTGGATCGCCGGCGTGCCTTCCGCCGCGGCGCTGGGGCTGCTGACCGGCCTATCTGAGTTCATCCCCTATATCGGCCCGCTGGCGGCGATGCTCCCGGCGCTGGGGCTGGCGGCGACGCAGGGGCCGACGACGATCGTCTGGGCGCTTGCGGTGTTCGCGATCGTGCGGCTGGTGCAGACCAACTTCATCACCCCGTTCGTCACCAGCCGGGTGATCGCGATCCCGCCGGCGGTAACCCTGTTCGCGATCCTCGCGATCGGGGCGGTGTTCGGCATCTTCGGCCTGTTCTTCTCCGCCGCCCTGCTGGTGGTGATCTTCACTTTGGTGCGCAGCCTTTACCTCCGCGAAACGCTTGGCGAGGATATAGGGGAAAGCGCGCCCTGAAACGCCGCGATTCGCCTCCAAAACCCGCGCGACTCGCCGGAATCCCTCGCTTAAGACGAAATTAACCTTTTGCGTTCAGACAGTATTTGGTTAATGATTCTGTCGCGTCCGGGCCTTGGGAGAGGTGCGGGTGCGGTCTCGAACGGGGAAATCAGATGCGGGTGTTGCTGATCGAGGACGAGCCGACGACCGCGAGGGCGATCGAACTCATGCTCTCCGCCGAAGGGTTCAACGTCTATTCGACCGACCTTGGCGAGGAGGGTTTGGACCTCGGCAAGCTCTACGACTACGACATCATCCTGCTCGACCTGAACCTGCCGGACATGCATGGCTATGACGTGCTGAAGCGGCTGCGCGTCGCCCGCGTCACCACGCCCGTACTGATCCTTTCGGGCATCAACGAAATGGATTCCAAGGTGCGCTCGTTCGGCTTCGGCGCCGACGATTACGTCACCAAGCCGTTCCACCGCGAGGAGCTGATCGCCCGCATCCACGCGGTCGTCCGCCGCTCGAAGGGCCATTCGCAATCGGTCATCAAGACCGGCAAGCTCGCCGTCAACCTCGACGCCAAGACGGTCGAGGTCGATGGCGCGCGAGTGCATCTGACCGGCAAGGAATATGCGATGCTGGAGCTGCTCTCGCTCCGCAAGGGCACCACGCTGACCAAGGAGATGTTCCTCAACCATCTCTACGGCGGGATGGACGAGCCGGAACTGAAGATCATCGACGTCTTCATCTGCAAGCTGCGCAAGAAGCTGAGCCTCGCCTGCGAGGGCGAGAATTACATCGAGACCGTGTGGGGCCGTGGTTACGTCCTCCGCGAGCCGGAGGAGGCCGCGCAGGTCGCCTGATCGACACTCCTTCGTCACCGGGAGACGGCCGCGGCATCGGGGGGTGACGCGGCCGTTTTCTTTTCCGGCGTTGCCGACGCGACGGCGCGCGGGCATGTTCCTCCCCGAAAGCGGCGAGGGAGGATGCGCGATGTCGATCGAGGGAAAAGTGGTTCTCGTCACCGGCGGCGGCCAGGGGATCGGGCGCGGCATCGCGCTGCGGCTGGCGCGCGACGGCGCGAGCCTCTGCCTTGTCGACATCAACCGCCCTGCGATCGATGCCGTGGCCGGCGAGATCGCAGCGCTGGGCGGCAAGGCGACGACCTTCGTCGCCGACGTCGGGGACCGAGAGCAGGTCCATGCCGCGATCGACCATGCCGAGAGCACGCTCGGCGGCTTCGACGTGATGATCAACAACGCTGGCATCGCGCAGGTCCAGCCGCTGTCGGAGGTGACGGAAGAGGAGATCGACCGCATCCTGCGCATCAACGTGAAGGGCGTGATCTGGGGCATCCAGGCGGCGACGGCGAAGTTCGTCGCGCGCGGGCAGAAGGGAAAGATCATCAACGCCTGCTCGGTCGCCGGGCAGGACGGCGCGGCGATGCTGGGCGTCTATTCCGCCACCAAGTTCGCGGTCCGCTCGCTCACCCAGTCGGCGGCGAAGGAATTCGCCAGCCGTGGCATCACGGTGAACGCCTATTGCCCCGGCATCGTCGACACCGGCATGTGGGAGGAGATCGACGAGCGCTTCTCCGCCGTCACCGGCGCGCCGCGCGGCACCATCTCCAAGCGCGCGATCGACGGGATCGCGCTGGGCCGGATGGAGACGCCGGAGGATGTCGCCGGGCTGGTCGCGTTCCTCGCCGGCCCGGATTCGGATTATGTCACCGGCCAGTCGATCATGGTGGATGGCGGAATGGTCTATCGCTGACCGGTCTGCTTCCGCTCCCACGCCTTCTCGCCGCCGATCCACGTCTGCTCCACCACCGTCTTGCGCAGATCGGTCGGACTGGCGTTGAGCGGATCGCGATCGACGATGATGAAGTCGGCGCGCTGGCCGGGGGCGAGGATGCCGAACCTGTTCTCCGCGAAGCCGGCATAGGAAGCGCCGCCGGTATAGGCCCACCACGCCTGCTCGCGCGTCAGCGCCTCCTCCGGCCGCCATCCGCCATAGGGCTGGCCGTCGGCATCCTGCCGGGTGAAGGCCGCCGCCCAGCCCGCCCACGGATCGGGCTTCTCGACCGGCGTGTCGGAGCCGAAGGCGAGCTTCGCGCCGGTGGCGAGGATCGACTTCCACGCATAGGCCCCCGCCAGCCGCTGCGGCCCGAGCCGCGCCTCCGCCATCGTGCGGTCGCTGGTCTGGTGGACCGGCTGCATCGACGCGACGATGCCGTGGCGGCCGAAGCGCGGCAGGTCATCCGGCGCGACGATCTGCGCATGCTCGATCCGCCAGCGGCGATCGCCGGAATAGGTGTCGGACAGCGCGTCGATCGCGTCCAGCACCTGCTGGTTGGCGCGGTCGCCGATCGCATGGACCGCGATCTGGAAGCCGTCCATCGCCGCGCGGCTCATCTGGTTCTGAAGCTGCGCGTCGGTGTTGAAGCCCAGCCCGGACTGGCCCGGCGCATCGGCATAGGGCGCCTTCAGCCACGCCCCGCGCGAACCGAGCGCGCCGTCGGCGTAGAGCTTCACCCCGCCCATCCGCAGCCGATCGCCATAGAGCCAGGGCGTCGGCCCCTTGCCGCCGACGCGGCTCGCGGTCTCGACGCCGCGCGCATAGCTCATCACGCGGATGCGCAGCGCGCCGATATCGGCCATGCGGCGATAGCTGAGCCAGTCGTCCAGCGTCGTCCCCATGTCGGCGATCGCGGTGACGCCATAACCAAGCAGCACCTGCTGCGCGGCGAGGAAGGCGGCGTCGCGTTCCTTGGGCAAGGGTTGCGGAAGAACCTTGTCGATAAGCTGGGTGGCGGCATCGACGAACACGCCGCTCGGCTGGCCGCCCGCGCCTTTCTCGATCCGCCCGCCCGCCGGGGTCGGCGTGGCGGCGGTGATGCCGGCCTCGCGCATCGCCACGCTGTTCGCCCAGCCGGCATGGCCGTCGGCACGCTCCAGCCAGATCGCATGACCCTCAGAAATCGGATCGAGATCGGCGGCAGTGGGGAAGCGCCCCAGCCCCCAAACCTCCTGATTCCAGCCGCGCCCGATGATCCACTTCCGCTCCGGATTGGCGGCGACATAGGCGGCGATCTTCGCCTTCGCCTCATCGAGCGATTTCGTGTCCGACAGGTCGAGCGACATCGCCGCAAAGCCGAGCTGCTCGACATGGCCGTGCGCGTCGATGAAGCCGGGGAGCAGCACCTTGCCCTTCATGTCCGCGCGCCAGTCGTAGCGGGGGCCGGGGTCCTTCTTCGTCGGCTTGCGCGGCTCCTCGTTCACGGGAACGAGGCGGACGACCTTGCCGTCCTTGTCCATCACCAGCGCCTTGAAGCGCACGACCTTGCCATCGCGATCGAGCGTGATGCCCTGCACATTGTCGATCAGCGCATCGGCCAGCGCGGGAACGGGAAGCAGGACGGCAGCCGCCGCGAGCAGCGCCGCCCTCATCGCGGCAACCGCCGGACCAGCGCGCTGGTGTCCTGCCGCCCGCCGCCCAGCTTCTGCACCTCGGCATAGAATTGATCGACCAAAGCCGCGACCGGCAGCACCGCGCCGTTGCGCTTCGCCTCGTCCAGCGCCAGCCCCAGATCCTTGCGCATCCAGTCGATCGCGAAGCCGAAATCGAACTCGTCCTTCGCCATCGTCCCCCAGCGGTTGACCATCTGCCAGCTCTGCGCCGCGCCGCCGGACACCGCCTCGAACACCTTGTCGAGATCGAGGCCGCTCGCCTGAGCGAACCTCAGCGCCTCGCTCAGCCCCTGCACCACGCCGGCGATGCAGATCTGGTTGACCATCTTGGTCTGCTGCCCCGCGCCGGCCGCGCCGACATGGACGATGCGCGCGGCGTAAGGCTCCATGACCGGCCGCGCCTTCGCCATCGCCGCGTCGCTGCCGCCGCACATGATCGAAAGCTGGCCCTTCTCCGCCCCCGCCTGTCCGCCGGAGACCGGGGCATCGACGCTGAGCGCGCGCGCCGCCGCCAGCCGCCGCGCGATATCGGCGGAGACGGTGGTGTGGTCGATGAACACCGCATCCGCGCGCATCGCGGCGAAGGCGCCGTCCGGCCCGAGCGTCACCTGCTCCAGATCGCCGTCATTGCCGACGCATGTCGCCACCGCGTCGGCACCCGCCGCCGCGGCGGCGGGGGTATCCGCGACCTCCAGCCCGGTCGCCTCCGCCTTCGCGCGGGTGCGGTTATAGACGACGATGTCGTGTCCGGCGCGGGCGAGATGCCCGGCCATCGGGGCGCCCATGACGCCGGTGCCGATGAATGCGATCCTCATGGGCGTGGGGATTAGGCGGAGTTTCCACGGCGCGCCAGATGGTCTAGGCGGCTTCCCTCTCCGCCGCGCCTGTTGCGGCACTTCATGGAGGTTATGTTGGCAAGCCTTGCGACGAGCAGCGAATCCCTTCCCGTCACCATCGACGACGTGCGCGCAGCGCACATGCGGATTCGCGACTCGATCGTGCGCACGCCGACGCTGATCAGCAAGACGCTGTCGCAGCTCACCGGAGCGAACGTCTATCTGAAGTTCGAGAACCTCCAGTTCACCGCCGCCTACAAGGAGCGCGGCGCGCTCAACACGCTGCTCCAGCTTTCGGACGAGGCGAAGGCGCGCGGCGTGATCGCGGCCTCGGCGGGCAATCACGCGCAGGGCCTCGCCTATCACGCCAACCGGCTCGGCGTGCCGGCGACGATCGTCATGCCGAAGACCACGCCGATCGTGAAGGTGACGCAGACGCAGGGCCACGGCGCGACCGTGGTGCTGGAAGGCGACACGTTCGACGCGGCCTATGCCCATGCCCGCACGATGGAGGCGAGCGAGGGCTATACCTTCGTCCACCCGTTCGACGATCCGCGCGTGATCGCGGGGCAGGGCACGGTGGCGCTCGAGATGCTGGAGGACGTGCCGGGGATCGACACGTTCATCACGCCGATCGGCGGCGGCGGCCTCATCTCCGGCATGGCCACCGTCGCCGCCGCCGCGCCGCGCCGCGCGGTGGAGGTGATCGGGGTGCAGGCGGAGCTGTTCCCGTCGATGTACAACCGCATCCACCACACCGACCTGCCCTGCGCCGGCGACACGCTGGCCGAGGGCATCGCGGTGAAGGAGCCGGGCGGCATCACCTCGCGGATCGTGGAGGCGCTGGTCGACGACATCCTGCTCGTCTCCGAGCGCAACCTGGAGGAAGCGGTGAGCCTGCTGCTCCAGATCGAGAAGACGGTGGTGGAGGGTGCGGGCGCCGCCGGCCTCGCCGCGCTGATGCAGCACGGCGACCGCTTTCGCGGCAAGACGGTGGGCGTGGTGCTGTGCGGCGGCAATATCGACACGCGACTGCTCGCCAACGTGCTGCTGCGCGATCTCGCCCGCTCCGGCCGGCTGGCGCGGCTGCGCATCCGGCTGAAGGACCAGCCCGGCGCGCTTTACAATGTCGCGCGCATCTTCGACGAGCAGCGCGTCAACATTATCGAGGTCTATCACCAGCGCGTGTTCACCTCGCTGCCGGCGAAGGGCCTGATCGCCGACATCGAATGCGAGGCGCGCGATCGCGGGCATCTCGACCGGCTGATGGCGGCACTGCGCGACGGCGGATATGAGGTGAACCCGGTCGAGCCCGCCTGAAGCGAGGCTCTCTCTTCCCTCTGGAACGGCACGGGCGGGCGCGTTAACCTCCATTCGTGGTTAACGACCTTTTCACGATTGCGGCGAGGTCGCATATCCTCGGGGACGGCGCGGATCATCGCGCCGGCTCAGGGGATAAACGTCGGTGACGGCGCCATTTCGCTTTCCGCGCTTCTTCGTGACCAGCCCCGCGCCGTGCCCCTATCTGCCGGGGCGGCAGGAGCGGAAGGTATTCACCGAGCTTTCCGGCCCGCACGCCAACGAGCTGAACGACGCGCTGGGCCGGATCGGCTTCCGGCGCAGCCAGTCGGTTGCCTATCGCCCGTCCTGCGCGGGATGCTCGGCCTGCGTCTCGGTGCGCGTCGTGGCGCATGATTTCGTGGCCAACGGCACACAGCGCAAGCTGATCCGACGCCACGCCGATCTGGAAGTGACCGCCTGCCGCCCATGGGCGACCGACGAGCAGTACCAGCTCCTCCGCCGCTATCTCGCCGCGCGTCATCCCGGCGGCGGCATGGCGGGGATGGACGACACCGATTATGCCGACATGATCGAGCAATCGCCGGTCAACTCGGTGATCGTCGAATATCGCGAACCTTCGGTGAACGGCGCGCAGGGCAAGCTGATCGGCGCCTGCCTGACCGACCGGCAGGCGGACGGGCTGTCGATGATCTACAGCTTCTTCGCCGCCGACCGCGAGGATCGGCCGGGGCTGGGCAACCTCATCATCCTCGACCATATCCTGCGCGCACGCACCGCCGGCCTGCCCTATGTCTATCTCGGCTATTGGGTGAAGGGATCGGCGCGGATGGAATACAAGACGCGCTATCGCCCGCTGGAGATCCTCGGCCCGCGCGGCTGGGCGCTGCTGCCGGAGGACGAGGCGGCCCTCGCCTAGGAGCCATTGCCGGGCAATGCCACGAGCATGTCCGGCGTCAGCAATTGCGGCAGGACGCGCGGGGCCGGCGCGCCGGGGGCGTACCACAGGTAGAGCGGCACGCCGGCGCGGTTGTTCGCCTCGATGAAGCGGCCGAGCGCCGGGTTGCCGTCCGTCCAGTCGCCGACCAGCACCGCCACCTTGCCGTGCCGGAACGCACGCGCGACCTTCTCCGTCTCAATCGAGGTCTTTTCGTTGACCTTGCAGGTGAGGCACCAGTCGGCGGTGAAATAGGCGAACACCGGCCGCCCCTCCGCGCGCAACGCGGCGAGCCGCGCCTCGCTGAACGGCTGCGCGCCCGCAATCGCGGCGGAGGGTGCGGCGGCACCGGAATGGAGCAACGCCACCGCGACCAGCGCCGCCGGAACGCCGATCAGCGCCGGCCACCACGCGCGCTCCCGCCCGGCGTGCTGCGCCCGCCCGGTCAGCCACAGGCCGACCAGCAACAACGCCAGCGCGATCAGCGCGACCATCAAGCCGATGCTCCCCGCCTGCCGCCACAGCACCCAGCCGAGCGCGAGCGCGGTGAGGAACATCGGCACCGACAGGATACGCCGCACCCGCGCCATCCACGCCCCCGGCTTCGGCAGCCGCCGCCGTAGCGCGGGGACGAAGCCGATCAGCAGGAACGGCAATGCGATGCCGAAGCCGAGGCCGGCAAACACCATCAGCGCCGCCGCCGTCGGCAGCACCAGCGCCGCTCCCAGCGCAGCGCCCATGAAGGGGCCGGTACAGGGGGTGGCAACGAACGCCGCAAGGGCGCCGGTGGCGAACGCGCCGGTCGCGCCGGAGCGGCCCGCGAAGCGCGGCGCCGGCAGCTCGAACAGCCCCGCGAGGTTGAGCGCGATCCCGGCGACGAGCAGCAGCAGCGCGCCGATCACGCGCGGGTCCTGCAACTGGAACGCCCAGCCGACCGCCGCCCCACCCGCCCGCAACGCAAGCAACGTGCCGCCCAGCGCGAGACAGACGAGGATCACCCCCGCCGCATAGGCCACCGCCTCACGCCGCGCGCCGCGCTCCGTCTCGCCCGCGCGCGCGAGGCTCAGCGCCTTGAGGCTCAGGATCGGGAAGACGCAGGGCATGATGTTGAGCAACAGGCCGCCGAGCACCGCCCCGGCGAAGGCCGCGAGCGCCGCGCCCCACGCCCCCTCCCCGCCGGCGGCGGGCGCGACATTGCCCGGCTCCGCGATGATCGCCAGCCCGCGCCCGTCGCCGGTCGCCAGCACGCCCTCGATCCGGCCGCGCGCGAGGTTCGCGGCGGCCTTCGTCTCGATCACGAGTCGGTCGCCGTCGCGCGTCACTTTCTGCGGGGCGGCGAAATCGACCGCGCCGCTCGCGGCCGGATAGAAATAGGGCTGGTCCAGCGACGCCTCCGCCGGGAAGGGCACGCCGAGCCGGAAGACGCCGCCGCGCGCCTGCCATGTCGCCGTCGCGCCGAGCGGCTGCGGCAGCGCGCGCCGCCACGCGTCGAACCGCGCACGCAGCGCCGGATCGGGTGCACCATCGCCGACCGTCAACACTGCCTCCAGCGTCTGCGTCTCGGGCACGCACAGGTCGTCGGTGCAGACCAGATAGTCCGCCTTCACGGTGATCGGCAGCCGCGCGCCCGCCGCCAGCCCGGCCGGCACCTTGAGATCGACCAGCATCGCGAACGGCCGCTCGAACACATAGTTCATCAGCCCGGCGATCAGCAGCCGCTGCGGCACCGGATAGCGCAGCTCGCCCGCCGCCGCGCCGGCCGGCAGCTTCCATTCCAGCCGTGTGCCGACGCCCGCGTCGCCGGGGTTCTGCCAATAAGCGTGCCAGCCGGGCGCGGGCGCGGCGTCGAAGGCGAGCGTCACCGTGCCGCCCGCCGCCGGCCGCGCCGTCTCCGCCACCAGCCGCATCGCGACATGCGGCGCGGCGGCGGCGGGCAGCGCGAGCAACGTCATCAGCCCGACCAAAAGGGCCGATAACCGCCCCAACCATGCTTGCCTCGCCATCATGGCGCGGACATACCGTGCCCGCCAACGCTTTGCACCAAGGACCGAAGATGAAAGTGCGGATCGCCGCTCCCCTCGCCCTGCCGATTGCCCTGATCGCTGCCGCCTTCACCGCCCCGGCGTTCGCGCAGCAGGCCGCGCCCGCCGCGCCGGTCGCCGAGGCGGCGGGGCCGCGCGCCGCGCCGAAGCTGATCGTCGCCATCTCGGTCGACCAGTTCTCCGCCGACCTGTTCGCGCAATATCGCAACCGCTTCACCGGCGGCTTCGCGCGGCTGTTGCAGGGCGTCGTCTTCCCCTCCGGCTACCAGAGCCACGCCGCGACCGAGACCTGCCCCGGCCATTCGACGATCCTCACGGGGATGCGCCCGGCGCATACCGGGATCATCGCCAACAACTGGCTGGACCAGAAGGCGGGCCGGCCTGACAAGATGGTCTATTGCGCGGAGGACGAGCGCGTTCCCGGCAGCGACCACAATAATTACACTGCCTCCGACCTGCACCTGAAGGTGCCGACGCTGGGCGAGATGATGAAGGCCGCCTATCCCGCCACGCGCGTCGTGTCGGTCGCGGGCAAGGATCGCGCGGCGATCATGATGGGCGGCCACAAGGTCGAAGAATTGTGGTTCTGGGACGGCAAGACCTTCGCCTCCTATGCCGGGCGCGCGGTGCCGCCGACGGTGGCGCGGGCGCGGACGGCGGTGGCGGAGTTGATCGCCAGGCCGCAGGGGCCGCTGCCGCTGCCCGGCTGGTGCGCGGCGATCGCGCGGCCGATCCAGGTCGGCAGCCAGACGCTCGGCACCGGACGGTTCGAGCGTGCGGCGGGCGACGCGAAGGCGTTCCGCGCGTCGCCGGCGATCGACAGCGCGGTGCTCGGCATCGCCTATGGCCTCGCGCACGACATGAAGCTCGGCACCGGCGCGGCGCCGGACCTGCTGATCGTCGGCCTTTCCGCGACCGATTATGTCGGCCACGCCAACGGCACGCAGGGCAGCGAGATGTGCATCCAGATGAACGAGCTGGACCTGTCGCTGGAGACCTTCTTCGACGCGCTCGACGGGCTGGGCGTCGATTACGAGGTGGTGCTGACCGCCGACCACGGCGCGCACGACATGACCGAACGGCAGCGCGAACATGCCATGCCGATGGAGACGCGGGTCGATCCTGCGCTCTCCCCCAAGACGGTGGGCGAGGCGATCGGCAAGGAACTGGGCATCGCCGGCCCGGTGCTGATCGGCGGCGAGGGCGACGTCTATGTCTCCAGCGACGTGCCCGCCGCGAAACGCGCGGCGGTGATCGCGGCGGCGGTGAAGCGCTATTCCGCGATGCCGCAGATCGCCGCGGTGCCGACCCGCGAGCAGATCGCCGCGACGCCGATGCCCAAGGGGCCGCCGGAAACCTGGACGCTGCTGGAACGCGCGCGCGCCTCCTATGACCCGGAGCGGTCGGGCGATTTCCTGTTGCTGCTCAAGCCGCGCGTCACGCCGATCCCGGCGCCCGGCCCCGGCTATGTCGAGACGCACGGCAGCCCGTGGGATTACGATCGCCGCGTGCCGATCCTGTTCTGGCGCAAGGGCATCGCCGGGTTCGAACAGCCGTTGTCGGTCGAAACGGTCGATATCGTGCCGACGCTCGCCGCGACGGTGGGGCTGGAGGTGAACGGCCTCGACGGGCGCTGCCTCGATCTCGACGCGACCGCCGCCTCGACCTGTCCGCGCTGACGTCCGGACCCTATCCCGCCAGCATCTCGCCCAGCCGGCGGGAAACGGCGCCGCTGGGATAGGGCTTCTGGATCACCGCATCATCGCCGACATGCGCCAGCGCGCGCAGGTCGGCGTAGCCGGTGACGAACAGCACCGGCAGGCCGGGCCGCAGGCCGCGCGCCTGCGCGGCGAACTCCGCACCGTTCATCCCCGGCATCGCGAAATCGACCACCACCGCGTCGAGCACCATGTCGCGCTCCACCACGCCCAGCGCGCGCGGGCCGTCCGCCGCCTCGATCACCAGCGCGCCGGCGTCGCGCAATTCCTGCGCCGTCACCGCGCGGACGTGCGCGTCGTCGTCCAGCACCAGCACGGTGCGCCCCATGATCGAGCAACTCCCGGCCGCCGCCGGCTCGCTCGCGCCCGGATGAAGCGGCGCCGCGGCGCGCGGCAGGTAGATGCTCACCGTCGTCCCCTCGCCCGGCGCGGTCTCGATCCCGATCCCGCCGCCCGATTGCTTGACGAAGCCATAGACCTGCGCCAGCCCCAGCCCCGATCCCTTGCCCACCTCCTTGGTGGTGAAGAACGGCTCGAACACGCGCGCGCGCACCTCCGCGCTCATCCCCTCGCCGGTGTCTGAGACGGAGACGACCACATAATCGCCTGCCGGCGGCTCGTCCGGCGAGGCGGAGCGAGCCAGCGCCACATTGCCGGTGGCGAGCGTGAGCGTGCCGCCGGCCGTGCCCATCGCGTCGCGCGCGTTGATCGCGAGGTTCAGCACCACCAGTTCAAACTGCGTCGGATCGACCAGCGCGTGCCACAATTCGTCCGCCAGCCGCATGTCGATGGTGATCGCGCGGCCCAGCGTGCTCTCCATCAGTTCGCGCATCCCGGCGATCGTCTGGTTCAGCTCGACCACCTTCGCCTCGAGCCGCTGGCGGCGCGAGAAGGCGAGCAGCTGCGCGGTCAGCGCCGCGCCACGCTCGGCGGCCATGCGCACATGCTCCAGCCGCTGCCGGTCGCGCGCGTCGGCCGTCTCGCCCAGCGTCCGTTCCAGCATCGCGATATTGCCGAGCACGACGGTGAGCAGGTTGTTGAAATCGTGCGCCACGCCGGAGGTGAGCTGCCCCACCGCCTCCAGCCGCTGCATCTGATGCAGCGCCGCCTCGACCCGCTGACGCTCGGCGATCTGCTCGGTCAGTTCGCGGGTACGCTCGGCGACACGGCGCTCGGAGGCTTCGCCCGCGAGATGCGCCTCGCTCACGTCGACGGCGCAGCAGATATAGCCTCGATAGCTGCCGTCGATGATGCGCGGCCGCGCCTCCGTGTGGACCCAGCGCGATTCGCCGCGCGCGGTCCGCAGGCGCAGGTCGCCGCCCATCGGCCGGCGCTCGATATCCGCCTGCGCGCGGATCGCCGCCATCACGGCACGATCCTCCGGCAGGTAGAGCCGCGTCCAGCCTTCGCGGACGATCTCCGCCGGGGATATGCCGAGGAAGGTCTCGAAGAACTGGTTGGCGAAGACGATCTCGCCCTTCTCGTCGGTCTGCCAGACCAGCGCGGGCAGCGAATCCGAAAGGTTGCGGAAGCGCGCCTCGCTCTCGCGCAGCGCCTCGCGCTCCTGCCGGCGGCGGGTGATGTCGATCACCGTGCCGGCCGCGCGGACGCAGCGGTCGCCCTCGAAGATGCCGCGCCCGGTCGCCGCCAGCCAGCGCAACTCGCCGTCGTCGGCCCGCCGGACGCGGAACTCGATGTCGAGCGGCTCGCGTCGCGCCGGGTCCACCGCCGCCTCCAGGCTGGCGCGGACGGCCGCCTCGTCGGCGGGATGGAGATGGGCGTAATAATCGTCCAGCGTCATCGGATGATCGGGCGCGAAGCCGTAGATCGCCTTGGCCCGGTCGGACCACAGGCTTTGCCGCTCGGGCAAATGGATGTCCCAGGTGCCGATCCCCGCCGCTTCCGCCGCCAGCTCCAGCGATTCGCGGCTCAGCGCCAGCGCGCGCTCGGCGCGGTGGCGGTCGGTGACGTCGGTGCCCTGCACGAACACGCCCGTCACCGCGCCGGTGGCGTCGACCAGCGGCTGGAACAGGAAATCGACGTAGCGGGTCTCCGCCTCCGCGTCCCGGCGGCGGCGCAATCGCGCCGCGGAGCCGTTCTCGCGATAGGATTCGCCGCTCGCCCACACCGCATCGAGCCGTTCCAGATAGCCCTGCGTCGCGATCTCCGGCAGCACGTCGCGCGCGGCGCGCCCGACGATGCCGCCCTCGCGCTCGCCGATCAGGTCGCGGAACGCGCGATTGGCCAGCTCTACGACATGGTCCCGCCCGCGCAGCACGACGATGAAGCCGGGCGCCTCCTCGAACATCTGCGCCAGCCGCGCGCGATCGTCCGCCAGCGCGCGGGCCGCGCGCACCTGCGCGGTGGTTTCGGAGACGATGCACAGCACCCCGCCGATCGCGCCGTCGTCATCCCGAACGGGGGAATAGGATACGTCGAAGAACACCTCCTCGCCGTAGCCCGCGCGCTCGATGTAGAAGGGGCGGTCCTTCGCGTGGAACGTCTCGCCGGTGGCGCGGACGTGGGCGAGCAGCGGCTCCAGATCGTCCCACAATTCGCTCCATGCTTCGCGCGCCGGGCGGCCGAGCGCGGCGGGATGCTTGTCGCCGATCGTCGGCGCATAGGCATCGTTGTAGAGCGCGACGTAATCCGGCCCCCAGAACAACACGATCTCGGCGGCGGCGGGAAGGATCAGCCCCACCGCACCCACCAGCGCGGGCGGCCAATGCTCGATCGGGCCGAGCGGCGACGACGACCAGTCCTTCGCCAGCATCATCTCGCCCAATGCGCCGCCGCCGGCGAATTGCCGGGCAACCCTGCGCACGTCTGTCGACGGGTCGTCCATCGACAACCTCACTATCCCTTTCAACCCATCGCGAAAAGCACCGAACTGGCGGGCAGGTGCAAAGCACGTTAGACCGGGGAGAGATGAAGCCGGCATTCCGTTCAATCCACGCCCATCGCCTGCTGCGCGTCGCGGCGGCCACCCCGCGCGCCTCGGTCGGAGACGCCGCCGCCAATGCACAGGCGACGATCGCGCTGGCGCACAGCGCACACGATCAGGCGGTCGATCTCGTCGTCTTTCCGGAGCTGAACCTCACCTCCTATGCGATCGACGACCTCCACCTGCAATCCGCGCAGCAGGCGGCGACGCTGGCCGCGCTGGAAGCGGTGACGGAAGCGACGCGCGACCTGAGGCCGGTGCTGCTGGTCGGCGCGGCGCTGGCGCGTAACGGGCGGCTGTACAATTGCGCGGTGGCGATCGCGCGCGGGCGCGTGCTGGGCGTGGTGCCCAAGACCTTCCTGCCCAATTACCGCGAATATTACGAGAAGCGCTGGTTCGCGTCCGGCGCGGGCCTTGCCGGGCTGACGATCGCGATCGGCGGCGAGGAGGTGCCGTTCGGCACGGACCTGATCTTCGCCGCGAGCGACCTGCCGCACTTCGTCTTCCACGCGGAGATCTGCGAGGATTATTGGGCGCCGACCCCGCCCTCGACGCTCGGCGCGCTGGCCGGGGCTCTGGTGTGCTGCAACCTTTCCGCCTCGAACATCACGATCGGCAAGGCGCGCGAGCGGGCGATGCTGTCGGCGGCGCAATCGGCGCGCGCGCTCTGCGCCTATGTCTATGCCGCCGCCGGGCCGGGGGAAAGCACCACCGACCTCGCATGGGACGGACAGGGCACGATCCACGAGCTTGGCGAACTGCTCGCGGAATCGGCGCGGTTCGGGCACGATCCCGAACTGTGCGTCGCCGACGTGGATTGCGAGCGGCTGACGCAGGAGCGCACCCGCTTCGGCACGTTCAACGACGCCGCCGCGCTCGCCGGCCATCCGGAAACGCGCTTTCGCCGCGTCGGCTTCGCGCACCAGCCCGATTTCGCCGATGTCGGCCTGCGCCGCGCGCTGCGCCGCTTCCCGTTCGTGCCGAACACGCCGGAGAAGCGCGACGCGGATTGCTACGAAGCCTTCAACATCCAGGTCGAGGCGCTGGCGAAACGGCTGGAGGCGACCGGCGCGAAGCGGCTGGTGATCGGCGTCTCCGGCGGGCTCGATTCCACCCACGCGCTGATCGTCGCGGCCAAGGCGCTCGACCGGCTCGGGCGGCCGCGCGCCGATATCCTCGGGGTGACCATGCCCGGCTTCGCCACCAGCGAGGGCACGAAGGGCAACGCGTGGAAGCTGATGCGCGCGCTCGACGTGACGGCGGAGGAGATCGACATCCGCCCCGCCGCGCGCCGGATGCTGGAGGATATCGGCCATCCCTTCGCGAACGGCGAGCCGGCCTATGACGTAACGTTCGAGAACGTGCAGGCCGGGCTGCGCACCGATTACCTGTTCCGCCTCGCCAACCAGCGCGACGGCATCGTCGTCGGCACCGGCGACCTGTCGGAACTGGCGCTCGGCTGGTGCACCTATGGCGTCGGCGACCAGATGAGCCATTACGGCGTCAACGCCGGCGTGCCCAAGACGCTGATCCAGTTCCTGATCCGCTGGTGCATCGCGACCGACCAATACGACCCCGAGACCGACGCGGTGCTGGAGGCGATCCTCGCCACCGAGATCAGCCCGGAGCTGGTGCCCGCCGATGCGGGCGGCGCGATCCAGAGCACGGAGGCGCGGATCGGCCCTTACGCGCTCAACGATTTCTTCGCGCATCATGTGATCCGCTACGGCCTCGCCCCGTCGAAGATCCTGTTCCTCGCCTGGCACGCGTGGCGCGACGCCGAGGCCGGGCGCTGGCCGGAGGGTATGCCAGAAGCGGCGCGGGTGGCCTATGATCTCGACACGATCCGGGCATGGCTGGAGAAATTCCTCCACCGCTTCTTCCGCATCAGTCAGTTCAAGCGTTCGGCGCTGCCCAACGGGCCAAAGGTATCTGCCGGCGGCGCGCTCAGCCCGCGCGGCGACTGGCGCGCGCCCAGCGACGGCACGGCGGCGGCATGGCTGGCGGAACTGGCGGGGTGGGATTAAGCGGCGATCGCGGCAATCAGCCGCGCGGCAGGCCCGCCACCACCGCCGCATATTCGCGCATCGTCTCGTCCAGGATTTGCGCGACCGGCTTCACCTCATGGATGCGTCCGGCGACCTGCCCGGTGAGCGCGATGCCCGCCTCCAGATCGCCCTCGAAATAGACCTTCCGTGTGTCGGCGAACTCGCCGAAGATATTGGGCGAGCCCTCCGCCGCGATCCGCGTCGAGCGTGCGGTGCGCAGTGCGCGGAGCGCCGGCCCCGGCCCCTTGCGGTTGAGGAACACGGTATCGGTCGCGTCGGCGTCGAGGATCGCCTGCTTCCAGTTCTCGTGCACCGGGCTTTCGGCGGAGGAGAGGATGCGCGTGCCCATCAGCACGCCCTCCGCGCCGAGCGCGAAGGCGGCCGCCATCGTCTTGCCATCCATGATCCCGCCGGCCGCGACGACGGGCACGTCGACCGCCTCCACCACCTGCGGCACCAATACCATCGTGGAGACGTCCTTCGGATTCTTGAACCCGCCGCCCTCGCCGCCCTCGACGATCAGGCCGTCCACCCCCGCCTCCACCGCGCGCAATGCACCCGCGAGATTGGGGACGACGTGGAACACGGTCAGCCCCGCGTCCTTCAGCATCGCGGTATATTTCATCGGATCACCGGCGGAGGTGGTGACGAACTTCACCCCCTGGTCGATCACGAAGCGGATGATGTCGGGATCGCGGACGAAGGCCTGCGCGACGTTCACGCCGAACGGCTTGTCGGTGAGCTGGCGCATCTTGAGGATTTCCTCGCGCACCGCGTCCAGTTCGCCAGACGAGGTCTCGATGATCCCCATGCCGCCAGCGTTCGACACGGCGGAGGAAAGTTGCGCGCGCGCGATCCAGCCCATCGCCGCCTGGATGATCGGCTTCTCGATCCCCAGCATTTCCGTGATGCGCGTGCTCAACGCCATTGCCCTCTCCTCCTTTTTAGAAGAACGGGTTGGCACGAAGCGCGCTACGGCGCCAGCCCGAAACGGGCCGGCGCCGAATTGTGGGTATGCTATTCGGCGGCGACCGCCGCCGTTTCCGGCTCCTGCCAGACGAGCTTCGGCTTGCGCGCCGCCAGCGTCTCGTCGAGCCGGCTGCGCGGCGCGAAATGCGGCGCGGTGCGCAACGTCTCGTCGCCCGCCCGCGCCCGTTCCGCGACCGAGCGCAGCGCGCCGATGAATTGATCGAGCGTCGCCTTGCTCTCGGTCTCGGTCGGCTCGACCAGCATCGCGCCGTGGACGACGAGCGGGAAATACATCGTCATCGGGTGGAAGCCCTCGTCGATCAGCGCCTTGGCGACGTCGATCGTGGAGAAGCCTTCCGCGAAGCCCCGGTCGGAGAAGATCGCCTCGTGCATGCACGGCCCGGACGCCGCGAACGGCGCGTCGAGCACATCGTCCAGCGAGCGCAGCACATAATTGGCGTTGAGCACCGCATCCTCCGCCACCTGCCGCAGCCCATCCGCGCCGTGGCTGAGGATATAGGTGAGCGCACGGGTGAACATCCCCATCTGCCCGTGGAAGGCGGTCATCCGGCCGAAGCTGTCGGCATGGTGATCCTGCGCCGTCTCCTCCTCGACGAGGACGAAGTGATCGCCCTGCTTCTCGACGAACGGCAGCGGCGCGAAGGGGGTGAGCCGCTCGGAGAACACCACCGGCCCGGACCCCGGCCCGCCGCCACCATGCGGGGTGGAAAAGGTCTTGTGCAAATTGATGTGCATCGCATCGACGCCGAGATCGCCCGGCCGCACCCGGCCGACGATCGCGTTGAAGTTCGCGCCGTCGCAATAGACGTAGCCGCCGGCCGCGTGAACCGCTTCCGAGATCGTCTTGAGGTCGCGCTCGAACAGGCCGCAGGTGTTGGGGTTCGTTATCATCACCCCGGCCACGTCCGGCCCCAGCCGGGCCTTCAGCGCCGCCGTATCGACGCGGCCGTCGGCGTCGGCGGGGATGTCCTCCACCGAGAAGCCGGCGAAGGCGGCGGTGGCGGGGTTGGTGCCGTGCGCGCTCTCGGGGACGAGGATCACCTTGCGATGCCCCTCGCCGCGCTTCTCCAGCGCCGCCTTGATCGCGAGGATGCCGCACAGCTCGCCATGCGCGCCCGCCTTCGGGCTCATCGCGACCGAGTGCATCCCCGTCAGCGTCACCAGCCAGTGCGCGAGTTGCTGGATCACCTCCAGCGCGCCCTGCACCGTGTCGATCGGCTGGAGCGGGTGGACATCCGCGAAGCCCGGCAGCCGCGCCATCTTCTCGTTGAGGCGCGGATTGTGCTTCATCGTGCACGAGCCGAGCGGGAACAGCCCGAGGTCGATCGCGTAATTCTGCCGGCTGAGGCGGGTGTAGTGCCGCACCGTCTCCGGCTCGCTGAGGCCCGGCAGGCCGATCGGCGCGGAGCGCGCGAGGCCGCCGAGGCGGTTCACATTGGTGGCGGGCGGGGCGATCTCCACCCCGCTCGTCTCGCTGCCGCCGATCTCGAAGATCAGCGGCTCCTCCAGCATCAACGCCTTGTTGCCGGTGAAGGTGGGAGCTGCGTTGCCGCCCTGCGCGGGCGTCGTGGGACGCCAGCCGCTCTGGTTGATCGCGGTCATGCCAGCACCTCCTCGATCGCGTTGGCGAGTGTCTCGACATCCTCCGGCGTGGTCGTCTCCGTCACCGCGACGACCAGCCCGTTGGCGAGACTCTCGACGCCCGGATAGAGCCGGCCGAGCGACACGCCGGCCAGCACGCCCTTCTCCGCCAGCGCGCGGACGATCGGGCGCGCCTCCTTGCCGAGATCGAGCGTGAACTCGTTGAAGAAGGTGTCGTTCACCAGCCGCACGCCCGGCACCTTCGCCAGCCGCTCCGCCGCGACCACCGCGCCGGCGTGGTTGGTCGCCGCCAGCGCGCGCAGGCCCGCCTCGCCCAGCAAGGTCATGTGGATCGAGAAGGCCAAGGCGCAGAGCCCCGAATTGGTGCAGATGTTCGAGGTCGCCTTCTCGCGCCGGATATGCTGCTCGCGCGTGGAAAGCGTCAGCACGAAGCCGCGCCGGCCGTCAGCATCCACCGTCTCGCCGCACAGCCGCCCCGGCATCTGGCGGACATATTTGTCCTTGCAGCCGAACAGGCCGACGTAAGGCCCGCCGAACTGGAGGCCGACGCCGAGCGACTGACCCTCGCCCACCACGATATCGGCGTCCATCTCGCCCGGCGAGCGGATCGCGCCCAACGCCACCGGCTCCGTCACCACCGCGACCAGCAGCGCCTTCTGCGCATGGCAGGCGTCGGCGAGCGGGCGCAGGTCCGCGATGCGGCCGAGGATGTCGGGATATTGCACCACGACGCACGACGTATCGCCGTCGATCTTCGCGATCAGCGCGTCGATATCGCTCTCGGCGGTCAGCACCGGCAGCGACAAGTCCAGCGCATCGCCGGTGTATTTCGCCATCGTCTTCGCGACCGACACGTAATGCGGGTGCAGCCCGCCGGACAGGATCGCCTTGCCCCGCTTCGTGATGCGTCGCGCCATGCCGATCGCCTCCCAGCAGGCGGTCGAGCCGTCATACATGCTGGCGTTGGCCACGTCCGTTCCGAGCAGGCGGGCGACCTGCGTCTGGAACTCGAACAGCATCTGCAGCGTGCCCTGCGCGATCTCCGGCTGATAGGGCGTATAGGCGGTCAGGAACTCGCCACGCTGGATGATATGGTCCACGCTCGCCGGCACATGGTGGCGGTAGGCGCCGCAGCCGAGGAAGAACGGGCCGTCGCCGGCCGCCATGTTCCTGCGCGCCAGCGCCGTCATGTGGCGCTCGACCGCCAGTTCGCTGGCGTGGCCGGGCAGGCCGGCGATCGGGCCGGCGAGGCGGACGGATTCGGGCACGTCGACGAACAGGTCGTCGATCCCGGACGCGCCGATCGCCGCGAGCATTGCCTCGCGGTCGGGCTGGGTGAGGGGCAGGTAACGCATCAGTCGGGCTTTCTCATCGTGAAGCGCAGGCGGACATAATCGGCTATCCACTCACCGTCCGGCCCGCGCAGCCGGTCGGCGAGCCGCGCCTCGATCGCCTCGGCGATCGCGGGCTGCGCGGCGGGGTCGATCCCGGCGGCATCGAACGCGCCGGTCATGAAGGTGGCGACCCAGCCCTTCACGCCGCCGGGCAGCGGCGTCGGGCGCGGGATCAGCGTGGCGGCGATGTCGGTGAAGCCGGCGTCGGCATAGACGCGGGTGAATGCCGCGACGGAGGGATACCAGTGCCGCGCGCTGTCCGGGATCGCATGGCCGCGCGCGGCAAGCTCCGCATCGATGCCCTCCCACAGCGCGGCGCAATTTCCTCCGCCGCCCATCTCGCCGACGAAGCGCGCGCCGGGCCTCAGCGCGCGCATCACGCCGCGCGCCACCGCATCGGCATCGCGCATCCAGTGCAGCGCGGCATTGGAGAAGGCGGCATCGAACTCGCCCGCGAAGTCCAGCGCCTCGCCGCTCATCACCCGCGCATCCAGCCCGCGCCCGCGCGCCGCCGCGATCATCGCGGGCGAGGCGTCGACCCCGACCACCTCCGCGCCGGTCGCGGCGATTTCGGCGGTCAGCACGCCATCGCCGCAGCCGACATCGAGGATTCGCTCCCCCGCGCGCGGCGCGAGCAGCGCGACCACCGGCTGCCCCAGCGCCGGCACGAAACCGGCGTTGGCGGCGTAAGCCTCGGGGCTCCAGTCGGAGGCGGGGGAGACGGTCATCGCCGGATCACAGCTTGGCGACGAACGCCTCATAAGCGTTTTCGTCCATCAACCCGTCCAGCTCGGACGGGTCGGACAGGGTGATCTTGAAGAACCAGCCCTCGCCCTCCGGATCGGTGTTGACCAGGCCCGGCTCGTCGGCCAGCGCCGGATTGCCCTCGACCACCGTGCCGGAGACGGGCGCATAGACGTCGCTCGCCGCCTTCACGCTCTCGACCACGGCGGCGTCGTCGTTCTTCGACAGCGCCTTGCCTTCCTCCGGCACCTCGACGAACACGATGTCGCCGAGCTGGCCCTGCGCATAATCGGTGATGCCGACCGTGCCGACCTCACCGTCGACGTCGATCCACTCATGGTCTTCGCTGAAATAACGGCTCATCTCACTTCACTCCTCGGAAGTAACGGTGGGGAACGAAAGGCATGGGCGTCACGGTCGCGTTGTGGACTTTGCCGCGCTGGGTGAGCTGGATATGCGTGCCCGGCACGGCGAGTGCGGGCGGCACATAGGCCATCGCGATCGGCGCGCCGACCGTCGGCGCGAAGCCGCCCGACGTGACCTTGCCCACGTCGCTGCCATCGGCATCGAGCACCGACGCTCCCTCGCGCACCGGCTGGCGCCCCTCGACCAGCAGGCCGACGCGCTTCGCCGCCGGGCCGTTCTCGCGCTCCAGCAGGATGCGCTCGGCGCCGGGGAAGTCGCCCGCCTCACGGCGGCGCTTGAACAGGGCGAAGCCGAGATCGGCCATCACCGGCGTCGTCTCGGGCGACAGATCGTGGCCGTAGAGCGGCAGCCCCGCCTCCAGCCGCAGCGAATCGCGCGCGCCGAGGCCGATCGGCCTGACCTCCGGCTGCGCGACCAGCGCGTCGGCCAGCGCCTCGGCGGCGTCGGCCGGGACCGAAATCTCGAACCCGTCCTCGCCGGTATAGCCGGAGCGGCTGATCCACAGCGCATGCCCCTGCCATTCGAACGGCGCGGCCTGCATGAACACCAATGCCTCGACGCCGGGAACGATGCGCGCCAGCGCACCGACCGCCTTCGGCCCCTGCACCGCGAGCAGCGCATGATCGTCCATCAGGTTGAGCGTCACCGCGTCGGGCAGATGCTCGATGATATGGCCGATGTCGTCATATTTGGTCGCGCCGTTGACGACCATATAGATGCGGTCGTCCGCCTGCCGCGTCAGCATCAGGTCGTCGAGGATGCCGCCCGCCGCGTCGAGCAGCAGCGAATAGCGCGCGCGGTTGAAGGCGAGGCCGGCGATATCGGCCGGCATCAGCGCCTCCAGCGCCGCGACCACGCCATCGCCGGTGAAGGTGAGCTGGCCCATGTGGCTCACGTCGAACAGGCCGGCGGATTCGCGCGTCCACAGATGCTCGGCCATGATGCCTTCATACTGGACAGGCATGTGATAGCCGGCGAACTCGACCATGCGGCCGCCCTTCGCGCGATGCCAGGCATCGAGCGGCAGCGTCTGGATCGGCGGTTCCTCGAAATCGTCGTCGCTCATCGGGCTTCTTCCGGTAGAAAGGGCGAAGGGCGCGGGAACGCTCCCCGCGATGATCCGTTCACCCCCTCTGTCACGGAACCTGAGAGCTTCTCCCGGCGCCGAGACGCCGGACTTACCCCTTCGGTGAGGCACGCTGAAAGCGCGCCTGCTTTCCAGAGTATCGTTTGGCCCGCGCGGTCCTTCTGCCTGAGAGATTCCGGGGCGGTTGCTCCTTCGGCGGCCCCCTGCCCGATCCTCCAGGGACGGGTTCGGGGGCTCTCTCCCGCGCGTGCCTTGCCGGTTGCCCGGGTCACGATGCGCGCAAGGCTGTGACCGCGCCGGCGTGGAGAGTCAATCGCGTTTCGGCGACCGGCCGCTCATTTCCGCGAAAGGCGGAACAGCCGCCCTTCCGCGCCGCGTCCGCCGTCCTCCACCAGCCAGATCGCGCCGTCCGCCGCCTGCGCCAGCCCGCGCACGCGGAAGCCCATGTCCCACTGGTTCGCGGGCGTCGCCTTGTCTCCGTTCAGCGTTACCCGCACCAGCGCCTTGCCGGACATGCCCGCGATCAGCAGCGAGCCTTTATATTGCGGGAACATCGCGCCCGAATAGACGATCAGCCCGCCGGGCGAGATCGTCGGCGTCCACCACAATTTCGGCGCGGCGAACTCGGGCTTCGACGGATGATCGGGGATCGGCGCGCCGGAATAATTGTCGCCGTTCGACACGATCGGCCAGCCATAGTTGCGGCCGGGCTGGATCAGGTTCAGCTCGTCGCCGCCCTTCGGCCCCATCTCCACCTCCCACAAGCGGCCGTCGGGCGTGAAGGCGAGGCCGTAGGGGTTGCGATGGCCCAGCGTCCAGGTCTGCGCGCGGACGCCGCCGGCCTTGTAGCGCGGATTGCCCCGCCATGCCGCCCCGTCCAGCGTCAGGTGCAGGATCTTGCCGAGCGCCTGCTCCGGGTCCTGCGCCGGCATGAAGCGCTGGCGCTCGCCGGAGGAGAGGAACAGCGACTTGCCGTCCGGCGCGAAGGTGATCGCGCCGCCGAACTGCCCGCCGGGGCCGTCCGATCCGGCGCGCCAGATGACGCGCTGGCCGGTGAGCCGCGCGCCGTCGAGCACGGCCTTCATCAGCGCGAGGCTGGAGCCGCCGTTGGGGCGCGGCTCGGAATAGCTGAGGTAGATCGTGTGGCTCGCCGCATAGTCGGGTGCGAGCGCGACGCCGAGCAGGCCGCCCTGGCTGCTGAGCTGCACCGCCGGCACGCCCGCCACATCGCCGACCTTTCCGTCCGCCGCGCGCAGCTTGAGGTGCCCCGGCTTCTCGGTGATCAGCGCCGCCCCGCCGGGCAGCATCGCGATCGCCACCGGCTGATCGAACCGGCCGATCTCGGTCACGGCGAAGGGCGGCGGGGTGAGCGGCAGATTCGCGTGGCCGGTGGTCGCGGGGACGTTCCTGATCGACGGCTCGGCGGGCGAATCCTTCGACACCGGATTGTTCGCCCCGGCCGGCTGCGGCCCTTGCGGCCCCCGCTCCGCAGCCTGCCGATCGGCGGGCTGCTGCGCCGAGCAGGCCGTGCCGACGAGCAGGGCAAGGGCGAAGGAATGGCGGCGAATCATAAAGCTCTCCCGTCGATCATCGTCACGTCGCTTAACACAACAAAGCGCCCGCGGTTGCCAGCTTGCGCCGCGCGCGGGTTCGTCATATATCGCCCTCGCTTTCTCTACATCGCGAGATGAAGAGGCTGCGGGGTTCGCCCTCGCGGCGGCAACGACCCATATCTGGAGCATCCATGGCGGATATCGCCGCACTGACCCGATTGATCGAGCCCGAGGCGACCGCACTGGGCTTCGAACTCGTGCGCGTGCGGCTGTTCGGCAAGGGCGACGAGCGCACGTTACAGGTGATGGCCGAGCGCCCGGACACGCGCCAGCTCACCATCGACGATTGCGCCGAACTGTCGCGCCGCCTGTCCGACATGCTCGACGAGACGGACCCGATCGAGGACGCCTATCGGCTGGAGGTCTCCTCCCCCGGCATCGACCGGCCGCTCACCCGGCTCAGGGATTTCGCCGACTGGGCGGGGCATGAGGCGCGGATCGTGCTCGATGCGCCGATCGACGGGCAGAAGCAGTTCAAGGGCGAGCTTTCCGGCGTGGAAGGCGAGACGATCGTCATCGCCCAGCAGAAAAGCGGCACGATCGCCCGCGTCCCCTTCAGCGGCGTGCTCGACGCGAAGCTGGTGCTGACCGACAAGCTCATCAAGGCAACCGTCCCGCTCTCCGCCGAGGGCGCGGAAGAAGAAATCGAAGCAGAGGAAACCGACTAATGGCCACCGGCGTCACCGCCAACCGGGCGGAGCTGATCGCGATCGCGAATTCCGTCGCCAGCGAGAAGATGATCGACAAGGCGATCGTCATCGAGGCGATGGAGGACGCGATCCAGCGCGCGGCGCGCACCCGCTACGGCCAGGAGATGGACATCCGCGCCAAGCTCGATCCCAACAACGGCGACCTGCGCCTGTGGCGCGTCGTCGAGGTGGTCGAGCAGGTCGACGACATCTACAAGCAGGTCGACGTGAAGGGCGCGCAGAAGCTGCAGCCCGGCGCGGCCGTCGGCGACTATCTCGTCGATCCGCTGCCCCCGATCGAGTTCGGCCGCATCCAGGCGCAGGCCGCCAAGCAGACTATCTTCCAGAAGGTCCGCGACGCCGAGCGCGAGCGTCAATATGAGGAGTTCAAGGACCGCGCCGGGGAGATCATCACCGGCGTCGTCAAGCGTGTCGAGTTCGGCCATATCGTCGTCGATCTCGGCCGCGCCGAGGGCGTGATCCGCCGCGACGCGCAGATCCCGCGCGAGGTGGTGCGCGTGAACGACCGCATCCGCAGCCTGATCCTGAAGGTGGTGCGCGAGAATCGCGGGCCGCAGATCTTCCTCAGCCGCGCGCACCCGGATTTCATGAAGAAGCTGTTCGCGCAGGAAGTGCCGGAAATCTACGACGGCATCATCGAGATCAAGGCCGCCGCGCGCGATCCGGGCAGCCGCGCCAAGATCGGCGTCATCAGCCACGATTCGAGCATCGACCCGGTCGGCGCCTGCGTCGGCATGAAGGGCAGCCGCGTGCAGGCGGTGGTGCAGGAGATGCAGGGCGAGAAGATCGACATCATCCCCTGGTCCCCCGACACCGCGACCTTCGTGGTCAACGCGCTCCAGCCGGCGAACGTCAGCCGCGTGCTGATCGACGAGGAGGAGGATCGCATCGAGGTGGTGGTGCCCGACGACCAGCTTTCGCTGGCGATCGGCCGCCGCGGCCAGAACGTCCGCCTCGCCTCGCAGCTCACCGCCAAGGCGATCGACATCCTCACCGAGACCGACGCCAGCGAGAAGCGCCAGCAGGAATTCGTCCGCAATTCCGAGCTGTTCCAGAACGAGCTGGACGTGGACGAGACGCTCGCGCAGCTGCTGGTGGCCGAGGGCTTCAGCGAGCTGGAGGAAGTCGCTTACGTCGAGCTGGACGAGCTGGCCGGCATCGAGGGCTTCGACGAGGATCTCGCGCAGGAATTGCAGAGCCGCGCGCAGGAAGCGCTGGAGCGCCGCGAGGCCGCCGCGCGCGAGGAGCGCCGCGCGCTCGGTGTCGAGGATGCGCTGGCGGACCTGCCCTATCTGACCGAGGCGATGCTTGTCACGCTCGGCAAGGCGGGGATCAAGACGCTCGACGACCTCGCCGACCTCGCCACCGACGAACTGGTCGAGAAGCGCCGCGCCGAGCCGCGCCGCCGCAACGAGGACGCGCCGAAGCGCCCCGAGAACAAGGGCGGCGTGCTCGCCGAATACGGCCTCAGCGAGGAGCAGGGCAACGAGATCATCATGGCCGCCCGCGCCCACTGGTTCGAGGACGAGGACGAGGATGCGGGCGCGCAGGCTTCGGAGGAATCGGAAGCCTGATGCCCTTCGTCTCGATCCGGCTGGCAGGCTCCGCATCGAAGGAGCAGAAGGCGGGGCTGGTGGCCGACGTCACCGCCTCGCTCGTCGCGCGGCTGGGCAAGAGCCCGGCGGCGGTGCAGGTCGTGATCGAGGAAGTCTCGCCGGAGAATTATGGCGCGGCCGGCATCCTGATCGCCGACCGCAAGCCCGAGGGAGACGCTCATGCGGCACCCTCGCAATGAGACCGTAAAGGCCCCCGTCCGCACCTGCATCCTCGGCCGCGAGCATGGCCCGCGCGACACGCTCGTGCGGCTGGCGCTGTCGCCGGACGGCCGCGTGCTGCCCGACGTGCGCGCCAAGGCGCCGGGGCGCGGCGCGTGGATCGGCGTGACGCGCGCCGAACTGGAAGCCGCCGCCGGGCCAAAGGGCAAGCTGCGCGGCGCGCTGGCGCGGGCGTTCAGGACCAACGACTTCATCGTCCCCGACGACCTGCCCGCGCTGGTCGCCGCCGCGCTGGAGCGCAACGCGCTCGACCGGCTGGGGCTGGAGGCGCGCGCCGGCACCTTGCTGACCGGCGCGGAGCGGATCGAGGCGGCCGCGCGCGCGGGGCAGCTCCACGCGCTCTATCATGCCGCCGACGCCGGCGAGGACGGGCGCGGAAAGCTGGCGCAGGCCTGGCGCGTCGGCTCCGGCCGCGAGGGAAGCGACCTCAAGGGGTTGGCGTTGCCGCTGAATCGTCCCATATTGTCGATGGCGCTGGGCCGCGAGAACGTGGTACATATCGGCGTCACCGACCGTCTGGCGGCCGGGCGACTGGGCGATGCGCTCGATCGCTGGCTGCACTTTATCGGCCCTGAACTGAATTCGATGCCTTGCGAAACGGCCTCGCAAGGCGCATCGCCGCCCGGACCATCCGGGCAACCGGCCGTGACGACGCGACGAGGAATTTGAGTGAGCGAGACCGACAACGACAAGCCGAAACTTGGCATGCGCGCGCCTTTGGGGCTGAAGCGCACGGTCGAGACCGGCAAGGTGAAGCAGAGCTTCAGCCACGGCCGTTCGAACACGGTGGTGGTCGAGGTGAAGCGCCGCCGCGTGCTCGGCCCCGGCGGCGCTCCGGCACCAGAAGTGACCCAGGCGGCGCCGCCGCCCGCCCCTGCCCAGCCCGCGCCGGAGCCGGCGCGTCAGGCCGCGCCGCGCGCGCCGGCCGGCGAGACGCCGCAGGAGCGTCAGGCCCGCCTGCTGCGCGAGGCCGAGGAGCAGCGGATGCACGCGCTGGAGGACCAGCGCCGCCGCGAGGAAGCGGAGCGTCATCGCGCCGCCGAGGAAGAGGCGCGCCGCGCCGAGGAGAAGCGCGAGGCCGAAACCAGGGCCGCCGCGCAACCCGCCGCAACGCCGGAGCCTGAACCCGCTCCTGCCCCGGAACCGCAGCCGGAAGCGGTCAAGGCCGCCGAGCCGGAACAACCCGCGCCGGTCGCCGCCGAAGCGCCCGCCGCGAAGCCCGCGCCGGTCGCGCCGCCGGCTCCCCAGCCAGCGCCGCCGGTGGTGGAGCTTGGCCGCGATCCGTCGCTGCCGGCGCCGCGCCGCTTCTCGCCGGTGGTCCGCCCCGAGATTCCGAAGCCGCAGCCCAAGCCGAAGCCCGAAGCGGCCAGGCCCGCAACTCCCGCCGCCGCATCCGCATCTGCATCCGCACCTTCGGGCGGCGTCCAGCAGCAGCGCAGCCTGCCTTCGGGTCAGGCGACGCCGCGCAACGCGCCCCCTGCGCGCCCGCAGCAGCGCGACCGCAAGGGCGACGAGCGGCGCGGCGGCAAGCTCACCGTCAACCGCGCGCTGAGCGAGGAAGGCGCGCGCGCGCGCAGCCTCGCCGCCCTGAAGCGTGCGCGCGAGAAGGAGCGCCGCACCCAGTTCGGCGGCTCGCGCGAGCCGCAGGCGAAGCAGTATCGCGACGTGCAGGTGCCGGAGGCGATCACCGTCCAGGAACTCGCCAACCGCATGGCCGAGAAGGGCGCCGACCTCGTGAAGGCGCTGTTCAAGATGGGCATGCCCGTCACCGTCAACCAGACGATCGACCAGGACACGGCCGAGCTGCTCGTCACCGAGTTCGGGCATAACATCGTCCGCGTCTCGGATTCGGATATCGATCTTCAGGGCGATGCCGCGCCGGATGAGGCGACCGATCTGAAGCCGCGTCCGCCGGTGGTGACGATCATGGGCCATGTCGACCACGGCAAGACCAGCCTGCTCGACGCGCTGCGCGGCACCGACGTGGTGAAGGGCGAGGCCGGCGGCATCACCCAGCATATCGGCGCCTATCAGGTGACGCTGAAGGACAAGTCGAAGATCACCTTCCTCGACACGCCGGGCCACGAGGCGTTCACCGCGATGCGCGCGCGCGGCGCGGACGTGACGGACATCGTGGTGCTGGTGGTCGCCGCCGACGACGGGCTGATGCCGCAGACGATCGAGGCGATCAACCATACCAAGGCGGCCGGCAAGCCGATGATCGTGGCGATCAACAAGATCGACAAGCACGAGGCCAACCCCCAGCGCGTGCGCGAGCGCCTGCTGGAGCATGAGGTGGTCGTCGAGCAGATGGGCGGCGAAGTGCAGGACGTGGAGGTCTCCGCGCTCAAGAAGACCGGCCTCGACGAGCTGATCGAGAAGATCCAGCTCCAGGCCGAGTTGATGGAGCTGAAGGCCAACCCGGACCGCGACGCCGAGGGCATCGTGCTGGAGGCGAAGCTGGACAAGGGCCGCGGCCCGGTCGCGACCGTGCTGGTCACGCGCGGCACGCTCAAGGTGGGCGACGTGTTCGTGGTCGGCGCGGAGAGCGGCAAGGTCCGCGCGCTGGTCGACGACAAGGGCCGCCAGCTCAAGAAGGCGGAGCCGTCGATGCCGGTCGAGGTGCTGGGCATTTCCGGCACGCCGTCGGCGGGCGACCAGTTGCAGGTGGTGGAGAACGAATCCCGCGCCCGCGAGGTGGCGGAATATCGTCAGGGCGTGCTCACCCAGAAGCGCACCACGGCGGCACCGGCGAGCCTGGAGAGCATGTTCTCCGCGCTCAAGGCCAATCAGGCGATCGAATATCCGCTGGTGGTCAAGGCCGATACGCAGGGCACGGTGGAAGCGATCGTCGCCAGCCTCAACAAGCTGTCGACCGACGACATCAGGGTGCGCATCCTGCATTCGGGCGTCGGCGGCATCACGGAGAGCGACGTGAACGTCGCGGCCGCCTCCGGCGCGCCGATCATCGGCTTCCACGTCCGCGCCAACGCCAAGGCGCGGGAGATCGCCGAGCGGCATCACGTGGCGCTCAAATATTACGACGTCATCTACGACCTGATCGACGAGATCCGCGCCGGCATGGCGGGCGAGCTCGGCCCCGAGGCGTTCGAGACGGTGGTCGGCCGCGCGGAAATCCGCGAGGTGTTCTCCGCCGGCAAGCACGGCAAGGCCGCCGGTCTGCTCGTGGTCGAGGGCGCGATCCGCAAGGCGCTCAAGGCGCGCATCACGCGCAACGACGTCATCATCTACAATGGCGAGATCGCGTCGCTGCGCCGCTTCAAGGACGATGTGGCGGAAGTGCGCGCGGGGCTGGAGTGCGGCGTGACGTTCACGCAGAACTTCACGGACATCAAGCCGGGCGACTACCTCGAAACCTTCGAGGTCGAGCTGCGCGAGCGGACGCTGTAACGGCGGCCCGCTCGCCATGTTCGGCGCGCCTACCCCGATCCTGCGCAGCTTCGACGAGGCGCGGGCGAAGGCGTTCTATCTGGATTTCCTCGGCTTCGAGCTGGTGTTCGAGCATCGCTTCGAGCCGGGGACTCCGCTCTACATGGGCGTGCGCAAGGGCGATTGCGTGCTGCACCTGTCCGAACATTATGGCGACGGCTGCCCCGGTGCGGCGCTGCGCATCCCGGTCGATGACGTGACCGGCTATGCCGCCGGGCTGCGTGCGAAAGAGTTCGGCAATGCGCGGCCGGGCGCGCCGCAGCGGACGCCGTGGGGATCGCTGGAAATCACCGTCGCCGACCCGGCGGGAAACCGCCTGACCTTCTACACCGGGAACGAAGATGCCGCGAGCGAATGACACTGCCGGAGACCGTTCGGTCCGCACCCTGAGGGTCGGCGAGCAGGTGCGGCATGTGCTGTCCGAAATCCTGCAACGCGGCGACGTGCATGACGACACGCTCGCCTCGCATCTCGTCTCGATCACCGAGGTACGCATGTCGCCGGACCTGCGCCATGCCACCGTGTTCGTGAAGCCGCTGCTCGGCAAGGACGAGGAAGCGGTGCTGAAGGCGCTGCGCATTCACACCGCCTTCCTCCAGCGCGAGGTCGCGCGGCGGGTGAACATGAAATATGCCGCGAAGCTGAAGTTCCTCGCCGACGAGAGTTTCGACGAGGGCAGCCATATCGACGCACTGCTCCGCGCGCCGGGCGTCGCGCGCGACCTGGACTGAACCGGGGCGGCGGGGAGTGGCCAAGCTCTATTTCTACTATGCCAGCATGAACGCGGGGAAATCGACCACGCTGCTGCAGGCCGATTTCAACTATCGCGAGCGCGGCATGGCGACGATGCTGTTCACCGCCGCCGTGGACGATCGCTTCACCGCCGGGACGATCTCGTCGCGGATCGGCCTCGCCGCCCCCGCGACGATGTTCGACACGACGACCGACATCGCCGGCCTCGCGCTGGAGCGGCACGCCGCCGGGCCGCTGGCCTGCGTACTGGTGGACGAGGCGCAGTTCCTCACCGCCGCGCAGGTCGATCAGCTCGCGCATCTAGCAGACGCGCACGGCATCCCGGTGCTCGCCTATGGCCTGCGCACCGATTTCCGTGGCGCGCTGTTCGAGGGATCGGCGCGGCTGCTGGCGCTGGCCGATGCGCTGATCGAGATCAAGTCGGTCTGCGCCTGCGGGCGCAAGGCGACGATGAACCTGCGCGTCGATGCGGATGGCCGCGCGGTGGCGGAAGGCCGCCAGACCGAGATCGGCGGCAACGACCGCTATATCGCGCTGTGCCGGCGGCATTTCGTGGAGGCGATGGCGGAAGCGCGGCGATAGGCCCCTCCCCTATCCATCGTGATCGCCCGGAGAGGCCCGCTGGCAAGAAGCGTGGCGCAGTCGCGTAGCTGAAGCTACGCGCAAGCAAGCGACGCAGACTAGCGGGGTTCTCCGGGCGATCACGGCGTTGTCCAGATTGAATTTGGCCCCTAGATCACGCGCCATGAACCCCGACAACGTCTTCTATGCCGCGGCGGTGTGGATCATCCCGCTGGTGGTCGCGATCGTGTTCCACGAGGTGGCGCACGGGCTGATGGCGCGCGCGCTCGGCGATCCGACCGCGCATGAGCAACGGCGGCTGAGCTTCAATCCGCTGCGCCATGTCGATCCGATCGGCACGGTGGTGCTGCCGCTGATCCTCGCGCTCGCCAGGGCGCCGGTGTTCGGCTGGGCCAAGCCGGTGCCGATCGACGCGACGCGGCTGCGCAACCCGCGCTGGGGGATGGTGGCGGTGGCGCTCGCCGGGCCGGGGATGAACCTGCTGCTCGCCGCCGTGACGGCGGTGGCGGTCGGCGTGATCTCGGGCAGCGCGCTCGGCAGCGGGCCGCCGCAGGGCGTGGCCGGCTTCGTCTGGGCGAACCTCGTCAACTTCCTGATGATCAACATCTTCCTCGCGGTGTTCAACCTGCTGCCGATCCCGCCCTTCGACGGCGGGCATGTCGTGGAGGGCGTGCTGCCCCGTCCGCTCGCCGCGCAATGGGCGAAGCTGGCGCGGTTCGGCTTTCCGCTGCTGATCCTGCTGCTGGTGGTGCTGCCGATGATCTTCCCCAGGGCGAGCATCATGCAGCATATCGTCGGCCCGCCCGCCGACGCGCTGCTCCACGCCTATCTGCGTTTCGCGAACCTGTTCGCGTGAACGGCTGGATCGTTATCGACAAGCCGCTCGGCCTCGGCTCGACGCAGGTGGTGAGCGCGGTGAAGCGGGCGCTGCGCGCGGGCGGCTACGGCAAGGCGAAGGTGGGGCACGGCGGCACGCTCGATCCGCTCGCGTCGGGCGTGCTGCCGATCGCGCTGGGCGAGGCGACCAAGCTCGCCGGGCGGATGCTCGACAGCGACAAGATCTACGACTTCACGATCCGCTTCGGCGAGGAGACCGACACGCTCGACGCGGAAGGCCCGGTGATCGCCACCAACCCCGGCCGCCCTACCGCCGCGCAGGTGAAGGCGGTGCTGCCGCGCTTCACCGGCCCGATCGCGCAAGTGCCGCCGGCCTATTCCGCGCTGAAGGTGGACGGCCAGCGCGCCTATGACCTCGCCCGCGCCGGCGAGGAGGTGACGCTCAGGAGCCGCGACGTGGTGATCCACGCGCTCACTCCCCACGCCTCGCCGGACGGCCCGCTGGAGGAGATCACCCTCACGGCGAACGTCTCCAAGGGCACCTATATCCGCAGCCTCGCGCGCGATATCGCGCGGGCGCTTGGCACATTGGGCCACGTCACCTATCTCAGGCGCGTCAAGGCAGGGCCGTTCGGTCTGTCCCAAGCGATATCGCTGGACAAACTGGCCGAATTGGGCCAAGGGCGCGCGCTTGAACAATCTCTCCTGCCATTGAGGGCGGCGCTGGACGACATCCCGGCTCTCTCCCTCTCTCCCGACCAGGCAGGGGCGCTCCGCCAGGGGCGCGTTCTGGCCGGGATCGCCGCCGGGGATGGCCTTTGCCTCGCGCTGCTGGACGATGTGCCGGTGGCGCTGGTCGATGTGGCGGACCATGAGGTCCGCGTCGTCCGCGGCTTCAACCTGTGATGTGATGTCGAAGGACTGAAATTCTATGTCGATTACCGCTGTTCGCCGTCAGGAACTCATCAAGGAGCATGCCCGCCAGGAAGGCGACACCGGCTCTCCCGAGGTGCAGGTCGCGATCCTCACGGAGCGCATCCGCAACCTGACCGAGCATTTCAAGGGCCATGCGAAGGACAATCATTCCCGCCGCGGCCTGCTGATGATGGTCAACCAGCGCCGCTCGCTCGGCGACTATCTCCGCAAGAAGGACGGGGATCGCTACCTCGCCCTCATCGCGAAGCTCGGTCTTCGCAAGTGACACGAAGGGCGCCCTCGCGGCGCCCTTCTCGTATTCGTCGATCCGCAATCCGGCGGATCGGCATGAGGCGAAATCTCGCCTCGCGCCGCGCAGGCCGGACAGCCTGCAAAGAGGCCCCCGTCGCATCGGGCGACGGGAGTGAAGGAAACGCAATGTTCAATACCCAGAAGGTAAGCATCGAGTGGGGCGGAAAGACCCTCACGCTCGAAACGGGCAAGGTTGCCCGCCAGGCCGACGGCGCGGTGATCGCGACGCTCGGCGAAACGGTCGTGCTGTGCGCCGTCACCGCCGCCAAGAATGTGAAGGAAGGGCAGGATTTCTTCCCGCTCACCGTTCACTATCAGGAAAAGTTCTCGTCCGCCGGGCGCATCCCGGGCGGCTTCTTCAAGCGCGAGCGCGGCGCGACCGAGCGTGAGACGCTCGTCAGCCGCCTGATCGACCGCCCGGTCCGCCCGCTGTTCCCGGAGGGCTTCTACAACGAGATCAACTGCATCGCGCAGGTGCTCTCCTATGACGGCGAGAACGAGCCGGACATCCTGGCGATGGTCGCCGCGTCCGCCGCGCTCACCATCTCGGGCGTGCCCTTCATGGGCCCGATCGGCGCCGCCCGCGTCGGCTACAAGGACGGCGAATATCAGCTCAACCCGACCGACGCCGAGATCGCAGAGGGCGAGCTGGATCTGGTCGTCGCCGCCACGCATGACGCGGTGATGATGGTCGAATCCGAAGCCAAGGAGCTTTCGGAGGAAGTGATGCTCGGCGCAGTGCTGTTCGCGCACAAGGCGTGCCAGCAGGTCATCGACGCGATCATCGACCTCGCCGAGAAGGCCGCCAAGGAGCCGTGGGAGCTTCCCGCCAACGACGGCCAGAAGGCGCTGAAGGCCGATCTGAAGAAGTTGATCGGCAAGGACATCACCGCCGCCTACAAGCTCACCGACAAGCAGGCCCGCCAGACCGCGCTGGGCGAGGCGCGCAGCAAGGCGAAGGCCGCCATGGCCGACAAGCCCGCGCAGGAGCAGCTTGTCGCCGCCAAGCTGGTGAAGAAGCTGGAGGCGGATATCGTCCGCACCGCGATCCTGAAGGACGGCCGCCGCATCGACGGCCGCACCACCACGCAGGTCCGCCCGATCGAGGCGGAGGTGCACTTCCTGCCGCGCGCGCACGGCTCCGCCCTGTTCACGCGCGGCGAGACGCAGACGATCGCCACCACCACGCTCGGCACCCGCGACGCGGAGCAGATGATCGACGGGCTGAACGGCCTCTCCTACCAGCATTTCATGCTGCACTATAACTTCCCGCCCTATTCGGTCGGCGAGGTTGGCCGCTTCGGCGCGCCGGGGCGTCGCGAGGTCGGCCACGGCAAGCTGGCGTGGCGCGCGCTGCATCCGGTGCTGCCGACGAAGGAGGAGTTCCCCTATACGATCCGCGTCACCAGCGACATCACGGAGTCGAACGGCTCCTCCTCGATGGCGACGGTGTGCGGCGGCTCCTTGAGCCTGATGGACGCCGGCGTGCCGCTGAAGCGCCCGGTCTCCGGCATCGCGATGGGCCTGATCCTGGAGGGCAAGGATTTCGCGATCCTGTCCGACATCCTGGGCGACGAGGATCACCTCGGCGACATGGACTTCAAGGTGGCTGGCACGTCCGAAGGCATCACCACGATGCAGATGGACATCAAGATCGCAGGCATCACCAAGGAGATCTTCGAGGCCGCGCTGGCGCAGGCCAAGGAAGGCCGCGCGCATATCCTGGGCGAGATGAACAAGGCGCTGGGCGAGACCCGCACCGAGCTTTCCGCCCACGCCCCGCGCATCGAGACGATGACGATCGACAAGTCGAAGATCCGCGACGTGATCGGCACCGGCGGCAAGGTGATCCGCGAGATCGTCGCCACCACCGGCGCGAAGGTCGACATCGACGATGAGGGCGTCATCAAGATCAGCTCGTCGGACGGCGCGCAGATCGAGGCGGCGATGAACTGGATCAAGGGCATCGTCGAGGAGCCGGAGGTCGGCAAGATCTACAACGGCAAGGTGGTCAACCTCGTCGATTTCGGCGCGTTCGTGAACTTCATGGGCGGCAAGGACGGCCTCGTCCACGTCTCCGAGATCCGCAACGAGCGGGTCGAGAAGGTCTCCGACGTTCTGAAGGAAGGCCAGGAGGTCAAGGTCAAGGTGCTGGAGATCGACCAGCGCGGCAAGGTCCGCCTGTCGATGCGTGTCGTCGATCAGGAGACCGGCGCCGAGCTGGAGGACACCCGCCCGGCGCGCGAGCCGCGCGGCGATCGTGGTGATCGCGGCCCGCGCCGTGACGGCGGCGACCGTGGCGGCCGCGGCGGCGAGCGTGGTGACCGCGGCGGCGACCGTGGCGACCGTGGCCCCCGCCGCGATCGTGGTCCGCGCCGTGAGCGCAGCGAAGGCGGCAAGGAAGACGGCCCCGCGCCGGATTTCGCCCCCGCCTTCCTGACCGGCGACCGCGACTGATCGCTGACGCCCGATCAAAACCGAAATGAAGAAGCCCCGGGCAGCGATGCCGGGGCTTTTTTTGCTGTTATCCAGTTACTTGTCCGAAAAACACTGCCCCTCTCCCTGTGTCGGGATTGCAACAGCGCGCGCGCCATTTCAGGTAAAATGGCGCCTTTTGCTTGCGTTACGGCGAATTTTACAAAGACTGCCGCGCAGAAGGACAAAAGTCCGAAAAAGGGATTTAGTATGATGAGTACGATCAAGGCACGCAAGGCGGCGCTGAACCTCGCCGTGTCGGCGCTGGCGTTCGCGCCCACCGCCGTTTTCGCCCAGACCAATCCGGACACCACCGAAGCCGCCGCCTCGCAGCCGGTCGAGGACGTTGTCGTCACCGGCTCGCGCATCCGGCGCCCGGACTACGAGACCGCCAGCCCGATCATTTCGTTCGGCGCGCAGCAGTTGCAGCAGGCCGGCACGACGAACGTCACCGATTTCCTCACCGGCCTCCCCGCGCTCGCCGGCTCCTCAACCTCGCGCGACAATTCCGGCGATCGCGCCGGAATCGGCGCCACCGGCCTCAACCTGCTCAACCTCCGCAATCTCGGCACGGAACGAACGCTGGTGCTGGTCGACGGGCGACGCCACGTCGCCAGCCTCGACGGGACGCAGGCGGTTGATATCAACTCGATCCCCGAGGATCTGATCGAGCGTATCGACGTGCTCACCGGCGGCGCTTCGGCAATCTACGGCGCGGACGGCGTCACCGGCGTCGTCAACTTCGTGATGAAGAAGAATTTCGAGGGTATCACGGCGCGTGCCCAGGCCAATATCAGCAAATATGGCGATGCGGGGCAGCGCCTCTTCGCCATCACCGCCGGCCATAATTTCGCCGATGGACGCGGCAATATCACGCTCGCTTACGAATATGGCGACAACGATCGCCTGCAAACGAAGAACCGGACCGAGCTGACCGGGCTGAATCGCGTGGCTTTCGCGCGCAACCCCGATTATGTCGCCGGCCAGGCGGGATCCTATTATATAATCCCGCAAAGCGGCCTGCGTTACGAGGGAACCTCGCGCGTCGGCGCGGTTGACGTCGATTTCGATGGCGTACCCGATTTCACCGGCACCGGCGCGGTTTACAACAACGGCACCTCAATCCCCGGCGGCTATTCCCGCAACAGCGACGACACGCTGGTCTCCGACTATGGTAACGACCTGTTGCCGAAAGTGCAGCGCCACGTCGTCAACCTGATGGCGCATTACGACGTGTCAGACAAACTCCAGCTATTCGCCGAAGGCAAATACGCGAACACTAGGTCCTATTCGCTCAGCCAGCCTACATACGACTATTACCTGTTCATCCCGCAGGACAATCCATACATTCCAGCCGCGATCCGCAGCGCGATTGACCCGGAACTGGGCGGCGTTCTCGTCACCCGTGACAATTTCGACCTTGGACAGCGTGGCGAGAACATCAAGCGCGAGACTTACCGCTCGGTGATCGGCGCCAAGGGCGACCTGTCCGACAGCATGCACTATGAGGTTTCGTATGTCTTCGGACAGACGAGCGTCACCAATCGCTTCGTCAACGACATCTATAACGACCGCTTCTTCGCGGCGATCGACGCGGTGCGCAATCCGGCCAACAACCAGATCACCTGCCGGGTGAATCTCGATCCGAACTGGGAGCCGGACCAGCCCTATTCATCCAGCCGCTCGGTGCAGTCGCCGACCACCTTCGCGCCGGGCCAGTGCCAGCCGATCAACCTGTTCGGTGAGGGGAACAGCCTCCAGTCCGGCCTCGATTTCATCCACGCCAACACCACCGAGCATTCGCTCATCACCCAGCATGTCGTTTCGGGTTCGATCAGCGGCGATCTCCGGCACCTGTTCAGCCTGCCGGGCGGCCCGGTGGGCTATGCGGTGGGCGCCGAATACCGCAAGGAGATGTCTCGCTTCACGCCCGACATGCTCGAGCAGCAGGGCCTGACATTCAGCAATCAGCTGCTTCCGACCCGGGGACAGTTCGACGTGAAGGAATTCTTCGGCGAACTGGATCTGCCGCTGCTGAAGGACCGCCCGTTCTTCGACACGCTCGACGTGAGCGGCGCGGTGCGCTTCTCCGATTACTCATCGATCGGCCATACGACGACGTGGAAGACTGATCTCACCTGGGCGCCGGTCCGCGACATTCGCTTCCGCGGCACGCTTTCCAAGGCCGTCCGCGCGCCGAACATCGGCGAACTCTACGGCGCGCCTTCCCAGACGTTCGAGTTCTTCGACGATCCCTGCATCGTCGGCAACCGTGGGCTGGGCAAATCCACGCGACCGGCCAATTGCCAGGCGATCCTTTCCGCCGCCGGTCTCGATCAGGAGGCGATCGACAATTTCGAAGATCCCCGGAACACCAACATCCCGGGCGTCCAGAGCGGCAATGCCAAACTGGCACCGGAAGAAGCGCGGACGTGGACAGCGGGCGTCGTGCTTCAGCCGCGCTTCATTCCCGGCCTGCAACTGTCGCTCGACTGGTATAACATCAACCTGAAGAACGCGATCAACACGGTCGACCCGCAGCAGCTTGCCGAGCTGTGCGTGGATCAGGCCACGATCAACAACCAGTTCTGCTCCAGCATCCAGCGCCAGAGCGGCACCGGCCTGATCACCGGCTTCACCGTGTTCCCGCAGAACGTGGCGAGCTTCAAGACCGCCGGTCTCGATCTGAACCTGAACTATCGCTTCCTGATCGAGAAGATCGGCACGTTCAACATCAAGGTCGTGGGCAATTATCTCAACAAGCTGACGTTCGTCGGCACGCCGGGCGCGGAGCCAACCGACGAGCAGGGCACGGCATATAACGGATACATGCCGAAATATCAGGCATATACGACGATCACCTACCAGTCCGGCCCGTTCACGTTCAACTACAGCCTGTCGTGGTGGGACAAGACGCTGCGCTATTCGAAGGACACGATGGCCGGCAATCCGAACTACGTCGCTCCGCAATATGCCTATTTCAAGGATCGCTGGGTCCACAGCATCTATGCGAGCTTCGACGTGACGCAGGCGTTCCAGTTCTACGGCGGCGTGAACAACCTGTTCAACCAGAAGTCCGATCTCGGCTCGATCGCGAACCCCGTCGACCGGGTCGGCGCTACGATGTTCGCTGGCGCGCGCGTCAAGTTCTGAACTTTCCGATTAGCGATATAGGGGCGGCACTTGTTGCCGCCCTTTTTTTGCGCGTCGTTCGCGCCGGGCCGAATCTCCACTATGTCCGGCTCGCATCCCCCCATCATGACGGTTTCTTCCAATCCAGCCGGCGACGGGCGGCGTATTCTGCGCGCGCAATTCCCCGCACCGGAGAGTCGATAAACTTACAGGAGAGAATCATGCCCGCCGCGATCGATGAAGCGAAGCTCCATGCCTTTGTCGGAAAGATGCTGGGCGATCTGGGCGGCGCGATGAGCGTGCCCACCGTGCGGCTCGGCTTCCGGCTGGGGTTGTTCGACGCGCTCGCCGCCGGCCCCGCCACCTCGGCCGAGTTGGCGGATCGCGCGGGCGGCCTGCACGAACGCTATGTGCGCGAATGGGCGCTGGCGCAGGCGGCGAACGGCTATGTCGAGTTCGATCCGGCAACCGGACGGTTCAGCCTCTCGCCCGAACAGGCGATGGTGTTCCACGTCACCGACAGCCCGGTCTATCTCGCCGGCGCGTTCGAGGTCGTCGCTGCGATGATCGAGGCGGAGGCGAAGGTCGAGGAATGTTTCCGCAACGGCAGCGGAGTGCGCTGGGGCGATCACGCGGGCTGCCTGTTCTGCGCGACCGGCGCCTTCTTCCGGCCGGGCTATGTCAACAACATCGTCCAGTCATGGATTCCGGCGCTGGACGGCGTCGAGGCGAAGCTGCGCGACGGGGCGAAGGTGGCGGACATCGGCTGCGGCGTCGGATTCTCCACCCTGCTGATGGCGCGCGCCTATCCCGAGAGCAATTTCGTCGGCTATGATTTCCACGCGCCCTCGGTCGAGGAGGCGCGGCGCCACGCCGCCGAGCATGGGCTGGACGAGCGCGTGCGCTTCGAGGTGTCCACCGCCAAGGACATTCCCGAGCGCGATTTCGATCTCGTCACCATGTACGATTGCCTGCACGACATGGGCGATCCGCGTGGCTGCGCCGCGCATGTCCGCGAGATGCTCGCGCCGGGCGGAAGCTGGATGATCGTCGAGCCGATTGCGAGCGACCGGCCGGAGCAGAATCTTAACCCGATCGGCCGCCTGTTCTACAACGCCTCCACCATGATTTGCGTGCCGACCTCGCTCGATCAGGAGGTGGGCGAGGGGCTAGGCGCGCAGGCGGGCGAGGCCAGGCTGACGCAGGTGATCCGCGACGGCGGCTTCACCAGTGTCCGCCGTGCGACGGAAGGACCGTTCAACATGGTGCTGGAGGTGCGGTAGCCGCTCCCCTTACTCCCGATAGCTGGGATCGATCCGGTCGAGCTTCCTGAGCAGCGCCGGCCATGCCAGCTTCTCCGCCAACATCCCCATGCCCTTCGGCGCAGATTGCCGCGCCACCTTGTCCTCCACGCCCTGCGGAGGGTTATTGAGGTTCTCCTTGCCGGCCGACAGCATCAGCACCTGCGCCTCGCACGCGCGCTCCAGGAAATAGAGCCGCAGGAAGCACGCCCCCACGCTGTCGCCCACCGTCAGCGTGCCGTGGTTCCTGAGGATCATCGCATGCTTGTCCCCGATATCCGCCACCAGCCGCTCGCGCTCCTCCAGATCGGTCGCGATGCCCTCATAATCGTGATAGGCAACGTCATGCCCCGCGATCATCGAGGTCTGGGTATGCGGCAGCAGGCCGAACTCCATCGCCGACACCGCCTGCCCGTGCGGCGTGTGCAGGTGCATCACCGCCTGCGCGTCCTCGCGCGCCATGTGGATCGCGGAATGGATGGTGAAGCCCGCCGGATTCACCGGGTGCGTCGTCGGGCCGACCGGATTGCCCTCCACATCGATCTTCACCAGCGAGGAGGCAGTGATCTCCTCGAACATCATGTCATAGGGGTTGATGAGGAAGTGATGCTCCGGCCCTGGCACCCGCGCCGACAGATGCGTGAAGATCAGATCGTCCCAGCCGTACAGCGCGACGAGGCGATAGGCGGCGGCGAGATCGACCCGCGCTTCCCATTCGCCGGGGGCATATTGCGGCTTGCTATCGACGGTCGCCAGCGTGGCCATGAGTCGCTCTCCTGTTTCGATTTGCAACCCTTGTACCGCCGATCCGTTGCCATCGCCACCATCCTTGCCGCACCCCCTTGTGTGGCAAAAATGCCACATTACATCCCTGCCATCTCAAGGGGAGCTGTATGAACCTCGAAAAATTCACCGACCGCGCCAAGGGTTTCCTCCAGTCGGCGCAGACCGTCGCGATCCGCAATAACCATCAGCAGATCACGCCCGAGCATCTGCTCAAGGCGCTGCTGGAGGACGATCAGGGCATGGCCGCCGGGCTGATCCAGTCGGCCGGGGGCGATCCGCGCCGCGCGGTCACCGAGACCGATCTCGCGCTGTCGAAGATTCCGGCTGTCTCCGGCTCGGGCGCGCAAGCGTCGCCGGGGCTGAACAACGACGCCGCGCGCGTGCTCGATTCCGCCGAGCAGATCGCGCAGAAATCGGGCGATTCCTATGTCACGGTCGAGCGGCTGCTCGTCGCGCTGGCGCTGGCGCTTAACACGCCGGCGGGCAAGGCGCTGAAGGCCGCCGGCGTCACGCCGGAGGGGCTGAACGCTGCGATCAATCAGCTTCGCGGCGGTCGCACCGCCGACACCGCATCCGCCGAGGACCGCTATGACGCGCTCAAGAAATTCGCGCGCGACCTGACGCAGGCGGCGCGGGACGGCAAGCTCGATCCGGTGATCGGCCGCGACGAGGAGATCCGCCGCACGATCCAGATCCTCGCGCGCCGCACCAAGAACAACCCCGCGCTGATCGGCGAACCCGGCGTCGGCAAGACGGCGATCGCCGAGGGCCTCGCGCTGCGCATCGCCAATGGCGACGTGCCGGACACGCTCAAGGACCGCACGCTGATGGCGCTCGACATGGGCGCGCTGATCGCGGGCGCGAAATATCGTGGCGAATTCGAGGAACGGCTGAAGGGTGTGCTCGACGAGGTGAAAGGCGCCGAAGGACAGATTATCCTGTTCATCGACGAGATGCACACGCTGATCGGCGCGGGCAAGTCGGACGGCGCGATGGACGCCTCCAACCTGCTCAAGCCCGCCCTCGCGCGCGGCGAATTGCATTGCGTGGGCGCGACGACGCTCGACGAATATCGCAAGTACGTCGAGAAGGACCCGGCGTTGCAGCGGCGCTTCCAGCCGGTGTTCGTCGGCGAGCCGACCGTGGAGGACACGATCTCGATCCTGCGCGGCCTCAAGGATCGCTACGAGCTGCACCACGGCGTGCGCATCACCGACGGCGCGATCGTGGCGGCGGCTACCCTGCCGAACCGCTACATCACCGACCGCTTCCTGCCCGACAAGGCGATCGACCTGATGGACGAGGCGGCCAGCCGCATCCGCATGGAGGTGGAGAGCAAGCCGGAGGAGATCGAGAACCTCGACCGCCGCATCATCCAGCTCAAGATCGAGCGCGAGGCGCTGAAGAAGGAAAGCGACGCCGCCTCCAAGGACCGGCTCGCGCATCTGGAGGAAGACCTCGCCAACCTGGAGCAGCAGTCGGCCGAGCTGACGCAGCGCTGGCAGGCGGAGAAGGAGAAGATCGGCGCGGAGGCCAAGCTGAAGGAACAGCTCGACGCCGCGCGCACCGCGCTGGAGCAGGCGCAGCGCGAGGGCAACCTCGCCAAGGCGGGAGAGCTGTCATACGGCACGATCCCGGCGCTGACCAAGCAGCTTGAGGAGGCGCAGGGCGCCGCCAAGGGCGCGATGCTGCGCGAGGAGGTGACGGCCGACGACATCGCCAATGTCGTCAGCCGCTGGACCGGCGTGCCGGTCGACCGGATGCTGGAAGGCGAGCGCGAGAAATTGCTCCGCATGGAGGAGGTGATCGGCAAGCGCGTGATCGGCCAGGCCGATGCGGTGCGCGCCGTCTCCACCGCCGTCCGCCGCGCGCGGGCCGGGTTGCAGGACCCGAACCGGCCGCTCGGCTCATTCCTGTTCCTCGGCCCGACCGGCGTGGGCAAGACCGAGCTGACCAAGGCGCTCGCCGAATTCCTGTTCGACGATCCCAACGCGATGGTGCGCATCGACATGAGCGAGTTCATGGAGAAGCACAGCGTCGCGCGGCTGATCGGCGCGCCCCCCGGCTATGTCGGTTATGAAGAGGGCGGCGTGCTGACCGAGGCGGTGCGGCGGCGGCCCTATCAGGTCGTGCTGTTCGACGAGGTGGAGAAGGCGCACGGCGACGTCTTCAACGTGCTGCTCCAGGTGCTCGACGACGGGCGATTGACCGATGGGCAGGGCCGGACGGTCGATTTCTCGAACACGCTCATCATCCTGACCTCGAACCTCGGCAGCCAATATCTCGCCAATCTCGGCGAGGACGAGGATGTCGCGAGCGTCGAACCGCAGGTGATGGAGATCGTCCGCGCTCATTTCCGCCCGGAATTCCTCAACCGGCTGGACGAGATCATCCTGTTTCACCGGCTCGGTCAGGCGCACATGGGGCCGATCGTCGATATCCAGGTGGCGCGCGTGCAGAAGCTGCTCGCGGATCGCAAGGTGACGCTGCACCTCACCGATGCGGCGCGCGCGTGGCTGGGGCGTGTCGGCTACGATCCCGTCTATGGCGCACGGCCGCTGAAGCGCGCGGTGCAGCGCTACCTGCAAGACCCGCTCGCCGAGATGATCCTGCGCGGTGACGTGAAGGACGGCGCGACCGTCAACGTCGACGAAGGGGATGGCAAGCTGGCGTTGTCGGTGGAGTGAGAGATCGCTCTGGCGCATTAACGGTTGCGCGGGCACAGAACGCGGATGATGAACGAGGAACTCAAAGAGTATCTGGCCAAGGGCGCAGCAGCATTACGCGCTGGCGAACTGTCGGCCGCAGTGGACGCATACCTCTCTGCGGTCGCAGTCCGCAATAATCTTCCCGATGCGTGGTTCAATCTAGCTTGGGCTCAGCGCGCTCTACGACAATTCCGACCGGCCCTCACATCCTATGCACAAGCCATCCGCTACGGCGTCGAACGGCCAGAAGAGGCCCATCTCAATCGAGCGGCGATTCTTTCAGATCACCTCTTCCAGTTGGACGAGGCCGAACTGGAGCTTCGTCAAGCAATTGATATTAATCCATATTTCATTCCGGCATGGCTCAATCTCGGGCATTTACATGAGGACCGAGGCTTGGCCGATGCGGCGCGAAAAGCCTATATGGAGGCATTGGCTATCGACGCCCGCAATGGTCGCGCCCATGCCCGTCTGGCCGTGATCGATATTTCCGAAGGACACCCCGGCCAAGCCATCACAAATCTGAACCGTGCACTGGATAATGTATCCGATGCGCGCGGCCGCGCCGATATTCTGTTTGCCATGGGCACCGCACATGATGCGCGCGAAAACTATGATGAGGCCTATCTTGCATATGAAGCGGCCAATTGGCTTTCCCGTTCGGTTTCGCCGCACCGCTATGATCGCATCGCGCAAGACAGACTGGTGGAGCGGTTGATAGCCGCCTCCCCGAAACGTGCTGCGTCAATCGCCAAAAGTGATCGCGCCGCTCCGATCTTCGTCGTTGGCATGTTTCGTTCCGGATCAACGCTGGTTGAACAGATCCTTGCTCGTCACAGCAAGATCGTCGCGGGCGGCGAGTTGGAATTCCTTCCAGCTTTGACGAGTTCGTATGGCGACCAATATCCAGAGATATTACAAGAACTTTCTACTAGTGACTTTGAACGGCTGCGCGATCTATACTGGTCCGATATACAGATTGATATAACACCAACATCAATTATCACCGATAAAAGATGCGATAACTTCATGCATATTGGATTAATTAAGAGTATATTTCCTGACGCCAAGATGATTCATACTCACCGATATCCGCTCGACAATTTCGTATCTCTGTACGCCACCGATTTTGATCATGATGTTCCTTATAGTTATGATTTTTGTGATATCGCGCATTATTATCTAACTTATCTCCGGATCATGGAATATTGGAAAACACTGTACCCAAAAGATATATACGACATCAATTACGATCTGTTAGTTGCAAGTCCGCGGAGAGAAATAGAACGTGCAATCAATTTTCTTGGGTTGAATTGGGAAAATCAACTTGAAAATTCCTCATATCAAAGTGATGTTGTTCAAACTGCGAGCCTCTGGCAAGTTAGAAAACCGCTCACCCTTCGATCATCGGGTCGTTGGTTGCACTATGCGAAGCATTTGACGAAAGCACGCGAACTGCTTGGATTGAGCGAGAGCGGCGTCAAAATCGCCTGAATGGCGATCACACCGATTATCTGGCGCTGGTTGTCACGATCCCACGATCGACGATCGCGAACAAGCGTTCAAGATTCGCCCGTTCCGCTTCGGTCAAATGAGGGTTCCAGACATCGAAGATTAGGAGAACGCGGCGCTGATTGCTATCATTACGCGCTTCGTGCTCGATCGTATCGTCGAACGCGAAAGCTTCCCCTTCTCGCCAATGTCGCGTTTCTCCGCCAACGCGGAAGGTGCATCCGTCCGGCACGACTAATGGTAGATGAATGATCGCGCGCGTATTGGTGACGCCGGTATGTGGTGGGATATGAGCGCCTGGCCTCAGGATCGAGAAGAAAGCGTTGGGCGCCTTACCCGGAACATGGCTCTGCGGCACTGCCGCCAGCGCTGCTGCCGTTTCGGGACAGAGCTCGCAAACCGCCTCATTCTTCCGGCCAAATTCCCACAGGAAGCAGGCGGACCAGTCAGGATTGTTGTCAAGCGGAGACCATTTATTTTCCGGCGCGCCCGCGGGTTGGCTGACATATGGCCTTATCGCCTCACTACGATTGGTGAGCATCGCAAGAGCTTCTGCACGGATAGCGCCGGTTTTGGCCTCAAGCTCGGCAAACCATGGAAAGAAGGAGCGATCGAAGAACTCATCGGCGGGCAAGAATGGATAATGCAGGCCCGCACATTCATTGTGATAGATTTTGCGGCGGCCCAGAATATGATCAACAGCCGCGCTAAACCTGTGCGCCGCCGGATTGCCTCCTTCCCCGATTCCGATATTCTGATCAAGCAAAGCGGCAAGGGCGCGATTGTGTTCAACCAGATGGCCCTCCGCGCGCGCCCTTATCTCGACCATGGCGGGCGGTGGATCCTGCATGCCGCCGGCAAGTTGCGCCACCGCGCTCCAGTGTGGCGCAGCTTCGGAAATTCGTCCTTGTCGCTGGAGTAACTCAGCCAATCTAAGTTGCGCCATGAAGTAGCGCTGATCGATATCGAGCGCTGCCAGAAGGCTGCTCCGCTCGCCTTCATCGTCTCCCTGGCCGCGATAAGCGGTTGCGAGGTTGAGTCGCAGTGCCGGCTCGCGCGGATCCAAGTTTGCCGCAGCTTGGAAGCCTTTGACTGCCCTATCAAAATCCCGGTCGGCCATGGCTCGCATAGCGCGAGCATTATGCGAGCGCGGCTCATCCGGATAATACGCGACAGCATCGTCCAAATGCGCCAACTCTTCCGCCATTCGTCCCGCCTGCCGCGCCTCTGCAGCCGCACGTAGCAGCGATTCCAATTCTGTTTTTGCCCGCCTCATGGAGGGAATATAGGCGGTCTACCGCCAGCGGCAATCGGCTTGATCCCGCAACAAAAAGACCTACTCATCACGCGATGACAAATGTCTCTCAAACGGTTCTCCGGCCAGATTGGCTTGCGCACCGGTATGACCCCGATCACGACGCGGTGCATTTTGTGATCGCCGACCGCGAGTTGCGACGTGAAGCGCCGTTCCTCATCGACGAATTCCTGCCGGATGCCGGATCTCCGATCATCGTTCGTCGGACGGACGCGCTCACGGCAACTAACGCTGATAGCACACGGATCGGCTTCATTTTCCACTCGGCTTATTGTTGCTCCACCTTGCTCGCCAATGCCTATGACCGGCCTGGAGTAGCGACGAGCGTGAAGGAACCAGTTCTCCTAAATGATCTGACGGGATGGCGGTTGCGCGGCGGCGCGCCGGATCGGATCGGTGCGATATTGGGCGACGCACTTACTTTATTGGCACGCCCCTTCGAGCCGGGTGAGACGACGATCATTAAACCATCCAATGTCGTCAACGGCTTGGCGCCGGCGATGGTTGCGGCGCGTCCGGAAGCGGGCGTCCTCCTTATTCATGCACCGCTGGAGATTTATCTCGCCTCAATCGCCAACAAAGGGCTGCGTGGCCGCCTTTGGGTCCGTGAACTGCTGAGCAAGCAGTTGAAAGAAGGATTAGTCGATTTCGGATTCACCGGCGACGATATCTTCAAGCAATCCGACCTTCAGATCGCGGCGCTTGGATGGCTGGCGCAGCAGCGGCTGTTCACCAGAATGGCGAAAGCCTGGCCCGACCGCGTACGCTCGACAAGCAGTGAGACGCTACTTGCCCGACCGCTGGAATCGCTGACTGCGCTCGATGGATTATTCGGTATCACCTCGGATGCGAAAAGTCGCGGCGTGATTGTCAACACGACCTTCCGCCGCCACGCGAAGTCGGGAGAATCCTTCACCGTGGACAACCGCCTTGCCGAACAGAAGGTAGCGACCGAGCTGCATGGCGATGAGATAACGCTGGTCTACGACTGGGCCCAACTGATCGCAGAGCAGAGCGGCTTGGAATTCACCCTACCCAACCCTCTCCTAACCAATATTGCCAGCTAATCCCCGAGCACAAATGTTCGGTGAAAATCGTTCTTGATGGTGACTCTCGTAGATGTTCATCATTACCGGGAATTGCGGCGGCGACTATCGAACTGAATGCCGGCGATATAGCCGCGTCATAACGACGCAACCCAAAAAAAGAGGCGACCGAATTCGGCCGCCTCCCAGTTAATCCAGGTTTTGTTGCTCAGAACTTGACGCGAGCCGAAACCGAGAAGCTCCGGCCAAGCGGATCGTAGGTCGACGGGAAGGTGTTCCCGCTGTTGGCCGTCGTGGAACCGGCCTGACCACCGACGATCGGCGGCTGTCGGTTGAACAAGTTCTGGATACCGATCACGATCTGGTAGCGCTTTTCAATCTCGAACTGCGCGGTCAGATCGAAGTAATCATATGCCGGAATACGGTTAAAGTTAACCGTCTGCCCAGCCAACGCGTAGTTAATCCCCGAGGCGTTGGTAATGACACCGTTGAACAGCGGAGGCAGGCCCGGCTCATAACGAACCGGATCGATATGACGCCACAGCAAAGAGAGGCTGCCCTCGCCGAGCGAGACCGTAGTCCGTTGCTGCCAGGACAGCTTCGGCTGGATCTGACCGAGCGCAGGACCGCAGTTAGCGCTGTAATAGCCGACGCATTCGCGATTGACCGACGAAGGCGCGGCCTGGAAGCGAAGATGGTTCGTCCAGTTGCCGACGAAATTCAGGTCAAGCCCGAAATCGCCGAATTGTCGATTATAATTGGCAGTCAAATCGATGCCGTCCGTCGCCAGACGACCGAGGTTCGTTTCAAGCAGCAGCAAGCCCGGCGTCGTGGCCGAGGAACCGCTGAGACCCCCGTTCGCCGGATTGCGGCGAATGACCGTGCAAGCCGGCGAGGTCGCCGACGCGGCGGTGATGTTCGTGAAGCACGCATCAATTGCGTCACCCGGCGTCGCGAACGTGATCGCGTTGTTGATGATGATGTTATAATAATCGACCGACAACGTGAAATTGGGAATCACGCTCTTCGGAGTGAGGACAACGCCAACTGTAAACGTGTCCGCCTTCTCCGGCTTCAACGTCGTACTAGTGACGAACGTCGCGTTCACCTGACCGGAATTGGGCTGCGGAATCACCCCGATCGAAGGCGCCGGCGCGCCCTGTGCCAAGCAGACCGCAGTCAGATTGGGATTGCCAAGCGGCGCCGTCCCCTGACACGGATCCGTAGTCAGGTTCGTCAGGTTGGTGGAAGTCGGCGCAAACAACTCGTTGATGTTCGGCGCCCGAACGGCCCGCTGATAATTGCCACGGAACCTAATGTCGTCAGTCGGCGCCCAAGTAAGTCCGCCCTTATAGGTGAAGGTATTGAACGTCGGATTGCCCGGCGCCTGAATGTTATACGCCGAATAACGTGCACCTGCTTCGAGCGTCAACTCATGGAACAGCGGCTTGTCGCTGACAAGCGGTGCGATCAGTTCGCCGAACACTTCCTTGACGTCATATCCACCCGTGAACGGCAGGATGGCTCCGCCCGCACCGCCAAGCTCACCCGGGCTTTGTGCGAAAGCATCCGGAATACGCTGGTAAGTATACTTACGATACTCTGCGCCAAGCGCGAAATTGACCGGCTCGCTCGCCCCCGGCAAAGTAAGACCGAAATCACCCGAATAAAGCGCATGAAGCTGGGTCAGCTCGGTGTTAATTCGGATCGTGCTCTGGCCCTGGATGAAGGCCACCTGCGCCGGAGTGATGCTGCCAGCCGGGCCAAACAAATTGAGCGGGACGCAGTTGTTCGTCGTGACAGTACAACTTGTCGTGTTGGTAGCGTTCAACGCCTGCTGAACACGCGAGTTCAGCACATAGCCAGACTGAGTCTGCGTCTGCTCGCTACGACCATAGGCCGCACCCACATCCAGTTTTGTCGAGCTGCTGACATCGTAGCGAACACCCGCACGGAAATCATATACGTTGTTCTCGAACGTGCTGACGCGCGGCCCAAGCTCAACGAGACGCCGATAGACGGCGGGAAGCGGAATCGCTGGATTGTTATCGCAGGTAGCGCCGAGTGCAATGCCGTTCGCAGTACAAAGCTGATCGCGAATCGTCGAATTCAAGTACGGATTATTCCCCGGAATCGTCTTCGGATCACCGAAAATCCCCGACGGCGCAATGATCGACTGGATGACGGTCTGCGAGAACATGCCGCGAGCATAGACCTCGACGCCATCCGCAACTTCATAATGAGTTGCAGCATAGACGCTCTTACGCGTCAGTGGAGTCTGGAAGATGTTATAGGGGTTGAAGTTGTATCCCTGATAATAGGGAACAAGGCTCGTTCCAGTCGGATTGATTTGATACGAGGTGCCGCCAACGTCGATCCGCGTCGGCACGGTAGTGCCCGACGAACCAGATGCGCGACCGGACTTGCTGTCCACCGTGAAGAGCGCGAACGGGCGATTCTGATAGACCGGCTTGATATCACTGTAGCCGAAGCTGATCACCGCATTACCGCGGCCATCGGCGAAGTTCGCACCCAGTGTCATGTCCGCGCGGAAAGCGGCGCCGTCACCCTGCTCGGAGATCTTGTAAGTGCTACGAAGATCGAGACCCTGGAAATCCTGGCGGGTTACGAAGTTCACCACACCCGACACCGCATCGGCACCATAAGTGGTCGAAGCACCACCGGTCAACACGTCGACGCGCTGCACCAGAGCGAGCGGGATCACGTTGAGATCGGTAGCGCCATTGGCGAGGGTCGGCACGACCCGATTGCCGTCGAGAAGCACGACATTGCGTTGGGAACCCAAGCCCCGGAGGTCGATCGTGTTGACGCCATTCGCGCCATTATTGACCTGCGAACCGATGCTCGGCGACACACCCGGCAGGCTGCGCACGAGTTCTTCGACAGTGCTCGGCGCGCGCTTCAGAATTTCCGCATCATTGACCACATTCACCGGCATCGACGCGGTAAGGTTCGGATTGCGGATCAGCGTGCCGGTGACGACGATGTCCTTGGTGGCGTCAGCGGCAGTTTCCTGCGACGCAGCCGGCTGCGTATCGGTCTGCGCGAACGCCGGCATCGCGGCAAAGCCCGCGATGATAGTCGTCGTGCAGAGGAAACGCCGAGCGTTAAAGTTTCGCATTACGAAATCCCCTTTATGCCGTTCTCGGGAATAGCCCCGGACGGCCATGCTATTCGGTGGCAAATGCCACACTGTCCGAAGGATTACAGCGCACCCATGCCATGTCCAAGGCACATCGTCGCAGGAGTTACGTTCTCTCGATTGCTGTGTCGCGGCGGCAACACCCACTATTACGAACGTAACTAAGCATTGCTGCCAGAATCTACATTTCTACGGGCGCGTCACCGCCCCATATCCCCCGCCACCCGCATCGGGTCGATCCTTTTCCCGCGCCACATCATCGCCCAGTGGAGATGCGGCCCCGACGCGCGCCCGGTCGCGCCGACGCGGCCGATCTCCTGGCCCTGGCGGACATGATCGCCGACCTTCACGTCGATCCGCGATAGGTGCAGGAAGGCGCTGTTCAGACCCATGCCGTGATCGAGCATGAGCAGATTGCCCTCCAGCGTGAAGGGCAATGATGCGGCGAGGATCACCACGCCGTCCGCCGGGGCGATCACCGGCGCGCCGGCCGGCTTCGCCACGTCGACGCCGCCGTGATAGGCCCCCGGCTCGCCGCGATAGATGCGTTGCGCGCCGAACAGGCCGGAGATGCGGCCGGCCGCCGGCCAGATGAAGCGCTGACGCCAGCCGTCGGCGTCGGTGCGCATCTCGCGCGCGGCCTTGATCTGCTCCAGTTCGGCCGGGCGGCGGCGGGCGAATTCGGCGCTCGGCACCGGGGTCTTGGCGACGGTGTCGAGCCGTTCGAGCCGCCAGTCGCCGGGCGCAACGTCGAACACTTTCATCGCCTGACGTCCGTCGGCGAGTGTGGCCAGCAGGGTCGCGCGCGGAGCGGCGTCGCGGTCGAAGGCGATCAGGAAGCGACCGTCACCCGCCACCTCGACCGGCATCCCGTCCAGCGTCAGCGTGGTCGTGCCCGGCGGCGCGGTGCCGAGCATGAGATTGCCCTGCTGCGGCGTGCCGGAGAAAACACCGAACGTCGCCGGCGGCAAGGGGCGCGGCGCGGGCATTGGCGCGGGACGAGCGGCGGACGCAGGCGCTGACGGCGGTGCCTCAATCGCGGGCGGCACGCAGCCGGCCGCCAGCGTCGCGAGCAGCGCGATCCCGGCCCACCGCCCCGCGCGGCTCATTGCGGCGAGAGCGCCTCGGTCGCCAGCGTCGCGGAGGCGAAGGCGCGCTGCCCCATCACGTCCCAATAGCGCAGGTCCTCCAGCGGGATGCGCGCGCCGGACACCGCGCAGACGACATGATCGCCCGGCGTCAGCACGCGGAAGCCGTTGGCGAGATAATGCAGCCGCGCGGGCCGGTCGGTATTGGACATCAGCATCGTATCACAAACTCATAGCAGGGAAGGCTGTTCGGGTGTGGCGGGAGCATAAGCGCGGGGCTTCGCGCCCTCAACCTTCGCGTCGACATTGCCGTCGCGGAAATGGAGCGTCACCGCCCCCACGCCGCGCGCCGCCGCCGCCGTCGTCAGCGTCGCGCCGCCGCGCGCGGTGACGCGGGCATAGCCGCGCTGAAGCGGCGCGTCGGGATCGACCGCCGCAAGCAACCGCCCGAAATCGGCGAGCCGCTGCCGCGCCGCTTCCAGCCGCCGGTCGAGCGTCGCGGGACGCAGCGCGCCGGCGATGCGGTCGAGCTGGCCGCGCGATTGCGCCACGCGCCGCTCGAGCGCGCGGTCGGCGCGCAGGCCGGCGTCGTCGAGCCGCTGGCGCTGCGGACCGAGCAGCCGGTCGCGCGTCGGCAGCAGCCGCGCCTGCGCCTCCAGTCGCTCGCGCCCGCGCTCGACATAGCGGCGTGCGCACCGTTCGGCGCGCTGGGCGTGCGCCGCGACGGTCAGCCGGATATCGGCGAGCACCGGCACCGCCAGTTCGGCGGCCGCGGTGGGGGTCGGCGCGCGCAGGTCGGCGGCATGGTCGCAGAGCGTCGTGTCGGTCTCATGGCCGACCGCCGAGATCGTCGGGATATCGGAGGCAGCGACGGCGCGCACCACCGCTTCCTCGTTGAACGCCCACAGATCCTCGATCGAGCCGCCGCCGCGCGCGACGATGATGAGGTCTGGCCGCAGTTCCTCCGCCAGCGCATTGAAGCCGCGCACCGCCGCCGCCACCTCGTTCGCCGCGCCCTCGCCCTGCACCTTCACCGGCCAGACGAGGACGTGGCTGGGGCAGCGATCCTCCAGCCGGTGCAGGATATCGCGGATCACCGCGCCCGTCGGCGAGGTGACGACGCCGATCCGGCGCGGCAGGAACGGCAGGCGGCGCTTGCGCTCCTGATCGAACAATCCCTCCGCCGCCAGCGCCATGCGCCGCTTCTCCAGCAGCGCCATCAGCGCGCCAGCGCCGGCCAGTTCCATCCGCTCGATGATGATCTGATATTTGGAGCGGCCGGGATAGGTCGTCAGCCGCCCGGTGGCGATCACCTCGATCCCGTCCTCCGGGCGGAAGGCGAGGCCCGCCGCCTGCCCCTTCCAGATCACGCCGTCGATCACCGCCACCTCATCCTTGAGGCAGAGATAGGCATGGCCGGAGGCGACGCGCTTGTAGCCGGAAATCTCGCCGCGCAGGCGGACATGGCCGAACTCGCCCTCCACCACGCGCTTCAGCCGCTGGGAGAGTTCGCCGACGGAAAGCGCGGGCGCGTTGCTGCCGGGAGCAGCCTCGGCTACCAGCCGGCCCGGCGGATCAAGGAAGGGATCGGACATTGAATGTATTGCTGATCGGCTCTGGTGGACGTGAACATGCGCTGGCGTGGAAGCTGGCGCAATCGCCGATGCTCGATACCCTGTTCGCCGCGCCCGGCAACCCCGGCATCGCGCGACATGCGACGATCGCCGCGCTCGACGTGACGGATCACCGCGCGGTGATCGACTTCTGCCGCCGCGAGCACATCAAGCTGGTGGTGATCGGGCCGGAAGCGCCGCTGGTCGAGGGGCTGGCCGACAATATCCGCGCGATCGGCGTACCCGTGTTCGGCCCGGGCCGCGCGGCGGCGCAGCTCGAAGGGTCGAAGGGCTTCACCAAGGATCTGTGCGCCCGCGTCGGCATCCCCACCGCGCGTTATTTCCGCGTGACGAGCAAGAATGGCGCGCTCGCCACGCTCGACGATTTCGGCGAGAAATGCGTCATCAAGGCGGATGGCCTCGCCGCCGGCAAGGGCGTGACGGTGGCGCAGACCCGCGCCGAGGCGGAGGCGGCGATCGCGGCGCTGTTCGCCGACGGCCCGGCCGAAGCGGTGATCGAGGAGATGCTGGAAGGACCGGAAGCGAGCCTGTTCGTCCTCTCCGACGGCACCGTCACCGCCGCGTTCGGCTCGGCGCAGGACCACAAGCGCGTCGGCGAGGGCGATACCGGGCCGAACACCGGCGGTATGGGCGCCTACAGCCCCGCCGCGGTGCTGACGCCGGAACTGGAGGAGCGCGCGCTGGGCGAGATCGTCCGCCCGACGATCGACGCGCTGGCGGAGGCCGGAACGCCCTATGTCGGCGTACTCTACGCCGGACTGATGCTGACGGCGGACGGCCCGAAGCTGATCGAATATAATGTTCGCTTCGGCGATCCCGAATGCCAGGTGCTGATGATGCGCTTCACCGGCGATCTGGTGGAGCTGCTGCTGGCGGTGGCGGAAGGGCGGCTGGCCGACCAGCCGGAACCCGCCTTCTCGCCGGAAGTTGCCCTGACGGTGGTGATGGCGGCGAAGGGCTATCCGGGCACGCCCGTCACCGGCGGCGCGATCGGCGGGATCGACGCGGCGGAGGCGACCGGCGCGATCGTGTTCCAAGCCGGCACGAAGGAAGCGGATGGCAGGCTGGTGGCGAGCGGCGGCCGCGTGCTCGCCGTCACCGCGAGCGGTCCGGACGTGAAAAGCGCACAGGCCGCCGCCTATCGCGCGGTCGATGCGATTGACTTCCCGGACGGTTTCTGCCGCCGCGACATCGGCTGGAGCGCGATCTGACCGCTGGACAGGCGCGGGTACGCGAGTAAGGCTCGGCACGGACACGGGAGCACGACATGGGGCCACGAGTGACAGACACCGGCACGCTGACGACGATTGTGCTCGCGCTGATCGCGGTGGTCGCGGTGCTGACGATCATCGGCATCCTGTGGGGCATGCACCTGAAGCGCCAGCGCGCCGCCGCCGAACGGATCGAGGAACTGGCCGCCGAGCAGGATCGCAAGGCCGCCGCCCGTACCCGCGCCGCCGCGAAGCCGCCGGTCGACGCCGCGCCGCCCGCGCCGCCGCTGCCGGTGGCCCCCCCACCTCCGCCGCTTGCGCCCGAGCCGCCCGCACCACCGCCCGTCGAGGAGGAAGCGGCGCCCGATCCCGCGCCGCTCGCCGACGAGCCGATCGCGGCGGCCGGTCCGCTGGAGGCTTCCCCGGCGGTGGAAGCGGCGTCCGCGCCGGCCGGGCCGCCCGAACCTGAGCCTGAGTCCGAGCCTGCGGGTCCTTCGCCCGCCGACGGCCCGATCACCCAGCTCAAGGGACTGGGGCCGAAGCTGGCGGAGCGACTGACGGAACTTGGCATCACCACGGTCGGCCAGTTGGCCGCGCTCGATGCGGCGGAGGCCGAGGCGCTCGACGCGCGGCTCGGCCCGTTCACCGGCCGGATGAAGCGCGATCGCTGGATCGAGCAGGCCCGCTTCCTCGCTGCCGGCGACCGCGCCGGGTTCGAGGCTGCGTTCGGGAAGCTGTGAGCCATCGATGCTCATTGCGCTCGCGCCTTCTCCGTCCCACATAGTCGGGTAACACACCAACGGGGATTCGATGGCCGATCCATATTCGACGCTGGGTGTCGCGCGCGGCGCTTCCGAAGCGGACATCAAGAAGGCGTATCGCAAGCTCGCGAAAGAGCTGCATCCCGATCGCAACAAGGACAATCCCAAGGCCGCCGAGCGTTTCAGCCAGGTGACGTCGGCCTATGACCTGCTGACCGACAAGGAGAAGCGCGCGCGCTTCGATCGCGGCGAGATCGACGCGGACGGCAATCCCACCTCACCGTTCGGCGCGGGGTTCGCCGGCGGGCGCGGTGGTGGTGGCGGCGGCGGCTTCCGCTCGCAGGGTTTCGAGTTCGGCGGCGACGGCGAAGGCGTCGACATGTCCGACATCTTTGAGGGCCTGTTCGGCGGGCGCGGTGGCGGCGGTGGCGGCGGCGGGTTCGCCAGCGGCTTCGGCCGGCGCCAGCCCCCGCCCAAGGGCGCGAACGTCGCCTATCGCCTGCGCGTGCCGTTCGTCGACGCCGCCGCGCTCGCGCCGCAGCGCATCACGCTCGGCGACGGCAAGACCATCGACCTCAAGCTCCCCGCCGGGGTCGAGGACGGGACGCAGATGCGCCTCTCCGGCAAGGGCGAGGCGGGGCCGGGCGGTGCGGGCGACGCGATCGTCACGATCGAGGTGGTGCCGCACCGTTTCTTCACCCGCGACGGCGACGACGTGCGGCTCGACCTGCCCGTCACGCTCGGCGAGGCGGTGCTGGGCGGGCCGGTGAAGGTGCCGACCGTCGAGAAGCCGGTGATGCTCACCGTCCCGGCCGGCTCGACCTCCGGCAAGGTATTGCGCCTCAAGGGCAAGGGCTTCCACAAGAAAGGTGGCGGGCGCGGCGACCAGCTCGTCACGCTGATGGTGGACCTGCCGGCGAACGACGCCGCGCTCAAACAGTTCGTGGAAGGCTGGGACGGCGGGGGGAACCCGCGCGCGGCGATGGGCGTCTGATAACCGGAGCCGAAAAAGGGGAGCGCGGTTGGACGATGTCACGAACACGCTGACACCGGAGGCGCGGGCGGAACGCTTCCACGGCGCGCTTCGCGGCGAGCTTTCGGAGCTGGAATCGGGCAATCGCGCGCTGGAGGTGCTGAAGCGCGCCGCCAACGGCGTCTATACCGTCGGCTTCATGCACGCCGGCAACCTCGCCTATCTGGCGCTGATGGCGGTGTTCCCGTTCTTCATCGTCGCGGCGGCGGTGCTTTCCGCGCTGGGTGAGAACGACCATATCCAGATGGCGGTCGCCTCGTTTCTCCACGTCCTGCCGCCCGACGTTTCCGATATCCTGCGCAAGCCGATCCACGACGTGCTGACCGCGCGCACCGGATCGTTGCTGTGGCTCGGCGCGCTGGTCGGGCTATGGACGGTCGGCAGCTTCGTCGAGACGATCCGCGAGATCTTCCGCCAGGCCTATGGCACGAAAAGCACGCAGCCGATCTGGCGCGCGCGGCTGGGGCTGTCGTTCGGCATCGTCGTGTCGGTGGTGCTCGTGCTGATCTCGTTCCTCGTGCAGGGCCTGCTCACCGCCGCCGAGCAGTTCGTCTATCGCCTGATCCCCTGGGCGCAGGACGTCGCCGGCTGGATCGGGATCAGCCGCGCGATCCCCGGCGTGGTGATGTTCGGCGCGCTGTTCATGCTGTTCTATTTCGTCACCCCGTCGAAATACCGCTACACCGGCGACCGCAAATGGCCCGGCGCGCTATTCACCGCGATCTGGTGGGTAGGGATGACGGCGGTGCTGCCGCTCCTCCTCGCGCAGTTCGGCGGCTACAGCCTGACCTATGGCAGCCTCGCCGGCGTGGTGGTGACGCTGCTGTTCTTCTATCTGATCGGGCTGGGGCTGGTATTCGGCGCGCACCTCAACGCGGCACTGGCGGAACCGCCTGAAACGAGGCTAGAGGACGCGTCCGAGCAAGAAGAGAAGGCGGGACCGTGAGCGGATTGATGGCCGGAAAGCGCGGGCTGATTATGGGCCTCGCGAACGACAAGTCACTGGCATGGGGAATCGCGAAGAAATTGAGCGAGGCGGGCGCGGAGCTTGCCTTCAGCTATCAGGGCGAGGCGATGGAGAAGCGCGTGCGCCCGCTCGCCGAATCGCTCGGCAACAGCGGCGGCACGGGCGCGAACGGGCCGTTGCTGCTCGATTGCGACGTGTCCGACATGGCGGCGCTCGACGCCACCTTCGCGAGGCTGGCGGAAGTGTGGCCGACGATCGATTTCGTCGTCCACGCCATCGGCTTTTCCGACAAGTCGCAGCTTCGCGGGCGCTATTACGACACGACGCTCGACAATTTCCTGATGACGATGAACATCTCCGCCTATTCGCTGGTCGCGGTGGCGCAGCGCGCGCGGGCGATGATGCCGGAGGGCGGATCGATCCTGACGCTCACTTATTACGGCGCGGAAAAGGTCATCCCGCATTATAACGTCATGGGGGTCGCCAAGGCGGCGCTGGAGACCAGCGTGAAATATCTCGCGGTCGATCTCGGGCCGGAGAACATCCGCATCAACGCGATTTCCGCCGGCCCGATCCAGACGCTCGCCGCGCGCGGGATCGGCGATTTCAATTATATCCTGAAATGGAACGAGCTGAACTCCCCGATGCGCCGCACCGTGACGATCGAGGATGTCGGCGGCGCGGCCCTCTATATGCTGTCCGACCTTTCCAGCGGCGTGACCGGCGAGATCCACCATGTCGACGCGGGCTATAACGTGATCGGCATGAAGGCGGAGGATGCGCCAGACATCGCGCTGGCCTGACGCATGACCGTCACCGTCCGCCCCGCCCGCGCCGAGGACGTGGCCGCGATCGACGCGCTGCTGCGCGAAAGCTTCCCCGCGCCCGACGAAGCGACTTTGGTGCGCGACCTGTGCATGGATGGCGACATGGTGCTCACCCTTGTCGCACAGGACGATGCGGCGGACGCGTTGGCGGGCGCGATCGTGTTCAGCCGGATGGAGGTGACGGTGGCGGGCAAGCAGGTGGCCGCCGTTGCGCTCGCCCCGCTGGCCGTTGCCGCGCCTTACCGGCGACAGGGCGTGGCGGAGGTTTTGGTACGCGCCGGGCACGACCGGCTTGAGGCGGAGGGCGTCGTGCTGAGCTTCGTACTCGGCGAGCCGGACTATTACGGCCGCTTCGGCTATGACGCGGCAGTGGCGCGCAACTTCGCCTCGCCCTATGCTGGCGATTATTTCATGGCGCTGCCGTTGCAGGGCGGCCTCGTCCCGTGCGGTGTGCGCGAGGAAGCGCGTCACGCGCCGGCCTTCGCGCGATTGGGGGTATAGGGTGAGCTTCAACACCTTCGGCCGCGTCTTCCGCTTCACCACCTGGGGCGAGAGCCATGGCCCGGCGCTGGGCGCGGTGGTGGACGGCTGCCCACCGGGGATCGCGATAACCGAGGACGATATCCAGCCGTGGCTCGACAAGCGCCGCCCCGGCCAGTCACGCTTCACCACGCAGCGGCGCGAACCGGATCAGGTACGCATCCTCTCCGGCACGTTCGAGGGCCGCACCACCGGCACGCCGATCAGCCTGATGATCGAGAATGTCGACCAGCGATCGAAGGATTATTCGGAAGTCGCGCGCGCCTATCGCCCCGGCCATGCCGATTACGCCTATGACGCGAAATACGGCTTCCGCGACTATCGCGGTGGCGGCCGTTCTTCCGCACGCGAGACGGCGGCGCGCGTCGCGGCCGGCGCGGTGGCGCGACTGGTGGTGCCTGAGGTCCGCATCCGCGCATGGGTCGAGGCGATCGGCGGCGACACGATCGACCTGCCCGCGTTCGACGACGCGGAGATCGACCGCAACGCCTTCTTCTGCCCCGATGCCGCCGCCGCGCGGCGCTGGGAGGCGAAGGTGGACGCCGCGCGCAAGGCCGGCTCCTCGCTCGGCGCGATCGTCGCATGCGAGGCGACCGGCGTGCCGCCCGGCTGGGGCGCGCCGCTCTATGCCAAGCTGGACAGCGAACTGGCCGCCGCCTGCATGTCGATCAACGCGGTGAAGGGCGTGGAGATCGGGGACGGTTTCGCGGCCGCCGCGCTGACCGGCGAGGAGAACGCCGATGCGATGCGCCCCGGCAACGGCGGCCCGCATTTCCTGGCCAACCACGCCGGTGGGATCGCGGGCGGCATCTCGACCGGCCAGCCCTTGCGGCTGCGCGTCGCGTTCAAGCCGACCAGTTCGATCCTGACGCCGGTGGAGACGATCACCCGCGAGGGTGAGGCGAGCGAGATCGCCACCAGAGGGCGTCACGATCCCTGCGTCGGCATTCGCGGCGTGCCGGTGGTGGAGGCGATGGTCGCGCTGGTGCTGGCCGATCAGGCATTGCTGCATCGCGCGCAATGCGGCGGCTGAAGCACGATCAGTTCCGCCAAGAAAAACGAATCATTATTATGAACAACGGTTAATAATCGCTTCATCCTCGGCGATGAACATTTCATCGCTGCAATAATATTTCTCACCGGAATCACCGGGCCGAATGGTGGCGGGATCGAGGCCAGACGACACTACGCCCCGGATTTTCTCCTTATATTGATCCTTACAACAGGGGAGCACCAGGAGAAGATTTTATGAAATTCATCCACATCCTCGCCGCCGGCGCCCTTGTCCTTCCGGCAGTCGCGGTGGCGCAGTCCGCTCCCGACGATCAGCCGACCACCTCCGCCAAGCACAAGAAGGGCAAGAAGCATCACGAGACGATGAGCGCCCCGGAGGCGGCCCCGGCGGACACGACCACACCGCCAGCCGCGAGCGACCCGGCGACCACCATGCCGCCGGCTTCCACCATGCCGCCGGCCACCACCACGCCGGAACCGGCGCCGGCTCCCGATCCCGCGCCGACCAGCCCGACGCCACCGCGTCTCTGATCGGCTAACGGGATTCTCCCGGAGGGGTCGGCGGATTTCGGTCCGCCGGCCCCTTTGTCTTGTGGGTCAATCCGCGAACGGATCGCGCACGAGGATCGTGTCCTCGCGCTCCGGGCTAGTCGATACCAGTGCCACCGGGCAGCGGATCAGTTCCTCGACACGGCGGATATACTTGATCGCCTGCGCCGGCAGGTCGGCCCAGCTCCGCGCACCGGCGGTGGATTCGCTCCACCCCTCGATCGTCTCGTAGATCGGCTCCACCTCCGCCTGATCGGCGGCATGCGACGGGAAATAGTCCAGCACCTCGCCACGCAGCCGATAGCCGGTGCAGATCTTCACTTCCTCGAAGCCGTCGAGCACGTCGAGCTTGGTCAGCGCGATGCCGGTGATGCCGCTCACCGCCGCCGATTGCCGCACCAGCACCGCGTCGAACCAGCCGCAGCGGCGCTTGCGCCCCGTGACGGTGCCGAACTCACGCCCGCGCGTGCCGAGCCGCTCGCCGGTCGCATCCTCCAGCTCGGTCGGGAACGGGCCGGATCCGACGCGGGTGGTATAGGCCTTGGCGATCCCCAGCACGAAGCCGACGCCGCCCGGCCCGATGCCGGAACCGCCGGCCGCCTGCCCCGCGATCGTGTTCGACGAGGTGACGAAGGGATAGGTGCCGTGGTCGATATCGAGCAGCACGCCCTGCGCGCCCTCGAACAGGATACGCTGGCCCGCCGCCCGCGCCGCGTTGAGATCGCGCCACACCGGCTTGGCGAAGGGCAGGACGAAGCCCGCGATCTCGCGCAATTCGCCGAGCAGCCGCTCGCGGTCGATCGGCGGCTCGCCGAAGCCGGCGCGCAGCGCGTCGTGATGCGCGGTGAGGCGATCGAGTTGCGGCCCCAGATCGTCGAGATGCGCGAGATCGCACACGCGGATCGCGCGGCGACCGACCTTGTCCTCATAAGCCGGACCGATGCCGCGCCGCGTGGTGCCGATCTTGCCCGCGCCGCTGGCGTCCTCGCGCAGCGCGTCCAGATCGCGGTGGAAGGGCAGGATCAGCGCGCAATTGTCGGCGATGCGCAGCGTCTCCGGCGTCGCCTTCACCCCTTGCTCGCCGAGCCGCGCGATCTCGTCGCGCAGCGCCCAGGGATCGAGCACCACGCCATTGCCGATCACCGACGGCGTGCCGCGCACGATGCCGGAGGGAAGCAGCGAGAGCTTGTAGGTCTTGTCGCCGACGACAAGCGTGTGGCCGGCGTTATGCCCGCCCTGGAAACGCACCACCATGTCGGCGCGCTCGGCCAGCCAGTCGACGATCTTGCCCTTGCCCTCGTCGCCCCATTGCGCGCCGATGACCGCTACGTTCGCCATGGATACAATACTCCCCCTGCCGAGGGGACCCACGCGCCCTTCGACAGGACTCGGCGCGAGGATGTGTGCAGATTTTCGCCGCGCCGGTAGCCGTGCGCGGCACGGGCTGTCAACCGCCGAGCGGCCGCGCCTCCCCGCGATCGAGGATATGCGTGCAGAGTTGCGCCTCCGGCGTGTCCTCTGCCTCCAGCGCGGCGACCGTTACCCAGCCGGCGGCGCGCATCCCCGCGCCCTCTGCGGCGGGCGTGCCGTGCGGCAGGAACAGCCGCCGCCGCTCCGGCGCCACCGCGCCGACCAGCGCATCGGCGTAGAGCGAGAAGCCCGTCGCCATTTCCTCCGCGCCGTCCTCGCGCACGATGCGATAGGTGCCGCCGCGCCCGACCTCACGATCGACGCCCTTCACGAACAGCGAGAAACCGAGCCACGTCTGATATTCGAAGCCGTGCCGCTCGGTCGGGTCGAGCGTGAGCTGCACGCGGTCGCCCAGCGAATCGACGATCTCGCCCAGCCCCGCGATGCGCGAGGCGAGGATGCCGTGCGTGTCGAACGCGCGCAGCCGCTCCAGCGCATCCGGGAACGGCCCGGCGGCGGCGATCAGCGGCAGGTAATCGGGCGCGAGCGCGGCCACGCCACCCGCGTCCTTGGCATCGAGCCGCTCACGCAGGGCATCAACGTCCGCGACCGGCAGCGTCGCCGCCATCGCATCGACCAGATCGGGCAGCGTGAAGTCGATCGAGATGCCGCTCGCGCCCGCCGCCTCCAGCGCATCGACCGCGACCGTCACCACCTCGCGCGCCGCCGCGACCGAATCGAGGCCGATCAACTCCGCCCCGATCTGCCGCGCCTCGCGCGCGGGATTGAGCGCGTCGCCGCGCAGCTTGAGCACCGGCCCGGCATAGCTCAGCCGCACCGGGCGCGGATGGTGCGCCATGCGCGTCGCCGCGATCCGCGCGATCTGCGCGGTGAGATCGGGCCGGATCGCCAGCGTGCGCTGCGACACCGGATCGACGAAGCGCACCGCGTTGCGAAGCCCGCCGTCCTTCAGCCGCGAGCCAAGCCCGTCGGCGAACTCGGCGAGCGGCGGATCGGCGCGCTCGTAACCGTGGCTCGCCGCCGCCCCGAGCGCCCGCGCCTCCACCGCCGCCGCCGCATCGGCGAACGGGGGAAGCGTGTCGCGGAAACCTTCGGGGAGCAATGCGGTCATGATAGTGCGAATCCGTTGGGGCCGGGCCTGCCGATCCCCTGCCCTTTCTCACCGCGAAAGGACAGTCCTCCGGCAGGCCCGGTCCCGATCGGCTGTCAGAACGCGAGGCCCATCGCGGTCTTCACGCCGGGCAGCGCCTTCACCTTGGCGAGCAGGTCGGCGCTCACCTCGTCATCGACCGAGAGCAGCAGCACCGCCTCGCCGCCCGCCTGACGCCGGCCGAGATGGAAGGTGCCGATGTTGACCCCGGCCTCGCCCAGCAGCGTGCCGATGCGGCCGATGAAGCCGGGCGCGTCCTCGTTGACGACATAGAGCATGTGGCCGGCAAGATCGGCCTCCACCTTGATGCCGAACAGCTCGACCAGACGCGGCGCGGCGTCGCCGAACAGCGTGCCCGCCACCGAGCGTTCGCCGGCGTCGGTCTTGACCGAGACGCGGACGAGCGTGTGGTAATCGCCCTCGCGCTCGGTGCGGATCTCGCGCACCTCGATGCCGCGTTCGCGGGCGAGGAACGGCGCGTTGACCATGTTCACCGTGTCGGTCTGCGTGCGCAGGAAGCCGGCCAGCACCGCCGAGACGATCGGCTTGGGGTTCAGCTCCGCCGCCGCGCCCTCGGTGTGGATCGAGATGCGCGGGATCACGCCGTGCGAAAGCTGTCCGACGAGGCTGCCGAGCTTCTCGGCCAGCGCCATGTACGGCTTGAGCTTCGGCGCTTCCTCCGCGCTCAGGCTCGGCACGTTGAGCGCGTTGGTGACGCCGCCCGTCACCAGATAATCCGCCATCTGCTCCGCCACCTGGATCGCGACGTTCACCTGCGCTTCCGTGGTGGACGCGCCGAGATGCGGGGTGGAGACGAAGTTGGGCGTGCCGAACAGCGGACTGTCCTTCGCCGGCTCGGTGACGAACACGTCCAGCGCCGCGCCCGCGATATGGCCGGAATCCAGCCCTTCCTTCAGCGCCGCCTCGTCGATCAGCCCGCCGCGCGCGCAATTGATGATGCGCACGCCCTTCTTCGTCTTGCCGAGATTCTCGGCCGACAGGATGTTGCGCGTCTGGTCGGTGAGCGGGGTGTGCAGCGTGATGAAGTCGGCGCGGGCGAGCAGCTCGTCCAGCGTCACCTTCTCCACGCCCATCTCCACCGCGCGCTCGGGCGTCAGGAACGGATCATAGGCGACAACCTTCATCCGAAGGCCGTGCGCGCGATCCGCGACGATCGAGCCGATATTGCCCGCGCCGATCAGGCCGAGCGTCTTGCTGGTCAGCTCGACGCCCATGAAGCGGTTCTTCTCCCACTTGCCGGCCTGCGTCGAGGCGTCGGCTTCGGGAAGCTGGCGGGCGAGCGCGAACATCAGCGCGATGGCATGCTCGGCGGTGGTGATCGAATTGCCGAACGGGGTGTTCATCACCACCACGCCCTTGGCGCTGGCGGAGGGGATATCGACGTTATCGACCCCGATCCCCGCGCGGCCGACCACCTTCAGGTTGGTCGCGGCGTCGAGGATCTCCTTCGTCACCTTGGTCGAGGAACGGATGGCGAGGCCGTCATACTGGCCGATGATCGCCTTCAGCTCCTCCGGCGTCTTGCCGGTGATCTCGTCCACCTCCACGCCGCGCTCGCGGAAGATCTGCGCGGCCTTGGGGTCCATCTTGTCGCTGATAAGTACCTTGGGCATCTGGTAAATCCTTGAACTCAACGCCGTTCGGGCTCGGCGTGACGAAGCCCTGCCCTTGCTGACGGCGGAAAAGAGAATGCAGCCCTTCGACAAGCTCAGGGCGAACGGAAATCAGGAGATCAGCCGGCCTTCACTTCGGCATAGGCCCAGTCGAGCCACGGGCCGAGCGCCTCGACATCGGTAGTGTCGACGGTCGCGCCGCACCAGATGCGCAGGCCGGCCGGGGCATCGCGATAGCCCGCGACATCGAACGCCGCGCCTTCCTTCTCCAGAAGGCCGGCCATCGCCTTGATGAACGCCTCGTCGGCGCCCTCCACCGTGAGGCAGACGCTGGTGCGCGAGCGGATGCCCTTGTCCACCGCGAGGTGGCCGAGCCAGTCGCGCTCGGCGACGATCTTGTCGAGCGCCGCCGCATTGGCGTCGGAGCGCGCGATCAGGCCCCTGGCACCGCCGATCGACTTCGCCCATTCGAGCGCGAAGATCGCATCTTCCACCGCCAGCATCGACGGGGTGTTGATCGTCTCGCCCTTGAACACGCCCTCGGCGAGCTTGCCCTTGGAGACGAGGCGGAACACCTTCGGCAGCGGCCAGGCGGGGGTGTAATTCTCCAGCCGCTCCACCGCGCGCGGGCCGAGGATCAGCACGCCGTGCGCGCCCTCGCCGCCCAGCACCTTCTGCCACGAGAAGGTGGCAACATCGATCTTGTCCCACGGCAGGTCGTAGGCGAACACCGCGCTGGTCGCGTCGGCGAAGCTCAACCCCTCGCGGTCGGCGGCGATCCATTCGCCATCCGGCACGCGGACGCCGCTGGTGGTGCCGTTCCAGGTGAACAGAACGTCGTTCGACCAGTCGACCCTGTCGAGATCGGGAAGCTGGCCGTAATCGGCGCGATGCACGGTCGGCTCCAGGTTGAGCTGCTTGACCGCATCGGTGACCCAACCCTCACCGAAGCTTTCCCACGCGAGGCAGGTCACGTCGCGCGCGCCGAGCATCGTCCACATCGCCATCTCGAACGCGCCGGTGTCCGAACCGGGCACGATGCCGATGCGATGCGTGTCGGGCAGCGCGAGCATCTCGCGCATCAGGTCGATGCAATATTGCAGCCGTTGCTTGCCGAGCTTCGAGCGATGCGAACGGCCGAGCACATCGACGTTCAGCTTCGCCGCATCCCAGCCCGGAGGCTTGGCGCAGGGACCGGAAGAAAAATGGGGGCGAGCCGGCCGGGTGGCGGGCTTGGCAGGCGCATTGGTGGCGCCGGTAACGAGCGTCGTATCAGTCATGTAACTCTCCTCGCAGAGAGCACGCGCGGCGTTGGGACCGCGTGGCCCGTCGACGGCCCTAGCGATGCGCGGACGCGCTGGCAAGCCACCACGAAAACGGAAGCCCGCTTCGGATCACCCCGTCAGCGACTCGCTTCATCACAGCCGGCTTGCCCCGCGATTCGCCATCGCGGCAGGTTCCCTGCGTGCGGAGCGTGGGGAAAAGGGGCGGCGGACGCGGCGGCGCGGCGATGGCGCTGCTTGTCGCGCTCGCGCTCACCGCATGTGGGCGCAGCGAGCGCCCGGCCTCTCCGCGCGGCTACGCCCCGATCGAAGGCCCCTCGCCGCGCGAGACCGCGCAATGCCTCGCCGACCTCCGTATGCTCGGCGTCGAGTACCAGCCATTGCCGGACCGGCAGTTCGGCCCCGGCTGCGCGATCCTCGGCACGGTGAAGCTGCTCGACGTAGGCGTGCCGACCACCAATCTCGGCGCGGTGCGCTGCGGCGAGGCGCGCAGCTACGCCGCCTGGGCGCGCAACGCGGTGGGGCCAGCGGCATATCAGATGCTCGGCAGCGAGCTGGCGCGAATCGATTCGATGGGCAGCTATTCGTGCCGCAACGTCGCCGGCACCGCGCGCCGCTCCGGCCATTCCATCGCCAACGCCATCGACGTGGGCGCGTTCGTGCTGAAGGACGGGCGGCGGATCACCGTGCTGGGCGACTGGAACTCGCCCGACCCGCAGGTGCGGCAATTCCTGCGCGTGATCCACCAGTCGGCGTGCAAGCGTTTCGGCACCGTGCTGTCGCCGGATTACAACGCCGCGCACCGTGACCACCTGCATCTGGAGGATGACCGGGCGAGTTTTTGCCGCTAACGATTTTCGATGACCGAAACTCGCGTACCAAGCCGCGTCTTCCCGCGCGCGAAACAGGATGCGGAAGCCGCCAAGACCGGCATCTCCACCCCGCAGACCGAAAACCCCGCCTATCGCCTCGCCTTCCAGGATCTCGACTTCCTGCTGCGCGAGGACCTGCGCCCGGTGCGCTTCCAGCTCGAGCTGCTGAAGCCGCAACTGCTGATCGACGAGGCGCATATCGGCTCGACCTTCGTCTTCTACGGCTCCGCGCGCATCCCGGAGCCGGACAAGGCGCAGGCGCTGCTCGACCTCGCCACCGACGACAAGAGCCGCGCCATCGCCGAGCGGCTGGTCGCGAAGTCGAAATATTACGAGATGGCCCGCGAACTGGCGCGACTCGCCAGCAACTTCCCGCGCGACGAGAGCGGCCGGCGGCATTTCGTCGTCTGCTCGGGCGGCGGGCCCTCGATCATGGAGGCGGCGAATCGCGGCGCGACGGACGTTCATGCCGATTCGATCGGGCTGAACATCGTGCTGCCGCACGAGCAGGCGCCGAACCCCTATGTGACGCCCAGCCTCAGCATGCAGTTCCATTATTTCGCGCTGAGGAAGATGCACTTCCTGCTCCACGCGCGCGCGCTGGCCGCCTTCCCCGGCGGGTTCGGCACGTTCGACGAATTGTTCGAGCTGCTGACGCTGATCCAGACCGGCAAGATCGCGCCGATCCCGGTGCTGCTGTTCGGTCGCGAATTCTGGCAGCGGGTGGTGAATTTCGACGCGCTGGTCGAGGAGGGCGTCGTTTCCGAGCGCGATCTCGACATCTTCACCTATGTCGAAAGCGCGGCCGAAGGCTGGCAGGTCGTGCAGCGCTTCTATCAGGAGCAGACGCCGCCGGCCTGAACGCCGGCCATCCGACACAAGAAACGCGCCGGAGGATCATCCTCGCGGCGCGTTTTCCTGGCCCTCGCCCGAGGGCAAGGGCTTTGTGACGGGCGCGTTACTTCTTCGCCGGCTCGGCCGCCGGGGCGGTGGCATTGGCCGGGGCGGCGGCGTTGCCGGCCGCTTCCGCAGGAGCCGTCGCATTGCCGGCCGCGCCTTCCGCGCCCGCCGCCGGCTTCGCATCGGCCGCCGGGGCGGCGGGCAGCGGCAGGTTCGAGCCCTGCTGGTTGATGTAGAGGATGATGTCGGCGCGATCCTGCGCGTTCGACAGGCCGGCGAAAGTCATCTTCGTGCCGGGGGCGAACTTGCGCGGGCTGGTCAGCCACGCGTTCATCTTGTCGAAGTCCCACTTGCCGCCGACCGCCTTCAGCGCATCGGAGAAGGCGAAGCCGCCCTTGCCCTCGGCGATCCCCTCGCCCAGCGTGGCGTAGAGGTTCGGGCCGACGCCGTTCGCGCCGCCCTGGTTGATCGTGTGGCAGGCGGCGCACTTCTTGAACACTTCCGCGCCCTTCGCCGCGTCGGCCTTCGGCAGCAGCGCCGCGATCGGCACCGCCGCTTCGGCCGCGCCCGCGCCACCCTCGTCGGCGGCCTCCACCGGGTAGCCGAATTTCTCGACATGGCCGGAGTGGAAAATCATCCCGCCTGCGATCGACAACCCCAAGGCCGCGCCACATGCAGCAAGCACCCACCCCGCAATGGTGTTGTTCCGATCGTTCATATCGTGAAACCGCCCCTTGAATTATCACGAACCCCATAGAAAAGCCGCGATGCGACCGCAAGCGGCGCTTTGCTTCCCGGTCGATCGCACGCTAACGGCCGTTCCCGAGATGGAGAACTTCGCCGCACCCGCCCGCCCGATCGTCGCCGCCATGGCCGCCGCCGCCGCCGCCGAGCCGGAGCGCGCCGTCGCCTTTCAGGGGGCGCCCGGCGCCAACAGCCACGTCGCGGCGCTGGAGGCGTTTCCCGATGGGCTGCCGCTGCCGTGCTTCTCGTTCGAGGATGCGATCGACGCGGTGAAGGAGGGGCGCGCCGGCCATGCGATCATCCCGATCGAGAATTCGCTGCACGGCCGCGTCGCCGACATCCACTTCCTGCTGCCCGAGTCGGGGCTGGTCATCACCGGCGAGCATTTCCTGCCGATCCGCTACGCATTGATGGGGCTGGGCGAGCGCGACGAGGTGCGCGAGGCGATGAGCCATCCGCAGGCGCTCGGGCAGTGCCGCCACTGGCTGAAGGCGCACGGGATGCAGCCGCTCGCCTATCCCGACACCGCCGGCGCGGCGGCGATGGTGGCGGAGATCGGCAAGCCCGAAACCGCCGCGCTCGCCCCGCCGCCGGCCGCCGGGATCTACGGCCTGAAGCTGCTGGCGAACGACATCGCCGACGCCGATCACAACACCACGCGCTTCGTGATGCTGGCGCGCGGCGGCCGCCCGGCGGTGGGCGACGGCCCGTGGATGACGACCTTCATCTTCGAGGTGAAGAACATCCCCGCCGCGCTCTACAAGGCGATGGGCGGCTTCGCGACCAACGGCGTCAACATGACCAAGCTGGAGAGCTACCAGCGCGGCGGCAGCTTCGCGGCGACCGAGTTCTTCGCCGATGTGGAGGGGCGGCCCGGCGACGCGGCATTCGATCGCGCGATGGAGGAACTGGGCTTCCACTCCAAATGGGTGCGCGTGCTCGGCACCTATCGGCAGGCGCGCAAGCGGGGCTGATCCCCCCGCCCGTTCAGGCCCCTGCCCCCAGTACCCGGCAGGTCGAGCCGCGTCGCGCGGCGTCGATCGCCGGGAAGCGCGCGGGATCGTCGACGAGGATACGGATCAGCGCCACGCCGCGCGCGCCCTTCACCCGCACCACCTCCGCGCCGGCCGGCGCCGCCTGCCCTTCCTGCGCGACCACCACCTGCATCGGCTTGCCGCCGTTATCGACATTGTTGCGGACGAAGGCGACGTCGGTATTCGCCTGGAACACCGACAGCGACCAGTAATTCGCCGGCACCGGCGCGACCGATATCGCCAGCGGCCCCTTCGACAGGTCGAACGCGCAGGACGAATAGGCGAGATCGGGGCTGGGCCGCACCACCGCGCGCGACTTGTCGGTGGCGAGCGGCATATGCCCGAAGCTGTTCATCCCCAGCTTGCCCATCCGCGACACCGCCGCGCCCATCAGCATCTGCGGCGTGCGCGAGAGCGTGACGAAATAGGTGACGACCGCCAGCACCACCGCCAGCGCGACCGGCCCTGCCCAACGCCGCATCATGCGCATGCCTCCCGCCGGATGCTCGGCAACTGGTCGCGCGCCGGATTGGTCCTGCCCTCGTCGGGCGGCAGATAGGTGCGCACGGTCAGCTCGAAATGACCGAGGCCGGCGGTGGGCAGCCAATGCCCCGCCTGCTGCTTCGGCGACACCAGCACCGTCCAGCGCCCCTGCTCCGCAGCCGGGATCGCCGCGCTCTCGATCGAATAGGGGCCGTCTCCGGCGAGATAGCCGTCGCCGTCGTACAGCGTCATGCTCCACCACCGCCCCGGCAACATGCCGCCGGTGACGCGATAGCTGCACCGCCCGTCGAGCGAGCGACCGGCATCGTCCGTCGCCGCCGTATAATAGCGCGCCTCCCGCGCCGGCAGCGCAAGCAGCCCGCGCCGCGCGACCACCGCCCGCGTCCGCGCGCTCTGGTCGGCGGTGCCGAAATCCATGCCCGTCGCCCACGGGCCGATCATGACATTGGAACCGAGCGCGCCGGCGCGCACGACGTGGATCGCGCCAGCCAGCCCGGCCACGACGCCCACCACCCCAAGGATCAGATAGCGGGCGTATGGCCTCATGCGCGCTCCCCTATTTGTTCAACGCCGCCTGAGCTGCCGCCAGGCGCGCGATCGGCACACGATAGGGCGAGGCGGAGACGTAATCCAGCCCCACCGATTCGCAGAAGGCGATCGAGGCCGGATCGCCGCCGTGTTCGCCGCAGATACCGAGCTTGATCCCCGGCCGCGTCGAACGCCCGCGCTCGGCCGCGATCTGCACCAGCTCGCCCACGCCCTCCACATCGAGGCTGACGAACGGATCGCGCGCGTAGATGCCCTTCTCGACATAAGTGGTGAGGAAGCGCGCGGCGTCGTCGCGGCTGACGCCGAGCGTCGTCTGCGTCAGGTCGTTGGTGCCGAAGGAGAAGAACTCGCCGGCCTCCGCGATCTCGGCGGCGCGCAGCGCGGCGCGCGGCAGTTCGATCATCGTGCCGACGAGATAATCGACCCGTTTGCCGCGCTCCGCAAACACGGCCTCGGCGGTGCGATCGACCACCGCCTTCATCAGCTCCAGCTCGCGCTTCGTCGCGACCAGCGGGATCATCACCTCCGGGATCGGCGCCTCGCCGGATTTGTCGGCGACGTCCAGCACCGCCTCGAAGATCGCGCGCGCCTGCATCTCGTAGATTTCGGGATAGGTGACGCCGAGCCGGCAGCCGCGATGGCCGAGCATCGGGTTGAATTCGTGCAGTTCCGCCGCGCGGCGCTTGAGCACTTCCACGTCCACCCCGGCCGCCGCCGCGACCTCGGCGAACTCCGCCTCCTCGTGCGGCAGGAATTCGTGCAGCGGCGGATCGAGCAGGCGGATCGTCACCGGCAGGCCGGCCATCACCTCGAGAATCTCCACGAAGTCCTTGCGCTGTTCAGGCAGCAATTTCTCCAGCGCCACGCGCCGCCCCGCTTCATCCGCCGCGAGGATCATCTGGCGCACCGCCGTGATCCGCGCCGCATCGAAGAACATATGTTCCGTGCGGCACAGGCCGACGCCCTCCGCGCCGAAATCGCGCGCGGTGCGGCAGTCGAGCGGCGTCTCGGCATTGGCGCGCACCTTGAGACGGCGCACCGCGTCGGCCCATTGCATCAGCGTGCCGAAATCGCCCGCCAGCTCGGGCTGGATCGTCGCGACCTCGCCCGCCATCACCTCGCCGGTCGAGCCGTCGATCGTGACGATCTCGCCCTCGCGCACCTCGCGGCCGCCGACCCGCGCGATCTTCGCCTTCGCGTCGATCGACAGCGCGCCCGCGCCGGAGACGCAGGGACGCCCCATGCCGCGCGCCACCACCGCCGCGTGGCTGGTCATGCCGCCGCGCGCCGTCAGGATGCCCTTGGCCGCGTGCATCCCGTGGATATCCTCAGGCGAGGTTTCGGTGCGCACGAGGATCACCGCCTTGCCGTCCGCCGCCCAGCGCTCGGCGGTGTCGGCGTCGAACACCGCCGCCCCGCTCGCCGCGCCCGGCGAGGCGGGCAGGCCCTTGGTCAGCACGTCGCGCGCCGCTTCGGGATCGAGCGTCGGATGGAGCAACTGGTCGAGCGCCTGCGGATCGACCCGTGCGATCGCCTCCTCGCGCGTGATGAGCCCGGCGTCCGCCATCTCCACCGCGATCTTCAGCGCGGCCTTGGCGGTGCGCTTGCCCGAGCGCGTCTGGAGCATCCACAGCTTCCCCGCCTCGACGGTGAACTCGATGTCCTGCATGTCGCGATAATGGTTTTCGAGCCGGTCGAACACGGCGGCCAGCTCGGCATAGACCACCGGCATCGCCTCCTCCATCGAGGCGGCCCTCGCCCCCGCCGCCTCGCGCGCGGCGAGCGTCAGATATTGCGGCGTGCGGATGCCCGCCACCACGTCCTCGCCCTGCGCGTTGATGAGGAATTCGCCGTAATAGGCATTGTCGCCGGTCGAGGGATCGCGGGTGAAGGCGACGCCGGTCGCCGAGGTCTCGCCCATGTTGCCGAACACCATCGCCTGCACGTTCACCGCCGTGCCCCAGTCGCCGGGGATGTCGTTGAGGCGGCGATAGACCTTGGCGCGCTCCGACTGCCACGAGCCGAACACCGCGCCGATCGCGCCCCAGAGCTGGTCGTGCACGTCCTGCGGAAAGGGCTTGCCCCATTCCTGCTCGACCAGCTTCTTGTACTCCGCGACCAGCGCCTTCCAGTCGGCCGCGCTCATCTCGGTGTCGAGGGTGAAGCCCTTGTCCTCCTTGGCGATCTCCAGCGCTTCCTCGAACGCGCCGTGATCGAGTTCGAGCACCACGTCCGAATACATCTGGATGAAGCGGCGATAGCTGTCCCACGCGAAACGCTCGTCGCCGGACACCTTGGCCAGCCCCTCGACCGTCGCGTCGTTGAGGCCGAGGTTGAGCACCGTGTCCATCATCCCCGGCATCGACACCCGCGCGCCGGAGCGGACCGACACCAGCAGCGGCCCCGCGCCGGTGGCCGATGCGTCGCCGAACTTCTTGCCCGTCACCGCCTCGATATGCGCGATGCCCTGCGCCACCTCGGCGCGGAGCGATTCCGGGAATTGCTCGCCGTCGTCATAGTAACGCGTGCACATCTCGGTGGAGATGGTGAAGCCCGGCGGCACCGGCAGGCCGATCGAGGCCATTTCCGCCAGATTCGCGCCCTTGCCGCCGAGCAGGAACTTGTCCCCCTTGCCCCCGTCGGAAACACCACCACCGAACCGATAGACGTATTGCGTCATGTCCAATCCCTAAGTGTCTGCTTTCGCTGCGGGAGCGAAAGATTTGGAGGCCGAGGGCGCGATTATCCCTCGATTCTGGAGAAATCCGCGACGCTGTGCACTGCAGCACGAACGCGCGCAAGCAGCGCGAGCCGGGCGTCGCGCTTCGCAGGATCGGCGTCGTTAACCGTCACCGTATCGAAGAAGGCGTCGATCGGCGCGCGCAGCGTGGCGAGCGCGGCCATCGCCGCCTCGAAATCCTCGTTGGCGACGGCATCGGCGGCGGCCGGCTCGGCGGCGTCGAGCGCCGCGATCAGCGAGGCTTCGTCGGGTTCGGGGGCGTAGGCGAGCGGCTTCCACTCGGCGGTGTCGACGCCTTCTTTCTTGAGGATGTTCGCCGCGCGCTTGTAGCCCGCGAGCAGGTTCGCCCCGTCATCGGTGCCGACGAACGATTGCAGCGCATGGACCCGCGCGAGCAGCCGGACGAGATCGTCCTCCCCGCCGAGCGCGAACACCGCGTCGATCAGGTCGTGGCGGACGCCCGCCTCGCGTTGCTGGACCTTGAGGCGGTCGATGAGGAACTGCATCACCTCATCAACACACACGGGGTTCGCCGGCGCGCGGAGCATCATCGCATTATTCACTACGCCGAACAGATGCGCGCGAAGGCCATTGCGTGCGAGCAGTTCGAGAATACCCAACCCCGCGCGACGCAGCGCGAACGGGTCTTTCGAACCTGTCGGTTTCATATCCTCGGCAAAGAATTGGGCCAGCGTGTCGATCTTATCCGCCAGCGATACCGCCACCGTGACCGGCGCGGTGGGCACTTCGTCGCCCTGCCCGACCGGCTTGTAGTGATCGCGGATCGCCTCGGCGACTTCGCGCGGCTCGCCCTGCGCGGCGGCGTAATAGCCGCCCATCACGCCCTGAAGCTCGGGGAACTCGCCGACCATGCCGGTGACGAGATCGGCCTTGGCCAGTTCCGCCGCGCGGCGCGCCAGCCTGGGGTCGCAGCCGGGGACGATCCTTTCCGTCGCCAGCCATTCGGCCAGCTTCGCCACCCGCTCCACCTTCTCGGCAACGCTGCCGAGCTTTTCGTGGAAGACGATCTTCTCCAGCTTCCTGGCCTGCTCCTCCAGCGCCACCTTGAGGTCCGTCTCGTAGAAGAAGCGCGCGTCGGAAAGCCGCGCGGCGAGCACCTTGCGGTTGCCCTCGACGATCTTCGCGCCGCCGTCGGTCGCGGCGATGTTGGCGGTGCAGACGAAGGCGTTCGCCAGCTTCCCCGCGCCATCGCGGCAGACGAAATATTTCTGGTTCACCCGCGCGGTGAGCTGGATCACTTCGGGCGGCACCTCAAGGAATGCCGCGTCGAACCGGCCGAGCAAAGGCACTGGCCATTCGGTCAGCCCGGCATTCTCCGCGACCAGCCCCTCGTCCGCGATCAGCTCCAGCCCCGCCTCGCGCGCGAGCGCCGTGGCGCGGTCGCGGATGATCGCCATGCGCTCGTCCTGATCGACGATGACATGGGCAGCGCGCAGCTTCTCGACATAATCCGCCGCCGAGCCGATCGTGATGACGCCCGGATGATGGAAGCGATGGCCGAGCGTCGCCGCCCCGCTCTCCACGCCCGCGACGGTGACGGAGACGATCTCGCCGCCGAACAGCGCGACGATGCCGTGCAGCGGGCGGACCCAGCGCTGGCTCTCGGTCGAGCGCGAATCCGCGCCCCAGCGCATCGACTTGGGCCACGGAAAGGCGCGGATCACCGCGGGGATCGCGGCGGCCAACACCTCGGCGGTCGCGCGGCCGGGGCGTTCGGTGACGGCGAAGAAAACGCCGTCGCGTTCCTCAAGCTGCTCGCGCGTCAGGCCGGTCTTGCGCAGGAAGCCCTCCAGCGCCTGCGGCGGGGCCGACGAACGCGGGCCTTTGACTTCCTCGCGCACCGCCTCCGTCGCCTCCGGCAGCCCGCGCAGGATCAGCGCGAGGCGGCGCGGGGTGGCGAAGGTGATCGTCTCCGCCGCCGCGATGCCGGATTGCGCCAGCTCGGCCGCGAACAGGCGCGCCAGATCCTCGCGCGCCTTTGCCTGCATCCGGGCGGGGATTTCCTCCGAGCGGAGTTCGAGCAGGAAATCGGTCACGCCGCGCTCCATTCGGGATATTTCGCCTGCCACGCGGGGGTGTTCTTCTCGATCCACGCCGCGCAGCTCGCCTTGGCGAGATCGCGCACGCGGCCGATATAGGCCTGCCGCTCCGCCACCGAGATCACGCCGCGCGCATTGAGCAGGTTGAAGATATGGCTCGCCTCGATCGCCTGTTCATAGGCGGCGATCGGCAGCTTCGCGGCCAGCGCGTTCTCGCATTCGGCCGCGGCCTTGCGGAACAGGTCGAACAGCGCGTCGGTGTTGGCGACCTCGAAATTCCACGTCGACATCTCGCGCTCGTTTTCGAGAAACACGTCGCCGTAGCTGACGCCCTCGTCGTTGAAGCGCAGGTCGTACACATTGTCGACGTTCTGGATATACATCGCGAGCCGTTCGAGGCCGTAGGTCAGCTCGCCCGCGACCGGCTTGCAATCATAGCCGCCCATCTGCTGGAAATAGGTGAACTGCGTCACTTCCATCCCGTCGCACCACACTTCCCAGCCCAGCCCCCAGGCGCCGAGCGTCGGGCTTTCCCAATCGTCCTCGACGAAGCGGATGTCGTGGACGCTCATGTCCACCCCGATCGCGGCGAGGCTGCCGAGATAGAGCTGCTGCAGGTCCGGCGGGCTGGGCTTCAGGATCACCTGATACTGGTAATAATGCTGGAGCCGGTTGGGGTTCTCGCCATAGCGGCCGTCAGTCGGGCGGCGGCTGGGCTGGACGAAGGCGGCGTTCCACGTCTCCGGGCCGAGCGCGCGCAGGGTCGTCGCGGGGTGGAAGGTGCCCGCGCCCATCCGCATGTCATAAGGCTGGAGGATCACGCAGCCGCGCTCGCTCCAGTAATGATGGAGGCGCAGGATCATGTCCTGGAAGCTCAGCGGCGCTTCTGTTGACCTGTTGTTCATCGCGCGCGGGCAATGACGGATGGCTCGCCAACAGGCAAGGGCGTGAGTAATGCTCCGCTCACCACTTTGACACGAGGTTCGCGCCGTTGTTCCGTCCCTTCTCCGCATCGTTCGCCGCCCTCGGCCTAGCCTTCGCCCTTCCCGCCTGCGCGCAGCCGGCCGCGACGAAGGACGCCGATCCCGCCCTGTGGGTGGTGAAGGACAAGGATACGACGATCTACCTGTTCGGCACGATCCATGTGCTGAAGCCGGGCCTGTCGTGGTTCGACGAGGCGGTGAAGAAGGCGTTCGACAACTCCGGCACGCTGGTGCTGGAGATGGTCGAGCCGGATCAGGCGACGCAGCAGAAGGTGGTGCTGTCCAAGGCGTTCGCGCCGGACGGCCCGACGCTCTCCGAGCAGCTTCCCGCCGAGAAGCGCGCGGTGATGGCCAAGGCGCTGACCGACAACGGCCTGTCGCTGTCGCAATATGACCGGATGCGGCCGTGGTTCGCCGCGATCACTTTGTCGATCCTGCCGCTGGAGAAGATCGGCTACGATCCCGCCAACGGCCCCGAGGGCATCCTCACCCGCGCGGCGCAGGCGCAGAAGAAGCAGGTGATCGGGCTGGAGACGTTCGAGGGGCAGATGTCGATCTTCGACAAGCTCTCGCAGAAAGGGCAGATCGAGCTGCTCACCTCCACGATCGACGAGCTGCCCAAGGCGCGCGAGAACATGGACAAGATGGTCGACGAATGGGCGCGCGGCCGCCCCGAGGAGCTGGCGAAGGACATGAACGCCTCGCTCAAGGACACGCCGGAGGTGGCGGAAACGCTGCTGCTCAACCGCAACCGGCAATGGGCCGGCTGGATCGCAGAGCGGATGAAGACGCCGGGGACGGTGTTCATCGCGGTCGGCGCGGGGCACCTCGCCGGGCAGGGCAGCGTGCAGGACCAGTTGCTGCGCTACAAGCTGAAGGCGGTGCGGATAAAATACTGACGGAACGGGGCACGCCCGCCCCGCCATTGCCTTTTCCCCCATCTCCCGCTAAGCGCGCCGGCTTCCGTCATGGTCATCCCTGGAGGCGTGGCGGGAATCGAACCAATTCGTTTCGGAGAAATGCAATGAGCGACACACTGACGCTCGCAGCCGAGACGCGTGAGCAGGTTGGCAAGGGAGCCTCCCGCGAACTGCGTCGCAACGGCCGCGTCCCCGCCGTGATCTACGGCCAGAACAAGGCGCCCGCCTCGGTCCATCTCGAGGAGAAGGAACTGGTGAAGGCGCTGGGCACCGGGCACTTCATGAACTCGGTGATCATGGTCGCCGGCGAGCGCACGCTGCCGAAGGACGTGCATTTCCATCCCGTGACCGATCGTCCGGTCCATGTCGATTTCCTGCGCATCTCGGCGCACGCCAAGGTGACGGTCGCCGTCCCGGTGGTGTTCCGGGACGAGGAAGCGGCCCCCGGCCTCAAGAAGGGCGGCGTGCTCAACATCGTCCGCCACGAGCTGGAGCTGGTGTGCGACGCGGCGGAGATTCCGGGCGAGATCGCGATCTCGCTCAAGGGCTTCGACGTCGGCGAATCGATCCACATCTCGCATGTGACGCTGCCGAAGGGCGCGGCTTCGGCGATCGACGACCGCGACTTCACCATCGCGACGATCGTCGCCCCGTCGGCGCTGAAGTCGAGCGAAGGCGCGGCCGAGGCCGCCGCCGAGGAGGAAGGCGACAAGGCGGAGTAATCCTCCCGCTTGGTCTGTCGAGCCAATTCCGGGCGGGGCGAGGGCAACCTCCCCCGCCCGTTTCATGTCGAAAGGACGCGGGCGTGCAGCTTTGGGTGGGACTCGGCAATCCGGGGCCGCAATATGCGATGCAGCGGCACAATGTCGGCTTCATGGCGGTGGATGCGATCGCCGAGGTCCACGGCTTCGGGCCGGTGGCGAAGAAATTCCACGGCTGGGTGCAGGAAGGGCGGCTGGGGTCGGAGAAGATCCTGCTGCTCAAGCCCGCGACCTTCATGAACGAAAGCGGCCGCAGCGTCGGCGAGGCGCTGCGCTTCTACAAGCTCGGGCCGGAGGCGCTGACCGTGTTCCACGACGAGCTCGATCTCGCGCCGTTCAAGGTGAAGGTGAAGACCGGCGGCGGCACGGCGGGGCATAACGGGCTGCGCTCGATCGACCAGCATCTCGGCCCCGATTTCCGCCGCGTGCGGATCGGCATCGGCCATCCGGGGCACAAGGATCGCGTCACCGGCTACGTCCTCGGCAATTACGCCAAGGCGGAGATCGACCCGCTATCCGACCTGCTCGGCGCGATCGCGGCGGAGGCGCCGTGGCTGGCGGGCGGCGACGATGCGCGGTTCATGAACGACGTCGCGCTGCGGCTGGGGAACTGACATGCCGGTCCGTTCCCTCTTCCCGACGTTGTTCTACGAGGATCGCATCGGCGACGACGCGCTCATCGCGGAACTCGACCGGTCCGCCCGCCTGCTCGCGGAGGAGGACGGCGCGGGCCGCGCATGGTCGCGCGCCAACGGCTATCGCGGCTACACCAGCTACGCCTCGCTGGACGACCTGCCGGCGCGCGATCCCGCCTTCGCCGCGCTGAAGCGCCGGCTCGACCGGCATGTCGCGGCTTTCGCGAAGGAGCTGCGACTCGAGCTCGGCGGGCGGCGGCTGAAGCTCGACAGCCTGTGGGTCAACGTGATGAAGCGCCACGCGACGCATAGCGGCCATATCCATCCGCACAGCGTGATCTCCGGCACCTGCTATATCGCCGTGCCGCCCGGATCGGGCGCGCTCAAGCTGGAAGACCCGCGCCTGCCGATGCTGATGGCCGCGCCGCTGCGCCCAGACACCTTCGTCTATGCCGAGCCGGCGCGCGGCAGCGTCTTCCTGTGGGAAAGCTGGCTGCGCCACGAGGTGATGCCGAGCGACGCGAAGGACGAGCGGATCAGCATCAGTTTCAACTATAGCTGAGGCGAATCCTGCTCGTGGATGAACCGTCCGCCCAGAACCCGTTCATCCGCCACACGTTATGCGGAGTGCATGATCGGGGGATGGACGGAGGCATGATGCGATGGCCGGATTTCGCTTTTCCCGCTTCGGCGCGTCGGTGGCGCTAGCCGCGCTGGCGCTCGCCGGGTGCAATCGCGCGGCGCCCGATGCGCAGGCGCTGCTGAACAACCAGAGCGCGGCGGCGGCGGCGCTGCCCGATCTGCCGGCGACGCTGCCGATGACGGATGCGCCCGCGCCTCCGGTCACCACCGCGCCGCGCGTCGCCGCGCTGCCCGACGCGCGCCCGATCCGCGCCGTCCGCGTGCGCGATGCCGGCAGCGGGGCGGAATATGCCTATGCGGATGCGGCCTACCAGTTCGCCGACGCGCTGGGCGAGGCGCCGCCCGATTACGGCTTCGACTATGACGGGGTCGAGCCATGGGCGTGGCAGGGCTATGACGATTCGGTCGTCTTCGCCGAGCCGGTTTCCGGCGGCTACCGCACCTATTACTATCGGCCCGGCGCGGACGAGCCGTATTTCGTCCGCGACCCTTATTATTCATACGGCTACGACGACGGCCAGCTCGCGGTGGTCTATGCCCCGGACGGCGCCGTCGTGCCGTGGGCGGATTACGGGCCGCAGGTGATCTATGCCTCGCGCTATCTGGTGCGCGGGCGCGACCTGTGGCGGGCGTCGCAAGAGCGGCGCATCGCGATCAGCGCGCAGGGCTGGGCGGACCGGCGCGCCGGCTGGTTCGAGGCGCGGCAGCAATGGGGCGCGGCCCGCGCGCGCCAGCCGATGTGGTCGAACTACGCCCGGCAGGACGCCGCCGCGCAAAGCCACTGGCAGGAAGAACAGGCGCGCCGCGCCGCCGACACCCGCCGCTTCGCCACTTGGCAGGCGCAGAGCTTCCGCTCCTCTCCGCCGCCGCGCGCGATCCCCCCGCAATGGCAGCAGGCGTCATGGGCACGCGATCCGCACCGCTTCGCTCCGGCCGCCGCCGCGGTGGCCGGCGGCGCGGCGATCGCCGGCGGGGTAATGGCGCATAACGCGCAGATCGCCGCCCAGCGCCAGCAAGCCCTCGCCATGCGTCAGCAGCAACAGGCGCGGCAGGCGCAACTCGCCGACACCGCACGCATCCAGCAGGAGCAAGCCCGGCAGCAACACGCGTTTGCGGAGCACCCGCAACCAGCGATGCGCCAGCAGCCGGCGGACGCCGGACAGATGCGCCAGCAGGCCGCGCGCCTCCAGCAGCAACAGGCGCGCGAAGCCGAAATGAACCAGCGGCACGCGCAGCAACAGCAAGCCCGCGCCGCCGACATGGCGCACCGCGAGCAGGCCAATGCCGTCCGCGCCCAGCAACAGCAGGCGCGCGCGGCGGAGATGAATCAGCACCGCGCGCAACAGGCGGCCCGCATGGAGCAACAGCAACGCGCCCGCGCCGCCGACACCGCACGCCGCGAGCAGGCCGGCGCCGCGCGCGCCCAGGAAATGCGCGCCCATGCCGAACAACAGCAGCAAGCGCGCGCCGCTGCGATGAGCCAGCGTCGCGAGCAGCAGGCCGGCCGCATGGAGCAGCAGCAACAGGCCCACGCCGCCGACATGGCGCGCCGTGAACACGCCGGTGCCGCCCGCGCGCAGGAAATGCAGGCGCGCGCGCAACAGCAGCAGCAGGCTCATGCCGCCCAGGCCGCGGAGCGCGCGCAGATGCAGGCCGCCCGCGCGCAGGAGCAGCGCGCCGCGCCGCGTCCGGCTGCTCCCCCGCATCCCTCGGCACCCCCGCGCCACGGGCCGGAGCGTCCGCGCTGACCGCCGATCGTTCGCCGCGGGGTGGCGCGATGCGGGCGGAGGCTGTACGGCCGCCCGCATCTCCATTCCTTGAGGAACGACCATGGGTTTCCGTTGCGGCATCGTGGGCCTGCCCAATGTGGGCAAGTCCACCCTTTTCAACGCGCTGACCGAGACGGCGGCGGCGCAGGCCGCGAATTATCCCTTCTGCACGATCGAGCCGAACGTCGGCAACGTCGGCGTCCCCGATCCGCGCCTCGCCAAGCTGGCGGCGATCGCCGGATCGCAGAAGATCATCGAGACGCAACTCGCCTTCGTCGACATCGCCGGGCTGGTGCGCGGCGCGTCGAAGGGCGAGGGCCTCGGCAACCAGTTCCTCGGCAACATCCGCGAGGTGGACGCGATCGTCCACGTCCTGCGCTGCTTCGAGAACGGCGACGTGACGCATGTCGAGGGCAAGGTCGATCCGATCGCCGACGCCGAGACGGTCGAGACCGAGCTGATGCTCGCCGATCTCGAAAGCCTCGAGAAGCGGGTGCCCAGTCTCGTCAAGAAGGGCCAGTCCGGCGACAAGGAATCGAAGATCGCCGCCAGCGTGCTCGGGCAGGCGCTGGAGCTGCTGCGCGACGGCAAGCCCGCGCGGCTGACCCGGCCGAAGGATGTGGAGGAGGAGCGCGTCTTCGCGCAGGCGCAATTGCTCACCGCCAAGCCGGTGCTCTACGTCTGCAACGTGGAGGAGGAGAATGCCGCGACCGGCAATGCCCATTCCGCCCGCGTATTCGAGAAAGCCGCTGCCGAGGGCGCGGAGGCGGTGGTCGTCTCCGCCGCGATCGAGGCGGAGATCGCCACCATGCCACTGGAAGATCGCGGCGAGTTCCTCTCCGAGCTGGGCCTTGCCGAGACCGGCCTCGCCCGCGTGATCCGCGCCGGATACAAATTGCTCCACCTGCTCACCTTCTTCACGGTCGGCCCGAAGGAAGCGCGCGCCTGGACGGTGCCCGCCGGATCGAAGGCGCCGCGCGCCGCCGGCGAGATCCACACCGATTTCGAACGCGGCTTCATCCGCGCCGAGACGATCGCCTATGACGATTACGTCGCGCTCGGCGGCGAGGCCGGCGCGCGCGAGGCGGGCAAGCTGCGTCAGGAAGGCAAGGAATATGTCGTCCACGACGGCGACGTGATGCTGTTCCGCTTCAACGTGTGAGGCGCGCACCCCGCGCCTTCACCCCTCGAACGCCGCGATGATCGGGCACCCGCCGCCTTCGCCGCGCGCGCAGGATCGCGCCAGCCGGGCGAGCGCGTCGCGGGCCGCGCTCAGTTCCGCGATCTTCTCGTCGAGCGCGGCGATGCGCCGCTCGGCCAGCGCGCGCGCCGCTGCGCGATCCTCGCCAGCGTCGAGCGCGAGCAGTTCCGCGATCTCCTCCAGCGTGAACCCCGCGCCCTGCGCCGCGCGGATGAAGCGCAACCGGCGCAGCGCCTCCGCGTCATAGCGCCGGATGCCGCCGTCGATCCCGCGCCCGTCACGCGGCGGCGTTTCGATCAGCCCGCGCCGCTGATAATAGCGCACCGTTTCCACCCCGACGCCGCCCGCCTTGGCCAGCGCGCCGATCGTCATCGCCGCCATCGCTTGACTCCGTACCATGGTACGGACCCTATATCGGTGCGCATGGACACCAAAGCAAGCAAGCGCGCGACGCTTTACCGCATGGTCATGCCCGGCCATATCTGCCCTTATGGCGTGAAGGCCAAATGGCTGCTCGAACGTCACGGCTATCAGGTCGACGACCGCTGGCTCGCCACCCGCGCCGAAACCGACGCGTTCAAGGCGCAGCATGAGGTGAAGACCACGCCGCAAGCCTTCATCGATGGCGCGCGCGTTGGCGGCTATGACGACCTGCGCCGCTTCTTCGGCAAGCCCGTGGCGGAGCCGGGCGCGACCAGCTACCGCCCGGTGATCGCGCTGTTCGCGATGACCGCGCTGATGGCGCTCGCGGCGAGCTTCGCGGTGGCTGGCACGCCGTTCACGATCCACGCGGGCGAATGGTTCATCGCGTTCAGCATGTGTGTCCTCGCGCTGCTCAAGCTGCAGGATGTCGAGAAATTCTCCAGCATGTTCGTGAATTACGACCTGCTGGCGCGACGCTGGGTGCCCTATTCCTATCTCTATCCGTGTCTGGAGGGATTGGCGGGCGTGCTGATGGTCGCGGGCGCGCTTACGTGGCTCGCCGCCCCGGTCGCGCTGGTGATCGGCGGGATCGGCGCGGTTTCGGTGTTCAAGGCAGTCTATGTCGAGCGGCGCGAGTTGAAATGCGCCTGCGTCGGCGGATCGTCGAACGTGCCGCTCGGCTTCGTCTCGCTGACCGAGAATGTGATGATGATCGCGATGGCGCTGTGGATGCTGGCGCGGATGTGAAGGGCTGAAAGCGGCGGAATCTGCCTTCCACCTGTCATGGACGCGGCGTAAGCGCGTGGGGATGATCGCCCGTACCCTCGCGCTTTCCGCGCTGCTCGCCGTCGGCGCCTGCGCCTATCCGTACAGCCCGCACGCGCTGCCGCCGGTCAGCCAGCTCGCGCCGCCCGCTTCCGGCGCACCCGTCGCGGCGGCGACGGCACAGGCCGCGCAGCGCGTGCCCGTCATCCTCGTGTCGATCGACGGCTTCCGCCCGGATTATCTCGATCGCGGCGTCACGCCCAATCTCTCGCGCCTCGCGGCGGATGGCGTGTCGGCGGCGATGCGCCCGTCCTTCCCGTCCAAGACCTTCCCGAACCACTGGACGCTCGTCACCGGGCTGCGGCCGGACCGGCACGGCATCGTCGCCAACAACATGGAAGACGCCGCCCGCCCCGGCGAGAAGTTCACCATGGCGACCGACGACCCCTTCTGGTGGAACGCCGCCGAGCCGATCTGGGTGACGGCGCAGAAGGCGGGGATCCACGCCGCCGCGATGTTCTGGCCCGGCTCGAATGTCGGCTGGGGCGGCGTGCGGGGCAGCGAATGGCCCAACACCGTGCAGGGCGGGATGCGGCCCGACGACTGGCAGCAGTTCACCCAGCAGATGCCCGGCGAGAACCGCGTCCGCGCGGTGATCGACTGGCTGCGCCGCCCGCCCGCGACGCGGCCCGGCTTCATCACGCTTTATTTCGACACGGTGGACACCGCCGGCCACCAATATGGTCCGGCGAGCCAGCAAGTGACGGATGCGGTGGCGCAGGTCGATCGCTGGATCGGCGATCTCGTCGCCGGCCTCGCCGAGTTGCGCCAGCCCGCCAATCTGGTGATCGTCGCCGATCACGGCATGGCCCCCACCTCCAGCGACCGGGTGATCGCGCTCGACAAGCTCGTCAGCCCGGACGATGCGCGGCTGATCGAGGCCGGTCCCTATGCCAGCTTCGAGCCGGTCCCCGGCCATGAGCGCGCGGTGGAGGCCGCGCTGCTCAAGCCGCACGCCCATCTCACCTGCTGGAGGAAGGGCGATATCCCGGTGCGCTTCCACTATGGCAGCAACCCGCGCGTCCCGCCCTATTTCTGCCTCGCCGAGGATGGCTGGATGACGATGAAAACCGCGCCGGCCAGCGCCTTCACGCGCGGCGAGCACGGCTACGACAACGACCAGGCCGATATGCGCGCGCTGTTCATTGCCAGCGGCCCGGCGTTCGCAAGTGGCCGGAAACTGCCGACATTCGACAATGTCGACGTGGCGCCGCTGCTGCGCGACCTGCTCGGGCTGCCGGCGGGCAAGGCGCTCGACGGCACCGACGCGCCGTTTCGGGCAGTGCTGGAGAAATGAACGAAAGGGCGAGGATGCAATATTTCGAGGATATCGCGGTCGGCGCTAAGGCGAGCTTCGGCAATTATCGGGTAACGCGCGAGGAAGTGGTCGCCTTCGCGGAGAAATATGATCCGCAACCCTTCCACCTTTCCGACGAGGCGGCCGCGCAGACGCATTTCGGGCGACTCTCGGCGAGCGGCTGGCACACCTGCGCGATGGTGATGTCGATGATCGTCGAGAATCTGAAGAATCACCGGCAGGCCGGGCTCGGCTCCCCGGGCGTCGACGAGTTGCGCTGGCTGAAGCCGGTCTATCCCGGCGACACCCTGCGCTGCGAAACCGAGGTGATCGAGAAGCGTCAGTCGCAGAGCCGGCCCGAGATGGGCATCTTCAAGAGCCGCATGACCGTGCTCAACCAGCATGACGTGCCGGTGATGACGATGGTGTCGAACGGCCTGATCCGCACGCGGGCGGGGGCGGCGGGGTGAGCGCGCCGCTTGCGCGCGATCGCCGGTCCGTTATGATCGGCGCAGGCTCGGCCCGCGCCTCCTCCCTCCGATCGGGGAAGTATCATCCATACGGGGCAGGCGATCGTCGAACCGTCCATTCGGGCAGCGCATAAGGAGGGATTGCGTCCACGCCCGGCATGGAGGTTTCGCCGATGACGCTCTCCGCCCCGATCCATCGCCTCAAGCGCCGCGCCAGATTGCTGGCGCGCGACCGGGATATCCCGCTCCACGCCGCGCTCGATCATGTCGCCCGTCTGGAAGGCTTCGCGACGTGGAGTCTGCTCTCCGCCAGCGCCACGACGGATACGGGGCTGCTTTCCCGGCTCGGCGAGGGCGACATGCTCCTGCTCGGCGCTCGCCCCGCGCAGGGCAAGACATTGCTCGGGCTGCGCTTGCTGCTCGACGCCGCGCGCGCGGGCAGGAGAAGCGCCTTCTTCACGCTCGAGTTCAGCGAGGCGCAGACGCGGACGCACCTCCGCAGGCTGGCCACGGATGCGCAAGCGGCGGCGATCGAGATCGATACCTCCGACGACATCTGCGCCGATTACGTGATGCGTCGCCTTTCCGGTGCATCGCGCGGCACCGTCGCGGTGATCGATTATCTGCAAATCCTCGATCAGCACCGGAGCAAGCCGGCGCTTGGCGAGCAGATCGTCACGCTGCGCGCCTTCGCGCGAAGCAGCGGCGTCATCCTTGCGTTCATCGCCCAGATCGACCGCTCATACGATCCCACGCGTGAGCCATTACCGGACCTAGCCGATATCCGGCTGCCCAATCCGCTGGACATGGCCCTGTTCTCCAAGGCCTGCTTCCTTCACGCGGGCAGGATGCGCTTCCGACCGCTCATGTGATTGACCGACCGGCCGGAGCGTGAGCGCCGGCCGGCCATCGCGGCCGATCAGTGGTGCGGCGGTGGTCCGCCGCGCGAGCCGCGCCCGCCAAAGTTGCCGCCGCCGCGATTGTGGAAGTCGTGCCAGTTCGGGCGGGGATTGGGCCGCGCGCCCGGACCGTTGCCGCCGGGCCGGCCGTGCCAGTAATTGTTGCCCCGGCCTTCCCAATAGCGCCGCTGGTCATCGTTCCAGCGATAGGGCCGGCGAGAATGGTCGTACACATAGACGCCGGTGCCGGGATAATAATAGTCGCCGTACCAGCCCCAATAGCCAGGGCCGTAGCTGTCGTAATAGCCCGGTGCGCCATAGCCGACCGACATGCCGCCATAGCCATAGTCGTCGGCGCAGGCCGAAACGCCCAGCCCGGCCGCACCGACCAGCACCACCAGCATGATCCGCTTGCGATCCATCGTCCTTCTCCCTCGTTTTCCGGGGGCGGCCGGAAGAAGCCGCCAGCGGTCATCCAAAGATCGAACGCAAACGGCTATCGCGCCGCCCACGTTCCTGATTGTGAGCGATTATCGCGCGGTGCGGGTGAAGCGGCGCTGAATTGACCCTTTCTCTCCCGTTCAGGATCGACGGGTCGAAAGGTCGCGACGCCGGATAGGGAGCTAATGCCCCGGAAAGCTCACCAGCGCGTCCACCTGCACGCCGTCCGCCGCCAGCGCCGCCGCGCCGCCGAGATCGGGCAGGTCGATCAGGAACTGCGCCTGCGTCACCAATGCGCCGGCCTTGCGCAGCAGGCGGATCGCGGCGCGGGCGGTGCCGCCGGTGGCGATGAGATCGTCGACCAGCAGAACGCGCGCGCCCGGCGCGAGCGCATCGGCGTGCATCGCGATCCGGTCCTGCCCATATTCCAGCGCATAATCCTCGGCGATCGTCGCGCCGGGCAGCTTGCCGTCCTTGCGGATCAGCAGCACGCCCGCCTTCAGGGGCACCGCCAGCGCGGCGGCGAACAGGAAGCCGCGCGCCTCGATCCCGGCGACCAGATCGACCGGCCCGTCGGTCGCCGCCACCATCCGCTCGACGCATGCCGCCAGCCCGTGCGGCGACAGGAGCAGGGTGGTGATGTCGCGGAACTGGATGCCCGGCTTGGGGAAATCCGGGATGGTGCGAATCAGCGCTTTCAGGTCGTCGTTCACCGGCATCTCCATCGCCGCGCCCGCAAGTGGCCAAACCCCACATCGTCCAAAACGCAAAACGGCGGCCGGGGTGTCACCGCGGCCGCCGCTTGGTCTCCTGCTCCCTCATGCGAAAGAGCGGGATGCCCTCAATGCTCCATGTTGCGCCAGACGTTCTGGTAGGCGCCCCAGGTGAGGAACATGAAGATGGCGAGGAAGATCACCGTGGCGAACCCGGCGCCGTGGCGCGATTCGAGGTTCGGCTCGGCCGTCCAGGTCAGGAAGGCGGCGACGTCGCGCGCCATCTGGTCCTTGGTCGCCTTGGTGCCATCGGCATAGGTGACCTGACCGTCCTGCGTCAGCGGCGGCGGCATCGCGATGTTCAGGTTCGGGAACACCGGGTTATAGTGCAGCCCCTTCGGCGTCACCGAGCCAGGGAATTCCTTGACCAGATCGGCCGGCTGGTCGCGATAGCCGAGCAGCAGCGCGTGAACGTAGTTCGGGCCGTTCTCGCGCGCCTTGGCGATCAGCGAGAGGTCCGGCGGCAGCGCGTTGTTGTTCGCGGCGCGCGCGGCGATCTCGTTGGCGAAGGGAGACGGGAACGGATCGGCCGGCACGTTCTTGCGCGTGGCGGGCTCGCCCGTGTCCGGGTTGATCGACGGCTGCTCGGTCGCCCAGCCGGCGGCGATCGCCTTCACCTGCGCGTCGGAATAGCCGATCTTGGTGAGATCGCGGAAGTGGACGAACTTCAGCGAGTGGCAGGCCGAGCAGACTTCCTTGTAGACCTGGAAGCCGCGCTGGACCTGCTGGCGATCGAAGGTGCCGAACAGGCCGGCGGACTTCAGCCCGGTGTCTTCCGGATGGATGCGATAGACCTCTTCGGCCGTCTCCGGCGCGGGATCGGTGATCGCGGTCTTCACCGTGCCGAACAGCGCGAAGCCGAGCGCCGCGACGAACGCCGCGCCGATCAGGAGTGCGATGGTACGAACCATTGTCTTGTCAGTCCCCCGTTCGGCTCAGTGCGCCAGCGCGGTTTCGGCCGGCGACGTTCCGCCATGCTTCGCCAGCACCGCTTCGGTGATCGAGTTGGGCAGCGGCCGCGGCCGCTCCGAACGCGCCACCCAAGGCAGGATGATCAGGAAGTGCGCGAAATAATAGATCGAGGCGATCTGCCCCATGATGACGTTGCGCGCGATCGGCTCCGCCCCGCCGACATAGCCGAGCACCAGCACGTCGATCAGCAGCACGAGCAGGAACCAGCGATAGGTCGGCCGGTAGTTGGCCGAGCGCACCGGCGACGAATCCAGCCACGGCAGGAAGAACAGCAGCAGGATCGAGCCGAACATCGCCAGCACGCCCCACAGCTTCGCCGGGATCCACAGGAAGTTGAAGGTGAACGACTTCAGGATCGCGTAGAACGGCAGGAAGTACCACTCCGGCACGATGTGCGCCGGCGTCGAGAGCGGGTTCGCCTCGATATAATTGTCAGGGTGGCCGAGCAGGTTCGGCGAGAAGAACACCAGCAGCGCGAACACCAGGAAGAAGGCGCCGACGCCGACGCCGTCCTTCGCCGTGTAATAGGGATGGAACGGCACCGTGTCCTGCTCGCCCTTCACGTCAACGCCGGTCGGGTTGTTCGAGCCGGGGATGTGCAGCGCCCAGATGTGCAGGATGATGACCGCCGCAATCACGAACGGCAGCAGATAGTGCAGCGAGAAGAAGCGGTTGAGCGCGGCATTGTCCGGCGCGAAGCCGCCGAGCAGCCAGATGCGGACCGTCTCGCCCACGCCGGGGATCGCCGAGAAGAAGCCGGTGATGACCTGCGCGCCCCAGAAGCTCATCTGTCCCCACGGCAGCACGTAGCCCATGAAGGCGGTGGCCATCATGAGGAGAAAGATCACCACCCCGAGCAGCCACACCATCTCGCGCGGCGCCTTGTACGAGCCGTAATAGAGTCCGCGCCCGATATGGACATAGACCACCGCGAGGAACATCGACGCGCCGTTGGCGTGCGCATAGCGCAGGAACCAGCCGCCGTTGACGTCGCGCATGATATGCTCGGTCGAGCCGAAGGCGACCAGCGCGTTGGGCGCGTAGTGCATCGCCAGCACGATGCCGGTGACGATCTGGCACACCAGCGCCACGCCGGCGAGCACGCCGAAGTTCCACCAGTAATTGAGGTTGCGCGGCACCGGATAGCCGGCCCCGATCGCGTTATAGACGAGGCGCGGCAGCGGCAGCTTCTCGTCCAGCCACCGCATCAGCGGCTGCTTCGGCTCATAATGTTTGGCCCAGGGAAAGCTCATCGTGCGCTACCTCAACCGACCGTTACGGCCGTGTCAGACGTGAAGGTGTAATCGGGAACGTGCAGGTTGAGCGGCGCCGGTCCCTGGCGGATGCGCGCGGCCGTGTCATAGGCCGAGCCGTGGCACGGGCAGAAATAGCCGCCGAACGGCCCGCGATTCTCGCCCTCGCCCGCGCCCAGCGGCACGCAGCCGAGATGGGTGCACACGCCGAGCGTGATAAGCCAGTTCTTCTTGCCCGGCTTGGTGCGCTGCTCCAGCGTCTGCGGATCGCGCAGGATGCTGAGCGGCACCGCGTCGGCCTCCGCGATCTCCTTCGGCGTCAGGTTGCGCACGAACAGCGGCTGCTTGCGGAAGATCGTCTTGATCGCCTGGCCCGGCGCGATCTTGGACAGGTCGACCTCGGTGGTGGCCTGCGCCAGCACGTCGGCCGACGGGTTCATCTGGTTGATGAGCGGCAGCACGATCACGCCCGCGCCGACGCCCGCCCAGGCGACCGCCGCGATATTGATGAAATCGCGCCGGCGGGGATCGTGGCCTTCCTCGAGGTAGGGAGCTGGGTTCTCACCCGGGGGAATCGTGTTTTCGACCGTCGCCATTCGCTAACCCTTGTCCCTTCCTGCCGGGGCGGGTGCATGGTAACCGATATCGATCCCCCCACGCCCGCCTCATGTCCACCGTCCCCACGGAGGCACGGGCCTGATAACCGCGACCCCCGCCCCTGCCAACAGCATTTTGCGCAAAACCGCCAACTCGTCCGCGACGCCCTTCCGCCCGGCGCGGCCGCGGGCTAACCGCGCGGCCATGCGCATCGCCCTGTACCAGCCGGACATCGCCGGCAATGTCGGCACGATCCTGCGGCTCGCCGCCTGCATGGGCGTCGGCGTCGACCTGATCGAGCCGATGGGTTTCCCGTGGAGCGACCGCGCGCTCGCCCGCGCCGGGATGGACTATGCCGCCGCCGTGGACGTGACGCGCCATGCCGACTGGGCGGCATTCGCGGCACAGGCGGCGGGGCGGATCGTGCTCGCCACCACCGGCGGGGCGATTCCCCTGCCCGACGCCGCCTTCCGGCCCGACGACGTGCTGCTGTTCGGCTCGGAAGGCGCCGGCGTGCCGCGGGCGGTTCACGATCGCGCGGACATGCGGGTGCGCGTCCCGATGCGCGCCGGCTTCCGCTCGCTCAACGTCGCGGTATCGGCGGCGATGGTGCTGGGCGAGGCGCTGCGCCAGACCGGCGGCTGGGCGGCGTGATTCGCCGCTCCGGCTCACCACCTCGCCAGCGTGGCGCGGCCTTCCTTACTCCGCCGCCTCGGCATAGCGGCTGACCATCGACGCCAGCCGGCCCTCGATGATCTCCTCCGCCTCGGCAACGATGCGGTCGACCAGTTCCTTGACCGTGGGGATATCGTCGATGAGGCCCTGCACCATCCCGGCCGACCAGATGCCGCCGTCGGTGTCGCCATTCTCCATCGCAGCGAGGCCGCGCTTGCCGGCGACGAGGTGTTGCACGTCCTCGAACTTCGCACCGCCGCGACGCTCGATCGCGACGACCTCCTGGCTCACCGCGTTCTTCATCACGCGCGCGGTGTTGTGCAGTGTGCGGAAGATCAGATCGGTGGCGCGCTCGTCGTTGGCGACCATCTGCCGCTTGAACGTCTCGGGAATCTCGGCCTCCTTGGTGACGCAGAAGCGCGTCCCCATGTTGATGCCGTCCGCGCCCAGCGCGAGCGCCGCGACCAGCCCGCGCCCGTCGCCGAACCCGCCCGAGGCGAGCATCGGCACCTTCACCTTGTTCGCCGCCGCCGGAATCAGGATCAGGCCGGGGATGTCGTCCTCGCCCGGATGGCCGGCGCATTCGAAGCCGTCGATCGAGATCGCGTCGACGCCCATCCGCTCGGCGGAGAGCGCATGGCGGACGGCGGTGCACTTGTGGATCACCTTGATGCCGTGCGCCTTGAAATCGTCGACATGCTCCTGCGGCTTGTAGCCGGCGGTCTCGACGATCTTCACGCCCCCCTCGATGATCGCGCGGCGATATTCGGCATAGGGCGGCGGGGTGATCGTCGGCAGGATCGTGAGGTTCACGCCGAACGGCTTGTCGGTCATGTCGCGGCAGCGCGCGATCTCCTTCGCCAGCGCCTCCGGCGTCGGCTGGGTCAGCGCGGTGATGAAGCCGAGCGCGCCGGCATTGGCGACGGCGGCCACCAGGGGCGCGCGACCGACCCATTGCATCCCGCCCTGCGCGATCGGATGCTCTACCCCGAAAGCCTCGGTGAAGCGCGTCTTGAGCATGTCCCTCTCCCCAAAATCTACCGTAACAGATGTTACGCCGATTCGCTGCACCGCCGCAAGTCCCGCTCGCGGAGGCGGCGGCGCCTATTCCCTCGCCGCTCCGATCGCCTGCGAGCCGGAACGCGGGCGGATCTGGCTCTCGGTGCGATAATCCACATCGTCCCAGCCGAGTTCGGCGAACTCCTTCCGCTTCGGCCCGAGATAGCCGAACAGGAACGCCGCCACCTTGCGCATCTGGATTTCCTCCGCGCCCTCGGTGATGCGATAGCGGCGGTGGTGGCGGTAGATATGCTCGAACGGCTTGTGCCGCGAATAGCCGATCCCGCCATGCACCTGCATCGCGCGGTCCGCCGCCTCGCAGCACAGGCGGTTCGCCCAGTAATTGCACATGCTCACCTTGTCGGAGATGCGCTTTTCCACCTCCGGGTGGGGCATCTGGTCCATCTCCCACGCGGTCTTGCGTATGAGGAGGCGCAGCATCTCCGCCTGCGTCGCCAGCTCGACCAGCGGGAACTGGATCGCCTGGTTCTTCGCCAGATCCTCGCCGAACGGCTTGCGCTGGCGGGCGTAGCGCACCGCCTCCTCGATGCAATAGACCGCCGCGCCGAGCGAGGACGCCGCCTGCCGGATGCGGTTCTCGTGGACGAAGCTCTGCGCCAGCGGCAGGCCGTTGTCGACCGGCCCAAACACCGCGCTTTCCGGCACCCACACGTTCGTGAAGCTGACGCGCGGATGGTCGGTCGGCATGTTGAAGGTCCAGAGATATTCCTCGACCTTCACGCCGGGCGCGTCGGCGGGGACGAGGAAGCAGGTGATGCCCCGCGCCGCGCCGTCCTCCCCGGCGGTGCGGGCGAACAGCGCGCAATGCGTCGCCTCGTGCATTCCGGTGGTCCACATCTTCTCGCCGTCGATCCGCCAGCCGGCCACGCCGTCGCGCTCCTCGCGCACCGCGCGCGTCTCCATATGCGTCGCGTCGGAGCCGTGATCCGGCTCGGTCAGGCCGAAGGTGACGCGGCGCGTGCCGTCGAGCGTGCCGGGGATGAACTCGGCCTTCTGTTCGTCCGTCCCGAAATCGTCGAACATCTTGGCGAAGGGATTGTTGGCGACGATCGAATGCTCGTTCTGAAGGTCGTTGTGCAGCCCCAGCCCCTTGGAGGCGAGATATTCGCGGATCACGCACATCCACAGGTTGCTGCCGCCCTTGCCGCCGAACTTGGGCAGCAGCGCGAAGCGCAGATGCCCGGCCTTGTCCGCCCGCCGCTTCGCCTCGCGCAACAGCGCCTCCCATTCGTGGCGCGGCAGGCCGCCGTTCTCGAAATCGGTGCGCGCCCATTCGCGGCGGTGGTCGAAGAAGCGGATATTGTCGTCCGCCTGCTCCAGCGGCTTGATTTCCGCCTCGATGAAGGCATCCAGCTCGGCGAGATAGTCGATCAGTTCCGGGGGCAGCGCGAAATCCATTTGATCCTCTCCGAACAATCCTTAGAACTCTATGCAATTTGACGCGGCGCGGCGGAAATGGCCAGCCGTAAATGACAGGGAAGCAGATGACGGACGTTGAGGAAAGGCTTGCGGCGCTCGCGCCGACGCTCGCGGGCGGCGAAGCGCGGATCGCGGACCTTTCGCTTCTCACCGGCGGCGCGAGCATGGAGACATGGGCGTTCACGCTGATGCCGCCGTCGGGCGAATCGCGCGCGCTGATCCTGCGGCGGGGCAATTCGCCGCTCGCCACCCATCCCGGCAACAAGCCGCCGCTGCGCATCGAGGCGGAGCTGATCGCCGCCGCCGTGACGCACGGCGTCCCCGCGCCCGAGGTTGTCCATATCTGCGACGCGGCGGACGGGCTGGGCGAGGCCTATGTCATGGCGCGCGTCTCCGGCGAGACGCTCGGCAAGCGAATCGCCGCCGATCCGGCCTTCGACACGATCCGCGCGAAACTTGCGCGGCAATGCGGCGCGGCGCTGGCGCGCATCCACGCGACGCCGCCGGTGGAGGGGCTGGCCGCGCTCGACGTGCGCACCACGCTCGCCAATTACGAGGAGACGTGGCGCGCCTCCGGTGCCGTCCGCCCGACGATCGAGGCCGCCTTCCGGTGGCTGGAGCGGCGTGTGCCCGAGACGACCGACCTCACCCTGGTCCATGGCGATTTCCGCAACGGCAATCTGATGGTCGATCCCACGACCGGCCTCGCGGCGGTGCTCGACTGGGAGCTGGCGCATGTCGGCGACCCGGCGGAGGATATCGGCTGGATCTGCACCAATAGCTGGCGCTTCGGCCGGCCGGAGCATCGCGTCGGCGGGTTCGGCGACCTCGACGACCTGCTCGCCGGCTATGAGGCGGCGGGCGGCGCGCCGATCGCACCGGAACGGGTCGATTTCTGGCAGATGCTCGGCAGCCTCAAATGGGGCGTGATGACCACCATGATGCACGCGCGCTGGGCCGCCGATCCCACCGCGGGGCCGGAACGCGGGGTGATCGGCCGCCGCCTGTCGGAAACCGAGGCCGATATCGTCGCCATCATCGAACGGAGCGCCGCATGATCACCCATCCCACCGCGCAGGCGCTGGTCGAGGGCGTCGCCCGCTGGCTGCCGGTCGACGGCAGCGCGAGCGGCTTCACGCTGCGCGTCGCGCGCAACGCGCTGGAGATCGCCGCGCGCGACATGGCGCTCGGCCCCGCCGCCGACGCGCGCGCCGCCGCGCGCATCGCCGCGCTGCTCGGGCGGAAAGGCGATCGCGACTCGCTCGACCGGCTGCTGGTGGAGGCGATTCGCGCGGGGGATATCGCCCCGGACGATTCGCGACTCGTCGCGCATATGAAGGCCTGCGCGCTCGATTCGCTCGCGATCGACCAACCGAAATACGCGCACGAACTCGCCCCGGAGCGATGAAATCGCGCGGCAAAGCGCGCTTCCCGCTCCCGGCCGTCCCACATTGGGATCAACCGGCAAAAGGTTGTTCTTTCGTTAAGATTAAAATCGGGTAAGCAGGTTGCGAGGCATTACCAGGCAACAGGGAAGAGGCGACATGCGGAAGTTCACGTTCGTTACGGCTGCGGCAGGTATGGCCGCGCTGGCCTTCACGGCGACGCAGGCCAATGCGGCAGCGACGATCTCCTGCCCCGGCGGCGATATCTATCACGGCTGCTCGTTCAGCGACGTTGCCGCCAGCGGCTCGTTCTTCGATCAGATCGCGAAGAACGCGAGCTTCGACGACATCTTCCTCGTCACCCTCGCCAAGGCAGGTGATGTGACGATCACGCTTACCAATACCCCGGTGGGCATGACCTTCAGCAGCCTGCTGTTCGACGGCAACCCCTTCACGGTCGGCGTCACGGGAACGACCTTCAACGTCGGCGCGGGCACCTATCAGCTTCGTCTCGCCGGCACGGCCGGTCCGGCCACCGCGACCTCGTCCTACTCGGGCACGATCAACTACAACCCGGTTCCGGAGCCCGCCACCTGGGCGCTGATGATCCTCGGTTTCGGCGCGGTCGCGGGGGCGCTGCGTTACCGGCGTCGTGAGACGGCCGTCCGGTTCGCCTGATCGGCCCATCCCTTTCCGGGCCTGATAGGCCGCCCGCCTTCCCGGCGGGCGGCCTTTTCGTTGCGGACGCAGCGCGCGCGCCCTCCCTCTGGACAAGCCGGCGCAATCCCGCGAAGCGTCGAGCGCGAAACCACAGGAGTTGATGATGGCCGGCATGGGCGCGTTCGACTGGTCTGACCCATTCTTTCTCGACGATCAGTTGAGCGATGACGAGCGGATGGTGCGCGACACGGCGCGGGCCTATGCGCAGGACAAGCTCGCGCCGCGCGTGATCGATGCCTTCGCCAACGAGGTGACGGACCCGGCGATCTTCCGCGAGATGGGCGAACTCGGCCTGCTCGGCCCGACCGTGCCGGAGCAATATGGCGGGGTCGGCGCGAGCTATGTCGCCTATGG
>MKSU01000008.1 GCA_001897375.1 Sphingomonas sp. 67-36 | reverse complement strand
CGCTCAAATTCAGGCTCCTTCGCAGCCGCCTGAATCATAATCCCCACCTCATATCAATGGGTCCTGACCCTAGGTGGCCGCGAGCGCCTGTCTTGTCCATGTGACAAATCGCGCGCGATCCATGGCGCCGGTCTGCCTGGCGATCTCGCGCCCGTCCCCGAAAAATATCAGGGTAGGGATCGACCGGATGTGGTAGCGCGCTGAAACGCCCTGCCCGGCCCCGGTGTCGACCTTCAGCAGCCGGACGTGCGGCTCCAGCTCGGCGGCGGTGGCTTTGAACGCGGGCGCCATTGCGCGACAAGGGCCGCACCAGCTTGCCCAGAAATCGACCAGAACGGGGAGCTTCCGCGCCCTACTGGCGATCGAACGCGGCCTGATCGACCTCGACGGGCTGTCCCTGGAACAGCGGCATTCCACACTTTCCGCAATTGGGCGCGGCGCCGATCTTCGCGGCCGGCACGCGGTTGATGCTCGTGCAGCAGGGCAAACAACAAGTTGGGCCTCGGGCACGCGAACATCTCCCGTGGAACGCGAGCACTGCTTAATCGTTTACGCGCATGATGTAACCGTGTAACGAAGGAAGTTCAAGACGGGCCTCCTTCAGGAGCAGGAAATTTTGAATTCCAACGCAGACAAGAGCGGCGCGCAGTCGCCGGTCCAGATCGGCGACATTGCGCCCAATTTCCGGGCGCGCACCACCATGGGCGACATGAGCCTGTCCGACTATCGCGGCCAGTGGGTGCTGCTCTTCTCGCATCCCGCGGACTTCACGCCTGTCTGCACCAGCGAATTTGTCGCCCTCTCGCGCGCTGGCGAGCGATTCAGGGCGCTCAACTGCGCGCTTGTCGCGATCTCGGTCGACAGCCTCTATTCCCATCTCGGGTGGATACGCGCGATCCATGAGCATTTCGGCGTCACGGTCGGCTTCCCGATCGTCGAGGACCCGTCGATGGTGATCGGCCGCGCCTACGGGATGATAGCGGAGGACGCGCCCGACGCCGCCACGCTGCGCGCGACCTTCTTCATCGACCCTGACGGCATCGTCCGCGCCAGGCTCTGCTATCCCGCCACCATCGGCCGATCGGTGGAGGAAATGCTGCGCGTCGTCGCCGCGCTGCAGCGGGTCGACAGCGACAATGTGGTCACGCCCGAAGGCTGGCGCCCCGGCGACGACGTCCTGCTACCGCCCTATCAGGATCAGGACTCCGCGCTCGATGCGGCGGGCGACGCCTGCTGGTTCCACCGGACGCGGCCCGACAAGCGCAAGAAGGCAGGCAAGTGACGACCTTCAGCGACACCGAACTGGACGCGATCACCGACGTCCTCAAGGCGCTCGCCCATGACGTTCGGCTGAAGCTCATGCGGACGCTGCTCGAGAATGGCGAGAGGTCGGTCGGTGAACTCGAAACCATGACCGGCATAGGCCAGCCGGGATTGTCGCAACAGCTCGCCATCCTGCGCAAGGCGGAGCTGGTGCAGACGCGGCGCGACGCCAAGCTGGTCTTCTACAGCCTCGCGCCGGATGCGCTGGTGAGCGCGGCGAAGCTGCTCGGCGCCTTGTCGGGTATTTCCGCGGCGAACGCGCCGCCTGATGCGAAGGGCGCCGCGCCGCGAGCACGGGGATCGGCCGCGACCTTCGCCCGGATCTTGTGATCCCGCGCTGTCGACAGGTTGGGACCGGTCGTTGCCGACGCGGGAGCGGGCACTGCGCGAACCCTATGATGACGGTCGCCCCGGCCCGTCGATCTTCAGGATAGCCCCCGCACCCTCACCCGCGAGCGCGAGCAGCGCCGGGCGATGGCTCGCGACGACGAGCCCGGCCCCGGTGTCGCGCAGCCAGATGTCCAGCCGGTGCGCAAGCCGCGCTTCCGTCGCCATGTCCAGCCCCTCGCTCGGCTCGTCGAGCAACAGCCACGGCTTTCCCGCGAGAAGCGCGCGCGCGATCGACAAGCGTTTGCGCTGGCCGCCCGACAGGCGCGCGCCGCCATCGCCGATCCATTGATCAAGCCCATGCGGCATCGCGCGGACATCCGCCGCGAGGCAGGCGACGTCCAGCGCCGCCCAAAGCCGTTCGTCGTCGAGGCCGGCGCGCGCCACGCGCAAATTGTCGCGGATCGTTCCAGACAGGAACAGGGCATCCTGCGGCGACAGAGCGAAGACCGCGCGCACCGCCGCGGGCGGCAACATGGCGAGCGGCCGGTCGTCAAGGACGATGCCGCAATCCCGGTCGGCGGCCCGAATCCCGGCGAGCGTTTCGAGCAGGCTGGTCTTTCCGCTGCCGGATCGCCCCGCGATGCCGAGGCGTTCGCCCGCCGCGAGCCGGACATGCGCGCCGTTGCGATCCAGCGCGATGGTCCGCCCGACCGGCCCGGACGCGCGCTCCGCCCGCATGAGAGCTTCATCCCGACCCGCCACGTCCTCCAATCGCGCGAGGGCGGCCGTTACCAGCGCGCCACGCGATACGCCGCGCATATAGCCGGACAGGGCCTCGATCGCGCCCGCCGCCGCCAGCATCGCCAGCACCGTCATGGGCAAAGCGGCCCCGGAGATGGCGAGGACCGCGGCCATGGCGACGCCCCCGCCAAGGGTCAGCCCCGCGTCGATGATCGCTTCGCCGCGCGCGAAACGGCGGCGCGCCCGGTCCAGTTCGGCGGCCTCGGCCGCCAGGCTTCGCCCGATCGCCGGGGCGAGATCATAGGCCAGGATTTCCGGCGAGGCCCATGCATAGTCGATCATGCCCGCCTTCAACCGCGCCAGCGCCGCCGCGATGTCGGTGGCGGCGGACGCCAGCAGGCGCGGCGTCGCGAGATGGCCCCACAGGACCAGTCCGGCGATCAGCGCCAGCAAAGCCAGGCTGGCCCAGGGGCTGGCCAGCCACAGCAGGACAAGGCCAATCGCCGCGCCGGCAAGGGCGGCGGGGAGCGCGGGCTTGCGCACCAGCCGGTCCTCGAGCGCGCCGATGTCCTGGACGAGCCGCGTCACGGCGTCCCCCGCCGATACGGCCCGCACGTCGCGAACCGACAGGATGCGGTCGAACACGCGCGCGCGGACCGTGGCGAGCGCCATCAAGGCCGCGCGATGGCCGGTGAGGCGTTCGCCATAGCGCGCCGTCGTCCGGACGATCGCGAGCAGCCGGATCATCGCGCTCGGCACGAGATAGTTGAAGCCCTGCACGGCCAGCACGCCGCCCAGGCCGGCCAGGGCGGCGCCGGTGATGAACCATCCCGACAGGCCGAGCAGCAGGATTCCGGCGATCGTCGCCGCCACGGCCAGCGCGCCCGCAATATGGAAAGCGCGGCGCTCGGGGCCGATGGCGTCGGCCAGCAGCCGATCCATGTCCGCGCGGCTCACGCCAGCACCATTTCGCTGGTCGCGATGGCGGCCAGCTCGGCGCTGTGCGTCGCCATGAGGACGGTGCGGCCGCTGGCGGCGGACGCCAATATTGCGGCGATGTCGGCGGCGGACCGCGCATCGAGATCCGCCGTCGGTTCGTCGAGCAGCCAGAGTGGCGCGTCCTTCAAAAGGACGCGCGCGATGCCGACGCGCCGCCGTTCGCCGCCCGACAGGCCCGATCCGCGATGGTCGAGCCGCAAGGCCATGCCCTCCCCGCGCGCCTCGATCATCGGCCCGAGCCCGGCGTCGCGCGCCGCCGCCTCCACCGCCGCGTCGTCGGCCTCCGGGCGCGCGAGGCGGATATTGTCGGCGAGCGTTCCGGGGATGAACGCGACCGACTGGCCCGCCCAGCCGACATGGCCGGCAAGCGCGACGTCGCCCGCGTCGCGGCCGTCGACCAGAATCCGCCCCCCGCCGATCGGCGCAAGCCCAAGCAACGCATGGAGCAGACTCGACTTGCCGATCCCGGTCGGCCCACGCAGCGCGAAGATCGAGCCTGAAGCGACGTCCAGCGTGAACGGGCCGATCGCGGTTTCGCCATAATCGACGACCACCGCGTCGAAGCGCAGCGCGGGCGGGGCCTCGATCGCGCGATCGGAAGGCGCCGGGGCTGGGGGTGCGATACCTTCCAGGCGCTCGACCGCCGCCTCTCCGACCTGCTTGTCGTGATAGGCGGCGGCGAGGCGGCGCATCGGGAGATAGAATTCGGGCGCGAGGATGAGGACGAACAGCGCCTCGCCCAAGGTCAGCCTCTCGGGCGCGGGGAACGGCAGGATGCCGAGCAGGTTGAAGCCGCAATAGAGCGCCACCATCGCCACCGACAGCGCCGCGAAGAATTCGATGACGGCGCTCGAGACGAACGCGACCTTCAGCACGTCGATCGTGCGGGCGGCGACTTCGCGGGTGGCGTCGGCGAGGTGGCGACCGATCCGTTCCTGCGCGCCGAAGCCGACGATCACCGGGAGCGCGCGCACGCGGTCGACGAACAGGCCCGAAAGGCGGCTGAGCGCGTCGAGCTGGCGGGCGGCGGCGCGCGCGGCGGCCGTGCCGGCGAGCGCCATCCCCAGCCCGAACGGCACGAGCGTCGCGAGCATGATCGCGGCGGCGATCCAGCTTGCGAAGACGGCGGCAATCGCGATGACGAGGGGCGACAGGATCGCCGCGCGGCGGAGCGGCAGGAAGCGGGCGTGGAAGCCGCCCAGGTCCTCGATACGGTCGACGGCATCGGCGACCGCTTCGCCAAGCATCCGGCGATCCCCCGGCGGCGCGACGAGGACACGCGGATAGACGCGTTTCCGCCAGCTGGTCTTGGCGTCCGCGGCGGCGATCTCGCCGGCGTCCGTCGCGCCGATCTGTAGCGCGGCGCGCAGCGCGGCGGCGGCCACCATCGCGCCGACAGCGAGCCGCAAAGCGCCATGGTCGTGGCGCGCCGCCGCCGCGACGCCGGCGGCGAGCGCGGCGGCCATCAGGATCGCCGCGCCGCTGTCGGCGGTCCACAAAAGGGCCGCGCCCCGCCTATCAAACCGGTTGATCATATACTCAGTTACGCGTAATGGCTAACCGTAATCTTTTCAACCGACTCAAGGCGAACGTGGAAAGCCGGGCCGGAATGCAAGGAGCCTTGCCATGGACATGGCGGTGATCGAACTCTCCCGGCTGCAATTCGCGCTGACGGCGCTCTATCATTTCCTCTTCGTGCCCCTGACCCTCGGGCTCTCCTTCATGCTGGTCATCATGGAGAGCATCTACGTCATGACGGGCCGCGCGATCTGGCGCACCGTCACGCGCTTCTGGGGCAAGCTGTTCGGCATCAATTTCGTGCTCGGCGTCGCCACCGGCATCACCATGGAATTCCAGTTCGGCACCAACTGGTCCTATTATTCCCATTATGTCGGCGACATCTTCGGCGCGCCGCTGGCCATCGAGGGGCTGATGGCCTTCTTCCTCGAAGCGACATTCGTCGGCCTCATGTTCTTCGGCTGGGACAAGCTTAGCAAGCGGGCCCATCTTTTCACCACCTTCATGGTCGCGCTGGGATCGAACCTCTCGGCGCTGTGGATTCTCGTCGCCAATGGCTGGATGCAGCATCCCGCCGGCGCGCGCTTCAATCCCGCGACGATGCGGATGGAAGTCTCCGACTTCATGGCGGTGCTGTTCAATCCCGTCGCGCAGGCGAAGTTCGTTCATACGGTAAGCGCCGGCTATGTCTGCGCCTCGATCTTCGTGCTCGGCATTTCGGCCTGGTATCTGCTCAGGGGCAAATGGCCGGCGGTGGCGAAGCGCAGCTTCACCGTGGCGGCGGCCTTCGGCCTCGCCTCGTCGCTGTCGGTCGTCGTGCTGGGCGACGAGAGCGGCTATGCCCTCACCGACAACCAGAAGATGAAACTCGCCTCGCTCGAGGCCATGTGGCACACCGAGCCGGCGCCGGCGGGGATCGCGATCTTCGGCATCCCGAGCCTGAAAGGGCGCGAAACCGGCTATGAAGTGAAGATCCCCTATGTGCTGGGCCTGATCGCGACGCGCAGCCTGACCGGCGAAGTCTCGGGCATCTTCGAGCTGGTCGCCAAGGCGCAGGACCGCATCGAGCACGGGATCAAGGCCTATGACGCGGTCGAGCGGCTGAAGGTCGACCGGAACGACATGGCCGCACGCGCCGAGTTCGAGGAGGCCAAGGCCGATCTCGGCTATGCGCTTCTCCTGAAGCGCTTCGTCGCCGATCCGCGACAGGCGACGCCGGAGCAGATCGAGAAGGCGGCGTGGTCGACAGTGCCCAACGTGCCCGTCATGTTCTGGGTCTTCCGCGTGATGGCGGGGCTCGGCTTCTTCTTCATCGCCTTCTTCGGCGCGGCTTTCTGGATGGCCTCGACGCGTCGCGTCGGCTGCGACACCGGCTTTTGCCGGACGTTCATGCGCGCGGCGGTCTGGATCATCCCGTTGCCGTGGATTGCGATCGAATTCGGCTGGATCCTCGCCGAAATCGGCCGCCAGCCCTGGGCGATCGACGGCGTGCTGCCGACCTTCCTCGCCGCATCGAGCCTGACCGTCGCGCAGCTCTGGACGACGATCATCGGCTTCACCGTGATCTACGGCGCGCTCGCGGTGATCGAAGTGCGCCTCATGCTGGCGGCGATCCGCAAGGGGCCTGACGAGCATCATGCGTCGGCGCCAGCGTCCCCCAATGGCTACGCGCCCATTCCCGCCGAATAAGGAGACAGGTCATGGCACCTCCCATCGACTATGAAACGCTCCGGCTGATCTGGTGGCTGCTGATGGGCGTCCTGCTGATCGGCTTCACCCTGACGGACGGGTTCGATCTCGGCACCGCCGCCCTCCTCCCCTTCGTCGCGAAGACCGATGCTGAACGCCGCATGGTCATCAACTCGATCGGCGCGACATGGGAGGGAAACCAGGTCTGGTTCATCCTCGGCGGCGGCGCGATCTTCGCGGCATGGCCGTTCGTCTATGCGGTCAGCTTCTCCGGCTTCTACCTCGCGATGTTCCTCGTTCTCGCCGCGCTCATCCTGCGGCCCGTGGGCTTCAAATATCGCTCCAAGAAGCCCGACGCGGCGTGGCGCTCGCGCTGGGACTGGGCGCTGTTCGTCGGCGGCTTCGTGCCCGCGCTGGTGTTCGGCGTCGCGGTCGGCAATGTGCTGACCGGCATTCCCTTCCGCCTCGATAGCGATCTGCGTTCCTTCTACGAGGGAACCCTGCTCGGCCTGTTCCATCCCTTCTCGCTGGTCGCGGGCCTGCTCTCGGTCGCGATGATCGTGCTGCACGGCGCGAGCTGGCTTGCGATCAAGATCGAGCGCGGGGCGGTCCACGATCGCGCGCGCGCGTTCGGCCAGATCGCGGCGGGGGCGTCGATCCTGCTGTTCGCGCTCGGCGGCGCGATGATCGCGACGATGGGCTATGGCTTCCGCCTGACGCACGGCGCCGATCCGTTCGGCCCCTCCAATCCATTGCTGTCGGGGACGGTCGCGGCGCCGGGGGCGTGGCTCGACAATTACGGCAGATATCCGTGGATGCTGATCGCGCCGGTCCTGGGCTTCGCGGGGCCGCTGCTGGCATGGGTCGGCATCCGCACGGGGCGCGAGGCGCTGGCGTTCGGCGGCTCGTCGATCGGCGCGGTGGGCATCATCGCCACGGTGGGCCTCTCGATGTTCCCGTTCATCCTGCCGAGCTCGATCGACCCGGCCTCGAGCCTGACCGTGTGGAACGCCTCGTCCAGCCAGGTGACCTTGTTCATCATGCTGGCGGTGACGGCTGTCTTCCTGCCGATCGTGCTCCTCTACACGGCCTGGGTATACAAGGTGCTGTTCGGCCGCATCACGATGCGGGACGTCGACACCAACCCCGACTATTACTGAAAGGGACGACCGCGATGTGGTATTTCAGTTGGGTTCTGGGCGTCGGCCTCGCCGTCGGCTTCGGCATCCTCAACGGCATGTGGCACGAGTTTCATTCCGACCCCGACGACGACGCGATCTACTGAAGACCGATCTCGTCGGTTGGCGGCGAGGAGCGGGGACTGGATTCAGGGCTGCCCGCCAGCCGGACCGAAGCGCTCGCACAGCATGTCGATCAGCTTGCGGACATCGTCGTCGGCCAGGCTGTAATAGATGGTCGTGCCGTCCCGGCGGGTCTTGACGAGGCCCCCTTCGCGCAGCTTTCCAAGGTGCTGCGACACGCTGGACTGCGATTGCCCGCAGAGCTCGACCATCTGCCCGACGGCGAATTCGCCCTGGGTCAGCCGGCACAGGATCAGCAGGCGCTGTTCGTTGGCGAGCAGCTTGAGCACGCTGGCGGCGTGGGCCGCGTGCCGGACCAGTTGCGCAAGGGGCGTTTCGAGGGGCATCATCTGGTCGCGGGCTTTCCGTCATCTCGGAGCACGATGTAGATCGCCGGAATAACCAGCACGGTCAGCAGCGTCGAGGAGGCAAGGCCGAACAGCAGCGAAATCGCTAGCCCCTGGAAGATCGGATCGGTCAGGATGACCGCCGCACCGATCATTGCCGCGGCGGCCGTGAGGACGATCGGCTTGAAACGGATCGTCCCCGCTTCGAGCAGGACATCGCGCAGGGGTTTGTCCGGCGTCGCCGAATGCCGGATGAAGTCGACCAGCAGGATCGAGTTTCGCACGATGATCCCGGCCAGCGCGATGAAGCCGATCATCGACGTCGCGGTGAACGGCGCGCGGAACAGCATATGGCCGATGACGATGCCGACCAGCGTCAGCGGCACCGGCGTCAGGATGACCAGCGGCAGCCGGAAGCTCCTGAACTGCGCGACGACGAGGATGTAGATCCCCAGCAGCGCGACCATGAACGCGCCGCCCATGTCGCGGAACGTGACCCAGGTGATCTCCCATTCGCCATCCCACAATATCGACGGCACGCTTTCATCCTCGGGCTGCCCGTTGAGGCGGATGGCGGGCTTCACCAGCCCCCTGGCGGCCCAATCATAATCATCCACCGCGCGATCGACGGCCAACATGCCGTAGATCGGCGCCTCATAGGCGCCGGCAAGCTCGGCCGTCACCATGTCGGCATAGCGGCCGTCGCGGCGGAAGATGGCGGGGCTTCCCTTCTCGGTGCGGGCATCGACCACCGCGCCCAGATCGATCAACTGGCCGCCCGGCGTCTGCGCGACCGGGGTGCTCGACAGGGCCTGAGTCCAGCTCCGGTCCTTCTGCTCGAGCGCGATGGTGATCGGGAGCGGCGTGCGGCCGTCTCCGCGCGGGGCATAGCCGACCGTCTGACTGCCCATCAGCATCGCGATGCTGTCGGCGATCTGGCGCTGCGAGAGGCCGTAATAATCGATCCGGTCGCGCTGGAGGTCGAGGCGCAGCCTGGGCCGCGGCGTGCCGAAGCTGTTGTCGACATCGACGATGAAAGGGACGGACCTGAAGATCTTCTCAAGCTCGGTCGCCGTCCTTTCGCGGGTGGCGGCATCGGGGCCATAGACCTCGGCGAGCAAGGTGGCGAGCACCGGCGGCCCCGGCGGCGTCTCGACCACCTTGATCGACGCGCTCTCGGGCAGCTTCAGCACCTTCAACCGCTGGCGCAGGTCGAGCGCGATCTGATGGCTCGACCGGCTGCGGTCGCCCTTGGGCAGCAGCGTCACCATCACGTCGCCCTGTTCGGGCTGCGAGCGCAGGAAGTAATGGCGGACGAGGCCGTTGAAGTTGAACGGCGCCGACGTGCCGACATAGGCTTCCATCGACGTCGCCTCGGGCAGGCCGCGCACGATGCCGGCGATATCTTCCAGCACGCGGCCGGTGCTTTCGAGCGCGGTGCCTCTGGGCATGTCCACAACGACCTGCACCTCCGACTTGTTGTCGAAGGGGAGCAGCTTCACGGTCACGGCCTTGAAATAGAACATCGAGCAGGCGACCAGGGTCGCCAAGCCGACCGCGATCAGGAAATTCCGCGCGGACCCGCGCGTGCCGATCACGCGATGCGCGACGCGCGCATAGAGCCGCCCCAGCCTGCCGCCGCTTTCGTCATGGCCGTGCCCATGCGCGAGTGTCCGCCTCGCGAAGCGGATCATCAGCCACGGCGCGATCACCACGGCGACGAAGAAGGAGAAGATCATCGCCGCCGACGCATTCACCGGGATCGGCGCCATATACGGCCCCATCAATCCCGAAACGAACAGCATCGGGAGAAGCGCCGCGACGACGGTGAGGGTCGCGACCACGGTCGGATTCCCGACCTCCGCCACCGCCTCGATCGCAGCGTCGGCGCGGCTCCGGCCATCGTCCATCGCCCAATGGCGGGCGATATTCTCGATCATGACGATCGCATCGTCCACGAGGATGCCGATGGAGAAGATCAGCGCGAACAGGCTGACGCGGTTGATCGTGTAGCCCATGAGGTTCGACGCGAACATCGTGAGCAGGATCGTCGTCGGGATGACCACGGCGGTCACGCCCGCCTCGCGCCACCCGATCGCGAAGCCGATCAGCACGACGATGGAGACGGTCGCCAGCGCCAGATGGAACAGCAGCTCGTTGGCCTTCTCGTTCGCCGTCTCGCCATAATTGCGCGTGACCGCGACGGTGACGTCGCCGGGGATCAGCTTTCCCTTGAGACTCTCGACGCGCTTGAGGATGGCGTCGGAGACGACCACCGCATTGGCCCCCGCCCGCTTGGCGATGGCGATGCTGACGGCGGGCGCCGAATTCCACTGCCCGTTCCCGGCCTTGGCCCAGCGCCATGCCCGCGCCTGATCCTCGCGCGGCCCCTGCGTGACGCTCGCGACGTCGCGCAGATAGACCGGCGCGCCGGTTGCGGACCGCACGGTAAGCAGCCCGACTTCCCGCGCCGAAGACAGCGTGCGGCCCGCGGTCACGCCGATCGCCTTGCCGTCCTCGCGGATATTGCCCAGCGGAAAGCTGCGATTGGCCTGGCTCGCCGCCTCGATCACGCTGCCCAGCGGCACGCCATATTGGCGCAGCCGGGCGGGATCGGGCGCGATGCGGATTTCCTCGGGCCGTCCGCCGACGAGGAAGGTGATGCCGACATTATCGACCTTGGCGATCTCGGTGCGCAGCTTCGCGGCCAGCTCGTAGAGGGTGGCGTCGTTCCACTGGCCCGCCGCTCCGGGCCTGGGGGTGAGGGTAAGGACGACGGCGGGAACATCGTTGATGCCGCGCACCGTCACCTTGGGATCGGGAATGCCGACCGGCTTCCTGTCCCAATTGGCGCGCAGCTTCTCTTCGATGCGGATCGCCGCGTCCTCGGGGTTCGATCCGACGAGGAAGCGCGCCGTCACCAGCACGCCGTCGTCCTGCGCCTGGGTATAGACATGCTCGACACCGTCGACGCTCTTGACGATCGTTTCGAGCGGGATGCCGACCAGCTCGGTCGCGTCGGCGGCGGAGAGGCCGGGGGCCATCACCTGAATGTCCACCATCGGCACGCTGATCTGCGGCTCCTCTTCCCGGGGAATGGAAAGAAGCGCCAGCAGACCGACGGCGATCGCCGCGAGCAGGAACAGCGGGGTCAGGGGCGAGGCGATGGTGGCCCGGGTGAGGCGACCGGAAAGGCCGAGCTTCACGGGTGCGCGGCCCGGGCTGGCTTGCCGGGAGCGAACAGCGTGTCGCCGGCCGAAACGCCGCTCAATATCTCGACCATCGCGGGGTCGGCTGTCGGCGCGATCTGGACCGGCACCGTGCCGAGGCGCTTGTCCGCGCTCACCACCTGAACCTGATCGATGCCGTAGCGCGTGGTGACGAACCGGCGCGGCACGACCAGCGCCTTGCGCGTGCCGATCTCGACCGATGCGCTCACGCGGCGGCCGACGAACTGGGTTGAGAGGCCAGGCAGCGTCGCATCGACGCGAACCTGGCCTCCGGTGACCGCAGGATAGACCTGCGTCACACTGCCCTGGTGCGACCCAAAGGGCACCCCTGAATCACCCGGAGCCGTATCATTCACGATTACCCGCGCGCCGGGCCGAACCTGCCCCGCGACCGATTCCGGCAGCATCAGGCGCAGGACCGGCGGCCCTGCGGTGACGGTCGCGATCGACATGCCCGGCGCGACCGGCGAGCCCGCGGGAATATCGGCGCGCAAGACCCGCCCGCTTGCAGGCGCAATCACCGCCCCCTGCCCGGCGGCGCTGGCGCTCGCGCCCTGCTGCGCGCGCGCCGCGGCGACCTGCGCGTCGGCCGCGCGCGCTACGGCCACGGCCTGATCCAGCCGTGCTTTCGCATAGACGCCGTTGTCATAGAGATCGCGGATGCGCGCGAGATCGGCATCGGCCCGCGCGGCTTCCGCCCGCGCGGCGGCGGCCTGCGCGCCATAGGCGCTCGTCTCATAGCCAAGCCGCGAATCGACGATCATGCCGATGCGCTCGCCCTGCTTCACCGTGTCTCCCGCGCGCACGGCGAGCGAAGTCAAGATGCCGGGGATGCGCGCCAGGACCTCGGCCTGGTCGCGTGTGGCGACCTCCGCGCCGACCGCCTTCATGTCGGCGATCTCCTCGGGGGCAAGCCGCATCGTGTCGCCGGCGGGCAAGGTCGCCGCCGTCTCGTTCTTCTCGGGCTGACCGCCGCACGCCGACAGCGCCAGTGCGGCGCATGTCAACCAGAGCCATTTGCCCCTGCCGCTCGTCATGCCGCTCATACCCCTCGTCCGGCCATTTCCCTTTCGCGCTCAGCCGCCGACCACCGGCAATCCTGCGTCTTTCCACGCGCCGATGCCGCCCGCGAGATGCGTGTCGATCGCGCTCTGCGCCTGCGCGCACTGATCGAGCGCTTGTCCCGAACGCCGCCCGCCCGCGCATTGCAGCACCACCGTGCGGCCTTCGGGATCAGGGATATTGCGAGGTGAAAAGCCCGACAGCGGCATGTTCACCGCGCCCGGGATGTGGCCGGTGGCGAACTCGCCCGCCTCGCGCACGTCGATCAGCAGCACCGTGCCGTCCTTCAGCATGGCGTGCAGTTCGGCGGGGCCGATCTCACGGTGAGCGTCGCGTTTCCCGAATCCGAGCATGACAACCTCTTACAGTTTGTAGATTGCATATAACGTGTAATGATTATATTAGTCAATGACGTTGAATGAGGAGGGATCGCAGATGGGCAAGCCGCTGATTGTGGTGTTGGGCGCAGGCCTGGGAGGCACGATCGCCTCCTATGAGATCAAGGCCGCCGTCAAAGGCCTTGCGGACGTGATGACCGTGTCCGACACGGATACATACAGTTTCATCCCCTCCAACCCGTGGGTCGCCGTGCGCTGGCGCGAGCCGGAGGCGATCCAGGTCCACCTCCCGCCGGTGTTCGCGAAAAAGAAGATCGGCTTCACCGCCGTCGGCGCCAAACGCCTCCATGCGAGCGAAAAACGACTCGAACTCAATGACGGGACATCAATCACTTACGATTATCTTGTAATCGCGACGGGCCCCGAACTTGCCTTCGACGAGATCGAGGGACTCGGGCCACAAGGCCATACCGTCTCGGTCTGCCAGACCGCCCATGCGGCCGAGGCGGCCGACGCCTTCGACGCCTTCGCGAAAAATCCCGGCCCGATCGTCGTCGGCGCGGTGCAGGGCGCGTCCTGCTACGGCCCTGCCTACGAGTTCGCGCTGATCCTCGATACCGAGCTGCGTCGCCGCAAGATCCGCGACAAGGTGCCGATGACCTTCGTCACCGCCGAACCCTATATCGGGCATCTCGGCCTGGATGGCGTCGGCGACACCAAATCGCTGCTCGAAAGCGAGCTGCGCGAGCGTCACATCAAATGGATCACCAATGCCCGCGTGACCAAGGTCGATCCGGGCGTCATGCACGTCGAGGAAGTCGGCGAGGACGGGTCGGTCAGGAAGGCGCACGATCTGCCGTTCGGTTATTCGATGCTGCTTCCCGCCTTCCGTGGCGTCGCCGCCGTCCGTGACATCGAAGGCCTGACGAACCCGCGCGGCTTCATCATCGTCGACAAGCACCAGCGCAATCCCGCCTTCCCCGAAATCTTCGCGCTCGGCGTCTGCGTCGCCATCCCGCCGACGGGTCCGACCCCGGTGCCGGTGGGCGTGCCCAAGACCGGCTTCATGATCGAATCCATGGTGACGGCGATCGCCGCCAACCTCGCGTCGATCCTCGAAGGCGAAGCGCCGGGCGCCGAAGCGACCTGGAACGCCGTGTGCCTCGCCGATTTCGGCGATGGCGGCGTGGCCTTCGTCGCCCAGCCCCAGATTCCGCCGCGCAACGTCAACTGGTCGTCCAGCGGCAAATGGGTCCATTTGGCCAAGATCGGCTTCGAGAAATATTTCCTGCGCAAGGTCCGCAAGGGCGAGGGCGAGCCATTCTACGAAAAGTTCGTCATGCACGCGATGGGCATTCGCAAGCTGCGTTTCCGATCCCCGGTTTCCGATTCCTCGAGCGAAGGAGTGAGATGATGACTCTCGATCGTGCCGTGATGGCGTTCGCCGGCTGTGTCGTTCTGCTCGGCGTCGTCCTGTCGCTGACCGTGCATCCGTGGTGGATCGCGCTCACCGCGTTCGCCGGCCTCAACATGCTTCAGGCGAGCTTCACCGGCTTCTGCCCCGCCGCCATGGTGTTCAAGGCGTTCGGCGTCCGATCGGGGATCGCCTTCAAATGATCCGCAAGCGGGCGATACCTCTTCTGGCGTGCCTGCTGGCGGGCGTCGCCATGCCGGCGCGCGCGACGACGCTGGAAGAGGCGATCGCGGCCGCCACGAACCACGCGCCCGAAATCGAGGCGGCGCGGGCGGACGCCGATGCGGCCGATGCCCGCATCAAGGAAGCGCGGGGCGAAGGGCTCCCCAGCGCGACGCTGAGCGGGACGATCGGCTACGGCCGGCTTGACCCTCAGGGCTTTTTCGGGCTTCCGGCAGCCAATGTCACGCCGCGCGCGGCGCAACTCACCATTGAGCAGCCCCTCTATATGGGGGGCCGGGTCAGCGCCGGGATCGCGCAGGCGAAAGCCGGAAGTGCGGCGGCGCGCGCAGGTGAAAGCATGACGCGCGGGCAGATCGTCGTCGCGACGGTCCAGGCCTATGGCGACGTGCTGACCGCGCGGCGCATGGTTGCGCTCTATGAGCTGATGGTCGGCCAGATGGAGGAGATCCAGCGCCAGGCCCGGCTTCGCTTCAAGGCGGGGGAAAGCCCCAGCACCGACATGGCGCAGGCGGCGGCTCGTCTTGCCGAAGCTCGGGCCGCGCTTGAGGCGGCGCGCGGCGCTACGGTCTCGGCGGATGCGCGGTTCGCCAATCTGACCGGCCTTGCACCGCAAGACCTTCGGCCCCTTCCGGCCAACCCGGCCCTGCCCGCATCGCTCGATGAAGCGCTCGACACTGCGCGGGCCAGCAACCCCGCTCTCGCGCAGGCTGAAGCGGCACTGAAGGCCGCCCGTGCCGGCGCAAAAGGCGCGCGGGCCGAGCGCCTGCCCACGATCGGGGCATTCGCCGAAGGCGCGACGATCCGCGATCAGTTCTTTCCCGATTATCGCGCCGACGGCGCCACGGTCGGCGTGCGGGCGCGATGGCAATTGTTTTCAGGCGGTCGCGTCTCGGCGAAGATCGCCGAATCCGACAGCGCGGCAAGAGTTGCCGACGCCCGCGTGCGCGCGGCACGCTCCGCCGTCGACGAACAGACGATCAGCGCGTTTCAGGGCGTGCGATCCGCCGTGCTGGTAGAAGCGGCCGCTGGTCAACAAGCTCTTGCTGCCGCGCAGGCGCGCGAGAGCGTTCGCCATGAGGTTCGCGTCGGCATGAAACCCCAACTCGATCTGCTCGACGCCGAACGCGAAGCGACCGCGGCCGCCGTGAGCGAGGCCAGGGCGCAAGGTGATCGCATCGTTGCGGCCTACCGGCTGCTCGCGCTGCTCGGCCGCTGATTTTCCCAAGGAGAGAATATATGCACAAGAATTGGCCCCAGATGGCCACCGAACTGAACGGCGCCATCAAGGAAGTCCGGCTCGGCACCCCCGAAGTGATGTCGGCCTTTTCCGCAATGGCGGAGGCAGCGACCAGGGCCGGGACACTCGATGTGAAGACCAAGGAACTGATCGCCCTCGCCATCTCGGTGGCGATCCGTTGCGACGGCTGCGTTGCCTTCCATGCCAAGGCTGCGGTCAAGAAAGGCGCGACCCGCGACGAGGTAATGGAGACGATGGGGATGGCCCTCTACATGGGCGCCGGTCCCAGTCTCATGTACGCGGCGCAGGCCGTCGAAGCCTTCGATCAATTTGGCGGAGATCAAGCCTGAGATCGGCAGATGGAATCTGCCGCCTGATACCGAAACGCGCTCAAGAACTGGCGAGAGTCGGCACGCCCCATGAAAGTTCGTCGTGCTTTGCCGCTTCCAGGCGGATCGGATGGAGCCGGGCGTCGATGAAACGGCCGTCGGCGAAGCGCGCATCGACGATCATCGAGCGCCATACCTCCGCGCCGTAAGCACCGTCCACCTTGCGCGTCTGGAAGATGAAATTGCCGAGGCCGTGGAACAGCGGGGCGCCGCGATAGGATTCGTGCGCCTGCATCACCGGCGTGCCATGCCCCACGAACGCCGCCGCACCCGCGTCGATGCAGGCGCGCGCGAAGGATTTCTGCCACGCGGGCGTGTCGCTCTGCACCGGTTCCCAATAATGATTGTGGAGGCACATCAACACCGTCGCGCCGGCGCCGCGCGCGGCGCGGATCGCGGCCAGCACCCGCTCGACATCAGCCGGCTCCAACGTGCCGTCCGCCCGCCTGCGGAGTTCATTGACCCCGGCATGACCCGGAGCCGCCGCCGCGCCGGGCCGGATCGCGCCCGCCGCCGCCGCGACCAGCGCGAAGCCTCCGGCGGGCGTCTCCTGGATCGCCGGCGCGGCGGCGCCGACCAGATCACGCCCCGATCCCGCGTGGACGATGCCGCGCCGGTTCAGCGCCTCGATCGTGGAGAGGATGCCGCCGGTGCCCAGATCCCAGGCATGGTTGTTGGCGGTCGTCACCAGCGTCACGCCCAGCGCCTTGAGGCAATCGAGCACCTCGGGCGGGGCGTGGTGAAGCGTCGCGTCCGCGCGCGTCGGATCGCCCGCCCCCGGCCCGTCGATCGGCGTTTCGAGATCGGTGAACACGACGTCCGCCCGCCGCAGCAGCGCGGCGAGCGCCTTCATTCCCGGCCAGCCCTCACCGCAGACGTCGCGCTGGATCAGCGACTGGCCGAGCAGCATGACGCGCATCGGCCGGCGTCCTCGCGCGCGTGCAGAGCCCGCGAACACTGCCGCCGCGCCCATCGCCCCAAGCATTCCGCGCCGATCAGGATTGCGCCACATCGCCTGCTTTTTCACTTTTGTTGCATGGCCATAATCCGGCATTGCATCGCACCGGCAACCATATACCGATCACGGTATGGCCCGATGAAGTTCCGCCATCAGCTATCGCCCGGCGCGCGATCCGATACCTGTGCAGCGAATCGATAGACAAGATGGGGGGCTTTGCCATGATCGAACGGGGTTTCTGCCGGCGCGCGGGCGCCATGATGCTGGGCGCCAGCCTGATGACGATCGCGATGGGCGCGACGGCGGGGGCGCAGGAACTGCCGGCATCCCCGGCGGCGGATGCGCCGGAATCGGGCGAGATCGTCGTCACCGGATCGCGCATCCAGCGCCGCGACGCGGCGGCGGTCGGCCCGCTGCTGACCATCACCGCCGACGACATCGCCAAATCCGGCAGCGTCTCGCCGGGCGACCTGCTCCAGAAGCTGCCCTCGGCAGGCGTCAGCCTCAATTCGAACGGCACGCAGGGCACCTCCTATGGCGCGTCGTCGATCAACCTGCGCTATCTCGGCGGCAGCGAGGGCAGCGGCAACCGCGTGCTGGTGCTGGTCGACGGGCACCGCTGGGTCGACGCGGTGGGGCAGCGCGGCTTTCGCGACTTCGTGGACCTCAACACCATCCCGATGGGAATGATCGAAGGAATGGAGGTGCTGAAGGACGGCGCCTCCGCGATCTACGGCGCGGATGCGATCGCCGGCGTGGTCAACATCAAGACGATCCGCCCGTTCGACGGCATTCGCGGATCAACCCGCATGGGCGTGACCGACAAGGGCGACGGCGCGGAATATTCGGCGACGCTGAACGTGGGCAAGCGCTTCGGCCGCGCCTCGATCATCCTGTCGGGCAGCTATTATGAATCGAAGCCGATCCGCACCGACGCGCGCCCGCTGACCACCGCCTCGCTGGTGCCGGTGACGTCGCCGGGAACCAGCCCGAACGGGCTCTACATCCTGCCGGGCCTGTCCTCGAACGGCTATTTCGGCACGCCGGCCGGCTTCGGCGCATCGAGCGCGCCGATCGCGCTCAACTCGCCGGGCACGCTCTACGGGCCGGGCGCGAGCGCGGACAACGCCTTCCACACCGCCGCGCTTCCGGGCGATTACTACAACACGCAGGCGCAGGGCATCTATTCCGCCGGCCCGTCGCAGCGTTACGGCTTCTACAGCCGGTTCGATTACGAACTGGCGGACAATCTCAACTTCAAGCTCGAGGGGCTGTATAACGAGCGCAAGTCCGACCAGCTTTTCTCGCCGGTGCTGCTCGATATCGGCGGCACGGCGGGCACGGTGCGCGGCTTCTACATTCCCAATAACCAGCCGTTCAATCCGTTCGGCACCGCGAACGGCGTGCCGGCCGGCAATGCGCTCGCCTTCGCTGCCAATTCCGCCTTCCGCGTCCGCAGGGTAATGAGCGACGTCGGCAACCGCGACAATATCCAGGACGTGCAGACCTGGCGCATCGCCGCCGGGCTGGATGGCTCGTTCAGGCTGTTCGACAACAACTGGCACTGGGATGCGTTCGGCAGCTATTCAAAGGACTATATCAAGTCGACCGCGCTGAACGGCATCAACTACGACAATCTCTATCTCGCGCTCGGCAATCCCGCGACCTGCGCGGCGGCGGCGGGCTGCGTGCCGGTCAACCTGTTCGGCCCGATGACGCAGGCACAGGCGGACTATATCCGCTTCACCACGCGCGAGACCAATTACACCGAGCTGTGGAACGGCACGGTCAACGCCACCGGCACCTTGTTCAACCTGCCGGCGGGCGAGGTCGCGCTGGCGGTGGGCTACGAATATCGCCGCAATCGCGGCGTCGACAATCCCGATCCGATCGCCAACGCGCTGCCGACCTACCTGAACGGCGCGCTCTATGCCAAGACCACCGCGCAGACCCGCACGGCGACGAGCGGCAGCTATGACCTGCATGAGGTCTATGGCGAATTGTCGGTGCCGGTGCTGAAGGATTCGCCGTTCGGCAAGAGCCTCGATCTCAGCCTCGCCGGGCGCTATTCGCGCTATTCCACCGTGGGCGGCAAGGCGACCTTCAAGGGCGGCCTCGGCTATCGCCCGATCGAGGGCGTGCTGCTGCGCGGCACTTATGCGCAGGGCTTCCGCGCGCCATCGATCCTCGAACTGTATCAGGGCGCGCGGCAGACGAGCTTCCAGGGCACCGACCCGTGCAACGGCGGCGCCTCGGCCAATCCGAACAGGCCCGGCTGCGCCGGCGTGCCGACCGGCTACAACCAGATCAACTACAATCTGAACGGCCTGATCCCCGGCGTGATCAGCGGCAACAGCAGCCTGAAGCCGGAGACCTCCGACAGCATCAGCGCGGGCATCGCGCTGACGCCGCTGCATGGGCTGTCGATCACGGTCGATTACTATAACATCAAGATCAAGAACGCGATCGCCTCGCAATCCGCGACGCAGATCATGCAGCTCTGCGCGCAGCGTGCCGGCGTGTTCTGCGATCTCGTCCAGCGCGACGCGAGCACCGGCGCGATCCTCAACCTGCTGCAAGGCGCGCAGAACCTCAATTCGATCACCACCGATGGCGTGGATGCGACGGTGCGTTACGATTTCACCACCGGCATCGGGCGGATCGGCGCGATCGTCGACGCCTCCTATCTCGGCTCGTTCCGCACCGTCTCGCCCGATCCGGCGACCGGCGGCACGATCGTCGACAACCGTGCCGGCAAGGGCGATCAGCCGCGCGCGACCTATCCGCGCTGGAAGGGGCAGGCTTCGCTCAACTGGGACGGCGACGGCGCCAACGCCACGCTGCGCGCCCGTTACATCGGCAGCACCACGGATGTGGTGAACCCGGTGAAGGACGCGCGCACCAACGCAGTGACCTATATCGACGCCGAGGTGGGCTTCGACGTGGCGGACGGGCGCACGCGGTTCGGCATCGGCGTCAACAACCTGTTCGATACGCAGCCGCCGGCATCCTATGCCAATGCGCCGATCAACTACGACATCTACACTTATGACGCACGCGGGCGCTTCCTCTACGCCCGTTTCTCGGTGAAGCTATAGGCTTGGCGACGGCAGCGGGCGCGATACGATGACGGGGCAAGGCAGGCACCACGGATCGCTCGATCCGGTGCTGATGATGCTGGCGGCGATGATCCTCGCGATCGTGCTGACCTGGGTCATTCCCTCCGGCGAGCACCAGCGCGTCTCCGACAAGGAGAATGCGCCGGTGATCGCCGGCACCTATCGATCGCTCCCGAAGCCGCTCGGGCCCGCGGCGCTGCTGCCGGGGAAGCCGGCCGCGGGCGAGGCGCGGCCGGTCAGCCCGGTCGCGCTCGCCACCTCGATCCCGACGGGGTTGAAGAAATCCGCGCCGCTGATCTTCATGATCCTGTCGCTGGGCGGGATGTTCGGCGTGATGCGCTCCACCGGGGCGCTGGACGCCGGTATCCAGCGCCTGATCGGCATCAGCGGGGGGCGGATGGCGATCCTCGTGCCGGTGCTGATGCTCGCTTTCTCGGCCGGCAGCACGTTCCTCGGCATGATCTCCGAATATCTGCTGCTGATCCCGGTGATGATCGCGCTGGCCGAACGATTGGGGCGGAGCCGGATGTTCGGCTTCGCGATCGTCACCCTCGCCGCGAAGATCGGCTATCTCGCCTCCGTCACCAGCCCCGTTGCCCTGCTCATCGCGCAGCCGATCGTCAATGTGCCGGTGTTCAGCGGGCTTGGTTTCCGGCTGGCGATATGGGTGACGTTCCTTGCCATCGCGATGCTCTATGTGCTGCGCGAGGCGCGGCCTGTCGCCACCCCCGCGCCAATCGAGGACGAACGCCTATCGCCGCGCCATCTCGCGATCCTGCTGATCGCGGGCGCGACGCTTGCGCTGCTGGTGGTGGGATCGCTCGAATTCGGCTGGGACGACGGCGAGTTCACCGCCCTGTTCATCACTGCCGCCGCCGCGATGGTGCTCGCCGCGCGGATGCCGGCGCGGGCGGGCGTCGGGCTGTTCGTCGACGGCATGAAATCGATGATGCTCGCCGCCCTGCTGGTCGGCATGGGCCGCGCGGTGGAAGTGATCCTGCGCGACGGCCAGATCCTCGATACGATCATCGAGGCGGTGTCGTCCGGCATCCACGGCATGTCGCCGGTGATCGTCGCGCCGATCGTGATGGGCGTGGAGATGATCCTCACGCTGCTGATCCCCTCCACCTCGGCCAAGGCCGCGCTGAGCATCCCGGTGCTCGGCCCGATCGCCGCCTCGGCGGGCGTGTCCGGGCAGACGACGGTGCTTGCGTTCCTGCTCGGCAACGGCCTCGTCAACATGCTCGCGCCGACCTCGGGGATGCTGCTCGCCTATCTCGCGGCGGCGGGGATTCCCTATAACCGCTGGTTCCGCTTCGCCGTGCCGCTGTTCGCGCTGCTGACCCTGCTGTCGGCGGCGGCGCTGATGATCGCCGTGCTGGTCGGTTACTGACCATGGCCTCCGTCCTGAACGACCACATGGTGCCGATGCGCGACGGCGTGCATCTGGCGACGGACATCTACCTGCCCGCCGGGCCGGGGCCGTTCCCGGTGTTGCTGGAGCGCACCCCTTACGACAAGCGCGGCACCAACCACGGCGACCTCACCGCCGCCGACCTCGTGCCGCGCCCCAAGCCGCAGATCGCGCGCTGGTTCGCCGAAGCCGGCTATGCCTATGTCCTGCAGGATTGCCGCGGCCGGTTCGGGTCGGAGGGCGTGTTCACCAAATATCTGAGCGAGGCGGAGGACGGGGCGGACACGCTCGCGTGGCTGCTCGAACAATCGTGGTGCGACGGACGGATCGGCACGCTCGGCCTGTCCTATGGCGCGCATGTGCAGAACGCGCTGGCCTGCCTGAACCCTCCGGGTCTCAAGGCGATGTTCCTCGATTCCGGCGGCTTTTCCAGCGCCTATCATGGCGGCGCGCGGCAGGGCGGCGCGTTCGAGCTGAAGCAGCTCACCTGGGCGCGCAAGCACGCGCTGCAATCGCCCGAAACCGCCGCCGATCCGGCCCGCCGCGCCGCGCTGGAGCAGGAATCGATCGAGCAATGGATCGGCCGCCGCTGGCGCCTCGGCCATTCGCCGCTCGCCGCCGCGCCGGAATATGAGGCCTATGTCGTCGAGCAATGGGACAATGACCGGCTGACCGATTTCTGGAAGCAGCGCGGCATCTACGCGCTCGACAGCTATGCGGATTATGCGGACGTGCCGGCGGTGCACATGGCGAGCTGGTACGATCCCTATTCGCAGACGGCGATCGACAATTTCACCGCGCTCGCCCCGATCAAGCACGGGCCGATCAAGCTGGTGCTTGGCCCGTGGACGCATGGGCAGCGTTCCGTGACCTATGCCGGCGACGCGGATTTCGGCGCGGAAGCGGTGCTCGATGGTCATGTCGGGCCGGACTATTTCACGCTGCGCCGCGACTGGTTCGACCGGCACATGCTGGGGCGCGAGGACGCTCCCGAGCATCTCCCCGCGCCGGTGCGGATCTTCGTGATGGGCGGCGGCAGCGGGCTGCGAACGGCGGAGGGGCGGCTGGACCACGGCGGCCGCTGGCGCGACGAGCAGGCGTGGCCGCCCGCCCGCGCGCGCGACGTGGCGATGTTCCTGCACCGCGACGGCAGCCTGCGCGAAACGCCGCCGGCGGCCGGGATCGAGCCGTTATCCTATGATTTCGATCCGGCCGATCCGGTGCCGACGATCGGCGGCGCGATCGCCTCCGGCGCGCCGGTGATGTTCGCCGGTGGCTACGACCAGCGCGAGACGGAGACATTGTTCGGCGCGCGCCACCCCGGCCGCGCGCTCGCCGATCGCGCCGACGTGCTGGTGTTCGAGACGGAGCCGCTCGCGCGCGACGTAGAGGTCACGGGCAATGTCGTTGCGCATCTCCACATCGCTTCCTCGGCCGTCGACACCGATTTCACGATCAAGCTCGTCGATGTCTATCCGCCGAATTCCGATTATCCGCAGGGCTATGCGCTGAACCTCGCGCATGGCATCCTGCGCGCGCGCTTCCGCAATTCGTTCGAGCATCCGCAGCCGCTGGAGCCGGGAAAGGTCCATGCCCTCACTGTCCGCGCGTTCCCGACGAGCAACCTGTTCCGCGCCGGGCACCGCATCCGCATCGAGGTGTCGAGCAGCAATTTTCCGCATTTCGACGTCAACCCGAACAGCGACTGGCGCGTGGCCGATGCGCCGCCGGTGGTCGCGCGCAACAGCGTCTTCGTCGATCGCGATCACCCGTCTTGCGTCGCCCTGCCGATCGTCGCCGACACGGAAGGCTGAGCGATGAGCGTGGGACCGCGCCGGCCGCCCGCCACGCTCGGCGTGCGCGCGCTCGAAACGCTGTCCGAGGTGATGCGCACCGGTTCCGCCACCGCGGCGGCGGCCAATCTCGGCATGACCCAGCCCGGCGTCAGCCGCACGCTGGCGCAACTGGAGCACGCGATCGGCTTCGAGCTGTTCTATCGCGATCGCGGCAAGCTGGTGCCGACCAAGGACGGCAGGCTGCTCGCGGAGGAAGTGGAGTTCGCGCTCGCCGGGCTGCAGCGCGTCTCGAACCTCGCCGACGACATCGCCAATTCGGCCGCCGGCGAACTGAGCGTCGTCGCACCGCCGAGCTTCTCCGAAGGCGTGCTGCCCGCGATCGTCGCGAGCTTCCTGCAAAAACATCCAGGCGTGCGTTTCAACCTCGATTCACGCAGCCTGGAAACCAGCCGCGTGATGATCGCGACCCGCGTGGTCGATTGCGGTTTCATGAAGATGCCGGTCGCGGGCGACGACCTGCATTGCGAGCCGCTGGTGTCGAGCGGATCGGCCTGCGTGCTGCCGGCAGCGCACCCGCTTGCCGCGCATGACGTGCTGACGCCTGATCTGCTGCGCGATGAGCGGCTGATCCTGCTTGGTTCCGGCCGGCAATGGCGCATCCAGGTCAATCAGGCTTTCGCCGTCGATCATCTGCGCCCGATGGTCGCGGTGGAGACGCACACCCACGGCTCCGCCTGCGCACTCGCCGCGCGCGGCGTGGGCATCGCGATCGTCAACCGGCTGCTCGCGCGCGGCTATATTCGCGACGGCCTGGTGATGCGCGGCTTCGCGCCGGCGATCACGCATCAATATGCCTTCGTCACATCGATCAACCTGCGCGGGTCGCGGCTGGTGTCCGCCTTCATGGAAGAAGCCCGTGCCGAGCTTGCCAAGATCGCTCCCATGGACTGATCGAGGCGTTCGGGATTTCGTCGCCATACATCCACCGGGATCGAAACAAGGCTGGCGAGCAAGCCAATCATCGCCGCTTGCCGCTTTGCCGAGCGTTGCGCGACGATCAGCGCCCACAGCGGCGAGACGTTCGCGTTCGTCCCTCGCCCATGGCTGAGCCGGCCGGCGGGAACTGGCTGGCACGTTCATAAAAAGGCCGGAAGCCGGTTCGTTGTTGCGAACAACCTGCCCACCCGTCATCAGGACGGCCATGCCCGCAAGCCCCTCGCCGGAGTTCGCCATGGCTAAGATGGCTGCGCCCTCCGCCGACAGGGATCTGAAACTGCTTCGCCGCCTGTTGCGCGCAAGGGATCGAATGGATGCCGCTCCCCACGAAGAGTGGCCGGTATCGCGATTGGCGAGGATCAGCGGCACTTCCGAAGCCTATTTCGCGCGATCGTTTCGCGACGCCTTCGGCATTCCGCCCCACCGCTACCTGCTGACTCGTCGCGTCGAGCGGGCGGCGGCGCTCCTGCGCGACACCGACCTTCCGATCATCGAGATCGCGTTGCAGACGGGCTGGAACAGCCTGGGAACCTTCGGCCGGACATTCCGGGACGTGACCGGCGAGAGTCCCCGCGAGCTGCGGCAACGAATGCGGGCGATGCCTGGCGATCTGGAGCGGGTGCCTCACTGCTTCGTTCGCGCGGCGCAACGGCCCGACCTCAGAATGGCAGTTTCGGAGAAGCGGCGGCGGGGAAGTGGCGATACGACCGGGCCAACCGAAACGGAGGTTCCATGACACAAGGTGTTCAAGTCGCTGGCCTGTATGTCCAGGATCAGGATGAGGCGCTTCAGTTCTATGTCGAGAGGCTGGGGTTTCGCGTCCACACGGATGCACGCAACGGCGAATATCGCTGGCTGACCGTGCAGCATCCGGATCAGCCGGAATTCCAGCTGGGTCTTTTCAAGCCGCAGCCGCCAACTGTCGATGACGCCACTGCCAAGGGGTTGCTGGAAGCCGTCGCCAAGGGCGCCATGCCACCCCTCGTCCTGGTCGTCGAGGATTGCCACGCCACCTACGAGACGATGCTGGCGCGGGGCGTGGAGTTCACGCAGGAACCGATCGCGCGTTACGGCTCGGTCGATGCAAGCTTCCGCGATCCGTCAGGCAACGGCTGGAAGCTGGTGCAAGCGCGCTGACGCGGCGTGTGCATCATTCCATCCTGGGTGCTCTTCGAAGGAGGCCGTCATGATCTTACGAGACTGGATCCGGCAAGCTCACCGTTGGCTGGGGATCGTCCTGACGCTGGCCATCCTCGGCAACTTTCTGGCGATGGCATTCGGGCCGCCTCCGGCGGTGGTCGTCTACTTCCCGCTCGTCCCGCTCGCCCTGCTGATCGTCAGCGGCTTGTACATGTTTCTCCGGCCTTACCTCACGAGGGCCGACCATGCATAAGCGGAACTGACGGATACGGGGCTACTCGCATCGTCGCGCGCCGCGTCGCTTCCTTGACCATTCGGCCGGTCCTTGGCTCAGCCGAGACCTTGCGGCCGGCCCGAGCTTCGCATCCGTCCAGCGCGACAACTGTCGCATCCCACACGCCCCAGGCGGGCGGAGGCGCGGTGGCCCCACCGGCGGGGAGGAATAGGGTATCCTGCCCCTAGATGCCCCTGGCGAAGGTGATGATGAGGTCGCTCACCGCCTCGGGCCGGTCGATATTCGCGGCATGACCGCAATCGGCGATGAGGGCGGCCCGCGCGCGGCGGCTCGATGCGACGGCGGCGGGCGCGTGATCGGCAGGCCAGAGCTGGCTGTCCTGCCCGGCGATCAGCAGCATCGGGACGTCGGCGACCGCGATCACGTCCCGCCAGTCCTGGCGCGCATGATCGTCGAGCAGCGCGCGCGTGTCCGGCGTGATCGGGTCGGACAACCGCGCCTCGCCCACGCGTTGCTGCAATGCGATCGCGGCCGCCATGCTCGCCTCGAGCGGCCGCCCCCGTCCGGTGGGCGGCACGCCCTCGGCGAAGAAGGTGCCGAGGTTGGTCTCGTCCAGACCGTAGAAGCCGAACGGCCAGCCGTCGGCGTTGACCATCTTCGGCGTCTGGTCGATGCCGATCATCCCGCGCACGGCGGCGCACCCGAAGATATCCAGACAGGACCAGCAGACGCTGGCCCCCATCGACGCGCCGACGAGCAGCGGCCGTTCGAGATCGAGCGCGCCGATGACCTCACGGACGTCCGCGGCATGGCGGGCGATCCTGTGCCCATGAGCGGGCCGATCCGACTCCCCGTGCCAGCGCCGGTCGAGGATGACGGCCCGATAACCCGCCGCGACCACCGAATCCGCCTGGAACGCCCAACTCGCCGCCGTGGCGGTGTAGCCCGCCACGAACAGGATCGGCGGCCCCTCCCCCCGGCTTTCGACATGGAGCCGCACGCCGTCCGACGTGGTGACGCAGCCGTCCATCAGCCCGCGTCCTCGCCATTGACGCCCCGGTTGAAGCCGGACAGCAGCATGTCGCGGATCGACGCCCGGAAATGCGCCTCCATCGCGCTGGCCGCCGCCTTCACGTCCTGCGTCGCGATGGCGCGCGCGATGGCGAGGTGGCATTCGATCATCGCCTCGCGCTGCGGCCGCTTTGTCCGGGTTCGCCATGCCGTCGGGACGGCAACCTCCATCAGCGGGCCGAAGGAAGCGACGATCTTGCCGAACAGCGGATTGCCGCTCGCCTCCGCGATCGCGAGGTGCAGCGCGACATCATGGGCGGCCCGGCGCCCGGCATCGTCGGCATCGGTCGCCATCGCCTCGGCCAGCGAGAGGATGGTCGAGGCCTGGGCATTGCTGCGCTGCGCCGCCGCGAGCTTGACCGTCGTCACCTCGATCGCGCGGCGCACGTCCCATACGTCCGCGACGCTGATCTGGGCGGTCGCCACGCCATGCCCGAACGCCTCGGCCAGCACGCCGCTGTCGAGCGCCCCGACGCGGGGACGGCGCCCGTTGGCCACGTCCAGCACGCCCAGGGCGCCGAGCACGCCGAACGCCTCGCGCATCACGCTGCGGCTGACCCCGATCTGCTCGGCGAAGAACGCCTCGCCCGGCACCGTGTCACCGACGCGCATCGCGTGCTTCGCGATATGCTCCTTCACCGCCGCCACGGCGCAATCGACGAGCGAGTTGCCCTTGCCGCTGGCGCGCGCGGCTCCCGAACCGTTCAGGTGGATCATGCGGCCATCTTCCTCTCGCGATACATGCCGGGGGACATTCCGAAGCGCCGGCGGAACGCGCGGCAGAAGCTGGCGTCGTTCAGATAGCCGCTGCGATAGGCCACGGTGGCGATGGCGATATCCGTCGTCGCCAGCAGTTCCTCCGCATGGCCCAGCCTCCGCTCCGCGATCGCATCGCCGATGCTGCAGCTGAACAGGCTGCGGAAACCGCGCGCGAGCTTGTCGCGGTTCAGGCCGCAGGCGCGCGCCAGCCCCTCGATGCTCATCCCCTCACGCCATCGCTCGTTGATGAGGTCCATGGCGATGGCGATGCGACTGGTGTCGTCAGCGCTCAGGCGCGTCGATCGCGTGCGCCTCCTGAACTGATCGGCCAGCAGCGTGGTGATGAATTGCGAGGCGAACTCGGCGGCCCTGACGGAGCGGTGGATGGCCTCGAGCACGTCCTCGTCCCGCTCGACCAGCGCGGGGGCGATGCGCAGAAGCGCGGGCGTCATCGCGAAGCTGTGATCGCCGAGCCGTGCGATCGCCGACCGCAATGCGTCGAAGCTCATGGCCGGGATGGTGACCGCGAGCGCGTCGTGCGGCGCCTCCCCGGCCGATGCGAGGCGGATCGACACCTCCGCCAGCCCGATATCGGCCTGCAATACGATCGTGGCGTCCGCGCCCGCCTCCGCCCCCCTGATGGCGATCGCGAACGTGCCGGTCGCTTCGGCGGTCATCGCGCGGGCCGCCCGCGCGCCGAGGCCAGCGCCCGGCCGAGCGCCGCGATGCGTTCACGCCTCGCCCGCTCCCCGATCGCGGTGCCGGGCAGGAGATCGAAGCCGTGCACCGCACCGGGATAGAGCGCCAGCTCGACCGGGACGCCGGCCCGCGACAATCGCCGCGCATAGTCCATGTCCTCGTCGACGAAGAGGTCGAGCGCGCCGGTGGAGATGTACGCCGGCGGCAGCCCCGCGAGATTCCCGCACCGGCCGGGCGCGGCGAGATAGTCGAGATCGGCCGGGCCCGGCTCCAGCCCGAGATAGCTCGCCCAGCCGAATTGATTGCTCCGCGCCGTCCAGACATGGCGGCCGGCAAAGGGATGCGCGCTTTCCCGGACGCAGGTGCGATCGTCCAGCATCGGATAGACCAGATGCTGGAACGCCAGAAGCCGCTCGCCGCAATCGCGATCGAGCAAGGCCAGCGCGGCCGCCAGTCCGCCGCCGGCGCTTTCGCCCAGCACGCCGATCGCGGCGGGATCGATGCCGAGGTCAGGGGCATGTGCGGCGAGCCAGCGCAACGCGGCGTGGCAGTCGTGGAGCGGGCCGGGAAACGGGGTTTCCGGCGCAAGCCGATAGTCGACGCTGACGACGGCGCACCCCAGCGCATCGGCGAGCGAGAGATTGGCCGGCTCCATCGCCGCCGCCGTTCCCGCCACATAGCCGCCGCCATGGATGTGGAAGATGCAGCCCAGCGCCCCGTCCGCGCCTTCGGGCCGGTAGATCAGGACGGGGATATCGGGCGCGCCGTCCGGCCCCGGCACGAGTTGCCGGGAAATGGCGATCGCAACATCGGGGCGCGGAGCCGGCGGAAGCAGCGGCGCTTCCCGCACGAGAGCGAGGTTGGCGATCGTGATGTCGATCGTCGGCTGCGCTTCGAGGAAGGCGCGCAGTTCGGGATCGATCAATCCCGCCCCGTCGGCGGAGCGCGCCTCGGCCGCTTTCCGAGATGAATCGACGCCGTCCATTTCCTGACACCTCTCCCCGACTCGACTATATGCAAGATTGTTTACAGCTATCCTATAGGTTGATTCGCCGCGACAGGGCAAGCGCCTGCCGATGCGCGCCGTCCGGTATCAGATCAGCTTGTCCGCAGCCGCCTTGCCGAGGGTGCCGGCCACGCCCCTGTCGTAAAGTTGGCCGAGCCAGTTCCCCACCCGCGCGACGAGCCGCCGATCCCCGCCGAGGTCGCCGAACAGCGCCGTCATCCCCAGCAGCGGGCGGGGGTCGGCGCCTCCCTCGATCGCCCGCGCGCGCAACGCGTCCGCCATGGGATGCCGGATTGTCAGCGGCCGTCCCGCGTCGTCGGTGCCGCGCACGCGCCGCAGCCACGCCGCCAGCCCCAGCGCCAGAAGGTCGATCGACTCCCTTGCCGCCAGCCGGTCGCGCAGGGGATCGAGGAGATAGTTCAGCGGGGCATCGGTGTTGACCCGCTCGGTCGTGTCGCGGATGGCCGGATTGGCGAAACGCGCGACCAGCGCCGCCTTGTACGCCGCGAGATCGACGCCGGGAACGGGCAACAATGTCGGCCCGGTCTCCCGCTCCATCAGCGCGATCATGACGCGCCGGATGAGCGGATCGGCCAGGGCCTCGTCGATCCGCTCGTGGCCCGCCAGTTGCCCCAGGCCCGCGACGACGAGATGACTGGTGTTGAGCAGGCGCAGCTTCATGAACTCATAGGGCGTGACATCATCGACGAACTGCGCGCCCACCTTCTCCCACGCAGGCCGCCCCGCGACGAAGCGATCCTCGATGACCCATTGCCGGAACGGCTCCGCCAGCAGCGGGGCCGCGTCGGCGATCCCCGTCCGCCGGCGGAAATCGCGCATGTCCGCCTCGGTCGGGACCGGCGTGATCCGGTCGACCATCGCATTGGGAAAGGTCGCGGCCTGCGCGATCCAGCGGGCCAGCCCCGGGTCGTTCGCCTCGGCGAGCGAGAGCACCGCGCCGCGCAGCACGTCGCCGTTGTGCTGGATATTGTCGCAGCTCAGCGCCGTGAACGCGGCGGCGTTGCGACGGCGGCGGCGGGCATAGGCCGCGACGATGATGCCGATCGCGCTGCGCGGCCTGTCCGGCGTCGCGAGGTCATGGACGATCAGGGGGTGCGTGCGGTCCAGCGTCCTGCTCGCGCGATCGAGGCAATAGCCATGCTCGGTCACGGTCAGCGAGACGATGCCCACCGCGTCCCGGTCGATGGCGTCCAGCACGGGCGCGGTGTCGGCGGAGGCGTCGATCACCCCGGCAAGCGATCCGATGACCGTCGAGCGCGCGCCGGCATCGTCCCGCTCGGTCAGCGTGTAAAGCCCGTCCTGCGCCACCAGCGCGGCGATCAGCGGCCCGTTCTCCTCCCGCAACCCCACCCCCCTTATCCCCCAGCGGCGCGCATCGGTATCCGCCTCCATCAGGTCGTGGGTGTAGTGCGCCAGATGCGCCCGCGCGAAGCCGCCAAGCCCCAGATGGACGATGCCGGTGGCGAGGGCGGAACGGTCATAGCCGACGCCCGCGACACCGGTCGGCAGCGTGTCGAAGGCCGTCATTCCCCGCGCTGCTCGTCCGCCTGTGCGGCGAGCGCGCGTTGCGCGAGCGCCAGTCCGCCCATCAGGCCCGCCCGCTCGCCGAGGGCGGGAGGAACGATGATCTCCGCCAGGTCGCGATAACCGAAGTAGCCGTTGTCGCGACGCTTCGCCTCCGCGCGGATCATGTCAAGCAGCCCCGGCGTTTCGAGCACGCCGCCGCCGAAGACGATCCGCTCGCAGGACAGCAGCGCCATCTGCATGATCGCGAGCTGGCCGAGATAATCGGCGATGATGCGCCTGCCCGGATGATCCGCCGCCAGTTCCGACAACGAGCAACCCCAGCGCGCGCGGATCGCGGGTCCGCTCGCCAGACCCTCCATGCAATCGCCGTGGAAAGGGCAGACGCCGGGGAAGTCGCGGTCGTCGGGATGCCGCCCGACCGCGACATGGCCCATTTCCGGATGGCGAAAGCCATGGACCGGCTCGCCGCGGATGATCGCGCCGCCGCCGATCCCCGTCCCGACGGTGATATAGACGGCGTTCGCGCACCCGCGCGCGGCACCCCACAGATGCTCCGCCAGCGCGGCGCCGTTGACGTCGGTGTCGAAGCCGGCCGGGCAACGCAGTCGCGCGCGGAACGGGCCGACGATATCCGTGCCCGCCCATCCGGCCTTTGGCGTGTCGAGCATATATCCCCACCGCGCGGCGCCGGGGCGCAGTTCGATCGGGCCGAAGCTGGCAATGCCGATGGCGGCATATCCGGTTCCGGCGCATCGCTTCTCGAAGAAGGCGAGGGCCTGCCCTATCGTCTCGTCGGGCCGGGTCGTGGCGATGCGCGCGCGCTCGATCGCCTCGCCATCGGCGGTGAAGACGCCGAGGTTCCACTTCGTGCCGCCCGCCTCGATCGCGCCGAAAAGCCCGCTCACCGGAGGTCCGCCGCTTCGTCGCCATAATTGAGCGGGGCGTTGCGATAGGCGAGCGCGAAGCCCAGCACGCCGATGATGCTGACGGCGAGGCCGACGACGGCGAGCGCGGCGGCAAGATGGCTCTCGCCACCCAGCCACAGGCTCAGCCCGGTGACCAGCGGCGGGCTGAGCCCGAATGCGATCAGCCCGCCGAACGCGACGAACGTGCCGACGCACAGGCCGCGCAGTTCATTGGGCAGGAGAACCGCGATGGCCGTCGCGACGACAAGGCCGGTGACGGTTCCTCCGAGCAGCAGCAGCGTCATCGCCGCCCCGAACCAGAAGACATTCGGCATGATCGGGAACAGCGCGGCCGGGAAAGCAACCAGCGCCGCGATCACCGCGCCGATCAATATGCCGCCGCGCCTGCCGCTGCGATGCCCCCAATCCGCCGCGATCCCGCCCGCGAGGGCGCCGACGACCCCCGCGCCGAACACGACGAGGCCCATCCAGCCGGCAAACTGCGCGGGCGTCTGCCCGAAGCTGCGCGACAGGACGGGCGCGGCCCAGATCGCCGCCGCCGCATCCGCCATCAGCACGCTGGTTTGTCCCACAAACATCGGAAGAAGAAACGCGCGCCGCGCCCATAGTTCCCGCGCCACCATCCTCGCGGGGGCTGAGATGGTCTCGCGCTCCTGCCGCGCCGGTTCGCGCAACGCCAGCAGCAACAGGGTCAGTGCGGCGCTGCCGAGGCCGAGGACGAGATGAACCGAACGCCACGCCGGAAGCCCGTACAGGCCACTCTTCGCGAACAGGCCGAAAAGCTGGCCGCCGAGCGCGAAGGCGGCCGCGCTGCCGGCATATTTCCCGATCGTCAGCAGCAGCATCGACCGGCCGCGTATCTCCGCCCGGCACAGGTCCGCCGCGAGCGACACCCCGATCGTGGTGGAGATATTCGCCCCCAGCCCCGCCAGCATCCGCGCCGTGAACAGGATGGACAGGCTGTCCGCATAGGCCGTCAGCAACGTGCCGGCCGTCCATATGAGCGAGGTCAGCGCGAGCAGCCGGACCCTGTTCAGCCTGTCGACCAGCAACCCCATGGGGACCGACAATAAGGCGAGCGGGATCGAATTGGCGAGGCCCTGCATCAGGCCGATCTGGGTGTCGCTCAGGCCGAGCTCGGCCTTGGCGGCTTCCTGCACGGTGGCGAACACGCCCATCATCGTGTTGCCCGCCGCCATCAGCACGGCGATGATCAGCAGCGACGGGAGCGCCGCACGAAAATCCCGGCCGGCGCTCACCGGCAGGCCCGCCCGGAGAGGGGCCTGTCGCAGGCGTCGCGATGCGACGGAGCCTTTGGGATGCGCCGCATGATTATAGCTGGAAGATCTTGCCGGGGTTGAACAGGTCCTGAGGGTCGAGCGCGCGCTTCACCGTCCTCATGACATCGACGGCGTCGCCGAGTTCCTCGATCAGCGCCGCCTGCTTGCCGAGGCCGATGCCGTGCTCGCCGGTGCAGGTGCCGTCCATCGCCAGCGCGCGCGCGACGATGCGGTCGTTCAATGCCTCGACCTCCCGCAGCTCGTCGGTGGATCGGGGGTCGATCGGAAAGATCACATGGAAGTTGCCGTCGCCGACATGGCCCAGGATCGTCGCCGGTATCGAGGCCCGGTCCAGATCGCGCTTGGTTTCGGCGATACATTCCGGCAGGCGGCTGATCGGCACGCAGACGTCGGTGGTCCACCCGACCGCGCCCGGCCGCAGGTTGATCGCGGCGTAATAGGCTTCGTGACGCGCCCGCCACAACCTTGATCGCTCCTCGGGCAGGTTCGACCACTGGAAATCGCCCCCGCCATTCTGGCTGGCGAGCGCGCCCAACGTCTCGATCTGCTCGGCGACGCCGTTCACGGACCCGTGAAATTCGAGGAATAGGGTCGGAAGCTCCGGCAGGTCGAGCTTCGACCACGCATTCACCGCCCGGATCTGCGCATCGTCGAGCAGCTCGATCCGCGCGAGCGGCACGCCGCACTGGATCGCCTGGACGACCGTCTCCACCGCCCCCGCGATCGTCTCGAAGCCGCATACCGCGGCGCTGACCGCCTCCGGTATGGGATGGAGGCGCAGCGTCACCTCGGTGATGATGCCGAGCGTGCCTTCCGCCCCGATGAAAAGGCGCGTCAGATCATAGCCGGCGGCCGATTTCCGCGCGCGTCTCGCCGTCCGTATCACCCGCGCGTCCGGCGTCACCACGGTCAGCGACAGCACGGCCTCGCGCATCGTCCCGTACCGGACGGCGTTCGTTCCCGACGCCCGTGTCGAGGCCATGCCGCCGATCGTCGCATTGGCGCCGGGATCGATCGGGAAGAACAGCCCCAGGTCGCGCAGATGGGCGTTGAGCTGCTCCCGCCGGCACCCCGCCTGCACGGTGCAATCGAAGTCCCCGGCGTTCACCGCGACGATCGCATCCATCTGCGAAAGATCGACCGACACCCCCCCGCGCACCGGCAGGGCATTGCCCTCGATCGAAGTGCCCGCCCCGAAGGGCACGATGGGCACCGAGAAACGTGCGCAAAGCGCGACGAGCGCCGCCACCTCCTCGGTCGAATGCGCGAACACGACCGCGTCGGGCACGCTCTGCCCGTAATGCGTCTCGCTCCGCCCGTGTTGCTCGAGGATCGCGGCGGACCGGCTCAGGCGATCCCCGAACCGCTCGCGAAGCGCATCGAGGAAAGCGGCATCGAGGGGTTTACGTTCAAGCTCTTGTCCCGATTGCATCGCGAAGACCTCAGAATTTGATGGAGCCCCGCAAGCCGACCCGGCGACGGTTCCCCTGAATGGCCAGGTTGTTGACGAGAAACGCGGGGACGCCCGCTCGGCCGAGGAGCGAGGAATCCAGATAGGTCTCCTGATACTTTTCGTCGAACAGGTTCGTGGCGAAGAGCGCCACTTCGAAATGCGGGGTCTGCCAGCCGATCGACGCGTTGACGAGCGTGAACGACGGCATCATCGGGACGGAGGCCGCGTCGAGCGATTCACCGGCGCGGCTGCCCTTGTAGATCACGCTGGCGTCGAACACGATCGACTGGTCCTCAACGACCGGCGCCTTGATCGTCGTGCCGATCATTCCGTTCACGTCGGGCACGAACGGGATGCGATCCCCCGGATAGGCATAGCCGGTGGTCTGGAACCACTCCGTCCCGTCGGTCACGCGGGCGTGGAGGAGCGTGATGTTGCCGTAGAGGCGCCACCAGTTCGTCAGGCGGGCGTCGAACTCGCCTTCCATGCCGTAGCTTTCGACATGGCCGGCGTTGAGGTTCACCGAGACATAGCCCGCGCCGCCCGTGCTCGGCGCCAGCGCGTTCGGCCCGATGAAGTCGTTATAGTCGTTGTAGAAGCCGTCGATGCTGAAGGAGAGGCGCCGGTTGAACGCGCTCGCCTTCGCGCCGACCTCATAGGTCCAGACGCTGTCGCCGCGATACAGCGCGTTCGGCGCGCTCGGCTCGTTCTGGCCGCCGCCGCGCGTGCCGCGCGCGACCGAGGCATAGGTCATGAAATCCGGCGTCCAATGCTTGGTCAGCGTGACGCGGGGCTGGACCTGATTGGCCTCGTAGATGGCGAAGTCGCCGCCCTGCGAGGAATTGAACGCCGTCAGCTTCTGGTGGTCGAAGCGGAGGCCCGCGGCAAGATCGAGCGTCTCGCCGAGCTTGATGAAGGCGGTGCCGAAGATCGCGTAATTCTTGTTGTCGGCATGCCCGACGGCCGGCACGGTGAGGTCGAGCGGCACGATGGTGTTGGTGATATACTGGTCGTTGGTCGCATTGCTGTAGAAGGCGCCCAGCAGCGTCGAAACATGATCCGACCATTTCGTGTCGAAGCGCAGCTCGCCGCTCGTCGTCTTGAGGAAGCGGTTGTTGGTGCCGCGCAGGAAATCGACCGCGGTGAAGTCTCCGTCGCCGGTGCTGTACGCATCCGACTGATTGTAGCTGCCGATCGCCGTGATCTTGGTGTTGAGCGAGCGGACGTCGAACTCGCCCTTGCCGGTGACGGCGTAATAGTCGATCGCCACGACGCTCAGCAAGTTGGTCGCGGTGTCGAGGTGGAAATCGCTCGGCCCGGTCACCGTCATATACGGGACGCTTCCGCCGAACACGTGGTCGTAGCTGCCCTTGAGCGTGAGCACCGCCCAGTCGGTCGGCACGAAACGCAAGGTGCCGTTGACGCTCTTCGTCTCGAGCGGATTGATCCTGCCGTTGGCGAGGGTGTTGCGGCCGAAGCCGTCCTGGGTGTGATAGGCGGCGCCGATGCGGAATTGCAGGACGTCCTTGACGATCGGCCCGCTGATGCTGCCCGAGACGCTGCCGTAATTGTCGCCGGAGGCGAGGGCGCCATCCACGCGGCCCTCGAACGTATTGGAGGGCTGGCGGGTGATGACGCTGATCGCGCCGCCCAGCGTGTTGTTGCCGAACAAAGTCCCCTGCGGGCCGCGCAGCACCTCGACGCGCTCGACATCGACGAGCGGCGAATTGAGATAGCTCGTATTGGGCTGATAGACGCCGTCGATGAACAGGCCGACGCCCGGCTGGACCGTGTCGATGATGGTCGTGCCGATGCCGCGCATCGAGATGAACGCGCGGCCGGCGGAATCCGAATTGATGTTCACGCCCGGCGCGATATTCGCGATGTCCTTGATCAGCGTGATCTGCTGTTCCTTGATCGTGTCGCCCGACACGGCGGTGACCGCGATCGGCACGTCCTTGAGCGATTCCTGGCGCTGGCGCGCAGTCACCACGATGTCGCCCGGCTGGATCGCCGCCGACGCATCCGAAGTCGCGGCGCCGGAAGCCTGACCGAACGCAACGCCGGGGCACAGCACGGCGAGCGCCGTCGAGGCGGCAAGAACTGGGCGAAACTTCATGACATACCCTCCCTTGGCGGCGCGGCTCTGAGTCCGCTGAACGCCGATACCTATATGAGAGGTTTTGCCGACCTGAAAGATTAGTCGATGTGCCGATTTACAGCATTTACGTGCCGAAAGCGGGTGAGGTCGCCGGCTCGCGCCGTAAGATCTAGCGGACGGAAAGCAGACGAAAGCTGCCGGACAGCAATCCGGCAGCTCCGTCAATTCGGTCAATGTGACGATCAGTTCTTCGGCGTGCCCGCGCTGGCCGAGGCACCGCCATCCGCCGCGCCCGATCCGCTCGCCGACCCGGACGCCCCGGAAACCGTGCCGGCGAGGCTGCCCGAGGCATTCGCGCCAGCCGACCCCGCCGCGTTGCGCGCATCGTTGACCGCACTTCCCGCCCGGTCACGCACGGTTCCGGCGGCCATGCCGGCGCGACTGGCGGCGGCGTTCACCGCATTGCCGGTCGTCGTGCGCGCCTTGCCGACCGCACCGGCCGCGCGATCCCGCGCGGTGCCGACGGCGTTGGTCGCGCGGTCGCGGGCCGCGCCGACGGTGTTCGACACCTGATCGGTGCCGATCAGTTGCGCGCTGCCGCCGACGTTGCGGCTGACGCTCGCGCTTCCCGAATTGCTCATCGTTCCGGCGAGCGCGCCGCCGTTGCCGCCGGTCGCGCCCAGCGTCGCATTGGTGCTGCGGCTCACCGAGCCCGCGAGGCCGGCGTCGCCCGACACCTTGCCGGACCTGGCGTTGACCGAGCGATGGCCGCGAACGCTCCCCGATCCGGACACGCTGTTCGAAAGGCTGCCCGTCGCCGAGCCGAGCCGCCCGGCGCCCAGATCGCCGGCACCGGACACGGCGCCGCCCAGGCTTCCCGCCTGCCCCACTGCGCCGCCAAGCAATCCACCGCCGCCGCCCGCACCGCCGAGCAATTGCGCGCCGGCCGGCATGGCGCCCGCCCCGGCCACGATCATCGCCGCCGCCATCAGGGGAATCCGAACCTTGTTCATCACTCTTCTCCTCTTCGGCGACCGGGCTCGCTTCCCGGTCCTGAGAGAGCAACGTTGGCGCGATCGGGTTTAATCCCAGCGCCGCGGATTTATTTCACGCCAAGGCTTTTCGGCGGGATGGCGCAGGCGCCGCACACGATGCCGCGCCCCACCCGTCCGCTGCCCGGCCGGGCCTCGGCCGCAAGGGCGACGATGCTGCCCACGCGCACCAGCCGCGCGGCGACCAGCGGGGCGGCGAAGGATGTGCCGCGCAACGCCTCCCAGCCGCCGCCGGGCACCGCCCCGGCCATGTCCGCGCCGGGCGCGGCGAAATCGAGGTGGAGCGCGCGCCCGGCCTCGATCAGCGCACGCCCCTTCGCATCGACCCCGGTGACGGCGATCACGCCGGGATAGGAAGCGGGATATTGCGGAGGCGCCGCCGGGCCGTCGTTGCCGACCGCCGCGACGACGAGGACGCCGCGCGCGAGCAGCGCCTTCGTCGCCGCCTCCAGCAACGGGTTGGGCGGGCCGACGAGGCTGATGTTGACGACGCGCGCGCCGTTCGCGGCGAGCCATCCCATCGCGCGTGCGATCGCGACCGCCGAGCCATTCGCCGCCGAGCCGCCATAGACGTCCGCCACCAGCAGCGATGCCCCCGGTGCCGCGCCATGGAAGACGCCCGCGCTGCCGACCATCAGCGAGGCGACCGCCGTGCCGTGGCCGGTCGGCTTCGGCGGCCCGGCGAAACCGCGCTGCTCGATCCGCGCGTTGGCGAAGGCGGGATGGCTGCCGACACCTCCGTCGATCAGGCCGATGCGCGCGCCGCTTGCCGCCGCGCCATTTCCCTCGGCGACGCCCCCGGCCGGGGCGAGCGGCGCCCGCGCCGGCTCGTAGATCGGGTCGAGCATGAATTGCGCGCCGGGCACGAGCGCCCGCAGCGCGCCGATCGCCTTGCGCACGGGTTTTCTCCCCGGCGGGGCGAAGATGGTCGCGCCGAGCCCCAGCGCCTCGATCGACTCCCTGCCGCGCACGGCGAAGCCCGCCGCCGTCGCCTTGGCGATCTGCTCATCGGTCAGCCCGATCCCGACGATCTCGTCGCGGCGGACCGGATTGCCGCGATCGTCGACATCCAGCACGGCGCGATTGTCGCGGACAAGCGTGGCGATCCGCTGCCGCCGGAGCGAGAGCAGGTCGGCCGGCGCCGTGGCGCGCAGCGTGTCGCCGACCGTCATCAGCGGCTCGGCGACCGTCCCGACCACGGTGTCCCTCGTGGCCGTCGATTGCCCGAGCAGGCCGCCGGTCACATTGCCCAACTGGCCGCCGTTCAGGATGCCGCCCCCGCCGCCGAGAAGCTGCGCGGATACGGGCGCGGCCATGCCGATCACCGCCGCCGCCATCCAAAGGTTCGCGATCCTGCCCATGCTCTTTCCTTTTTTCCCGTGCCGATGGATGAAACGACCGGCGGGCACCGTTTCATCCGCATGAACATGAGGGCGATCATTGGACGAGATCGAACGCGCGCTGGCAAGCATGTTGCCCCGCCTGCGTCGCTTCGCGCATGGCCTCGCCCGCGATCGCGCCGACGCGGACGACCTGACGCAGGCCGCCGCGGAGCGCATCCTGAAATCGCGGGCGCAATGGCGCCCCGGCACCAGCTTCGATGCATGGGCCTATCGCATCCTGCGCAACCTGTGGATCGACACCACGCGCAGCCGCCGGCGTCACGACGCCGTGCTGGCGCCGGAGGAACAGGGGCTGTCGGTCGGCGCTGCGGGAGAGGCGGAGGCGAATGTCGAGCTTGGCTATCTGATGCGCGCGATGGCCCGCCTGCCCGAGGAGCAGCGCGAGGCGGTGGCGCTGGTGATGATCGAGGGGCTGGCCTATGCGGAAGCCGCCGAGGTGCTGGATATCCCGATCGGCACGCTGACCAGCCGCCTCGTGCGCGGCCGTCAGGCGCTGATGGCGATGCTGGAGGATTGAGCCATGGCTGAGCCGATCGACGAAGCGACGATCGTCGCGTGGGTGGACGGAGAGCTGGACGAGGCCGCCGCCGCCCGCGCCGCTTTCGCGGTGGAGCACGATCCGGCGCTCGCGGAAATCGCGGAGCGGCATCGTCGGATGAAGGCGCGCTTCGCCGCCGCTTTCGGCCCGATCGCCGATGAAGCGGTCGCGATGCCCGCCCCTGCCTCGGCCACGATCCATTCGCTCGATGCCGCGCGGCATCGGCGCGCGACGGGCCGCGCGGTCTGGCCGCGTTGGGCGATGCCCGGCGCGATCGCCGCGAGCCTGCTCGTCGGCCTGATGATCGGGCATGGGATGAACGGCGGCGCGGGCGTCGGCGACAGCCCGGAAGCCCTCGCCTTGTCGCGGCCGATCGCAACCGCGCTCGATCGCCAATTGTCCGGCGAATCCGGCACGGTGCGCGTCGCTTTGTCCTTCCGCAATCGCGACGGCGACCTTTGCCGCAGCTTCGCCGCCGCGCATCTGTCCGGCGTCGCCTGCCGCGCGGGCGATGGCTGGCAATTGCGCTACGGCTCGCCGAACACGGCGCCGGACGGCGCCTACCGCATGGCGGGAGGCGATGCGGGCGAGATGCGCTTCGTGCAATCCGTCATCGCGGGCGAGCCGCTGGATCGCGCGGGGGAAATGGCCGCGCGCGCGAAGCAATGGGCCAGATAGGCATCTCTCCGCACGGGTGAAAATCCGTTCGCGGCGATCTGCCGCGCCGATCGGTTCCCGGCACTCCGAAAACAGCCGCTTCGCGCCGCCACACAAATCGCTTGCCAAAAGCATTGTGCAGTGCATCATCACGGTTTCGCGAAGGGGAGCGGATGGCCTTTTTCGAGATGACCGATCAGACAGGTGCGGTGCGGCCTTGTTATGCCGAGGTGCGCCGCTGGGTCGAGGAAGTCGGCATCGAAGGGCTCAACGCGCGGCTGAAGGAGGCGGAGACGATCTTCCGCCGCATCGGCATCACTTTCGCGGTCTATGGCGAGGGCGGCGACCCGGAGCGGCTGATCCCGTTCGACCTGCTGCCGCGCATCTTCTCGGCGGCGGAATGGCGCACCCTCGATCGCGGCATCCGGCAGCGCGCGCGGGCGCTCAACGCCTTTCTCTACGACGTCTATCATCGCGGCGAGATCATCCGCGCCGGGATCGTGCCGGGCGAACTGGTCTATCGCAACAAGGCGTTCCTGCCGGAGATGATCGGCTTCGATCCGCCGGGCCGCGTCTATAGCCATATCGTCGGCATCGACATCATCCGCACCGGGGAAGGCGGGAACGGGAGCGGCTTCCAGGTGCTGGAGGACAATTGCCGCACGCCCTCCGGCGTCAGCTACATGCTCGAGAACCGCGAGATCATGCAGCGGATGTTCCCCGAACTGTTCGGGGCGAGCCGGGTGGCGCCGGTGGATTCCTATCCCAACGACCTGCTCACGACGCTGAAGGAAGTGGCGCCGGCCGGCGCGGGCAGCGATCCGACGGTGGTGGTGCTGACGCCGGGGGCGTTCAACTCGGCCTATTACGAGCACAGCTTCCTCGCCGACCTGATGGGCGTCGAGCTGGTCGAGCCGATGGACCTCTATGTCGACGGCGACAAGGTGTGGATGAAGACGACGCACGGGCCGAAGCGCGTCGACGTCATCTACCGCCGCATCGACGACGATTATATCGACCCCCTCACCTTCCGCCCGGATTCGATGCTCGGCGTGCCCGGCCTGTTCGGCGCCTATCGCGCGGGCGGGGTGACGCTCTGCTCCGCGCCGGGCGCGGGGATCGCCGACGACAAGGCGATCTACCTGTTCGTGCCGGAGATGATCCGCTTCTATCTGTCGGAAAAGCCGATCCTGGAGAATGTGCCGACGTGGCGCTGCGCGCTGCCCGACGAATGCGCCTATGTGCTCGATCATCTCGGCGAGCTGGTCGCCAAGGAAGTGCATGGGTCGGGCGGCTACGGGATGCTGATCGGCCCCAAGGCGACGCGTGCCGAGATCGACGCCTATGCCGCGCGGATCCGCGCCGATCCCGCCGATTTCATCGCCCAGCCGACGCTCGACCTTTCGACCGTGCCGGTGCTGGGGCATCACGAGATCGTCGGCCGGCATGTCGATTTCCGCCCCTATTGCCTCGTCGGCAAGCAGATGCGGCTCGCGCCCGGCGGCCTCACGCGGGTCGCGCTGACCGAGGGGTCGCTGGTGGTCAATTCCTCGCAGGGCGGCGGCGTCAAGGACACCTGGGTGCTGGACGAATAAGATGCTGAGCCGCACCGCCGAGAACATCTTCTGGATGGCGCGCTACATCGAGCGGGCGGAAAGCACCGCGCGGCTGATCCAGATGGGGCAGCGCATGGCGATCCTGCCCGGCCCGATCCACCGCGAGGAATGGCGATCGGTGCTGCGCGTCACCGGCTGCGACGGGCTGATCGACGGCGACCGCCCGGTGGCCGAGGCGGATATCGTCCACATGCTGCTGCTCGACGAGGGCAACCCATCCTCGATCCGCTCGTGCATGTTGCGCGCGCGCGCCAACGGCCGCGCGGTGCGCACCGCGCTGACGCAGGACATGTGGGAGGCGCTCAACGAGGACTGGCGCAAGCTGGAGCATTACGACGTCGCCAGCGCGCGGCGGAACCTGCCCGAACTGCTCGACTGGGTGAAGACGCGCGCCTCCACCTTCCGCGGCGCGGCGGAGACCGGGCAGATCAGGAACGAGGGCCATGACTTCCTGCGCATCGGCGGCGCGCTCGAACGCGCGGAGATGACGCTGCGCCTGCTCGACGTGAAATATTACGTGCTGCTGCCCGAGACATCCGTGGTCGGCGGCGCGCGCGACCATTATCAGTGGACCTCCGTGCTCCACGCCCTGTCGGCGGCGCGCGCCTATCACCACGTCTATGGCGGCGGCGACTATACGCCGTGGCGGATCGCCGACCTCCTGATCCTCAATCCGCAATTCCCGCGATCTCTGTCCTTCTGCTTCGGCCAGATCGCCTGGCATCTGGACCGGCTCGCGCAGGCGCACGGCCGCCGCGCCGCCGCGCAGGCCACTGCCGCCGGCCTGCTCTCCGAACTGCGCGATCGCGAGAGCGGCGAAATCTTCGAGGAAGGGCTGCACGAGTTCGTGCAGAACGCGCTCGCCGTCACCAACCGCCTGTCGCGCGAGATCGCGCAGGCCTATCATTTCGCCTAGGTCCCGATGCTGCTGCTTGTCCGCCATCTTACCCACATGCGCTATCCTCAGGGCGCCGCCGGAGTCGCGCTGCGCCTCAAGCTGTTCCCGCAGAACCATGAGGGGCAGAAGGTCATCGACTGGCATGTCGAGGTGGACGGCGAGGAGATCGCCCACACCATCGTCGGCGGCTATGGCGAGCGTTTCGCGCAATGGCTGGCGCAGGGCCATCGCGACGACCTGGAGATCGTCGCGCACGGCCGCGTCGAGACGGAGGATCGCGCGGGGATCGTCAAGGGGCTGCGCCGCGCGCCACCGCCCGCCGTATTCCTGCGCGCGACGGCGCTGACCGGCGCCGACGATGCGATCCACGCGCTCGGCGAAGGGCTGGCGCCGGGGACGAATGCGCTGGCCGGCCTGCACGCGCTGAGCCAGAAGGTGCGCGGCGCGCTCCCCTATCGCAGCGGGGTCACCGGCAGCGTGACCAGTGCCGCCGCCGCGCTCGCCGGCGAGGGCGGCGTCTGTCAGGACCACACGCATATCTTCATCGCCGCCGCCCGCGCGCGCGGCGTGCCGGCGCGCTACGTCGCGGGCTATCTGCTGGCGAGCGAGGAGGAGCATCAGCAGTTCGAGACGCATGCGTGGGCCGAGGCATATCTCGACGATCTCGGCTGGGTCGGCTTCGACGTGGCCAACGGCGTCAGCCCGACCGACCATTATATCCGCCTGTGCACCGGCCTTGACGCCGACGACGCGGCGCCGGTACGCGGGATCGTGACCGGCGGGGGGCCGGGCGCCGTTTCGGCCGACGTGCGGATCGCACACGGCGAGGGCGATATCGAGACGATCCAGCAGCAACAGCAACAGCAACAGCAGCAATGATCCGGGGGCACATCCTGCCATGACCTATTGCGTCGCTGTGCGCGTCGCCGACGGCCTCGTGCTGCTGTCCGACACGCGCACCAATGCCGGCGTCGACAACGTCTCGCGCTTCTCGAAGATGTTCACCTGGGAACGCGCGGGCGAGCGCGCGATCGGCATGGCGACCTCCGGCAACCTCTCGATCACGCAGGGCGTCATCACCCGGCTCGAACAGGCGATCGAGCGATCGGCGGAAGATCCGCACGTCGAGACGATCCTCAACGCCGCCAGCATGTATCGCGTGGCCGAGTTGGTCGGCGAGGCGATGCAGGGATTGCAGGACCGCTATCGCGATTCGATCCAGGCGGAAGGCGCTGGCGCGGACGCCACGATCCTGGTCTGCGGCCAGCGCAAGGGCGGGCGCCACCGGCTGTTCATGGTCTATTCGGCTGGCAATTTCGTCGAGGCGACTGCGGACACGCCCTATTTCCAGATCGGCGAGCATAAATACGGCAAGCCGATCCTCGATCGCGTGGTGCAGATGGAAACGCCGCTCGACGAGGTCGCGAAGGCAGTGTGCGTGTCGATGGATTCGACGCTCCGCTCGAACCTGTCGGTCGGGATGCCGCTGGACCTCGCGGTGATCCGCCACGGCACCTGCGCGTTCGACGTCCATGAACGGATCGAGGCGGACGATCCGCGGTTCGTCGCCATTTCCCGGCGCTGGGGCGAGGCGTTGCGCAATGCCTTCTCCAGCCTGCCGGACATCCTCTGCTGACGCGCCGGACGGCGCCGCAACATCACCGCGTCAGTGGCGCTTGAAGTACTGGACTTCCCGCTCGTGCTTTTCGGCCGCCGCCCGCGTGTCGAAAGTCCCGAGATTGCGGCGCTTTCCCGTTTCCGCATCCGGCTTGCGCGAATAAAGGCGATATTTGCCGGACTTGAGCTTCCTGATCATCGCCGCCGCTCCTTCCTTCCTGCGCCGATCGCATCGAAGGAGAATTTCCGGGAGACGCTCAAGGTTCCCTGGCGGCTGGGGGAAATGCGGATGCGGGATCGGCAGGTTCCCGACTATCGCGGCGCCCGAACGCCCAGCATCGGCAGCACCTTGTCGAGCGGCAGCGCCTCGATCGTTCCCCGGTCGCCCTTGACCGTGGTGCCGGCGAACAGCGAATTGATCGCCGCTTCCTCGGTCGCTTCCGCCACGGCCTGGAACAGCGGCGACATCGCGTCATTGGCGAGTTGCTCGACCGTCGCAGTCCCGGATCGCCGCTCCGGCGTGCGGCGCACCGCAGGGTTCGTCGAAAAGGCGACGGCATAGTCGCCCGAGCCGTTCGAGAAGCCGGAACCGGTGCGCGCGATGCCGGCGAAGGCGCGCTCCGCCAGCCGACGCAGGTTGCGATCGGAGAGCGGCGCATCGGTCGCCACGATCACCACGACCGAGCCGTCCGCCTTCTTCTGCTCGATCTCGCGCCTGAAATCATATTGGCCGAGCCGGACGCCGACGGGCACACCGGCAATAGTCAACACACCACCGTAATTGGTCTGGGTGAGCACCCCCACCGTCCAGCCGCCGAGCGACTGGGGAAGCTTGCGCGAAGCCGTGCCGATCCCGCCCTTCCAGCCGAACGCGACAGTCCCGGTGCCCGCGCCGACCGCGCCCTCCGCGACCGGCCCTTCCCTGGCGCTCTCGATCGCGTGGCGTGCATCGGCGATCGTGACATGCCGGCCGCGAATGTCGTTCAGGAAACCGTCGTTGGTCTCGCCGACGACCGCGTTGACGGAGCGCACCTGCTCGTTCCCCGGCTGGGCCAGCGTCCATTCGACCGCCGCCGCCGCGCCCTCCGCGACGTTCAGCGTGTTGGTGAGGAGGATCGGCGTCTCGATCTCGCCCAGTTCCTCGATCTGGGTCGAGCCGATAAACTTGCCGAAGGCGTTGGCGACGAAGAAGCCGGCCGGCACCTTATCCTGGAACAGGTTGCCGCCGTGCGGCAGCACCGCCGTCACCCCGGTATGGACGTGGTCACCACGAACGATCGTCACCTGCCCGACCTTGACGCCGGCGACATCGGTTATCGCGTTCAGCGGACCGGGCTGGAGAATGCCGATACGCACCCCCAAGTCCCGCGTCCGTGGCGCGGCCGAAGCGGCTGTGGCCGCGGTCATCAGGACTGTGGCGATCGTGGCAGACGCCTTCATGTTTGCTCCCTCCGCAGATGACAATGCCTCTATTCTCCGGCAAGGCTAAGCTTTTCCGGCTGACCGTTCGCGGTCGTGGCGGGCCGATTTGCCTATATCCTGGGTCGACGCTGAAGTCGCGTCAACGCGGCGTCGAGTGCCGACAGGAACCGCGACCGGTCCTCCTTGCCGAAAGGCGGGGGTCCCCCGATCCGGTCACCGCCTGCGCGAAGATCGTTCATGATTGCGCGGACAGCGACCGCATTGCCGATCGAACTGCTGGTGAAGGGCTTGCCGTTCGGCGCGATCACGGCGGCGGCGCCAGCCTTGAGGCAACGGTCTGCCAGCAGGATGTCTGAGGTGATGACCACCGCGGCGTCATCCGTGTGCGCCACGATCCAGTCATCCGCGGCATCGAACCCGTCGCTCACCACGACACGCCCGATCAATGGATGCGGCGGTATGCGCAGGTGGGCGTTGCTGACCACGATCACCGACACCTCCAGTCGATATGCGACCCGATAAATCTCCTCCTTCACCGGGCAGGCATCGGCGTCGACCAGGATACGAACTTGCTGATTCATGGGGTGCTACACGACACATATGCCACGAACTGGCGAGGACGGATATTCACGGGAGGAGACCGAACGGTGAAGCCAGATCCTCGGCCAACTTCCGGTAGAAATGACAAACGCTTTCGATATCCGCGCGTGAGACGACGATCGCGCTCCCTACCGGCACCCGCGTCAACGCACGCCCCGCGCCTTCGCCCTTCGACCAGCCCAGCGTCAGCGCGCGTGCCTGACGATTGTCACCCCGGCTTACCATCCCGCCGCAATGGAACAGGCATTCACGCGACCTTCCAAGCGCCAGCAGACGCTCATGATCCTCATGGGGCAATCCTAGTGCATCGCGCAGATTCCGCAGCTTGTTGGCCGTGTTCCGTTGACCCGGACGAGCGGGCAGGCTGTGGCCGAGCGATACCTCGTCGATGAGGATATTGAGGAAACGATCGAGTTCACGCAGTCCGTTAGCGATGACCTTCGATCGATGTTCGGACGTAAGGGACGGCGCGCGCACCGCATCGGTGTCGCTCGACCACAGCCATGCCGCGAAGAAATTCGACCCGCGGCAAAGCGCGGCGCACGCACGGGCAAGCTCCGTTGTCATGTCACCATGAGCACGGGCCTGCGTCCGCATCGCCACGCTGCGCACGGCTGTCAGGCTGCACCGGCTTTTACGAAGATGGCCCGTTCCACGGCTTCGCAGCCTGCCGCGCTCGCGATCGCGAGATCAAGCGGGCGGGCTTCCAGCTCAAGGTTATATGTATTCAGGAAAGCGATTGCGGCGTCCCCGCCCAGATGGTTCCAGGCGAACAACGCGATACGACTTTGCCGCTCGACGGCGTCGGGCGAGAGGCGCGGTGTAGCGAATTTGTTGCGAAACATCTTCCGGCGGGGAGCGTCGATGTTCGATGCGGCGGGCTCGTGCAGGTCATCTTCGTTCATCGGCGCTTTCTTTCTCCATGCACATCGAAGCCGGTGCGGGCCGTGCACTCGCGGTAAATGACGCGGCCTTTTGCCATATCGCGGGACGACCTGCCCGCAGCATAAGCAGCGAGCCGATGTCCATTCTCCAGCCAGATGCTCAAGAACCCATATCGGGCAGGATTTCGTGGCCTGTCCGTTCAGTTGCGGAAAGCCTTCCCCAAGTCAGGCGAGTTGCGCGAAGACCGGAGCCACGCCAAGCGTGACCTGAAACGCGCGAACCCTTTCCGCATAGCATCGCGCGCGATTGCGATGCGCGAGTTCCGCCTCGCGCGATCCGGCGGCATCCGCCTGCATCAAAGCGATCTGGTGACTGGAGAGAAGATGATTGATATCCATGGCTGGCTCCCTGCCGACGTAAGCGGGAGCACATCGTCTCTCAGCCGCTGATGCCTACGAAACCGTTCTATCAGCGATGCGCTTATATAGCGACGGGCACGATCGCGCGAAACCCCGGCGCGGAAATAATGGGATTAGGCGTTATGCAGGGCCCATGCTATCCGCCTGAAACGGACCTGCAGCACGCCGGTTTATTATCGGGAGCGACAAATGCAGGCAGCTTCCATCAAGCCTTTCAAGACTGCATCGGAATTGCAGGCCGAACTTGATTGGGCGTCACTTGCATACGTCGCCGATAAATGGCGACTTGCGGCGCCGGGATTTTTCACCTCGCTCGGCCTGAAGGCCGTATCCGATCAACCCCGCCCGTTTCATTAAAGGAAAAAATTATTCCAGGCCGCCTAACCGACGTCACCATCGCGCCCAAGGGTAATGAATATCTCATTCGCTTCACGGATGAGGTTGGGGCCCGCTTCGAACTTGTCGCCACCTTTGAGCAACTCGACGATCTCGCAGAGGATATCGACCGTCAACTCGATGCCGACGAGGACAGGGAAGCGGATTGGCGTGACGCGATTTAACGGACATTCCGACCAGGATATGTTAAGCAGCATAATCGTCGGCATCTTCACTGTAAGCGCCGGCGGCTGAGAGACGATGCGCTCCCGCTTACATGTCGGGTGCCGGTATCATCGAAACGTATCTGATTTTGGCTTATGTGCTCGTGGCGCTTGCTTTGGGAAGCATGGCCACGATCGCCACCGTGATTTTGCAGCGAGCGCGCAAGCGCGACGCTCCCGGTCGCGTCTATAAGAGGGGCGTGCGCCCGATCTGGCCGACGCGTCGGAAGTGAACGGATCGCGCCGCTTGCATATTCCCTTCCGCGTACCCACATTGCATCCGCTACAGTCGCAAATCGACGGTCTTCGGTGCTTTGCGGCCCCTTCTTCCTTCTTTCTGCCTTGCAGCGCTCAGGCGCGCTCATGCGGAACGCGTCTTTAGAAGAAGGAATATTCCATGAGCCAGATCGGCACCGTCAAGTTCTTCGATTCCACCAAGGGTTTCGGCTTCATCGCCGCCGACAACGGCGGGCCGGACGCCTTTGTCCATATCAGCGCGGTCGAGCGCGCCGGCATGCAGACCCTCAACCAGAACCAGCGCGTCAGCTACGAACTGGAGGCGGACAAGCGTGGCCGCCAGTCGGCGTGCAATCTCGAGCCGGCGGAATAGGATCGGCGACCATGTGCCGTGCGGCGCCCGTTCGTCGGGCGCCGCCAACCTCTCCGGGGAGACAGCCATTGGTCCAGCCTTCCGATTTCCGCGCGCAGGCCGCGCGCTGCCGTACCGAGGCCGACGCCTCCACCCTCAACAATGTCCGCGAACGATGCCTGCGCGCCGAAGCCGCTTGGCTCGAAATGGCGCAGCGTCAGGAGCGCGTTGCCAAAGCCCGCGCCGAGCGAGAGACGCGCACGGGCCACCCGTAACAGGAATATACATGAATTTTTTGAATAATTTCGGCAGAATCCGGAACACCCGCGATATCGCGGCACCGTTATTTCAGAAACCCCACCGCCGTTCCTCATCCCACGCCGCACCATGCCAGCGCGCAATAGCCCGCGCGGCCGTAATTGAGGTTCTCGGTTAAATCACCAACGCCTTCCCGCGAACGGACGATGCCATGGTTGGCAAAATGAGCGGGAAGCCGGACGGGGTCATGTGAATCGACGTCGAACCGGAACAATCCGATCGCCCATCAGCCTGAAGCCGTCGCCCAAATCCAGCGTGCCCGCGAGTCTCATCCGGATCGTCGCTCTGGCGCGGTCGGGTCGCTTGGCGCCGGCGGGTGTCCGGCTGTCTCAATCTTCCTCCAGCCGCAAGCGCGCCTCGCCTTGTATGTCGAGTTTGGGCATACTCTGCGCTGCGGCTATGGGCGGCAGCGAGAGGCAGGCGGCCAGCGATGCCGCGATTTTCCATCGCGATGGGCGACGAAGAACGCCGGGCCGCGGCGACAACGCCGCGCGTCCGGCATGATTATCCGATTAGAACCTGAACCCGAATGACACGCCGTAGCGTCGTGATTCGAGCGTGAAGATGTTGCCATAGAGGCCCGATGAGGCGTCGGCGGTGGACATGCCGGTGATCGCGTTGTTGTTGGTCAGGTTCTGGACGAACGCACGCGCCGTCCAGCGATCGTTACGCCCGCCGAGCAGGATCTGCGCATTGACCTGGCTATAGCCTGGAATGCGTTTGATCGCGGCGTTGGCGATGTCCTTGATGATGACGACATCCGAGCGCCCGCCGGAGGGATCGCGCGGGTTGGAGAGATATTTGTCCGATGCCACCTCGGTATGGAGGTAGCTGAAGCCGAGTTTGACCTGGAAGTCGCGCACCGGCCTGATCACCGCCTCGGCCTCGACGCCGTAGATGTTGGCATCGAGATTGTCGTTGACGGACGTGCGCGCGATGATCCGGCTGAGTTGCAGGCCCTTGTATTTGTAATAGAAGCCGGTGAGATTGAGGCGCAGCGCGCCGCCCATGAAGCTGTTCTTCGAGCCCACCTCGAACGCGTCGATGAACTCGGGGGCGAAGGTATCGGGCACCGCGAAGATCGGCTGGAGCGGCGGGTTGATCCCGCCCGATTTATAGCCGCGCGAATAGGATGCGTAGAGCATCGAACGGCACGAAGAACGACGCGAGCGTCGAGCGCGCGTCCATCGTTTTCGAATCATGGTTGTAGCGGCCGCATCGGCGGCCCTCGCCTGCGCCGGGCTGGCAAGCCGCCGTCGCCGTCATCAGGTCGATCCGCTTAGGTCCCCTCCCCGACGCGCGATAAACCAGTCATCCGGTCCGGCCGACGCGCCTGCTCGCGCGCGTCGTGCCGACCGTCATCGGAGCGTCATTGTCTATTGTCGTTCCAGCCTGTCGCGCGGAGCGGTATCAGAAGCGAACTGGCGATATTTTACTATTTGAGCTATTGACTTTACAATATGAGCCATGCATCGCGCCTGACTGTCCGCGCGGCCTCCCTGACTGGCATGACCGCCTTGTGCCGGAGCTACGGCGTCGACGCAGGCGTTATTTTGCGCCAGGCGGGGTTGCCGTCCTCGATCGAATCCCAGCCAGACCGGCGGGTGGCGGTGACGTCGGTCAATCTCGCGTTGGAACTCGCCGCGCTGACTTGCGGCTGCCCGGATTTCGGGCTGCGGCTGAGCGAATTGCGTGGCTTCTCGAACCTTGGGCCGATCAGTCTGCTGGCGCGCGACGAGCCGACCGTCGGGGACGCCATCCGCGCCATCGCCAAATACCTCCCGCTGCACAATGACGCGCTGGTCGTCACGCAGGAGATCTATGACGACATCGCGGTGCTGCGCTGCGACATCGTCGTGGCCGGAACGAAGACGCAGGCGAACGACATCGCCGTCGCCATGCAATATCGCATCCTGGTGAATTTCGCCGGGCCGCTGTGCAGGGCCGAGCAAATCTGCCTGTCGCGGCCCCAGCCCGCCGATATTTCGAAATACCGGGAGGTTTTCGGCCAGAGCCTGACGTTCGACGCCGAGTTCGACGGCATCGTGGTCAAGACCAGCGTGCTCGATCAGCCCAATCCGATAGCCGAGGCCGGGCTGCGCCCTTATGCGTCGCAGTTCCTGCGGATGTCCGATCCGGGGCACGGGGCGCCGGCGGCCGAGCGCGTCCGGCGACTGCTCGAAACCCTGCTGTCGAACAGGCGATGCACCGCCAGCTTCATCGCGACCCAACTCGGCGTCTCGCGCCGCACGCTGACACGCGCGCTCGAGGCGGAAGGCACGACCTTCCTCGCCCTCCTCGACCAGACCCGGACGGAGATCGCCCGCCGGCATCTGGAGGGAGGAGATCGCCCCCTATCGGAAATCGCCGACCTGCTTGGCTTTTCATCGCAGAGCGCCTTCAGCACCTGGTTCCTGCGCAAGTTCGATATGCCGCCGCGTCAATGGCGGCGGCAACATGGGGTGCGGCCTTAGACGCCGACGAGCACAAGCCTGGTCACGTGTCAGGCCCGCCGCCCGCGGCGAGCGCCTCCCCTATTGCCCGGCCGAGGCCGCGCGCTGCGCCGGTGACGACGCAAACGCGACCTTCCACGCCCCTCATGCGTATTCCCGCACCGACACGCCGCGCTGTCCAACTTCGCGGTTAGGCGGCAGGCCGAGTTTGCGCAGCGTCTCGTCGGTGCTCTGGTACCAGTCGCCGATCTGATAGATACGGCGCGCCTCGTCGCCGTCGGCCACGGCGCGCCCCAGTTCATTGGCGATCCTCACCACCTGCTCGATCTGCTGGACCGAGGTCATGCGCTGGCCCTTGCGGCCCCAGATATTGTCCTCGATCCCGACACGAACATGCAGGCCCAGCGCGATCGCGATCGTGTTGAACGGCAGCACGTTGCGCATGATCGATTCGATCGTCAGCACCGCGCCGTCCGGCGTGCGGCGGACGAACTCGATCAGGTCGGCCGGATGCGTGCCCGACGCCCCCCCGCCGATCGCGACATAGTTCAGGATCAGCGGCCCCTGATATGCGCCCTTGCGGATCAGCCGCTCGACCGTCTCGAGCTGGGTGATGTTCGCCAGCATGAAGTGCGGCTGGATGCCCGACGTGCGCAGCCGCTTGAGGTGCTCGAGATAGAATGCCGGCCCCGCCTCGCTCACCAGATCGCGATAGGCGAGCGCATAGGCCGGGTTGGTCAGACACGTCCCGTCGATATCGCCGTCGAGCATCAGTTCCATGATGTTCATCTGGCCGGTGTTGATCGCGATCGTCACCTGATCCGGGCGCGGATCGAGATCGGCCAGCATGTGCCGCGTGTCATAGTCGAGCCACTTGGCCTTCTCGCCTTCGCCCTCGGGCGCGAAGGAGATCGAACCGCCGACCTGGATCACCATCTTGGGGCAGGCATCGCGGATGCGCGCGATCATCTCGTTGAACATCGAGAGGCGCTTCGAGCCTTGGCCATCCGCCTCGCGGCAATGAAGGTGGAGCACCGAGGCGCCGGCATTATAGCAATCGACCGCCTTCTGGACCTGATCCGCCATCGAGACCGGGATGTCCTCGGGGAAATCGCCCGGCAGCCATTGCGGGCCATAGGGAGCGACCTGAATCACCAGCTTCTCCTGGTTTTCGGGCAGCAGGCTGTCGTCAAGGAAGTGCATGTCAGGCTCCTTCTTTTGCGGGCACGGGCAAGCCGCGCCGGTTCATTTCTTCGACGAGCATGGGGACGCCGAGCGCAACCGAGTGGATGCCGAGCACGGCGACGCCCTGTAGCACCGCCATGATCTCCTGGGGCGTCGCGCCCAGCTCTAGCGCCTTGGCGATGTGTCGCCGCGTGCCTGGCGCGTACATGTGCGTACACGCCGCATCGACCGCGATGGCGATCAACTCATAAACCTTGGGTTCGAGCACCCCGCGGCGGATGGGCAAAGTGCCCATCGCCAGGAAGCTCTCCACCCACTCGGGATCGAGCGCCGCCGCATCGTTCCACGCGTCGTTCCAGACGCCGTTGGCACGCGCCATATCGCTGATCGGCGTATCCGCCATCGTCCTCTCCGTGCTTTACGAAGCGAACCTATTCGAGTTGGAGCGCAAATGATTTATCTATTGCGCCATCTATTTTACAAGATGAGACATTGAGGCAATGCAGGTTTGGAATCTGCGGGTGCGACGTCGTCAGTAACGGTCGGGCGGCACGCTGCCCACTTCCGGTATTCCTTTATCCGCTCACACCCCCACACGTCGGCGCCTGCGAAAACCGTTCCGTCACGATAGATGACTGCGGGAGACCGATCCGCCACGAAGTTGGTCGATCCGTCGAGATCGACAAGATCGCCTAGCTGGCCGGGGACGAAGCCAGGCGCTGTGCCCAAGCTAGTGCAGATCATGGTTTCCGTCGATCTGGGGCCGATTCGACGCGGTGACTCCGCGTGCCCGCCAACTAGGCCCAGCCCGCAACTCCCGTCGAGTCCAGCAGGCCCTAAGTTAATGCTGCGGCACAGCGCCAAGCTTTCCGTGAAGCAAAACGGCCGCAAAACATAAAAGCCCCGCCATCCCACTGGGGCGACGGGGCTTTTAATGGTGGGCGTGGCAAGGATTGAACTTGCGACCCCTGCGATGTCAACACAGTGCTCTACCACTGAGCTACACGCCCACGGGAGTGGCGCCTTTAGCGGGGAGGTTTGGCCCGCGCAAGCATCCGTTTCACATTTAGTTGAGGCCGCTCACATTGTCCGCCTCGAACATGCGATCGACCTCCAGCACCAGATCGCGCAGGTGGAAAGGCTTCGACAGGACGCGCGCCTGCGGCATGGCCTTGCCGGCCTTCAACGTGACGGCGGCGAAGCCGGTGATGAACATCACGCGCATGTCCGGCGCGATGTCCGCCGCCTTCTGCGCCAGTTCGATCCCGTCCATCTCGGGCATCACGATATCGGTGAGCAGCAGATCGAATCGCTCCGCCTCGATCAGCGGCAACGCCGCCGTGCCGCGATCAACCGCCGTCACCGCATAGCCCGAACGCTCCAGCGCTCGGGTAAGATATTCGCGCATCACCTGATCGTCTTCGGCCAGCAGGATTCTGATCATTTGGGGTTGTCGGTCCTCAGCTCTGGCCATGCCTCGCGCGGCGCGCGCATTATGCGCCAACCCATTAAGAATTTCCATCCGCGCGAGGGCCAGTTGCGACGGGTCGCAACCTCCCATAGGTTCGCGCGCCGATGACGCGATCGTTCGACATCCTCGGCCCGGAGATTCCGGAAAGCCCCGTAGTGCTGTCCGTCCCCCATGGGGGGCGCGAGTATCCGCTGGCGCTGCGTGCCAACCTGCGGGTGCCGACGGAGCTGCTCGCCTCGCTGGAGGATCGCCATGTCGACACGATCGCGCTGGCCGCGCGCGGATGCGAGACGCTGATCGTCCAGCGGCTCGGCCGCGCGTGGATCGACCTCAACCGCGGCGAGCATGAGCGCGACCCCGCCGTCGACGACGACGCCGCCGACAGGCCGCCGACCGCCAAGGTGCGCGGCGGGCTGGGCATCGTGCCGCGCCGGACGGGCCGCACCGGCGAATTGTGGCGGCGGCGCTTTTCCGGCGCGGAGATCGTCGCGCGGATAGCGGCCGACCACCGCCCCTATCACGCCGCGCTCGCCGATCTGCTCGAACGGACCCGCGCGCGATTCGGCTGCGCGGTGTTGCTCGACCTGCATTCGATGCCGCCGATCGCCGGGAGCGAGGCGCGCATCGTCACCGGCGACCGCTTCGGCCGCTCATGCGCGACGCGGTTCGTACGGCGCGCGGAGATGGAAGCGGAAGCCGCCGGTCTGCGCCATATCCGCAATACGCCTTATGCTGGGGGGCATATCCTCGAGCGGCATGGGAACCCCGCCGCGCAAGTCCATGCGATCCAACTGGAACTGGACCGCTCACTTTATCTCGATCGCTTGCTCGACCAACCGGGCACGGGTTTCGACACGACGGTGGCGTTGGTACGCGCGACGATCGATGCGCTGGCCGACGAGGCGCTCGCTCTGCCCTCCGCGCTCGCTGCGGAATGAGCATATAAAAAAACCACCTCGTGCATGCGCACGAGGTGGCCAAGGTTCAGGGAGGAGACACGCCAGAGGCGTGCCGTACGACGTCGCGAAAGGGGGGACACGCCGCCGTACTTCAACAACATAGAACAGGCGCGAATGGTTTCAAGTGGGTCAATAACGACCCGTCGATTTTATCGCGCGCTTCCCGGCAGCATGCGCGCAACGAGATTGTCGCGCAGCAGGAACTGGTGGCGCAGGGCACCTGCGATATGGATCAGGACCAGCGCGAACATCAGCCAGCCGAGCAGCCCATGCGCCCCGCCGCCAAAATGTGCGGTTTCGCGGGAGACGGAGAGGAACGGAACGTCGAACACCCCGAACCAGTCGAGCGGCTTCTTGCGATCGGGTGAGGAGACCATCGCCCAGCCCGACAGCGGGAGCAGGATCAGCACGACGTAGAACAGGCCGTGGACGGCATGCGCCGCGCCGCGCTCCCACCCCTTCACCTCCGCCGGAAGCGGCGGGGCGCGATGCCCCAGCCGCCACGCGAGTCGGGCCAGCGTCAGCACCAGCACGGTGATGCCGATCGACTTGTGCGCCGGCATCCACGCGCGCAGCGCCGGCACCGCGTCATGGCCGATGCCGACGACCAGATTGATGATGACGAACAACGCGATGGTCCAGTGCAGCGCGATCGCAACTGCGGAATAGCGGGCGCCGATCATTGGCCTGGTCATCGCGTCGTCTTCTCCCGTCAAGCCATCTGGCCCGGCTGCGGCAGGAAGCCCAGACGAACCTGACGCGCGAAGATATCGCGCATCATCGCCAGCGAGAAGAGATGGGCGTAGATCAGCGGCAACATGCCGGACTTGGACATCTTGCGAAGCTGGTCGCCGCGCAGGTCCATCAGCTTCTCCTCGTTGACCATCTGGAAGCCGCGATAGACGAAGGGCTGCTCATAGCCCTCGTGCTGGATCGAGACCTCGCCCTCCATCAGCAGCTCCATCTCGCGAAGCTCCTGGATGAAGGCGGCGGTGCGCGCGCCGGCCTGCTCGAACGATTCGTTGAACGACAGGATGTTGCGCGTCAGCTCGGTCGGCTCCGAGCCGTCGAACAGCGCATCGCCCTCGTCGAACGCGCCGAGCGTGTCGGCGGTCGGATCGAAGCACAGCGACAGTTCCTGCGCGTCGGGGCGCAGGCGGGCGAGCATGAAGGGATAGCGGCGGATATAGGCCGGGACGTAGAAATTCTCCTCCGTCACCTTGCCGTCCGCATCGACGAACACGTTGAGGCCCTCGTTCAGCCCCATCAGCGCGATCGGCACCGCATCATCGCCCGCGCTGAACACGATCGGCATGAAGCGCTGGACCAGCGGGAATTCCTCGACCGTCACCGGGATCGCATGCTGGTTGCGGAGGAACGGCGCGGCGTTGATTGGCCGGATGCGATAATTGGCGTGCAGCTCGCTCGAAAGCGGCTCCAGGCCGTTGTAGAAAAGCGGAAGCTGCTGCGGCGCGCTGGCCATCATTCTCTCCAGTCTCGAAATACATTCGCGGCCGTTGCGGCCAGGATCGGGCGGCCCTATTCGCCCGCGCCGCCGCGCGCAAGCGTCACGAGCTTTCCGGGGTTCATGATGCCGTGCGGATCGAGCGCCGCCTTGATCGCGCGCAGCGCCGTCATCCGCGCGCGGGAGGACAGCCGCTCCAGCTCGCCGAGCTTCATCTGGCCGATGCCGTGCTCGGCGGAAATCGAGCCGCCCGCTGCGACCACCAGATCGTCGACGAAGCGCGTCACCACCGGCGCTTCCTCCGCGAACCAGCGTTGCGCGTCGACCCCGGCCGGCGCGCGGACATGGAAGTGGACATTGCCGTCGCCGAGATGACCGAATCCGGAGGCGCTGCTGCCGGGGAAGCGCGCCTCGCACGCCGCCGCCGCCTCGATCATGAAACGCGGCATCGCCTCGACCGGGACCGAGATGTCGTGCTGCGCCGCCGGACCGGTGGCGCGTTCCGCCTCGGAGATCGATTCGCGGATGCGCCAGAAGGCGTCCGCCTGCGCCTCGCTCGCCGCGATCGTGGCGTCCGCGACCAGCCCGTCGGCGAGCGCGGCGGCCAGCACGCGCTCGATCAGGGCGGCGGGCGGCTCGCGCGCGGCGTCGGCGGCGGTCACCTCGATCAGCGCATGCCACGGGTGCTCGCCCGCCAGCGGCGCGCGGGTGCCCGGAATATGGCGCAGCACCGCGCCGAGCGATTCCGCCGGGAGCAGTTCGAAGCTCTCCACGTCCTCGCTCGCCGCCTGGAAGCGCCGCAGCAACGCCAGCGCCGCCACCGGATCGGCCAGCCCTACCCAGGCGACCGCGCGCGCCGCGATTGCCGGCACCAGCCGCAACGTCGCGGCGGTGACGACGCCCAGCGTCCCTTCCCCGCCGATCAGCAATTGCGTGAGGTCATAGCCGCGATTGTCCTTCTTCAGCGCCGCCAGCCCGTCGTGGACTTGCCCGTCGGGCAGCACCGCCTCGATCCCCGCGACCAGCCCGCGCATGGTGCCGAAGCGCAAGACCTGCGTGCCGCCGGCATTGGTGGAGACGAGGCCGCCGACCATCGCCGATCCCTTCGCTCCCAGCGACAACGGGAAGCGCCGCCCGACGCCGAGCGCGGCGACATGGAGATCGGAGAGGATCAACCCGGCCTCCGCCACCACCAGCCCCGCGTCGGCATCGAGCCGCCGGATCGCGTTCATCCGCCGCGTCGAGAGGATCGCCGCGCTGCCGTCCGCCGGCGGCGTCGCGCCACCGACCATCGAGGTGTTCCCACCCTGCGGCACCAGCGGCACACGGATCGCGGCCGCAGCTGCAACGATGGCGGACACTTCGGCGGTCGAGCCGGGCAGGAACAGCAGCGGCGCATGGCCGCGCCAGCGACCGCGCCAGTCGGTCTCCAGCGGCGCGATCACGTCGCGGTCGGTGACGATCGCGCGCGCGGGGAGCGTGCCGGCGAGCGCATCGAGCAGGCGTATCTGGGCGGGTGTCATGCACCGTTCATCGCACGCAATTCATGCGGCGTTCAAATCCCTTCGCCCACGGCTTGTCCCGTTTGCCATGCCGAAACGCGCCCTGCCCCTGCTGACGCTTGCCGCTTTGACCCCGATCCTGGTGTCGGCGCGCGACCCGGACATGGACGATCTGGCCGGCACGCAATGGGCGCAGGTCATCATCCGCGAGCGGATGGTGATCCGCATCCCGCGCGTCGATTCGCGGGCCGAGCCGCCACGCCCGCTCTATCGCCCCACGCCGTCCCCGCCCTCCGCGTGGCGCGAGCAGAAGGCACCGAAATGCGTGCCGATGGACACGATCGTCGCGGCGACGATGGCCGATGGCGACGTCGATCTGGAAACGGTCGACGGCCGCCGGCTGCGCGCCAAGCTGGACGACGCCTGCCCCACGCTGAAATTCTACACCGGCTTCTATCTGCGGCGGACAGGCGACGGCATGATCTGCGCCGGGCGCGACGCGCTGCGCTCGCGTTCCGGCGCGCGGTGCGAGATCGCGCAGTTCCGCACGCTGGTTCCACGGCGCTGAGGGAGCGCCCGCTCCACAAAAACTTGACTTTTCGGCTCCAATCGCGTTCCGGCGACTAAGGGCGACGGGGGTGCGCCCATCGCTCTTTCTCGGAACCGCCATGAGCTTTGCCGATCTCGGCCTGTCAGACGAACTGCTTCGCGCCGTAACCGACACGGGTTACACCGAACCGACGCCTATCCAGGCGTCCGCCATCCCCTCCGTGCTGATGATGCGCGACATCATCGGCATCGCGCAGACGGGGACGGGCAAGACCGCCTCCTTCGTGCTGCCGATGATCGACATCCTCGCCCACGGCCGCAGCCGCGCGCGGATGCCGCGCAGCCTGATCCTGGAGCCGACGCGCGAGCTGGCGGCGCAGGTCGCGGAGAATTTCGAGAAATACGGCAAGTATCACAAGCTCTCGATGGCGCTGCTGATCGGTGGCGTGCAGATGGGCGATCAGGTGAAGGCGCTGGAAAAGGGCGTCGACGTGCTGATCGCCACGCCGGGCCGCCTGATGGACCTGTTCGAGCGCGGCAAGATCCTGCTCACCGGCTGCAACCTGCTCGTCATCGACGAGGCGGACCGGATGCTCGACATGGGCTTCATCCCGGATATCGAGACGATCTGCACCAAGCTACCCGCCAGCCGCCAGACATTGCTGTTCTCCGCGACGATGCCGCCGCCGATCAAGAAGCTGGCGGATCGCTTCCTCAGCAATCCCAAGACGATCGAGGTCGCGCGGCCGGCGACCACCAACACAAATATCGCGCAATGGCTGGTGCCGGTGAAGGGATCGGCGTTCGACAAGCGCGACACGCTGCGCCGCCTGCTGAAGACCCAGGAAGTGCGCACCGCGATCATCTTCTGCAACCGCAAGACCACCGTCCGCGAACTGAACAAGAGCCTGAAGAAGCATGGCTTCGCCTCGGGCGAGATCCATGGCGACATGGAACAGCCGGCGCGGATCGCGGAGCTGGAGCGGTTCAAGCAGGGCGACATCAACATCCTCGTCGCTTCCGACGTCGCCGCGCGCGGGCTGGACATCAAGGGCGTCAGCCACGTCTTCAACTTCGACGCGCCGTGGCACCCGGACGATTACGTCCACCGCATCGGCCGCACCGGCCGCGCCGGTGCGACGGGCATCGCCTATACCTTCGTGAGTGCCGACGACGCCGAGAATATCGAGAATATCGAGAAGCTCACCGGCCAGAAGATCGCGCGCATCGAAGCGCCCGCCGCTGAACCGGTGGAAGAGCGGCCCGCGCGCGAGGAAAAGCCGCGCCGCCGTGGCCGCGCCGAGCGCGCGCCGGAACCGGAACAGGAAGCACCGGCGCCCGCCCGCGCCGCGCGCAAGCCGGAACCGCGCCGTCGCCGCGAGGAGCCGCGCGACGATGCGCCCGACGATGGCTGGAACGGCCCCGTCCCCGGCTTCCTGAGCGTCTCGATCGACGTGTGACCGCGCCGCCGGCCGATCCGCCGGAATCGCCCTGCGTGCTGGTGTGCGTGATGAACGAGGCGACCGGGCTGTGCTACGGCTGCCACCGGACGATCGACGAGATCGCGGGCTGGTCAGCGATGAGCGACGCGGAGAAGCGCGCCGTGCTCGCGCGGGTGGAGGCGCGGGAGGCCGCGTCCTAACGGCCGGAACCGCGCGCTACGCCACTAGCATCCGGCCGCGCCTGCCCCTAAGTCCTCGCCGATGCTTACTTCCGACCAGGCGCGGGATCGCGCGCAGGATATCGTGGCGCGGGCGATCCGCGCGGGCGCCGACGCGGCGGATGCGGTGTTTGCCGCCGATGCGTCGAGCGAGGTTTCCGTCCGCCTCGGCAAGCTGGAGGATGTCGGCCGCTCCGAGAGCGAGGATCTCGGCCTGCGCGTGTTCGTCGGCCATCGTTCGGCGAGCGTCTCCACCTCCGACCTGTCGCCGCAGGCGATGGACGCGCTGGTCGAGCGCGCGGTGGCGATGGCGCGTGAGGCCCCGGAGGACCGCTGGGCCGGCCTCGCGCCCGAAAGCCGCCTGTTGCGCGGCACGCCCCCCGCGCTCGATCTGGAGGACAAGACCGACGTCTCTCCGGCCGAATTGCGCGAGATCGCGGCGGCGGCGGAGGATGCCGCGCGCGCCGTGCCCGGCGTCACCAACAGCGAGGGCGGCGGGGCGAGCGCCTCGCGCAGCGTGATCGCGCTCGCCACCAGCCACGGCTTCGCGGGCGGCTATGCCACCACCGGCTTCGGCGCATCGGCCAGCGTGATCGCGGGCGAGGGCAGCGGGATGCAGCGCGATTACGCCTTCCATTCCGCGCGCCATCGCCACCGGCTGGATTCGCCCGAGACGATCGGACGCGAGGCGGGCGAGCGCGCGGTGGCGCGGCTCGATCCGGGCAAGGTGGAAAGCGCCGCGATGCCGGTGGTGCTCGATCCGCGCGTCGGGATGAGCCTGCTCGGGCATCTGACGGCGGCGATCTCCGGCCAGTCGATCGCGCGCAAGACGAGCTTCCTGCTCGATGCGCTCGGCACGCGGGTGTTCGCGGAGGGCATCCGCATCTGCGACGATCCGCATCGCCCGCACGGGCTGCGCTCGCGCCCGTTCGATGGCGAGGGACTGCCGGTCTCGCCGGTCGCGCTGGTCGAGGACGGCACGCTGGAAACGTGGCTGCTCGAATCCGCCTCCGCCCGCCAGCTCGGCATGGAGCCGACCGGCCACGCCGCGCGCGGGGTGAGCGGCGCGCCGGGCGTCTCGACCAGCAACCTATATATGGACGCGGGCCATGTGCCGGTCGACACGCTGATCGCGGACATCGCGCGCGGCGTCTATGTCATCGAACTGATCGGCCACGGCGTGAACGGCGTCACCGGCGATTACAGCCGGGGCGCGGCGGGCTTCCTGATCGAGAACGGCGCGATCACGCGCCCGGTGGCGGAGTTCACCGTCGCGGGGAACCTCAGGGAGATGTTCCGCCAACTCACCCCGGCCAACGATCTGGAGTTCCGCTACGGCACCAATGTCCCCACGCTGCGTATCGACGGGATGACGGTCGCCGGTGGCTGATGCCCGCCTCGCCGATGCGGTGGCGGACATCGCCCGCGAGGCCGGGGCGATGGCGCTCGCCCGCTGGCGCACCGATTTCGCACGCTGGGAAAAGACGCCGGGCAGCCCGGTGTGCGAGGTCGATCTCGATATCGACGCGATGCTCCGCGCACGACTGATGGCGCTGCTGCCCGACGCAGGCTGGCTCTCCGAGGAAACCGCCGACAATCCCGACCGGCTGGCGCGCGAGCGCGTGTGGGTGGTCGATCCGATCGACGGCACGCGCGACTATATCCGCGGGCGGCCCGGCTGGGCGGTGTCGGTGGCGCTGGCCGAGCGCGGTCGCACGACGCTGGCGGTGCTAGACGCGCCGGCCCGGCGGGAGGTGTGGCGCGCGGGCAGCGGGCTTGGCGCGACGCTGAACGGCGCCGTGGTGCACGCCGGCGACCGCGCGATCTTCCCCGGCGCGCGCGTACCGACCGACGTGCTGCCGAAGGTCGATCGCGATCTGGTGGCGGTGGAGAAGCCCAATTCGATCGCGCTGCGCATGGCGATGGTGGCCGACGACCGCGCCGATCTGGTCGCGACGCTGCGCTGGGGCAACGAATGGGACATCGCCGCCGCCGCGCTGATCGCCGCCGAGGCGGGCGCGGCGACCAGCGATGCGTTCGGCGCGCCGCTGACCTTCAACAAGCCCGATCCGCGCGCCTTCGGGGTGATCGTCTCGACCCCCGGCATCCACGCGGCGGCGGTGGAGCGGCTGCACGACCGCGCGACCGCGATCGTGGCGGAGGGGCGGTAAACCGCTCTATTTCTGGCAGGCCACCACGGTCGCGATCACCGCGAGCGTCTCCTGCGGATCGCGGACGCGCACCGTGTCCAGCCCCAGTTCCTTCGCGGGATAGTCGTTGCCGCCGGGGAAGATCGCGTCGCCGACGAACATCATCGCGTCGAGCGCGATGCCGCTTTCGTCGCGCAACCTTTTCAGGCCATAGGCCTTGTCCACGCCCTCGCGGGTGATGTCGATCGAGGTCGCGCCGCCCATGTTGATCGCGAGGCCCGGCAGGCGCTGCCTGAGATCGGCCTGGATCACCTTGCGCTTGGCGAAATCCGGGTCCCATTTCTCCTTCGCCTCCAGCGGGGCCTGCTGGCCCAGCGCGGAGAAAGTGATCTGGCTGCCGCGATCCTCGATCCGCTCACCCCACGTCTGTTCCGGCACGAAGCCGGTCGCGGCGAGGCTGGCGTGGAAGGCGGCGATGATCTGCGCCTTTTCCGCGTCGGAGAACAGTTCGGCATAGACCGCGCTCCATTTCCCGTCGCGGAAGGTATAGAGCTTGGTCCCGGTGGTCGGCATCAGCCAGAGCTTCGCCAGATCGGCGCGCGCCGGCAGCCGCGAGGCGACCTGCTTGTCGAACTGCGGCCAGTCCCCGCCCGAGATCACCGCCACGTCCGCGACGCCGAGCAGGTCGGCCAGCGCCTCCCCCATCTCGGGCAGGATCGCCTGCTTGCTCGCCGCGAGCGTGCCGTCGAGATCGAACGCCACCAGTTGCTTCACATCATTCTCCCGAGGATCAGATTGTCGATCGCGTGCGCCACGCCGTCCGCGTCATTGCCGGTGGTCACGTCGTCCGCCTGCGCCTTCACCGCATCTGTGGCGTTGCCCATCGCGATCGAGCGACCGGCGCGCGCGAACATCGCGAGGTCGTTGGCCTGATCGCCGATCGCCACCGTCCGGGCGAGCGGCACGCCGATCGCATGGGCGAGCGCGGCGATGCCGTCGCCCTTGTTGGCGGCGCGCGCGGTGACGTCGAGATAGTAGCTCTGCGACTGCACGATCGTGGCGCGATCGGCAAACGGCCGCACCTTCTCGGCCAGCTTGCCGAGCAGGGCCGCGTCATCGCTGACGAAGGTGATCTTGTCGGCGCGGTCGAGAAGGTCGCCGAAATCGGCGCGCACGGTCGGCTCCTGCGCCGAGGCGATCCGCTCGTGCGCGACATGCTCGCCCCGGTCGGTCGAGGCGTACCAGCGGTCGTCCGCGAACACCCAGCGATCGACCGGCGCATCGCCGACGAGATCGAATACGCCCCGCGCCACCTCCGCCGGAATGACGTGATGCTCGCTCACCGCGCCGTCACGGCGGAAGACCACGCCGCCGTTGAACGCCCCCATCGGCTCGTCCAGCGCCAGCCGTTCAGCCAGCGGGATCATGCCGGACATCGGCCGCGCGCTGATGATCGTGAAGCGGATGCCGGCCGCGCGCAGCCGCCCGACCGCCGCCACGGTCGCCTCGCTCAACTGCTTCTGCCTGTCGACCAACGTGCCGTCGACATCGCAGACGACCAGCATCACTGCGGAATCTCGACGTGGCCGCCGAAGCCGTAGCGCATCGCGGAAAGCAGTTTGTCGCCGAACATATGGTCAATGCGGCTGCGATAGCGCGCGAACAGCGCGGTGGTGAGCACCGCGACCGGGGTCGCCTGCTCCATCGCGGCGTCGATCGTCCAGCGGCCCTCGCCCGAATCCGCGACATTGCCGGAGAAGCTCGACAGATCGTGGTCCTTCGCCAGCGCCATCGCGGAAAGATCGAGCAGCCACGACGAGATCACCGAGCCGCGCCGCCATACCTCCGCGATATCGGCCATGTTGAAATCGAACTTCTCATCGTCGGGCAGATGCGGCGCGCCGCGCCCGTACAGCACGTCGAAGCCCTCGGCATAGGCCTGCATCAGCCCGTATTCGATGCCATTGTGGACCATCTTGACGAAATGGCCCGCGCCGACGCGGCCGGCGTGGATATAGCCCTTTTCCGCGCGCTCGTCCTCGCCGTCGCTCGCCGCTCGGTCTGGGGTGCGCGGCACCATGCCGAGGCCGGGCGCGAGCGTGTCGAAGATCGGATCGAGCAGGGCCACCGCCTCGTCCGGCCCGCCGATCATCATGCAAAAGCCGCGCTCCAGCCCCCACACGCCGCCGGAGGTGCCGACATCGACGTAATGGACGCCCTTCCCGGCCAACGCCTTGGCGCGGCGGATATCGTCCTTCCAGAAGCTGTTGCCGCCGTCGATGACGATCGTGCCGGGCGCGGCCCGCTCGCCGATCGCCATCACCGTCTGTTCGGTCGGATCGCCGGCGGGGAGCATCACCCACCAGATCGCGGGATCGGCGAGCTTGCCGCGCATGTCGTCCAGCGAATCCGCCGCGATCGCGCCCTCGCCGGCCAGTTCCTTCACCGCATCGGCGTTGCGATCCCATACGACGCATTCATGGCCGCCGCGCATCAGCCGCCGCGCGATATTCCCACCCATCCGGCCGAGGCCGACGATGCCGATCTTCATAGATGTTCCTTCTTCCCACTCCCGCCCCGGTTCAATCGCCGGGTGCGGGGATTCGTTCCGAAGGTTCAGGCGGCGGCGGGATGCTTGGCGGCGATCGCGCCGAGCAGGTCGTCGAACGAATGGATGAAGGAGTGGACGCCCTCCTGCACCAGCAGCGCGGTGACGCCATCGAGGTCCAGCCCCAACCGTTCGGCATCGGCCAGCACCTTGCGCGCGCCGTCCACGTCCTGCGTCAGCGTCTCGGCGACATTGCCGTGGTCGCGGAAGGCGTCGAGCGTCTTGGGCGGCACGGTGTTCACCGTGTCCGGCCCGATCAGCGTGTCGATGTAGAGCGTGTCGGGATAGGCCGGGTTCTTGGTGCCGGTGGAAGCCCACAGCAGCCGCTGCGGCATCGCGCCCTTTTCGGCGAGCTTCCGCCAGCGATCGGAGGCGATGAACTCCTGATACCAGGCATAGGCCATCTTGGCGTTGGCGATGGCGACCTTGCCCTTCAGCGCCTTCGCTTCCTCGCCGCCGGTGCCGGCGTCGATCCTGTCGTCGATCTTGCTGTCGATGCGGCTGACGAAGAAGCTGGCGACGCTGGCGAGCCGGTCGATCGGCTGATCCTTGGCGACACGCTGCTCCAGCCCCTCGACATAGGCGAGCGCGACCGCCTTGTACGCCTCGATCGAGAACAGCAAAGTCACGTTGATGTTGATCCCCGCCGCGATCGAGGCGGCGATCGCCGGCACGCCCTCCGGCGTCCCCGGGATCTTGATCATCAGGTTCGGCCGGTCGACCGCCTTCCACAGCCGCGCTGCCTCCGCGATCGTGCCGTCGGTGTCCTCGGCCAGCTTGGGCGACACCTCGAGGCTGACATAGCCGTCCTTCGCGTTCAGCCGGTCATAGATCGGGCGCAGGGTGTCGGCGGCGTTCTGGATATCCTCCACCGCAAGATGCTCGTAGCGCGCCATTGCGGAAGCCTCCGGATGCGCCCGGTCGAACGCCGCGAGACTTTCGTCATAGGCGGTGCCGTGGCCCATCGCCTTCTCGAAGATCGACGGGTTGGAGGTGACGCCGGTGATGCCGTCCTCCTCCACCAGCTTCGTCAGGCCGCCTTCGTTCAGGAACTTCCGGTCCACGAAGTCGAGCCACACCGCCTGACCGTGGCTTTCAAGGTCGTTGAGGCGTCCCATCGCATTCACTCCATGTCCGAACGTCAGATTCACGATATTGGCGCGCCGCCGCGCGACGCAAGGCCGTTCAGCCCCGCATCGCTTCCTTCGCGACCCGCACCGCGTTTTCGACGGTGAAACCATATTTGTCGGCCAGCTTAGTCGCCGGGGCGGACGCGCCGAAGGTGGACATGGTGATCGTCCGCCCCTTCGATCCGACATAGCGGTCCCAGCCGAACTCGCCGCCCATCTCGATCGCGACGCGCGCCGTCACCTTCGCCGGCAGCACGCTTTCCTTATAGGCCGCGTCCTGCAGCTCGAAACGATACCAGGACGGCATCGACACGACGCGTGCGGCGATGCCTTCCGCCTTCAATTGTTCGTAAGCACCGACCGCCAGCGACACCTCGGAGCCGGTGGCGATCAGGATCACCCGCGGATCGGGGCTGTCGGCGAGGATATAGGCGCCCTTCGCCAGCCCCGCCGCGCTGGCATATTTGCCGCGATCGAGCGTCGGCAGCGCCTGGCGCGACAGGACGAGCGCGGTGGGGTGCTGCCCGTCGCGGACGATCGCGCGCCATGCCTCGGCCACCTCGTTCGCGTCGGCCGGGCGGATCGTGTCGATCCCCGGCGTCGCGCGCATCATCGCGAGCTGCTCGATCGGCTGATGGGTCGGCCCGTCCTCGCCCACGCCGATCGAATCGTGCGTGTAGATCCAAGTCGCGCCAAGCTCCATCAGCGCCGACAGGCGCACCGGCGGACGCATGTAATCGAGGAACACGAAGAAGGTGCTGCCATAGCCGCGCAGGTGCGACAGCGTCATGCCGTTGACCACCGCGCCCATCGCATGTTCGCGCACGCCGAAGTGGAAGTTCGACCCGCCGTAGTCATTCGCCTCGAACGAGGCCGCGCCCTTGATGTCGGTCTTGGTGGAGGGCGCGAGATCGGCCGAGCCGCCGATCAGCCATGGCACGCGCTTCGCGATTGCGTTGAGCACCTTGCCGCCCGCATCGCGGCTGGCGACGCCCTTCTCGTCCGCGCCGAAGGTCGGGATGTCGGCGTCCCAGCCGTCGGGCAGCTTGCCGGCAAGCAGCAGGTCAAGCTCCTCGTACAGCTCCGGCTCGACCTCCTCATATTTCGCCAGCGTCGCCTGCCATTCCTCGCGCAGCGGGCGACCACGCCCGGCGACCGCGCCCTCGAACGCCGACTGCACGCCGTCGGGAACGTAGAAGTCCTTCGCCGGCCAGCCATAGGCTTCCTTGGTCTTGGCGACATTCTCCACGCCGAGCGGCTCGCCGTGCGCCTTCTCGCTGCCGGCGCGCGGGGAACCCCAGCCGATCACCGAATGGACGACGATGAAGGTCGGGCGATCATCGGTCTTGCGGAACGCCTCGAACGCGGCGGTCAGCGCGGCGATGTCGTTGGCGTCGTCGACGTGGATGACGTTCCAGCCATAGGCCTGGAAACGCTTGCCCACATCCTCGTCGAAGGCGAGATCGGTGCTGCCCTCGATCGAGATCTGGTTGGCGTCGTAGATCCAGCACAGGTTCGACAGCCTGAGGTGCCCCGCGAGGCTCGCCGCCTCGGACGAGACGCCCTCCATCATGTCGCCGTCGCCGCACAGGGCATAAACGTCATGGTCGAATAGCGTGAAGCCCGGCTTGTTGTAACGCGCGGCGAGCCAGCGCTCGGCGATCGCCATGCCGACCGAATTGCCGCAACCCTGGCCGAGCGGGCCGGTGGTCGTCTCGACGCCGGTGGTGTGGCGATATTCGGGATGACCAGGCGTCTTCGAACCGAGCTGGCGGAACGACTCGATATCGGCGAGGCTGACGGCGGGTTGGCCGGTCGGCTTGCCGTTGCGGTCGATCTCCTTCACCCCTGCGAGGTGGAGCAGCGAATAGAGTAGCATCGAGGCATGGCCGACCGACAACACGAAACGGTCGCGGTTCGGCCAGTCCGGCGTGCCGGGATCGTAGCGCAGGAATTTCGTCCACAGCGTCCAGCCGACCGGGGCGAGCGCCATCGGCGTGCCGGGATGACCGGAATTGGCCTTCTGCACCGCATCCATCGACAGCGTGCGGATCGTGTCGATAGCCAGCCGCTCCGGGCTGCCGTCTTCGTGAAGGCTGGTGGTGTCGGTCATCAAGGGGCCTCGTTCGGGATCATGATGGCGAACGCACCGGGAGGGCGCGCGGTTGCCGATTCCCCGCCCCCTTAGTCGCTCGGCCCGCCGCGTTCCAGCCGCGTAACGACGCCATCGGCGGCAATATAGGCGGCGTCGACCTCGTCGAGGAACAGGCCGTGGCCCAAAGCGCCCGGAATCGCGGCGATCTCCGCCGCCAGCGCGCGCGGATCCGGCATCGCGGGGAAACGGCAGTCGGCGATGAGGTTGCCATTGTCCGTCACATAACCGTCACGCACCGTCACCGCCGCGCCGAGCCGCGCCAGCGCCGCTACCACCGACGTGCGGGCGAAGGGCAGCACCTCGACCGGCAGCTTGACCGCGCCGATCGCCGCGACGCGCTTCGACCCGTCCGCGATCACCACCATCCGGCGCGAGGCGGCGGCGACCGTCTTCTCGCGCAGCATCGCCCCGCCCGCGCCCTTGATCGCATAGAGGCGCGGGTCGATCTCGTCCGCGCCGTCGATCGCAAGGTCAAGCGCGGCGATGTCGGCGAAATCGCGCACGACGAGGCCGCCGGCGCGCGCGGCCGCGGCGGTCGCCTCGCTGGTCGCCACCGTTTCCACCTTGAGACCCGCGGCGACGCGTCGCGCCAGCGCCGTCACCGCATAAGCGGCGGTCGTACCGGTGCCGAGGCCGACGAGCATCCCGTCACGCACCTCCGCCACGGCGGCCTCCGCCGCCAGCCTCTTGTCGTCATCCGCCGCCATGCGTGAACGATAACCGATCAGCTATATTTCTGCTCCTCCCACCACGGGAAGAAATCGGGCATGTCCCGCGACACGCGGTCCGGGTAGGTCGGCGCGCGCTTCTCCAGGAACGACGTCACCCCCTCCTTCGCGTCGCCCGACCGGCCGCGCGACAGGATGGCGCGGCTGTCGACCTTGTGCGCGTCCATCGGGTGCGCATAGCCGAGGCCGCGCCACAGCATCTGCCGCGTCATCGCCACCGAGACAGGGGCGGTATTGTCGGCGATCTCGCGCGCCAGCTCGGTCGCGCGGGCGATGAGGCGATCGCCGGGGACGACTTCCTTGACCAGCCCGCCCTTCAGCGCCTCCTGCGCGTCGAACACGCGGCCGGAATAGCACCATTCGAGCGCCTGGCTGATCCCCACCACGCGCGGCAGGAAATAGCTCGACGCCGCCTCCGGCACGATTCCGCGCCGCGCGAAGACGAAGCCCATCCGCGCGCTGTCGCTGGCGAGGCGGATGTCCATCGGCAAAGTCATGGTCGATCCGACGCCCACCGCCGGGCCGTTGATCGCCGCGATCACCGGCTTCAGGCATTCGAAGATGCGCAAGGTCAGCCGCCCGCCGCCGTCGCGCGCGCTTTCGCTGGAATAGCGCAACTCGCCGTTCGGGCCGACCGGCGATTCCTCGCCGCGTGTTTCATAATCGAAGGTCTTGTCGCCGCCCGACAGGTCCGCCCCGGCGCAGAAGGCGCGGCCCGCGCCGGTGACGATCACCGCACGCACGTCATCGTCGGCATCGACCCGATCGAACGCATGGATCAGCTCGTGCATCATCCGCGCGGTGAAGGCGTTGAGCTTGTCCGGGCGGTTCAACGTGATCGTCGCGATGCCGTCGCTCACCGCATAGCGAATCTGTTCGTAATCCACGCCGCCTCTCCTCGATTTCGGGTCGGCGGCACCATAACATTATTTATGGCGACGGGCGCAAGCCGCTCACTTCTTCTTGTGCTTGGTGGGCGGCGCGGCGCTTTTCACCAGCGAGGTCAGCTGGCACCTTTGGTGTCCGACGAGCAACGTGGCGTAGCGATCGAGCGTGTCGGTCCCCTGCGTCTCGACGCCGATGCGCTCGGCGAACGGCAGGGAGGTGCACGGCCCCATCAGCTTCGCGTGATACCAGTCGAATCCGTTGACGCGCAGATAGACGGCCTGATCGCCGTCGGCCTGGAAATCGTCGATATTGTGGTGGTTGACGAAGGGAACGCTCGCTTCCTTCGCGTCCTTCGCCTGTTCCGCAAAGGCCGGCGCCGAGACGATCAGCGCCAGCGCGGCGAACATGCCCGGTCTGAACATATGCCTTGCCTCCAGTTGAGGCAGGGAAAACGAGCGGCACGCGGCGCAGGTCCATTAAACATTCGTCACCCCGGCCTCATGCCGGGGCAACGAACGCAGGCGGGATTCACGCGCCGACGAGCAGATGCTCCTTCGCGATCTTCTCCTTCCACACCAGCGGCGCAAGCTGGTGGACGTTGTTGCCCTCGCTGTCCACGGCGACGGTGACGGGGAAATCCTGCACCTCGAACTCGTAGATCGCCTCCATGCCGAGGTCCTCGAAGCCGACGACCTTGCTGCCCTTGATCGCGCGCGCGACAAGATAGGCCGCGCCGCCCACCGCCATCAGATAGGCGCTCCGGTGATCCTTGATCGCCTCGACGGCCATCGGCCCGCGCTCGGCCTTGCCGACCATCGCGAGCAGGCCCTGCTCCAGCATCATCCGGGTGAACTTGTCCATCCGCGTCGCGGTGGTCGGGCCGGCGGGGCCGACCACTTCCTCGCCGACCGGATCGACCGGGCCGACGTAGTAGATCACGCGCCCCTTGAACTCGACCGGCAGCGGCTCGCCCTTGTCGAGCATGTCCTTGATGCGCTTATGCGCGGCGTCGCGGCCGGTGAGCATCTTGCCGTTCAAGAGCAGGCGGTCGCCCTGCTTCCAGCTCTGCACCACCTCGGGCGTGAGCGTATCGAGATCGACGTGGATCGCGGCCTTGTCCGGCGTCCAGTTCACATCCGGCCATTCCTCGAGCTTCGGCGCCTCCAGATAGGCCGGGCCGGAGCCGTCGAGCGTGAAATGCGCGTGGCGCGTCGCGGCGCAATTGGGGATCATCGCCACCGGCTTGCCCGCAGCATGGCACGGCGCGTCCATGATCTTGACGTCGAGGATCGTGGCGAGGCCGCCCAGCCCCTGCGCGCCGATGCCGAGCGCGTTGACCTTGTCGAAGATCTCGATGCGCAGCGCCTCGATATCGTTCTTCGGGCCTCGGGCTTTCAGCGTCGCCATGTCGATCTGCTCCATCAGCGATTTCTTGGCGAGCAGCACGCAATGTTCCGCCGTGCCGCCGATGCCGATGCCGAGCATCCCCGGTGGACACCAGCCGGCGCCCATCTGCGGCAGCATCTCCAGCACCCAGTCGACGATCGAATCGGACGGGTTCATCATCTTGAACTTGGACTTGTTTTCGGAGCCGCCGCCCTTGGCCGCGACATCGACCGACACCTTGCCGCCGGCGACCATCTCGACGTGCAGGACACACGGCGTATTGTCCCTGGTGTTGCGGCGGGTGAAGGCGGGATCGGCCAGCACCGAGGCGCGCAGCTTGTTCTCCGGGTTCAGATAGGCGCGGCGCACGCCCTCATCCACCACCTCCTGCAAGCTGCGGGAGGTGTCGTCGAGCCGGCAGTCCATGCCCCATTTGACGAAGACGTTGACGATGCCGGTGTCCTGGCAGATCGGGCGATGCCCCTCCGCGCACATGCGGCTGTTGGTGAGGATCTGCGCGATCGCGTCCTTCGCCGCCGGCGACTGCTCCGCTTCATACGCCTTCCCGAGCGCGCGGATGTAATCCATCGGATGATAGTAACTGATGAATTGCAGCGCGTCGGCGACGCTTTCGATCAGATCGGCTGCGCGGATCGTCGTGGTCATGGGAGCTTGGTCCTGTGCGGGTTAACGGCGGTCGATCACCGCCGCGGTCATGCGGGAAAGGCAGATGAGCTTGCCGGCGTCGTCCTCGATGCGGATCGTCCACACCTGCGTCGAGCGGCCGAGCATCTCGGCGGTCGCGGTGGCGTGGACATGGCCGGACATGGCGGGGCGCAGGTGGTTGGCGTTGATCTCCAGCCCCACCGTCACCTTGTCGTCCGGCACCGCCATCGATCCGGCGACCGAGGCGACCGTCTCGGCCAGCACCACGGAGGCGCCGCCGTGGAGCCGCCCGAACGGCTGGTGCGTGCGCGCATCGACTGGCATCCGCGCGCGCATCCAGTCGTCGCCGTGCCCGGTGAACTCGATCCCGACGAGGCCGGGCAGCGCACGCGCGCCAAGCGCGGTGAGCTGGTCGAGCGTGAATGCCTGCTTCCACACCGCCGCCATCAATAGGCCCTCCCGATCAGCACCCGCTCGACCGCGAGCGCGCCGGTGAAGACGCACGGCCCGTCGATCGCGCCCTGATCCATCGGCGCGTTGCGGATGGTGAGCTTGAGCGTCTTGAGCCGCTCGACCACCTTCTCCAGCGCCGCGCCGGTCGGGCGGGACCATGCCACGTCCGCCCAGCCGGGCTTGCTCGCGGAGCTGGCGAAGCGCGCCTCGATCCCGGCCCAGTCATCGACACGAGCGATATTGGCGTCGAGCCGCGCCTTCGCCTCGGCGTGCAGCCCGCGCTGGATATCCTCCAGCATCGCGGCGGCCGCATCCACGAAGGCGTCGCGCGGCGTGATCGCGCTGTCGAGCTTGCCGTCATCGCGATACAGCCGGTCGCGGCGCAGGACGGAGACATTGCCCCCCGCCACGTCGCGCCCGCCGACCTCGATCACGACCGGCGCGCCCTTCTTCACCCAGCCCCAGCGCTTGTTGGCGGCCTTGGCGGGCTTGAGATCGAGCAGCACGCGCACCGGCTCGCCCAGCGCGGAGAGCTTCGCCAGCTCGCCCTGCAAGTCGCGGCAGTAGCCGACAATCGCTTCGTCCTCGGGCTGGTCGCGCAGCATGGGGACGATGACGATCTGCCACGGCGCGATCTTCGGCGGCACGCGCAGCCCGTCGTCGTCGCCGTGCACCATGATGACGCCGCCGATCATGCGCGTGGAGACGCCCCAACTCGTCGTGTTGGCGAACTCCAGCTCCCCTTCCGCATTCTGGAAGCGGATGTTCTGCGCATGGGCGAAATTGGTGCCGAGGAAATGCGAGGTGCCGGCTTGCAGCGCCTTGCCGTCCTGCATCATCGCCTCGATCGAGAAGGTCGCGACCGCGCCGGGGAAACGCTCGTTCTCCGGCTTCTCGCCCGCGACCACCGGCAGCGCGAGATCGTCCTCCGCGAAGCTGCGATAGACCTCCAGCATCCGCTGCGTCTCCTCGCGCGCCTCGCCGGCGGTGGCATGGGCGGTATGCCCTTCCTGCCACAGGAATTCGGAGGTGCGCAGGAACATCCGCGTGCGCATCTCCCAGCGCACCACATTGGCCCATTGGTTGATCAGCACCGGCAGATCACGCCATGACTGCACCCAGCGGGCGAAGGCGGTGCCGATCACCGTCTCGCTGGTCGGGCGGACGACGAGCGGCTCCTCCAGCTTCGCCTCGGGATCGGGCACCAGCCCGCCCTTGCCGTCCGCAACCAGCCGGTGGTGCGTGACGACCGCCATCTCCTTGGCGAAGCCGTCGACATGCTCCGCCTCCTTCGCGAAATAGGAAAGCGGGATGAACAGCGGAAAATAGCAATTCTCATGGCCGGTCGCCTTGATCCGGTCGTCGAGCAGGCGCTGGATGCGCTCCCAGATGCCATAGCCCCACGGGCGGATCACCATGCAGCCGCGCACGCCCGATTCCTCGGCCATGTCCGCTTCGGTGATGACGGTCTGATACCATTGCGCGAAATCCGCATCGCGCGTGACGGAAAGGGCATGCTTGATCATATCGCGCGCGCTTACCGCGCGATCGGCGGTTCGTCACCTGCGGACTTGTCCACGCCCGCGCCTTGCTGCACTGGCGGGGACGTGACGGGGGCAACGGGACATAATGGATCGCATGTGCTGCGCGCCGTCTCGCTGCGCCTCATGTCCGCCGCGCTGTTCGGGGTGATGAACGCGGCGATCAAGCTGGCGGAGGCGCACGGCGCCGGGCTGATCGAGATCATGTTCTGGCGGCAGACCGGCGCGACGCTGCTGGTGGCGGCGATCGTCGCCACCGGGCCGGGCTTCGCGTCGCTGCGCACGCGGCGGATGGGCGCGCACGTGCTGCGCTGCGCGCTCGGCCTGATGTCGATGACGCTGAACTTCGCCACCGTCATGCTGCTGCCGCTGGCGGAGGCGACGACGATCGGCTTCTCCATGCCGATCTTCGCCACCATCCTCGGCGCGCTGATCCTGCACGAGCCGACCGGGTGGCGGCGCTGGCTGGCGGTGCTGACCGGATTCGCCGGCGTGCTGATCGTCACCCAGCCCGGGTCCGGCCATATCCCGCCGCTGGGCGTCGCGACCGGGCTGGGCGCGGCGCTGATGGGCGCGATCGTCTCGATCCTGCTGCGCACGATCGGGCGCACGGAAAGCGGGCTGACGACGGTGTTCTGGTTCTCGGCACTGTCGCTGCTGCCGCTCGGCATCGCCTATCCCTTCGTGGCGCGAGCGCATGATCCGATGACCTGGTTCTGGCTGCTCGCGGTCGGGCTGCTCGGCGGCGCGGCGCAGATCGCGATGACGCGCGCGCTGCACCTCGGCGCGGTCAGCGTCGTCGTGCCGATGGACTATACCGCGCTCTTGTGGGCGACGCTGCTCGGCTGGCTGCTGTTCGACCGGCTGCCCGTCACCGCGACGTGGCTCGGCGCGCCGGTGATCGTCGCGTCGGGCCTCTATATCGTATGGCGCGAGCACCGCCGGCATATCGAGGAAACGCGCGCCGCGCTGACGCCGGGTTGAAGCGTCCGCGCCGTTGCGCCACGATGGTATCATGCGTTACCCGATCCTGCCCGCCGCGCTGCTGCTCATCGCCGCCGCTCCCGCCCCGACCGCGACCGACCAGCAGTTCGACCGCATCTGGCAGGGCGAATGGGCATGGCGGCAGCACGAGGGGATCGTGGAAAGCGCGCCCGGAACGGTCGAGGCGCACATCCCCGACGATTCGGCCGCCACCCATGCGCGCCGCCTCGCTTACTGGCAGGGCGTGCTGAAGCGGCTCGACGCGATCGACGCCAGGGCACTCTCGCCCGACACGCTGACCGACTGGCAGGTCTATCGCGCGCAGATCGCCAGCCTTATCGACGACGAGAAGTTCCACGAATATGAGAAGCCGGCGAACGGCGACAGCGCCTTCTGGTCCGACCTCACCTCCACCGCGCGGGGCGATTTCGCCAACGGCGAGCGCGACTATCGCAACTATCTGACCTGGCTCGCCGACATCCCGCGCTATTTCGCGCAGGAGACAGACAATATGAAGGCCGGCCTCGCGCGCGGCTTCACCGCGCCGGCGGTGGTGATGCAGGGGCGCGAGAAGGGCGTGGCGGACATCGCCGCCGCCACCGATCCGACCGAGGTCGCCTATTACCGCCCCTTCGCGAAGCTGCCCGCGACCATGCCGCAGGCGACGCAGGAGGAACTGCGCGCCGCCGCCCGCAAGGTGATCGCGGAACAGGTGATCCCGGCGCACCGCAAGCTGCTCGCCTTCCTGCGCGACAGCTATTTCCCCGGCCTCACGAAGCAATTGGGCGCGGACAAATACCCGGACGGCAAGGCGTATTACCAGAGCCGCATCCGCGTCTATACGACCACCAACATGACGCCGGAGGAGATCCACCGGCTCGGCCTGTCCGAAGTCGCGAAGATCCGCGCGGAGATGGAGAAGGCGAAGGCCGACGCCGGCTTCAAGGGCGACCTGCCGGCATTCCTCGCCTTCCTGCGCACCGATCCGCAATTCCACCCCGCCACCGGCGAGCAATTGCTGAAGGAGGCCGCGTGGCATGCCAAGCGCTTCGACGGGATGGCCGCGAAATGGTTCGGCCGGCTGCCGCGCCAGCGCTTCGCGATCGTCGAGGTGCCGCCGGAGATCGCGCCTTACTACACCTCCGGGCGCGGCGGGCCGGGCGTCTTTCTGGTCAACACCTATGACCCGCAATCGCGCTCGCTGATCCAGCTTCCCGCGCTCACGCTGCACGAAAGCGCGCCGGGCCATGCCTTCCAGATGCCGCTGGCGGCGGAGAACAAGGACCTCAAGCCGTTCCGCCGCAACAGCTACATATCCGCCTATGGCGAAGGCTGGGCGCTCTACACCGAGCGGCTGGGCGACGAGATGGGTTTCTACCGCACGCCCTATGAGCGGTTCGGGATGCTGTCCTATCAGATGTGGCGCGCGGCGCGGCTGGTGGTGGACACCGGCATCCACACGCAGAACTGGACGCGGGAACAGGCCCAGCAATTCCTGCGCGAGAACACCGCTCTGCCTGAGCGCGAAGTGGTGTCGGAGGTCGATCGCTACATCGGCTGGCCGGGGCAGGCGCTGTCCTATTATCTCGGCGAGCTGGCGATCCTGAAGGCGCGCGCGAAGGCCGAGAAAGCGCTCGGCGCGAAGTTCGACATCCGCAATTTCCACGACATGGTGCTGTCGCTCGGCTCGGTGCCGCTGCCGGTGCTGGAGGCGCGGGTCGACCGTTTCATCGCGGAGGGCGGCCCCTCGCCCTATCCGAAGGACTGAGCGCGGCGAGATCGCCGGGCCGGTTGATATTGGCGATCGGCGCGGCGTCGATCGGCGTCGCGCCGATCATCGCGCACCAGCGGCGCATCGCGCGGTCGCCGCCGGCGCGCAGATGCCGCTCCAGCGCATCGGCAAGATCGACCGGCCAGCGCCCGATGATCGGCGTCCCGGCGACGAACGCCGCACCCGGCGCGGCGGCGAGCGCCGCCAGCGCCCCGGCCGGGACGAACGGCGTGTCGCAGCCGATCGTCAGGATCGCCGCATGGCCGTTCGCGGCGGCATGATGCAGCGCGCCGCAGATGCCGCCGAGCGGCCCCAGCCCCGGCGCGGGCCGGTCGGGAATCCCCGCGCCGCCGCTCACCGCCATGTCCGCGACGAACGGTGCGAGCGTCGCCCGCGCGTGATCGGCCAGCATCACGCCGTGGAGCAGCGCGCGCGCCTTGTCACTGCCGAAGCGCCGCGATTCGCCGCCCGCCAGCACCACGCCGAGCAGCGTCACGCCTCCGGCTCCAGCATCGCGTCGAGCCGCGCCAGCACGGTGAGCTTCAGCCCGCAGGCCCGCGCGCGCTCGATCGCGAGGCTCGTCGGCGCTGAGATCGTCACCAGTTGCGGGCAGCGGGCGAGCGCCGCTTTCTCGACCAGTTCATAGGAGCAGCGCGAGCTGAGCAAGGCGAATCCGCCATCCCATTCCGCGCCCTCGCGCAGCATCGCGCCGATCAGTTTGTCGAACGCATTGTGCCGCCCGACATCCTCGCGCACCGCCAGCACCGCGCCGTCCGCCGAGCAGCGCGCCGCCGCATGGACCGCGCCGGTCTCCCGATTGAGCGGCTGATGTGCGCGGAGCGCCGCGAGCGCGCGGAAGATCGCCGCCGGCTCGGCGCGCGGCGCCGCCTCGACCGGCGGCAGCGGACGGATCGCCTGCGTCAGATTCTCGATCCCGCACAGGCCGCAGGAGGATTCGGCGATGCGATGCCGCGCGCGCTCCGCCACCGCGCCGGCGCATTCGGCGGCCAGCGTGACACGCAGCAGATCGCCCTCCTCGCGCGCGACATGGTCGATCGCGCGTATCTGGTCGGCGCGCGTCACCAGCCGCTCGGTGAAGGCGAAGCCGGTCGCGAAATCGGCGAGGTCGGCCGGCGTCGCCATCATCACCGCATAGCCGATGCCGTTGAACTCGATCGCCACCGGCCGCTCGACCGCTACCGCGCGCGCCACCGACGCTGCCCCGCCCGAGGCGAGGAGGCGACGGAAATGGGTGTCGATGCTGCCGGGATCGCTCATCCGCCCGTCATATCCGCACAAGTCGGGGAACAGAAACGCTGCTTCTCCCACCGTCGCTATCGACGGAGCGCCGCGCACGACGCTATAGCCCGGCGCGATGACAAAACCCCTCGACGATGCTGCGCTCGACCAGCTCTTCCGCACCGCCCGCACCTATAACGGCTATACCGACCAGCCCGTCAGCGAGGCGGAGCTTCGCGCGATCTGGGACCTGATGAAGATGGGGCCGACCTCGGCCAACCAGCTTCCCGCCCGGCTCGTCTGGTGCGTGTCGGACGAGGCGAAGGCGAAGCTCGCCGCCGCCTGTTCGGAGGGCAATCGCCCCAAGGTGCTGGGCGCCCCGGTCAGCGTCGTGATCGGCATGGATATCGACTTCCACGAGCATCTGCCCGAGCTGTTCCCCCACGCCGACGCGAAATCGTGGTTCGCCGGCAATCAGGCGCTGCGCGAATCGAGCGCCTTCCGCAATTCCTCGTTGCAGGGCGGCTATTTCATCATGGCCGCGCGCGCGCTGGGGCTGGATACCGGCCCGATGTCCGGCTTCGACCCAGCGGCGGTGGAAGCCGCCTTCTTCGCCGACCAGCCCAACGTCCGCGTCAATTTCATCTCGACCCTCGGCCACGGCGATCCGGCGACGATCTTCGGCCGCTCGCCGCGTCCGGCGTTCGAGAAGTTCAACCGCATCGCCTGACGCCGGACGGCAATCGCGTGCGCACCCTGGTCATCGACACGGCCACCGCCGCCTGCTCGGTCGCGCTGATCGAGGACGGGCGGGTGGTCGACGCGCGTCATGAGGTCGTCGGGCGCGGCCATGCCGAGCGGCTGGTGCCGATGATCGCGGAGCTGGCCGATGGCGGGCGCGCCGACCGCATCCTCGTCGATGTCGGGCCGGGCAGCTTCACCGGCATCCGCGTCGGCATCGCGGCGGCGCGCGGGCTGGCGCTCGGCTGGCGCGCGCGCGTCGCCGGCTACAGCTCGACCGCGCTGATCGCGGCGGCGGCGATCGCGGACGGGGTGCCGGCGCCGCTTGCCGTTGTGCTGGAAGGCGGGCACGGTGAACTGTTCATGCAGGGCTATGTCTCCCCCCTCGCCGCCGACGGCCCGCTTGCCTCGCTGCCGCCCGCCGACGCGCTCGCCGCGCTCGCCGGCCGCCCGGCGGTGGGCAGCGGGGTGCGCTGGCTCGCCCCGCTCGACGTGGAGCTGACGCTGCACGACATGCTGCCGGACGCAGCGCGCGCGACGCTGCTGCCGCCCGCGCTCGCCGACCTGCCCGCCCGCCCGCTCTACGGCCGCGCGCCAGATGCGAAGCTGCCGGCATGAGCACCTCGCTGCGCATGGTGGAACTGGCTCCCGGCGGCGCGACCGATATCGCCGCGATCGACACGGTGATGAACGAGGCGTTCGACCCGCGCTTCGGCGAGGCGTGGACGCGCAGCCAGTGCCTCGGCATCCTCGGCATGCCCGGCGTGTGGCTGACGCTGGCGCGCGCCGATGGAGAGGTCGCCGGGTTCGCGCTGACACGCGCGATCCTCGACGAGGCGGAGCTGCTGCTGATCGCCGTCCGCCCTGCCTTCCGCCGGCGCGGGATCGGCGCGGCGCTGCTGCGCGGGGTGATCGCCGACGCGCGCGGGCGCGGCGTCACGCGGCTGCATCTGGAGGTGCGCGCGGGGAATGAGGCGGTGGCGCTCTACGGCGCGCACGGCTTCGTCAAGGTCGGCGAGCGGCGCGATTATTATCGCGGCCGCGCCGGACAGAGCTTCGACGCGCACAGCTACGCGGTTGCGCTATAGGGCGGCTGCCGATAGCTCGGGGGCGTAGCAGCAAGGAAGCCACCCGTTGATCGCCATCCGGCCCGCCCGCCCCGAAGACGCCGCCGCCATCGCCGCGATCTACGCGCCCTATGTCCTCTCCGGCACGGTATCGTTCGAGACGGAGGCGCCCGACGCGCGGGCGATGCGCGGACGGATCGCCGCGTCGAATGGTCTCTATCCGTGGCTGGTCGCCACCTCGGGCCAGGGCGAGGATTCGGGCGTGGTCGCTTATGCCTATGCCACGCGCTTCCGCGATCGCCCGGCCTATCGCTATGTCGTGGAGACATCGATCTACGTATCCGGCTCGGTGCAGGGCAACGGCGTCGGGCGGCTGCTCTACGAGGCTTTGATCGACACGCTGCGCGCGCAGGGCTTCACCCAGGCGATCGGGGTGATCTCGCTACCCAACGACGGGTCGATCTCGCTGCACGAGGCGGTCGGCTTCCGCCGCGCGGGCGTCTATCGCGAGATCGGTTACAAGCAGGGCCGCTGGATCGACGTCGGTTTCTGGCAATGCGCGCTGAACGACAGCGTGACCCCGCCGGTGGAACCGCGCCCCTTCTCCGAAACCGGCGTGGTCCGCGTCTGACGGCGCGGCGTCAGCGCCGCCCGCGATAGGCCGGGAGCGCGAGGCGGAAGCGGATCGCGGCGGCGCGCAGCGCGAAGCCGGCAAGCGCCGCGAGCGTCGCCGCGACCGCCGCCGGCGCGCCGAGCAGGGTCAGCCCGACATAGAGCGCCGCCGCCAGCGCGGCCGCGGTGACATAAAGCTCCGGCCGCATGATGATCGACGGCTCCCCCGCCACCACGTCGCGGATCACGCCGCCGACGCAGGCGGTGACCACCCCCATAAGCGCCGCCGGCAGCGGCGGCACGCCGTAGCGCAGCGCCTTCGCCGCGCCATAGACGGCATAGGCGGCCAGCCCGATCGCGTCGAACCAGTCGAGTGCCGCGCCGCGCCACCATTTCTCCGGCGTCATCCAGATCACCAGCGCGACCGTCAGGCACACGCCGGCCGCGCGGCTGTCATGCACCCAGAACACCGGCGCACCAATCAGCAGGTCGCGCACCGTGCCGCCACCGACGCCGGTGATGATCGCGAAGAAGGCGAGCGTGACCATCGTCTGCGCCCGCCGCGCGGCCGCCAGCGCGCCGGAAGCGGCGAACACGGCGAGGCCGGCAAGATCGAACCACGGCGCGAAGACGGGGAGAAGCTCGGGCGGCATGGTCCCTAGCTAACGCGGGCGGCCGGGCAGGTCAGCCGAAATATCCCGGCGCACGGCTTTCGGGGCCTCGGGCCACGTCCCCCGAAAAGCATTCGGGGGACCGGCATCGCTGCCGATCCCCCTGTCGCCGCACCTTGCACGATCCGCGCTCCTTGAAGGAGGCCCCCGCGCCGGTTTCGACGGCTCGGCTCCGCCCGTCGCTCATCGCGCCGGACTTCGCCGTTCGGCGGTTGCGGATGGAACTACTGGCCCGCAGGCCGGCGCTCCCTTCCGCCACACCGCCTCGCGTCGCGCGCCACCATCGCGAACGATGCCGGTCTGCGCCGCGTTTCGGCCATCGCGCGCACCGGAATGCTCGCTAGACCATTGGCCGTATTTCCACGCCGACGGCGGATTCAGCATCCCGAGGAATGCCGGAACCGGTGTCGCCGCATCATCCACGGCCGGCATCCGAAACGATCGTCAGGGGTCGCACCGGATACCGTCGGGTCGCCACGTTTTCCCTTTTCCCGCCCGTCGGCTTTCGCCGCGAGGCTGTGGAAAAGACGGATCGCCTGCCACCCTTCCCGATCGCCCGCCCTGCGGTTTGCTTGCGCCACCAGCATGGCTTGCCATCAGGTGCAAACTTCTGACTTATTGGGGAATTTCTCCCCCTTCGCGTCATCCGTCCGCAGTCACGATGCTGTCACCGATCGCGAGTCGCACCAAGTGCGAACTGCGCGTCACGGGCTGTGGATAACGTGGATATCGTGGATCGTCCCCGATCGATGAACAGCCGGTTGCCGCAGGTTAAGCGAGGCCGCGTCATGGTCGCATCACAAATTCTTCATGGTCAACCAGACGACGGGAGTGAGACTGATGCGTAAACTGATGCTGGCACTGGGCGCCACCGCGATGATCGCGCCGACGCTGATCGCCACGACGCACGAAGCGGAGGCGCGCGGGCGTCACCAATATCGCGAATGGCGCGGAGAGGACGGCCGCTGGCGCTGCCGCCGGCCGGACGGAACGACCGGCCTGATCGTCGGCGGCGCGGCGGGCGCGCTGCTCGGCCGGGCGATCGACACGCGCGGCGACCGCACGCTCGGCACGCTGGGCGGCGCGGCGGTGGGCGCGCTCGCCGGCCGCGCGATCGAGCGCGATTCCGGCAATCGCCGCTGCCGCTGATTTATTTGTGACGGGCCCGGCGCTTTTTCGCGCCGCGCCCGTTATATTGGCGGTCACGCAGGAGGAGGAAACCCATGCCCACCCACAGCGGCTCCGCCCGGTACGAAGGCTTCGGCAAGGACGGGAAGGGCTTCGTCTCCACCCAGTCCGGCGCGCTGGCGGACAACCCCTATGGCTTCGCGACACGCTTCGAGGACGAGCCGGGCACCAACCCGGAGGAACTGATCGCAGCGGCGCACGCGAGTTGCTTCACCATGGCGCTGAGCTTCGCGCTGGCCCGCGCCGGATATAATCGCGGCACGCTCGACACCATTGCGAAGGTGACGCTGGACAAGGACGGCGACGGCTTCTCGATCACGAAATCCGCACTGGAACTGCGCGCGTCGGTGCCGGGAATCTCCTCGGAAGATTTCACGCGGATCGCCAATGAGGCGAAGGCGGGATGCCCCGTCTCCAAGCTGATGAACGCGGAGATCACGCTGACCCACAGCCTCGCGGAATAGCGTTCCGTCCCGCACCGATATGATTTCATCTGTTACTATCTTGGCAGCGCGGCGCGCGGTGCTATGATGGCGGCATGGCCGATACCGCTCCCCAGTCTCCGCCCCCCGGTGCCGCCGACGACTGGACGGTGCCGCAGAACTGGGGCCATTACACGCCCGAGGAACATGCCACCTGGGACCGGCTGTTCGCGCGGCAGGCGAAGCTGCTGCCCGGCCGTGCATCCGATGCCTATCTGCGCGGGCTGGACGTGCTCAGGCTCTCCCGCCCCGGCATCCCCGATTTCGAGGAATTGTCCGAGCGGCTGATGAAGCTCACCGGCTGGCAGGTCGTCGCGGTGCCGGGGCTGGTGCCGGACGACGTGTTCTTCGACCATATGGCCAACCGCCGCTTCGTCGCCGGCAATTTCATCCGCCGGCCCGATCAGCTCGATTACCTCCAGGAGCCGGACGTCTTTCACGACGTGTTCGGCCATGTACCGATGCTCGCGGACCCGGTGTTCGCCGATTATCTCGTCGCCTATGGCAAGGGCGGGCAGCGCGCGCTGGGGCTGCATTCGCTGCGTTATCTCGCGCGGCTCTACTGGTACACGGTCGAGTTCGGGCTGATCGCCGAGCCGGAGGGGCTGCGCATTTATGGCGCGGGGATCGTCTCCAGCTATGCCGAGAGCCGCTTCGCGCTGGACGACCCCTCCCCCAACCGTATCGCCTTCGATCTCGCGCGGGTGATGCGCACGGAATATCGGATCGACGATTTCCAGCAGAATTACTTCGTCATCCCCAGCTTCGACGATCTGCTACGCGTGACGGTGGAAACCGATTTCGCCCCGCTCTACGAGACGATGAAGCATCAGCCCGATATTCCGGTTGCGGAGCTGCTGCCGGAAGACGAGGTGCTGACGCGCGGCACGCAGGCCTATGCGCTGGCCAGGGCCGATCATTGACATTCATGTAAATAAGCCGACACTCGCTTCATGGAGAGCGATGCGGAACTGATGGAGCGCAGTCTGGTCGCCGCCGCGCCGAACGAGGCGGCGATGCGCGCGGCGCTGTTCGACCGCTTCCTCGCCCGCTACCCCGATCACCGAGCCCTGTTCATGCATGTCGAGGCGACCTCGATCCGCATGACCGACGAGACGCTCACCTGGCTGCTCGGGCTCGCGCAGGGCGAGGATTGGGTGTGGGGACAGGTCGCCGAGATCGTCTATCAGCATGACAATTACGGCCATCTGCCGGCGGGCGAATATGCCGACTTCATCGACATGGCGATCGATGCGCTCGGCGAAGCCGCCGGCACTGACTGGAACGAGGCCACGGTGGCGGCATGGCGGCGCAACGCGGCTGCGCTCAACGCGCTGATCGCGCGCGCCATCGGGGAGTGGAACGCCTCTCCCCTGCCCTATGGCTGACGCTCAGCGCCCGTCGGTCTGCCACGCTTCCCGATCGCCGCCGGTCGCGGCGGGGTGCGGCTCGGCCGGCGCGGTGAGGCGCAGGATCGTCCAGTCGCCGCGCACGTCGCGCCCTGCCAGCGTGCAGCCCTGCGCGCGATATGCCTCGATCACCGCCTCCGCCTGATCGGTGAGTAACCCCGCGAGCACGATCGTCGCATGTGACGCCGCCACCGCCGTCACCTCCGGCGCCATCGCCACCAGCGGCCCGGCGAGGATATTGGCGATCAGCAGGTCATAGGGCGCGCGCGCGTCGATCGCCGGCGCGCGTGCGCCATCCGCGACGACCAGTTCGATCCCGGCGACATCATTGGCGGCCATATTCTCGGCGGTCACCTCGATCGCGATCGGGTCGATATCGGTCGCCATGACCCGCGCCTCTGGCCAGAGATGCCGCGCGGCGAAGGCGAGCAACCCGGTGCCGGTGCCGAAATCGACCACATTGGCGAAATGCCGCCCCGCCAGCGCGTCGATCATCGCGAGGCAGCCGGCTGTGGTGTGATGATGTCCAGTGCCGAACGCCTGCCCGGCGTCGATCAGGAAGGCGCGCTGCCCCGCTTCCCCCGTGACCGGATGGGCGGAGGTGTGGACGACGAACCGCCCTTCGCGGATCGGCTCCAGCCCGGCCTGGCTCATCGCCACCCAGTCCTGCGCGGTCAGCGCCTCGATCGCCGGCTCCGCGCCGGCCGCGCTCGGCACCAGCGCCCGCAGCGCATCGAGCATCGCCGCGTCCGGCTCCTTCTCCAGATAGGCGTCGAGCCGCCAGCGCTCGACATCGTCCTCCACCTCTTCGGTGGTCATCAACACCGCGTCGATCGCCAGATCGTCGGCGGCGTCGATCGCCTCAGCCTCCGCACGGGTGCAGGGCAGCGTCACCTTCCAGCTATCAGCGGACATAGCTCGCTCCGTTCACATCCAGCACCGCGCCGGTCATCGAGGCGGGCGCGTCGAGCGCCAGCCAGCGCGCCATTTCCGCCACCTCCCCCGGCATCGCGACGCGGCCGAGCGGGATTTCGTCCAGCAGGGCGGGGCCGAGATGATCCGCCGCCATATCGGTATCGACGAAGCCGGGGCAGATCGCGAAGGCGAGGATTTCCTCCGCCGCATAATGGCGCGCGATCGTCTTGGTCATCGCGACCATCCCGGCCTTGCTCGCGGCATAATCCCAATGGTCCGCGCTGTCGCCGCGATGCGCCGCGCGGCTGGCGATGTTGATGATCCGCCCGCCCTGCCGGCGCGCCCGCCAGTGACGCACGGCAAGCCGCGACAGCGCGGCGGCGGCGGTGAGGTTGATGCGCATCGTGCGCTCCCACGCCGCGTTCCAGTCCGACTCGTCACGGTCGATCGGATTGGCTTCGTATATGCCGGCATTGTTGATGAGTACGTCGATCGCGCCGAGCTGCTCCAGCGCCGCTTCCCACAATCGCGCGGGCGCGGCCGGGTCGGAGAGGTCGGCGGCGATGCCGCTGGCGGTGCCGTGCCCGGCGATGCGCACGCCGGGCCGATCGAGCGCGCTCATGATCGCGGCGCCGATGCCGCGCGAGGTGCCGGTGGCGAGAATGTGAATCATGCGCCGGCCATAGCGGCGCCGGACGCGTCAGGCCACGGGCGAGAAGCCTGCAAAGGAAAACCCCCGCCGGCCAGCGACGGGGGTTCCCGGTGTCACGTCCGGGCGGTCATCGCGACCGCCCGGCACCTGTCGTCAGAACTTCACGCCGAACTGCACGCCGACGGTGCGCGGCTGCGCGATCAGCGTCTGATAGGGCGTGACCGAGTCGGCGATCGAGTTGATCTGCGCGCGCTCGTCGAACAGGTTGCGCGCGAACAGGGCGGCGCTCCACGCATCCTGATGCGCCAGCGTGATCGCCGCATTGACCAGAGTGAACGCCTCGGGCGCCATCAGGTTATACTGCGGGCGATAGTCCATATAGGCGTACTTGCCGCGATGCTGGGCATCGACGCGCAGCTCGATCGAATTGTCGCCGCCAAGCTCCCAGGTGTACGCCGCCGAGCCGTTGAGGGTGAAGGTCGGCGTGTTGGCGAACTGCGTGCCCGCCACCGGCGAGCCGGAGATCGCCGGCTGATCCTTCAGCCACTTGGCCTTGAACACCGTGCCGCTGGCGGTCAGTTCCAGACCGTGGACCGGTCGCGCCGTGAGGTCGAACTCAACGCCCTGCGACCGGGCGCACAGGCCCGAGCAGTTGAGCACGCCGGAGAACGACCCGTTGAAGAAGTCGCCCGAGATCTGCGTGTCATACCAGTTGACGCGATACAGCGCGATGTTGAGCTGGAGCGCGCGGTTCAGCCAGTCGGTCTTGGCGCCGGCCTCGAAGTTCCACGTATAGTCGGGGCCGTAAGCGGGCGGCAGTTCCGGCACGACGCGGACGATCGTGCCGCCGGCGCGATAACCCTGCGACGCCGAGGCGTAGAGCATGATGTCGCTGGTCGGCTTATAGTCCGCCTCGAACTTGTAGATCGCCTTGCTTTCCTTGCTGCGCACATCGTCCGGCGCGCCGTTCGTGCCCTGCCGCAGGAAGGGAACGATCGAGGTGGCGACGTCGTGGCGGCTGTTCTGGAACACGCGGATGCCGCCGAGGATCGAGAACTTGTCCGACAGCTTCAGCGTCGCCTCGCCGAACCCCGCCCATTGCGTCAGGCGGAAATCACCTGCGCGCTCGTACCACACGGGATTGGAGAAGATCGGCTGGCCGGTCGTCTTGTCCACGTCGACGAAGCTGTTGTCGATCTGGATGCGGCGGTTCTGGTAGATGCCGCCGACGATGAAGTTGAGCGGCCCGTCGAAGTTGGTGGCGAGGCGCAGTTCCGAATTCCACATCGTCAGCTTCTGCGCCGAGCGGAAGGTGATCGCGTCAGGCAGCGGCGCACCGGGGAATGCGTCGATATACGCGAAGAACAGCGGCAGGCCCTGCTGGTCGGTGAAGCTCTCGTTGCGGCGGCGCTGATACGACTCGGTGAAGGTCAGCGTCATGTTCGAGAAACGATGCTCGAGCGTCAGGCCGGTCAGGATCGAGCGATCGTGATACGGCTCGCGGCTCTGCGTGCGCGATTGCAGGTCGCCCGCCGCCGGCAGCGTCACGCCGCCGACCGTCGAGACATGCGACCATTCATACGGCTGGCCGTTGGACTTCAGGTCCTGCACGTAGAGCTGGGTGGTCGCGGTGGTGTCCGGCCCGAGCTGATAGGTGCCGTTCCAGCGGAAGCCCCAGGTGTTCGCGCTGTTCTCATCCTTCTTGCCGAAGGAGATGTTGTCGATGAACCCCGGCGTGTGGACGCCGTAGCCGACGACGCGGAAGGCCACGGAATCGCCGAGCGGGACGTTGACCATGCCCTTCACCGAATAGCCGGCCTCGCCATGCTCGACGAGCGAGCCTTCGAGATCCATGCGGCCTTCGGTCACGCCCAGCTTGGCGGGGTTGGACAGCACGCGCACCACGCCCGCCAGCGCCGACGAGCCGTAGAGCGTGCTCTGCGGGCCGCGCAGCACTTCGACGCGCTGCACGTCATAGACGAGGAAGTCGGTCTGGCGGCCGGCGGCCGTGGTGGCACTGTCGCCGGTGCCGGCGGTCGGCAGGTTATCGTAATAGAGGCCGACGGTGGACTCGCCCGCGCCGACGAGGCCGCGGATCATCAGCGTGTTCTGCCCCGGCCCCGCGTTGATGACGTTGAGGCCGGCGATGTTACGCGTCACCTGCTCGATATCGGTGATCTGACGCTTGACCAGATCGTCGGAGGTGATGACGCCGATGCTGGTCGGCGTCTCCTGCAACTTCTGCTCGCGCTTGTTGGCGGTGACCACGACATCGGGCACGCCGCCGCTGGACTGGACGGCGGAATCCGCGTCCGCCGCCGGGGCCGCCATCGCCTGAGCCGGCGCCATGCCGAGAACGGCCGCCATCACCATCGAAGGCGCAGCCATCGCTACCTTGATCTTCATCTTGCCCACCTTATCCCCTCCCTCCATGAAAACCGGGCGCCAGTGGGGGTCGGGCGCGACCGGATTACATAACATGTTATTCTTATGCCCTGCGCACGCAACGCGGTTTCGCGATTTGTTGCGAGGAATGAAACAACGGCGCGAATAACGAAACAAGAAAAAAGCGCGCCCAGGGCCGACACGCGCCTTTCAGTCGTTGAAGCTCAGGCCTCCGGCCGCTCGCTCAGGCAGGCGCGGAACTGCCGCAGCCCGCACCACAGCAGCACCGTCGCCACCGGGCCGACGATCGCCGCCGCGATCGACAGCGACAGGTGAAGCGCGCCCTCGTCGCGCAGCACATAGTCGCCGATCAGCGCGGGCAGCACCGGCCCGAGCGTGACGGCGAGGATGCCCACGGTCAGCCCGAACACCGCGCTCAATTGCGCGCGCATGTTGCCCGGCGCGACCATCTGGATCGCGGAGGGGATCAGCACCGGAATGAAGCCGCCGAGGAACTTGATCGGCCACAGCATCGCCGCCATCGCCCACGCCTGTGGCAGCAGCGGCATCGCCGTCGCGGTGATGCTCATCCCGATCGCCGCGTGGATCGCCAGCCGCAGGCAGGCGTCGACACGGCCGCGCGCGATCATCCGGCTGGAGAGCCACCCCGCCGAGAGCATCCCGAGCGGCCCGGCGGTCAACGAGGCGAGGCCGTTGACATGCCCCGTCTCGCCCACGCTCCAGTGGAAGGTGCGGATGAACAGCTCGGGATACCAGGCATCCATGTAACTCATGATCGCCAGCATCGCCGATCCCAGGAACAGCGCGACCGACATCGCCGGCCATGACGCGAGGAAGCGCCAGATGCGCGCGATCGAGAAACTCGTCGCGGCGTCGCCGGTTTTCGCCTGCCGACCCGGCTCGCGCAGCGTCGACACCCACAAGGCGACGAGCAGCCCCGGCGGACCGATCACCAGGAACACCGCATGCCACGAATGGATCTCGCCGAGCAGCGGCAGCATCACGCTCGGCGTCCGCGCGACCGCCTCCACCACCGAGCCGCCGACGATCAGCGCCAGCCCGGCGCCAATATAGATGCCGACCGAATAGACGCTCATCGCACGTGGCAGCCGCGACCGGTCGAAGCTGTTGCTGAGCAGCGAATAGGCTGACGGGGAGAGCGTCGCCTCCCCCACCCCCACGCCGATCCGCGCCGCCATCAGCGCGGGGAAGGTGCGCACGAAGGCGCAGGCGGTGGTGGCGATGCTCCACATCGCCACGCCGCAGGTGATGATGCGCGTGCGCGGATAGCGATCGGCCAGCCAGCCGATCGGCAGCCCCATCACCGTGTAGAAGATGCCGAACGCCCCGCCGGTCAGCAGCGCGAACTGCGTGTCGGTGAGGTGCAGGTCCGCCTTGATCGGCCCGACCATCAGGTTGAGGATCTGACGATCGAGGAACGAGAAGGTATAGGCGACCATCAGCACCGCCGCCGTGTACCAGCCATAGGCGTAGCTACGGCCCGGCGTGGCGGCTGCGTCGCCGGTTTCGATCACGCTCGCCACGCCGGCTCAGCCCGCCGCGACGATGGCGGTGCCGGCGGCGAGCCGGACGAGTGGATCGGCAGCGCCGAAACGCGTGCCCGCCGGATCGCCGCCGGCCGCGACCAGTTCGACCTGCCGCCGGTACAGCCGGCGCAACATGCCGATCCCCTTGTCGGAGGTGACGAGGTGCTCCTCCGAATGCGCGGTTATCGCCCCCTGCCCCACCTGCGCCTCGTAATCGCCGGGGAGCGCGCGATGCTCCTCCTCGCTCAGTTCGTGCCACAGCTTTCCGTTGAAGTGCGAGCGGATCTTCGCCAGCGCGCCCTTCTCCGTCACGCGCCCGGCGGAATAGATGCGGAAGCTGGTGTCGTCGATCGGCAGCACCCAGCCGAGCAGCGAGCAGGAGCCGACATTCTCCGCGCGCGGATTCGCCACCGCGCGGATCGTCGGCAGCACCGCCTCGGTGACGCGGCGGTGGACCTTGCCCTCGCCGAGATCGCGGACCTGCGTGCTCTGGATGCCGCGCACCGTCTCCTCGAACACCACCTCGGGCATCAGCGCCATCTGCGCGACGAACTGGTTGCCGCTGAAGCTGCCATGGAGGATCGGCACATGGAACGGGTCCATGACATTCTCGAAATGCTGGAGCCAGTTGCACGGCACGATCGCCGGCCCGCCGCTACCGAGGCTGGTGTCGTCCGCCTCGATGAACTCGCCCGGCCCCAGCTCCTCCAGCACGTCATAGCGCGGCAGCAGCGGCATCCGCTCGATCGGCCCCATATACGCGAAGATCAGCCCGTACAGCTCCTGCACCGGATAGCCCGGCTGGCGCACCCGCGCCGCCGTCCGCGCGCCACCGGCCGGCTCGCACGGCTGCTCGAGGCACTTGCCCTCCACGTCGAACAGCCAGCCATGATAGCAGCAGCGGATGCCGCGATCGTCGACCTTGCCGTAATAGAGCGAGGTGCCGCGATGCGCGCAGCGTTCGTGGAGCAGCCCCGGCCGCCCCGCGCCGTCGCGGAACAGCACCAGCCGCTCGCCCAGCGCGGTGACGATGCGCGGCGTCTCCGTCGCATCGGCGCTCAACGCCACGGGATGCCAGTAGCGGCGCAGAAGCTCGCCCATCGGCGTGCCGCGCCCGACCAGCGTCAGCGCCTCGTCGAACGTGGGCGCCGGCAGCGCATAGGCGCTCAGCATATCCTTCATTCCATCGTCTCCGCGTCGGGCGTCTTTGCGCGCCCCGTTTCGTTATCGGCGGGCGGCGCGTCCGGCCGCCCACGCCGTCCTTGTCAGCCCGCGACGCCGAGCCGCTGGATCTTGTGGTGGCCCTTCGCCAGCGCGACGTTCTTCGTCTCCATATAGAAATCGAAGCTCCAGTCGCCGCCGTCGCGGCCGATGCCGCTGGCCTTCACCCCGCCGAACGGGGCCGGGAGGTGGCGGACGTTTTCGCTGTTGACCCAAATCATCCCGGCCTCCAGCGCATCGGACACGCGCAGCGCGCGACCGACATCGTTCGTCCAGAGATAGCCGGCGAGGCCGTAATCGACAGCATTGGCGGTGGTGATCGCGTCCGCCTCGCCGTCGAACGGGATAACGGTGAGGACCGGGCCGAAGATTTCCTCCTGCGCGATCCGCATCGAGATGTCCGCGCCGGTGTAGAGCGTCGGCGTGTAGAAATAGCCGGCGCCGTCGATGCGTCTGCCGCCCACCGCGACCGTCGCGCCGTCGGCCGCCGCGACTTCGGCATAGCTCGTCACCTTGGCGAGATGGCGTTCGTGGATCAGCGGGCCGACCTCGGTGGCGGGGTCGAACGGGTCGCCCACCTTGAGCTGGCGTACGCGCTCCGCCAGCTTCGCGACGAAGGCGTCGTGGATCGACCGCTGGACCAGCAGCCGCGACGACGAGGTGCAGCGCTGGCCGTTGAGCGAGTAGATCATGAACACCACGGCATCGAGCGCGCGATCGAGATCGGCGTCGTCGAACACGATCACCGGATTCTTGCCGCCCAGCTCGAAATGGACGCGCTTCAGCGTCTCCGATCCCTGCCGCATGATCGCGCTGCCGGTCTTCGATTCGCCGACGAAGGCGATCGCCTTGATGTCGCGATGCTCGGTCAGGCGCTTGCCGGTCGTCTCGCCCAGCCCGTTGACCGAGTTGAACACGCCCGCCGGCAGCCCGGCCTCATGCGCGATCTCGACCAGCAGGCGCGCGGAATAGGGCGACCATTCCGCCGGCTTGTGGACGACGGTGCAGCCCGCCGCCAGCGCCGGGGCGATCTTCCACGTCGAGAGCATGAACGGCGTGTTCCACGGCGTGATGACGGCGACCGGGCCGATCGGATAGCGCGAGGTGTAGTTGAGATGCTCGTCGGTCGGCAGCGCCTGTCCGTCGCGCGCCGCCGGCGCGCGGTCGGCGAAGAAGCGGAAGTTCTCCGCCCCACGCAATGCCGCCTTGGACATGAAGCGCCACGCCTGGCCGGCGTCGAGGCATTCCACCGCCGCGATCTCCTCCGCGCGCGCCTCGATCAGGTCGGCGATGCGGTGGAGGACAGCCTTGCGCTTGTCCCCGGCGAGCGCCGCCCATGCCGGAAAGGCGCGCTTCGCCGCCGCCACCGCCGCGTTCAGCTCCGCCTCGCTTGCGTCGCGCGCCTCGCCCAGCACCGTGCCGGTGGAGGGATCGTGGATCGGGAACGCGGCCCCCTCGCCCGCCACCGACGCGCCGTCGACGAAATGGCCGAGCGGCTGTTGGGTGAACGGCGCCACCGCCTCCGTGGCGAGCTTCCGACGATCAGGCTGCATAAGAACTCCGCAATTGATTATCGTGTTAAATATATCCTCCGGTCCCGGCCGTCAAACCCAAAGCGGCAGCTTGACCCTTATCATGTTAAATATTACAGTCACGGACATGACGAACGAGAGGAAGGCATGATCGGCGGGACAGCCTATGGCGTGGCGCTGAACGACCGCGAGCAGGTGGCGGCGCTGGGAGATGCGCTGGGCGAGAAGCCCTATGGCAAGCCGCCGGTCGCGCCGATTCTCTACATCAAGCCGCGCAATTGCTTCGCCGCGAGCGGTTCGGCGGTGACCCTGCCCGGCGACGTCGCCGAAGTTGCGGTGGGCGCAACTATCGCGATCGAACGCGCATTGGCCGGGCCGCCGGTCGCGCGGCTCGCTATCGATCTGTTCGTGCCCCACGCCAGCTTCTACCGCCCGGCGATCGCCGAACGGTGCCGCGACGGCTTCCTGCCGCTCGGCCCGGCGAGCGCCCCGCCCGCCGATCTCGCGTCGATCGAGATCGTGACGCACATCGGCGGCGCGGAACGCCACCGCTGGAGCCTGTCGCGACTGGTGCGCGATCCCGCCGCACTGGAGCGCGAGATCGCGACCTTCATGACGCTCGCGCCCGGCGACCTGCTGCTGTGCGGCATCGCCGGCGATGCGCCGACTGCGCGCGCGGGCGACACGATCGAGGTGACGGCGGAGGGCTTCGCCCCGCTCGCCGTCTCGCTCGTCGCGGAGCAGGCACGATGAAGCGCGTCAGATTGATCCACGCCGGGCGCGAGCAATGGGGCGTCGTCTCGTCCGACGAGCAGGCGATCGCGCTGGCCGACGGTTCCACGGTGGGCTGGGATGCCGCCACGCTGCTGCCGCCGGTCACGCCGGGCGCGACGGTGTTCGCGCTGGGGCTGAATTATGCCGACCACTCGGTCGAACTGGGCTTCAAGCCGCCGTCGCAGCCGCTGGTGTTCCTGAAGGGACCGAACGGCTTCGTCGCGCATGGCGGCGTCTCGCCCAAGCCGCGCGACGCCGACCAGATGCACCCGGAATGCGAGTTGGTCGCGGTGATCGGCCGTACCGCGCGGCGCGTCGCCGCGTCCGAGGCGCTCGATCATGTCGCCGGCTATACGATCGCCTGCGACTATGCGGTGCGCGAGTTCCTCGAGAACTATTACCGCCCCAACCTGCGCGTGAAGAACCGCGACGGGCTGACCCCGATCGGCCCGTGGATCGTCGATGCGGCTGATGTCGGCGATCCGCAAGCGCTCGCGCTGTCCACCACGGTCAACGGCACGACCGTTCAGTCCGGCTCGACCGGCGACATGGTGTTCCCGGTGGCGGAGCTGATCGCCTACCTCTCCGGGTTCATGACGCTCTCGCCCGGCGACATGATTCTTACCGGCACGCCGCACGGCGTCCATTTCGTCGGCGAGGGCGACGAGGTGGCCTGCACCGTGGAACGCGTCGGCCGCCTCGTGCATCGCGTGGGGCTGCAGGCATGAGCCTCTACCAACTCCAGAAGCTGCTCTATCAGCTCAACCGCGATCCGGCGTTGCAGGCCGATTTCATCACCGACGCGACGGCCGTCGCCGATCGCTATGAGCTGACGGATGAAGAGCGCCGCGCGGTGCTGGAGCCGGATATCGGGTTGCTCTACGTGCTCGGCGTCAACGGGCAGATCCTGATGCATTTCGCCGCGTTCATGCGGATCGAATGGGCCGATTATCTCCAGCGGATGCGCGACGGCGTGCGACAGCACGGCCCGATCCGCGCCGGCGTCTATGCCATGACGACCGGCTATGACGACAAGGTGGCAGGCGTATGACCCTCGTGTTCAGCGGTATTTGCAGCCACGGGCCGGGCATCACCGGGCGGGCGGACATGGCGCCGCCCGAGCTTCGCGATCCCTATTACGCCGCCTATCGCGGGATGCGCGACGCGATCCGCGCGGCCGGCGCCGAGGTGCTGATCGTCGTCGCGGCGGAGCATTTCGCCAATTTCTTCATGGACAACATGCCCGCCTATGCGATCGGCGCGGCGGATCATTATGACGGGCCGATCGAGGACCCGGAATGGCTGCGCATCCCGCGCCAGCGCATGCGCGGCGACGCGGAGCTGTCGCGCCGGCTGATCGCCGAGGTGCAGCAGACGGTCGACGTCGCTTATGCCGAGGAATGGAAGTTCGACCACGGCATCATGGTGCCGCTGCACTTCCTCGATCCGGACAACGAGCTGACGGTGATCCCCGCCAACATCAACTGCCAGGGGCCGCCGCTCACCCCGCTGCACCGCGCTTATGCCTTCGGCCGCGCGCTGCGCCGCGCCGCCGACAAGGTGCCGCAGCGGATCGCGCTGGTCGGCACCGGCGGCATCTCGCACTGGCCGTGCACGCCGGACAGCGGGCGTATCAACGAGGCGTGGGACCGCGAGTTCCTCGCCCGCTGGGCCTCCGGCGACGAGGCGCGGATGACCGCCTATACCGATGCCGAGACCTATGCCGACGGCGGCCAGGGCGGCTATGAGATCCGCACGCTGATCGCCGCCGCCGCCGCCGCGGGCGGCAAGGGGCATATCGACTTCTACCAGCCGATCCCGATCTTCAGCACCGGCTGCGTGATCGGCCGGTCGGAGATCGTGTGATGGCGCACGCCACCGTCGAATGGACCGCCAACCTGGAAGGTGAGTTCGACCTTCCCGGCCTGCTCGCGCTGATCGCGGCGGAGATGCGCGAGCGATCCGGCGGCGTCTTCCCGGTCGGCGGCATCCGCGTCCGCGCGATCCGGCTGACCGATTACGTCATCGCGGATGGCAAAGGCCCCGACGACGCCTTCATCAACATCGACGTGAAGATGGGCGCGGGCCGCGACGCGGCGTTCCGCAAGGCGTTCTTCGACCAGATGTTCGCCGCGGTGAAGTCGTTCCTCGGCGACCTGTTCGAGCGCCGCCCGCTCGCCCTTTCCCTCTATGTCGAGGAAGCGGAGGGGTGGAAGCACAACACCATCCACCAGCGCCTCGCCGCGAAGAAGTAATCCCACGATGGCCCTGCCCCCCGACCTGATCGACCAGCTCGCGAACGAGCTGCACGAAGCCGAGCGCGGCGGCACGCAGATCGCGCAATTCTCGCTGCGCCACCCCGAGATCACGATCGAGGACGCCTATGCGATCCAGCGCGCCTGGACGCGGCGCAAGATCGCCGAGGGGCGCAAAGCCATCGGCCACAAGATCGGGCTGACCAGCCGCGCGATGCAGCGGTCGTCGAACATCGTCGAGCCGGATTACGGCCTGCTGCTCGACGACATGCTGTTCCCCGACGGGCGCGACATCCCGATCGGGCGCTTCATCGTGCCACGCGTCGAGGTGGAGCTGGCCTTCCGCCTGAAACAGCCGCTCAGCGGTCCCGATTGCACCCTGTTCGACGTGCTCGACGCGGTGGATTACATCGTCCCGGCGATCGAGATCATCGACGCGCGAATCGAGCAGGTCGATCGCGCCACCGGCACGACGCGCAAGGTGTTCGACACCATCTCCGACAATGCCGCCAACGCCGGCTTGGTGCTCGGCGGCCGGCCGGTGCGGCCGCACGATATCGACCTGCGCTGGGTCTCGGCGCTGATCTACCGCAACGGCGTGATCGAGGATTCGGGCGTCGCCGCCGCCGTGCTCGGCCATCCCGCGCTCGGCCCGGCGTGGCTGGCGAACAAGCTGCATCCCTATGGCGAGACGCTGGCGGCGGGCGAGATCATCCTCGGCGGCAGCTTCACCGCGCCGGTGCCGGCGCGCGCCGGCGACACGTTCCACGTCGATTTCGGCCCGCTCGGCGCCATCTCGGTGCGCTTCGCATGAGCGCGTTTCGCGAATGGATCGACGCGGCGCCCGGCGCCCGGCTCGGGCTGTGGCAGGCGCTTGCCTCCAATTACACGGCGGAAATCTGCGCGGGCGCGGGCTTCGACTGGCTGCTGTTTGACGGGGAGCACGCGCCCAATAATGCGCAGACCCTGCTCGGCCAGTTGCAAGCGGTCGCCCCCTACCCGGTCCACGTCATCGCGCGGCCGCCGGTGGGCGATGCGGTGAGCATCAAGCAATATCTCGATATCGGGTTCACCACCCTGCTGATCCCGATGGTCGACAGCGCGGCGCAGGCTGAGGCGATCGTCGCCGCCTCGCGCTTCCCGCCGCGCGGCATTCGCGGCGTCGCCAGCTCCACCAGCCGCGCCTCGCGCTTCGGGGCGCAGGCGGACTATCTCGCCACCGCGCACGAGCGCGTCGGCATCATCGTGCAGATCGAGAGCGGCGCGGCGCTGGCCGCCGTGGAGGAGATCGCGGCGGTGGAGGGCGTCGACGGCCTGTTCATCGGCCCCGCCGACCTCGCCGCCTCGCTCGGCTATCTCGGCAATCCGCGCGCGCCGGAGGTGCAGGCGGCGATCGACCGTGCCTTCGCTGCGATCGGCGCCGCCGGCAAGCCCGCCGGCATCTTCGCCCTCGATACCGACGACGCGCGCGCGCGCGCCGGGCAGGGCTTCGCCTTCATCTCGATCGGCACCGACATCGGGCTGCTCGCGAACGGCGGACGCGCGCTGCTGCGGACATGCCGCGCCTGAACATGACAGAGGAGACGAACATGGCCTTCGCACTGACCATCGGCGGCAAGGCCGTGCCCTGCGCCGACAGCTTCGCGGTGATCGACCCCGCCACCGGCGCCGAGTTCGCGCAATGCCCTCTGGCGAGCGTCGCGCAGCTCGATCAGGCGGTCGCCGCCGCGCGCGGCGCCTTCACCGGCTGGGCCGCGACACCGATCGAGCGCCGCGCGGAGATGATCCATGCCTTCGCAGATGCGCTGGCCGCCGAAGCCGACGACCTCGGCGCGCTGCTCTCGCGCGAGCAGGGCAAGCCGCTGGCGGCGGCGGTGGGCGAGATCCACGGCGCGATCCACTGGACACGCACCACCGCCGGCTTCCGTCCCGCGGTCGAGCGGATCGAGCAGGCGGACGGCGGCCGCGTCGAAATCCACCGCAAGCCGCTGGGCGTGGTCGGCTCGATCACGCCGTGGAACTTCCCGGTGATGATCGCGATCTGGCACGTCATCCCCGCGCTGGTGGCCGGCAATACGGTGGTGCAGAAGCCATCGCCCAACACGCCCCTGGCGACGCTGCGCATGGTGGAGATCGCCGCCCGGCACCTGCCCGCCGGCGTGTGGAACGTGGTGACCGGCGATATCGAGATCGGATCGGGCATCGCGAAGCATCCCGATATCGACAAGGTGGTGTTCACCGGCTCCACCCCCACCGGTCGCGCGATCATGCGCGACGGCGCGGCCAACCTGAAGCGGCTGACGCTGGAGCTGGGCGGCAACGACGCCGCGATCGTCCTGCCCGACGCCGATGTCGAGGCGATCGCGCCGCAGATTTTCCAATATGCCTTCGGCAACAGCGGACAGATCTGCGCGGCGATCAAGCGCGTCTATGTCCATGACAGCCTGCACGACGCGCTCGCGGAGAAAGTGGCCGCACTGGCGGCGGCCGCGAAGGTCGGCCCCGGCACCGATCCCGCGACGCAATACGGGCCGCTCCAGAACCGGCGGCAGTTCGATTACGTCAGCACGCTGGCGGAAGACGCCCGCGCGCAGGGCGGCCGTTTCCTCGCCGGGGGCAAGCCGCTGGACGGCGAGGGCTACTTCTTCCCGCTCTCCGTGGTGGTCGACGTGACCGACGGCAACCGCATCGTCGATGAGGAGCAGTTTGGCCCGGTCCTGCCGATCATCCGCTACAGCGACGTGGAGGACGTGCTGGCGCGCGCCAATGCGAGCGAGAACGGCCTCGGCGGATCGGTCTGGTCGACCGATATCGGCCGCGCGGCCGAGCTTGCGCAGCGGCTCGAATGCGGCACGGCATGGGTCAACAGCCATTCCAAGATCTCGCCCGACGTGCCGTTCGGCGGGGCGAAGCAATCGGGGATCGGGGTGGAGTTCGGCCTGCACGGGCTGGACGAATATATGCAGCTCCAGACCGTCCGGCTTCCCGCCGGCGCCTGATCTTGCCGCCCGCGCGGCGGACCCAGTTTTCCGGGAACCGGCAATGGACCTGACGCTCTATTTCTTTCCGGGCGCCTGCTCGCGCGTCACCATGACCGCGCTGGAGGCGGCCGGCGTGCCCTATCGCGATCGGCTGGTTAACATCCGAGCGGACGAGCAGAAGTCCGCCGGTTACGCGCGCGTCAATCCGAAGGGCAAGGTGCCCGCGCTGGCGATCGACGGGCGGATCATGACCGAGAACGCCGCAATCCTCGTCTTTCTCGACCGGCAATTCCCGGCGGCGGGGCTGCTGCCGCACGATGACGATCCGGTGAGCGACATCGCGCCGCTCAGCGACCTTCTGTGGTGCTCCTCCACGCTGCATCCGGCGATGCGACAGATTCGCGCGCCCGACAAATATACCATCGGCGATCCGACGGACGTGAAGGCCGACGGGATGCGCAAGTTCGCCGCCGAATGTACGCGCATCGCCGCCGGGGTGGACGGGCGCTGGTGGTATGATGATCGCTGGTCGATCGTCGATGTCTATCTGTTCTGGCTGTGCAACGTTGCGGAGAAGGGCGGCTTTCCGTTGGCCGACTATCCCGCGATCATTGGCCACGCCGCGCGCGTCCGCCAGCTTGCTCCGCTGCGTCGTGCGCTGGAGCGTGAGCGCGCCGGAGCGGAAGCGCATGGCCTGACCGGTATCCAATATTGAGCGCTTCCCGCGTCTCGCAGCGCAAAACACGACAAGCATGTTGTATCGCAATACGTTCCAATGTATCGGATAACGATACCTGAAAATGGGAATGACGATGTTTGCCCAACTGCCCGAAGCACCGATAGATCCGATCCTGGGAATGGCCCAGGCCTTTGCCCGAGACCCCTCGCCCGACAAGGTCGATCTCGGCATCGGCATCTACAAGGACGAGCATGGCGAAGTGATCGTCCTGCCGACCGTCAAGGCGGCGGAGCGCGCGCTGGTGGAGGGGCAGTCGACCAAGCGCTACCTCTCCTCGGCCGGCAACCCTGAGTATAACGAACGGACGCGCGGCCTGTTGTTCCGCGAGGGCTCCGACGCCCATGCCCGCGCGCGGACGATCCAGACGGTCGGCGGCACCGGCGCGCTGCGCGTCGCGGCGGACTTCATCGGCAAGTTCGGCACCGGCAAGCGCATCTTCCTGCCCGATCCGACCTGGGCGAACCATCCCGCGATCTTCGGCGTCGCCGGCTTCGAGATCGTCAATTATCCCTATTACGACATCGCCACCGGCACGCTGAAGCTGGACGAGATGATGAGCGCGCTCGCCGACCTGCGTGCCGGCGACACCGTGCTGCTCCACGGCTGCTGCCACAATCCTTCGGGCGCGGACCCGAGCGCGGCGCAATGGGCGGAGATCGCGGATGCGGTCGCCCGCTCCGGCGCGACGCCGCTGGTCGATCTCGCCTATCTCGGCTTCGCGGAAGGGCTGGAGGAGGACCGGCAGGGCCTCGCGATCCTCGCCGAGCGGCTGCCGGAGATGATCGTGGCCAGCTCCTGCTCGAAGAATTTCGCGCTCTATCGCGAGCGCACCGGCGCGCTGACCGTGGTCGGCGCCAATCCGGGGCAGGCCGACACCGCGCTCGGCAACCTGCTGCCGGTGGTCCGCACCAATTATTCGATGCCGCCCGATCACGGCGCGGCGATCGTCGCGCACATCCTCGGCGACGCGACGCTGCGCGCGACGTGGGAGCAGGAACTGGCGGCGATGCGCAACCGCATCCGCGACATGCGCCACGAGCTGGTCCGCCTGCTTTCCGGCAACAACCGGCGCGATTACTCCTTCCTCGCCGGCCAGCACGGCATGTTCGCGATGCTGGGCATTTCCGGCGACGCGGTGCGCCGGCTGCGCGAGGAATGGCATGTCCATGTCACCGGATCGAGCCGCGCGAACATCGCCGGCCTCACGCCGCGCAACGTGGAGCATGTCGCGCAGGCGATCGCGGCGGTGAGCTGACGGCCGGTCGATCGGCTGCTTGCTTCTTCCCCGGCGTCCCCCCATGCTTCGCGCGCGGGGGACAACACAAAAGATCGGGAACGAATGACCGAGAATATGGATGAACGGCCGGCTTCGGTGAAAAGCGTCGAAGTCACGGTCCGCATCCTCGACAGTCTGACCGATTCCTTCGGTCCTGTCCGCGTCACCGATCTCGCGCGTGACCTTGGCATGACCAAGGCACGCGTGTCGCGGCACCTGCAGACGCTGACCCGACTGGGGCTGGTCGATCGCGCGCCGCACGGCGGCGGCTATGTCTTCGGACGGAAGCTGCTGAAGTTCGGGCGAGCGGCGATCTACCGCAGCAATATCGTCGAGCTGGCCCGCCCGTTCCTGCGCGTGCTGCGCGACCGGACGGGGCATACCGCCGTGCAGACGCTCCCCGCCCGCACCGGCGCGATGGTGGTGACGGCGGTGCCGAACGAGTTCGAGCCGGGCGTGGTGATCCAGCCCGGCACGCTGCTGGAACTGCCCAAGTCGCCCGCCGCGCGGCTCACCGCCTTCTTCGAGCGCCAGCCGGTCGATGCCGAGCACGTCCGCGCCAATCTCGCGCGCCATGGCGTCGATTTCGAAGCGGACGCGCGCGGCAATGGGCTGGGCGGCATCTCCGCGCCGATCTTCGATTCCGACGGCGGGATCGCCGCGACGATCGGGCTGGTGCTGTCGTCGGCGCTGGTCGATCCGGTGCCGGGCGACGATCTGATCCGCCATGTGCGCGACACCGCCGCGCGGATCCAGGCCGAATATGCCGAAGGCGCGACATCGCCGCTGATGCCGCCGCACCAGGGATAACGCCCGCGCGGAACGTCGCGCGGGATGATGTGAGAGAGAGCGACATGAACGACCCCGCCGCCCGCCCGCCGCTGGCCCGTCCCGATCTGCTGCGCGAGGCGGGGTATATCGGCGGCGAGTGGGTGACGGCCTCAGCGGCGCTCGACGTGACCAACCCGGCGACCGGCGCGGTGATCGGCACGGTGCCGATGATGGGCGCCGTCGAGGCCGAACAGGCGGTCACGGCGGCGGCGGCGGCCTTCCCGCTGTGGAAGGCGAAGTCCGCGAAGGAGCGCGCCACGGTGCTCAAGCGCTGGCATGCGCTGATGGAGCAGCATGGCGACGATCTCGCGAAGCTGATGACCGCCGAGCAGGGCAAGCCGCTGGCCGAGGCGCGCGGCGAGGTGTCCTATGCCGCCGCTTTCCTCGAATGGTTCGCGGAGGAGGCACGGCGCATCAACGGCCTCACGATCCCCGGCCATGCCGCCGACAAGAGGCTGGTGGTGGTGCAGGAGCCGGTCGGCGTGGTCGCCGCGATCACCCCGTGGAACTTCCCGGCGGCGATGATCACGCGCAAGGTCGGCCCGGCGCTCGCGGCGGGCTGCACCGTCGTCCTCAAGCCGTCAGAGCTTACCCCCTATTCCGCGCTGGCGCTCGCCGTGCTGGCAGAGGAGGCCGGGGTGCCGGCCGGCGTGCTCAACATCGTGACGGGCGATGCGGTCGCGATCGGCGAGGTCGTCACCACCGATCAGCGCGTGCGCAAGTTCACCTTCACCGGCTCGACCCCGGTGGGCAAGCTGCTCGCCGCGAAGTGCGCCGGGACGGTGAAGCGCGTCTCGCTGGAGCTGGGCGGCAACGCGCCGTTCATCGTGTTCGACGACGCCGATCTGGACAAGGCGGTGGCGGGGGCGATCGCCTCCAAGTTCCGCAACACCGGGCAGACCTGCGTCTGCGCCAACCGGCTCTATGTGCAGGCGGGGGTCTATGACGCCTTCGCCGAGCGGCTGGCGGCGGCGGTGGGCACGCTGGCGGTCGGCGACGGCCTCGCCGACGAAACGCAGCAGGGGCCGTTGATCGACGAGCGCGCGCGGGCGAAGGTCGCGAAGCATATCGAGGACGCACTGGCGCGCGGTGCGCATCTGCTGCGCGGCGGCCATGCCATCCCCGGCCCCGGCACCTTCTTCGAGCCGACGGTGCTGACCGACGTGCCGGCCGACGCCCTGCTGTGCCGCGAGGAGACGTTCGGGCCGGTCGCCGGCCTCGTCCGCTTCGATACCGAGGCCGAGGTGATCGCGCTGGCGAACGACACCGCCGCCGGCCTCGCCGCTTATCTCTTCACGCGCGACCTGTCGCGGACATGGCGGGTCGGCGAGGGGCTGCAATATGGCATGGTCGGGGTGAACACCGGGCTGATCTCCACCGAGGTCGCGCCGTTCGGCGGGGTCAAGGAATCCGGCATCGGTCGCGAAGGATCGGTCTACGGCATCCGCGACTATATCGACGCAAAGACTCTCTGCATCGAGGTCGAGCCGGCCTGATCCGCACCCTTATCCTCCCTCGCGCGTTTTCCGGGCACGGGGGCGACGAGGAGGATGCGATGCCCCGTGGAGACAAGTCGAGCTACACCGACAAGCAGAAGCGCCAGGCCGAGCATATCGAGGAAGGCTATGAGAAGCGTGGCACCGGCCACAAGGAGGCCGAGCGGCGCGCCTGGGCGACGGTGAACAAGGAAACCGGCGGCGGCAAGAAATCCGGCTCCGGGCGCGGCAAGGCGGAAAATTACGAGCCGTCGCGCAAGGGTGGCCACAAGGGCGGATCGAGCCAGAGCGCCGAGCAGCGCTCGGCGGCGGCGAAGAAGGGCTGGGAAACGCGCCGCCGACGCGGCAACGCCTGAGACCGGCAGCCGGTCCCATCCCATGCGCCCGGCATCAGCACGTCAGGCGTCGAGTTTCCTCCATCCCGTTCGGCGCGGGAGCGGGAGGGGGCGATCTCCGCTCGGCGCACGACACGCGTTCGCGGCAATCACCGGCCGGGCCAGGCGCGCGCGTTCTGGTGGAGGCCCTGCAACGCCTCCCCGACTTCCGCCGCGCGGTTGGCGGTGGCGGGCCGCAGGATTGAGCGCGGCCGGGAAAAATAGGCGCGCGGCGCCATCCCCATGAAATGCCGGAATTCACGGTTGAAATGCGATTGATCGTAATAGGATTCGTCGATGACGCGGCCGATCGGCTGGCCGCCCGGCTCCATCAGCTTCGCCAGCGTGCGCAGGAACCGCTGGCGGCGCAGCAGGACTTTCGCGGTGAAGCCGAACCAGCGCCGGCAGGCGCGCGCGAGTTGCGTCGTGTTCATGCCGACGAGCAGCGCCAGTTCCTCGACGGTATGCTCGACCGTCTCCTCCAGCGCGCCGGCGATCATGTCGATCCGGGGATCGTGCGGCCGCCCGGCACGTGACAGCCAGCCGAAATAATCGTCGAGCAAGGCGGAGCGTGTTTCGTCATCGGTCGCCCGGGACAAACCGTCGCGGAGCGGTTCGATCCCGCGCAACACCTGTTCCGCCGACACCAGTTCGTCCGCCAGCGCGCCCGCCGCGACCCCGACGAGATGCACCCAGCCCTGCGGCGTGAAGCCGACGCCGATCACCGTTCCCGGCCGCGCGCGGATCAGGCGCGCGCGCGAGGTGGGGCCGAACAAGGCGGCGGTGAGGCCGCGCATGAATTGCCCGCCATGCGTGGCGACTTCCCATTCCTCTCCGACGACGAAGCGCAGATTGCCCCATTCGGGGTGGAGCATGTCCTCGATTACGGTGCCCGGCGCGGCGCTGATCTCGACGAAGTAATAAGCGGTGATATATTCGCCGAGCCTCCCTTGCGGGCGGCGGAACCGCACCTGCGCCACCGGCCCGGCCGGATCACGTTCCTCCACACTTTGCCCCCCTGTCCCCTCAGGGCATGGTTAACCTGACGGGCCGGCGGAGTCCTGCCAATTTTTTCTTGTCCTCAATGCGCCAGCAGCACGGGCAGGTCGGCGGCGGCGAGCAGATGGCGGGTGGTGCCGCCGAGCAGCCATTCGATCACCTCCGAATGACGATAGGCGCCGGCGACGAGCAGGTCCGCGCCGATCGACCGCGCTTCCTCGACAATCTGCTGCCCGAGATTTGACTTGCCCGGCGGCACCGCATGAAGCTCTGGTTCCGCGCCCGTTTCGAGCAATAGCCGCGTCACCGCCAGCGCGGCTTCGCCCCGGTCGCCGATATGGATCGCGATCACCCGCCGGGCGGTGCGCAGCCATGGGCCGGCGCCCTCGATCGCGTGACGCGTCGCCTCGCTGTCGCTCAGCGCCACGGCGATGGTCGCGAACACGCTGCGCGCATCGCCGCGCCAGCCCGAGGGGACGACCAGCACCGGCTTGCCGCTGCGGAAGATCGCGGCGTGGAAGGCGTCGGCGCTGTCCGTGTTCGCCTCACGCGCGAGGACGAGCACGATCACGTCGGCGGCGCGCGCCGCGCGATCGACCGTCTCCTCCTCCGGCCCGGTCAGCACCTTCCAGCCGACGCCCGGCGTCCCCTCCGGCACGCTCGCGCTCCAGTCGAGGAAGGCGGCGCGGATCGCATCGGCGCGCTGTTGCGGCGTCCCCTCGTCATGCTCGCGCAACCGCTGGAGATTGATCTCCTCGCTGGCGGCGACGATCCGCTCGGGATCGACCATGACGTGCAGCGCCTCGACACTGGCGCCGTCGAACGACCGCGCGGCGATCACCGCCGCGTCGAGGCAGGAGGCGGCGCTGCGCGCGCCGGTCAGGATGGCGAGCAGGCGCATCTCAATTCCTCACCCCGTGCAGCACCGCCGGCGCCGAATGGCCGAGCCACACCGCGAGCAGGCACAGCACGACCGAGGCGACGACATTGACGATCGCGCGCACCGGCTGCCCGGTCTGCAACAGCGTCAGCGTCTGGAGGCTGAAGGAGGAGAAAGTGGTGTAGCCGCCGCACACGCCGACCAGCACGAACAGGCGGATATCGGGCGGCACCATCAGCCGCCCGCCCGGCTCGGTCAGTGCGGCGAACAGCCCGATGACGAACGATCCGGTGATGTTGATGAAGATCGTGCCCCACGGCAGGCTCTCGCCGAACCGCGCGGTGATGAGCAGGTTGATCCAGTAGCGCAGCAACGTGCCGAGCGCCCCCCCGGCGGCGAGCCACAACGGCGTCACCATCGCGCGCGCGCCTGTTTCGAGTTCGGTGCCATCTTCTTCTCCCTTCGGCCGGGAGGAAGGTCAGCCCCTGCCCGCGCCCTTTGCAACGCATGACAGGAGTCATCAGCCGGTACGGCGGTTATCGGGGGTACTCCATCCCCATCGCCGGCCATCCTAATCGCGCGGAACGTGAAATTCCAGCGCCAACGGCGCTCACACGCTCTCGGCGATGCGGCGCAGTTCCAGCGGCAGCGTCAGGACCACGCCGCGCCCGGCGGCGGCGATCAGCCCGCGGCGGCGCCAGTCGCCCAGCGTCCGGCTCACCGTGTAGAGCGTCGTCCCGGAAATGTCGGCGATATCCTTGCGCCGCAGCGGGAAGGCGATCTCGGTGCCGGCGGCGGTCGCGCGCCCGGCCTGCGCGCCGAGCCGCAGCAACGTGTTGGCGATGCGGCTCTCGGCGCGCTGCGTCGCCATCTCGCGCACCCGGTTCTGCAGCTCCGCCAGCCGGTGGCCGACGATCGCGATCAGGTTGAGCGCGATTCGGGGATGGCGCTCGGTCAGCGCGAGCAACTCGGCCCGCCCCCAGCTTACCTCGACCGAATCGGTCATCGCCACGCCGTCCGCCGGATATTGCCCGTCGGTGAAGATCGCGACGCTGCCGAATATCTCGCCCGGCCCGATGAAGCGCAGCGCCACCTGCCCGCCGTCGCTCCCCGCCTGCGATATCCGCACCGCGCCGGACAGCAGCACATGCGCGCGCTCGACCGGCTCGCCCTGATCGAACGCCCGCCCGCCGCGCGGCAGCGCCCTTATCCGCATCCGCGCGACCAGTTCATCGAGCGCGTCGGCCGGCACCCTCTCGAACAGCGGGATCGCGGCGATCTCAGCGTGGTGCGGGTTCATTGTGCCGCTTCCGCTCGGGCGGGCCGAGCAGCGCCGGCTCGAAGATCAAGGCGCAGATCAGCGTCCAGACCAAGGAGATCATCAATATCTCACCCATGCTGGCGGTGCCCGGATGGCGCGACAGCCACAGGCTGCCGAACGCCGTGCCGGTCGCAAGCGCGCTGAACAGCACGGCGCGCGCTAGGCTCGATTGCAGCAGCCCGGTCGCTCCCGCCCGCCACGCCATCACGAAATAGATATGGAAGGCGACGCCCACCCCGAACAGCAGCGGGAAGGCGATGATGTTGGCGAAGTTGATCGGCTGGCCGATCAGCACGCAGCTTCCGAGCGTGAGGAAGATCGACAGCACCACCGGCGCGAGCGTGAAGGCCACCTCGCGCAGATCGCGCAGCACCGCGAACAGCAGGGCGCTGACCAGCAGGAAGGCGATGATCCCGGCCTTGACGAACGCGCCCGCCACCGTGCCCGCCGCCGCCTGGGTCGCGACCGGCAGGCCGGAGATCGCCGGGGTCACGCCCGCCACCGCCGCGCGGAAGCGGCGGATTACCGTGTTGTCGTTGCTGTTACCGGCGGGAAAGACCTGCAACCGCATCCGCCCGTCCGGCGCGGCCCAGTCCCGCACCAGATCGGGCGGCAGGTCGGCGCGGGTGACAGGGGACGCCTGAAGCGCGAGGCGCATCTGATCGAGCATCACGCCGAGCGGGCGGACGAGCAGCGCGTTGACCGCGGCGCGTTTCGCGGCGGACGCGCGCGCCAGCCGGTCGAACGCATCGGCGAGGCGCAGCATGTCTTGCCCCGCCGCATCGCCCTTCGCCGCGGCGCGCAGCTTCACCGCGCTTTGGCCCAGCGACGCGACGAGATCGGCATCGGCGGGCGGCGGCGCGACGTCGAGCGGGTTGATCGTCACATCGAGCAGCAGCGCCGCATCCTGGATCAGCGCGAGCTTGGGCGGCTGATCCTCCGGCACGAAGCTGTCGAGCGAGACGACGTGCGACACCTCCGGCAACTTCGCGAGCCGCGCGGCCAGCGTCGCTGCGTCGGCGCGGTTGGCGGCAAGCACGTCGATCGTGTTGGGCGTGCGGTCGGGATCGCGGGTCAGCTCGGCCAGCGCGCGCATCGCGGGGGCATGGGGATCGCGCAGGTGGAGCGGGTTGAAATCGAACACCACCCACGGCAGCAGCGCGATGCTCGCGGCCAGCGCCGCCACGAACGTCCACAGCACCGCGCCGCGCCGTCGCTCCAGCAGACGATCGATCGGCGCGAGCCGCGCAAAGCCCGTCTCGCCGCGCGGCGCGCCCGGCCGGAACACGATCACCAGCGCGGGCAGCAATGTCACGCTCAGCGCCAGCGCGACAACCATGCCCAGCCCGGCGATCACGCCCAGCTCGGCGATGCCGATATATTCGGTCGGCAGGAACGCGCCGAAGCCGAGGAAGATCGCCCCCGCCGCCAGCGTCAGTGGCGCGCCGAGCACGGCGGCGGCCTGGCGCAGCGCCGCATCGGGCGCCGCGCCGCTCGCGCGCTCGGCATTGTAGCGGACGCAGATCTGGATGCCGAAATCCACGCCCAGTCCGACGAACAGCGGGATGAACGCGATCGAGATCAGGTTGAACCGCCCCACCGCGAGCAGCCCGATCGCCATGGTGATGACGAGGCCGAGCAGGATGGTGGCGAGGATCGCCGCGACCAGCCGCGCCGAGCGCGTCGCCAGCCAGAGCGTTATCAGCATCGCCCCAAGCATGATCGCGCCGACGAGGCCGATATTCTCCTGCAAGGTGGCGAATTCCTCGTCGGCGAGCGGCACTTCGCCGGTGAGCTGCACGCGGACGCCATGCGCGGCGTCTAGCCCGAGCGCGCCGGCCGCCTGCCGCACCGCCTCCTCGGCCGTCTCGCCGGGCATCAGCGCGCCGTGATCGAGCACCGGCTGGACGAGGATCAGTCGCCGGGTCGGCGCGGCCAGCGCGCCGCCTTGTCCGCCGAACAGCGTCTGCCACGAAAAGGGCCTGGGCTTGCCCGCCAACGCGCCGTCCACCGCGTCGGCGAGCGCGCGGACCGGCTTGTCGATCCGGTCGGCGGAAACCTGTCCCGCCGCCACCCCGTCCGCCATCGTCGCCACCGCACCGGCGACGCCCCTCAGGCTGGGATCGGCGGCGAGGGGGCCAAGCATCGGCTGCGCCTCGATCAGCGCGGAGGTGGCGTCGCGGACATCCTTCTCCGACCCGAACAGCAGCCCCTCACGGCCGAAGAAGTCGCCCCCGTCCGGGCGCGAGACGCGGCGGAAATGCGCCTTGTCCGCCGCGAGCCGCGTGGCGAGGCGGGTCGCCCCATCCTCCGCCTGCTCGGGCGTCGCGCCGTCGATCATCACCAGCATGACGTCGCGGAGCTGCGGGAAGGCGGTCTCCATCGCCCGCTCTTGCTTGCGCCAATCGACATTGGGGGAGATCAGCTCCGCCGTGTCGGTGGTCATCGCGAAGCGATCTGCGACGACCGCCAGCGCCAGCGCCGCCAGCACCAGCGCGGCGACGATCGTCAGCCACGGACGGGCGATGCTCGCCGCGACGGCGCGCGGGACGGGGTTCATCATGCTCAGCGCGCGGGCGGGCCGGACGGCCCCGTGAAATAGCGCAGGTTCAGCCGGATCGTGCGGCCGGTGCCGTCAAAGGCGAACTCGGCGTCGGCGAATTTCGGCGGGCCGAGGCGGATCTTCGCGTCGTTCGAGAAGCCGACCCCTTCCTTCGGGATGCCGAGGAAGCCGCGATCGACCTTGCCGTTGCCGTTCTCGTCGAGGAACGCCTGCACCGCATAGCGCCCGGCCGGCAGGTTGCCCACCGTCACCCGCGTCTCCCCCACCCGCGCGCGGGCGTTGCCGGACCATGGGCAGTCCTCCTTCAGAAACTTCGCCTCCGGGCAGACATCGACATGAACCACCCCCTTGCCGACGCGGACGTTGCCGACGTCAATGGTCAGCACGCCGCTTTCCGGCGCTGCGGCGGAGAGGAGCGGCAGCGCAATCAGCGCCGGGAGCAGGCGTCTCATCCGATCTGGCGTTCCCCGGCGACGCGCTCATTCCACCGGAGAGTTTTGAGTATGGTATCGAGGATATGGTCTGCATCGAGGCCGGCTTCGGCATATTGCGCGTCGGGCTTGTCGTGGT